>NZ_FOSR01000027.1 GCF_900114325.1 Rhodanobacter glycinis
GCCCTCACCCTCGGCCACTTCAAGCATCTGGACGATAACCAGCGCGCGGCCGATCTTGGCTACGGCGCGGCCCTGTCCACGCTGGCGCAAGGCGCTTTGCGCGGCGGCACTGGCCTGTTGTTGACCAGCGCCAGCGGCAGCCAGCAGATGGATGCCAGCGGACCCATCGGCATGCTCGACCAAGCCAGCCAGCTCGCGCAAAGCCTCACCGACGTGGCGCAAAAGCAGCAGGCCGGCTTGCCGAACGAGCCGTCCGCGGACAAGCTCAACGCCATCGCCGCACAAACGCAGACCAGCCAGCACCTGGCCGGTACCCGTGACGGCAGCTCAGCTGGCGCTGGCATCGGCGGCGGCGAAGGCAGCGCCACCGCGTGGAGCGAGCCCCACCTGATCGCCCACGGCCAGGACGGCTTGGTCACCGTCACCCCCCAACACCACGTCTGGGTCAGCGGCACCGATACTCTGCTCAGCGCCGGGCAGGACCTCAGCTTCGTCGCCCAGGGCCAATGGAGCGCCGTTGCCGCCAATGGCATCGCGTTGTATGCGCAAGGCAGCGAACCAGCTGGCAGCCGCCCCGTCAAACAAACCGGGATTGCCCTGCACGCCGCCAGCGGTCAGGTCAGCGTGCAAGCCCAGCAGGACCAAGCCGACTTCGCGGCACAAAAAGCCATCACCCTCGCCAGCACCGACGGCAGCCTCACCGCCAGCGCCAAGCAACACCTCCTGCTCACCGCTGCCGGTGCCTATCTCAAGATTCAGGGTGGCGACATCGAAATCGGTGCGCCGGGCAAGGCGGAGTTCAAGGGGGCGCAGCGGGAGATGGCGGGTGGGCAGAGCACACAGATCGAACAGGCCGCACTCAAGCCAGCCACCATCAAGGATTGTCAGATTCGCTTGGCGGGTGCGGCAGCCAGCCATGAAAGCGTGGTGATGCTGGATGGCTGACATGAAACGTATCGACCTCGATCATCGCCAGTTGGATTCGTTCGCATTCGCGCTGATCGACCCATTGCGAGGCGACGATTCAGCCCATGCCGCGTGGGCTGAGTTTTCCCTGCACGAGCTGGCGCCAGCGAGTTTTGCCGCTCAGGCAGTTCAGCTCCCGAAGCTGGTCGATCTGAGCAAGATTCATGGCGATACTCACGACAAGTTGCACCATCTTCTCTTGAGTCAGTCACCTCCCATCGGGGCATCGCTTTGCGTTGCCTTGCTGAAAACCATGGCGGATGCCGAACGCATGGTCATGCATTTTCGACATGTTCTGGCCCCTCGATTTCCGCAGGGACAACGCGGATTGTTCCTGGCTCACGATCCTGCGGTATTCGAACAGCTTGCGTGGATGCTACCCAACAAGGCAATGTCCGCCTTGCTCGGCCCTGTCTCGGCATGGGCCATGCCGTTGCGTGGCGCGTGGTACATGCATGAGTCCGCACCCGAAAGCGCGGTACGCACGCTGCACTTCCATCTGGACGCTGCCACCTGGCAACGTGTCCAGCGCATTGGTGCCATCCATGCCGTGCTGAATGCCGAGTCGATGTGGCGCAGCGCGCCAGCCGAGTGGGGGTCTCGTGCAGAAAAACTACTGATTCGGGCCGAGCAGTATCAGTTGGTTGATCGTGATGACGCAGTGGCTTTCGCCTCACACGGTTTGCGCTGGCATGCTGCCATCGACAAGCACCCTCGCGTTGAGGCCTTGCTGCAAAGCTGCATTGGCCATCCCGCGCGCTATCAGCGTCTCGCAAACCTGTGGACGGATGCCGACTGGCAAGCGATTGCCGAGGCACTCGGTGCACCAACATCCACCCATGCAATGCCCGATTCAGCGAATCTTATGTCACAAGGAGCGTGCCAATGACTACCTCGATCCCGCCGTGCAAGTTTTGCGAGAAGAAAGGGTTACCCCTCCTGCTGGTGCGTTACGGTGTCGCCCCCACCAAGACCTATGGCTACAACAAGTTCAGTGCATTACCTCCGGACGCTACGCCTTACCTCGGCAAACCGGAAGTGACACTCGATGCCGCAGAAACGATCTACACGGGGCGACGTCTGCGAGCGGGATATCTGTATGTCTATTACGAAGCGCACCATCATTGGGAGGCCTATGCAGTTGACAAGGAGGGCTGCCTTTCGGCGGTGCCGTTGACCGACGAAACACCACCTGCCGGCGACCGCTTTCATGCAGCCTGTGCCCGTGATGCGACGAAAGTTGCCAATGCCTCGGTGCTCACCATTCAGGACCCGGAGACCGCGGGCAAAATCTGGGTCGGCTTTTCTGACGCGTGGTGGACGAAAGCAGTGCGCGATGACAACGCTTCTGTTGCCGTGCGCAAGAAGCACATGCGCGATATCGACGTAACGGCGTGGTTTCATGGTGGCAAGCCCGGCGGCAAACAGCCGGCGCACAGCTTCCAGGTGATGAATGTGGACATGATGGTGGCCGAATACGCCATGCCATTGATCGACGGCACCATCGCCTTCAATTTCAGCCCGTTCGGATTCCACCCGCAATCGGCCAATACGCTGAAGCAGGAATGCGAAGCGCTGGTGGAAGGCAAGGGTCTGGTGCTGGCGCTGGAAGATCCCGTCGGTATCGCGCAGGAGCTGCCCGCCTACATGAACTCCCGCTGGGCGGCATTCAGCGCGCCGTATGCGCGGCAAACCACGGTGGATGCGGAGCTGACGCAAATCCAGCAAGCGGTGGAGCGGCAGGCCGAAGAAGACTTGTTCAAGGCCAAGCGCCAGGCGCATATGGACATGCTGATGCTACCCGGCGGCGACAAGCCCATGCCCAATACGGCGCTGCTGCTGCCGAGCTACCGCAAGATGGCGCAGCCGATCCTGGACGAAACCATCAGTGCGGCGGAGTTGAAGCAAGCGCGCGATGAGGCGTGGAAGCGCTATGCGGCGGCGATCGACCACGGCAAGCGGCAAGCGTACCGAAAGCAATTCGACAGCGCGTCGAACCAGTACAACGCGCAATGGATGGTGCCGCTGGCGATGGCACATGCCGGCTGGATGAAAAGCGCCGCGCTGGCCGCCGTGTTCGACCACCACTTCGACCCGCACGACATCAATACCGGCACGGGATTCACGGCCGTGTTCGCGGCGTGCATCCTCGGCACCGGCGGCTACGGCGCCAGCCTCAAGCAATACAGCCAATGGTTGCAGGCGGGGCTGGCAGCGAAGAACCTCCTGTGGCGCGCGTTGACCTACAACCATCCACAACTGGCAGCCACGGCGGCCACCACCAAGCCAGAATCGGGCTCGATCAAGGCCGACCCGTGGAAAGGCCTGTTTGAGACCTACGCCGCGGTGGCCGGTCACCTGCGCTACGCGGGCGAGCACGCGCGCAAGGCGCTGGAAGCGCAAAGCGCCGTCTCCGAACTGATCGGCGAGCTGGGTGCGCCCTTCGTGGACGCGCTGCGCCAGCGTGGTGAGGCGGGCGACAACTTGATCGCCGTGCTGGGCATGCACGCCGGCATGCCGGTGCGGCGGGTGGAAATCACCGGCACCCGACGGCAGGTGTACCAGCAGGCGTATGCAAACCTGCAAGAACTGCAGCCGTTAAGCATGGCCGGCGACGCCGCCAGCCGCGCCGAAGCGCTGGATCACCGCATGCGGGTGCTGGACGCCGAGATGAAGCAGGCCGGCCTGAGCCTGGACGGCAAAGTGCGCAGTTGGAGCCTGCTGCTGGATGCCGGCGCGGCCGACCCGCAAGCGCTGGCCAACCTGACGCCCGCGACCCAAGCGGCGATTGCCGCCGAGCGCGTCAAGCTGGTATCGCCCGCCCCCAGCGACATTGCGGTGCCGATTTCGGTGGACAGCTACGCCGGCAAGGCGCTGCGCTTCATGAAAACGCCAGGCTTCATCGCGCCGGTGGCGGCGATGTTCGCGGTGCTGGGCTGGAGTAATGCACTGGACGATGAGCGCAAGGCGCTCAAGAGTGAGCAGTACCGCGCGATGGCCACGCTCGTGGCGGCTTACGCCGGTCTCACGGCCAGCGCGTTCGAGGTGGTGAAGGTGAGCGTCGAAGGCGCCGCCGAGCGGAAGCTGCCGTTGCTGGGACCGATGGCCGAACAGTTGTCGGGGAGGTTTTTGCGGTTTGTGAGTGTGGGCGGTGCTGGGGCGGGCGCGGTGGGGATGTTAATCGCGACAGTGGTGGATCTCGTTAATGCTAAAAAAGCGTGGAGCGACGACGAGTTGGGCATGGTGACGCTTTACATTGCGCGCACTCTTATGGAGGTGGCTATGACGGCGTCTTTAGGTTGGTCGTTTGGTACGCTACTTGCCACCGGGACTGCTGCCGAGCTGTTCGGTGGCCCTGTTGTATGGGTCATTACAGGGTGCATTGTTGTTGTGAGCATTATCATTGATCTTACGAAAGATCCGGAGACGCTGCAGTGGGCCAGGCACTGTTATTTCGGTGGTGCTGCTGATTACGGCAGTGATTCCGTACGCGAGCAGGGAGATTTTGCATCTGCCATTGCAGCGACCTAAGTTCGTAAATTACCATTACGAAACATTAATATGATAAATAATAAAACATGAAGATCAAGCTAGCATGTCAAGAGTATGCGTATGTTGGCGTACAGCTTTCTCTGTCACGAATCCCATTGGCAATCTGTGCCATTATCTGCTTGGTGGCTATTGTTATAGCGCTTGTTCCAGATAGCCGGAGCAATGGTGTTTCGCTCGGCTACCTTGGAGTGACGATCTTGTTCTGCATCGCCGCCTTCGTAATGGCCGAGTTGATCCGGTGGCCCTTCCGTTACGTCTCCGCCGACTACAAGGCCGGCCAAAAAGCCGTCGAAAAAACCACCATCGAACGCCTGCAGAAAGTGGGCTTCTTCGAGATGCAAGCCGACAGCGCGCTCGGCATCATGGCCGGCGCCATCTATTACCTGTGGTTGCCCGACGAAACCCGGGCGCCACCGCATCGCCGCTTCCGCATCGGCCTGACGACCTATCGCCAGCTCATGCTCTACGGCAATGGCTCCATCGAGATTTCCTATCTACCGAAGTCCGGCGTGATTCTGTCCATCGACACGCCCACCTACCGTTACGCGGCATACGAGCCACCTGCCAACCGGCATCAGATCAAACAGCAGGCTTGATTTGCCCCATCCGGGCACGCGGATTACGTGCCGACAGCAACAATGACGAAGCATGAAAACAACCACCCACGCATGGCTCATCATGATGGCCATGGCGCCTCTGGCCGCCTGCAGCCCCAAGGAAGCCACCCAGTCCGCTGACTGGTACAAGGCTCACGACGCCGAGCGTACCGCCATGGTGCAACGCTGTGCCGCCAACCCCGGCGAGCTGGCCAAGACGCCGAACTGCATCAACGCGACGACCGCCGCAAACGCCAAAACGTGGGCCGCACGCGGGGGCATTCATGGCGTGAAAGCACCCACGTTCGGCGCCAAGCCCAAGACGAACGACTAGCCAATACCGCGCCACCATGAGCGCATGGTTCGCGGGGCCATCAACCCTTCCGATCAAAACGGCAACCCGCAGAGACGGCATCACCCAAAGTGTCGAGGCGCCGGTCTGCCTGCGCGTCCACCATCAAGCCCGCAACAACCTCGATGCCGATGTGCAAGGTGTTGTCGAAAACGCGCTGGGGGCCGCCTTTGCATCCCTCTCCCTGGCGGGTGAGCGTGCCAAATCCACCACCGGTCTCGCCAACGACCACACCCCGCTCTGCCACAACACCTTCATCGCCCTGCCGCTGGTGCGCACCTATCGTCCACACACGGAAGACGGCCACGGCCTGCGCCGCCATCCCGCGCCCAGCGCCAGCGTGGTCGGCAGCGGCAACCCCATCCACACCGATCGCGACCATCGCGTGATCGTGCAACAGCACTGGCAGCGTGGCGGCAACGCCGCCAACCGGCTCGATCACCCGCGCGATGCCAACGCTCCCGCCGACGCCAGCGCCGGCACCTGGGCGCGCGT
>NZ_FOSR01000018.1 GCF_900114325.1 Rhodanobacter glycinis
TCTTCTTCAAGTGGATCAAGCAACACCTGCGGTTACGGCGCTTCCTCGGTCGCAGCGAGAGAGCGGTGAAGATCCAGATCCTCACCGCCCTGGTGGCCTATCTGCTGGTGGCGCTGGCCCATCGCGCCAGCACCTCGGCCACCACGCTGTGGCTCTTTCTTGCCGAGCTCCGCGCCGGCTTGTTCCAACGCCCGGTCAGCGCGGTGCCGGGACGTAGACGCGACCGGCGACGAAAGACCGTCCACCCCGGCGAACCGTGGCAACCCGGGCTGTTCGCATGAGTCCGCTCGACATGAGACTGAACGAGTCGGGGACTAGCGAATTTATTCCGGACAGCAGTGTGCCTCCGCAGGAATGACGAACAAAAAACGATGAATCAGACCTTCCTTGGCGACAAAGTTCAGCCGACACCTCTCCGTTCACCCTGAGCGTAGGCCCGTAGGGCCGGAGTCGAAGGGCAATCACCTGCGGCCCCTTCGACTTCGCTGCGCTACGCTCAGGGCGAACGGAATCACGCGCTATCCAGAGGCCCGATCCATAAGCCCGAACCGTGCCTGTTGCCCTTGCCCCCGGCCCGGGCTTGCCTCGCCGGCGGCAATCGCTATGCTGGGGCGTCCTTGGCCCGCGGCCCTTCATGATCGCCCTGATCCAGCGCGTCAGCACTGCCCATGTCGACGTCGACGACGAAACCGTCGGCGCGATCGGCCCCGGCTTGCTGGCGCTGGTGGCGGTGCAGCCGGACGACGGCGAGGCGCAGGCCCGGCGACTGCTCGAACGCATGCTGGGCTATCGCGTATTCGCCGACGCGGCCGGCAAGATGAATCGCTCGCTGACCGATACCGGCGGCGGCCTGCTGCTGGTCAGCCAGTTCACCCTGGCCGCCGACACCCGCTCCGGCCGTCGCCCCAGCTTCACCACTGCGGCTCCACCCGAACAGGGCCGGCACTGGTTCGAACGACTGGTGGAACTGGCGCGCGCGGCGCATCCCGGGGTGGAAATCGGCCGCTTCGGTGCCCATATGCAGGTGCATCTGGTCAACGACGGCCCGGTCACCTTCTGGCTGGAGGCCAGCTGAATCCCGATGCCCTGCGCAACGCCACAGTCATCTGCAAACGCCTATCTGGCGCGATTCTTGCGTGTCGTACTCAAACATTTTTCACCTTGAAAACTGGTCAAAAAAGCATCACATCGCTATACTGATCGGTTCCTGCATCCGCGGCGGTAGGTATGAACAACAAAGCACCCGAACAACAGTCCGAAATCAAGGCGCTCATTTCCAAGGGCCTGGAACAGGGCTACCTGACCTACGCCGAGATCAACGATCACCTGCCCGACGACATCGTCGATCCGGAGCAGATCGAAGACATCATGGCGGTGCTCAAGGGCGTCGGCATCGAGGTCCATGACGCCGCCCCCGACAACGACACCATCTCCGATGGCGCCGCGCCCGGCAACAGCGGTGACGACGAGGCCGCCGCCGAGGAAGCCGTTGCCCTGCTGTCCGCCGTGGACGCCGAAGTGGGCCGCACCACCGACCCCGTGCGCATGTACATGCGCGAGATGGGTACGGTCGAGCTGCTGACCCGCGAAGGCGAAATCGCCATCGCCAAGCGCATCGAGGAAGGCCTTGGCCAGGTGCAGACCGCGCTGGCCAGCTTCCCGCTGACCATCGAGCTGCTGCTGGAGGAATACGACCAGCACCTGGACGGCAAGCGCCGCCTCAGCGAGATTCTGGCCGGCTTCCTCGATCTGGAAGAAGCCGCCGACCTCGCCCGCAAGGAAAAGGAAGCCGCCGCCGCCGAGGCTGCCGAGAACGGCACCGACGAGGAATCCGACGGCGACGAGGACAGCGATGACGACGACACCGGCGACGAGGAAGAAGCCGGCCCCACCGGTCCCGATCCGGAAGAGGTGAAGCGCCGCTTCGAGCTGCTGCGCGACTACTACGCCAAGTTCCAGAAGGCGGCACCCAAGGCCGCCGACATCACCGACAAGAAAATCGTCAAGCTGCGCGACCAGATGGCCGAGGAGTTCCTCAAGCTCAAGCTGCCGAGCGCGCTGATCGACGGTTTCGTGCGCAAGCTGCGCGAAGTGGTGGGCAACATCCGCCACCACGAGCGCGTGCTGATGGACATCTTCATCAAGCAGGTGAAGATGCCCAAGGGCGAGTTCATCAAGACCTTCCCCAGCAACGAGGGCAACCTCGAGTGGGCGGCCGAACTCGGCCGCAAGCGCCAGAAGTGGTCGCCCAACATCAAGAACCACCGCGAGGCGATCGACGCCGAGCAGGAAAAGCTGGCCGCCATCGAGCGCAAGCTGTTCCTGCCGCTGGTCGACATCAAGGACATCAACCGCGCCATGAGCGTGGGCGAGGCCAAGGCCCGCCGCGCCAAGAAGGAAATGGTCGAGGCCAACCTGCGCCTGGTGATCTCCATCGCCAAGAAGTACACCAACCGCGGCCTGCAGTTCCTCGACCTGATCCAGGAAGGCAACATCGGCCTGATGAAGGCGGTCGACAAGTTCGAGTACCGCCGCGGCTACAAGTTCTCGACCTACGCAACGTGGTGGATCCGCCAGGCGATCACCCGCTCGATCGCCGACCAGGCACGCACCATCCGCATCCCGGTGCACATGATCGAGACGATCAACAAGCTAAACCGCATTTCCCGCCAGATGCTGCAGCAGTTCGGCCGCGAGGCCACGCCGGAGGAGCTGGCCAAGGAAATGGAGATGCCCGAGGACAAGATCCGCAAGGTGCTGAAGATCGCCAAGGAGCCGATCTCCATGGAAACCCCGATCGGCGACGACGAGGATTCCCACCTGGGCGACTTCATCGAGGACGGCAACGCCAGCTCGCCGGTCGAGTCGGCCACCGAGACCGGCCTGATGGAAACCGTGCGCGACGTGCTCGGCGGCCTGACCCCGCGCGAAGCGAAGGTGCTGCGCATGCGCTTCGGCATCGACATGAACACCGACCACACGCTGGAAGAAGTCGGCAAGCAGTTCGACGTCACCCGCGAGCGCATCCGCCAGATCGAAGCCAAGGCCCTGCGCAAGCTGCGTCATCCGAGCCGCTCGGAACAGTTGCGCTCGTTCCTCGACGTGGATTGATCGCACTCGCCATCACGCACACCCGAAGCCCCGCTCATGCGGGGCTTCGGCTTTTGGGCACGGCACCCAACGAGACGCGAAGAACCCCACGCGCAAGCGTGGCGGTCCGGCAACACTACGGCTACCATGTGCAGCAAGGGCCTATAGCTCAATGGTTAGAGCAGAGGACTCATCGAAAAGGTGCCGCCGCGGCGTAATCCGCGAACGGGATCGGGATGAATTCAGGGAAACCTCAGCGGCACGGCCGGTGGCGACCCTGAGCCAAGCCGTCGGTACACCGACGGAAGGTGCAGAGACTACCTGGGGACTTCAGTGTCCTTGATCACAGGCTAGAGCGTCCCGCGCCCCACCCGTTCACGCGAACGGAGGGCGAAGAGATAGTCCGCGCCGGAGGGAAACCTTCGGAATACGCGAATCCTTTGGTTCCAGGTTCGAGTCCTGGTGGGCCCACCAAGAAAGTTGTCCATCCATGCGCCTTCTGATTGCCGAGGATGACCCCGCCATCGCCGCTGGCATCAGTGCCACGCTGCGCCAGAGCGGGCATGCCGTCGACCATGTCGCCGACGGGAAAAGTGCCGACGAGGCGTTGCGGGGAACGCCTTACGATCTGCTGATCCTCGACCTCGGCCTGCCCGCGCTCGACGGCAGCGAGGTGCTGGAGCGCGTACGCAAGCGCGGAAGCACCCTGCCCATCCTCGTGATCACTGCCCGCGAAGGCCTGCGCGAGCGCGTGCGCGTGCTCGACCTGGGCGCCGACGACTATCTGGTGAAGCCCTTCGCGCTGGCCGAATTCGAGGCCCGCGTGCGTGCCCTGCTGCGTCGCTATGCTGCGCAAGGCGCGCCGGAACTGACCCTGGGCCGATTGCGCATGGACTTGCCGGGACATCGCGCCTGGGTCGGCGACACGCCGCTGGAACTCACCGCGCGCGAGTTCGGCCTGCTTGAGGCGCTGGCCGCACGCCCCGATCGCGTGACCAGCCGCGCGCAGCTGACCGAAGCCCTGTGCAGCTGGGATGAGGAGCTCACCGACAACGGACTGGACATCGCCCTTTATCGACTGCGCCGGAAACTGGCCGACTCCGGCACCCAGGTGCGCACCATCCGCGGCCTGGGCTACCTGCTCGAGGAGGTCGAAGGCGCATGACCCGCCGGCGCATGCTGCAGCTGCAACCGTGGCTGTACCGGCTGTTGCTGCCCGAAAGCCGGCACAGCCTGCGCCAACGCCTGCTGATCATCCTGCTGGTGCCGTTGATGCTGCTGCTGGTGTTCAACAGCCTGATCACCTATGCCGGCGCGCTGATCTATTCCAATCGGGTCCACGACGACAGCCTCACCAGCGACGCTCTCACGCTGCAGCAGATGCTCGCCACCCAGGACCCGGACGGTCGCATCTCGCCGCAGGCCCGCTTCCTGCTCGAATACGATCCTGGCGGCCACAACTACTACAGCTATTTCAGCGTACGCAGCGCCCGGCACGGCCTGCTCGCCGGCAACAATACCCTGCAACCGCCTGCCGGCCTGGGCCGGCTCAGCGATGCGCCCCGGCTCTACGATGTGCACCTCGGCCATCGTTCGTTGCGCGCCGCCAGCGTCACGATGCCCAACACACGCGATCCCGGCGACATCCTCACCGTCACCGTGGCCGAGACATTGCGCGATCGCCACCTGGTGGCCCGGCAGATCCTGCTGCTGAGCATTCCGGCGCAGGCGGTGCTGATCCTCGCGGTGTTCCTGCTGGTCTGGTTTGGCGTGCGCACCGGCCTGCGCCAGCTCGATCCGCTGTCTGCCCGCCTGGCCCTGCGCGAACACGACTTGTCGCCCATCGGTGAAACCGGCGTGCCGGTGGAAATCCTGCCGCTGACCCGCACCATCGACGAATTGTTCGCGCGCCTGCGCAACATGCTGGCGCTGCAGGAGCGCTTCATCGCCGATGCCGCGCATCAACTGCGCACGCCGCTGGCCGGCTTGCGCGTCCACGCCGAGCGGGCCCAGGCCCATCCCGATCCTGCCACCGTGAGCGACTCGCTGCAGCACATCCGGCAACTCATCGAACGCGCCAACCGCACTTCCAGCCAGCTGCTGGCGCTGACCCGCGCGCAATCGACCGAACCGGATGCCGCCGCCTCCACCCGGCTGGACCTGGCGGAACTGATTCCCGACCTGGTCCGCCGACGCGTGCACGAGGCGCTGGCGGCCGGCATCGACCTTGGCTACGACGGTCCCGCGGAACCGCAGTGGATCGAGGCGGACAGCCATACCTTGCAGGAATTGCTGGACAACCTGATCGACAACGGCCTGCGCTACGCGGGACGCGGCGCCAGCATGACCATCACGCTGGCGCGCGAGGACGCGAACATCTGCCTGGGCGTGGAAGACAACGGTCCCGGCGTGCCGGACGAATGGCTGGCCCGGCTGGGCGAACGCTTTTTCCGGGTTCCCGGATGCAAGGCCGAAGGCAGCGGCCTGGGACTGGCCATCGTGCAGCGCATCGCCGAGCGCCATCACGGCAGCGTGCGCTACCGCTCCGGCGACGCCGGCGGATTCCGGGTGGAAGTGCGCTTTCCCGCCACATAAAAAAACGGCGACGCCCGGAGCTCATGACAAGCCCCCGGCATCGCCGTACGTGCCAGCTTCCCCTGCATGGGAAATTCGAACACTTAAAGTGAAAGCGTCCGGGCGCACGGGCGCCCGGACGCCATGATCAGGCGGACTGCTTCTTGGCCTTGGTGAGGAGCTGATCGAGCAGCGCGATGGCCAGGTCGATCTCCTCGTGCGTGATGTCCAGCGAGGGCGCCAGCGTGATCACGTTCTTGTACCAGCCACCCACGTCGAGCACGAGGCCGATCTTCTTGCCGTTGTGCTCCAGGTCGCCGGCCAGGCCGATGTCGACCATCGTGTCCAGCAGTGCCTTGTTCGGCGTGAAGCCGTCGTCGGTGCAGATCTCGGCGCGCAGCGCCAGGCCCAGGCCATCGACGTCGCCGATTTCCTTGTGCCGCTTCTGCAGGTCGCGCAGGCCTTCGAGGAAATGCGCGCCCTTCTTCGGCACGGTGGTCTCGTAGTCCAGTTCGTAACCCATCTTGATCACTTCCAGACCCAGCGAGGTGCCCAGCGGGTTGGAATTGAACGTGCTGTGGGTGGAGCCCGGCGGGAACACGGTCGGGTTGATCAGCTCTTCGCGCGCCCACAGGCCGGACAGCGGGTTCAGGCCGTTGGTCAATGCCTTGCCGAACACCACGATGTCCGGCGTCACGCCGAAGTTCTCGATCGACCACAGCTTGCCGGTGCGCCAGAAGCCCATCTGGATTTCGTCGGACACCATCAGGATGCCGTACTTGTCCAGCACCTTCTTCAGGCCCTGGAAGAAGCCCGGCGGCGGGATCACGTAGCCGCCGGTGCCCTGGATCGGCTCGACGTAGAACGCGGCGTATTCGCACTGGTTGGTCTTCGGGTCCCACACGCCGTTGTATTCGGTCTCGAACAGGCGCGCGAACTGGTTCACGCAGCTGTCGGAGTATTCCTCGGCGCTCATGCCCTTCGGACGACGGAACGGGTACGGGAACGGCAGGAACATTGCGCGCTCGCCGAAGTGGCCGAAGCGGCGGCGGTAGCGGTAGCTCGACGTGATCGACGAAGCGCCCAGCGTGCGGCCGTGGTAGCCGCCCTCGAAGGCGAACATCAGGCTCTTGCCGTTGCTGGCGTTGCGCACGATCTTCAGCGAATCCTCGATCGCCTGCGCGCCGCCCACGTTGAAGTGCACGCGACCGTCCAGGCCGAACTTCTTCTTCGCGTCCAGCGCGATGGTCTTGGCCAGCTCGATGCGGGTCTGGTGCAGGTACTGGCTGGCCACCTGCGGCAGCACGTCGATCTGCTTCTTCAGCGCGTCATTCAGGCGCTTGTTGCCGTAGCCGAAATTGACCGCCGAGTACCACATCTGCAGGTCGAGGAACGGCGTGCCCGCGGTGTCGAACATGTAGCTGCCTTCGCCGTGGCGAAAGATCTTCGGCGGGTCCACGTAATGCACGGTGTCGCCGAAGGAGCTGTACTTGGCCTCGTCGGCGAGCAGTTGCGCGTCGTCGATGAAACCGACGGCGTTCTTGTCGATGTTCATGGTATGGGTCCGGGGGAACGGTGGTGGAGAGTGTTACGGGAGATGCAGCGACCGCTCAGGCCGCCGCTGCCTCGTGATAGCGCGCGTGGTGCGCCAGCGTACCGTCGACCAGGCGCGGCAGGAATTCCAGCGCGTCCTCGAAGCCGGTGATCGGCATGTAGGGAATGCCGGCGGCGCGGCAGTGTTCGATCAGGCGATGCTTGGCGAACACGAAGTCGACGTGATCGGCCGCGCAGAAATCCGAGGCGCCGTCGCCGATCAGCAAGGTCCTGGCGCCGGTGCTGCGGGCCTGCGCCACGCAGGCGCACTTGCAGGTGCCGCTGCGGCAGCCTTCGGCCTGGAACGGCGAGGTCAGCTGCCACTGCTTCGGCGGCGTTGCGGGAGCAAGATGGTTCGCGGCCAGCGGCAGGTCATCCAGACCGTAACGGCCGAGGATTTGGTGGATCGCATGATCGAGGCCGTCGCTGACGATGCGGATCGGCACGTTCAGCTCGCGCGCCTTGGCCACGAAACCCGGGAAGGCGTGGTCGATCCACAGCGTGCGCAGGTGCTCGTCCAGCTCGGCGCGGGTCATTTGCAGCAGTTCGACCTGGCCGCTCATGCACTCGCGCGAGCCGATGCGGCCGGCGCGCCAGTCGCGCTCCAGCGCTTCCCAGCCGGGACGGCCGAAACGGTCCAGCAACGAGTCGATCACGTCCTCGACCGAGATGGTGCCGTCAAAATCGCAAAGGATGTTCCAACCGCTCACGTAGGACCGCTCCGGTATCAGAGGGCGCCACCTTAACGGCGCATGCCTTTCGGTCCCCTTTCCGCAACGTCTCGCGATGAAGCGAATCGTAAGCCTCTACCGGTTATGCTTATGGCTCCCGCGTGCCGAGAAACCCCGCCTTGCCCGCACCTGCCCCGCGCTTTTCGCTGATCCTGCGCCCCTACCGGCGGATGGCAACCTCGCTGCGCCTGTTGCCCGCCTTGCTTGCGGTGGCCCTGGTCGGCTGCAGCGCCGCGGCACTGCCGGACCTGAAGCCGCCGGTACCCAGCGCATGGCGCAACGCCCAAGCCTCACCGGTGGCGGCCCCGGCCGCCGACCTGCACGACTGGTGGCACGCCTTCCACGACCCGCAGCTGAACGCGCTGGTCGATCGTGCGCTGCAAGGCAACCTGGATCTCGCCCAAGCCGCCGAACGCGTGCGTGCCGCGCGCCTGCTGAACCGGCATTCACACGATGACTATCTGCCCAAGCTGAACGCAGACACCAACGACGTCATCAACCCCGACACCACGGCCTCGTATTTCATCGTCGGCTTCGACGCGCTATGGGAGCTGCCGTTGTTCGGTGCCTGGCAAAACAGCGGACGGATCGCCAAGGGCAACCTCGACGCGGCCGATGCCGACCTGCACGGCGCGCGCGTCTCGCTGGTGGCCGAGGTAGCGCGGCGCTGGATCGAGTTGCGCTCGGCCCAGCGGCAGGCACAACTGCTGGATGACGCCTGCCAGGCCCGCCGCGAGAAATTGCGCCTGCTGAAGGTACGCGAACAGCTGAAACTCGTGTCGCCCGACGATGTGGCCGCGGCCACTGCCGACGTCGCGCGCGCCGAGGCCGCCTTGACCGGACCGCAACAGGCCATCAACGCCAACGCGCAGCAGCTGGCCGTGCTGCTCGGCCAGAACGAGCCCGATCCGCAATGGCTGCAGCCGGGCGGCGTCCAGCCCGAATTGGGCCACTGGCAGCTGACCAGCGTGCCGGCCGACCTGCTGCGCACCCAGCCGCAAATCGCCCGCGCCGAAGCCGACGTGCTGCGCGCCGCGGGCGAGGCCGGCATCAGCCACGCCGACATCTATCCGCACCTGGGCATCGGCACCTCGCTGCAATGGTCGGTCAACATCGCGCGCAATCATCGTGCGCGCACCGGTGAAGGCATCTTCTCGCTCGGCCCGGTCATCAACGTGCCGCTGTTCGACTGGGGCCAGCGGGTCGCCCGGGCGCATGCCAAGGACCATGAACTGCGCGCCGCCGTGCTGGCTTATCGACAAGCCGTACTGCAAGGCGTGGCCGAAGTGGAAACCGATCTCGGCGACCTGCACCAGCTGCATCTGCGCGAAGCGGCCACGAAGCGTGCCGTGCAGGCGCTCGATTCGCGCACGGCCGCGGTGCGCAAGCGCAAGCAACTGGGCCTGGGCAGCACGCTGCAAGTGCAGGACAGTCTGATCGAACAACGCCAGGCCCAGGCGGAACTGGTCTCCGCCCGTACTGCCCGCGACCTGGCCTACGTGGCCCTGTACAAGGCGCTTGGCGGCGCACCGTTGCCGAAGGCCGACCAGCCGACTGGCGCCGCTGCCGACCACGACGCGGCCGCGCCCCAACCGGCCATGCCATCGGTGCAGGGAACGCCCTGATGGTCGCGCTTGCACGCAAGACGCTGATCCACGAATGGCGGCGCTTCCTGCCGGCCATCCTCGCGGTGGGTTTCGCCGGCCTGCTGCAACTGCTGCAGGCGGCGCTGGTGCTGGGCATCTTCGGCAGCGCCAGCGTCTACATCACCAAATCCTCGGCCGACATCTGGGCCGGTTATCCCGGCACGCAAAGCGTGAGCCTGGGCCAGCCGATCAACCGCGACGTGGCGATGCACCTGCGCATGGATCCGGCCGTGAGCCGCGTCGAACCGTTCGACTGGGTCGACGGCAACTGGCGCGGCACCCAGGGAACTGGCGGCGTCCCCGTGTTCATCTGCGGCATCGATCCGAACCCGGACGGACTGATGTTCTCGCAAGCCCTGTCGCCGGAGCTGCGCGCACGCCTGAAGGAGCCGGGCGCGGTGATCGTCGACCAGGCCGACCTTTCCAGCCTCGGCGTCAAGCTTGGCGGCACCGGGGTCATCAACGGCCAGCGCGTGCACGTGGTCGGCATCAGCCATGGCCTGCGGGCGCTGGGCGGGGTCAACGTGATGACCTCGCTGGATACCGCGCGCATGCTCGACGGCGACCCCGAAGACACCGACCGGATGACCTTCTACGTGGCCAAGCTGCGCGACCCGGCCATGGCCGCAAGCGTGGCGGAACGCTTGCGCGGCGCATCCACGTTCGGCCCCTACACGGTATGGACCGCGGATGATTTCGCGCGCCGTTCGCAGATGTACTGGATCCTCGACACCGGCGCCGGCGCCGGCGTGCTGTTCCTGGCCGGCATCGTGTTCCTGGTCGGCGCGGTGATCACCAGCCAGACCCTGATGGCCGCCGTGATCGGCTCGATCCGCGAGTACGCCACGCTCAATGCGCTGGGCGTGGGCGTGGGATCGCTGCGCAAGGTGGTGATGGAGCAGGCGTTCTGGGTCGGCGCGATCGGCCTGCTCGGCAGCATCGTGCTCGGCGTCCTGCTGCTGCTGCTGGCGCGCAGCCATGACGTACCGGTGACCCTGGACCCGATCACTGCGGTGGTCTGCCTGCTGCTGGGCATGGGCCTGGCCATCGTCTCGGGCCTCGCCGCCATGCGCAGCCTGCGCCGCGCCGATCCGGCGAGCCTGCTGCGATGAGCATGCCCGACGTCATCGCTCCATCGCCGAACATCACGCTGCAGGCTCGCGGCGTGAGCAAGGCATTCGTGTCCGGCAGGCTGCGCAGCCCGGTGCTGCAGGATCTCTCGCTGGAAGTGCATGCCGGCGAGCTCACCCTGATTTCCGGACCTTCCGGTTGCGGCAAGAGCACCTTGCTGTCGATCCTCAGCGGATTGCAATCGCCGGATACCGGCAGCGTGCACGCGCTGGGCATGGCGCTGAGCGGACTCAACCGGCGCCAGACCGAGCACTTCCGCCTGCAGCACACCGGCTTCGTGTTCCAGGGTTTCAACCTGTTCCCGGCGCTGAACGCACTGGAACAGGTGGAACTGCCGCTGGGCTACCTCGGCCTCGACCGCACCGAGACCCGCCGCCGCGCCGCGGCATCGCTGGAAGAAGTGGGCCTGGGCCCACGCATGCACCTGCGCCCGGCCGAACTGTCCGGCGGCGAAAAACAACGCGTGGCGATTGCCCGCGCGCTGGCCAAGGAACCCGAGCTGCTGTTCGCCGACGAACCGACCAGCGCACTGGACGCCGCCAACGGCCAGACCATCATCGGCATCCTGCACACCATCGCCCGCACCCACGGCGCCACCGTGTTGTGCGTCAGCCATGACCCGCGCCTGGTCGCGCACGCCGATCGCGTGCTGGCCATGGAAGATGGCCGCATTCTCAGCGACCGCCGCCGCGACGCCACCCACGTGGCTTCACCCGAGATCTCATCATGAAGTCGATTGCACCTGCTCCGACCTGGACCCGGCACCGTCCAGCCCTGTTCGGCATCGGCGGCCTCTTGCTGGTCACCACGTTGCTGGGCGCCTGTTCGAAGCAGGCCGACGCGCCGCCACCCGCCACCGCCACGCAGGCGAGTTATGTCGCCGTGGCACGCGGCCGCATCGACATCGAAGGCGGCCTGCTGAAGCTGTCGATGGCGCGCGCCGGCACCCTCGCCAGCGTCGCCGTGCACGAAGGCGAACAGGTGAAACGCGGACAACTGCTCGCCAGCCTCGACAGTCGCGCGGCGCAATTGGGCGTGGACGCGGCGAAGGCGCAATTGAAGCAGGCGCAGGCCCAACTCGAACTGCTCACGATCAAGCAGGCCTCGGCCAAGCTGCGCGCACAGCGTCTGGTCGCGGCCGCCGCGGCCGGTGCCGGCGACGGCCAGAGCGCCGACGACGCCCGCGAAGCGAGCAGCCAGCTCGGCGCGCAAGCCACCGCGGCGCAGGCCGCCGTGGCCATGGCCCACCAGAAACTGGCCGAAGCGAACTACGCACTGCAGCAGGACAGCCTGCGCGCCCCGCTCGACGCCCAGGTGATCCGCGTGATTGCGCAGCCGGGTGCCAGCGTGAGCCCCGAGGCCGGCCCGCTGTTCACCCTGCTGCCGAACAAGCCGCGCATCGTGCGCGCCGAGCTCAACGAGAGCTTCGTCGGCGTGGTGCACGCCGGCATGCGCGCCGAGGTGGCCGACGATGACGGCAGCGGCAACGGGCACTGGGAGGCGCGCGTACTGCGCGTGGGCCAGGTCTATGGTCCCGATCCGCTGGAAAGCGATCCGCAGATCCGTGCCAACACGCGTACCGTGGAATGCGTGCTGGCCTTCGAGCATCCCGAGCAGTTGCGCATCGGCCAGCGCGTGGTCGTGCATTTCCTGCCCGGTTCGGCTGGCAGTCAGGCCGTCGAAAGTCAGGCCGTCGAAAGCCACGCCGTCGAAAGCTCGGAGAAACCGCAGGCTGCGACACTGCCAGCCTCCCGAACCACGCCGTGACGGCGGTCGTTCGCGCTCTTCTCAGGTATCGCGCGTGATCCAGCAAACCGACTTTTTCTTCGAGGGTGGCCGCAGCGGCATCCTGCTGATCCACGGCCTCACCGGCACGCCGATGGAAATGCGCTTGCTCGGCAAGGGCCTGAACCGCGCCGGCTACACCGTGCACGGCATGCAGCTGGCCGGCCATTGCGGCGATGTCGACGATCTGCTCGCCACCAACTGGCACGACTGGTACGCCAGCGTGGAAAAAGCCGCAGACGCCTTGCGCGAGAAGGTCGATCACCTGTTCGTGGGCGGGCTGTCGATGGGCGCGCTGCTGGCACTGAAGCTGGCCGCCGACCGCCCCGCGCAGATCGCCGGCGTGGGCGTGTACGGTGCCACCTTCCGCTACGACGGCTGGAGCATCCCGCGCATCGCGCGGCTGTCGTTCCTGTTGCCGCTGCTGAAACGGCTGGGCATCGGCCGCAACCGCAGCTTCATGGAACAGCCGCCCTACGGCATCCGCGACGAACGCCTGCGTGCGCAGATCAGCAGCGCCATGCTCGGTGGCGACAGCGCCGCTGCCGGCCTGCCGGGCAACCCGTGGCATTCGCTGGCGGAAATGTACGGCCTGGCCGCCGAAGTGCGCCGCCAGCTGCCGCAGGTGACGGCCCCCTGCCTGATCGCCCATGCCAGCGAAGACGACGTCGCCAGCACCCGCAACGCGGAACTGGTGCAGCGTTCGGTCAGCGCCCCGACCGAGCTGCTGTTGCTGGACGACAGCTACCACATGATCACCATCGACAAGCAGCGGCGCCTGCTGGTCGATCGCTCGGCTGCGTTCTTCGATCGTGTGGCCGAAGGCGTCCCCCTTCAGCGCGTCGCGGCCTGAACATGCCGACCGGAGGCTCCATCACCGCCCTGGTCGCCGGGCTGTGGCTGGTCAACGTGATCCTCGACACCACCGGCCAGCTGGCATTCAAGGCCGCCGCCAGCGATCCCGCGGCAGGCGACGGCTTCGCCCGCTGGCTGCACATGGCCAGTCGCCCATGGTTGTGGACCGGCATTGCCTGCTACGTGCTGGAATTCCTGGCGTGGATCGCCTTCCTGTCGTTGCTGCCGCTGTCGCAGGCGATCCTGCTCGGCTCGATCAACATCGTAGCGGTGATGGTGGCCGGTCGCGTGCTGTTCGGCGAAAAGCTCACCTCCCTGCGCGTGGCCGGCATCCTGCTGGTGACGCTGGGCGTGGTGATCGTGGGAGTGGGCGGATGAAGCGCGGCTGGTTCTACCTGATCGGCTTCCTGCTGCTGATGGGCTTCGACTCGATCGGCGCGATCAGCTTCAAGTACGCCGGCATGCATGCGCTGCCGGTGCAAGCCAACGCCGCGTGGCTGCTGCGCCTGTTCGGCAAGCCGTGGATCTACGGCGCGGTGATCGGTTACGTCGGCGCCTTCTTCACCTGGATGACCCTGCTCAAGCACGCGCCGATCGGCCCGGCTTTCGCCGCCTCGCACCTGGAACTGGTGTCGGTGATGCTGCTGTCGGTGTGGCTGTTCAATGAACCGCTGACGCTGGCGCACGTGCTGGGCGCCGTGGCGATCATCGCCGGCATCGTCTGCCTCGGTTTTGCCGAGAGCCGCGAGCATGTCGCCGAACTCACGGATGATTCGACACGGGCCGATAGCTAGGAGCGTGAGCGGTAGAAACGCAAGGGGCTGCGGCTTCGCGCTGTTGGCCAGCTTTTCCGCTCCTTTTCGTCAGATAGCTACGGCTATCTTCCTCAAATGATCGAAAAACCTGCCTCAACATCGCTTTGCCTCGCCCCCTTGGTTTCTACCGCTCACGCTCCTAGGCCCATCCTGCGCCCATGCTTCCCCGCCGCCGACACGAATTGCCCCCGACCGCCGGCCTGCCGCTGACCCTGGCCGACCTGCGCCCGGGCCGGCCGTCGCTGGCGAGCGATCTTGCCCGGCTGTTGCACACGCCACCGCTGCAATTGACCTGCTCCGGCACCGCCGCCCTGCTGATTTCGCTGGTCACCCTGCACGAACAGCAGCCGCGTCGGCGACGCGTGGTGGTTCCGGCGTTCACCTGCCCGCTGGTGGCGCTGGCCGTGCACAGCGCCGGGCTGGAACTGGTGCCGTGCGATCTGCGCCCCGATCATTTCGACATGGACCCGCAGGCCCTGCGTGCCGCCTGCGACGAACGCACGCTGGCCATCGTGCCCACCCACCTGGGCGGACGCGTGGCCGATGTCGACGACGCGCTGGCCGTCGCCAACAACGTCGGCGCGTATGTCATCGAAGATGCCGCGCAAGCCGTCGGCGCGCGACACGGCGACACCAGCGTGGGCCTGGCCGGCGACATCGGATTTTTCAGTCTTGCCGCGGGCAAGGGCTTGTCGATCTACGAAGGCGGCCTGCTGGCGGCGCGCGATCCCGCACTGCGCGAACAACTGCAACGCACCGCCGCGCGCATCGCACTGCCCAGCGCACACTGGGAACTGCGCCGCAGCATCGAGCTGCTGGGCTACGCCGCACTGTACCGCCCACACGGCCTGCGCCTGGCCTACGGCAATCCACTACGCCGCGCGCTGCGACGTGGCGATCCGGTCGCCGCCGTCGGCGACGATTTCGAACTGCCGCTGCCGCTGCACCCCGTGGGCCGCTGGCGCCAGGCCGTCGGCACACACGCCGCCGTGCGCCTGCCCGCCTTCCTCGAACACTGCGCCGCGCAAGCGCAACGCCGCCTGCCGCGACTGCGCGAGATTCCCGGCATCCGCGTGCTCGACGACAGCGGTAACGCCCACGGCAACTGGCCGTTCTTCCTGCTGCTGCTCCCCGACCAACGCCATCGCGACGAAGCACTGGAACAACTATGGCAAGCCGGCCTCGGTGTCAGCCGCCTGTTCATCCACGCGCTACCCGACTACGGCTATCTCAAGGGCATCGTGCCCGCCTGCGACGTACCAAACGCCCGCGACTTCGCCGCACGCAGCCTCAGCATCAGCAACAGCTCGTGGCTGGGCGATGATGATTTCGAGGCGATTTGCCGCGTGCTGGCTGCTGTCTGGAATAGATAAAGCGCAGGCTTCGTGGGTCAATGCCAAATCAGAACTCGCAACCGCTGTGGCCACTCGAAGCGCAACTACTGAGAGCGCTACTTAGCGTAGTGCTTCAATGGAGAGCTTCGTCAATTTTGAATCGCATTTCATCTCGCGCCTGAAGGGTGTCGACCACGGATGACGCTGCATTGAGCAGGCGGGACCGGTCGAGATGAGGAATAGTTGACTGGTCTTGAAATACAACCATCGATTTGAAGCGGGCAAACTCAGAATGCCCCTGCAGGTGATGTCGGAGGTATTGGATGATGATGGTTGCGAGCCTTGCCTTGCCTTGATCAGGTACGCCGAAGATAAAGAGCGGTCCACGCTCTCCTGGAATGTAGAGGTCTACCGGGTAGCTCTCTCTCTGAGGGACATTGGGAACAAAGAAGGTTTCCTTGACTTGGTCGGCCCCAACGATTGCATCTACCTCGTCCTTCAAGTCCTCATAGAACGTGCTTTGCACACGCACACGATTCAAGAAAGTGAGATCGTGTATCCGCGTTAGTCCCTGGCCAAACCGAACTATCGCAGACCCAAGCTCTTCTCCCGGAACATCAATGAAGAACTCGCCATCCTCCTCCTGGAATCCAGAACTCTGAACAATCTGCTGCAATAGCGCACCTCTAGTTCCATCTTTAAATTTTTTGAGATCGTTGGCATAACTAAGGTGCATCATGGTCGTACCACGGTCGGTGACACGCACCCCACTCGGACCAGGCTTAAGGAACATGGAATAGTGATCTCCGTCGTCAAACGTAAACGGAGTAGTTACGAATAGGTAGCCGTCAGCGCGCAGCACGAGCTCTACGTCCGCGCACAGCGACGAGCATATGGTTTTCTTTAGTAGCTCTGTGTTCATTTGCGGAATAGATCTGGCTCGTCGGGCCCCGTATCGAGATTAAGTATGTTGCACATGCGGCAGAGCGTATGCAGCGCCCCATTGTGCGTCTGGAAATCGCTAGTGATTTCGGCATAGTGCTCAGCGTTCTTGCCGGCAGCAATGTAACGCTCCGTAGCCACATGAACATGACAGCGACCTACCGGGAAACCTGTCTTCTCTAGCTGATTTGTGTGGGGGTGACTTCCCCCATTACAACGCATCAAAATCACAGGCTCACCACTTTTCGGCATCCAGCGAAGCCCAGCCGTGAAGTTGTCTTCCATGTCGACATGGCGACGCACAAAGACAACAAACTCTTCGTCCGCCTCGCGAGCAACCGCCCGATACTCCAGCCGATACGATTTGCCGTCTTTGATCTCGCGGGCTCCCTTGTTAACGACTGATTTGGGCATTGCAAGCAGATCTTGAATCCTTTCTTCAGTAAGCAGCGCCAGCAACATCGACTCCCCCCTTCCGTGCTTCTCTGTAGAAGATACGGGTGGTTACAAGGAACTGTCCACTTCTCCAATCGCATAGGCCGCGACACGTGTGTCGAACTAGGCCACCACAGCAAGCCCAACGGAAAGCAGATTCTGATGAGCGAGAGCATCGTGGCACAACTGTCGGTCGTAAACGTTATGGCCGGCCATGCCTCATGCTAGAAAACATTGAGGGCAACCCCACTCGTTCAACCCGAACGGGCCGCCAACGCCCCCAGCAACTCCAGATTCAACGCATGCTGTTGCGCCTGCCAGCCGGCGAGTTGCGCCGGATCGATTTGCGGCTGCTCGTCCATCGCGGAGAGTTTGCGCTTCCACCAACTGCGGTATTGGTAATGCGAGACCTCACCGTTGACGTCGCTGCCGACCAGCGTGTGGCGCAGGCCGTTGATCAGCGCCAGCGCATGCGGCAGCAGCAGGCGGCCCTGGTCCCAGTTGGTTTGCGCGACTTCGGCGGAAAACACGTCCTTGTCGATCGACAGGTAGGTACGCAGGGTTTGCGTGCGTTGGCTTTCGACGAAGGCGTCGACCAGCGCTTCAGGGGTGTCGAAGCCACGGAAGCAGCGCGATACGCCGAGCCGCCGTGACCAGCCGGTATTCACGCCCATGCTCCAGTAGGTGAGCTTGCCGCGCAGCAGCGGCGTCAGGTAGTTCTCCCACGCGTGGCCCGCGCCGATGTCGGCCGAGGTGATGCCGAGCACGTGCACGTGCGCGACGAACGGCAGCGCCGCCACCCGGCGCACCCACGAGCCGCAATGCACGCCGAACGGGAAGCGCATGTTGTCGGGATGGTTGTCCAGCACAACAACCTGGATCGGCGCGTCGGGGCGCATCCGCGCCAGCAGCGGCCAGGTAAGGTGGTGGAAGTCGCCGCTGCCCATGAACACGGTGCCGTGGCGCGCCGGCAACTGCGCATCCAGCGTGGCGCGAAAACGGCGCATGGTCGCCAGCGAACAGCCGAAGCGCAGGGATTCCTGCCACTCGGCCAAAGGCACGACCACGCTGTCGGGCAGATCACCGATGGAGTGGTCGATATCCAGTACCACCGGGCGCAGGTCGTGCTCACTCATCGTCGGACTCCGCCGTCGCCAGCCAGGCGCGGTCGCTTTCGAAATGGCCGCCCAGTCGCCGCAGCAGCCAGCGCAACAGCGGGTTGCGCGCGTACACGGCGTGCCGGGTGAAGGTCATGCTGGCGCCCAGGAACGACTTCACCTCGGGGTCGGTCCAGCCGGCCACGTAGTGGGTCAGTCCGCGTTCGCGCGCATGGCCGAGGTTGTGCATCCAGCTCACGAAATAAAGGTTGTGCTCGCGTGCCGCGGGATACGCCAGGCCGATGTATTTGTCGATCAGCTTGCCGTCGCATTCGTAGCAGAGGTTCCAGCCGATCATCTGGCCCTGATGGCGATAGACGAACACCACGCTGCCACTATGCGCATCCTGGAAAATCTGCCGGAAGTAGCCGGCGGTGAGATGATCGAAGTGGATCTCGCTTTGCGCGTACACGTTCTCGAACAGTGCGTGGAACTCGGCCAGCACGGTGTCGTCGTGGAAGCAGGCGTCGCCGGTGTGCAGCGTCTCGATCTGCAGGTCGTCGCGCGAACGCAGCTTGCGCCTGATGTTCTTGCGTCGGCTGCGCGACAGGCGCGCCAGGTAGGCGTCGTCCGAGTCGAAATCGATCGGCACCCACGCCAGCGCCTGCCCTTCCAGCAGCACGTAGCCTTCACGCTCGCAGGCCTCGGCAAAGGCATGCACGTAGCGGTTGCCGGCCTCGTCCAGCAGCGGTGAGTCGCCGGCGATGTCCTTCACGATCAGCAGCTTGCATTCACGCCCGTAGGCGGCTTTCAGCCCTTGCGCCAGCGCCGCCGGTTCGACATCGCCCGGCAGCAGCGCGTACTCGGACACGGTGGTGCCGACGAAACGCGTGCGCCAGCGCAGCAGGCGCTGCCAATGCCGGTACAGCGGCAAGCCCTCGACCCGACGCCGGAAGGCGTCGTCTGCCGTGGTCAGCAGGTCGAACGGGGCCACGAAGGACGGCGTGCCCTGCACCGTGCACTCCACGGCGAAACCATCGGGTGGCTGCGCCATGAACGCCCGCAGCATGGCCTCCGGTTCGAGTTGTGCGACGAAAGGCATGAGTAAGCGGTGCCGTCTAGACTGGGGATGGTGCATCATTGTCGCCCGCCACCAAGGGTTCCGTCATGGCCCCCACGATCCAGCAGCAAGTTTTCGAGATCATCGCCAAGCAGGCCAAGATCGACATTTCGACGATCAAGCCCGAATCCACGCTCAAGGACCTGGGCATCGCTTCGCTTGACGCGATCGAACTGATCTTCGACATCGAGGAACATTTCGACATCAACTTCCCCGAGCAGCAGGGCGCCAACTTCGACAGCGACACCGCGCAAAGCCTGGTCGACGCGGTGCAGAAGGCGCTGGACGAGAAGGCTGCAGGCGCAGGCCAGTCCTGATGGCTACCGTAACCACGCGCCGCGTGGTGATCACCGGCATGGGCGCGATCAGCCCACTGGGCGTCGGCGCCGAGGCATTGTGGCAAGGCCTGCGCGAAGGCCGCAGCGGCATTCGCCCGCTGCGCCACGCGGACAGCGAACGCCTGCGCGTGAAGGTCGCCGCGCAGGTGCCGGAAAGCTTCGACCCCGCCGCAAACATCGACGAACGCATCCTGCCGCAGCTCGATCGCACCTCGGAATTCGCCCTGCACGCCGCGCGCGAGGCGATCACGCATTCCGGCATCGACTTCAGCCGCGACGGCCTCGGCCTGCGCACCGGCGTGGTGGTCGGCACCGGCGTGGGCGGCGAAACCACGCAGGACGAGCAGAGCCGCCGGCTCTACGTGGACAACGCCAGCCGCACCCATCCGCTGACCATCGTGCGGCTGATGACCAACGCCTCGGCCAGCCAGATCAGCATCGCCCACGGCTTGCGCGGCCCCACCTACGCGGTGGCCAGCGCCTGCGCCTCGGCCAACCACGCCATCATCCAGGCCGCGCAGATGATCCGCTTCGGCATGGTCGATGCGGCCATCACCGGCGGCACCGAGGCCTGCCTCAGCTACGGCGCGCTGCGTGCGTGGGAAGCCATGCGCGTGCTGTCCGACGACACCTGCCGCCCGTTCAGCGCCAACCGCCGCGGCCTGGTGCTGGGCGAAGGCGCCGGCATCTTCGTGCTGGAATCGCTGGAGCACGCGCAGGCACGCGGTGCAAATATCCTCGCCGAACTGGCCGGCACCGGCATGAGCGCGGACGCCTCGGACATCGTGATGCCGAATCCCGAAGGCGCCGCCATGGCGATGCGCCAGGCCATGGACGAAGCCGGGCTGGCACCGCAGGACGTCGACTACATCAACGCCCACGGCACCGGCACGCAAGCCAACGACGCCACCGAAACCCGCGCCATTCGGCTCGCCTTCGGCGCACATGCCGACCGCCTCGCGGTGTCCTCGACCAAGTCCATGCACGGCCACGCGCTGGGCGCTTCCGGCGCGCTGGAACTGGTCGCCGCCATCGGCGCCCTGCGCGACGGCGTGGTACCGCCCACCGCCAACCTGGACCAGCCCGACCCGGCCTGCGATCTGGATTACGTGCCGAACACCGCGCGCGAGATGCCGGTGCGCGCGGTACTCAGCAACTCGTTCGCCTTTGGCGGACTCAACGCGGTGCTGGCACTCAAGCGCGCACCCTGAATTGAACCCGTGGCCCGTGCCGGCAGCGCCGGCCACAGTCACGGCGACGTGAGCTGGCCGGCATGCCAGATACTCAGGCTGTGGTCGAGATAAGGCTGCCGATAAAACGGCGCGGCCGCGAACCGATAGCCGGAATCCCCGCTGACGACCCATCCATCCGGATGCGCACGCGCCCACGCCATGATGGCGGCCGGGTCGGTGCTTTCCTGAATCGGCCTCGTCAACCGACCCGCGAACGTGAACAAGCCATAGGGCGTCCCGGCATACAGCAGCGGCGTGCCTTCGCGCTGTGCCGCGGCCAGCCGCAACGCGACCGAACGCATGTCGTAGCGGGGACCGATGCTGAACACGAAGGCCAGCTTGCACAGCATCAACGCCGCCAGCATGCCCAGCGCGGCCATGGAAGGTGCCAGCGCGCGCCGGCCCCGCAGCAGATAAAACAAACCCACCAGCACGACCAGCCCGCCGCAAAGAGTCGCTCCGACACGGGAGGGCGGATGTTCCAGCCAACCCAGGCCCGCTGCCACGGCGACCCCGATGGCCACGAGGGTAAGGCCCACGCGCCAGCCCACCACGCGCCAGCGATTCGCCCCCACCCGCATGCCGGCCGCCATGATCAGCGCCGGCAGCAACGGCAGCAGGTAATGCGGCTGCTTGCCGCTGATCAGGCTGAAGGCGACAAAGTCGGGAACAAAGGCCGCCAGCACGAAACGATTCGCCACTCGGTTCCGTTCCGCCGTCGCTCCCGCCGGCGGCGCTGGCGACGCGCCACGGCCGAGGCTCACCACCCATGGCAGCAACATCAACGGCAATACCGGCAGATACCACCACCACGGCCGGGCGTGGGCGAAACTGTGCGCCACGCGGCCAAAGGTCTGATGC
The DNA here is from genome assembly GCF_900114325.1 of Rhodanobacter glycinis. Lineage (GTDB taxonomy): Bacteria > Pseudomonadota > Gammaproteobacteria > Xanthomonadales > Rhodanobacteraceae > Rhodanobacter_A > Rhodanobacter_A glycinis. The sequence continues at coordinate 21,580 of NZ_FOSR01000018.1, forward strand.
AGGAAGATCGCATCCTCGTACTGCGTGCCGCCGGCATGCGCCGCGGGCAGCGCCCATGCCAACGCCACGGCGACAGCGATGACCAGGCCAGCCACCAGTCGCAGGTAGAACGCCAACGGCCGCGCACGCGCCGACGGCAACCACCACGGCGCGAGCAGCGCGGGCACGCCGCCCACCAGCAGGGCGACCGGCCCTTTCACCAGGATGCCCGCGCCCAGCGCCAACGCGAGCGCCAGCGTCCCACCGACCCAGCGCCGTTCGGCAAGCGCCGGGATCGCCCGCCACGCCGCCAGCGTGCACAACGTCAGCAGCATGTCGAACATCACCACGTCGGCATAGATGGCTACCGCGGCACAGCCCAGCCATAACCACATCGACGCTTCGCGAGCCGGTCGATCCATGCCCAGCCGCTGCTCCACCGCCGCCAGCAGGGGCAGCGTGGCCAAGGCCATCAACCCTTCCAGCAGCCGCGCCGCCCAGGCGTGCACCCCGGTCACCGACCAGATCAGGTTGATCAGCCAGAACAGCATGGGCGCCTTGTCGGGGTACGGCGCGCCATCCAGCCACGGCACCAGCCATTGCCCGCTGACGTGCATGTTCCACGCCACCGCGAGATAGCGCGTTTCGTCGATGGGAACAGGCTGCAGCAGGAACATCGGCGGCAGCAACAGCGCGAGCGCGGCGAACCACGGCCAGGCGCGCCTGGAAAACAGGTAAGCATGCAAGCCGGGGGACGTGGGCTTCATGGGCATCCTTGGGACGGCTGGGGAAAGACCGTCGGGCCAACCGGATCGTCCGGCTGACCTGCGAGATGCGCGCCATTTTTGTCGCCCAAGCTTTGCGAATGCTTAGGACAGATGCATGCAGGCCCGGCAGAGCCACCGCCCCGGCATCACCCCGGCCATGCCGGCACGCCCTGCGTACCGGCATGGCATATCGCGCGCGGCGTCAATCCGCGTCGTTGTTGTCCAGCGAGTTCTCGAGCAGCTTGCCGGTTTTCGCATCCACGCCCACTTCGTGGGTGTTCTTGCCGGACTTGATGTCGAACGAGTAGCGCAGGCCACTGCCGCCGGCTTCGTGCTCAAGCTCTTCCTTCACGATCTTGCCGGGATAGACCTTCAACGCGATCTTGCGGGCCTGCGTCATGCTGATCTTCGCGTGCGCAGCCGCCTGCTTCGAAGTACCCGCCTGCGCGGCAAACACGAGGCCGCACAGGGCCAGCGGCAGGGCGAGAACGATGGACTTTTGCATCACGTACTCCTTGGTGGTTGGGTGTCGATCGCCGCGCAAAAAGTTGCGTTGCGACGACACCTTCACCTTACGCACGCGAGCTTAGCCACCTCTTATCCATGGCTTAGTCTTCGCTTTGGGCCGTGGATTTCTTGCGACCGCGCCCCATCAGCCACGCATACAGCGCGGGCATCACCAACAGCACCAGTGGCACCTGCACCAGCATGCCGGCGATGATCGCCACCGCCAGCGGCTGCTGCATCTGCGAGCCCTGGCCGATCGCCAGCGCCAGCGGCAGCAGGGTGAGGATCGCCGCGATGGTGGACATCAGGATCGGCCGCATGCGGTGATGCCCGGCGTACAGCATCGCCTCGTGCAGCGGCATGCGTTGCACGGCGTCGTTCATCTCGGAGAAGTAGAAGATCGCCAGTTCGGTGACGATGCCCACGATCATGGTCATGCCCATCATCGCCGAGATGTTCAACTCGATGCCGGTGATCCACAGCCCGACGAACACCGCCGCCAGCGCCAGCAGCGGCGCCGCCATCAGTGCCAACGCCACCCGGAAGCTTTCGTACAGGAACAGCAGCAGGGTGAACACCAGCGCGATCGCCGCCAGCATCACGATGCTCAGGTCATGGAAGGCGATCTGCTGCTGCGCATACAGGCCACCCATTTCGTGATACATGCCCGGCGGCAACAGGCCCGGCTTCGCCAGCACCTGCTTCACGTCGCTGACGGTGGAACCCAGGTCGCGGCCCACGATGCGCGCGGTCACCGCCACCATGCGTTTCAGGTTGTCGCGATCGATCTCCGGCTGGCCCTGCTCCTCGCTGATGGTGGCCAGTTGCGAAAGCGGCACGATGTGGCCATCGGCGGCGCGGATCGGTAGCGCCTCCAGTTGCTGCAGGCGCGCGCGCGAAGCCGGCGGCAACCACACGCGCACGCCGATCATCTTCGGCCCCTGCGGCAGTTCCGCCGCCACGTTGCCGGCCGCCGCGTCGGCCACCTGTTGTGCCACCGCGACCGGGTCGAGCCCGAGCATGGCTGCCTTGACCGGATCGACCTTGACGTCCAGTGCGTCGCCGGCCGGGTTGATGCCGTCGCGCACCTCGGCCACGCCGTTGACCTTGCCGATCGCTTCGGCGACTTTTTTCGCAGTGGCGTCGAGCTGGGCCTGGTCGTCGCCGTACAGCTTGATCTCGATCGGTTGCGGCACCTCGGTGAGGTCGCCGATCAGGTCCTCCATCAATTGCGAAACATCGACATCCAGCCCCGGCACCTTGGCCACGATCTGTTCGCGGATGTGTTCCATCACCGTCGACGTGGATGGCCGCTTGCCGTTCTTCAAACGCACGAAGAAGTCGCCGGTATTCGCCTCGGTGAGGCCACCACCGAGCTGCAAGCCAGTGCGCCTGGAATAGGTGGCGACATAAGGATTGGCGCGGATGATCGCCTCGACCTGCTCCAGCAACCGGTTGGTTTCGGTGAGCGAGGTGCCCGGCTCGGACAGGTAGTCGAGCGTGAAACCGCCCTCGTCCATCTTCGGCATGAAGCCGGTGCCTACCTGCCGGTACGCCAGCACGCCCACCAGCAGCAAGGGCACCACGCCCAGCAGCAGCCACGCGGGACGCTTGAGCAATTTGCCCAGCGTGCTTTCGTAACCTGCCAGCAGTTTCGTGGAAAAACGCCCCGGCGGATGCTCTTCCGCGTGGCGTTCGTCGATCAGCCATTCGGCCAGCAGCGGCACCGCCACCCAAGTGAGCAGATAAGAGATCACCAGCGCGCTGGCCATGGTCAACGACAGCGCCTTGAAAAAGGCGCCAGTGACACCGGTAAGGAATGCCAGCGGCAGGAAGATCACCACCGTGGCCGCACTGGAACCGGTCAACGGCCGGGTGAACTCCCACGCTGCGCCGGCGATGCGATCACGCACCGGGCCAGTGCCATCGCGCAGGCGCCGCATGATGTGTTCCAGCATCACGATCACGTCGTCGATCAGCAATCCGACGGCGGCGGCCATGCCGCCCAGCGTCATCATGTTGAAGCTCATGTGCAGCACGTTGAGCAACATCACGGTGATCGCCAGCGTCGACGGCACCACGATCAACGCGACCAGGATCACCCGCACGTTGCGCAGGAACACGAACAGCACCAACCCGGCCAGCACGATGCCGATCAGGATTGCGTCGCGCACGCTGCCCGCCGCGCCAAGCACCAATTGGGTCTGGTCGTACCAGTTGGCGATATGCAGACCCTTCGGCGCCTGCTTGCGATACGTGGCCAGGCGCTGCGCCACGTCGCGCGCAATCTGCACGCTGTTGCCGCTGGGCTGCTGGAACACCTGCATCAATACTGCATCGTGGCCATCGGCCGTGGTGCGCACCCATTGCGGCACGTGATCCATGCGTACCGTCGCTACGTCACGCAAGCGCAGCACGCCGTGCGCACCGGCACGCAGCACGATGTCGCCCAGCGCCTGGGTCGTGGCCGGCTGGTTGTTCGCCAGCAGCAGGTACAGCTTGTAGTGATCCTGCAGCCGGCCCATCGCCTGGATGGTGGCGGCATTGGCCACGGCATGGTCCAGGTCGGCGAAAGTCAGCCCCTGCGCACGCAGCTTGTCCGCGTCCACGTCCACATGGAACTCGGCCACGTCGCCGCCTTGCACATCCACCTGCGCCACGCCGGTGACGCCGGACAGCAAGGGCCGCAACTGGAACTCGGCGATGTCATGCAACTGGGTCGGCGTCAGTGTGTCCGAGCTCAGGCTGTAGGCGAGGACCGGGAACACCGTGGGATCGAGTCGCTTGGCGCCCACGTTCACGCCGGGCGGCAGGCTCGGCAGGATCTCGCCAATCGCGGCGTTGACGTTCAGCAGCGCGCGGCCCATGTCCGCGCCCCAGTCGAAGCCGATGTTGATCTCGGCACTGCCGCGGCTGGTGGTGGAGCGCACCTCGCGCACACCGCGCACACGACGAATGGCTTCCTCCACCGGCCGCGTGACCCTCACCACCATCTGGTCGGCGGGCTGGTCGCCGGCATCCAGGGTGACCCGCACGCGCGGGAACGACACGTTCGGAAACAGCGACACCGGCAGGCTGAAGGCACTGATGATGCCGCCGATGGCGAGGATCAGCGCCAGGAACAGCAGCGAACGCCGATGCCGGTGCATCCATTGCGTGGCCGTCATTGGCTGCCCTTGCGTGCTGCGTTCTGGCGCACGGCCATGCCGTCGGACAATTCATAGGCGCCCAGAACGATCACCGGCAGCGCGGGATCGAGCGAACCTTCCACGCCGACCGGATCGCCCGCCGGCGAGCGCACGGTCACGTCCACCCGGTGCGCCTTGCCGTGATCCATCTGGAACAGGTAATCGCCGCTCTCGTCATGCCGCAGCGATGCCCGCGGCACCGCCCAGGCGGTGTAGTGGCGGGTCTGGATCTGCGCATTCAGCGCGGTGCCGGCCAACGGCAGCGCCGCCTTGGTCGGCGCCAGGCTGACCTGCACCGGCAGCAGGTGCGTCTGCGCATCGAGCGCGTCGCCGAGCATGCTCACCTGTCCCTGCAGCACCTTGGCGTCGCCGTACACCGTGCGCAGGCTCACCGGCATGCCGGGGTGGATGATGCCGGCCTCGCCCGGCTGCACGCCCAGTTGCGCGATCAATCCGCCAGACGGGGTGAAATCGAGCAGCGGCGCATTCGCCGACAGACGCTGGTCCAGGCTCACCTGCAGATGCGAGACCACGCCGGCCGCGGGGGCCACGACCGACTCGACCGCTGCTGCACCGCCCAGGCTGCGCTGCGCCTGCACGCCGGCCTCGGCATCGGCCACCGCCTTGCGCGCCGTGGCCAGTTGCGATTGCGTGGCCAGATGCTGCGCGGCCAGTTTCGTGGTGCGTGCCAACTCGCCGCGTGCCAGGGTCAGCGCGCTCTGCGCCTGCGCATAGGCATTGCGTGCGGTCGGGTCGGTGGCCACCTTCAACAGGAGATCGCCCGCGCGCACGGACTGCCCGTCGGCCACCCGCAGGGCTACCACCTGGCCACCGTGGGCGAGATTCAGCGTTCGCGCACGGCGCGGGTCGGCCTGGATCGTGCCGAAGGCTGCCACCGTGTCGTCGAAGCTGCGCTGGACCGGTTTGGCGGTGGTCACCGCCACGCTCGGCGCGGCCTCGTCGGTATTGCTGGCGCCCTGGCCACACGCGGCCAGCAGGCCGGCGATCAGCGGCAAGGCCAGTTTGGGGATCAGGCGATTCATCATTTGTGCCGGTTCGAAGAAGGTGAGGTGGCGCTCATGGCTTGGGCGGTCCAATCGCCGCCGAGCAGCGTTTCCAGCGCAATCGCCTGGGTGGCGCGTTGTTGGCGCAGGGCGAGCAGGTCGAGATCGGCGGTCAAGGCGTTGCCGCGAATCGACAGATACGTCGGCCAGTCCATCAGGTTGGCCTGCCAGGCCTGGCGCGCGGCCGCGCGGGCGGCATCCAGCCGTCGTGCGTGTGCCTCCTGCATGGCAGTCTGCGCCTGCAGCGAGGTCAAGCCCTGTTGCAGCTGGTGCATGTCGTTGCGCGTGGTCAGCAGCCGCGCATCGTAATCGTCATGCAACTGCTGGCGGGTGGCCTTCTCGATCGCGATGTTGCCGCGATTGCGGTTGAACAAGGGCAGCGTGATGCCGATGCTGAAGCCGTTGGTGGTGACGTCGCTGGTGTCGCGGGCGCGGTTGATGCCGATGTTGATCGCCGGGAACTGCGCAATCACCGCTTCGCGCAGCCGCTGCTCCTGGGCGGCGTAACCGGCCCGCAGCGCCAGCAGGTCGGGGCGACGCGCGGGCAAGCTCTGCAACGCCTGCTGCAATTGCGCGGCGTCGGGCTCGCGCCCGTAAGGCGCTCCGACCAAATCCAGCGGTGCCCGGGACGACAAGCCCAGCAAGCTGCGCAGGTCGGATTCGGCTTGCTGGCGCTGCCGCGTGGTTTCGGCCAGGCGCCGCTGGGCGTCGGCCATGGCATTGAGGCCCACGGCCGCACCGTCATAGCTCAGGTTGCCGGACGCCAACGCCACGCGCACTTGCCGGTCAAGCGGCTTCAATGCGGCCACTTCGCGTGTCAGCACCGCCTCCTGGGCCCGGCTGGAGGTCACCTGGTCGAACAGCAGGCGCGCCTGCGCCACCGTCTGCCATTCGGCCCACAGCAGGTCCAGATGCACCTGCTCGCGCGACTTGTCCGCGGCTTTCACCCGCGCCGAGCGGGTCAGCAGGTTGCCGATGTCATAGCTGAGGCCGAGGCTGTAGGCGCTGGTCAGGCCACTCTGGCCGCTGCTCGGAAGGTCGCGCGACCACGCCAGCTGCGGATCGGGCAACAGTCCGGCGGCAAACGCCTGCGCGCGCGCCACGCCAAGCTGGTCGCGCATGACCTTGAGCTGGGGGTTGTTGACCACCGCCAGCATCGCCGTTTCGGTGACGTCGAGGCCATCGGCCGGGTCGAACCGGTGTGCGGCCAGGTCCCGCACCGGCATCGAGGACGCGGGCACCACCAGCTGGTTCAGGTTCACCGTGCCGTGTCCGTTGCCGAGCGGCTCGGGGGCATAGCTTGCGCAGCCTGACAAGGCCAGCAGCATCGCCGCCGGCAACCAGCCGGCAAGCCTGCGCCGCCGTGGAAAACGACCCATGGGAGCCGGCGTGTCAATGATGTAGGTTGCGCGTAGGGGAGTCCGCATCCTGCCACTTTGCCGTTTTCAACTTAGCCCAAGCTTAGAACCGGTTCATGATCTTCCGGCAGTGCCGGCGACGCCCTGTCGCGCGCGCTAAGCCAGTCATAAGCCGGCGACGGGATGATATGCGGATACCACTCCATCCATCGCGCGAAGGTTCCGCTCATGCCACGCTCCCTGTTACGTACGGCCCTGCTCGCAGTGCTCGCCACCGCCATCGTCGGCATCAGCGCCCACGCCAGCACGACCTCGCCGGCCTCCGGCTATCGCGTGCTCTCGCGCTGGCAACTCGGCGGCACGGGCGGCTGGGACTACCTGAGCTTCGATGCACAGCGGCGGCACCTGTTCGTCAGCCGGGGCAACCGCGTCCTCGTGCTCGACGCCGACAACGGGAAGCAGGTCGGCACGATTGCCGACACCGATGGCGTGCACGGCATCGCGCTCGCCCCTGACCTGGACCGCGGCTTCACCAGCGATGGCAAGAGTGCGTCGGTCACGGTGTTCGACCTGGCCACGCTGAAAACCGTCGCGGTGGTGTCCGGCACCGGCAAGAACCCCGACGCGATCGTCTATGACCCGTCGTCGCACCACGTGTTCACCTTCAACGGCCACAGCAACAGCGCCAGCGTGATCGATACGACGAAGAACCTCGTCATCGACACGATTCCGCTGCCCGGTCGTCCCGAGTTTGCCGTGGCCGACGGCGCCGGCCACGTGTACGCGAACATCGAAGACAAGTCCGAGCTGGTGCAGATCGACTCGCATACCGACAAGCTGCTGCACACCTGGCCGCTGGCGCCGTGCCACTCGCCCAGCAGCCTGGCCATCGACACCGCCCACCACCGCCTGTTCTCGGTGTGCGACAACAATCTGATGGCGGTGCTTGATGCCCGCGACGGCCAGCGCGTGGCGATGGTGCCGATCGGCGATGACCCGGACGCCGTGGTGTTCAATCCGGCCACGTCGATGATCTACAGCGCCAACGGCGGCAGCGGCACGATCACCGCCGTGCACGAGAACAGCCCCGACCAATACCGCGTGACGGCCACCATTCCCACCCAGCGCAGCGCCCGCACGCTGGCGCTGGACCCGCAGAAACATCGCCTGTACCTGTCTGCCGCGCAGTGGAGCAAGACTACCAAGGCCAACGGCCGCCACGGCATCGTGCCGGGCAGCTTCAGCGTACTGGTCGTGGGACGCCCATGAGCGAGCGTGCGTCCCCGCCCCGCAGCAGCACCGGCATGCGCTTGTGCCAACCCGGGGAATTGCCGGTGCGCGGCATCCATCGCGTGCTGGTCTGCCGGCCCAACCACCGGCTTGGCAACATGGTGCTGATCAGCCCGTTGCTGCACGAGATCGAGACGCTCTATCCGGGCGCCGAGATCGATATCGTCAGTGCCGGTTGCGCCGCACAGGTGCTGTACGGCCCACGCTTCCAGGTCCGGCGCATCATGAATTTCCCGCGTCGCGCCGTGCATCATCCATGGCTTGCCGCGCAGCTGGTGCATGAATTGCGCGGCAACACCTACGACCTGGCGATCGACCCTTGCGCCGGCTCGGGCTCCGGTCGCCTGGCCCTGCGCGTCTGCCGGGCGCGCTACAAGGTGGGATTCCCGAACTCGACCGCGGGCGGAGAAACCGACGGGCCCTGGTCGACCGCACCCGAACACCTGGCCAAACGCAGCGTTTTCCTGCTGCGGACCGCCTATGCGGGAACGACGGAAACCGAATGGCCCACGCTTGACGTGCCACTCGCGCCCAGCGACATGCAGCACGGCGCATCCGCGCTCGCCAAGATCCTCGGGCGCGACGGTTGCAAGGCAGGTACGCAGCCGGTGATCGGCATCTTCGGCAACGCCACCGGTCCCAAGCGACTGCCCGAACCGTGGTGGGAGGCATTCACCACGGCACTGCGCGCGCGCCGGCCGGATGTCCATATCGTCGAGGTGTTGGCCGAGCACGGCCGCTCGCAACTGCCCGGGGTCACCGCATCGTTCTACACCCGCGATTTGCGCAAACTGGCCGCGGTGCTGGCGAACATGCAGGGCTTCGTCAGCGCCGACTGCGGCGTCATGCACCTGGCCGCGGCCGTCGGCACGCCGACGTTGGGCCTGTTCACCCAGTCCAATCGAAGCAAGTACACGCCCTATGGTCCGCGCAACGAAGGGATCGACGTGGCGGCGGGAGACGACGGTGTCCACACGGCACCGTGCGTGGCCGGCTGGGTCGACCGGGCCATCGGCGAATACACCACCTGCACCGCGCAACCCGATTACCCAGCAGCCTCATCCCGATAAGCCGCACACTCACCGACTGCATGCAGGCAGCCGTTGAATACCATGGAGAAGCACGTCATGCGCCACTTTCTGATTCTTGCCATCGCCCTTTGCGCATTGCTGCAGGTGCCACTGGCCCATGCTGGCGGCGGCCCTTTCGGCATCGATCATCGCCTGCATTACGACAACCACGGCATCTGGAATCGCAACGCGCAGCTGGGCGTGGAATACGGAACCATGCTGACGGTCATCGGCGGCGCGTTTGCGCTGGGTGACCAGACCAAGCTGGGCGATACGTTCTGGCGCTCGGTGGATGCCGTCGCCGTATCGGCTGTCGCCGCCCAGGCGATGAAGCTGACGTTCCAGCGCGAGCGTCCCTCGCAAACCGACGATCCGAACCGCTTCTTCCGCGGCATCCACAACGAAAGCTTTCCCAGCGGCGAAGTGACCGTGATCAGCGCCGCGGTAACCCCCTTCATGGTGAAGTACGGCAGCGACCATCCAGCGGTCTATGCGCTGGCCGCGTTGCCGCTGTACGACGCCGTCGCACGCCTCAAGGTGCGCGGGCACTGGCAAAGCGACGTCATCGTCGGTGCCGCACTGGGTGCCGGCCTGGGCATCTGGGCCTCGCACCGGCAGAGCCCGCTGATCCTCGGCTGGCTACCCGGCGGTTTCCGCATCGGCTACGTGCATCGCTTCTGAGAGCCTGCTCAACATCTTTCCGAACATGCAGACCTGAGACAGAAGCGGCCTCCTACAGGCCGCTTCCACTTCGCGAAGGATGAGGGGCCGGACGAGGTTTCGGACTGGCTCTCAGCCACCCCAGCCCAGGACCACACGCAGCTGCTGCGATGGATCCAGCTGGAAAGCCAGTTGGAAGTCCATCGCGCGAGCCGCTGCGCCTGCCAGCGCCAGACCCAGTCCGGCATGGCCTTCGCTGCCCGGATGCTTGCTCCAGAAGCGCTGCCCGAAGTGCGACACGTCGCTGCTGTCCAGACCCGGCGCGGCGTTGCTGATGATCAGGGATGGCCCTTCGTGGCGAATCACGATCACGCTGCCCTCGGGAGCATAGGTACTGGCGTTCCCCAGCAGGTTGCCGATGACGATGGCCAGCAGTGACGGGTCGGCGATGACCGTTCCGGCCACGGGCAACCGCTGCCAGTCGAGCCGCAACCCGCGTCGATTCAGAGTCGGCGCCACATGTTCGATTTGCCGCTCGAGCACGCTGTCCAGATCCACCTCGATGCGCTGCATGCTTTCCACGCCGGCATCCAGCCGGGTCAGCAGGAGCAACCCGGACACCGTGCTTTCCAGCTCGCCGCCGATATTGCCGATTTCCGCCAGCAAGCCATCGATGGGACGACCGCTGGGGTAGCGCCGCTCCACGTCGACCAGGACACGCAACTCGGCCAGCCGGGTGCGGGTTTCATGGGCCAGTGCACCGGCGAACTGCCGCTCGCGATTGACGCCTTCGTCCATGCGCTCCAGCACGCCGTTGAAGCGACCGACCAATGGCTCCAGTTCGCGCGTGCCGGTTTCCGGCAGGCGCTTCCCGGGTGCCTGCGGACCGATGTGCCGCATTTCGTTGCCCAGCAAGGCCAGCGGCTTCAGCCCGCGCCGGACCAGCATCGGTGTGATCAGCAACACGGCCAGCAAGGCCAGCATCGGCGTGAAGACGAGGATGCCGTCAATCGCCTCCAGAATGTCGTCGAGCTTGGTCCGCGGCTGCATGAAGATGATGCTGCAACTGCCGGCTCCCGCTGCGGCCGATGCGTCCTCGCCAGGCTCCTTCGAAAGCTCCGGCTGGAAGCGGAACCACACGGCCCGCAACACGCGGTGATCGATGCGGATGTCCTGGTACGCCGGCTGTGCAGTCGCCCGCTCGGCCCAGCCTTCCGGATAACGCGCCGGCGCCGGGTCGCTCAGCAGTGATTGGCCACCGCTGCAGCGCATGGCATAGACCGTCTCGTCGATTTCCGACAGCCATCGTGCATGCGGCGAATCCGAATCGCCCAATGCCAGCCGCCCGTCCTCCAGCGTGGCCAGCGCGGAAAGCGCGTTGGCCTGGGAAACCAGATCCGAATCGAAGCGCTGGGCCATCTCCGCATCGACCCACTGATCCATGACCACCGACGCCACCCCGAGGATGGCCATGGTGGCAACGCCCACCAGCAACGCGATACGTCCCGCCAGCGAACGCGGTTTCATGGAATGAGGTAACCCGCGCCGCGGCGTGTCTTGACGATGTCTTCGAGTCCGGCATCGGAAAGCTTCCGGCGCAGGCCGAAGACCAGTACCTCGACGCTGCCTTCCGACGCGGTCGAGTCACTGCCGGCCAGCCGTTCGAGGATGTCATGCCGACTGAACACGCGGCCGCGATGCCGCATCAGCAGGCCCAGCAGGGCAAATTCGCGCGGCGTCAACGACAGCGGCTCATCCGCCACGAAGGCGCTCTGCGAACGGGTATCGATGCGCAGGGGCCCGCATTCGAGGATGGGCATGTGCGCTTCCTCGGGACGGCGTGCCAGGGCGCGCAATCGCGCCACCAGCTCATCGAAGGAAAACGGCTTCACCAGGTAATCGTCGGCGCCGGCGTTCAGCGCCTCGATGCGGTCGGATACCTGGTCGCGCGCCGACAGCACCAGCACCCGTGGGCGCGTGCGCAGTCGCGCCAGGCCGCGCAGCACGGCCATGCCGTCCATTCGCGGCAGCATCAGGTCGAGGGTCACCAGGTCGTATTCGTAGGTGTCGAGGAAGCCCTTGGCCATCACGCCGTCGGCTGCGGCATCCACCACGAACCCGGCCGCCACCAGCCCGTGCTGGAGCGTGCTACGCAGGCGTTCGGAATCTTCGACAAGCAGCAATTTCATCGTTGCGGCCCGTGCCCGGCAAACAGGCGGCAGCAACACACGATCGATCGTGTCACGGGCACGGCAAGATTTTTCGGAAGAGGCGGCATGGGCTCACAGTACGCATCGGCCCGTGGGTTTTGAAGCCCCTTGCTAAGCATCGCCTAAGCCCGATGGTTCGCGCACGCTCGATCGCCGCACGATCAGCTTGCCCGGCAGCACCGCGCTTTCGGGCGATTCGCCGTGGATCATCTTCAATACGCTTTCCACCAACGCATCGCCAGCCTGGCGAGTGTCCTGGCGAATGGTGGTGAGCGAGGGATTGATAAAGCCGGCCACGGGGATGTCGTCGAAACCGGCCAGCGCCACGTCGTCCGGCACCTTCAGGCCACGACCGGCCAGCGCGCGCAGCGCGCCGATGGCGATCAGGTCGCTGGCGGCGAACACCGCGTCGAACTTCGCGTCGCGTTCGAGCAGGCTCTGCATGGCTTCGTAACCGGCGCGCTCGGTGCTTTCCGCATTGGCCTGCAAGTCGGGGTCGGCGACCAGGCCGTGCTCTTCCAGCGCCGCGGCATAGCCGCGGTAGCGTTCGAAGAATTCCGGGTAGTGGCTGGAGGCATCACCGAGGAACGCGATGCGCCGGCAGCCCTGCTCATGCAGGTGCGTGGCGATATCGTGGCCGCCACGGAAATTGTCGCAACCGATGGTGATGTCGGGCTGGCCCGGCAACACCGCGCCCCAGCGCACGAAACTGGTGCCCTGTTCGACCAGCTTCTGCAGGCGGTCGCAATAGGCCAGGTAATCGCCATAGCCAAGCAGGATGATGCCGTCGGCCTTCTTGCTGTCGGCGAAGTCGGCATGCCAGTCACGCGACAGCTGCTGGAATGAGATCAGCAGGTCGTAGCCCTGCTTCGCGCAGGCGCGGGTGATCGAGCCGAGCATCGACAGGAAGAACGGGTTGATGTGCGAATCGTCGGGGGTGGGGTCTTCGAAGAACAGCAGCGCCAGCGTGCCGGAGAACTTGCGCCGCAGGTTGGAGGCGTTCTTGTCGACGGTGTAGTTGAGCGACTCCACCGCCGCCTGCACGCGCCGCCGGGTCTCCTCGTTCACCAGCGGGCTGCCACGCAACGCGCGCGATACCGTGGACTGGGAAACCCCGGCCAGATCGGCGATGTCGAACGAGGTGATTTTCTTGTTGGTCGTCACGCTGGCCAGAACCCCCGTGGCAGGCAATCATCGGGAAACGGCCATTTGCCGGCCGCCTCCATGACGATCCTAGCAGCCTGTCGGGCCCTGGTTGGCCGGACGCCCCCGGATGGCGAACTGTGACCGGGTCGACACCGACACCCGGCCGTGTCGGATTTCGCCGATACCCCTCGCAACTTCATGTCATTAAGCTTGAAGGGACAGGGCTGTACCGTATCTGCGCAAGAGAAAAGACATGGAAGACTTTGACGTTTCCGCCTGGCTGGGGCTGCTGTCGCAGACCACGCGCTTCATCACGCTGGACACCACTGCGGCCGACGGCCTGATCGTCGAGCGCTTCGAAGGGCGCGAAGCCGTCAACGACGATTTCCGCTTCGAACTGGATTGCGTCAGCGCCTCCGCCTTCATCGATCTCAAGCCGCTGATCGGCCAACCGATCAGCGTGGGCATCGCCACCGCCGCCGGTGGCCGCCGCTACTGGCACGGCATCATCACCCATGCCGCCTCGCTGGGTGCCGATGGCGGCCTGGCGCGTTACCGGCTCGACATGCAATCCGGGCTGGCCTTGCTGGCGCTGCGCCGCAACGCATTGATCTTCCAGGATCGCAGCGCACTCGACGTGGTCACCCAGGTGCTGGCCGACTACCCGCAACTCAAGGTGCGCACCGAAGTCACCACGCCACTGCGCACCCGTCCCATCTGCACCCAGTACCGCGAAACCGATCTGGCCTTCGTGCAGCGGCTGCTGGGCGAGGAAGGCCTGTCGTACCGCTTCGAGCACGACCAGACCAGCAGCGACGATGGCCCCGGCCACACCCTGGTGATCTTCGATACCCAGGCAGCACAGCCCACGGGCGCGCCGGCCGCGGTGCGCTTCCATCGCATCGACGCCACCGAGCAGGACGACGCGATCAGCGTGTTCAGCGAACGCCGCCAGCTGGTGCCCGACCAGGTCACCACCGCCAGCTGGAAGCCCGATCAGGTACTCAGCGTGGCCGGCACGGCCCAGGCCCCGCATGACGGCAACGCCCCCGAGCTGCCCTCGCTGGACGTGTTCGACGCCGACCGCAGCGGCCGTTTCGACACCGCCGCGCAGGCACAGCACTACGCCACCCATCGGCTGGATGCCCTGCGTCTGCCTGCCCGCACTTTCCGCGGCCAGGGCGCCGTGCGCACACTGGAAGCGGGCAAGAGCTACCTGCTGACCCAGCACCCGGACCTGTCCGGCCAGAGCTTTGTGCCGCTGACGCTGGACCATGTGGCCACCAACAACCTCGGCACGGCGTTGCCGCACCTGCGCGGCAGCCAGACCGACGACAGCACGCTCGGCAAGGGCAGCTACCGCCAGCAATTCGACGCCGTGCCCGCCGGCACGCCGATTGCGCCCGCGCATCGTGACCGCCCACTGGCCCCGGGCGTGCAAACCGCCATCGTCACCGGCGTGCCGGGCGACACGCTCACCGGCACCCGCGATCACCAGGTGCGCGTGCAATTCCCGTGGCAGCGCGGCACCGCGCCGCTGCCCGGCGGCCTCACCGACACCATGAGCCAGCACCTGCCGCAAGGCCACGCGCCGGGCGATCATCATTCGGGCACCTGGGTGCGCGTGGCCGAAGCCAACGCTGGCGCCCATCACGGCCACAGCTTCGTGCCGCGCATCGGCAGCGAAGTGCTTGTCGAATACGCCCACGGCGACATCGACCATCCGGTCGTCGTCGGCCAGCTCTACAACGGCCCGGCCACGCCGCCGTTCGCGGCAGGCGAAAACAGCGGCGCCAATCATCCCGGCACGCTGAGTGGCGTGCAGACGCAAACCCTGGATGGCCAGAACGGCAGCCGCTGGGTGCTCGACGATGCCAGCGGTCAATTGCGCCACAGCCTCAACCACAGCATCGCCGACAGCCAATTGAACCTCGGCTACCTGATCGACCAGAGTGGCAACACCCGCGGCGGCTATCGCGGCGAAGGCTTCGAACTGATCACCGCCGGCTGGGCCGTGGTTCGCGCCGGCGAAGGCCTGCTGCTGTCCGGCACTGCCCGCGCGCAAGGCCAATCCACCCAGATGGACGCCGCCGAAGCGATCGGCCAGCTCAAGGCCGCGAACGCCACCGCCAAGCGGCTGGACAGCGCGGCCACACAGGCCAAGGCCGGCGGCCTGGCCGCCAACCGCGCCCAGACCGATCTGCAGCAAGTGATCGATCCCCAGCAAAACGGCAAATACACCGGCCCCGTCAATGGCCAGGCCAGCACCAAGCCCAGCGGCAGCCAGCGCAGCGGCGGCGACCCGGTCGAACGCTTCGCCGCGCCAGCGATCATGCTGGAATCACCCGAGAGCGTCGCCCTCACCACCCCCAACAGCGCCGCCAGCTTCGCCGGCGAACACCAGCACCTCACCAGCCAGCGCGACACCCACCTCGCCGCCGGCGCCACCCTCGCCGCCGTCAGCGGCGACAGCGCCAGCCTCTACACCGCCGACGGCGGCATGAAAATCATCGCCAACCACGGCCCGGTCAGCATCGAGGCCCACACCGACGCCATGGACATCCTCGCCGACCAAAGCGTCACCGTTACCAGCACCACCGACAGCATCCAGGTCCTCGCAAAAGACAAGATCGTCCTTCAATCCGGCCAAAGCACCATCACCCTCGACGGCCAGAACATCACCATCGCCTGCCCGGGGAACTTCACGGTCAAGAGTGGGACGCATGAGTGGTTGGGAGGTGAGGGGAAGGCGGCGCAATTGGAACCGTTGCCTCAAGGACTCACACAGCTCAAATCCGACTATCCACGCTCGGTGTAAGGACGCGCCATGCTTATCAGCCCTCCCTTTCTGCCGCAGCGCGCCGCCAGCAGTCCCGATGATCCGTGGCTGGCCCTGGCCATGAACGGCGGCGGCTTTGGCGATGGTGCCTTCCCGCTAGGCTCCGACATGGCTTGGCATGGTGGCGTGCACCTGGTGGCGCCATCCCACGACGGAAAGCGCTTGCCAGTTTGTGCCATGGCCGACGGCACCGTGGTTTATGTACGCCAACCCAAGCCACAGACAAGCAATGCCAACGATCCGTTGAACTACGGCGGTGGCTGGTCGGACAACGGCTGCGTGGTGATCCGTCACGAAACCGAGATCGGCGAGAGCGTCACGGTTCGCTTCTTCTCGATCATCCTGCATCTCAAGCGCATCGCCAGCAACGTGAAGCAAGGCCAAAAGATCTGGCGCAAGGATGAGGTCGGCGAAGCCGGCAGCATCTACGGCAAGCCCGGGCGGGTTCATGTCGAGATCGTCTGCGACGACGCCAATCTTGTGGCCTTGGTGGGCCGCGCGTCCGGTGCACTGAATACCGGCAAGGATGGCCGCCTCACCAGCGTGTTCGGCCATGCCTACCTGCGTCTTCCGGCCGGTACGCCGTTCTACGATGCCATCCCCCTGCCGCCGGAACATGTGGGCTTCTGGCCGGAGACCACGGCATTGTCGAAGCCGACATGGAGTAGCACCGACGCGCTGGTCGTGGGCATCGACTTGGCTCGTCCCCATGGCACGCACTACGTCACCTACGCGATGGACGGAAAGACCATTGGCAGCATGCCCGCTGCTGCCGACACGACCCTGTTCGACACGGCCTGCGCTTTGGCCAAGCGGACCCAGGGCGGCGTGGGGCGTGATGCCTATGAGCTGTTGCGCTTTGGGCGCGTGCTTGAGCCACTGGGCAATGCGGCTGGACTGCAGGATTGGCAGCAGGTGGCCTGTCCCGGTGGGCAGGGCTGGGTGAACCTGCACGCTGAAGGCGTGCATGCCTTCAGCGACGCGGATTTTCCGGACTGGTGCGGTTGGCAACTGGTCGACGACGATGCCGACAGCGACAGCCGCTGCGACTCCGCCACGCTGATCGATCTGATCCTGCAAAGCCAGGGTGGCGCGACCAAAGCACGCCGTGCCGATGCCTTGGGCAAGGTGGCCGGCGCGGATGCGCAAGCGCGCCTGGCGTACACGATCTGCAAGTTTCCCACCGAGTGGGAGAAAGCCACCATCGCCACACGCTGGCAGTGGCTGACGAAGGAGACCCCACCCGATGCCGGCCCTATAGCCGGTCCATATTTAAAGCCGGAGGACTTTCCGCGCTTCAAGGCGCACTCCGAGGCGTTGTGCTTCTGGGAAGACGCCGACCTCGGCATCCCAAGCAAGCACTGGCACTTCCACCCGCGCGAGTTCGTGCGCGTGTTCCGCCAGTGCGGTTGGCTGAGCAAGGACGAAATGATTCAGTTGTTTCCGAAAACCGCCATGCGCGAAGCAGCCCATCATCAGTGGGTATCTGAGCCGATCACCGTCCTTCCCAGAACGGTGGCCGGTTATCACAACGAACTCAACAAAGCCTGCCGCCGCTACGGCATCGTTACGCCTCTGCGCATGGCTGCGTTCTATGCGAACGCGATGGTGGAGACGCAATGGTTTGCGCGGCTGGAAGAGCGAGTCAACAACGCCCATCCTCCGCGTTACTACCCGTGGAACGGGCGTGGTTTCATGCAACTCACTTGGCCAGACAACTACATCAAGTATTGGCTCTTCATCGGCAGGGATGTGGATGACGATCTGGCCAGTCGTCTGAAGGCCGCTCACAAAGAGGTCGAACGGCGGCACAAACATCATCTGCCGAATGAAAATGAACCATTGGCAGTATTGGAAGCCACGGTGGCTGCCGCACACATGAAGCCATGGCGTACTGAGACAGGTGATGGCACTCGGATCGATATTTCCGCCGACACCGCAGGGACTTTCTGGGCATGGAATGGCTTCGCCAAAAACGCAGACACTGAACCAGTAAACCAACGCACATCAAAACCCGCCACGGGAACTGGCAGCCACATGTACTACAGCAGCCCCGGCATGCGAAGCGTGGCCGTGGCAATCAACGGTGGTGGAAACGGTCTCGTCGCTCGCTTCCAAGCCTACAACACCTGCGAAGTCGTGTTGCTGGATACCCCTGCGTTTCCCGGCTCGAACAAACCGAACGAACCGCAAGACTACAAACCGAGGCATTCATGAAAAGAGTTGTCATCCTCGTAGGGTTGGTTCTCGCTGCGACAGTTGCGTGTGCGCGGCAGTCAGCATCAGACAGCTCAACAGGCACGGCTTCCGCTGGTCTCAGTCCCATCTATTCTCCCGGAAAATGCCACTTCCGACTCAAGCTCAATGGGGGAACGGTATCCGTGCACAATGCCAGTTCGTTCCAGAGTGCAGGGTACTACCCACCCGGCACGGAAAACTGGAGCGTGCCGCTACTCTGCTACGCCGGCGCGTCGCAAGACCAGATTGATCAGCAACTAGATGCCAAGAAAATCAATGGAACATGGGTCTGGTACAACCCTGGTGCCGGCAACGTCCCCGAGAACCCGCCCTTCACACCAGAGCAGCATTTCCACGCCTACGCGTTATCCGGTAGCAACTGGAAAGGCACAGCCATCACCTACGACGACACGACGGGCGATGAGGCGACCCGGGGGCGCAACCTTTTCTTCTGCTTGGTCGAGACGGGCGGCTCGCAGGTACTTTGCGGCGGCCCGATCCCAGTCAGGGCACTGGTCGATCCGCCTTCCACAAGCACTCTTCCCAAAATCATGGCTGTCCTCAAAACTATCGAGTTCGTCGATGCCTCAGTAGGCTCCCCGACACCGGCTAGCGCAGCAGCCGCACACTAAATGATGGGCATGACCTCTCCAATACTGTGCATGTTGAGATAAAAACATGAGGGCAATCGTGGCTCTTGTATTGTTCCTTCCGGCAGTGGCCATGGCTTGTTCGGCTAACGAGGAGACGGTATTTCGTTGCGTCACAACCAATGGCAAACCAGTTCATGTCTGTCAGGCAAAGGATACGGTCAACTATCGCTTTGGAAGCAAGCCTGACATGGAAGTCAAGGTGCCAAATGCGGAGCTGAAGTGGGAAGCAGGCAACGGAACTGGTGCCTTTTTCAATCTACTAACGTTTCCACATGGAAAAACCTTATATCAGGTTCTCTATATTGAATCCTTCAAAGGACCGCCTCGTAGGGATGGGGAAGTCCAGGTTGCTCGTAACGGGAAACAGTTGGCCGATATCCAGTGTGCGGATGGCTCAGTTTCGTTCAATTCGGGTGCACTCAAGACACACAAGCCAGACTCAAGCTACTAACCATCAATGCAAATGGCACAGCGGATGCCTATCGCAAAACGTTCACCCACGCATATCCTCCAACTCCACCCCCTTGGTCTCGCGCACGAAGCGCAACACGAAGATCAACGACAGCAGGGCGAACGCGGCGTACACGCCGTAGGAGAACGGCAGGCTCAGTTCGGCCATGGCGGGGAAGCTGCTGGTGATGGCGAAGTTGGCCAGCCATTGCGCGGCGGCGGCGACGGCCAGGGCCATGGCGCGGATGCGGTTGGGGAACATTTCGCCCAGCAGCACCCATACCACCGGGCCCCAGCTGAGGCCGAAGAAGATCACGTAGGCGTTGGCCGCGACCAGCGCCACCGGCCCCCACGGTTCGGGTAGCACCAGCGCGGCGCCGCTGCCGCTGGCCTGGGCGAAACACCATGCCATCACCGCCAGGGTCAGCGCCATGCCGCCGGAGCCGATGACCAGCAGCGGCTTGCGGCCGATGCGGTCGACCAGGGCGATCGCCACCAGCGTCACCAGCACGTTGATCACCGAGGTGACCACGGTGATGGCGAACGAGTCGGCCTCGCTGAAACCCACCGAGTGCCACAGCGTGGACGAGTAGTAGAAGATCACGTTGATGCCGACGAACTGCTGGAACACCGACAACGCGATGCCGACCCAGACGATCGGCAGCAGGCCGCTCTTGCCAAGCAGATCGCTCCAGCGCGGCTTGTGTTCGCGACGCAGACTTTGCTCGATGTCCCCAAGCTTGCGCTGCAGCGCTTCCTCGTCGGTCATGCCCAGCACTTGGCGCAACACGCGCAGCGCATCATGCGGACGGCTGCGCGCCACCAGATGACGCGGCGATTCGGGCACGCCCAGCACCAGCACACCGTAGACCAGCGCCGGCACCAGCATCGCCAGGAACATCCAGCGCCATGCTTCCAGACCCAGCCACAGCGCGTGTTCCGCACCGCCAGCCACACTGGCCAGCCACGCATCGCTGAGCAGGGCGACGAAGATGCCGAGCACGATCGCCAACTGCTGCATCGAACCGAGCCGTCCGCGGATGCGTGCCGGCGACACTTCGGCGATATAGGTCGGCGCCACCACCGACGCCACGCCCACGCCGATGCCGCCGATCAGGCGCCACAGGATCAGCGTGGCCACGCTGTGTGCCAGCCCCGCGCCGAGTGCGCTGACGGCCAGCAGCGCCGCGGCCACTTGCATGGTACGCACGCGGCCGAAGCGATCCGCCAACCGGCCCGCATACCATGCGCCCAGTGCCGAACCGAGCAGCGCGCAGGACACGGCGAAGCCGGTCCATCCCGCGCTCAATCCGAAGCTGTCGCGCAATGCGTCCACCGCGCCATTGATCACCGCGGTGTCGAAACCGAACAGGAAGCCGCCGAGGGCCGCAGCGGCCACGATCATGATGACCCGCGCGGTGCTGCCTGGTTGCGTTATGTCCATGGACGACGCCATCGCGGCGTTCGTGGTTGGCCCCGTAACTTGCATGTCTTCCCCCTCGTAACCGTCGTGCGACGGCCCTGTTGGCATGGTCTGGTTGATGTCGTTCTTTTGTTTTCCGGGTTGCGCGCGTTTGCGTGCGATGCGCTTCCTCTCCGGCGAAACAGCATCGCGCGCAAGCGCGCTCCTACATCGAGATGGTCATTCCGTGTAGAACCTCCCACACGCGCGCCGGTGACCGGGGCGTCAACGCCTCGACGTCCTTGCCTCCAAAACGCTTTCTCCTCGCTGCCGCTACACGGCGACGCTCAGAGCCTGCCCTGACTTGACCCGGGGGCGAACGATGAAAACTTCAACGAACCGCATCAAGCACGCCCGGTTTCGATGACCTGTCGCTGCGCGGCATCGAGCCGTGCAAACACCGAGCCATACCCGGGAAGGTACAGGCGTCCGTTCTGCACGCGCCCCGGCGGCAGGCCATGGCCTTCCAGTAGGGGCGGCGCGCCGTCCAGCGGCAGATCCATCACCGCGTCGTGTTCGGACAGGTTGAACGCCACCAACAACGTGTCGTCACTGCAGCTGCGCATGAAGGCGAGGATCGGCTCGGCGGTATCGAGGAAGTGGATATCACCGGTCCGCAGCGCAGGTTGCGCATGGCGCCAGCGCATGAAGGTGCGGAAGCCCTGCAGCGCGGACGCCGGGTCGATTTCCTGGCGTGCCACCGCCAGCGCGCGATGTTCCTGCGGCACCGGCAGCCACGCCGAGCCGCTGCTGAAACCGGCTAGTGGATCGTCGGTCCACGGCATCGGCGTGCGACAACCGTCGCGACCCTTGAATTGCGGCCAGAACGCGATGCCATAGGGATCGCGCAGCGCTTCGTACGGCACGTCGGCCTCGGTCAGGCCCAGCTCCTCGCCCTGGTACACGCAAACCGAACCGCGCAGCGAGCACAGCATCGCGGTGAGCAGGTTGGCCAGCGGCGCGGACGGGCGACCACCGCCCCAGCGCGTCAGCACGCGCTCGACATCGTGGTTGGAAATGGCCCAGCACGGCCAGCCTTCGGTCATCTTCGCTTCCAGCGTCTGCACCGTGCCGCGGATGTAGGCCGCGCTGAAATCGTCGGTAAGCAGCTCGAAGCTGTAGCCCATGTGCAGGCGGCCGCGGCGGGTGTATTCAGCCATCGTCGCCAGCGAATCCTCCGAGGAAATTTCACCCAGCGCGGCGACGTCGTCGTAGCGATCCATCAACGCACGCAGCTCGCCGAGGAAGGCCAGGTTCTCCGGCTGCGTGTTGTTGTAGTAGTGGTACTGGAACGCGTAGGGGTTGTCCGGACTGAAACCGCGGCCCACGCGCTTGTCCTTCGGCTTGGGCGGGTTGTCGCGTAATTGGGTGTCGTGGAAGCAGAAGTTGATCGCGTCCAGGCGCAGCCCGTCCACGCCCTTGTCGAGCCAGAACTTCACGCCGTCCAGCACGGCGGCACGCACGTCCGGATGATGGAAGTTGAGATCCGGTTGCGAGGTCAGGAAGTTGTGCAGATAGTACTGGCCGCGGCGCGGTTCCCACTGCCACGCACTGCCGCCAAAAAGCGACAGCCAGTTGTTCGGCGGGCCGCCATCGGCTCGCGCATCGGCCCACACGTACCAGTCGGCCTTCGGGTTGTCGCGGCTTTGCCGGCTTTCGCGAAACCACGCGTGCTCGGCCGAGGTGTGGCTGAGCACCTGGTCGATCATCACCCGCAAGCCCAGCGCATGCGCCTTGGCCAGCAACCGATCGAAGTCGGCCAGCGTGCCGAACAGCGGATCCACGTTGCGGTAATCGGCGATGTCGTAGCCGAAATCGGCCATCGGCGAAGTGAAGAACGGGGCGATCCAGATCGCGTCGACACCGAGCCCGGCGACGTAGTCGAGGCGCTCGATGATGCCCGGCAAATCACCCACGCCGTCGCCGTCGGTGTCCTGGAAACTGCGCGGGTAGATCTGGTAGATGACGGCTCCGCGCCACCACGATGCATCGGTCATTGAACGTGTCCCCACGACATGAAGCGGGCGCATTTGGCCGCCCGTCGTTGAATGTCGATCAGCTTAGCCGCAGCCCCATGACGACCAGCACGGGTATGCATACGTATTCATTCGTGCTGCGGTTGCGTCATGCGCACGCAGGTCTCGCCCAGGTCGCACTCGCGCACCGCGCCCGCACGTCAAGTCCTGCCATGGCTCGCGCCGCCGATGCCCGATTGCGCGACACGTTGTGCTGCACTGCGATAAACGCGGTTTGTTGCCCACCATGAATACGTATGCAGAAAATGCTTCACTGCGGAAAGCCCGGCCTACCATGCGATCACGCCGCCGAAAACCATTTGGCAGCGCACCTGCCGACGGTCGTCGCCGACGGAAGCGCGGGGAAATCAAGCCAACAAGATCGACGGCGACACACTTTTGCGGGAGGGGAACACAATGGTTCTGAAACACAAGGTGCTGGCACTGGCTGTCGCTTCGGTCTGCCTCGGCATGTGCGCCGTGGCCAACGCCGGAACCGCGCCGCTGGCCAGCCAGCAGCAGGACACGCAGACGACGTCGTCGTCGAACACCAAGACCGACAACAACGGCAAGTCCGACAAGACCACCGACAAGCGCCAGCCGCAGAAGATGGCGGCCGTGCAGGTGAACGGCTTCGTCAGCAGCATCGAGAATTCGACCGCGCTGAAGCGCAACGCCAACACCATCGTCGAGGCGGTGTCGGCCGAACAGGTCGGCAAGCTGCCCGGCGTGAGCATCGCCGACACCCTGGGCCGCCTGCCGGGCCTGGCGGTGCAGACCGTCGACGGTCGCCCGCAGGTGCTGACCATCCACGGCCTCGGCCCGGATTTCTCCACCGCGCTGATCAACGGCGGCCAGCAGGTCAGCACGAACAACAACCGCGACGTGGCGTTCGACCAGTACCCGTCGAGCTGGTTCGACAACGTGGTGGTGCATCTCTCGCCGGAAGCCAACCTGATCGGCCAGGGCTTGGCCGGCACGGTGGACATGCACACCATTCGCCCGCTGGACAAGAGCGGCCCCGAAGCCGCGGTGAATGCCAAGTACATCGGCAACAGCATGTCCGAGCTTTCCCCGGGCAAGGGCGTGAGCAACCATGGTTACAACGTCAACGGCGTGTGGGTGAACCAGTTCGCCGACCACACCATCGGCGTGACCCTGGGCGTGGACCTGGAGAACAATCCGTCGCAGATCGAGCATCAGGCACCGTGGGGTTATCCGACCGACAGCAACGGTGACTACGTCATCGGCGGCTCAAAGAACTACGGCATCACCGACTCCATGAAGCGCAACGGCTTCCTGGCCACCGTGCAGTGGCAGCCGAACGAGTTCTACACCGGCACCATCGACATCACCGCCGACAACTTCAAGGAAGTGCAGCAGGCCAAGGGCATGGAGCTGCCGCTGGGCTACGGCCCCGATGGCATGACGTACCTGACGCCGGGCACGGTTTCCCGCGGCTTCGTTGAAAACGGCACCTATGACCACGTCAACCCGGTCATCCGCAACGATTTCAACAGCACCACGGCACGCGTCTACAACTTCAACTGGGACAACAAGTTCCACATCAACGAGAACTGGTCGGCCGACCTGGACGGCAACTACTCGCGCGCCACGCGCCGTGATGTGAACCTGGAAAGCTATTCGGGCACCGGCTACTACTACGGTCCCAACGCGTACTACGACCCGGCCACCGGCAGCGTCACCGGCAGCCCGCACGCACCCAGCGGCAGCTTCGGCTTCAACGAGCTCGGCAATGGCATGCTCTACGTCGATCCCTCGATGAATTACGGCAGCGGCATGGTGCTGACCGATCCGCAAGGCTGGGGCGCCGGCAACAAGGTGGTGCAGGAAGGCTTCATCAACGCTCCGCACACCGTCGACTACCTGGCCAACCTGCGCCTGAGCGTGGAACGCGACTTCGTCAGCGGTCCGTTCTCCAGCCTGCAGTTCGGCGCGAGCTACGCCACCCGCAACAAGACCTACAACATCGACCAGAACTTCCTGACCCTGGGCGGTGGTTCGTTCAGCGCAACGAACACGCCGGTGCTGTCGGCGCCGTTCAGCGGCAGCAGCTGCGCACCGCTGGCGTGGATGGGCATCGGCTCGATGCAGTGCTACAACCCGTTCTCGCTGATCGCCAACGGCACGCTGACCGAGGTGCCGGTGTTCATGTCCTCGCTGCCGTTGCCGCCGAACTGGAAGGTGCGCGAGCGTGACCTGAACCCGTACGTGCAACTCAACATCGACACCTACCTGGGCGGCATCAGCCTGCGCGGCAATGTCGGCATGCAGGTGGATCACACCAACCAGACCTCGACCGGCGAGCGCGTGGCTCCGGGCAGCGACGTCACCGGCGGCCACACCGACCTGATCCCGGTGTCGGGCGGCACCAGCTACACCCGCTACCTGCCCAGCGCCAACCTGATCTTCGGCCTGACCGACAATGACGACCTGCGCTTCAGTGCGGCCCGCACCATTGCCCAGCCGCGCATGGACCAGATGAACGCCAGCCAGAACGTGAGCGGCAACATCACCCACCTGGCCTCGACCGATCCGAACCAGGCGTTCTTCAGCTCCAATGGCGGCAACGCCAAGCTGCTGCCGACCAAGGCCGACAACTACAACATCAGCTACGAGCACTACTTCTCCGGCCCGGCCTCCGGCTACCAGTGCAACTCCGCCGACCAGAAGAACTCCGACCTGTGCCGCAGCGGTGGCGGCGGTGGCTACTTCGCGGTCTCCGGCTACTTCCTCGAACTGAGCGACTACATCGATCCGAACGCGTCCTACCTGTACGACTTCAGCGCGTTCGTGCCGTCGTACCTGACCCCGGCGCAAGCGGCCACGCTGGGTACCACGCAAGGCATCGTCTCCGGCCCGACCAACGACGGCCACGGCTACGTGAAGGGCGCCCAGGTCACCTTGAACCTGCCGTTCAACCTGATCGCCCAGCCGCTGGACGGCTTCGGCGTGATCCTCACCGGCAACCGCACCAAGAGCTCGCTGGTGTACGGCAACAACCCGTCGCCGATCACCGTGCCGGGCCTGTCGAAGTGGGTTGCCAACGGCACGCTGTACTACCAGCATGCGGGTTTCGAAGCCCGCATCAGCGACAGCTACCGTTCCAGCTTCCTGGGTGAGGTGTCCGGCATCAGTTCCTCGCGTATCGAGCAGACCTTGAACGGCGGCAGCACCTACGATGCACAGGTGAGCTACAGCTTCGAACACGGTTCGTTCAAGGGCCTGACCCTGATCGCCACCGGCTCGAACCTGTCGAACAAGATCTTCACCACGTACCAGAACAACGATCCGCGCCAGACGCAAACCTGGGAACGCTACGGTCGCACCTACTCGCTGGGCGTTTCCTACAAGTTCCAGTAAGCGCTTTATCGAAGTGTCTCCCCTGGTGCCCCGCTGTGTGCTTTCCAGCGGGGCCTTTTTTTCACGGTCCTGCCGCCGGATCATCGGTGGCAAGGCAACCACGACGGAAGAGGCCCATGAGCGACGACCCGCACGATTCCCGCATCCGCCACGTGGTGATCGTCGGTGGCGGTACCGCCGGCTGGATGACTGCCGCGCTGCTGGCCAAGGCACTCGGCCGCCGCGTGCAGATCCGCCTGATCGAATCGGAACAGATCGGCATCGTCGGCGTGGGCGAGGCAACCATTCCGCAAATCCGCCACATCAACGCCTTCCTCGGCATCGATGAGGACGACATGCTGCGCGCCACCCACGGCACCTTCAAGCTGGGCGTGCAACTGAACAACTTCGGCCGACTCGGCGATTCCTATCTGCATGCCTTCAGCGATATCGGCCTGCCGCTGGGGCTGATCGGCTTCCATCACTACTGGCTGCGCAAGCGCGCGAGCGACCCCGCCAACGACCTGTGGTCGTATTCGCTCAATACGCAGACGGCGAACGAACACCGCTTCGGCCGCATGGACAAGGTCGGCAGCAGCCCGCTCGGAGGCATCAAGTACGCCTACCATTTCGACGCCGGACTGTACGGCCAATACCTGCGCCAGCGCTGCGACCCGCAGGTGGTGCAGCGCATCGAGGGCAAGGTGGTCGACGTGCAGCTGCGCGAGGTCGACGGCTTCATCGAATCGGTGCGGCTGGAAAGCGGCGAGCGCATCGCCGGCGACCTGTTCATCGACTGCTCGGGTTTTCGCGGCCTGCTGATCGAAGGCGCGCTGCACACCGGTTACGAAAGCTGGCAGCACTGGCTGCCGTGCGATCGGGCGATGGCCGTGGCCAGCGCGCGCACCGAACCGCTGTGGCCATACACCCGCGCCACCGCACGCAGCGTCGGCTGGCAATGGCGGGTGCCGTTGCAGCACCGCACCGGCAATGGCCTGGTGTATGCCAGCCAGCATCTCAGCGACGACGAAGCCAGCGCGATGCTGCTGGCCAACCTCGACGGCGAAGCACTGGGCACGCCGCGTCCACTGCGCTTCACCACCGGCATGCGACGCAAGGCGTGGCAGCGCAACTGCGTAGCGCTGGGTCTGGCCGCCGGTTTCATGGAGCCGCTGGAATCCACCAGCATCCACCTGATCCAGTCCGGCATCAGCCGGCTGCTGGCGATGTTCCCGGATCGCCACTGCGACCCGGTGCTGGTGGACGAGTACAACCGGCAGACCCGCTTCGAATACGAAAGCATCCGCGATTTCCTGATCCTGCATTACAAGGCCACCGAGCGCGACGACACCCCGTTCTGGCGGCAGTGCGCCCACATGGACATTCCGCCCACGCTCGCGCGCAAAATCGAGTTGTTCCGCAGCCACGGCCAGATTTTTCGCGAGCACGAGGAGCTGTTCACCGAGGTCGCGTGGTTGCAGGCGATGATCGGCCAGCACATCGAACCGCAGGCCTATCATCCCTTGGCCGATGCGCTGGACGAAACCCGACTGGACGCGTTCCTCGGCGATATCCGTACCCTGGTAGGACGTGCCGCCGGCAGCCTGCCCGATCATGCGCGCTTCGTCGCCGACCATTGTCTGACCCGCACCTGAGGAGATCCCGACATGCCTTCACGCCGATGCCTTGCCTCCCTCGCGCTTGCCACGCTGCTTGCCACAGCGGCGCCCCTGGCGGCAGAAAACTCCGCGCCAAGTGTCCCCGCAGTGACGGCGAAAGCCCCGTCCGGCGTGTGGTACGAGATCTTCGTGCGCAGCTGGTACGACACCAACGGCGACGGCATCGGCGATCTCGACGGCGTCACCGCCAAGCTCGATTACCTGAAATCGCTGGGCGTCAGCGGCATCTGGCTGATGCCGATCAACACCTCGCCCAGCTACCACGGTTACGACGTCACCGATTACTACGGCATCAATCCGCAGTACGGCACGCTGGCCGATTTCCGCCACCTGCTGGTCGAGGCGCACAAGCGCGGCATCAAGATCATCATGGACATGGTGATCAACCACAGCGGCAACGAGAACCGCTGGTTCAAGGCCGCGCTCGACCCGAAAAGCCCTTATCACGACTGGTACAGCTGGGCGAACAAGTACACCGACCTGGCCAGCGACAGCGTCACCGGCAGCACCGCCTGGCACGCGACGACGAAGAAATCTGCGCCTGACCAGTACTACCTCGGCATCTTCGCGCCGATCATGCCCGATCTGAATTACGACAACCCGGCGGTGCGCGCCGAGATGATCAAGGTGGGCCAGTACTGGCTGAAGCAGGGCGTGGACGGCTTCCGCCTCGACGCCGCCCGGCACATCTACGAAAACTTTCCGTGGGACGTGGACGATGCTTCCGCACAAGCGAAAAACTTTGCCTGGTGGAACCAGTATCGGCGTGGCCTCGACGCGGTGAATCCGCACACCTACCTGGTTGGCGAAGTGACCCGCGACCGCGCCAGCGAACTGGCACCGTGGCTGAAGCCGCTGGACGCCGTGTTCAATTTTCCGCTGGCGAAACAGCTGATCGCCGCCGCCGGCAGCGAACGCAACCTCGGCCTCGGCCCCAGTCTCGACCACACCTATGCCGCCTACGAGGCGGTCGGCGGCGCGGCGATCAAGGATGCACCGTTCCTGTCCAACCACGACCAGGAACGCGTGATGAGCCAGCTCGACGACAACCCGCAACACATGCGCACGGCCGCCGCGATGCTGCTCACCCTGCCCGGCGAGCCGTACATCTACTACGGCGAGGAACTCGGCACGCAGGGCAGGAAACCCGATCCCGACCTGCGCCAGCCGATGCGCTGGCAGCGCTCGTCGACGGCGAAGGGCGAGACCACCTGGGAAGCCGGCAGCCCCGCCAACGGTGCCGATGTTTCAGTCGCGGCCGAACAGACCGATTCGCAGTCGCTGCTGCACCTGTATACGCGACTGATCCACTGGCGCAGCGAAGTACCCGCCTTGCGTGATGGCGGTTTCCGCGCGTATCCGGAAGCCAGCGATCATCTGGTCGCATGGGAACGCACCGCGCCGCACGGCACCGTGCTGGTGGTGCACAACCTGTCCGGCCAGACGCAAACGATGGCGCTGGACGTTCCTGGCCGACCGCACTTTTCCCGTGTGCTGAAACAGACCGGCCCCGGCGCCACGATCCATGCCGACACGCTGAGTGTGCCGGCTTATACCAGCGTGGTGCTGCAGTGATCGGGCGGCATGCATCAATGTCCCCCAGCCTCCGACGCCGTCATTCCGGCGCAGGCCGGAATCCAGCGACTGCATGGCTTGAGCAGGCGTGGTCGCTACTGGATCCCGGCCTGCGCCGGGATGACAAGCATGAAAAGCCATTGCCACCTCGTGCGGGAGCCGATTGCCGCCACCGCGAAGCCTCCACTCACCAGCGAGCCCACATCCCCATGTCCTCCAGCATTCTCCGCACCACCACACGCCGCACACTGACCGCCGCACTCGCCACCGGCCTGCTGCTTGCCGCTCCGGCCCTGTTCGCCACCGCAGCCCCCACCGCTTCGGCCATCCACGCCGACACGCAAGGCGTCGCCTTCCGCCTCGGCAGCGAACACGTGTCGATCCGTTTCGATGGTGCCGGCGTGGTGCACGTGCAGGCACTCCCTGCCGGCGCCAGCGATGCGCATACGCTGGTACTCGACCCGCATGCGAAAGCCGTCGCCGTATCCGGTGCGCACGTGCATGACGACGGCACCACGCTCACCCTCACCAGCGATCGGCTGGTAGCGATCTGGCACAAGCAGGCCGACACACTGGAACTGCAGGATGCGCAGCACCACTCGCTGCTCACGCTTGATCTCGCCGCGCTGGCCAAGGGCCAGGTCCAACTGACGCACGCCACCGACGACGCGCTGTACGGCATCCACGGCTACGACAAGGACGAGAACGCTTCCGCCGGCCTGCTGCGCAGCGGCACGCAAGTGGCCAAGGCCGGCGAGCAGGGTTTCGCCGGCGCACCGTTCGTGTGGAGCACCGCCGGTTATGGCGTGCTGGTGGATAGCGACGGTGCAAGCTACGCGCTAAAAGGCGGCCGCATCGACATCAGCGGCCTGTCCAAGCCGGCGATGGACGTCTATCTGATGGCCGGCGATCCGCCGCAACTGTTCGGCGAACTGGCCCGGCTCAGCGGCCACGCGCCGCTGTTCCCGAAATGGTCGCTGGGTTTCATCAACAGCCAGTGGGGCATCGACGAGAAAGAGTTCCGGCAGATCATCGCCACCTATCGCGCCAAGCACATTCCGCTGGATGCCTTCACCTTCGATTTCGACTGGAAGAACTGGGGCAACGACTGGGGCGAATTCAGCTGGAATCCGGTGAAATTCCCCGACGGTCCCACCGGCAAGCTGAAGGCCGACATGGACAAGCTCGGCGTGCACATGACCGGCATCATGAAGCCGCGCGTGCACGTGAATACCGTCGAAGGCCATTACGCCACCGCGCATGATCTGTGGCTGCCCGACGAAAAGGTCAGCAACGATTACTTCTCGCACAAGCCGGTGAAGGACCTCGATTTCGACAAGCCGGCCACCCGCGCATGGTTTTTCAACAGTGCGCTGAAACACAGCTTCGACACCGGCATCGTCGGCTGGTGGAACGACGAGGCCGACACCACCAAGAGCGACACCCAGTTCCTCAACATGCAGCGTTCGATCTACGACGGCCAGCGCGCGTATTCCAACCTTCGCGTGTGGTCGATCAACCGCGACTTCTGGCTCGGCGCGCAACGCTACGCCTACGGCCTGTGGTCGGGCGACATCGACACCGGCTTCAAGAGCATGGCCGCGCAGCGCCAGCGCATGCTCAGCGCGATCAGCGTGGGCGAGATGCAATGGGGCATGGATGGCGGCGGCTTCAACGGCCATCCGTCGGACGAGAACTACGCGCGCTGGATCGAGTTCGGCGCGTTCACCCCGATCTTCCGCGTGCACGGCACCTTCGGCCAGAAACGCCAGCCATGGACGTACGGCCCGATCGCCGAGAAGGCCGCGACCAAAGCCATCCGCCTGCGCTACAAGTTGCTGCCGTACATGTACGCCTACCAGCATCAGGACCACGCGCACGGCGTCGGCCTGGTGCGACCGCTGGCCTTCGCCTGGCCGCATGATGCCAAGGTGCGCAACGACACCAGCGCGTGGTTGTTCGGCCAGTGGCTGCTGGTCTCGCCGGTGGTGCAGCAGGGCCAGACGGTCAAGCACATCTACCTGCCCGCAGGCCGCTGGACCGACTGGTTTACCGGCAAGGTCTACGCCGGCGGCCAGACCATCGCGGTCACGGTCGACGCGAAGAACTGGCTCGACATTCCGCTGTTCATCCGCGACGGCGCGATCATCCCCACCTGGCCGCCGATGGACTACGTCGGCCAGCATCCGGTGACGACGCTGAGCGTGGACATGTTCCCCGCCGACCACGCCACCCACTTCGACTATTACGACGACGACGGCGACACCTACGCCTACGAACACGGCCACTACTTCAGCCAACAACTGACCACGCAGCGCGAAGGCGATTCGGTGCACGTCGACATCGCCGCCAGCCGCGGTAGCTACGCGCCGGCGTTGAAGTTCTATCTGCTGAAGGTCCACGGCGCACAGGCGGCGAACGTTACCGATCACGGCCATGCACTGCCCGCGCTCGACAGCCTCGATGCACTGGAACACGCCAATGGCGAAGGCTGGGCACACGGCCACGATCGCTACGGCGAGGTGACCTGGGTGCGTGTGGCGGCGGCGAAGGCGCAGGACATTGTGCTCGCGAGCAAAAACCGCAAAAGCACCGAGTGAATCGCCACTCCGACGCAAACCTAGAACTGACTTCCTCTTCCCTTGGGGGAGAGGACTGAGGTGAGGGGTGGGTGCTCGCGAAAACCTTTCGCGGGCGAGGCTGCCGCAAGAGCCGCCCCTCACCCCAACCCTCTCCCCGGAGGGGAGAGGGAGAACAGCACGACCAGAGCATTTCACGTCGACGGCCGGCCGCGCCGGCAAGCGTCCATGCACGCATGGATCGGGTTTCATCCAACGCTGGAGGAATACTTCGATGCGCAACGGCAAGACGACTTATCCGCACTACCGCACCCTCGCCCTGGGCTTGTGCCTGGCCTTGGGCATGCTGCCACTGGGCGCGAGTTTCGCGGCCAGCAACGACAACAACGTGGAATGGGCCGGCCTGTTCCACGACCAAGGCCCGCTGTACGACAGCAACCCCGAACCCAGCGCGACACAGGCCGTCACGCTCACCCTGCGCACCTACAAGGGCGACATCACCAGCGCCAACATCAAGTACTACGACAGCGCCGACAGCCAGTTCCACTGGGTCGCGATGCACTGGGCGGCGAATGACGCCACCGGCATCTACGACCTGTGGCAAGGGACCATTCCGGCCAGTGCCTCGGAGAAGTACTACCGCTTCCAGATCAACGACGGCAGCAGCACCGCATGGCTCAACGCCGCCGGTACCACCAGCAGCGAGCCCACCGCGGGCGACTTCTTCATCATCCCCGGTTTCAAGACGCCGGTGTGGATGAAGAACGGTGTGATGTACCAGATTTTCCCGGATCGCTTCTACGACGGCGACACCAGCAACGACGTCACCAACGGCCAGTACACCTATGCCGGCTGCGCCACCGAGCAACATGCCTGGGGCAGCGCCGTGGCCGCCAATGTCAGCGGCTGCAATACCGCCGTGTTCTTCGGTGGCGACCTGCAGGGCATCATCGACAAGCTTGGCTACATCAAGAACACGCTGGGCGCGGACATCCTCTATCTCAACCCGATCTTCGAGTCGCCCACCGACCACAAGTACGACACCGAGGACTATTACACCGTCGATCCCGCCTTCGGCAGCAATGCACTGCTGCAAACGCTGATCGGCGATATCCACAGCACCGGCAACGGGCGCAAGGGCTACCTGATTCTCGACGGCGTGTTCAACCACACCGGCGACACCAATCAGTGGTTCGACAAATACCACTGGTGGAGCACCAACGGCGCCTACGAGTCGCAGTCCAGCCCGTGGTACGGCTACTACGATTTCCAGCAATGGCCGAACAGCTACAGCACCTTCTTCGGCATCGGCTCGATGCCCAAGCTCGATTACGGCGCCACCGGTTCGGCCGTGCGCGAACAGATCTACGGCAGCTCCACCTCGGTGATGCAGACCTACCTGAAATCGCCTTACGGCATCGACGGCTGGCGCCTGGATGCGGCGCAGTACCTTGACGCCGGCGGCGGCAACGGCAGCGACGCCACCAACCACCAGATCATGCAGGAGATGCGCACGGCGGTGAAATCGGTGAACGCCAACGCCGACATCGTGGGCGAGTTCTGGGGCGATGCCTCGTCCTGGCTCGACGACGGCAAGGAGTGGGACGGCGCGATGAACTACAACGGCTTCACCCAGCCGGTGTCGGAATGGATCTGCGGCGTCGACGAGGGCGGCAACAGCGCCGCCATCCCCACCAGCCAGTTCGACAGCTGGCTGCGCGGCACCCGCGCCGACCTGCCCGGCGACGTGCAGCAGGTGATGACCAACTTCCTCGGCAGCCACGATACCTCGCGCTTCGCCACGCGCTGCGGCGGCGACATCTGGAAGACCTACCTGGCGCTGATCTTCCAGATGACCTACGTGGGCACGCCGACGATCTACTACGGCGACGAATACGGCATGCAGGGCGGCGCCGATCCCGACAACCGGCGCAGCTTCGACTGGTCGCAGGCCACCACCACCGATGCTGCGGTGGCGCTCACCCAGAAACTGATCGGCATCCGCAACGCCTACCCGGCGTTGCGTACCGGCTCGTTCATGACCCTGCTCACCGACGATACCAACCACCTGTATGCCTATGGCCGCTTCGACGCGAGCAACCGTATTGCCGTGGCACTCAACAACGACTCGGTGACGCACACGGTTACGGTGCCGGTATCGCAACTCAGCGTGACCAACGGCAGCACGCTCACCGACCTGCTCAGTGGCATTCAGTACACCGTAAGCAACGGCAACGTGGTGGTGAGCGTGCAGGGACATTACGGCGCGATACTCGCGCAATGATTCCCGCTGTCATCCCGGCGCAGGCCGGGATCCAGTAACGTCAGGGATAGGTTGTCGCGAAAACCACATGCCTTGCTACTGGATCCCGGCCTGCGCCGGGATGACGAGCAAAGAGCTGCGTTGACGGAACGCAGCCCAATCAACAGGAAACACAGACGATGCAGATGACACGAACCCATTCCGCGAGGCGCCCACCATGCTGACAGTCGCCCTCCTTGCCACCGCCCTGGCCACTACGCCATCCATCCACGCCGATTACCTCGACTGGCACAGCCAGCGCGCCGCCATCACCGCGAACGCCGACGGCAGTTACGTGCTGAACGGGCCGGCCGGTGAGCGGCGCATTCCTGCGTCGACGGCGACCGCGCAGACGGCCAGCCCGCTGTTCGACGGCTTGTTCGCGATGGCGCAGGACGACCTCAAGCGCGACTCGGTCACCTCGATCAAGGACGGCGCGTTCGACAACGATCGGCCGATGCCTTGCCACTGCTTCGAGACGGGCGCGAGCTGGCATTACGTGTGGACGCGCGATCTGTCCTACTCGGTCGACCTGGGGCTGTGGCGCTTTGACCCGGCGCGTTCGCGCAACGGACTCGAATTCAAGCTGTCCGGCGTGCGTGACAAGAACGCACCGGCAGGTCTTTACCCGATGCAGGACACCGGTTCCGGCGGCAGCTGGCCGATCAGCACCGACCGTATCGTGTGGTTCCTGGGCGCGCGTCATCTGCTCAATGACCGCGCGTTTGCCGACAAGACCTGGCAGGCGCTGAATGACACGCTGGCGCAGGATCGCCGCTACATCTTCGATCCGGCGATGGGCCTGTACCGCGGCGAGACCTCGTTCCTCGACTGGCGCCAGCAGACTTATCCGGAGTGGGCGGCCAGCGACGTCACCTTTATCGGGCACTCGTTTGCGCTGTCCACCAACGTGCTGCATTACGACGCGTTGCGCCTTGCCGCACGTCTGGCGACGCAACGCCACGACCCGCGCGCGGCCACTTATGCGGCGCAGGCCGCCGCGCTGAAGCAGGCGATCAACACGCATTTCTGGCGTGCCGATCGCGGCATGTACATGAGTTACATCGGCGGCAATGGCATGCCGGTGGAAGCCTATGACCTGCTCGGCCTGTCGCTGGCGATCACCAGCGGCGTGGCCGACGAGGCACGCGCGCGTTCCTCGCTGACGCACTATCCCGCGTGGCCCGCCGGCAGCCCAGTGATCTGGCCCGAGCGCGCCGACCAGCCGATCTACCACAACCGCGCGATCTGGCCGTTCGTCAGCGCCTATGCCTTGCGCGCGGCACGCATCACGCAGCAACCCGAGCTGATCGCGCACGAACTGCACTCGCTGCTGCGTGGCGCCGCGCTGGCCGGTTCGAACATGGAGAATTTCGACCTGGTGACGCAGTCCACCCATGTCGACGACGGCAAGCTGAGCGGACCGGTGGTCGACTCGAAGCGGCAACTATGGTCGGTGGCCGGCTATCTCGACATGGTCAGCGAGGGCGTGTTTGGCCTGGAAGACAACGGCGAGGTGAAGCCGGAGCTGCCCGTCTCGCTGGTGCCGCTGTTGTTCGGCACGCATGGCCGCATCTCGCTGAAGCTGCCCGGGCGCAGCATCACCCTGGTGCGTCCGGCCGCGCTGGACGGCAACCTGCTGGTGGCCGATCGCACGACGCAGGATGGCCAGCACACCACGGTGACGCTGAAGGCAATCCACGTCGCCAGCTCGCCGCTGCGCACCGATGCACCCACCTACGCGCCACCCACGCCCGCCGCTCCCGTGGTGGTCCGCGACGGCACGCACTGGCAGGTGCACGGCGACGGCGTGTTGTACGTCAATGGCCATCGCCACGGCACCATCCACGGCCAGCTGGCGCTGCCGTGGTCGCCCGCGCAGCAGTGCTTCAACCTCACCCACGTCGGCAAGGACGGCGTGGCTTCGCTGCCCAGTCCGACCATTTGCGTCGGCGACACGGCCAGCATCAGCGGCACGTGGCCGCGCACCTGGACCGCGCCCTCCACTGGCCGCTTCCGTGCGTGGCTGGACTACAGCAACCACCACGGCTCGATCGAAACCGGCGTCACCGCCGCGGTGAAGTGGCTGCACGTGAGCTGTGCCGGCAGCGCGCCGCAGGACACTCTGCTGGTGATGCCACACAGCGTCGGCCAACAGGCCTCCACCCCCGGCAGCTTCACCGCACAGGCCGGTGCGCATTGCACGTTCGCGCTGAAGCAGGGCTTCAACATGAGCGATCTCGCGCATTTCGCGCATTACACCGGCGCTGGCGGCAGCGCCGGTCCGTTGAACGAGGCGGACTACGACGCATTGCATATTGTCGCGCTGCCGAAAGACGCGGCCACGCCCTGAACCGGCGGCGCAGGAACGGGCCGGCCACCGTTCCTGCGCCCGGTTCGCGGGAAGCGCCGATTGTGACGGTTGCGTGTCACCCCCCATTTGCCGCACATTGCCGGGACGGGTGAGGGAAATATCGGGGATGCACGCCAAGTGGGACCAAGTGTCGATTGAGCCGCCGCCAGCGCCGGCCGACGGAGCGCGCGCGATCGCCGAGGCTTTCGACGCCTTCGTGCGCGAGCAGCGGCGCCCGTTGCTGCACTTCCTGCGCAGTCGCACGCCGACCGAGCAGGATGCCGAGGACGTGCTGCAGGAAAGCCTTGCCCGGCTGTTGCGCTATCGCGACAGCGAAGCGCCGGCAGGCTGGAAGCCATTGCTTTACCGCATCGCCGCCAACGTGGCGCACGACCAGCGCCGCGCCGCCACCAGCCGGCACAGCGGCGACCACGTGACGCTGGACGACCTGGATCTCGCCGCCGATGACCGTTCGCCTGAGCAGCGCGCCGACTGCGACCAGCAGCTGGCGCGCCTCAGCGAGGCGATCATGGCCTTGCCGCCCAAGTGCCAGCGCGTCTACCTGCTCAAGCGCGTCTACGGCTTCAGCCGTACGCAAATCGCCGAACGCTGCGGCATTTCGGTGAAAATGGTCGAAAAGCACATCACCACCGCCATGGCCTTGCTGAAGCAGAAGGTAGGCGATTCCTTCCCGGATACGTTCTAGCAGGCATGGACAGACACTCCGAACAACGCGAAGCCGTACCCGGCGCTGCCGAGCGCTGGTACGCGCGCCTGCTCGAAGCGGACTGTCCGGACGCCGATCGCGCCGCCTGCGCCCGCTGGCGCGCCGCCGATCCCGCCCACGAAGCGGCCTGGCGCGAGCTGGATCGCCTGTGGCAACACAGCGCCACCGCAGCCCGCCACCCCGCCGTGGCCGCTGCCGCCCTGCGCGCCCTGCACTACACGCCGCCCGCGCCGTGGTATCGCCGCCAGGCATGGCTGTGGCCGGCGACGGCGGTCGCGGTGGCCGCGGTGGCGGTGCTGGCCATCCTGCCGCACTGGCGCGCCATCGCACCCGCGCCGGGCACCACCTACAGCACCGCCATCGGCCAGCAGCGCAGCGTCAATCTGCCGGACGGCACCACGGTGACGCTCGATACCCAATCCAGCCTGGTGGTGCGCTACGACGCACATGAACGCAGCGTCGACCTGCTGCGCGGCCGCGCCCAATTCAGTGTGCGCGCCAACCCGCAGCGGCCGTTCGTGGTGCACGTGGGCAACGGCACCATCACCGACGTCGGCACCGTGTTCCAGGTACGCACCGACAAGGACTGCACCGGCATCACCCTGATCGAGGGCGAACTGGATATCGCCGCCAGCGCCCCCGATCACGCCACCGAGCGGGTGTCGCTGCACAGTGGCAAGCAGCTCTGGTTCGACCGCAGCGGCCACATTTCACCGGTGCAGCCCGCCGACCTGCAGGCCGCCGAAGGCTGGACCGAGGGCAAGCTGTTCGTGCACGACTGGAAGCTGCCCGACCTGCTCGCCGAAATGAACCGCTACAACCGCACCCAGGTCAGCATCGGCGACCCCGCGCTGGACGCGATCCGCATCAGCGGCGTGTTCGACAGCCACGATCCGCACACCATGCTGCAACTGCTGCAACGCGGCTGGCCCATCCGTGCCCGGGCCGACGGCAGCCACCACGTGGTCCTGCTCAATGCTGCCCGGAATCAACGGGCAGCAAGACCCCAGAAGCTTTGATACAACAGCGCTGGCAAACCGACTCTCGAAGACAGGCCCCATTTGGCGAACCATCAATAATCGCCTCATGGTCGCGGTGTGTGGCTCTTCCAACCCTTCGAGAAGCGGCGCGCGACGGAGGATCAGGCCCGCAGGGTGACCGGCAGGGATGCCGGCCAGTTCGACGCCAGGGCAGGCGACGGCATGGATGCCGGAGTTGAGGCAACGCAGGACGCAGTTGCCCGAAGCCCTGTCGGCGAACCCCCGCAGCCGCGCGCGGACCCGCCGGCTCGCAGAGCCGGTGGGCGCGAACGCAGGGTGTCCCTCTTTTGGTTCCGTTTTCTCGGACAAGCGAGAAAATGAACCCGGCCGCCGGCAGGCGGGCGGAACCTCCGTCACCGCAGGTGGCGGCAAAAGGCCGAGAGCACTTCAGTCAAAATTGATGTGGCCCAAAACGTTCCGGACAGGAGTCGTCGTGCTGGCCACTCGCCAGCGGTAGCGTGATACAGATCACGCTTTTCGACATTTCCGGGTAGGGATTTTTCCGCGGCATCCGTTTCAACCCGGGACGATGCCGCTACGTACCCGGTGCG
Organism: Rhodanobacter glycinis; assembly: GCF_900114325.1. Classification (GTDB taxonomy): domain Bacteria; phylum Pseudomonadota; class Gammaproteobacteria; order Xanthomonadales; family Rhodanobacteraceae; genus Rhodanobacter_A; species Rhodanobacter_A glycinis. Next base: position 60,645 of record NZ_FOSR01000018.1, read on the forward strand.
CATGGATTGCGGAACGCCTACGCCTGCATGGATATGGCATCGTCGGTTTTACCTCGGGCGCGCGGACAACCGCCCCGACCCTGCGTGACCTTCCACCCTCGCCGTGTTCCGGATCGATCCGGCCGGTGTCGGCAGCGCCCCGCGACGCCCGCAGCGGCGACCCTCCACTTTCCCGATCCCCGCCGCGGCTCGCTTCACCTACGCCGCGTGTCCTGCCCGTATGATGGCCCGGTTCGGGGAATGAGGGCGCGGGCATCGAACAGCGTCCGCTTCCGCATCTGCACGTCGGGGGAACCGCGGAAACCGCATGTTGGCCATGTGCAAAAGAACTCGTGGGCGCGGGCCATCGGCTCCTACCCGGCCAATGCTGTGGGCGCTGGCCGCTGCCGTCGCGTGCCTGCCAGGCACTGCCGCACTGGCAGCACCGTCGCGTGCGGCCCAATCCGCGCCACCGTTGCACGCCTATGCGATTGCGCCCGGCGCGCTGGGCCACGCGCTCGATTCGCTGGCCGCGCAAGGCGGCGTGCAGGTGGCCTACGCGCCCGAACTGATTGCCGGCAAGACCACACGCGGGCTCAGCGGCCGTTTCACCCCTACGGCCGCATTGAAACGATTGCTCGACGGCACCGGCCTGCGGTGGAACGCGCTGGGCCCGGCCAGCTTCGTGCTGATGCCGGCCGACCACGCGCCCCAACGCACGGTGCATGCGCTGCCGTTGCGGCCGGCCAGCAACGACGCATCCACGCTGGCCACGGTCAACGTCAGCGGCGCGCTGATCGGCGATGCCCGGGTGCAGACCGCCACGCCGGTATTCACCATCACCGCCGCGCAGATCGAAGCGCGCGGCTTCAGCAGCGTGTCGGACGTGCTGCGCAACAACGTGTTCGCCACCGGCTCGGTGCAAGGGCAGCAGGAGGCCGGCTCGTTCACCCAGGGCGCGCAGCCGATCAGCCTGTTCGGGCTCGGCCCGCAGTTCACCCTGATCCTGGTCGATGGCAAGCCGATCGCGCAGTACGGCCGCCCCTACAACGGCAGCAACAATTTCATCAGCGTGGCCAACCTGCCGTTGTCGCTGATCGACCATATCGACGTGATGGCCGGTGGCGGCTCGGCGATCTACGGCTCGCAGGCGATCGGTGGCGTCATCAACATCGTCACCCGTTCGCATCTGGACGGCGGCGCGGTGTCGGCACGCATGGGCGGTTATGCCGACGGCGGCGGCGCCAGCCAGCGCATGACTTTCGCCTGGGGCCACGACAGCGGCCGGCTGCACACCCTGGCCGCGCTGGAGTTCACCAATGCCGAACCGATCTGGGGCTACCAGCGTTCGCTGACCTCCGGCACCGGACCGCAGGGCGGCTCACCGCCGCTGCAGGCCGGCATCCTCGACTACGGCACGATCGCCACGTTCACCGGCTATCCGCAAGGATTCCTTGCCCCGCCGAACGGCTGCGACCAGGCCCTCTACGGCCACAGCACCCGGCTCGCCGGCACCAGCGCGAGCCGCCAGTATTGCGGCTCGTCCACGCTCGGCGGCTACCGCACCTACAGCAACGACACGCGCAGCTATGACGGCTTGCTGAAACTGCGCTACCGCGCCAGCGACAGCGTCCGGTTGTACGCCGACGCGATGTGGGACTGGCAGGAACAACGCTGGTATCCCGGCGTGCCGGGCTGGGATGCCGACGACCTGCCCGGCGGCGTGATCGAGGATGCCGCCAGCGGCCATATCCTCTATCCCGAAAAATACTTCGCGCCGGAAGAAATGCCGAACGGCGTCTTCGGCCAGATGTACCGCCAGCGCGACGTGCTGTACCAGGCCGACCTGGGCGCCAACGGCCGCTTCGGCGCCTCAGACTGGACCTGGGACATCTACCACCTGCGCAGCGGCGACCACGCACGGGTGGAGGAGCCATTGCTGATCGCGCCGCTGATCAACCACTTCTTCAGCGCCCTGCTGGGCGCGACCGGCAACATCGATCCGGTCACCGGCCTGCCGCTCTACCGCACCGATGCGGCGGCCTTTTTCGATGGCGTGTCGCCGGCCCAATACGCCGGCTTTGCGCGCGATGTCGGCGAAACCAGCAACACCGCCCTGCACGACACGCGCCTCACCATCGGCAACACGGCCTGGTTCGAGCTGCCGGGCGGCAACGCCAGCCTGGCTGCGCTGGTCGAAGCCGGCGGCGAATCGTGGCAGGAGCCGATCAATCCGTTGTTCGCCGACCATGCGGTGTTCGAGCACGCGGCCTCGGGCGGCGGCGGCCGTCGCGCGCACGCGGCGACGGCGTTCGAGCTGAACCTGCCGCTGTTCAAGCCGCTGACGCTGGACCTGTCCGGGCGCTACGACCGCTACGACAGCGACCGTACCCGCGGCAACCACCATTTCACCTATCGCTTCGGCGTGGAATACCGCCCGTTCCACTCGCTGCTGCTGCGTGGCAACTACGCCACCTCGTTCAAGGCGCCGGACCTTTCGTCGCTGTTCCTCAGCCCGTCGAGTTACTACACCCAGGTCACCGACTACTACGCATGCGCGAAGGATGGCGCGTCCAGTTGCGACGCCTACAGCAACGGCGTGCGCGGCACCTTGCTGGCCAACCCGACGCTGCGCCCGACCACGGCGAGCAGCTGGACCGCCGGTGCCGCCTGGTCACCCACCGAGCGCGTGAGTGTGAGCGTGGATTACATCGACATGGCCATTCGCAACGAAGTCGTCGAACAGGATATTGACCAGCTGACCTACGACGACGCGCGCTGCCTGCTCGGCCAGCTCGATCCGGCTTCGGCGCAATGCCAGGCGTTGACCAATCCGACCACCGGCCAGGTGCAGCGCGCCGGGACCGATGGGCCGATCACGGCCCTCGTCACCAGCTATGCCAACCTGTCCAGCGAAACGATACGCGCGATCTTTGCCTCGCTTCGCTACCACTTCGTACCCACGCGCTTCGGCAGCTTCGGCCTGCAGTTGGACTACAACGACCTGCTCAACCACGAATTCCGCTTCGAAGCCGGCACGCCATCGGTGCGGCAACTGGCCAACCCGCAGTCCAGCACCGAATTCAAGAGCATGTTCACCGGCGCGCTGGACTGGACCAGCCCCGGCCGCCGCTGGACCAGCACCTTGTACGCCCGCCGCGTGGGTTCATCGCCAAACTATGCCGCCATCCTGGGCGGTGCCAGCCAGCCCGGTGCCGGACGCCTGCGCCCGTGGATCACCTTCAACGGCAGCATCGGCTACCAGGCCACGCGCCACCTGCGCTTCGCGCTGATGGTCAACAACCTCGCCAACAAGATGCCGCCACGCGACGCCAGCTACACCGACGCGCCGTACTTCAACGACGAGAACTACGACGTCTACGGGCGCCAGATCATGCTGCAGATGCGGATGGCTTTTGATGCACGTTGAGCGCATCGCCATTGATGCCATATCTTTTTACGTATCCGCGATCATGCGCAGCGCACACCGGCACGACACACTTGCTCGTCATTCCTGCGCAGGCAGGAATCCAGTAGCCGCATGGCCTGAACAGGCGTGATCGCTACTGGATGACCAGACATCCGTCTGTTGAAAAGCGCTTCCGGCCTGCGCCGGGATGACGAGGGTATTCGAGGCTCGCGATTCCCGGTCAGTGCACCGGCTTCACATAGGTATTGAACAGCTCGTCGATGCGGCGGTATTCGTCATACCAGTCGTCGGCGTGCTTGAAGCCGTGGCGTTCCAGCGGGTACAGCGAGATCCAGAAGTTCTTCTTGTGCAGTTCGACGAAGCGCTGGTAGAGGCGGATGGAATCGCTGGCCATCACGTTGTCGTCGATCAGGCCGTGCTCGATCAGCAGCGGGTCCTGCAGGTTCGCCGCGTATTCGATCGGCGAGCTGGTCTTGTACGCCTCGGGATCGAGCTGCGGGTCGTTGAGGATGTTCGCGGTGTACTCGTGGTTGTAGGTCATCCAGTCGGCCGGCGCGCGCAATGCGGCGCCGGCGGCGAACTGGCCCGGCGCACGCAGTATCGCCATCTCGGTCATGAAGCCGCCGTAGCTGCCGCCGTACACACCCACGCGCTTCGGGTCGACGCCGTGGTGCTTGACCAGCCACGCCTTGCCGTCGAGCAGGTCTTCCAGTTCCGGATGGCCCATGTTGCGGTAGATCGCGTCGCGCCAGTCGCGGCCGTAGCCGGCCGAGCCGCGGTAATCCATGTCCAGCACCACGTAGCCCTGCTGCACCAGCAGGTTGTGGAACATCTGTTCGTGGATGTAGTAGGTCTCCTGCATCGACACATCCTGCAGGTAACCGGCGCCATGGATGAAGATCACCGCGGGACGCGAAGCCGGCGCGTCGGTCTCGTTGGCCGGGCCGTAGTACTTGGCGTAGATCGCGCCGGCACCATGCGAGGATGGCACCTCGACGAACTTCGGTTCGATCCAGTGGCGCGCGGTGAAGCCGGGCTTCATGGTGTTGGTCAGTTCGCGCGGCGTGCCGCCGGCCGCGTTCTGCACGGCCAGCTGGTCGAACATGTACGGCGCCGAATGCAACACGGCCAGTTGCTGGCCGTTGGGCGACAGCGCGAAACCGTCCACGCCCTGGTACTGCGTGAGGCGGGTCAGCGTGCCGCCGTCGGACGGCACGCGATAGACGTCGTAGCTGTACGGTGCCACCTTGTTGGCCAGCAGGTAGAACCACTTGCCGTCGGCGCTGAGCTGCGGCTGGCTCACTTCGAACTTGCTGCCGCCGGCAATCTCGCGCGCCTTGCCGTCCAGCGACTTGGTGTACAGCCGCGACCAGCCGCTGGCTTCGCTGAGATACCACAGCGTGCGGCCGTCCTTCAGCCAGCCGAAGTCGTTGAAGCTCCAGTTGATCCAGGCGTGGTCGTGCAGGTGATCCTGCGTCACCAGCGCGTGCTTGTTGAAGTCGACGGTGGCGATCCAGCGATCCTTGTTGTCGATCGCGCGCAATTGCACCGCCGCCTCGTGGCCGTCGTCACTCCACACGATGCCGCCGCCGCTGCCCTCGTTGGCCATGGTGACCGGCCGCACCGCCGGCGCCTTCAGCGCCTTGGCCTGGTCGTCCTTGCCGGCCTTCTCCAGCGCGGCCACGGTCTGCGCGCGGATCGCCTTCAACGGATCATCCTTGATGCCCGGCAGGCCGTCGGTCTTCAGCGGCCAGATCTTGTGCGCGGACAGGTCGAGCAGCAGCAGCGACTGCGGCGCCGGATCGTTGCGGCCCACGTAGGTGCGCGCCTTCTGCACCTCGGTGTAACCCGAATCGGTGACGTAATGGATCACGTCCGGCGCCTTGCCGTCGTCGGCGTGCGCGGGCTTGGTGATCACCAGCATCCAGCGGCCATCGGGCGACAGCTCGGTATCCACCGCGGCGACCTTGTCGCCCAGCCAGAATGGCAGCGGCGCACGGGTGGGATCGGCCTGCTCCAGCGCCTTCTTCCGCGCCAGCTCGGCGTCCTTGTCGGCCTTGATCTCGCGCAGCGTCTTGAACAGGCGCAACTGCTCCGCGGCCAGCGCATCAGGCTGCTTCGTCTGCGGATTGTCGGCAAACTTCAGGATCGCCGCGGGCGAAGTGACGCCACTGGCAAGATCGTAGACGTACCAGTCATTGCCGTCACGGAACTGCAGCGCGTGGCCGTCGGCGGAAAACTGCGGCGCGGATTCGCGCTGCGGCGTACGCGTAACCTGCACGCGACGACCACTGGCCAGATCCACCAGGAACACGTCGCCATGCAGCACGAACGCCGCATGCTGATGCGCGCGGTCATACACCGCCGGACCATCGGCCTGCGCCATCGCCGCCGGATCGAGCTTCGTCGCCGCACCACCGGCCGGATCGACGCGATACAGATCGCGCACCGAACTGCCATCGCGCTTCAACGCGTAATACAGGTTGCGCCCATCCACGCTCCAATACGGACTCTCCACCGCCTGCCCGATCCAATCCGGGCTGGCCATGATGGTTTCCATAGTCAGCGGCGCCGTGGCCGGCGCATCCGCCGCCATCGCGGCAGCAGGCAACACGGTGAAGGCGATCAAGCCCGCAAGCAGCAATCGACGCATGGGAATTCCCCGCAGCAAAAGGAATCAGGATAACCGAGCGGGGCGGGAGTACGGCCGGCCTGTGCCGAAAGTCAGGGGCTGATAAATGTCTGCTCGAAGCCCCGTCTGACGCATACCGGGAGCGGGTTGTTCGCAACCCGCGTGGCGAGGATGCAATGATGCCGTCATCGCGAGCGGCCTGCCTGGACATCAAGGCAACCGGACTGGAGCTTGTCCCGAGACACGCTATCACGAAATACAGCTCGCTACCGAATCCGAGACGGACGTATCAGATCGTGGCGGCGCCACACATCATTGTTATTTACCCCATTCCTTTACACAGGGAAGAAACGCTGGACCGGAAGGGCTGAAATAAAGCATGTCATTCATACGCCAAGATGGAGCATCCGCGTAAAACCTTTCACCCACAGCCACATGAGTATCTCCAATATTGTAAGCAATACTATCGATGCCTTTTCCCTTAAGCTCTGAAAAACCATATCCCACACCATTCCCAAAGTTCGATTGGATCACATCACCTTCCGAGCCTTGATCGTATCCATTCCATTCGACCATGAAGCTCCCAACTCTCCAACTACGCATGGGCGGCATATAACATAGTTTTGGTGTTATAAATAAAATTTTTCCACCATAAACAAAACAGTTAAAATTTTCATTCGAGCAATCATGTGCCTTATAAAACACCCCACCAAGCCATAAACCCTCGGTTGATACTTTGATAGTCGCACCGTTTCTATTTTTAAATACCGTTGGAACCGTATGAGTGAAGCCTGTCAGTGCGCCGTGATCATGGCGATCACAACCGTATATACAGACGACATACAACACTATTTGAAATATTTTCAGAACGCGATAAATCGACATATCAGAAGCACCCATATTCTATGGCAGAACAAAGGAATGGCGCTTGTACAGAACTAGCAATCACGCTACCAACAGTACTTGCTTTTTGTTCGCGCTCAATATATTCAGGGCTACGAATAGGCGCATCACCGTACATCCGCGTCATCTGCAATCCCGCAGGTGTAATATGCCCAAACTCGTGAAATATCTCCGTTGCCACACTGGAGCTAACCTGATACCCCAAAACTCCTTGCGGCTCCAATGCCGTATGGCCAGGCACCGCACCCCCAACCCCTCCATTACTACTCATATATGTGCCATTCGAGACTATCGAGAAATGCTGCCCATTCCACAGCGCCTTGATCTGCTTACCTGTTAAGTGGCCAATGGCCTCAGTTCGATGGCGGGAATTTTTTGTGAAGACCGAGTACGATTTTCCATCAGATAGCGCATTGATAGCCTTGTCGTATTTATTTAACACACCCTCTACCGCCCTCCTTGCTGCCTGCGCCTGCTTGCTTTTAGTAAGCGATGGATCGACATCAACCTTGCAGCCACCACCATCCTTCTTACTGTAATACTCCGCACACCGTCCACTTGGGTCTGTATATCGCAACGGATTACTGTTGGCATACGCATACCGATTGAAACTGAACACATCTCCCGGGCTTACCCCCACCTGGTCCGGGCTCAGGAATCGCCCGCCACTCGGGTCATCGTACCGCTGCTGCATGTAGACGAGCCCCGTCTCCGGGTCGTTCACATGCCCCGTATACCCCGGTCCATTCGGCGCCGTGCCCAGCGCGATGCTGCCATACGGCGAGTAGTCGAACCGGGCGATGATGTTACCCTGCGCATCGGCCTCGGCCAGCGGCGTGCCTTGCGGGTCGGTGTACACATACGTCACCGTGCCGGCATGGGCCATGGCGACCACAGCCCACAGCAGCAAACTGGCAGTTATCGACCACCACGAACGATGCGCGTTTCGACAGATCGTCTTCATGGCGTGCCCTCCTTCTCCAGCGCCGGCGCCCCGTTGCACTTGAAGTTGTCCGGCTGCACCCCGTTCACCTTGGCCGCCGCCATTTCCGAGCACCACCGTCACGTTTTCCGAGCCCCGCCAGCCCGAGCACCCCGACGCGTTACACACCTCCACCCGATACGTAAAAGCCCTTACGACGGCGGCCCCACCAAATGCAACGATGCTAGACCTGACCCTGAGCTCCGCTCTCGTGAAGGTGGTGGGCAAATTCAATATTTGTTGGCGTCTGCGGCTTTTACGAATTTATCAAGCACCTCATCGTCGATATAGAAAGGTGCCAATAGATTCGATGCGAGCGAGCATTTTTCCGCATAATCCATCTTTTGCCAGCGTGAAGACTTGACTGCCCTATCTAAGGCTATACGCCACTCTCTTCGATCCTCATCTACTACGAGCCACTTATCCCAGCTCTCAGGACTAAGACCAGCCGGCAAATCGGCCGAACGTATGGCTTTGATAACGTTTCTGTGGATATCAGCCAGACGAGGGCTACCCGAAACACCGGGATCATTTGGTACGTCGCAGAAGCGTGACTCCATCAGACCCTTGTGAAGGGCAAGTAAATCGTAAGTATCCGTCAAGGTAATTGATTTATCAGTTGTCATTCTCTTTTACCGTAAGATTCGCTTGCCTACCATCTCGAACTGCTCCTTGGTGCACCAATTCATTAGGCTGACTATCCGGTCTTAAACCAGCACCATCCTTCATATTGATCTCAACAACATGTGAGCCCTTAGCAGGCTGTTGAGAAACTCTCGCCCGAGCCGACTGTCATAGGCTCGATCAATCGCAAGGCTTCCCCTCGATGCGCAGTCCTGACGTCCAACAGCTTGGCATGTTCTCGTACGTTTCAGTCGAGGATCGCGTGCCGACCGATCACCCGATCCGTAAGCTACGCGTGCTGGTGGACACCATTCTGGGCGAGTTGGATGGCCTGCTCGGCGAACGCTACGCCGAAGGCGGCCGGCCATCCATTCCGCCGGAGCGCATCCTGCGCGCTTCGCTTCTGCAGGTGGTCTACAGCGTGCGCAGCGAGCGGTTGCTGATGGAACAGATGAACTACAACCTGCTGTTCCGCT
>NZ_FOSR01000024.1 GCF_900114325.1 Rhodanobacter glycinis
CTTGAACGAATTGTTAGGCCGCAGCGAGTTCCCGGCGCGCCCGAAAGAAACGGTAAAGCAGCACGCCACCGGCAGCGACCAGCCCGGTGCCGACATACCCACCCAGTGCACAGAGGCCGCCGGCTGACGCCGAGCAAAAGCCCCAAGCGCCGATGAGTGCAGCCGGAATGTAACCCCCGACCGCGAGTGCCAAAGACGCAGCCGCGAACCGGACTGCAGTCGCAGCTGAGAGCCGGGAAGCCATCTGCACGAAGCGCCAAAGTGTCACGACGACACCCGACCAGAATGCAATGAGGCCAGTGGTGTATGCGAGCGCGAATAGACTTTCCATGCGGCCTAACGCTGGAATTGAGCGGCGGCGAAGCCGTCCGCCTCGAATGAGATGTTAGGCACCAATGCCACCATCTCGTGACTCGCGTTGCTTGGCCGCACCCTGAATTTGCTTGTTGATGCCACGAAGTTCGTTGCGGATTTCTTGAAGGGTTGTGGTGTTTGGACCCTTGAGCGCATCAACGATCGCTTGGTTAGCACTGGTGCGCGTGGGCATGCCCTTCATGTGCTCAATACTCAGTGTAAACACCTCATCGTGTTTTAAAGCGAAGCCGATTGGGTTGCGAAACTTAAATGACGCGGTTACGACGAGGCCACTACCGAGTTTGCTTTGGAGCCCGGAATACTGACCCCCAGTAAAGACATACTTTTGTCCTGGCGATACTGCAGGAAAACCCTGTTTCGAAACGGCATCGCCCTCACCATTTGGCTTTTCGATGCCGAAGCAGTTGATGGGAAGCGGCTCCGAAAACTTGACTTCTATCGCCGTGCCGCCGCCAATGTTTTCTACGACCAAGTCGATAATGGAAGGCACGTCGGGATTGGGCTGGTAGTAGATAAGCAGTTGCGGCTGCGAACCCCGAAGAAGCGAAAGATAGGCCACCCACACCGCAAGAAGCGTAGCAAGTGGGCTAACGATGTACGCGATGATTTGTGCTAGTAGAGACACGACGCCCCCTGTTGTGGCTACTCGATGCCTAACGCTGGAGTTAAGCGGCGCGCGGCTTTTTCGCGCGTCCGCTTGGACGACGGGTTAGGCCGCTGCGCTGCGGGACGGAGCGTACGAGCTGTTGCCGGAAATGACGCGATGAACGCGATAGAGACCGCGTACACCAAGACCGAAAAGAACCAAGCCGGCGATGGCGAGCGCCTCAACGAATAGCGTGGGATTGCTGAGCGTGAGTGGGCGCGGGAAAAGTCCAAGCGAGATGGCGCTGAACGTAAGCAACGCCGTACCCACGACTAAAAGCAACGCAGATTCGAAGACCTTCATGAGCAACTCCCCTTTGCAATTGAAAGAAATGCAGCGATTACGACGATACCGTTTTGAGCGGCCTAACGCTTAGTAGACCCCATATCGGGGCATATGCAATCCATGCTCTCTGCTCGTAGGCAGGTCGTCAAGCAGGGAAACCTTACAAGACATCAAGCGGTTGCCGGGTTTTTCCGGCGTTCATGGGCTGGCAGGCTGGCATGCGTATCGTGCGAAACGAGGTATGTATGCTTTATCACCCTGAAAACGCGAATACGCATTCCGGCTCGGACAGGGCCCCACGGTTGTTGGACGAGGTGCGCCGGGTGTTGCGGGTGAAGCATTACAGCTTGCGTACGGAGCAGGCGTATTTGGGCTGGATTCGCCGCTTTATCCTGGCCAACGGCAAACGTCATCCTCGCGAGATGGGCGTAGTCGAGGTAGAGGGGTTCCTTTCGCAGCTGGCTGTGCAGAGGCAGGTGGCGGCAAATACACAGAATCAAGCGCTGTCGGCCTTGCTGTTTCTGTACCGCGAAGTGCTTGCCATCGAACTGCCGTGGCTGGATGGCGTGACGCGGGCGAAACGACCGATGCGGGTGCCCACCGTGCTTTCACGCGATGAGGTGACGCGGTTGCTGGCGCAATTGGATGGCCGCCCGCGACTGTTGGTCAGCCTGCTGTATGGCGCTGGGTTACGCCTGATGGAGGCGTTGCGTCTGCGGGTAAAGGATGTGGATTTCGAGCGCGGTGAGATCACGGTGCGCGACGGCAAGGGTGCCAAGGATCGCCATACCATGTTGCCGCGTTCGCTGATCGAACCGTTGCGGTGCGAATTGGCGCGCGTACGCCAGCTGCATCAAGCGGATTTGCAAGAAGGTTTTGGTGAGGTATGGTTGCCGCATGCACTTGCACGCAAGTATCCGGCCGCTCCGCGTGAGTTTGGCTGGCAATATGTGTTTCCTGCGCCGCGCCGCTCGCGTGACCCTCGCGGTGGCCACGAGCGGCGGCACCACTTCGACGATGCCATGCTTTCACGAGCCTTGAAGAGGGCCTGCCGTGAGGCAGACATCGTGAAGCCGGTCAGTGCGCACACGTTGCGGCATTCGTTTGCCACGCACCTGTTGGAATCAGGCAGCGATATTCGTACGGTGCAGGAATTGCTCGGCCACAAGGATGTGAAGACCACCCAGATCTACACCCACGTGCTCAATCGCGGCGGGCAAGGCGTGCTGAGCCCGCTGGACCGCTGAGGCGATCATGTGCGGATGATGAGCTTGCCGATGGCGAGCCCATTACGCTGCACAATGGTGGCGCCGCAACTTGTCGCCGCCCGGCGGTGGCCCGCATCCCTGAGGCAGTACGACGCGTTATCGACGCACCGAATGCGCTGCCACGGATGAAGCGGAAACTGTCTGGGCGTTTGCTGCCAAACGTCCCCGAAAGCAGCCTGGCAGGGACCACTTAGGGAAGATCTGATCAACCAGCTTTTTGCCCTGTCATTCCTGCGAGGCGCTTTTCAACAGCCGAAGGGCTGGTCAAGCAGGAAGCGATTTGCAACAGACGAATGTCTGGTCATCCAGTGCCTTTACGTTCAATGGTTTGAAGGCGCTGGATCCCAGCTTTCGCTGGGATGACGAGCAAAAATCAGACCTTCCTTAGTGGGCCGCGGTTCGATTTACCGCGGCAGCGTCGACGCCCCCATCAGGAACTCGTCCACCGCCCGCGCGCACTGGCGGCCTTCGCGGATGGCCCATACCACCAGCGACTGGCCGCGACGCATGTCGCCGGCGGCGAAGACCTTGTTGACGCTGGTGCGGTAGCAGCCTTCGCCATCGGTGGTGGCCTTGGCGTTGCCGCGCTTGTCCTTGTCCACGCCGAAGGCGTCGAGCACGCCTTGCACCGGCGAGACGAAGCCCATCGCCAGCAGTACCAGGTCGGCGCGGATCTCGAATTCACTGCCCGGCACCTCGGCCATCTTGCCGTTTTCCCACTTCAGCCGCACGCCGGTAAGGCTTTTCACGCGGCCCTGGCCGTCGTCGTTGAAGCGTTTGGTGGCGACGGACCAGTCGCGCTGGCAGCCTTCCTCGTGCGAGCTGGAAGTGCGCAGGCGGATCGGCCAGTACGGCCACACCAGCGGCTTGTTTTCCTGCTCGGGAGGCTGCGGCAGCAGTTCGAACTGGGTGACGGCCTCGGCACCGTGACGGTTGGAGGTACCCACGCAATCGGAGCCGGTGTCGCCGCCGCCGATCACCACCACGTGCTTGGCGCCGGCGTGGATCTGCTGGTCGAGCGCGTCACCGGCATTCACCCGATTCTGCTGCGGCAGGAAGTCCATCGCGAAGTGCACGCCGTCCAGCTCGCGGCCGGGCACCGGCAGGTCGCGCGGGGTTTCCGCACCACCGGCGATCACCACGGCATCGAAGTCCTGCTGCAGCTGTGCCGGCGTGACGGCCTCGGCAGCGCCGCTGGTCTTGGCATCGTCGGCGCTACCGACGAACACCCCGGTGCGGAAGCGCACGCCTTCGCCGCGCATCTGTTCCAGGCGGCGGTCGATATGGCCCTTCTCCAGCTTGAAGTCGGGGATGCCGTAACGCAGCAGGCCACCGGCGCGATCGTTCTTTTCGAACACGGTGACGTCGTGGCCGGCACGCGCGAGCTGCTGCGCAGCGGCCAGGCCGGCCGGACCGGAACCGACCACGGCCACCTTCTTGCCGGTTTTCCGTGCGGCCGGTTGCGGCGTCACCCAACCTTCGTCCCAACCCTTGTCGATGATCTTGTGCTCGATCGACTTGATGCCCACCGCATCGCCGCTGATGTTCAGCGTGCACGCCGCTTCGCACGGTGCCGGGCAGATGCGCCCGGTGAACTCGGGGAAGTTGTTGGTGGATTGCAACACGTCGAGCGCGCGCTTCCAGTCCTGCTTGTAGACCAGGTCGTTGAAGTCGGGGATGACGTTGTTGACCGGACAGCCGTTGTGGCAGAACGGGATGCCGCAATCCATGCAGCGCGCGGCCTGCAGGCGTGCGGCTTCGTCATCCAGGTGGCTGATGAACTCGTGCCAGTGGCGCTTGCGCTGCGCCGGCGCCTCGCTGCTTTCGTGCTGGCGCGGGTGGTCGAGAAAGCCGGTGATCTTGCCCATCGTATACGTTCCTCAGGCGGTCGCCTTCTCGGTGGATTCCAGCACGGCATCGCTGTGCGCCTCGATCAGTGCCCGCTTGTATTCGCTCGGCATGACTTTGACGAAACGCGCGCGCGCGTTGCGCCAGTCGTGCAGGATTTCCTTGGTGCGGAAGCTGCCGGTGTAGCGGAAGTGTGCTTCCAGCAGCTGGCGCAGAATCGCCTCGTCGGTGGCCGGCAAGCTGCCGCGCGCGGCACGATGCCAGTGACCGCGCGGAATGCGCAGTTCCTGCTCGACGCCGGACAGCACCGGCTCCAGACCCACCATCGACAGGTTGCACTTGCGTTCGAACGTGCCTTGCGGGTCGTACACGTAGGCCACGCCGCCGGACATGCCCGCGGCGAAGTTGCGCCCGGTTTCGCCCAGCACCACCACGGTGCCGCCGGTCATGTATTCGCAACCGTGGTCGCCCACGCCTTCCACCACTGCGCTGGCGCCGGAGTTGCGCACCGCAAAGCGTTCGCCGGCCACGCCGTTGAAGTACGCCTCGCCTTCGGTGGCGCCGTACAACACGGTGTTGCCGGCGATGATGTGCTCGGGGCCGAAGCCGTGGAAGTCGTTCGGCGAGCGCACGATGATGTGGCCGCCGGACAAGCCCTTGCCCACGTAGTCGTTGCCGTCGCCGACCAGGTCCAGCGTGATGCCGTGCGCCAGGAACGCGCCGAAGCTTTGCCCGGCGGTACCGTCGAGCTGCACGTGGATGGTGTCGTCGGGCAAACCGGCATGGCCGTAGCGGCGCGCCACCTCACCGGACAGCATGGTGCCGACGGTGCGGTTGACGTTGCGCACGTCGACGATGAAGCGGGTTTTCTCGCCGCGCTCGAGCGCGGGGCTGGCCTTGTCGATCAGCACATGGTCAAGCGCGTTGGCCAGGTTGTGGTCCTGCTCCTCGACGTGACGCCAGGCCACGTCGGCCGGCACGCTCGGACGGTGGAACACGCGCGAGAAATCCAGCCCGCGCGCCTTCCAGTGTTCGATGCCGGCACGGGTGTCGAGCAGGTCGGCACGACCGACCAGTTCGTCGAACGTGCGGATGCCCAGTTGCGCCATGATCTGGCGTGCTTCCTCGGCAACGAAGAAGAAGTAGTTCACCACGTGCTCGGGCTTGCCGCTGAACTTCTTGCGCAGCACCGGATCCTGCGTGGCGACGCCGGTGGGGCAGGTGTTCAGGTGACACTTGCGCATCATGATGCAGCCTTCGACCACCAGCGGCGCGGTGGCGAAACCGAACTCGTCGGCACCGAGCAGCGCGCCGATCACCACGTCACGGCCGGTCTTCATCTGGCCATCGGCCTGCACCCGGATACGACCGCGTAGCCGGTTCAGCACCAGCGTTTGCTGCGTCTCGGCCAGGCCGAGTTCCCACGGCGTGCCGGCATGCTTGATCGACGACCACGGCGAGGCGCCGGTGCCGCCGTCGTGGCCGGCGATCACCACGTGGTCGGCCTTGGACTTGGCCACGCCCGCGGCGACCGTGCCCACGCCCACCTCGGACACCAGCTTCACCGAGATCGACGCACGCGGGTTGCAGTTCTTCAGGTCGTGGATGAGCTGGGCCAGGTCCTCGATCGAATAGATGTCGTGGTGCGGCGGCGGCGAGATCAGGCCCACGCCCGGCACCGAAAAGCGCAGCTTGGCGATATATTCGGACACCTTGTGGCCGGGCAGCTGGCCGCCCTCGCCGGGCTTGGCGCCCTGCGAGACCTTGATCTGGATCTGGTCGGCGGAAATCAGGTAGGCCGCGGTGACGCCGAAGCGACCGGAGGCCACCTGCTTGATGCGCGAACGCAGCGAGTCACCCGGCAACAGGCTGATGTCGCTTTCGATCTGATCCTTGCCGATCACGCTGGCCAGCGTGTCGCCGGGCTGGATCGGAATGCCGCGCAGTTCGTTGCGATAACGCGCCTCGTCTTCGCCGCCCTCGCCGGTGTTCGACTTGCCGCCGATGCGGTTCATCGCGATGGCCAGCGTGGCGTGTGCTTCGGTGGAGATCGAGCCCAGCGACATGGCGCCGGTGGCGAAGCGCTTGACGATCTCGCGTGCCGGTTCCACTTCTTCCAGCGGAATCGCAGCCGCCGGATCGAGGCGGAACTCGAACAGGCCGCGCAACGTCATGTGACGACGGGTCTGGTCGTTGATCAGGCGGGCGTATTCGGCATAGGTCGAGGCGCTGTTCGAACGCGTGGCGTGCTGCAGCTTGGCGATCGAATCGGGCGACCACATGTGTTCGTCGCCGCGCGTGCGCCAGGCGTATTCGCCGCCGGCCTCCAGCGCTTCGGCCAGCACCGGGTCGTCGCCATAGGCCGCCGCGTGCTGGCGCAGCGCATCTTCGGCCACTTCGAACAGGCCGATGCCCTCGATGTTCGAGGTGGTGCCGGTGAAATAGGTATCCACCAGCTCGCGGTTCAGGCCCACCGCTTCGAAGATCTGCGCGCCGGTGTAGGACATGTAGGTGGAAATGCCCATCTTGGACATCACCTTCTGCAAGCCCTTGTCGATCGCCTTGATGTAGTTGTGGATGGCCTTGTCGGCACTGATGCCGTCCGGGGCTGCGGCAAAATGCTGCCCCAGCGTTTCCATCGCCAGATAGGGATGGATCGCCTCGGCGCCATAGCCGGCGAGCAGGGCGAAGTGATGCACCTCGCGCGCCGAGCCGGTTTCCACCACCAGGCCGGTGCTGGTGCGCAGGCCGCGTTCGACCAGATGCTGGTGCACGGCCGAGGTGGCCAGCAGCGCGGGAATCGCGACGCGCTCGCGACAGGCCCGACGGTCGGACACGACCAGGATGTTGTTGCCCTGGCCGATCGCATCCACGGCCTGCGCGCACAGCGAGGCCAGCCGCGCCTCGATGCCGGCCTTGCCCCACGCGGCGGGATAGGTGATGTCCAGTTCGTGGCTGCGGAACTTGCCCTTGGAATAGCGGCCGATCTTGCGGATCTTCGCCATCTCGGCGAAATCCAGGATCGGCTGCTGCACTTCCAGACGCAGCGGCGGGTTGATGTTGTTGATGTCGAGCAGGTTCGGCTTCGGTCCGATGAAGGACACCAGCGACATCACCATCTGTTCGCGGATCGGGTCGATCGACGGGTTGGTGACCTGGGCGAACATCTGGCGGAAGTAGTTGTAGAGCGGCTTGCTCTGGTCAGACAACACCGCAAGCGGCGAATCGTTGCCCATCGAGCCCAACGCCTCCTGGCCGGCCTGCGCCATCGGCAACATCAGGAATTTCAGGTCTTCCTGGCTGTAGCCGAAGGCCTGCTGGCGATCGAGCAGGCTGTCGCTGGCGCGCGGTTCGGGCGGCGCCGCGGGCAGGTCGTCGAGCTTGATGCGAATGTGCTCGATCCACTGCTTGTACGGCTTGGCGTTGGCCAGCTGGTCCTTGATCTCCTTGTCGTCGATGATGCGGCCGGCTTCCATGTCGATCAACAGCATCTTGCCCGGCTGCAGCCGCCACTTCTTGACGATGCGCGATTCGGGCACCGGCAGCACGCCGGCCTCGGAGGCGAGGATCACCAGGTCGTCGTCGGTGATCAGGTAGCGCGCCGGGCGCAAGCCGTTGCGGTCGAGCGTGGCGCCGACCTGGCGGCCGTCGGTAAAGGCGATCGCGGCCGGGCCATCCCACGGTTCCATCATCGCGGCGTGGTATTCGTAGAACGCGCGATGGTTGGCGTCCATCAGCTCGTGCCGTTCCCATGCCTCGGGAATCATCATCATCATCGCGTGCGACAGCGGGTAACCCGCCATGGTCAGCAGTTCGAGGCAGTTGTCGAACGACGCGGTATCGGACTGGCCCGGGTAGATCAGCGGCCACAGCTTCTGCAGATCGTCACCCAGCACCGGCGAGGCGATCGCGCCGGTGCGCGCATTGATCCAGTTGACGTTGCCCTTGACCGTGTTGATCTCGCCGTTGTGCGCGACCATGCGGTACGGGTGGGCCAGCTCCCACGCCGGGAAGGTGTTGGTGGAGAAGCGCTGGTGCACCAGCGCCAGCGCCGACACCGTGCGCGGATCGGCCAGATCGAGGTAGTAGCGCCCCACCTGGTCGGCCAGCAGCAGGCCCTTGTAGACCACCGTGCGGGTGGACATCGAGGGCACGAAGTATTCCTTGCCGTGCTTGAGCTTCAGCGCGCGAATGGCGTGGCTGGAGGTCTTGCGGATCACGTAGAGCTTGCGCTCCAGCGCGTCGGGCACCATCACGTCCGGACCGCGGCCGATGAAGATCTGGCGGATCACCGGCTCGTGCTCGCGCACCGCGGGCGACATCGGCATGTCGGTATCCACGCGCACGTCGCGCCAGCCCAGCACCAGTTGGCCTTCGGCCAGCACCTTGCGCTCCAGCTCCTGCTCGCAGGCGCGCCGCGAAGCCTGTTCCTTGGGCAGGAACACCATGCCTACGCCGTATTCGCCGGGCGGCGGCAGGGTCACGCCCTGCAGCGCCATTTCCTCGCGATAGAACTGGTCGGGGATCTGGATGAGGATGCCCGCGCCGTCGCCCATCAACGGGTCGGCACCCACCGCGCCGCGATGATCCAGGTTGCGCAGGATCGCCAGACCCTGCTGGATGATGTCATGGCGTTTGCGGCCCTTGATGTGGGCGACAAAGCCCACGCCACAGGCGTCATGTTCATGGCGGGGGTCATACAGACCCTGCGCGTGCGGTCGTTCCATTATCTCCACTCCCCGAGAGCAAGGGAATCTTGACTATAGTGCGCCGCAACAAAAAGGCAAGCGGAAAGTCAAGACTTTTACTGTTATGGACGTTTATAAGTCTGGACGTCCACTCCTGTCACTCGGAAGTTTGGAAGTATGGACGTCTGTCAAACCGCGATGGGGTGCCGGTCATCCGGGCAAAGACGGCCCTTCGCGCCGTTTCAGTCGCCGTCGTGATGCGACGGCTGGCGCCGCGGAAGTGCCGTGAGCAGGGCCCGCAAGGCCGCCGGTCGCACCGGCTTGTGCAGGATCGGGTAGCCCTGCGCGCGGGCGCGCTGCTTCAGTTCGCTGCTGCCGTCGGCGGTAATCAGCGCGGTCGGCGGCAACGGCACGCCACGGGCGCGCAGCTCGCGCAGGGCCTGCAGGCCATCCACCCCGTCGCCCAGGTGGTAATCGGCCAGGATCAGGTCGACCGGGCCACGTTGCAGTTCCCGTTCGGCTTCGGCCACGTCGCGGGCGGTGCGGCAGTCCACGCCCCAGCGCTGCAGCAAGGCGCGCATGCCATCGAGGATGGCCGCGTCGTCGTCCAGGCACAGCACGGTGAGCGAGAGTTGCGCCGCCGTGCCCATGCCCGGTGACAACCGTGCCGGCTGCGGTTCGGCCACGGCGCGCGGCACGGTGATCGAAAAGCAGCTGCCATGGCCCTCGCGCGAGGACAGTCCGAGCCGGTGACCGAGCATGCCGGCAATGCGGTCGCAGATCGACAAGCCCAGCCCCAGGCCCTTCTCGCCCCAGGGCGATGGCCGGTCCAGTCGCTGGAATTCGCCGAAGATACGCGAACGTTGCTCTTCGGCGATGCCCGGACCGGAATCCCACACCTCAATGCGCACTTCCGCGCCGACACGCCGCGCGCCCAGCAGCACGCTGCCATGACGGGTGTAGCGCAGCGCATTGGAGATGAAGTTCTGCAATACCCGCCGCAACAGCTGCGGATCGCTGCGCACGGCCAGCCGGGTCGGCACCATGCGCAGGCGCAGGCCGCGCTGCTCGGCCACCACCGCGAACTGGGCCTGCAGCGACTCGAACAGGTCGGACAGCGCGAACGGGCCCACTTCCGGACGATAGCTGCCGGTATCCAGTCGCGAGGTGTCGAGCAAGGCGTCGAGCAGGTCTTCGGCGGCGCGGAACGAGGCGTCGATGCGTTCGGCCAGCTGGCTGGCCTCGGCGTCCAGTCCCGGCTGCTGGCGCAAGGCCGAGGTGAACAGGCGCGCCGCATTCAACGGCTGCAGCAGGTCGTGGCTGGCGGCGGCCAGGAAGCGCGTTTTCGATACGTTGGCCGCTTCGGCCGTGCGCCGCGCCCGCGCCGTGGCGGCCAGGGCCTCGCTGAGTTCGGCGGTGCGCTGGTCGACCCGCTGCTCCAGCGTCTCGTTCGCCTCCATCAGCGCCTGTTCGGCACTCTTGTAGGCAGTGACATCGCTGTAGGTGGTGACATAGCCGCCACCGGGCAGGGCGCGTCCGCGCATCTCGATGGTGCTGCCGTCGGGGCGGATGCGCTGGACCAGATGCATCGCACCGGCGCGCATGTGGCCGATGCGCTTGGCCACATGCGCCTCCACCTCGCCCGGACCACACTCGCCGCGCTCGGCGTTCCAGCGGATCAGGTCGGCGACCGGCACGCCCACGTAGACCATGCCTTCGGGATAATCGAACAGTTCGAGATAGCGCCGGTTCCAGGCCACCAGGCGCATCTGCGCATCGACCACGCTGATGCCTTGCGACACGTTTTCCAGCGTGGTGGACAACAGCTCGCGGTTGAAGCGCAGCTCCTGCGAGGCTTCGTCCATCAGCGCCATCGCCTCGGCAATATCCAGCCCGGAACCGGACAGCACGCCCATCAGGATGCGCCGCGCGCTGGCCGCACCCACGGCGCCGGCAAGCAATCGTTCGGTGTGCTGGATCAACGCGCGATCGGCCGATTCACCCGGCTGCAACGGCTTGCCGCGTCGCTCGGCATACTCGTCGAACGCACGCTGGGTGCCGCGCACGCCGATGATGCGCACGGCGATCGTGCGCAAGTCGGCCACGCGCACGCGACCACGCCAGTCGCCGGCGCCGCCCAGGCTGGCGGCGTGCGGATCGATGAACATCGCCGCGTGCAGGCGTTCCTCCAGGCTTGAACGCCAGCGCAGGGAAACGAACACCAGGCAGGCGACATTCAGCAGCAGCGACCAGAACGCGCAGTGCAGCACCGGATCCCAGCCATGGGTGCCGAACAGGGCCTGCGGGCGCAACCAGGCCACGCCCAGCGGGCCACTGTGCAGCCACGGCGCGGCATGATCCATCGCCGGCAGCAGCAAGGTGTAGATCCACACCGCGAAACCCGCCACCAGCCCCACCATCACGCCGCGGCGACTGGCGCCAGGCCAGTACAGCGCCGCCACGATCGCCGGGGCGAACTGCGCCACCGCCGCCAGCGACAGCAGGCCGGTCGCCGCCAGGTTCTCCACATCGGCAGCCACCCGGTAGTAGGCATACGCCATCAACGCCAGGATCACGATCGCGCAGCGGCGTACCCGCAGCAGCAGTTGCGACAGATCGCTGCGCTGCTCCAGCCGCAGCCGGCGGATGCGCAACAGCAGCGGCATCGCCAGGTCGTTGCTGATCATGGTGGACAGCGCTACCGCCGCCACGATCACCATGCCGGTACCGGCCGAAAAGCCGCCCACATAGGCCAGCAACGCCATGCCGCCGTTGCCGTAGGCCAGCGGCAGATTCAGCACCCAGGCATCGCCGGCGCCGTCGCGCACGGCCGGCAGCAGACTGCCAGCGGCCACGATCGGCAACACCGCCACGCTGACGATCAGCATGTACAGCGGGATGGTCCAGCGCGCAAAGCGCAGGTCGTTGCTGTCTTCGCATTCCACCACGCCGATCTGGAACTGCCGCGGCAGGCAGAACACCGCGCAGAACGCCAACAGGGTCTGCGCGATGAAGGCTGGCTGCACCACCTGGTTGGCATGTTGCAGCGGCAGCCGCAGGGTTTCCGCCAGGGACGGTCCGTGCAGGTACGCGTAGACGGCCAGCGCGACGAAGGCCAGCAGCTTGATCAGCGATTCCAGCCCGATCGCCAGCATCAGCCCGTGATGGTGTTCGCTGGCATCGATGCTGCGCGTGCCGAACAGGATCGCGAACAGCGCCAGCAGCAGGGCGCACCACAACGCGGTGTCGCCGCCCAGCCCGGGCACCGCCACCGGCATCGGGGGCAGACCACGCAGCACGGCGTAGGACATCGCCACCGCCTTCAGCTGCAACGCCAGGTACGGCACGATCGCCACCACCGCGATCACCGCCACCAGGGCCGCCAGGCCGTGCGACTTGCCGAAGCGGGCGCCGATGAAGTCGGCGATCGAGGTGATGTTGCGCCGGGTCGCCACGCGCACCAGTCGCCGCATCAGGCCGAAGCCGACCACGAACAACAGGATCGGCCCGAGATAGATCGGCAGATACGCCAGCCCATCACGCGCAGCCGTTCCCACCGCACCGTAAAACGTCCACGACGAACAATAGGTCGCCAGCGCCAGCGCATAGACGAACGGGCGCAAGCGCGGCTGGCGCGGATATAGCGGGCGGCGGTCGCCCAGCCAGGCTACCGCGAACAGCAGGCCCACGTATGACACCGAGACCAGCAGCAATACCCAGCCGGCGATCAAGCGCGCGTTCTCCCGGATTCGTGGTTCCACGCCACAGCGGCTTGTGCCCGATGGCCCCCGTCCGGCAGCATGCGCGCATGCAAGCAGCGGAAAGCCGGACATCGTCGAAAGTAGCAGAGCCCCTGCACGATGACGAGATTCACGTGTGGTGGCTGGATTACCGGCGCGAACACGGCCGCGCACCGCTGCGCGCGCTGCTCGCCGGCTATCTGGGCGCCGTGCCGGAAACGCTCGCCTTCGTCGAGGGTGAACATGGCCGCCCGTCGCTGGCCGAGCCGCACGGCGCGCTCGCTTTCAACTGGTCGCACAGCGGCGATCACGCGTTGCTGGCCATCGCGCGCGGCATCGTGCCGGGCATCGATCTGGAACGATTGCGCCCGCGCCCCCGCGCGATGGACATCGCACGGCGCTATTTCTGCGTCGAGGAAACCGAGGCACTGGCTGCGCTGGGGCCGCAACAGCGCGACGATGCCTTTCTGTCGTTGTGGACAGCCAAGGAAGCCGTGCTCAAGGCAACCGGCCACGGCATTGCCTACGGCCTCGACCGGCTGCAGTTCACCGTGCCGCCGACCCCTTCGCGATTGCTGCGACTGGATGGCGACGACGCCAGCGCCTGGCAGCTGCAATCGCTGGTGCCCGCCAGCGGCCATGTCGCCAGCCTGGCCTGGCGCGGTCCCGCCCGACGCATCCGCCTGCTGACACTTGCCGGCGCCAGCTGAACGGCGCACTGTTGGCGGCCAACGCGACATTTCATGCCAGTCACCATGACCCTGCTCAGCGTCAACCTCAACAAGATCGCCGTGTTGCGCAACTCGCGCGGCGAAACCGAACCGGACATCATTCGCGCCGCCCACACCTGCATCGAGGCGGGCTGTGGCGGCATCACCGTGCACCCGCGCCCGGACCAGCGGCACGTGCGTCCCGAGGACGTGCGGGCGCTTGCTGTGGCGTTGCGCGGTCGAGTCGAATACAACATCGAAGGGAATCCGTTCGCGCCGGCGCGCGGCAGTTATCCCGGTTTGATTGAGCTCGCCCGCGAAGTGCGTCCCACCCAGGTCACCCTGGTCCCCGACGCCGACGGCCAGCTCACCTCCGATCACGGTTTCGACCTGGCGCACGATGCCGAGCGCTTGCGTCCGCTGGTGGCCGAACTGCGTGAGCTCGGTTGCCGGGTCAGCTTGTTCGTTGATGCCGGTGCGCGAGGTTTCGAGCACGCCACGGCGCTTGGTGTGGAGCGGGTCGAGATCTACACCGGCCCTTACGCTCGCGCCTTCGCCGACGGCGATGCCCGCCTCCAGTTGGAGCAATGCGTCGAAACCGCCCGCCGCGCCCAGCAAGCCGGGTTGGCGGTGAATGCCGGCCATGACCTGAGCCAGGCCAATCTGGGCACCTTCCGCGCGGCGATTCCGGGGCTTGCCGAGGTGTCCATCGGCCACGCATTGATCGGGGAAGCGTTGTACGACGGCCTCGCCGCGACCGTTCGCCACTATCTGCAGATCCTCGCCTGAAAACATCCCGGGGATTGTTTCGGGGCAAGCACGACTGGTCCGGATGTTGACCGGAATCGTAGGAGCGTGGGCGTGAGGCTCTTGGCCGGAATATCGCGAAAGGCTTTTCGCGCACAGGGTGCGCTCCTACCAAGCTCCGGCAAAGCCGTCATCGGTCGCGCCGGGCTCCACAAACAACAACCCCCGCATAGGGCGGGGGTTGTTGCGGGTAACGCTTGACTTGCTTGCGGGCAATTACTGACCGTTGTCGGTGAATCCGATCTTGGTCAGGTTGTAGCTCTTGGCATCGGCCAACACCTTGGCCACGTACTGATAAGCCACGTTGCTGTTGCCGTCGACCTGGATCTCCGGCTGCTCGGTCTGCTGGGCAATCACGGCCATCTGCGCGCGCATGCCCAGCTCGTCCACCGGCGAATCGTTCCAGTAGATCTGACCACCCTGATCGATCTTCAGGTGGATCGGCTCTTTCGGATTGTCCGGGTTGTGAACGTTCGGGTTCGGCTGCGGCAGATCAATCTTCACCTTCTGGCTGACGATCGGCGCGGTGATCATGAAGATGATCAGCAACACCAGCAACACGTCGACCAGTGGCGTGACGTTGATATCCGCCATCGCGCCCTTGCTTCCGCCTGTACTCATGGACATGGGCTTTACTCCTGGGCCTGGCCGGCAGGCCGGGTCGTCATGAAGCCGACATGCACCATGCCCGCGTTCTTCGCTTCACCAAGCATCTTGCGCACGATCTTCCACTGCGTGTCCTGGGCGGCACGGACCTGCAACTCGGGCTGCGGAGCCATGCTGGCGTAGACGGCGAACTTGGCTTTCAGCTCGGACTCGGTCACGGGGTTGTCGTTGAGGTACATGCTGCCGTCATCCTTGATGGCCAGGTCAACCGGCGGCACGCCCTGCCCTTCGGTATCCGCCTTCACCTCGTGGGTGCTCGGCAACGTGACCGTCACGGTGTGCGACATCAGCGGCGCGGTGATCATGAAGATGATCAGCAACACCAGCATCACGTCGACCAGCGGCGTGACGTTGATGTCCGACATCGCGCCGCCATTGCCTCCGGTACTCATCGACATGGGTCAGTCCCTCACTTGCTCTCGACGCGCGAGCCGGTTGCGAAGAAGTCGTGCAGGTCATGCGCGAATTCGTCGAAACGGGCGTAAGTCAGGCGGTTTGCGCGGCTGAAGAAGTTATAGGCGAACACGGCCGGGATAGCGGCGAACAGACCGAATGCGGTCATGAT
Source organism: Rhodanobacter glycinis (assembly GCF_900114325.1). Taxonomy (GTDB): domain Bacteria; phylum Pseudomonadota; class Gammaproteobacteria; order Xanthomonadales; family Rhodanobacteraceae; genus Rhodanobacter_A; species Rhodanobacter_A glycinis. The sequence goes on from NZ_FOSR01000024.1 coordinate 15,599, forward strand.
CAGCGCCTCACCGACGGGGCCGGCCACCGCTTCCATCGAGGCATTGCCCGACGCGGAGATGCGGATCAGCGCGTGGTAGATGCCCCACACCGTACCGAGCAGACCGACGAACGGTGCAGCGGAACCGACGGTGGCGAGCAGCGTCATGCCGCCTTCCAGGCGCAGGCTTTCACGATCCACGGCCTGACGCAGCGCGCGATCGATGAACTCGGAGCGGCTCAGCGACTCGGCCAGACGACCGCCGGCGGCAGCCGCCGAAGCCTGCTGGTGATGGGCCACGGCCGAAGCCGCGTCCAAGGCGATCTTGGAGAACGGTTCGCTCTTGGGCTGGGCTTCCAGCTCACGGATCGCGTCCTGGGTGGACGAGTTGGCCCAGAAGCCATCAATGACACGGTCGGCGCGGCTGCGCACCATCGAATTGCGAATCGCGTTGGCAATGATGAAGTACCACGAGGATACCGACATCACGCACAGCGTGATCACCACGACCCAGCCAAGCGGGTCTTCGTGACGAAGGAACTGGCCGACGCCCATCTGCTGCATGGCAGCGGCGGCGGAGTTGGCCCCTGCGGCGGGGGAAACAGCATCTTGAAAGAAGAACATAACGCTACCCTTGGGAAGTCAAGCGTGAACTGTAACTGTAATCGGAATTACAGCTGATTGAGGGAGAAATTGACCGGCACGCGAGCGTAGCCTTCAACCACCTTGCCATTCTTTTTCTCTGGATTGAAACGCCAACGACGTACGGCATCCATCGCCGCGCGATCCAGCTCGCGGTAACCGCTGGACTTTTCCACCTTCACGTCCTTGACGGAACCGTCCACACCGACCAGCACCAGCAGCGTTACCGTACCCTCGTGCCGCTGACGCATGGCCTGTGGGGGATAGCGCGGCTTGATCTGATTGTTATAGCTCAGATCCTGGCTTGCCGTGATGTCCTGCGGCGGTGCGGGCGGAGCCGGAGGAGCCGGCGGCGGCGCAGCCACTGCATTGTTGGACTGTTCGGTCACCGGCGGCGGCGGTGCGGGCGGTGGCGGCTGCGGCGGCGGGATCACCTGCTTGATGATCTTCGGCGGCGGCTGTTTTGGCGGCTCCGGCGGCGGCGGCGGCGGGGGAGGAGGCGGCGGCGGCGGCTCGATGAAGCTCACCTGCACGATCTGGTCTTTCTTCACTTGCGGGGCCTGGGGCGGCCCGGCTGGCGCGATCAGCACGATGAACGCGAACGCGTGCAGAGCAACTGCGAACGCGATGGCGATCGTGCGCCCCCAACTGAACGGCTTTGGACCGTAATTTGAGTTACTTGAGGCCATCTGTCACTTTCGATCAGGAGCTTGTCAGCGGAATGACGAGTCGCAGCACCCATCGGCAAACTGCATCACATGATGGATGACATTTGCCACTGGACAATGCGGGAAGATTATCAACGGTACAACAGCACATGGCGTTTGTATAGCGTCGGAAAGACTATCAAATGGACGTCCATTCTGCCTCGCCGACAGCGCTGCCATGGGCTCCTTACTTGACGCCGGCCTTCTTCAACCAGGCCTTGGCCTTGCCGGCCGTGGCCGGGTCCTGCGCGGCCTTGCGCATGGCTGCAATCGCGGCAGGCTTGTCCTTGAGCCCGCGGTTGGCTTCGGCCAGCATCATGTAGGCCATGCCGGTGTGCTGCACGCCCTTGTCGATGCCTTGCTGGATCAGGCTCTTTGCCTCGCGATACTTGTTCTCGGTCATCAGGACCTGGCCGGCGCGCACCGCGACCTCGCCATCCTTCGCCATCGGCATGGCCTTCTTGTAGGCCGCCAGTGCCTGGCTCTGCTCGCCACCGATCAGCGCGGCATCGCCAAGCAACTTGTAATTGTCATAGCTGGGGGTGACCACGCCCTTGCCCATGCCGTCGTTGAGCACGGCAATGGCCTTGTCGGCGTCGGGCTTGGGATCGGACGAAGAGTTCTGCCCGGTGATCAGGTACAGCTTGGCCAGGTTGACGTACTGCTTTTCGGTCTTGAGATTGCCCTTGGCGCGGGCATCCTCCATCACCTTGATCGCCTCGGGATACTTCTGCGCCTGCATCAGCACGGCGACGGCGTTGTTCAGGGCGTCGGGATCGTTCGGGTTGGCGGCCAGCTGCTGCTGTGCCAGGTCGGCAGCCTGACCGCTCTGGCCGGATTCGGCATAGCTGGCCATCAGGATCTGGTTCCACGAAGCCTTGGGCTTGCTGTCCGGCATCGCCTGCGCCTTCTTGATCGCCGCGATCGCCTCGGGGTACTTCTGCAGGCGGTAGTAGGCGTTGCCTTCCAGCGCATAGGAATCCGCGGTTTCACGCTTACCTTCGGCGCGCCACTTCTCCACGGTATCGATCGACTTCTGGTACTGCTGGTCGGCCAGGTAGAACTGGGCCAGTTCGTACTGCAGCTGGAAATAGGTGTCGTTCGGCATCACGCCATCGGCCAGCGCCTGTTGCAGCAGGTTGATCGCGCCCTTCACGTCGCCGCCGTTGTAGGCCACGCTGGCCATGCCCTGCATCGCCAGCGCCTTGGCGTACTGGCTCTTGCTCTTGTCGATGATCGGCTGCAGCAGTTCGGTGGCCTTGGCCTTGTCGCCGCTGTTGGCCGCCGTCAGGCCCTCGTTGAGCGCCTTCGATTCCTTCTCGCTGGTCAGATCGAGCTTCGGCGCGGTACGCGTGGCATTGGGATAAAGCGAGGCAGCCTTTTCCTTGGACTCCGAATGGCTCCGGGCGATAGCAGGAGCACTGGCCAGTGCCAAGGCCAGAGCGGCGCCAGTCAGCATCGTGGTCAAGGGAGCGTGTTTCATGGCCATCCTCTGTGTCGGGTTCACGCACAAGTTGTGCGGGGGGTCCCGGAGATTAACCCGAGCCGGCATTCCATAACAAGTTGCAACGCGGCATCCATGCCCATGCAAATCAATCACTTGCAGAAAAGTTTCCATACGCAGGCGCATCTTTCGCAGAAATTTGCCTCATGGCCTCCATGCTTCGGCCTCACATCAGGCAAGAACGTGCCACCGGTTGCCGGCACATCATGCATTAATGCGTTATTGCGTCATGAAAATTCAACGGCTGTGACGATGACAGCGCTGGCATCGTCGATCCGTGAAAATGTGGGGATGGCGTCCAACGGTCGTCGACGACGTCGGAATATTTCGATGCAAACAGGCGACGGCCAGGCCACTTGGGCGCGGGGCATCCGCGCACGGCGTCGGACTGCATGATCGGGCGCCCATGGCCCTGATGGTGACGCGTTTCCCCTTGGACATACCAAGGGGAAACGCAGGCCGACCTCGATCAGATGTCGAGGTTGGCGACCTTCAGCGCATTGGCCTCGATGAACTCGCGGCGCGGCTCCACCGCTTCGCCCATCAGCATGGAGAACATCTGGTCGGCGACGAAGGCGTCCTCGATGCCGACTTGCAGCATGCGACGGGTTTCCGGATTGACCGTGGTCTCCCACAGCTGTTCCGGGTTCATTTCGCCCAGGCCCTTGAAGCGCTGGATGGTCCGGCCCTTCTTGGCCTCCTCGAGCAGCCAGTTGCGCACGTCGGCAAAGGACAACACGCCACGCGAGGCATTGCCCCGGCGAACCACCGCATCGGCCTGGATCAATCCGGCCAGCTGCCGGCTCAGGTTGAGGATGGGCCGGAATTCCGCGCCACCAAAGAACGGCTGCGGCAGCAACAGGATATGGCTGAGACCATGCTGATCGCGGATCACCTCGATCGCGGCCGGCTGTTCGTCCTGCGCCGGGCGCAGCGACAGGCGATAGCGCGGCTTGCCCAGTCCGCTGCTGGCCAGGCGCTGTGCCACGCCGTCCAGCCAGCCCTGCATCGCCGCCGGGTCAGTCCACAACTCCGGACTGATCGGAGTGTGCTCGAGCAGCGCGATCAGCACGCTGGTATCGAAGCGATGGCCGAGGCGCTCGATCTGGTCGAGTGCGGTCTGGTAATCGCGCAGCAGTTTTTCCAGCACTTCGCCGGTGATCGCCGGAGCGTTCGGGTCGGCCACCAGCTCGGCGTTGTCCACCGCGTTGGAGATCAGGTACGCGTTGAGCGCCGCGTCGTCCTTCAGATACAGCTCCTGCTTGCCCTGCTTCAGCTTGTACAGCGGCGGCAGGCCGATATAGACATGGCCGCGCTCGATCAGCTCGGGCATCTGGCGGTAGAAGAAGGTCAGCAGCAAGGTGCGGATGTGCGAACCGTCCACGTCGGCATCGGTCATGATGATGATGTGGTGGTAGCGCAGCTTGTCGGGGTTGTAATCCTCCTTGCCGATGCCGGTGCCCAACGCCGTGATCAGCGTGCCGACCTCGGCCGAGGACAACATCTTGTCGAAGCGCGCCTTCTCGACGTTGAGGATCTTGCCCTTCAACGGCAATACCGCCTGGGTCTTGCGGTTGCGCCCCTGCTTGGCCGAGCCGCCGGCGGAGTCACCCTCGACCAGGAACAGTTCGCACAGCGCGGGATCCTTTTCCTGGCAATCGGCCAGCTTGCCGGGCAGGCCGGCGATGTCCAGCGCGCCCTTGCGGCGAGTCATCTCGCGCGCCTTGCGGGCGGCCTCGCGGGCACGCGCGGCGTCGACCACCTTGGAAGCGATGGCCTTGGCCTCGCCCGGATGCTCCAGCAGGAACTCGCCCAGTTTCTCGTTGACCGCCTGCTCCACCGCGGTCTTCACCTCGGACGAAACCAGCTTGTCCTTGGTCTGCGAGGAAAACTTGGGGTCCGGCACCTTCACCGACAGCACGGCGATCAGGCCTTCGCGCATGTCGTCGCCAGTGGGCGCGACCTTGGCGTTCTTGGCCAGGCCTTCCTTCTCGATGTAGTTCTGCAGCGAGCGGGTCAACGCGGCGCGGAAACCGGTGAGATGGGTGCCGCCATCGCGCTGCGGGATGTTGTTGGTGAAGCAGAACATCGTCTCGTTGTACGAGTCGGTCCACTGCATCGCCACTTCCACCGTGATCCCGTCCTGCTCGGCCACCAGGCTGATCACATTGGGATGCAGTGTGCTTTTCAGCTGCGCCAGGTGCTGCACGAACGAACGGATGCCGCCCTCGTAGGCAAACGTGTCGTTGCGCCCTTCGCCGCGCTCGTCCTTCAGCTCGATGGTGACGCCGGAGTTGAGGAAGGCCAGTTCGCGCAGGCGCTTGGCCAAGATGTCGTAATGAAACTCGATGTGGGTGAAGGTCTGCGGGCTGGGCAGGAAGCGCACCAGCGTGCCGCGACGCTCCGACGGGCCCACTTGCTTCACCGGATACAGCGGTTCGCCCAGCGAGTATTCCTGCTGATATTCGTAGCCGTCACGGAAAATGGTCAGCCACAGGTGGTCGCTCAGCGCGTTCACCACGGAAACGCCCACGCCGTGCAAGCCACCGGACACCTTGTAGGAATTCGCATCGAACTTGCCGCCGGCATGCAGCACGGTCATCACCACCTCGGCGGTGGAGCGCCCCTCTTCCGGGTGTATGTCCACCGGAATGCCCCGGCCGTTGTCGCTGACGCTGACCGAGCCGTCGTCGTGGATGATCACCACCACGCGGTCGCAATAGCCAGCCAGGGCTTCGTCGATGGAGTTGTCGACGACTTCGAACACCATGTGATGCAGGCCGGTGCCGTCATCGGTATCGCCGATGTACATGCCCGGGCGCTTGCGCACCGCCTCGAGGCCCTTGAGGACCTTGATGTTGCTTGAGTCGTAGTGCGATTCGTTCTGCGGTTCGTTCATGCGTCGACAGTTCCCTGGCAGCAGCATCGTGACCGACGACAGGACCGAGCCGTCGGGCGTGATGTATTCCCTTGATTATAGCAGGGGTATGCCGCTAGCCCCGGCGCGCCGGATCAGGCCGGTCCAGCCGGCAGGATCCGACCATGTTCCACGTGGAACACATGCGCTGGCAGCGCGGCGAGTGGCGCGGGAAGGTCGGTCCCCGTCACCAGGATCTGTGCCCCGCTCGCCTGGAGCTGTGCCAGCACAGCCTCCTGATGCGCCTGATCCAGCTCGGAGGCCAGATCATCCAGGCACATCAGCGGCCATTCGCCGCGACGTTCGGCATGCAGGCTGGCTTGGGCCAGCAGGCAGCTCAGGGCCGTGAGCTTTTCCTGACCGCGGGACAGATGTTCGCGCAACGGCGCATGTTCGAAACCGATCGACCAATCCGCACGATGCGCACCCGCAGTGGTGTGGCCCCGGGCAAGATCCCTTCCCCGCTGTTCCGCCAACTGCTCGCCAAGATCGCGCTCATCGGACCAGCCCCGTCGATAACGGCAATCCAGCGCACCCAGTTCGGGAAGCAGGCTATGTGCCTGCGACTGCAGGTGGGGAAGCAGATCATCCAGATAGCGTCGGCGCCATGTGTCGATGAGGTTCGCGGTCTGCGCCAGCTCGGCCTCCCACGGCAGGAACAACGACGCTTCCGCAACCGGTTGGCTTCGCAGCAGGCTGTTGCGCTGCTTCAGCGCCCGCTGGTAACGCCGCCACGCCAGCAGGAAATCATGTTCCACGTGGAACACACCCCAATCGAGGTAGCGCCGACGCTCGTCGGCGGCCCCGGCGATCAGCGCATGCGAACCCGGCTCGAAGCACACCACGGCGCACGCCTGTACAAGTTGCCCCAGACTCCCCTTCTCGCCATCGATGCGGGCTTCCCAGCGGCTGCCGTTTCGACCCAGTCCGAGCCGGACGGCGTGCCCGTCGGCATGGCGCCATTCGCCGAACACGCTGAGCGCGTTTTCGCCTCGCTGCAACAGGGCTTCGCGCGCACCGCTGCGAAAAGAGCGGCCGTGTGACAACAGGAAGGCCGCTTCCAGCACGCTGGTCTTGCCCGCGCCGTTAGGACCGATGAGCACATGCAGTCCGTCCGACAAACTCAGTTCGACCTCGGTCAGGCAGCGCAAGCCCTGGATACGCAAGCGTTCCAGTTTCACGAATGCGTGCCCCGCATACGGCAACGCCGGAACCGCGGACGGTTCCGGCGTTGCGCAGACGGCGCTAGCCGAGAATCAGGCACGTGCAGGTCAGAGCCGCAGCGGCATGATCACATGGCGGGATTCTTCGTTGTCGTCTTCCTGCACCAGGCAGCTGGACTGCGCATCGCGCAGGCTCAGGCGCGCCTTGTCGCCGCGCAGCGCGGCCAGAGCATCCAGCAGGTAGCCGACGTTGAAACCCACCGAAAGATCGGAAACCACGGTGTCGGCTTCCACCTCTTCCACGGCTTCTTCCTGCTCGGGATTGTGCGCCACGAGTCTCAGCTTGCCCGGCGACAGTTCGAGCTTCACGCCGCGGTATTTCTCGTTGGACAGGATCGCTGCGCGCTGCAGGGCACCGCGCAGCACTTCGCGATCCAGCGTGGCGTGCTTGTCGGCACCCAGCGGAATCACCGCTTCGTAATCCGGGAAACGACCGTCGATCAGTTTCGAGGTAAACACCACGTCGCCGCGGCGAACGCGCAGGTGATTGCGGCCGAATTCCAGTTCGACCATACCGTCGCCGGTCTCGAACAAGCCGACCAGCTCGTTGACGCCCTTGCGTGGAATGATGATCTGGCGTCGCGAGGAAACCTTGCTGTCCAGCCGGGTTTCCTTCAATGCGAGACGATGGCCGTCGGTGGCCACGCAGCGCAAGGTGTGTTCCTGCAGATCCAGCAACATGCCGTTGAGGTAGTAGCGCACATCCTGGTTGGCCATGGCGAAGGCGGTGCGCTCCATCAGTTCGCGCAGCACTTCTTCCGGCAGCGAAACCTTCTCGACCAGTTCGATCTCGTCGATGGTCGGGAATTCGCTGGCGGGCAGCGTGGCCAGGGTAAAGCGGCTGCGTCCGGCGCTCAGCGCCACGCGATCGCCATTGAGCTTCATGTCGATACGCGCGCCATCGGGCAAGGCACGCACGATGTCGAACAGCTTGCGCGCCGGAATGGTGATGTCGCCGTCTTCCAGCTTTTCGGCTTCAGTGGAGGCCACCATCTCCACTTCCAGGTCGGTACCCGTCAGCGACAGCCTACCGTCAGCGACCCGAACCAGCAGGTTGGCCAGCACGGGCAGGGTTTGGCGACGCTCGACCACACCCACGACTTGCTGGAGCGGCTTGAGCAGAACTTCTCGTTGGATGCTGAATTGCATGATATGCGCGTCCCCTACACTGCTGTTCTGTTCTTTAAAAGAAGTATTTGTTGTTGCTGTTGGTGCCGTGGATAACTCGAATTTCAAAATTTCTCGTTGTTTTTCAATGAATTAGACGAAAAACAAACTGTGTCTCAAAGGCCTTGGTTCTTGTGCGCGGTTTGTGGATAAATTTGCGGCTCGATCCATCCACCTATTATCCACAGCTTACCCCGGTTTGGTTCAAGGCTTTATGCCCAACCGCACCGGAAATCGCCTGCCAGTCTGCCGCGGATCAACCGGTGAGGATGCGGATCAGCTGTTCCCAGTCCTGCCGCATGCGCGGATCGGTTTCGCAGAACTTGCGGATCGTGCGACAGGCATGCAGCACCGTGGTGTGGTCGCGGCCACCGAAGGCCTCGCCGATTTCCGGCAGGCTGTGATCGGTCAGTTCCTTGGACAGCGCCATCGCGATCTGCCGCGGCCGTGCCAGCGAGCGCACGCGGCGCTTGGACAGCAGCTCCTGCAGGCGCACGTTGAAGTAGTCGGCGGTGATCTTCTGGATGTTCGGGATCGTCACCGCCTGCGCGTGCGTGGCCAGCAGGTCGCGCAGGGTTTCCTCGGCGAACGCGGTGGTGATCGGCTTGCCATAGAAGTTGGCGCGCGCCGCCAGCGTGTTGAGCGCGCCTTCCAGGTCGCGCACGTTGGAGCGGATACGCTTGGCCAGCAGCATCGCCACGTCCTCGCTCACATCCACGCCCTTGTCGTGCGCCTTGGACAGCAGGATCGCCGCGCGCGTCTCGAAGTCCGGCGGCTCGATCGCCACCGACAGCCCCCAGCCCAGCCGCGACTTCAGGCGCGGTTCCAGCTTGTCCACTTCCTTCGGATAGCGGTCGCAGGTGAGGATGATCTGCTGCTTGGATTCGAACAGCGCGTTGAAGGTGTGGAAGAACTCTTCCTGCGTGGTGTCCTTGCCGGCGAAGAACTGAATGTCGTCGATCAGCAGCGCGTCCACCGAGCGGAAGCGGCGCTTGAACTCGTCCATGTTCTTGGTGCGCAAGGCCTCGATCATCGAGCCGACGAACTGCTCCGAGCGCAGGTACATCACCTTGCAGTCGGGCTTGTGCTCGCGCATCAGGTTGCCGGCGGCATGCATCAGGTGGGTCTTGCCCAAGCCGGTGCCGCCGTACAGCAGCAGCGGGTTGTAGGCGCGGCCGGGGTTCTGCGCCACCTGCATCGCGGCGGCCTTGCCGAGCTGGTTGGACTTGCCTTCGACAAAGGTTTCGAAGGTGTAATGCGGGTCCAGGTTGTGCGCGAACGGCGCGGCCGCAGGCGCGCTCACCGTGGCACGCGCGGGCGCGGCGGCCTTGGGCGGCAATGGCCGCGCGCTGGACCCCACGTCCAGTCGCACCGATTGCGGCTGTCCGGTGAGCTGGCTCAGCACGGTCTCGATGCGTGCGAGATAGCGTTCGCGCACCGTGTCCAGGGTGTAGGAGTTGGGCGCGTACAACTGCAGGCCGGTCTCGTCTTCACGGGCCTGCAGCGGCATCAGCCAGGTATGCAGGTCCTCGGCGTTCAACTCGCTTTCCAGGCGCTCCAGACAGCGTCGCCACAAATCACTCATGAATAATCGTCCAACCACGGCAGGGGGCGCTTGTGCGCCAGGTGGACGGCGAAGTCTAGCAGGACGGGGAGTGCTTCCGGATGGAATATCCACACAACTGTCCACAAGCCTGTCCACAGCCGCCGGCACGGTTTGTTTGACACTGATACGGCCGGCCCGGCATACTCGCAAACCTTTTTCACCGTATCGAACCCGGAGTACGCCATGAAGCGGACCTTCCAGCCCAGCAAGCTCAAGCGCGCTCGCACCCACGGCTTCCGTGCCCGCATGGCCACCGCCGACGGTCGCAAGATCCTGAATGCCCGTCGCGCCAAGGGCCGCAAGCGCCTGATCCCGTAAGCGGCCTGCATTTCATGCGTGCCGCCGGCCTGCCGCGCGAAGCGCGGCTTCGCCGCGCCGCAGATTTTGCCGCCATGCGACAAGGCAGCGGCCGCCTCGGCGGTCGCTGCTTTGCTGTGCGTTATCGTCCGAATGGATTGGGTGAGGCCCGCTTGGGCCTGGCCATTTCCAAACGCGTGTCCAAGCGCGCCGTCGAGCGCAACCGCATCAAGCGCCTGCTGCGTGAATCCTTCCGCCGCGTGCGCCACCAATTGCCGCCGATGGACCTGCTGGTGATGGCGCGCGAGCAGGCCGCCGGCCTGCCGGGGCCGGACTTGCTGGCCGAGATCGATGCACTGTGGCGCAAGCTTCCGGCGTTGAAGCCGCCCGGCGACGCCGCCACAATGGCGTGTTGACTCTTTCTTCCCATCTTCCGCGGCCCGTTGTCGCGGCACCCACGATCGGATCTGCTCCGCGATGAACCAGACGCGCACGTTCCTCCTGTTTGCCTTGCTGGCGGTGGCCTACTTCCTGTTCATGGCCTGGGAAAAGGACTACGGTCCGCATCCCCCCGCGCCCGCCGTGGCCAGCTCGGCCAGTGCTGCTGCGCCGGCCAGCAGTGACAGCGTCAGCGTGCCGACGGCCAGTGGCAGTGCCGCGGTGCCCGGTGCGACGAGCCCGGCGCCGGGCGCCGCACCGGCGATCGCCAATGCCCCGGCCAAGGTCGCGCCGTCGCAGCAGGTCACCATCAGCACCGATGTGCTGCGCCTGACCGTGGATACCCGCGGCGGCAGCATCGTGCGTTCGGAGCTGCTCGACTACCCGGTCACGCCGCGCACCAAGAAGAATCCGGACCCGGCGCCGATCCGCTTGCTGGACGAAACCCCCAGCCACTACTTCGCCGCGCAGGATGGCCTGGTCAGTGCCGACGGCCCGGCCCCCGATCACCGCGCGCTGTTCCAGGCCGCACAGACCAGCTACACGCTGGCACCCGGCAAGGATGTGCTGGTGGTCGACCTGACCTGGACCGATCCGTCGGGCCTCAAGGTGGTCAAGCGCTACACCCTGCATCGCGGCAGCTACGTGGTGGATCTGGATCAGCAGATCGACAACGGCAGCGCCAAGGCATGGAATGGCAATGCCTATCGCCAGCTGCAGCGCGTCGAGCCGCCGGCTCCGCACTACAGCAATTTCCTGGCACGCATTTCCGACCAGTCGCACTACGGCTTTTTCGGTGCCGCCTGGTACAGCCCCGAGCACAAATTCAACAAGCTGGCCTTCGACAAGTTCGCCAAGGAGCCGCTGCACGCCAGTGCCACCGGTGGCTGGGTGGCGATGATGCAGCAGTATTTCGTCGGCGCGTGGATCCCCAAGGCCGGCGAAACGGACACGTTCTCCACCGCCGTGGTGAATGTCGGCAACACCTCGCGCTACCTGATCCGCAGCGTCGGTCCGCAGATCAGCGTGGCACCGGGCAAGCAGGGCGATACCAGCGCGCGTCTGTACGTCGGTCCCAAGCTGCCCGACGTGCTCGGCGCCACCGCACCCGGCTTCCAGCTCACCATCGACTACGGCATGTTGAAGATCTTCGCCGTGCCGCTGCACTGGGTGCTGGCCAAGCTGGACAAGCTCACCGGCAACTGGGGCGTGTCGATCATCCTGCTGGTGCTGCTGATCAACCTGGCCACCTACAAGCTGACCAACGCGCAGTACGCCTCCGCCGCCAAGATGCGCAAGCTCAAGCCGCGCATGGACGCCTTGAAGGAGCGTTACGGCGACGACAAGCAGAAGATGCAGCAGGCCACCATGGAGCTGTACAAGAAGGAGAAGATCAACCCGGTCGCCGGCTGCCTGCCGATGCTGATCACCATTCCGATCTTCTACGGCCTGTACTACGTGCTGCGTGACAGCGTGGAACTGCGCCAGGCGCCGTTCTTCGGCTGGATCCACGACCTGTCCGCCGCCGATCCGTACTTCGTGCTGCCCATCATCTACGCCGCCACCATGCTGATCCAGCAGCTGCTGATGCCGGCCGCCACCGGCATGGATCCGACGCAGGCGAAGATGATGAAGTTCATGCCGGTGATCTTCGCCGTGATCTTCCTGTTCTTCCCGGCCGGCCTGTGTCTGTACTACGTGGTCAACGGCTTGTGCCGCCTGGGCCAGCAGTGGTGGGTCACGAAGCGTTACGACGCGATGGACACCAAGGCCAAGACCGCCTGATGCGTTGCTTTTGCGATCATCCCTGATCGCGACGGTCAATCGCGACGATCAAACGGGCGGCCATCCTTGGCCGCACTTTTCACAAGAGCGGCCGTGCAGGGTCACCTGCGCGGCCGTCTTCGTTTACGCTTCCCGCATGAGCCAGCCCACCGACACCATCGCCGCCATCGCCAGTGCCCCCGGTGCCGCCGGTGTGGGCGTGGTGCGTGTGTCCGGACCGAGCGTGCCGCTGATCGCGCAGGCCCTGCTCGGCCGTGCGCCGCGGCCGCGGTACGCGCATTTCGTCAGCTTCCGCGACGCTGCCGGTGAAACCATCGATCAGGGTCTGTTGCTGCACTTCCCTGCTCCGGCCTCGTATACCGGCGAACACGTGCTGGAGTTGCAGGGCCATGGCAGCGCGGTGTTGCTCGATGCGTTGCTGCGCCGCGTGTGCGAACTCGGCGCGCGACTGGCGCGGCCCGGCGAATTCACCGAACGCGCGTTCTTGAACGGCAAGCTCGACCTGGCCCAGGCCGAAGCCGTCGCCGATCTCATCGCGGCGCGCTCGCAGGCCGGAGCGCGCGCTGCGCTGCAATCGATGGAAGGCGTGTTCTCGCGCAAGGTCGAGGTCTTGCTGCAGGCGCTGATCGCGCTACGCGTGCACATCGAAGCCGCGATCGACTTCCCCGAGGAAGAGATCGACTTCCTCGCCGATCCCGCGATCACCACACAACTCGAAAATCTGCGCGCCGACTTGCGCGAACTGCTGCGCGAGGCCCGCCGCGGCGTGCGTTTGAACGATGGCCTCAAGGTGGCCATCGTGGGCCGCCCCAACGCCGGCAAGTCCAGCCTGCTCAATGCACTGGCCGGCAGCGACCGCGCCATCGTCACCCCCGTCGCCGGCACCACCCGCGACGTGTTGCGCGAAAGCCTCAGCCTCGACGGCATCGCGCTGGAACTGGCCGACACCGCCGGCCTGCGCGAGACCGACGACGAAGTTGAACGCGAAGGCGTACGCCGCGCCCATGGCGAACTGCAGCGCGCCGACGTGGCGTTGCTGGTCACCACCGAGGCCGACGTCGATGCGGACCTGGCGTTCTTCGATGTACTGCCCGCCGGCGTCGAACGCATGGTGTTGATCAACAAGATCGACCTCGGGCAAACCACCCCACGCGCGGAAACCCGTGGCGGCATCGCCTGCCTGTGGGCTTCCGCGAAAACCGGTGCCGGCCTCGACGCCCTGCGCGACCGGCTGCGCCAACTGGCCGGAGCCGGCGGCGGCGAGGGCGCCTTCAGCGCACGTCGCCGCCATGTACTGGCACTGGAACAGGTCGGCACGCACCTCGGTCACACTGCCCGCATCCTCGCCACCAGTCGAGCCGGCGAACTCGCCGCCGAGGAACTGCACCGCGCCCAGCACGCCTTGGGCGAAATCACCGGCAGCTACACCAGCGACGATCTGCTCGGCGCCATCTTCGGCTCGTTCTGCATCGGCAAATAGGTCGTAGAAACCATCCTCGGTAGACGCGTGGGTAGTCTTGTCGTACCGGGGAAACAGCCATGCATGGCGATATTCGCGCTGTTCGGCCCTGACGAAGCGCGAGGCGGCGTGCTCGATGTGTGCTGCTATGCAACAATAGAGGCTCTGCGCTTGATGAAAGACCGGTACTGCACCGGTCGTGGCCCCGCCGTACCGGGCCTGTTTCGAGCGTCATTCATGCCGTCCCCCGTTTCGGCACCCTTGCACACGCGTGTGCTCCCTCCCTTCAGGTTCTGCCCTCACGTCGATGCGCGGGCAGGCTGACTTGTCCCGAGAAATACCCGTGTCGTCATCGTTTGCCGAAACCAAGAACAACATCCTGTCGGGGCTCACCGTCGCACTGGCGCTGGTGCCTGAGGCGATTGCCTTTGCCCTCGTCGCCCACGTCAATCCGCTGACTGGCTTGTACGCGGCGTTCATCATGTGCCTGATCACGGCGATGCTGGGCGGACGGCCCGGCATGATTTCCGGCGCGACCGGTTCGATGGCGGTGGTGATGGTGGCGCTGGTGGCACAGCACGGCGTCGAATATCTGTTCGCCACCGTGGTGGTGCTGGGGCTGCTGCAGGTCACGTTCGGCCTGTTCAAGTTCGGCAAATTCATCCGCATGGTGCCGCACCCGGTGATGCTCGGTTTCGTGAACGGCCTGGCCATCGTGATCTTCATGGCCCAGTTGCATCACTTCAAGCAGGCCGGGGCGGATGGATCGCTGCAGTGGTTGCACGGCTCGGCGATGTTCGTGATGCTGGGTCTGGTGGCGCTGAGCATGGCCATCATCTACCTGTTGCCGCGCCTGACGCGTGCCGTGCCGTCGGCGCTGGCGGCGATCATCATCGTGGCGTTGCTGACGCAAGTGGCCGGCATCCATACGCGCACCGTGGGCGACCTGGCCTCGATCAAGGGTGGCCTGCCGCCGTTCCATATCGCGGATGTGCCGTGGAACCTGGCGACCCTGAAAGTCGTGTTTCCCTACGCGCTGATCCTCTCGATCATCGGCCTGACCGAATCGCTGCTGACGCTGAACCTGATCGACGACATGACCGAAACGCGCGGCCAGCCGAATCGCGAATGCGTGGCGCAGGGCATTGGCAACGTGGTCAGCGGTTTGTTCTCCAGCATGGGCGGCTGCGCGATGATCGGGCAGAGCATGATCAACGTGAATGCCGGCGCCACCCGACGTCTATCCGGTATCGTGGCCGGCATCGCGTTGTTGTGCTTCATCCTGTTCGCCTCCGGCCTGATCGAACGCATTCCGCTGGCCGCACTCGTCGGCGTGATGTTCGTGGTGTCGGAGAAGACCTTCGAATGGGGCAGTGTGCGCGTGTTCGGCAAGGTGCCGCGCGCGGATGCGCTGGTCGTCGTCACGGTGACGGTGGTGACCGTTTTCACCGACCTGGCGATCGCCGTTGTTGCGGGCGTGGTCATCTCCGCGCTGGTGTTCGCGTGGCAGCACGCGAAGCAGATTCGCGTGGACGTGCGTGATGACAAAGACGGCCGTCGCGTTTATGCCTTGCGTGGCGCGCTGTTCTTTGCATCGGCCGCGCAGTTCGCCGAGTTGTTTACCCCGCGCGATGATCCCGCCGACGTCATCATCGAATTCCGCGACGCCCGCGTCATGGATCATTCCGCGATTGAGGCCATCGACGCCCTTGCCGGGCGCTACCAGCAACTCGGCAAACGCCTGCAACTGCGCCACCTCAGCGAGGACTGCCGCGAATTGCTGCACCGGGCGCGCGACATGATCGAGGTCAACGTGATGGAAGACCCGCATTACCACCTGGCGGATGATCGCCTGGGTTGAGCGGTATGATTTGATCGGCCCTGGGCGGTTGCAGTACAGCGCAGCGACCCTGCCGATGTGATCAGCTTGCTTGCTGCGCCAGCAGGGCATTTACCTCGGTCAGTGCGGGCATGCCGCCCTGCGCGCCCAGTTTCGACACCGACAACGCGGCGGCGGCGCAGGCCTTGCACACCGCTTCGGGCAGGCCTTCGTGCAGGAACACGGCCAGCGCGGCGTTGAAGGTGTCGCCGGCGCCAGTGCTGTCGACCACGTCGACCTTGAAGCTGGATTGATGCGCCGGTTCGCCCTGCTCGCGGTACCACGCGCCTTCGGCGCCGCGGGTGAGCACCACCGGGCAAGGGGCGCGTTGCATCAGCTGGCGAAAATCCTCGGCCGGGTCGGCGCCAAGCAGGGTCGCCAGTTCGAGCTGGTTGGGCGTGACGTAGCGCGCCAGCTTGAGCCAGTCGACGGGCAGCTTTTGCGCGGGAGCCGGGTTCAAGATCACCGGCACGCCGAGGCGATGACCCAGGCGCAGCGTGGCTTCCACGGCATCGAGCGGGATTTCCATCTGCACCAGCACCGCATCGGCATGGGCGATGAGCTCGCGGGCGGCTTCCACGTGTGCGGGCGTGACGCGCGCATTGGCGGCGGGTACCACCACGATCTGGTTTTCGCCGTCGGCCACGCTGATCGAGGCGGTGCCGCTGGCGCAATCGTCCAGCCGCATCACATGGGACACGTCCACGCCTTCATCGCGCAGGCCCTCGTGCATCTGCGTGCCGAAGGCGTCGTCGCCCAGCGCACCGACCAGGCTCACTTCCGCACCGAGTCGCGCCGCCGCCACGGCTTGGTTGGCGCCCTTGCCGCCGTGCACGGTGAGAAAACGTTCGCCAAGCAAGGTTTCGCCGGGCGCGGGAAAGCGCGTCGCCACGGTGACCAGGTCCATGTTGATGCTGCCGACGACGACGATACGGGTCATGCGTTTCCCTCTGGAGCGATGTTGGAATGTTTTCGACCCAGAGAGTAAACGCTGCGCCGGATGACGTGGCAAATCCGCGGGCGGTTCGAGCACTCGCGCGGCGCGCTGATCCATCATTGATGGCCGATGCGAGCAGTGCGCCGGCCCGATCGACAGACCATCATCGCTTGCTGTTTACCTTGAAAGCGCCAGCATGGCCCCGAGTTTGAAGTTTCCCCGCGCTGGAGTTCTCCCATGATCGAACTGCATTACTGGCCTACGCCGAATGGCCACAAGATCACCTTGTTCCTTGAGGAAACTGGCCTGCCCTACGCCATCAAGCCGGTGAACATCGGCCGTGGCGAGCAGTTTGCGCCGGCCTTTCTCGCCATCTCGCCGAACAATCGCATGCCGGCGATCGTCGATACCGAGCCGGCCGATGGCGGTGCGCCGATCAGCGTGTTCGAGTCCGGTGCGATCCTGCAGTATCTGGCGGAAAAGACCGGTCGCTTCCTGCCTACCGACTTGCGTGCTCGGGTCGAGGCGCTGGAATGGTTGTTCTGGCAGGTGGGCGGGCTTGGTCCGATGCTGGGCCAGAACCATCACTTCAGCCGCTACGCGCCGGAGAAGATCCCTTACGCGATCGATCGCTACGTCAACGAGACGCGGCGTTTGTATGGCGTGCTGAATGGCCGTCTGGACGGCCGTGATTTCATTGTCGACAACGACTACAGCATCGCCGACATGGCGGCTTATCCGTGGATCGTGTCGCATGAGGCGCAGGGCATGGACCTGGCCGACTTCCCGCAGCTCAAGGCCTGGTTCGAGCGCATTCGCGAACGGCCGGCCACGCAGCGGGCCTACGCGGTGGGCGACACGATCAAGGACAAGCTGGATCTGGCGAACGACGAGGAAGCGAAGCGGGTGTTGTTCGGGCAGGGGGCGGCGAAGAAGTAACTCCACCCTGCTCCTTCTCCCCTCCGGGGAGACGGTTGGGATGAGGGGCGGGTTCTCGCGGGGATGTTGCACGAGAGCGTGCTTCGATGACGGTCCGCTGCAAGATTGGCCCCTCACCTCGGTCCTCTCCCCGCAGGGGAGAGGAAGAAGCCCCGTGGTTGCAATCAATCCTCGAAGTTGCTGCGCAGCAGTTTTTCCACGTCGCCGCCACGCCCGGCCAGCACGGCCTTGGCCGAATACAGTGCGGTGTGCAGCACTTGCCCCGGCTCGATCTTCGGCGGCATCACCAGTTCGTAGCGGTTGACCTTGACGTCGAGCAGCGCGGGACCGGGTTGCGCCAGCAGCTCGCGCACGGCGTCTTCCAGTTCGTCGGCCTGCTCCACCCGGCGTGCATGGAAGCCGACGGCCTCGGCGACCTTGGCGAAGTCGGGGTTGAGCAGGTCGGTATAGCTGTCGAGCAGGCCGTCCACCTTCTGCTCCATCTCGACGAAACCGAGCGAGCTGTTGTCGTAGACCACCAGCTTGACCGGCAGCTTTTCCTGGATCGCGGTGAGCAGGTCGCCGAGCAGCATGGCGATGCCGCCGTCGCCGCACAGCGCGATCACCTGGCGTTGTGGAAACGCTTTCTGGATGCCGAGTGCCGAGGGCATCGCATTGGCCATCGTGCCATGCACCAGGCTGGTCAGCGTGCGTCGCTTGCCGTTGCTGTGGATGTGGCGCAGCAGCCACACCATCGGGCTGCCGCCGTCGGCGGTGAAGGCGGCATCGTCGCTGGCGTGCAGGTCGATGAGGTGGGTGAGGTATTGCGGATGGATCAGGCCGTCCTTGCCCGGCTGTTCCTGTTCGGCGAGCTGTTTCAGGGTGTGCTCTCGATGCTTCAGGCTGTTGCGCAGGAAGGCGTGGTCCTCGCGCGTCTGCAGCCGCGGCAGCAGGGCATCGAGGGTGGCCTTGATGTCGCCGACCACGCCGAGATCGACCGGGTGGCGACGGCCCAGGTGGGTGGCGTCGTTGTCCACCTGGATCAGGGTGGCCTCGTTCGGATAGAACTGACTCCAGGCGAAATCCGCGCCGAGCAGCAGCAAGGTGTCGCAGGCGTCGATGGCGCGGAAGCCGGATTCCACGCCGATGATGCCGGTCATGCCCATGTTGTACGGGTTGTCCGGCTCGATGAAATCCTTGGCGCGCGAGGTGTGCGCCACCGGCGCCTTCAGCTTGTCGGCCAGCGCCACCACTTCGCGCTCCGCGCCCTCGCAGCCGGAGCCGCAATACAGCACCACGCGCTTGCCGGCATTCAGCCGTTCGGCGACGGCGTCCAGTTCCGCGTCGGATGGACGCAGGACCGGCTGCGGGCGATGCACGCTGAACGGCAGGCCTTCGTCCACCTCCATGTTCGCCATGTCACCGGAGACGATGATCACCGCCACGCCATGCCTGTTCAGCGCCGTCTGCGCAGCCAGCGCGGTCACGCGGCGCGCCTGCGCGGGGGAATGGATGGGTTGGCAGAAATGGCTGCAGGTCTTGTAGATGGTTTCCAGGTCGACTTCCTGCGGGAAGTCCATGCCCAGTTCGCTGGTGGCGATCTGGGTGGCGATCAGCACCACCGGCGCGCGATTGCGGTGCGCCTCGAACAGGCCGTTGATGAAGTGGAGGCTGCCCGGTCCGCAGGCACCGGCACAGGCGGCCAGTTCGCCGCTAAGCAAGGCATCGCCACCGGCCGCCATCGCACCGGCTTCCTCGTGGCGCATGTGGATCCACTCGATCTCGCTGCGACGGACCGCGTCGGTGATGTGGTTGAGTGTGTCGCCGGCGATGCCGTAGCAGCGCTTTACGCCCGCTTGCTGCAGCGTTTCGACGATGATGTCCGCGACTTTCTTCCGGGCCATGCAAGCTCTCCACCAACGGGGCAAGGCTCCGATTGAACGGCATCGGCCGGAAAATCCGGGTGAATGCGTGCGGAGCTGTCGGTTTGTCGGCTGGAGCCGCTCACGGAAGGGGAACCAGGCGGAATCAGCCCGGATCGTGGGTGTAGTGGCGGCGAATCACATGACGCGTCATGCGCGAAAGGAGCAGGCCGCCGGCGATGCCGCCCACGCTCCTAGGGATGTTCTGGTTTTGCTCGTCATCCCAGCGGCTCTCAACAGCCGAAGGGCTGGTCAAGCCGGGATCCAGTGTCTATAGGCCATTGAAAGCAAAGACGCTGGATTCCTGCTTTAGCACACTGCTGTCCGGAATAAATCCAGCCATGGGAGCGAGAAGCGTTGCGGGCCAACGGTTGGGGGTGTACACCCCCGAGCGCCAACTCAAAAACCGGGGCCCGCAACATGTTCAGCATAAGCCGATTCCATGCACTGACGAAGCATCTCCCGCGTGGCGTGTTTGATCGCGCCGTCGAGCGGTGCGAGGCCGACAAGTACAGCAAGGGATTTGGTCGCTGGCAGCAGTTGCTGGCGATGGTCTACGCACAGCTTTCCGGTGCCGATAGCCTGCGCACGGTGGAGGTCGGGTTCAACGCACAAACCGAGCACCACTACCATCTGGAT
>NZ_FOSR01000021.1 GCF_900114325.1 Rhodanobacter glycinis
AGTTCATCTGTTCCATCAGCAACCGCTCGCTGCGCACGCTGTAGACCACCTGCAGAAGCGAAGCGCGCAGGATGCGCTCCGGCGGAATGGATGGCCGGCCGCCTTCGGCGTAGCGTTCGCCGAGCAGGCCATCCAACTCGCCCAGAATGGTGTCCACCAGCACGCGTAGCTTACGGATCGGGTGATCGGTCGGCACGCGATCCTCGACTGAAACGTACGAGAACATGCCAAGCTGTTGGACGTCAGGACTGCGCATCGAGGGGAAGCCTTGCGATTGATCGAGCCTATGACAGTCGGCTCGGGCGAGAGTTTCTCAACAGCCTGTTAGTGCCTCAAAGAAGATTTCGCATCGATGTTTGTCACCGTTAGTAGTAAGTCTGTAGCTCACCTGCGCCGCACAAACAGTCTGAGCCAACGAAAGTACTGTCATCGTCAACAGACCCAACTTGGGTACATGTCGCATAGTCAAATTTCACCTAATACGGAGGAGATACATCCGGAAACAGGGGTCAGAGTGCACTTTCTCAGCGGAAACAGGGGTCAGAGTGCACTTTCTCCATAAAAATATTAAAAATCTTGAGCAGTCGACTCTGTCCCCTGTTTTTGGCCCCTGTTTTGCTGGTGGTGGGTGCGGCTATCGCCGTGCTGTTCGCGAAATCTGCGGTTACCGTGCTGGCCGGCGCGCGGCGCGAGCTGCGCCGGGTGCCGGCCCGAGGGGAGGCCCGCGAGCCTCAAGGTTTTTGATTTGGCGTTCGGCGCTGCAGATTTCAGTTCTTCGCCGCCAGGACCTTGTCGGAACGTACTTCACGCGTCGCCAGGTCGACGTCCAGCACGTGAGCTGCACCTTGCTTGGCATAGAACACCAGCAAGGCATGGTTGTCCGTCAGCCGATGGCCGAGCAGGGTATCGATGCCGGTGGCGAGGGTCTTGAGCTGGTGGCCGTCGATGGAAGCCAAGCCAATGTCCCAGGATGTGTTGTCCCGGCTGTCAGCTTGAGCAGGACGGCTGAGGAACAACAGGCCCAGTGCCTGGCAATCCGGCTTCGCACCTTGTGCTTGCGCGGGCGTCGATTCGCTGATCACCGACATTGCAGTGATGGTTTGCGCGTTCTCGTCGAACAGCCAGTGCGCCTGCCGGGACGCGGTATCGAAGAACAGCAGGTTATGTACGTCGGTGGGCGTGTAGCTGGAACTGAGCCCGCCTATCGGTGCTCCATCGCTGCCCAGTCGCGCATAAAGCACGGATGTGCCAGGAAACGCTTCGAAGCTGCCGAGTTTGAGCGCGGCCTGGTGCTGATTTGGCTGGCCGAGGCGCCCGAGGGTGGCCTCGCCGTTGGGCACTTGTGCGTAATGCCTGAATGATACGAGGCGCCCGATGATGTTGGCGGTGCCGTACAGCACCAGTGCCAGCAAGAGCAATCCATTGATGCGCCAGACCCAGCGGAAGAAGCCGTTCACGTATCCCTTGCCGTTTTCCATGACTGTGCCCCGTGTTGTTGTCTGGTCCGTGATGTGCGCGGTCACGATGCTCGTGCCGTCAGCCTTGGGTTCTGCGTTTACCGTATCCCAGTAGAGCGGTTCTATCAGAGCGCGATTCGTTGGTCTATCGAGATGGGCCGGGTGTGCCGGACATCCCGGAGACATTTCGCCTGGGGCAGTGGGCGGCTCGACTATTTTCTGGTGGCCTCAATGCCGAGAAGGACGGCTGTCTTGTCGTAAACAATGCGCGCGAGGTCATCGTTCCGGGCGAGACGGGAAGGGATGTCCGCTTTTGATTTGCTGAAGAATCCGCCATTGGGCTGGGGAGCCACTGCGGTGGTGGCCAGCCACACGGGAGTTTGCACGCCTTCGTCCGGCGTAAGGGCAAAGGGTCGAAACAACGGGTTGGTGAGGCGCATAAGGCCGCCAGCATGGGTGCTGAAGGCGGTGTCTTTCACCATGCCGGGATTGGCGCTGTAGATATGCATGCCGTCCGGCAGGCGTCGGGCCAGCTCGCGAGCTGCCAGGAGGCTGACCAGTTTGCTGGTGGCGTAGACGTTGATCTGGTTGTAGAAGCGCCGCTTCCATGAGGTGCCGGCAACGTCCGGGTCGTGCACGTCGAGCTGGCCGCGCTTCTCGACGAACGTGGAAAGGTTGATGATCCGCGCGTCGGTGGCAAACACACCGGACGCCAGCAATGCGTGGACGAGCAGAAACGGCGCGTGGTGGTTGATCGCGTAGGTACGCTCCGCACCGTCGGGGGTTTGCTGGTATTTGGGAAAAGCCGCACCCGCATTGTTGATGAGCACATCGACACGGATGGCGTCGGCTGCCAGCTTCGCAGCCAGGTTGCGGACTTGCGACTATTGCTCCAGGTCGGCGACGTATGTCTTCGGTGCAGCGAGATTGCTGCCGGCAGGCGCCATGGCGCACAAGCTGTTGGCCGCAGCACGGGTACGTGCCGCATCCCGGCCGACGAGAATGATGTCGTGCCCGGCGGCGATCAGGTGGCGTGCGGTGACCAGGCCCAGGCCGGAGCTGCCACCGGTGATGACGGTAGTTTTGCGATTCATCGCGGGCCTTTGGCGTGATTGTTCGAGCCGGGCGAGGTTTCGCCTTCCGTGGTGGTTCCATCGACCACGTCGCGCAGCAATGCGTGCAACTGCAGCCGGCGGGGGCGATCGAGACGGACAAATGGAGAATGCGCGCTGGTGTGCCGGATCACGCGGTCGCGCAATTCGCAGCCTGCCGGAGTGAGCTGGATAAGCTTTGCGCGGCGATCAGATGGATGGGGAATGCGGCGTACCAAGCCGCGCTTTTCCAGCCGGTCGATCATCGACGTGGCGGTCGAGGCATCGCACTGCAGCAGTTCGGCCAATCGGCGCGCGGTCATTTCCGCCTCGCGGCTCAGCCGCCACAGGACATCGGTCTGGGTATCGGTCAGCCCTGCATCGCGGGCCAGCTCCTTCAGCTCGGTATGTATCTGGATACGGATCGCAAACAGGCAATCGATCAGCTCTTCGTTCAGGCGTGTGTTGTTCATGGGTCGAACAATACATGGAATTTCCAATGATTTGAAACTCAAAGTACTGTCGTCGAGCATGCCGAGGAGAGATGAAGCATCCTGGCTGTTCTGGGAGGGCGGTGTCGTCGATGTAACCGACTGGCCGGCAGCGGCGAAAGTGTTGAAGTGATGGTGCGCGCCTGCCCGCAAAACGTACGTGGCTTCACAGGAAGGCCTGTTTTCTGATGACGGCAATGGAGGGAAGTATGTCCTTTCATCGAAATTTCTTTTTGAAGACAATGAATTGAATATATTTAATTGATTATGGGTTCGTTTGCGCCGCGTTTCTGTTCTGGCAGGCTGGTCCACAAGTATGTTTGTGGTGTGCAGATAACTCTGCCTCTTGTTTCGTTTTTCATCGAATGCGACATGTTTTCGTTGCCCATTGCCAACCTTGGCGATACACGGGTAACGGCGATTAGCGATGAGGTTTCATATGCCAAATGTGCATGCCTCATGGCAGAAGGATGCATTAGTCATCATGCCGTGAATGCTGCAAGCTTCCAGGCATTATCTGCGAAGCCAAGGCCATTCAGCGTTTCGTTGTGACAAGGAAAATCTGATATTGCTCGCCATCCCGGCAAAAGCCGGGATTGAGTGCCTGTAAGCCATTGAAGGCACTGAGGCGGGATGGCTTGGCATTGGTCTGTTGAAAAGCACCCCTCGCTTTTGAGGGAATGACGAGCAGAAAATCGATTGATCAGACTTCCATCGAGTTAACCATCCCGAATGACTGTTTCGCCGTGGCGTTCGGGCAATCCCTGTTTCATGAAAGGAGATCGACATGTGGACAAATTTTTTTAGAGGCAGCTTCGGGGTCCCTCTCGTGATGACGGGCGTCATGTTTGCGGCGATCACCGTAGGCGTGTATGCGAAGAACGAGCCCATGGCCATGCATGCCCATGGGCCGAGCGATCAAGCCGGCAGTGCGCTTGCTGAGGAACAACCATTCCTCAAGCAGAACGACACCGCCATGCAAAAAATGATGGCGGGTATGGCCGTTGAGCCGACCGGCGATGTCGACAGGGATTTCGTCAACATGATGGTTCCCCACCATCAAGGTGCCATCGACATGGCCGTTCTGGAATTGCGCTATGGCACCAGTCCTCGGCTCAAGGCACTCGCCCAAGAGATCGTCGTCACGCAGCAGCAGGAAATCGCTGCGATGAAGCTCGCCGTGGGTGAGCCGATTCCACCGTCGCATGCCTCGCCTGTCTTGCCAAGCGAGTCACACACGCACTCCAACCCGTAAAGGAAGCTTCAAATGAAAACCACCTTGATTGCCGCGGCGCTCGGCCTGGCCCTTGCCAGTGGCGCGGCTTGGGCGGGCCAGCCCCCCTATGCCGCTTCGGCCAAAAACTTCCCGGTCAGCCACCAGGATCGGGTCTATTCGGCGGACCAGTACTCCAACACCGTCTCCGTGATTGACCCGGCCAGCAACAAGCTGCTGGGAGTCATCCGCCTCGGCGAATCGCAGCCTGGCAACCTGAGCCCGCTCTATGGTGGGCAAGTACTGGTCCATGGCATGGGTTTCTCGCCCGACCACCGGACCATCGCGGTAGTCTCGATCGGCTCCAATTCAGTGTCCTTCATCGATACGGCCACGAACAAAGTCAAACACGTCACCTATCTCGGACGCTCCCCGCATGAAGCGTTCTTTACTCCCGACGGCAAGGAAGTGTGGGTAACGGTTCGCGGCGAGAATTACGTCCTGGTGCTCGACGGCAAGACCTTCAAGGAAAAAGCCCGGATCGCGACTGCCTTTGGACCCGGCATGCAGATTTTTTCGCCGGATGGCAAATACGGTTATGTCTGCGACTCTTTCAACCCGGTCACCTATGTGATCGATGCGCACACGCACAAGATCATCCACGAGGTGAAGCAGGCGAGCGCCTTCTGCCCGGATATCGCGGCTACCCCCGATGGCAAACAGGTCTGGTTTACGCTCAAGGACATTGGCAAGACCCAGGTCTTCAACGCCAGGCCGCCCTTCAATGTCATCAAGACAATCGATACCGGGCCGATCACCAATCATGTCAATTTTGCGCACAACAAGAATGGGACCTTCGCCTACGTCACGATCGGCGGCTTGAACGAGGTCAAGGTCTACCGCACCGACGACTTCAAGCAGGTGGCGACGATACCCGTCGGCGATTTGCCGCACGGCCTCTGGCCATCCGGTGATGGAACACGCATCTACGTCGGGCTGGAAGGCGCGGCGGAGATGGCGGCGATCGATACCTTGACCAACAAGGTGATTGCCAACATCCCCGTTGGCCAGGCACCGCAGGCAGTGGCCTATGTGCCCGATGCCGTACCCGCCGGCGATGACGCCACCACGAACCTGAAACCACTCGGCCTGGCGGGTGAAACCGCGCACATCGCGCTTGGCACTCCCGGCACCGCGAAGGGGCAAAAGGCTCTCACGTCGGTGGCTCTTTACAACCAGGGCCTGTCGCAGATCCTTGAAGCTTCGGTGACCGGTCTTCAGCTAGGCAAGCCCTACGTGCTCGCCATTGCCCCGAACGCCGATGGCAGCGGCCGGCTGCAGACGCTGGCCGGGTTCAAGGCCAACCCCACCGGTGCTTCCATCGTCAATGCGATTGGCCCGATCCGCCAGATCGTCAACGGCGAGGATGGTGCTACCAAGCGTTATATGGTGATTGCCTCGGGAACCGTCGACCATCCCGGTACGCCAGTGCAGGTCCAGACGTCCGTGCGCTAGCCGAGACGGCGGTAACCCTTCGGGCGGCTTCGCCCGAGGGAATGCAGGAGGCGCATCGCTTGTGCGGCATCGAGCCGCAAGGGCGTTGCGTCTCCTTTTTCGTTTGAGTTGAAATCCGAGCCACTCGGGAATGAGTCTGGGCAAGCTCCTGGCAGGTATGCCTGTCGACGCTGGCGGGTCGGAAATTCGCGCGCAGTTGACGCGGTGCTTTGTAGCGTCGGGTGGTTGATGCAACTTGCTACGCCGCTTCCTTGAATGCCGACGTCCGCGGTGGTGTCCTGCGTCGGAGGCGGTACGCGGGCTTCCGCCGTGTCGCCGGCCCACAGCCGGAGTACACCGAACGTGCTCAATATGCTTCGACGCAACTTGATGCCCATCGCGGCGCTGCTGCTTTCCCTGCTTTTCCTGTGGTTGGGGTGGCAGGTGTCACCGGCCTGGTTCTGGCCGTTATTATTGACGGTGCCGGTTCTCGCGCTGGGCATTTACGACATCACCCAGCGGCAATGGACGATCCTGCGCAATTACCCGGTGGCCGCGCGGCTACGCTGGCTGTTCTACGATCTGCGCCCGTTCCTGCGCGCGTATATCGTGGAGGACGATCTCCACGGCACGCCGTTTCCGTTCGCGGCGCGCAACCTGGTGCACGAGCGCGCCGAGGGTCTGACTGATACCAAGCCGTTCGGCACCGAGCGACATACCGATGCGGCCAGTTACCACTGGTTTGCGCACTCCATTGCGCCGGCGGAGAAACCCGACGAGTCGCCCCGCGTCACGGTGGGCAACGAGCAGACCGCCAGGAAATACTCGGCCTCGGTATTCAACATTTCGGCGATGAGCTTTGGCGCGCTGTCGGCCAACGCGATTTTGTCGCTGAACCTGGGCGCCAAATTGGGCGGCTTCTACCACGACACCGGCGAAGGCGGGCTCAGCGAGCACCATCTGGCGCATGGCGGTGATGTGGTGTGGGAGCTGGGCTCGGGTTATTTCGGTGCGCGCGACAAGCAGGGGCACTTCGACCCTGCGCAGTTCGCCGACAAGGCCGCCAACGATGCGGTGAAGATGACCGAGATCAAGCTCAGCCAGGGCGCCAAGCCGGGACACGGCGGCTTGCTGCCCGGCGCCAAGGTGAGTGAGGAGATCGCCCGCGTGCGCGGCGTGCCTGCGCATGAAGATTGCCTGAGCCCGTCGGCTCATTCGGCGTTCTCCACGCCGATCGAGTTGCTGGAATTCGCCGCGAAGATGCGTGAGCTGTCCGGCGGCAAGCCGGTGGGCCTCAAGCTGTGCATCGGCCAGATGCACGAGCCGTTCGCACTGGTGAAGGCGATGCTGCAAACCGGCATCCTGCCTGACTTCATCGTGGTGGATGGCGGTGAGGGCGGCACCGGCGCCGCGCCGCAGGAGTTGTCGGATTGGGTGGGCATGCCGCTGGAGGATGGTCTGGTCGTGATGCGCAACGCGCTGGTGGGCGCCGGCCTGAAAGGCCAGGTGCGGCTGGCGGCCAGCGGCAAGGTGTATTCGGGCATGGGGCTGGCGCGCAACCTGGCGCAGGGGGCGGACTGGTGCAACGCGGCGCGCGCCTTCATGTTCTCGATCGGCTGCATTCAGGCACAGCGCTGCCATCTGGGCACGTGCCCCACCGGTATCACCACGCAGGACCCCAGCCGCCAGCGCGGCTTGGTGCCGGAAGTGCAGGGGCCGCGTGCCGCGCGCTTCCACGCCGAAACGCTGAAGTCCCTGGCGCGCATCGTGGCTTCGGTGGGCTTCGAGCACCCGCGCGATCTGGCGCCGCATCACCTCATCCATCGCGTGGGCCCGGAGAAGGCGTTGCCAGTGGACGAGATCAAGGTGTTCCTGCCCGAAGGCATACTGCTGGCCGCGCCGGAAGACACCGTCTACGCCTCCTGGTGGCGCGCCGCCCGCGCCGACAGTTTCCGTCCCGCCACCGACCTGGTGGCCGACCGCGCCCGCAAGCACAAGCGCGAGGCGGTGGACTGAAGCGGCGTGCCACATCCGTTGCTTGCGGCGGGCATCGTCGGACGTCTGATCGGTGCGTCACGCGAGCGTAGCGGCATCGGGGTCGCCAGGTGTCCTGCGTTCACGCAGCGCGCGTTGTCCGTCCGCGCGACGTTGCTCCGGCGACGACGCTCGGACTTTCACCGGTACGGCCCAGTACAGCCCAGTCAGGCCTCGCCCAGCATCTGACCCAACCATCGCCGCATCGCGCCTGCGTGGTCGGCGTCGACCACCGCGGCCAGATAGCCGTCCGGACGCAGCAGCGCCCAACTGCCTTGCGGAAACGCCCAGGCGGCCTGGAAGTGGCCGTGCGGGTCGGCCAGCTCGCCGTCGCCGCCCACCACGAAGCGCTTGAGCTGCGGGTGCGGCGCGATGGCGTCGGCGTCGGCCGCATGGCCCAGTGCGGTCCAGTGGGTACCGGCCAGCAGCTCGAACAGGCGCACCGGCGTGCCGTCGGCCGCGCGCACCAGCGGGGCGTCAGGGGCGCGGTCGCCGGCGCGCAGTCCCTCGTGGCGCGCCGGTGCTTCCAGGTTCAGCGGCGAGCCGCGGTAGCCCACGTCGAGTTGGCGCGTGGCGCGGCTGCGCTTCAGTTCACCGCGCTTGGCAGCCTCCAGCAGCGAGGTGGACAGGCCCAGCATGTCGGCCGCGACGGGCCGGCGTTCGGCTTCGTAGCTGTCGAGCAGGGCGTCGGGGGCGCCGGCCAGCACCGCGGCCAGCTTCCAGCCCAGGTTGCAGGCATCCTGCACGCTGGTGTTCAGGCCCTGGCCACCTGTGGGCGGGTGCACGTGGGCGGCGTCGCCAGCCAGGAACACCCGGCCTGTCCGGTAGCGTGCGGCCAGCCGTGCGCTCATGCGGTAGACCGAGGCCCAGTGCACGGCCTGCAGCGTGATCGCGCTACGACCGCTGCGCTGGGCCAGCAACGCCTGCAGCGCCGGCAGCGAGATGTCCACCTCGCCTTCCGGCGGTACCGGCGTCTGCAGCTGGAAGAGCTCGGTGCCGGCCAACGGGCATAGCGCGAGCTGGCGCGCCGGATCGTCGCTGCCGAAGCGGTGCCAGGCATCGCGGGACAAGCCTTCAAGCGTGAGGTCGGCCACCAGCGCGCGCATGCCCAGGTCGTGGCCGGGGAATGCCACGTCCAGCAGCTGGCGCACGGTGCTGCGGCCGCCGTCGCAACCCACCAGGTAGCGCGCACGTAGCGTGCGCTTGCGGTGCGCATCGCGCAGCGTGGCGTCCACGCCGTGCGCGTCCTGCGCCAGCGCCAGCAGCTCGCAACCGCCCTGCACCGTGTGGCCGAGCGCGGCGAGGCGCTCGCGCAGGATGCGTTCGGTAATCCATTGCGGGCACATCCACGGCTGGGCGTAGGGCTCCGCCGGGGTGGGGCTGGCGTCGCCCAGCGGGCTGTCCACATGGCTGCCGTCGGCGCGGTGTTCGCGCAGCTGCGGGTAGGGTCCGCCGGCGGCCAGCACCGCAGGCAGCACGCCAAGATCCTCGAACACCTCCAGCGTGCGCGGCTGCAAGCCCTTGCCGCGCGAGCCGGGGAAGGGCGTGGCGAGCTTGTCCACCACGGCGAAGGCCACGCCGCGACGGGCCAGCTCGATGGCCAGGGTGAGGCCGGCGGCGCCCGCGCCGCAGACCAGTACGTCGATGTCGGAACGACTCATGCGTGTCTCCAGATATGTGTAAAATGCAAGCAGTTGGAGGCATGCTATGACCACGAAGAAAAATGTGCAACATGCACATATATCGCCACGCACCCGCGCGCTGCACGATGCACTGCTCAAGATGGGCAGCGTGTTCAACCGCCCCGACGTGGACGAGCGCATGGTGCGCGCGGCCGGCATTCCGCTGGAGGGCGCGCTGTTTCCGCTGCTGACCATGGTCGAGCGCTTCGGCCCGATCGGCATCGTGGAGCTGGCCAACCGCGGCGGCCGCGACTACACCACGGTGAGCCGCCAGGTGAGCCGGCTGGAGGCCCAGGGCCTGGTGACGCGCCGCGCCGACGCGCGCGATGCGCGGGTACGCGCCGTGGTGGTCACCTCCCGTGGCAAGGCCATGACCGACGCGCTCGATGCCGCCCGCGAGCGTGCCGCGCAGGCCTTGTTCGCCAGCTGGAAGCCGGCCGACGTGGATACCCTGGTGCGCCTGGTGCAGCGTTTCGCCGCCGACCTGGAAGCGCATTCCGTGCCGGACGAGGCGAGCTGACACATACCGTTTTGTGCGGCGGGGCGCGGCGTGTGCCGTGGCGGGCGAGCGCGGCGCGCCCCAGGGTGAGCCCCCTTGCCACGCCCCTCGGGGCGCGTGAGGCCACGGCGCCATTCCCTCCCCAGCAAGGCAGGGCGGGATGGCGCCTCCGGCGTCAGGCGTCGCCGGCCAACTCGCGTAGCTGCGCGGCAGTATCGGCGTCGGCGGGGAGGAAGGCTTCCAGCGCCAGTTCGGCCAGGGTCACCTCCACCGGTGTGCCGAATACCGTGGTGGTGCTGAGCATGGACAGCACGCGGCCGCCCAGTTCCAGCTGCATGGGCACGGCGATGCCGCCGCTGGCGGCATCGCCGTGCCCCTCGCCGGGTGCGGGCAGGGCCTGCAGTTCGCGCAGCAGGGCGATCAGGGCGGGATCGAAGCAGGCGTCGATCTGCTGGCGCAGGCGGTGCAACAGGTGGGCGCGCCATTGGCCGAGATTGCGGATGCGTGGCGCCAGGCCTTGCGGGTGCAGGCTCAGCCGCAGCACGTTCACCGGCGGCGCCAGCAGCGCCGGCGCCACGCCGTGCAGCAGGCGCAGCGTGGCCTGGTTGCTGGCCACCAGCTGCCAGTAGCGGTCCACCGCCAGGGCGGGAAAGGGTTCCATGCCGGCCAGCAGTTGGTCGATGGTGGCGCGCGCCGCGGCCAGCGCGGGGTCGTCCAGCGCGCGCTCGCGGAACGCCGGCGCGAAGCCGGCCGCCACCAGCAGCGCATTGCGCTCGCGCAGGGGAATGTCCAGGTACTGCGCCAGGTGCAGGATCATGTCGCGGCTGGGCTGCGAGCGGCCGGACTCCACGAAGCTCAGGTGCCGGGTGGAGATCTCCGCCTCGGCGGCCAGCTGCAGTTGCGACAGCCGGCGATGCCGGCGCCACTCGCGCAGCAGATCTCCCACCGGTCGCATGTCTGGCTGGGCCTGAGCATTCATACGAGCAGCATGCCAGCTTTGCGCCGCGTGCCCGTGTGCCGGAGGTTGGGGGCGCACGATATGTGCGCGCACGGCGCGCGAGACGTTCCGCTACTGGGTAGTTGCACCGATGACGCCGCAGTATCCAAGGCAGTGGCGATGGCGTGCACGCACATGTCATGGTGGCGTCTTACCCATGAAAGCGGAGACGACATGCAGGTCAAGCGGATCATTGCCAACATGCCCGCGGCAGAGCCGGCGGGGGTGGATGCGTTCTACCGGGGCGTGCTGGGGTTGGAGCTTGCGATGGATCACGGTTGGATCCGCACCTATGCGGGTGCCGAGCGCATGACGGTGCAGGTGAGCTTTGCCAGCGAGGGCGGCTCGGGCACGCCGGTGCCGGAGCTGTCGATCGAGGTGGATAATCTGGACGAGGCGTTGCGCCGCGTGCAGGCCGCCGGGATCGCGCTGGTCTACGGGCCGGCCGAAGAGCCTTGGGGTGTGCGTCGCTTTTATGTGCGCGATCCGTTGGGCCGACTGGTGAACATCCTGCAACATGCCTGAGCACGTGGTTGCCGCGTGGCGCGGCAGTTAGCCGTGCGTGAGCGTTTGCGCGGGCCAGCTGGCACGCGATGGTCATTGGCGTTGGCGGCTGCCACCCGAGCGGGTGCAGGCGCACATGGGGGAGGGAGGCTGACGGCAGGAAGCCCCCATCCCCGCCCAACCCTGCGCGCAGATGTGGGCGGGGGCGTAGCACTTCTTCGCGTCAGGATGCCGCGGTTTCGCCGATGAAGGCTTCGATGTCGGCCACGATGCGCTCGAAGTGGGTGTGGTACAGGCCGTGCGGGGCGCCGGCATATTCCAGATAGCGGGTGCCTTGCACCAGCGCAGCCAAGGCTCGGCCCTGCTGCACCGGCTCGCTGGCGTCGCGGTCGCCATGGATCACCAGCAAGGGCAGCTCCAGCGCCGCCAGTTCGGCGCGCTGGTCCACGCGCTTGGCGCGGAAGCATTCCACCAGTGCTTGCAGCGAGGCGTCCAGGATGCAGTCGATGGTGTAGCGCACGTATTCGGGCGTGGTGCCGGTATCGGCAGGCAGGAAGAAATCGTCGGCATTGGCGGCCAGCCACTGCGGCAGGTCGCGGGCGATGGCGGCCACGGCCAGCTCGGTGGTGGCCTCGTCCATGCTCCACGGCGCGCGGCTGCCCTCGACATAGCTGGGCGCCACCGGGGCCAGGAACACCACCCGCGCGAAGCGGCTGCTGCCGTGGCGTGCCAGCATGCGGGTGCATTCGCCGCTGGCCATGGAGTGGGTCACCACGATGGCATCGCGCAGGTCCAGGTGCTCGGCCAGTTCGGCCAGGTCGTCGGCCAGGCGGTCGAGCTGGTAGCCGTGGCCAGGGTCGTCGGAGCGGCCATGACCGCGTCGGTCCAGCGCGATGCAGCGAAAGCCGCGCGCCTGGAAGTGCAGCATGTAGCGGCCCCATGCGCGCGAATCCATCGCCCAGGAGGCGGCGAACAGGATCGGCTGGCCGTGGCCGGCGTCGCGGTAGAACAGCGTGGTGCCATCGGAAGTGATGAACTGGCTCATGGAAGTGCTCCTTGATAATGGAAAAGACGTAGTGGCGCCGGGCCGATTCAGGTGGCCTGCGGCACCTTGTCGAGAAAGCCGTGTACGCGATGGATCAGGCCCTGGTCGAGCTCTGCCACGTCGAAACCGGCGACCGGCGTCTCGCCGTTGGGTGCGCGCAGCAGCCAGCGGAAACGCACGATGTCGTGATGTGCGTCCACCGCGCCATCCAGCTCGAAGCGGTAGTCGGGGAACATGCCCTGCACTGCGGCGATGGTGGCCTCGATGCCTTGCCAGCCCTGCACTTGCACCATCGGGTCGGTGTAGCGGGCGTGCTCGGTCCAGACCTGTTCGACCAGCGCGCGGCGGCGCAGCGGGTCGATCTCGTTCCAGCTGCGCAGGTAGGTGTGGACCAGGTCGTTGGTGGCGTGCATGGTGGTGCTCCGTGGTGTGTGTGGGCACAGCTTGCGGCGCCGGCTGCGGCGGGGCGATTACCTGGCAGGTAATGGGCCGCGCCGGTGCGGTCGATGTCGATCCGGGAGACCCCGGTTCGTCGTGTCTACACCTATAACCCGAAGGAGTTCGCTATGACCCGCATGATTTTCGTCAACCTCCCCGTCGCCGACCTGCCTGCCTCGATGGCGTTCTACGAGGCCCTGGGCTTCACCAACAACCCGCAATTCACCGACGCCACCGCGGCCTGCATGGTGTGGAGCGAGTCCATCTACGTGATGCTGCTGACGCACGCCAAGTGGCGTGGCTTCACCGATCGTGCCATTCCGCCGTCCACTTCGAGCGAGGTGTCATTGGCACTGGCGCTGGACAGCCGCGAGGCAGTGGACGCCATGCTTGCGGCTGCCGCAGCCCACGGTGGCACCGCCGACATCAACCCCGTGCAGGACATGGACTTCATGTACGGCCGTGACCTTACCGACCCGGATGGCCATGTGTGGGGCCCGTTCTGGATGGACATGGCGGCGATGCCCGCGAACGCGGCGTGATGCCGGGCGCGTGACGCCGTAGGGCGTCGATCGGCTGGCCTGCCGCTTTCGTCATTTCCGCGCGGGGCTTTCCCCTGGCCGGTGGGCGCGGGTTCGGAGCTCCCCCCCCCACGCCAGGCACGACAGGATCGCCGGAGTACGATGCTCGCTTCCTCCCGCGGGCCAAGGGGCGCACCTTGAATGCATCGACACTGTTGTGGGGCATGCTGTTTGGCTCGATCGGGCTGGGGTTCTCCATCTATGGCAAGAAGCAGCAGGCGATCGTGCCGCTGCTCTGCGGCGTAGCCTTGATGGTGTTTCCGTATTTCGTGAGCGGTACGGCGTGGCTGGTCATCATTGGGATTGCGCTGATGGCGGTGCCGTATTTCGTGAAGGTCTGAAGAGACCCCACACAGCGGCGCACATGCGCGGCACCGGAAGCGGGTCGAGCCTCGCAGCGCCGAACCGGGATCATCCCTGCAGGAGAATGACGATGAACGACAGATTGAATGACCAGGCTGTCATCCAGCAGTCCTACGAAGCGGTGGTCGACAAGTTGTATGGCGTCTTCAATGCGGCGTACATCCTGGCGTTGGCAAACCACGATGACCAGGGCAAGACCCATGCGGAGAGTGCCTTCAGCAGCGGACTTTTGCTTGCCCGCCAGGCAAGGGATCGCGCCATCGCGCTACTGCCTTAGGGAAGGTCTGATGTTGTTCGCCTTCCCAGCGGCACTCAACGGCCGAAGGGCCGATCAAGCTGGCACCCGTTCCACCGGCGCGATCAGTAGCCGATCGTGAAGCGCTGGCGCGAGTGTGCCGGTTGTTCCAGCTCGTCCACCAAGGCCATCGCGTAATCCTCGAACGAGACACTGCTGCCATGCGCGTTCGACAGCAGCAGGTCGGTGCCGAGGCGGAAATGACCGGTTCGCTCGCCGGGAGTGAAGCTCAGCGGTGGCGAAAGGAATGTCCAGTCCAGTTCGGTTTCGGCGCGCAATAGATCGAGGAAATCGCAGCCTGCCGCTGCTTCCTGCCGGTATGCCTCCGGGAAGTTCGGGATGTCGATCAGCTTCAGGCCCAGCGGAAATTCGCCCAGCGCGACTTCGAGACCGCCCGCACCACCGACGACGAGGTAGCGGCCTACGCCGGATGCGCGCACCGTCGAGATCAGCGTGGCGGGATCGCCCGCGGCGAAATGGACCGAACTGATGACGGCATCATGGCCTGCCAGCAGGGATGCGATGCCGGGCTTGTCGAAGACGTCACCGGATTTCGCCTCGACACCCGGCAGCGAAGGCACGCGGGTCGCGTCACGAACGATGGCAGTGACCGTATGCCCGCGTCGGACGAGTTCGGCGAGGATGCGCGAGCCGGCATTGCCGGTGGCACCGATGAGAGCGACATGCATGAGGGTTTCCTCTTGTGGTTTCTAAAAGTTATTAGGTGCCAAGATATCTATTGGTGTAAAGAAGGCACTTGATGCTTACCTGGTCACTTCAAGGAAACCGCGATGATCATTGGCGACCCGTATTCCCGTGACTGTCCGACACGGAAAGTGCTGGATCGCATCGCCGACAAATGGGCGGTGCTGGTGCTTGGTCTGTTGATGGGCGGCCCGATGCGCTTCAACCAGTTGCGCCGAACGGTCGACGGCATTTCCCAGAAGATGCTTTCGCAGACGCTCAAGAGCCTGGAGCGCGATGGCCTGGTCAGCCGCAAGGCCTTCGCGACGGTGCCCGTCACGGTCGAGTACGCCATCACGCCGCTGGGCCAGACATTGGCCGATACGGTGGACGCACTGCGCGTCTGGGCGGAAACCCACATGGAAGCGGTGACGGCCCATCAGCAACGCTACGATGCGGGTGCGGCGTCCGGCGCGTGAGGCGAAAAACCGGCTCGATTCCGCTTCTGCGGGAGCCTCCGCCGGTTTCACCGCGATTGCAGGGCCGCCGCCGTCGGCGTGACGCGTGGCCGGCATGCTTGCCCAGTCCATTTTCCCTGGCGGATGCCGGCGAACGTATCCGTTTCGCAGATCCGGTGAGCGCGTCAGGCTGCCCGTCGGGACGTTCCGGATTTCTTGCTGGCGGGCATTTGTAGTATTACTGCTGCTCCGCCGGTAGGTGCGTGATCCGCACCGTGTGCGCAGAGACGGCGAAATCCCCGGAGAAAACGCATGGCCCCGCATGGCCCGTTCCAAGGCAGACGCGATTTTCTGCGCGCATCCGGCGCATTGGGGCTGGCCACGATGCTGCCTGGTGCAGTACGTGCGGCCAGTACCCATGCCGGGGTCGTGCCACCGGGTGATACCGACGCCACTTCGGACGTGCCCTTGCCGGCACGCGCACCGCTGGCTTCGCAGCCTTTCCTGCGCTTGCCTGCAGGCGCCATTCGGCCAGCTGGCTGGTTGCGTCGACAACTGGAAATCCAGGCCTCGGGACTGGGTGGGCACCTGGATGAAACCTGGGCCGATGTCGGGCCCGACAGTGGTTGGCTCGGAGGCACGGGCGAATCGTGGGAACGCGGCCCGTATTTTCTGGACGGGCTGCTGCCGCTGGCCTGGCAACTGGACTCGGCACCGCTGAAGGCGAAGGCGCAGAAGTTCATCGACTGGACGCTGGACAACCCGTGGCCCAATGGCATGTTCGGTCCGCGCAGCAACAATGACTGGTGGCCACGCATGGTCATGCTCAAGGTGCTCACGCAGTACCACGAGCTTACCGGCGATGCGCGGGTGATACCGCTGATGACGAATTATTTTGTCCATCAGCTCGGCGCGCTGCCGGCACGGCCGTTGCGCGACTGGGGCCGGTCGCGCTGGCAGGACGAACTGCTCTCGGTGTTGTGGCTTTACGACCGCACCGGCGACAAGCGCCTGCTGCAACTGGCCGCGTTGCTGCACCGGCAGGGTTTCGACTGGCAGGGCATGTTTGCCGATTTCAAGTTCAAGCAGAAAGTCGACGTGGCCAAGCTCAAGGCGGAAGGCGGTGGCGGCGATGTCTTCATGGAAGACCTTGGCCAGCGCGTGCATGGCGTCAACATCGCCATGTCGATCAAGTCCTCGCCGGTATGGTCACTGGTCTCCGGCCGCGCGCACGACCGCGATGCCGTGCATCACCAGCTGAGCATGCTCGATACCTACCACGGCCTGCCCAATGGCATGTTCTCGGCCGACGAACATCTGGCCGGCCGCAATCCGTCGCAGGGCACCGAACTGTGCACGGTGGTGGAAACGATGTTTTCGCTGGAGGTGGCACTGGCTATCACCGGTGACCCGGCTTTGGCCGATCGGCTGGAAACGATTGCCTACAACGCGTTGCCGGGCACCTTCACCGACGACATGTGGGCGCATCAGTACGACCAGGAGCCGAATCAGGTGGAATCCAGCCTGCATCGGCGTCCGTGGACCACCAACGGCCCGGAGTCGAATCTGTTCGGATTGGAGCCGCACTTCGGCTGCTGCACCGCCAACTTCCACCAGGGTTGGCCCAAGCTCACCCAGAGCCTGTGGATGGCGACGGCAGACGGCGGCATGGCGGCGACGGTCTATGCGCCATGTACGCTGCAGACGGTTGTGCACGGTGTGCCGTTGCGGATCGAACAAAGCACCGACTATCCGTTTCGGTCGCGCGTGGAGATCGTGTTGCATCCGGCGCGAGCGGTCGCGTTTGCATTGAAGCTGCGCATTCCCGGCTGGGCGACGGGCTCGACGCTGACGGTGAATGGCCACGCGCAAGCATCCGGATCGGCCGGGCGTTTCCTCACGCTGCAGCGCGAGTGGCAACCCGGCGACACGATTGCGCTGACCTTTGCCAGCGTGCCGAAGACCGTACCCGGCTTCAACGATTCGGTCAGCGTGCGCGATGGCGCCCTGGTATTTGCGCTGCCCATTGCCGAATCGTGGATCAAGTGGCGCCAGCGTGGCTTGACCGCGGACTGGATGGTCTATCCCGCCTCGCGCTGGAACATGGGCTTGCCGGAAAGCGCGAGCTTCCGCCGAGCCGAACAGCCGGTGGGACCGGTGCCGTTCTCGCGGCGGCACCCGCCAGTGACACTCAGCGTGGAAGGACGCCCGGTGGCAACCTGGAAAGCGGAAGAGGGCGCGGCCGACCCGGTGCCGCGTCGGCCACAGGCAGATGCTGCCGACGTGCCGGTCATGCTCATCCTGATGCCGTATGCGGCGCCCAAACTTCGCATCACGGCATTTCCGCTGCTGGCGCCGGGTAGCAACGAACATCCCGAGGATGGGCACGTGGGTTGAATGCCTGACGGAGTGGGGATGGGAGTCGCCTCATCGCTTACCATGAGTGCCCCGCAAGTTGACCCGCCACTTTCCACACAGGCCCATGAAGCGATGAACCGATCCGACCGCGAGATCAAGCAAGGCTGTGACTTCGTGCTTTCGCGCCCGCTGCCACCGTCCGCCGCCGAAACGCTGGCGCGGCTGGCGGCGCATCCTGCCGCGGTCGACGCGATCGACGATTACGGCGCCGGCGGAGCGGTCGCGCGACTGGAGCAGGCCACCACGGCAAAACTCGGCAAGCAGGCGGGGTTGTTCTTCATCAAGGGTGTCACCGCGCAGTTGTACGTGCTGCGTGCGTATGCGCAGGCGCGCGCATGCCGAAACGTGGTGATTCACCCGCTGAGCCACATGGATATCGACGAAGCTGGTGCGATCGAACGGTCGGCTGGCCTGACGGCGATTCGGCTTGGCCGCCATGCGCCGTTCGGCGCCAAGGCGCTGGCCGCGCTGACCGAGCCGCTGGCTGCCGTGGTGATCGAGCTGCCGCTGCGACGGGCTGGCTTCCTGTTGCCGGATCTCGATGATTTGCGCGCCATCTCGGCATGGTGTCGCGGGCTGGGCATCCCGCTGCATTTCGATGGCGCGCGGCTGTGGGAAGCGGCGGCCGGCTACGGCATATCCGAGGCCGAATTGGCGGCGCTGGCGGACAGCGTGTATGTCTCGTACTACAAGGGGCTGGGTGGGCTCGGCGGTGCGATGGTGACCGGCACGCAGGCATTCATCGATTCGCTGCGTCCATGGAAGACCCGCTATGGCGGTGACCTGTTTACCGCCTATCCCTATGCCATCGCCGCACTGGATGGACTGGACACGTTGGCGCCGCGGTTGCGGGGATTCGTGGCGCGTGCGCGCGCATTGGCTGCCGGCTTGAACGAACTGCCCGGGCTGCTGGTGCATCCGGCCCGACCGCACACCAATGCATTCCAGGTGTGGCTGGCAGGTACGCCTTCCGAGCTGGCGGCACGCCACGCGAGGTTTGCCGCCGAACACAAGCGCTGGTTGTTCGATGGTTTCAGCGAAGCGCCGCTGGCTGGCCATGCGATGGCCGAAATCCAGCTAGGGCCCGCGTCCGACCATTACACGATTGCCGAGGCCGTCGAAGCGGTGAGGCAGTTCATCGACGCCAAGGCGGCGTAAAGCGCTCGCTCAGGCAGGATGCTTTCCAGTCAATCAGGTGCGCGGCGCGTTTTCCGCAAGGCCACGTCGCGACGTGGCCTTGTCGGGCAAGTCAGCCGGCACGTTGCACGTCATGCGAAGTCACGGCCTTGCCGGCGCGATCGGCCCTCACCCAGATCCGCGTCATGACCGCAGCGATCGCCAGCAGCGGAAAAGTGATGATGTTCAGATCCAGCCAGCCGAACCGCTCAAGCACGGGGCCGGCGCCGAGCGCCGCCACTGCAGTCAGTCCATAACGGACCAGTTCGGCCACGCCTTGGACGCGGGCGCGTTCCGGCGGCGTGTGGCACGAGGCGAGAAGCGTCGTCCCACCCACGAACATGAAGTTCCAGCCCATGCCGAGACAAAACAGCGCGAGGTAGAACGCCGTCAGGCTGGTCGACATGGCGGCAATCAGCCCGCACGTCGCGGTCAGCACCATACCGGCAAACAGGACGGACGACATGCCGAAACGCTTGATCAGGCGACCAGCGAAAAAGGACGGTGCGTACATGCCCACCAGATGCCACTGGATGATATGGGCGCCGTCATTGATGGTGTGATGACTGTCGATCGCGGCGAGGGGTGTGGCCGTCATGACGAACATCATCACCACGCCGCCAATGACGGTGTTGGCCAGTGCGGCGAGTGAAATCGGTTGCGAAAAAACGATCCGCAAGCGTCGGGCAGGCAGCGTCGCGTCATCAGGCACGCCGGCACCGGGTTCCGTGTCGCGAAACCCCACGGCGAGAAGAACCGCCGACGCAACGCCTAGCATGCTGACGACCAGATAGGAGCCCGCGAACAGCGTCGAGAACAGGTTCTTGCTCCATGCCGCCAGGGCGGGGCCGATCACGGCGGCGATCACGCCACCGGCCAAAACCATCGAAATAACGCTTGCCTTGTGTGCAACATCCACCGAATCGGCCGCAGCAAGCCGGTAATACTGGGCGAACGCCTGGAAAACGCCGACCGCCGCGGTACCAAGGCAGAACAACCAGAAGTTGGCGTGAAACACCGACCAGACGGAGATGGCCCCGCCGGTGGCGCAAAACACCGCCCCGGTGACAAAACCCCAACGTCGGCCGATGCGCTGCATCAGGATGGAGGCCAGCAAGGTCGTCACGGCGCCCGCCACCGTGATCATTGCGAACGGCAGCGTTGCCAGGGATTTGTCGGGGGCGAGCTGGTAGCCGGTCAGCCCCGTCAAGGTGAGGTCGATGGCGATCGCCGCGGTAAAAAGGCCTTGCGCGATGGCCAGGACAAACGCGTTGGAGCGCAGTGTCGGCGTTGCATCGCGCGCAGATGCAACGCGCCGCGAAGAACCCCGTCGTGGGTGTTTTCCGAACCTTTTCATGCCGCGTGCTAGCAGGGGAGATCGATGGCTGAGCAACGGCAGACTGGCATGCTGACTCTCCGATCGATCGAATAATCGGGGCATTTTCGCCAAGACGTCATCGGGCCGAAAGGACGGATTTCCCTCGTTCCTCGACATCAGTCGGTCGCGGCTCCTCACGCACATGCGTGACGCATGGTGAGGTCAGTGACAACAGGTCTTTCCGCGTGCGTTGTTCTGCTGGTCCATGCCATCTTGGTGATGACGTCTTTTGAGGGATATTAGTCCTTTAAGCCATCTGCCTTTCGTTGCATCATGCAATGCATGAATGGCGCGGCCATTGATTGTTACGGGCTACGTGGGCCGCGAGAACCGGGTGACCAGAGGCTGTCATGCAGAAAAACGCAGCGAGCAAAGACGAAGCCACGCGTGATATCGCATTCCTGGTTTTCCCCGGCTTCCAGATACTGGATTTGAGCGGCCCGCTGGCCGCCTTCGATACGGCCCGACGGATCAGTACGGGCATTCCCTACCGGTGCCATGTCGTTTCATTGACCGGTGGCGGCATCGTGAGCTCGTCCGGCCTGGAGGTCGTCACGCGGAAAATCCGGTCGAGTGCGTACGACACCCTGATTGTCTCCGGCGGAGGCACGTCGGTTGATCTGCACGATTTGTCCGCGATATCAGCCCATCTGGGCAAGGCGGCGGCAAAAAACACCCGACGCATTGCGAGTGTGTGCACTGGCGCATTCCTGCTCGCTGCCGCAGGCCTGCTGGAGGGGCGTCGCGCCACCACGCATTGGAAATATGCGAAGCAATTGCAGCGCCAGTTCCCCGACATCAAGGTCGAGCCCGATCGCATTTTCACGAAGGACCGCGGCATCTGGACTTCTGCCGGTGTCACCGCCGGAATCGATCTGGCGCTGGCCATGATCGATGACGATCTCGGGAGCGCCATATCCCATGGCGTGGCGCAAATGCTGGTGGTCTACCACCGTCGTCCGGGCGGGCAATCGCAATTCTCGGCCATCGCCGACATGCAGCCGGAATCGGACAGGATCCGCGAGGTTCTCACCTACATGCGCGAGCACTTGCACGAGTCGTTGTCGACCGAACAACTGGCTTCCGTCGCATGCATCAGTCCCAGGCAGTTTGGTCGTGCGTTTCTTGCCGAGACGGGAGAAACGCCCGCCAAGGCCGTCGAGCGCTTGCGCGTGGAAGTGGCGCGCCAGCGGGTCGAGCGAAGTGCGGAACCCATCGAAGTCATCGCCCATGCGTTCTTCAAGGATCCCGAGAGAATGCGTCGCGCTTTCATACGCGTGCTCGGACATCCGCCGCAAAGCATCCGCCGAATGACGGCCCATAACGCGGCAAGTCTGTCGGAAAGCTAGGCCGGTTCGACGCGTTTCCCGTTTGTCTGACTGCGGCGTGGTCGCTGCATGGCTTTGTGTTGCCCGGGATTTGCCGATGGGCCGTGGAATGTGCCCGTGCGTTTCGAGAAGCCATGCATTTCATGGCATGGCCCATCAAGCAAAACGCAGTGAATTTGTAACCCAACAGACGCCCATGGCGAATGGCCAGGGGTCACTTCGGCACGTGCTGCCGATGTCGAGGAACCTGAAATGATCGACGAATTGATAGACGAAATTTTTTGCCTGGCCGACCACGTTGAACCCGATGCCAATGCAGTACGGGAATGGTTCTTCGAGACGCCCCTGTTTCCCTATGGCAATACGGCGCGGGAACTTGTGCAGGCCAACCGGGGCGACGCCGTCATCGCCTTCCTGAAGCGCATCCTGCGTGATGCGGAGCGAGACGCGGCATCCTCGGCCGGCCGTGTTCTTGTGCAGCACGCCGCCATGACGTCGGCTATTGGTGCACGATGATGCATGGCTGGATCAACGCCATGGTGCGGCCTGTCGTGCACACCGCCGGGTGCCTCGCTGCGACCCGGAGCGCCATCTTCGAGTGTTGCCCGGGCCCGAGGCGCGCGCAGCCATGAAGGCTCGATACAAAACAGGGCGCGCCTTGTCTGCCGCGCGCCCTGCAGGTTTTCGCATGCCGCTTTTCGTCGCCATCACCGGCGGACTGGCGTCCATCCATTGCCCTGTGTCGTTGGCCGATGAGCCGATGCAGACTCGCCACCGATCTGTGCCGGCTGCAGCGGTCAGCCTCGCGGTGGTACAGCCGCCTGTGGCGACAGGAAGGCTTGAGACCCGGATGCCAGAACAGGACATGCGTCACAGCGTCGGCAAGCATGTTGCCGGCATCGCATCGCCCGTGGTGGCGACAAATGACGCGACGAGGGCGTCCGTTCCGGCTCGCCACGAGCATGACAAGAAGCGGGTTTGGACGCTTGGATCGGTCGTCGTCACGGCGACGCCCGAGGGCTACGCCGCAACCGGTTCCCGTTCGGCCACGCGCACCGATACCGCGTTGATCGACGTGCCGCAGTCGGTTCAAGTGCTTACCCGCACGCTGCTAGACGAGCAGGATCGCCAGACCCTGGCCGACGCTTTGGTGAATGTTTCAGGCGTGACTCCCGTGCGGCCGGAGGAAACCTTGTTCACCCAGCCGATCGTGCGTGGCTTCCCGGCCGAGATTTATCTGGATGGTTTGCCCGCCTTCGGTACGACTGCGTCCATCGACCCGACCAGCCTTGTGGGAATCGAGCGCGTCGAGGTGTTGAAGGGCCCGACGTCCACCGTGTACGGCGGTGGCGCAGGGGCACCGTTGGGTGGTCTCATCAACGTCGTCTCCAAGCGGCCGGAAGCCGAGGCGGGCGGCTTCGTGGCATTGCGCACCGGCAGCTTCTCGACCTGGAATCCCTATGCCGATCTCAACGTGCCGCTGGGTGCCGGGGTCGCTGCGCGGATTACGGCTGATTACCAGGGCAACACAAGCTGGATCGACAAGCTCAAGGGTAATCGCTGGTCGGTGCAGCCCAGCCTGTCGTTCCAACTGGATCCGGACACCGAACTGCTGCTGCGCGGGCAATACGACCGCCGCAGCCAGGTCGAATATTCCGGCTTGCCCGCCGCTCAGGCGCTGGCCGGCCAACTGGATCGCGATGCCTTCCCGGGCACGACCACGGGCCAGCCGCGCTCGACGACCGAGAACCGCCTGACCACGGCCGAGTTTCGGCACGACTTCAGTGACGACGTGCGCCTGATGGTGACCGGGCGCCATTTCGATGGCCGCGTTCGCGACTATGGCAGCTTCGTCTATCCGGAATTTCTGCCGCCTGATCCGGCGACACCGACCGTCTATCCCATCTTTACCCTCTATCTTCCGAACACCGTGAAGGAGGACACGCTCGATGCCAACCTGTTGGTGCGCGTGGATGCGCTCGGTGGCAAGCATGAGCTGCTGGGTGGCATCGATGTCGATCGCACCCGCGTCGACTCGGCGGTCAGGTTCGATGGCGTGCCCGTGGGCGAGCTCGACCTGGCGCGACCGAACTACACGTTGGCATTCGGCGCGATACCGTCGGCGAGCACGACGCAGACCAACCGCTACCGGACGGTCGCCGCCTATGTGCAAGACCAGGCGACTTACGGACGGCTGCATCTGCTGGGCTCGCTGCGTTTGACGCAATTCAACTTGCGCCAGCTCGAACAGGGCATCGACACGCGCTACTCGCGCGTGACGCCGCGAGTCGGTGCAACGTTCGACCTCGTACCCGGCGTGGCGCTTTATGCGGCTTATGCCACCGGGTTTCGCGGGGCGGTCAACTTCATCGGCCTCGAACCACCCAAGCCCGAGACATCCAGCAACGTCGAGGGCGGGCTGAAGTTCGCGCTGACACGAAGCGGCTTGTCGGGCACGGTCGCCGCGTTCGAGCAAACCCGCCGCAACGTGGCGACCGCCGACCCGAACCATCCGCTGTTCTCCATCCAGAGCGGCGAGCAACGCGCGCGGGGCGTGGAGGGCGACCTTACCTGGGAGCCGGTGCCGGCGTTCTCGCTGCTCGCGAACTATGCCCACACCGAGGCCGAGGTGACGAAGGACACGATCATTCCGGTCGGCGACAGGTTACCGCGCGTGCCACGGAACAGCGGGCGTGTCGCAGCCCGCTATCGGGTACTGGGCGGCTTCGCCAAAGGCTTGTCGTTCGGCGCCGGCGTCACCGCGTTCAGCGCGCGCGACATCACCTTGCCAAACAGCGTGCCGGTGCCGGGCTATGCCGTGGTGGATGCGCAAGCTGCCTACGATTTTGGCCGGTTCACGGTCGAACTCTCAGCGGTGAATCTGTTTGGACGCAACGCCTTCGATACGTACCAGTACCTCTCGTTCCCGGTCGTGATCCCGACCCAGCCTCGCTCGGTCTACGTCACGCTGAAAACCCGCCTCTGAAGAACACCAGGCTGACCGCCATCCCTTCCACAGGACATCAGGAAATGACTGACATCAACCGCCGCAACGTCGTCAAACTGGCGCTGCTCGCCCCGTTCGTCGCCAGCATGGCCGGCACGGCATTCGCACAGACACCTGCGTCGATGCCCGAACACAAAATGCCCGATATGGGGCCGGAAATGAACAAGGTGCACTGGCTGGGGGACGAGCAGATCG
The DNA here is from genome assembly GCF_900114325.1 of Rhodanobacter glycinis. Lineage (GTDB taxonomy): Bacteria > Pseudomonadota > Gammaproteobacteria > Xanthomonadales > Rhodanobacteraceae > Rhodanobacter_A > Rhodanobacter_A glycinis. The sequence continues at coordinate 24,829 of NZ_FOSR01000021.1, forward strand.
GCATGCTGATGTACCCCGGCATGACGGTGATGGACCTGATCGGGCCGCAATGCATGTTCGGTTCGATGATGGGGGCGAAGATCCACCTTGTCGCGAAGTCGCTCGATCCGGTGACCAGCGATGCCGGGGTGACGATTGTTCCCACCGCTACCTTCGAAAGTTGTCCGCGCGATCTCACCGTGCTGTTCGCCCCGGGTGGCACGGACGGCACGCTGGCGGCGGCCGCCGATCCCGCGACGCTGGCCTTCATGTCTGATCGCGGCGCGCGGGCGAAATACATCACCAGCGTCTGCTCGGGCTCGTTGATCCTGGGCGCGGCGGGATTGTTGAAAGGCTACAAGGCGACCTCCCACTGGTCGGTGCGCGATGTGCTGGCGGGCTTTGGCGCGATCCCGACCGAGGCCCGCGTCGTGCGTGATCGCAACCGCGTTACCGGCGCGGGCGTGACCGCCGGACTCGATTTCGGCCTCAGTATGGTCGCGGAGCTGCGCGACCAGACCTATGCCGAATGCTGTCAGCTCGTCAGCGAGTACGACCCCGATCCACCGTTCAACGCCGGTTCCTTGAAGACCGCGCCCAAGGGAGTCAAGGACGCCATGGTCCTGCTGCTGGCGGACTTTGTGAAAAAGGCCAAAGTATTGGCCAGCGCCACGACGGTCTAGGAGCGTGGCCTGCAGGCTGCAGCAGGCCTGTCGGTACTTCAGCCCGTGCCCGCGAACACCGCCCACTGCGCGTCGAAAGCCCGCTTGAAGGCGGGGCGTGCTTTGGCACGGGCGACATAGGCGGCGAGGTTCGGGTATTCGTCCAGCAGGCCGGATGCTTTCAGGCGGAGCAGTACGCCGACCATCATCAGATCGCCGGCGCTGAATGCGCCATCGAGCCAGTCGGCTTCGCCGAGGCGCGTGGAAAGATCGCCCAACCGGTGGCGGATACGGTCCAGCACCAGTGGCAGGCGTTGCGCTGCCCAGGGTTTGTCGCCCTCCTGGAACTTGGCGGTCTGCAATTCAAGAATGGGCGATTCGACTGTGTTGAGCGCGGCAAACATCCAGGCGATTGCCCTCGCCCGGGCATTGGCATCGTCCGGCAGCAAACCGGCGTGGTGCTGCGCGATATGCAACACGATGGCGCCGGACTCGAACAGGACGAGATCGCCTTCCTCGTAGGTGGGAATCTGGCCGAAGGGATGCAGGGCACGATGCGCGGGTTCCTTCATCGCGCTGAACGACAGCAGGCGGACATCGTACGGTTGGCCTACTTCTTCCAGCGCCCAGCGCACGCGCATGTCGCGCGCGAGTCCCTGGCCGCGGTCGGGCGAACTTTCAAAAGCGGTGATGGTGGGGATCATGCGAAAGCTCCGGAGAGTGGCACCATGCCATGGGAAGGCAGGATGGCGCGGGATGTACGCGTTCGATTCTGGCCGAGTCGGGGCGAAGCTCGGCGCGGAAAGGCATGCCATGGAAGCCGGGGCGTACTTTCGCCCCGATGGTTCCACGCCACCTCAAGTCGCAGCCGGTCAAGCACGGCTATCCGCGCAGCGCGGCCTCGATCGCGGCGATGTCGATCTTGGTCATCCCCATCATGGCGTCGAAGGCGCGTTTGGCCGCTGCGGGGTCGGGATGGGTGATGGCGTTGCTCAGTACGCGCGGGGTGATTTGCCAGGACAGGCCCCACCGGTCCTTGCACCAGCCGCATTGAACGGCGTGGCCGCCGTGGTCGATGATCGCGTTCCACAGGCGATCGGTTTCGGCCTGGTCTTCCGTGGCCACCTGGAACGAGAACGCATCGGTGTGCGGTACGCCCGGGCCTCCATTCAGGCCAAGACAGGGAATGCCCATGACCGTGAATTCCACGGTCAGCACGTCGCCCTGCTTGCCGGCGGGGTAGTCGCCGGGGGCGCGGTGGACGGCGTCCACGCTGCTCTCCTGGAAGGTTTCGGCGTAGAAGGTGGCGGCGTCCAGCGCGGTGCCGTCATACCAGAGGCAGATCGTGTTCTTGCGGACCATGTCGACTCTCCTGGTTCAGGGGACGTGCTCTTCATTCTCTACGACGAATGAGGGATACGCAGATCGACATGAGGGGGAAGTCGAGTCAGGGGCAAAGCCCCGGCGTGTGCCTCACGGCTCGCCAACGGAGCAATCGTCTGGACGCGATGCGCCTCAGGGTGAGCCGGTCCGGCTTTTTGGCCGGCGGATGGCGGTGATCTTGCCGCTGCTGCCGCCGCCGCAGAAGAAGCGGTCGCCGCCGTCGGATTCGAGCCCCGACACACCCACGCCAACCGGCATCTGCAGGCTTTCGAGCACTTCGCCCGTGGCGGGGTCGATGCGCCGCACATCGCTCTCGTCGCCCTCCCAGGTGCCGTGCCAAAGCTCGCCGTCGACCCAGGTGACGCCGGTGACGAACCGGTCGCAGGTGATGGTGCGAAGCACCGCGCCGGTGTCGGGGTTGACCTGATGGATCTTGCGCTCGCGGTACTGGCCGACCCAGAGCGTACCCTCGGCCCATGCCAGTCCGGAGTCGCCGCCAGCACCCGGTGCCGGGATGGTGGCGAGCACACGGCCGCTGGCCGGGTCGATCTTCCGAATGCGATTTTCGGCGATCTGGAACAGGTGGTGACCGTCGAAGGCCGTGCCCGCATGCGCGGTGACATCGATGCTGCGCGATGCCTCCGATCCGGCCGGGTCGAAGGACGCGAGCGTGTCGCCGCCGGCAAACCACACCTGCTCGCCGTCGTAGGTGACGCCACCCACGCTGTCGACGCCTGCAAAGGGACCGTACTCGCTGATGATTTCGGCGTCTGATCGTTTCATGCGTCCATCCTAGCTGCCGGGGAAGGGGGCGCGGAGTAACAAGCTTGTCGGGAATCCCGGCACGGGCGGCGTGATCCAGCGGCGTGCCCGACCACGGCCGAACGAGTCCACCTTGTTGGCGGTCGCCAGGGCCTCCAGCGCACGCTGCACGCTGCGTTGACTGGTGCCGAGCGCCAGCGCCAGCGCCGAACTTGACCAGGCTTCCCCGTCGGCGAGCAAGGCCAGCACGGCGGCATGCGCATCGTCGACCGGCCGGGCCAGCACGACAACGTCGCTTGCGTGGCGCGGTACCAGCGTGAAGCCGTGCCGGGTCGCACTGATATCGGCCGTCGCGCGAAGCAGCGTGCGCAAGCGTCCCACTTCGACGCGCAGGCGCGCGCGATGTGTTTCGTCGGCATGTTTCGTGCGGAAGGCGCGCTCGATCAGGGCGGCCCGCGGCACATCGCCGGGCCACGCTTCGGCCAGGGCTCGGGCGAGCGCGAACAACACCGGGCGCCGTTCCAGCGAAACCGTCGAGCGTGCATCGCGCAGCACGTGGCGGCATGCATCCACGACGAAGGCAGAGGAGGCCAGCAAGGTTTCGACTTCATCGAGTCGAAGCGGTCGCTCATCGCCGCGTGTGACCAGTCGCGCGCAGGGACGCTCAAGCGCGCGGAAGGTGTTTTGGACTTCCGCCGTCAGTGCCGGAATGCCCGCCCGTTGCACTGCCTGTTCGGCCCGGGCCAGTGCACTGCGCGCCGCCGCTGCGTGCAGTCGGCGCATGGCCAGGCCGGCAACGACCAGCTCGCAGGAGGCCTGCGATGCCGGTGGCAGCACGGTCACATCGAGTTCGGCGAGCGTGCGCTCGGCCTCGTCCAGGTGCCCGATCAGCAGCAGGCGCCGGGCCTGCAGGTAGCCCGCGTACGCGGCGTTCACCCGGTCGCCGTGTGCTTCCAGCGTGGCTCGTGCGATATCCAGCGCCTTGGCCGACTGGCCCAGTTCGCGCGAAACAAGCGCGATCTCGGCTTCGGCGACGGCACAGCGCGCGCGGGCCAACGCTTCGTGCGGGCCGAAGGCGCGCACGGCGCGGCGCAGCAATGCCTTTGCCCGCGCGAAATCGCCGAGCTGGGCCATCGCGATGCCGCGCAGTGCCAGCGCCGGCGCGTCGTCGCGCAAGGCGACCCGTTTCAATGCGCCGAGCGGATCGCCCGCTGCAAGCGCACGCGCCGCGGCGGTGATCAGGGCGTCCACTCGATCGAGCTCATGTCAGCGAACCTTGTTGAATCCCGCCAAAGTTGTCACTCCCACCCTTTGATGGCCCGGTCGCAGTCTATCCCACGATCACCCGCCCACGTGCCGGCGGCAACGGGCACGGACGAGATGCCAACGCGAGGAAAGACGACATGAAAAAGATCACTGTGTGGGGATTCAGCTGGGTGCCACCCGTCGCCCAGGGGCTGGTGCGAGACCTGCGCGTACGCTGGGCGCTGGAAGAGGCCGGGCTTGCCTATGAAAGCCGCTGCATCGACACCGGGGAGCGAAACTCCGGGGACTACCGACACAAGCATCCTTTCGGCATGGTGCCGGTTCTCGAATCCGCTGACGGGGCCATGATCGAGTCGGGCGCCATCGTCCATGCGATTGCCGAGCAGTGTGAGGCGCTGATGCCTGCCGACCGACGCGCGGAAACGCTTGGCTGGATGTTTACGGCACTCAATACCGTCGAGCCGCCGTTGTGGAATTTGTTCGTGATGGATGTGCTGCACGGCGAAGAGGCTTGGGTGCCGCTGCGGCGACCCGCCGTTGTCGACGAGGTGAATCACCGATTGGCGGCGCTGTCCGAATGTCTCGCGGATCGCGATTACCTGCTCGGTCGTTTCACGGCGGCCGACATCCTCATGACCACCGTGTTGCGGTTCATCCGCCACACGAACTTGCTGGCCCGGTTCCCGTCGCTGGTGGCCTACGTCGAGCGTTGCGAGGCGCGGCCGGCGTTCGATGCCGCCTTGCGCAATCAACTGGATGGTTACGCACGCAACGAACCGGTGGCAGCCTGAATCGGCGAAGGAGAGAAGCGATGAACACACGCAAGACGGGAACACGCGAAGAGTGGCTGGCGGCGCGTCTCGAGTTGCTGGGCGCGGAGAAAGCACTGACGCGACACAGCGATGCGCTGGCGCGCCAGCGGCAGGCACTGCCGTGGGTACGGGTCGACAAGGCGTATCGGTTCGAGACCGGGCAGGGCAGCGTGTCGCTGGCGGATCTTTTTCGCGGGCGCTCGCAGTTGCTGGTTTATCACTTCATGTTCGGCCCCGACTACGCGGCCGGTTGCCCTTCCTGCTCGGCCATCGCGGATGGCTTCAGCGGTTCCGTCGTCCATCTTGAAAACCACGACGTGGCATTCACCGCGGTGTCGCGGGCGCCGCTGGCGAAGCTGCAGGCGTTTCAGCAGAGGATGGGCTGGACCTTTCCATGGGCATCGGCACCCGATGGGGAGTTCGGCTTCGACTTCAACGTCGCGTTCAGCGAAGAACAACTGCGCAAGGGGCCGGTGGATTACAACTACCAGTCGATGGACGTGAGGCCGGCGCTGAAAGCCGGTGCGGACGGTTTCGTCGGACAGATCGCGGCGATGACGCAGACGGGTGTGGCCACCTATCTGCGCGAGATGCCAGGCATGAGTGCATTCGCGCTGGAAGACGGCATCGTCTATCACACGTATTCCACCTATGCGCGCGGGCTGGACGCGCTTTGGGGCATGTACCCGTGGCTCGATCGGGCGCCACGCGGGCGCGATGAAAACGGCGTCTGGTGGCGGCACCATGACAAGTACGACCAGCGTTGAACCCCGTCGCGACGGCGCCGCTGTGGCGCTCCTAGGAAAGGGTGAGGCGGCGGAAACGTCGGTCGACACACGTCCTCGTGTGGCAGCCGGGCGTGGGCGTTTCGATCCGGCATTTCGTCGCGCTGCGCATGGGATCGGGTTGGCGGCTGCGCCGACCTTTGCCCTGATGGCATGCCTGGCCGGCTTCCTCGGCGGCGGCCCGATGAACATGTCTTGTCCGGTTGCGCAGGGGGCAGCGCCACTCGACGGCATGGTGCTGATGTACGGATGGATGAGCGTCTTCCACTTGGGTCCCTGGTTGAGGCTTTTCGCGCGGCGACGATGGCGCGGCCGTCATCCGGAACCCGAGACCCGGACAGCGCCCGATTCATTCCGGACGGGATGATCGAGCGACGCTGCCTCATGCGTGGGGCGTGTTGCGTCAAAGCCTGCTTCCTGGCTCGGGTGGCCATGACCTTTGGCGCCCCCATGACCTCTGGCTCTTCGACGTGTCATGTCCAGTGGGTAGTCTGCGCAGCATCTCCCGACGTCAGGTTCTTGTCGCGGGAGACAGGGGTGCGGGCGTTGCGTGTTGCAGACGCTCGATCCGAAGTCGGACATTCGGTCAGAAGCATCCCGCGTCCCCATGAGCTGACTGCCATTCCCCATGGCAAGCCCATGCCCCACATCAATAATCACAAGAAGCGAGCCATCCCATGAACAGCATCTTCTCGAATCATTCGTCTTCGCGCCGCCACGGCCGCAGCCTGCTGCTGGCGCTTGTTGTCGGTGGCTTTGCCATGACGGGAGCCAGCGTGGTTAACGCACAGGCCACCGCGGGCAAGGTCTTCGGCAAGGCGCCGATGGGTTATGCCGTTGCGGCGCGCAGCACCACCACCGGGGCCCATCGTCAGGTCAAGGTGGATTCCAATGGTCGCTATTCCATCAGGGAGCTTCCGGTCGGCAATTACACGGTGACGCTGAAGGAAGACGGCCATGCCGTGATGAAGCACCTGAACGTGCCGGTGATCGTCGGGCGCGGGAGCGAGGTGGACTTCGATTGCGCGCCGGGCCAGTGTTCGGAAACGGCCAGCAAATGACGCTGACTGCCGTCGCCCGCTGCCGGTAGCGCAGACAGCGTTGCTGCGGTGTCTTGACCAGAGGCCACTGGTGCTTGTCCGGCCTCGAATCGACGGCAGCTGATTTGTCCAGAGCCTGACACATGCATGTGTCAGGCTTTTTGCTGTCTGGGAGTCGGAGGCTCGGTCATGGCTTCGGTCGGTTGGCGGGCCGGCGATATCCACGAGGCAGTAAAGTCAAGACTAAAAACATGCCTCTCTGCCACTTTTAAAAAAATTGAACCGCGATAGAATTCACATTATGTTGATTTCGTTTCGGGCTGGCCGGGTGCGCTGGCTCGTGGTGTCACTGACGCTGGTGGACAAGGCACGTCCTTCCAGCGGACAGTTGGGGGCGTGTGATGAAACTGGGCTACAGAGTGACGCGGCTGTTGTGCCGCATAGTTGGACATCGATGGGCAAGGTCCGAGCCGGACCGGCGACATTGCACGCGCTGTCGGCGTGTTGAAGTCAGGCGGCTGCGCGTCTGATTCGCCGGTTGCCGGAATTTTTCCGCCCGTTCGACGGGGGGAAGGGGCGGGGCTGTAAGCCGCATTTGCCGGTTCAGCCGATCAGTGCGGCCTTGATCGATTCCAATGCAGCGCGAATGCGCTGACGCGGCGCACCGATGTTCATGCGCATGAAGCCGCTTCCGCCGGCCCCGTAGATCACTCCCGGATTCATGCCGACCTTGCCCTGCTTGATGAAGAAGTCGCGCAACGCGGCGTCATTCATGCCCAGGCCACGACAGTCCAGCCACAGCAGATAGGTCGCCTGGGGGCGAACCAGGCGAATCTGCGGGATGTGCGCGCGCAGGTAATCGGCGACGAAATCGCGCGTGGTTTCAAGGTAGGCCAGTAACGCGTCCAGCCACTCGCCGCCTCCGCGATAGGCCGCTTCGAAGGCGGTGATGCTGAAGGGATGGCACTGGTCCAGATGCATGGATGCAAAGACGCGTGCCACGGCCGTGCGCTGCGCTTCGTGCGGAATGACCAGCGCCGACAGGCCGAGCCCCTGCAGGTTGAAGGTCTTGCCGGGCGAGATGCTGGTGATGATCTTGTCGCCCGCTTGCGCCAGGCTGCCGAGCATGGTGTGGCGCGCGCCGGAATACACCAGGTCGCAGTGGATGTCGTCCGAGACCACGGTGAGATCGTGTCGCCGGGCAATCCGCAGGACTTCATGCAATTCGTCCGCACGCCAGACCCGGCCGACCGGGTTGTGCGGGCTGCACAGCAGCAGCATGCGCGCGCCCTGGCTGGCGCAGTGTTCCAGCTGCGCGAGATCCATGGTGTAGTGACCGTCGGTCTCGATCAGTGGATTGAGTATCGGGCGGCGCTGGTTGGCCTGGATGATCGCTGCAAACTCGGTATACACCGGAGGCTGGATGATCACGCCATCGCCGGGATTGGTGACGGCCTGCATGGTCGCCGCCAGCGCGGGCAGGGCGCTCGGCCCCACCAGCATCCACTCGCGTTGCATATTCCAGTGGTGGCGTCGTGCGTACCACTGGATGACGGCCTCATACAGACTTTCCGGGTAGAGCGTGTAGCCGTAGATCGGGTGTTGCGCGCGCGCCACGAGCGCCTGCGTCACGCAAGCCGGTGCGGCGAAATCCATGTCGGCGACCCACAGCGGATCGACGTCTTCCGTGCCGAAATAGCGTTGGCGGTCATCGAACTTGGTGGCGTGGGTGCCGGAGCGATCGATGACGGTGTCGAAGTCGTGGGCCAAGGGAGTGTCTCGTTGCGGTTTGCGCGTGCGGCTGGGGGCGGGACGGCTTCAGCGCACCCGTTTCCAGAAGGTCGCCTCGGACAGCGTGTGCTGGAACTTGTGCCGGGTTTCGCGGATCACGAACGGAACGTCGCATGGCTCGCCCACCGGTTCGAAGTGCGCACCGAGAACGGCCTTCAGCCCGTTCAGCGTGCCGAAGTTCTCACCGTCCTTCTTGAAGCCGCCCAGCCAGTCTGCGCGCGGCGTGTGCTCGGTCAGCCAGGTGTAGGGCGAGGCGATCATCAGCATGCCGCCGAGGTTCAGGCGTTCGTGCACGCTTTCGAGAAAGCGTGCCGGCTGGTACAGCCGGTCGATCAGGTTGGCGGCCATGATGAAGTCGTAGTCGGTGAACTGCGGCTTCAGGTTGCAGGCATCGCCCTGGAAAAATTCGACCTTGCCGGCGGTGTCCTGCAGATCCAAATCCGCGAGGCTGCGCGACTTGTACTGCACCAGTTCGCCTTCGTCGACCAGTGTGTAGCGCAGGCTTTCGCCACGTGCCAGCGCCACGCCCTGGCCGATGAAGCGGGCCGAGAAATCGATGCCGGTGACGAGGTCGAAGTGCCGCGCCAGCTCGAAGGTGGCGCGGCCGGAAGCGCAGCCAAGATCCAGCGCCTTGCGCCGAGGCGTATCGCCGAGTGCGTCGATGGCCAGATCCACCAGGGCCTTCGGGAAATTCGGCACGTCGAAATAGCTGTCGCCGTAATGGAACTCGGCGTACTCGGAAAGCAGCTTGTCGGTTTCGTAGTGTGAGCCTGGCACGTGTTTCAATTCCTTGGAGACGACGTAGCGAAAACCGGCGTGCTGGAAGAAGTGCCGGCGAAATGCGTAACGCGATTCCGGCTCGGCTTCGTTGCCGCAGGATATCCACGAGCCACCCTTCATCAGGTTGTGGCGTCCGTCGAAGGTGGGTGTGGTGAAGTCGTCGTAGATCGGATGGACGTCGAAACCCTCGAACGGGTAGATCGGCGTTTCGGTCCACTGCCAGACATTGCCGGTGAGGTCGAAGAAGTCGCCGTGCGCGAAGCGGTCGACCGGACAGGACGAGGCGAAGTGGGCCAGTTGCAGGTTCGCGTGATCGGCACGATCGGCCACCTCGCGTTGCCCGGCGTGGTCGAGCAGGCGCTGCCACTCATCCTCGGTGGGCAGGCGCACCGGTTGGCCGCTGCTGGCGGCTTTCCAGCGGCAGAAGGCCTTGGCCTCGTGGTAGTTGGTCTCCACCGGCCAGTTCCATGGCATCGGAATTTCCTCGGTCATCAGGCGCAGGCGCCAGCCGTTCGATGCGGGCACCCAGAAGCTCGGATGCTCGGCGTGGGTGAAGTCGAGCCACTCCTTGCCTTCGTCTTCCCAATAACCCGGATGGCTGTAGCCGCCGGCCTCGACGAAGGTGAGGAATTCCTGATTGCTGACCAAGTGGCGACTGGCCTGGAACGCGGCGACATCGGCTTCGTGGCGGCCGTATTCGTTGTCCCAGCCATAGCGCGGGCTGCTCTTGTCCTTGCCCAGGACGACGCTGCCGGCCGGTATCTTGACCAGGCTGTTGTCGGGCGCGGCGCCGGCCTCGGTGCACGGGCGCCAATGCGGATGCGGCTTCACGTAGGCCAGCTTGTGCTGGCGAATCAGCACCGACGAAGTCTCCAGATGGATGCGTTCGTGTTCGATACCCATGACGATCGCCCACCATGGGTGGTTCCAGTCGATCGGCAGCGACAGCGGAGCTTCGTCGATCAGCCGCGTGACCATCGCGCGCACCTTGGCGCGATACGCCTTGACCTCGGCCACGCTGGGCCAGTCATAGCGCTCCTCGTTGAGATCGTCCCAGCTCATTTCGTCCACGCCGACGGCGAACACCGATTCGATGCGCGGGTCGAGGCGCTCGTCGATCAGGTGCGTCAACAGCAGCTTGTTGACGAAGAATGTCGCGGTGTGGCCGAAGTAGAAAATCAGCGGATGGCGCAACGGGATGGCGTGCTCGTAATACGCCGCATCGCAGGCCAGCGTTTCGAACAGCGACTCGTAGCGGTCGAACGTGCTGGTGAAATACGCGCGCAGCTGCCGGCGCATGGCCTGCGGATCGTCGCCGTGCAGGTTGATGCCGCGCGGGAAAGCCGGTGGTCGGTCGTCTGCCGTCGTCATGGGGGTGCGGTCTTGGCGTGGGGAATTCAAACCATGGGCCCTTCGTTTCGTCGAGGCAAGAGGAAAAGGTCATGCGAACAGGTAGCTGTCGCATGGGATGCGATACGTGGCGCTGCGGTTCCTGCGCCACTCCCGGCACCACGGCGGCTGCAGGCGTTGCCAATGCTTCAAGTTACCGCGTTCGGTCCCGTTCTTGCACTGATGTGGGACAAATCGTTGGCCTCGCCACGTGTGGCGTATTGAATCGGTTCGCCGCGGACTCCATTCTCATGCACTTGCCCCGCAGGAATTTGCCATGTCCACGCTTGCCGATTTTCCCGTCGTCCGTCGCTGGCCGGCGACGCATCCCGATCGTATCCAGCTGTATTCGCTGAACACGCCCAATGGCGTGAAGGCATCGATCATGCTGGAGGAGACGGGTTTGCCTTACGAGGCGCATCTGGTCGACATCATGAAGGACGAGAGTCATCTGCCGGAGTTCCTCGCACTCAATCCCAACGGCAAGATTCCCGCGATGATCGACCCCGACGGCCCGGATGGCAAAGCGCTGGGCCTGTTCGAATCCGGCGCGATCCTGATGTACCTGGCCGAAAAGAGCGGCAAGTTCATGCCATCCGATGCGGCCGGTCGCTGGGAGACGATCCAGTGGGTGTTTTTCCAGATGGCCTCGATCGGGCCGATGTTCGGGCAGGTGGGTTTCTTCAACAAGTTCGCTGGCAAGGCGTACGAGGACAAGCGCCCGCTGCAGCGCTATGCCACCGAGTCGCAGCGCTTGCTCGGCGTGCTGGATGGCCGGCTGGATGGCCGCGACTGGATCATGGGCGCCGACTACGGCATCGCCGACATCGCCACGCTGGGTTGGGTGAACAACCTCATCACCTTCTACGAGGCGCGCGAGCTGGTGCAGTTCGACCGCTACGCCAATGTGGCCGCATGGCTTGAGCGTGGCCTGGCGCGGCCGGCGGTGCAGCGCGGGCTGGCGATTCCAGCGCGCGGCTGAAGCGACGACAGGTTCAGCCATGTAGGAGCGCACCCTGTGCGCGAATTGCTCTTGGTTTCGACCGGGCAAGAGCATTCGCGCACAGGGTGCGCTCCTACCATTGAAACTGATGGCGGTGTTTCACGAGCTCTGGCGTGACTTATTCGCCCGGGTGGTAAACCCGCTCGGTGTGGCCTTTCAGCTGGTCCGGCCAGAAGTACACCGTGCGCAGGTTGCCGGTGGTGTAGCGCTCGGCCTCGTCGTCGAAGTGCTTCGAATCGGGATGGCCGCTTTCGCCGCCGGCGGTGATCGCGCGGGCGCTCACCTTGGGGCCGAATTCGACCACCGCGACGAAGCTGTTGCCACTGGTGCCGTAGTAACGCTTGGTGCCCGGCCAGCGGTGCGCGCCGAACGAGGCCAGTGAACCCCAGCGCGACGACACGAATGGCACCGGAATGCTGGGCTTGCTGTCGTCGAAATGCGATGCGATGGCATCGTCCAGGCGCTGGAAACGGTTGATCTGCCCCCACGCCACGCCCCAGCTTCCGAAGTCGTGGACCAGCCGATCAACGGCTTCGTCCAGCGCATGCAATCGCTCTTGCGCACCGGCGGCGCCGGCCATGTAGTCGTACGGCGAAACGTCGAGTGCCTTGGCCTTGGCGTAGGTCTCGTTCCACAACGTGTCGCCCCAGAACACTGCCAGCGACGTGGGCATGGAGGCGATGCCCCAGCGATCGTCCCAGTGGCGCAACAGTTCGATCGGCCCGGCCAGCTTCACGTGTTGCGGATCGCTGGCGGGCAGCGCGTCGTAGTCGTGCAGCAGGATCGGGATCAGCCGTGCGAAGGCGGGCAAGTTTGAATCGAATGCCGTGGTGATCAGCTTGGGCAGACTGAAGCCGCTGGCGTCGGTAAGCATCTGCGTGGCGTGGATGCCGCGCGGATTCTCGCCGAAGGTATCAATGTAGCGCGGAAAGTCGGCCTTTTTCGGGCTGTACTTGCCGGCGGCCGAATACGGCCAGTCGTTGGTGTTCATCGCCCAGCCGTTGGGCGGATTCACCGCTTGCGGCAACTGGTCCAGCGGGGTGAGGCCGTGCCAGTCGGTGGCCGGATTGCTGCCGTCGACCGGCTTGGTGTAATCGAAGCGGTTGTCGCGTTTGGGCACGAATTGCGGCATCAGGAAGGCGATCTCGCCCTTGTCGTCGGCGAACAGCGTGTTGTTGGACGAGTTGGCCTTGAGCTCGGCGACTTTCATGTAGCTGGCGTAGTCATGCGCCTTGGTACGCAGCCAGCTCTGTTCCAGTGCGCGCATCGGACGATTCATCAGCGTGGTGGCGATCCACTTGCCGTCGGCCTTGCGCACGATCGGGCCGTGCTTGGTGAAGTAAGCGGTAAAGCTGCGCGATGTCATCGTGCCATCGGTGGCTCGGTAAGGCACGACAATCGTGCGTTCGGTTACCGGCAGTAGCTTGTCACCGTAGCGATAGAACAGCTTGCCGCCCTTGTGCACGATGGTCTCGGCGAATTCATCCACCGCATCCATGCCGGTGGAGGTATGCATCCAGCCGATGTGCTGGTTGAAGCCCTGGTAGACGAAGAACTGGCCCCAGGTCACCGCGCCGTAGGCGTCTAGCCCCTCGTTGCTGGACATCTGCAACTCGGAGCGGAAATAAAACGAGGTATGCGGATTGATCAGCAGCAGCGCGTGTCCGTCCGTGCTGAGCTTCGGTGCGATGGCGATGCCGTTGGAACCGGTGGGTTCGGCCCAGCTCGGCGGATTCACTTGTGCGAGGGCCGGGTGCTCGTCACCGTAGAAAACCGCCAGTTGCTTCAGCGATACGCGCTCGATATCGCCACCGATGCTGCCTTCGCTGAAGGACAGCGCCATCCACGATTCGAAGTGATGGATCACGCGCGGGCGCACGTCCGGGTGGGTGGCCAGGTAATCGTTGAGGCCATCGGCCCAGGCGTCCATCAGCTTTTTCAGCCACGCCGGGCTTTGCGCGTACTTCTGTTTCAGTACCACCGGGTCGATGAACAGCTTCATGCGCAGATCGCGCCAGATTGCCGACCGGCCCTCGGTTTCGGCCAGCCGCCCCATGGCGTTGAGGTAGTTGGTCTCGACCCGGTTGAAGTCGTCCTCGGCTTGCGCGTAGGCCATGCCGAACACTGCGTCGGCATCGGTCTTGCCGTGTACGTGGGCAATGCCCCAGTCATCGCGGGTGATGGTGACGGCCTGCGACTCGCGCTGCCAGCGTGCCTGTTCGGGCGTGGTTGCCTGCGCGGCAGTGGCGAGGCCGAGCGTGAGCAGTGCGGCCAGCGGCAAAAGTGCGTGCGCAGCGGTGCGGCGTGATGGGTGGGTGTGCATGGATGTGGGTCCCCTTGGCAGGCGGCGACGTTTGGGCTGTCGTCCGTTCAGCGCGTGTGGCAAGTCGTTTCCAACAGTAGCAGGCGGCGCCGGCCGTGGCAGGGACATGCGCCATTCGTCGGGGGTGATGGCGCAGGTTGCGACGTGTCGATTTCGGGCCGGCTGGTTCGTCGTGACCATGGATATCCCATGCCGGAATCCATTGCCCACGACAAAGGAAGACGTCCCATGCACATCAATCCCTACCTTTTCTTCGAAGGCCGCTGCGATGAGGCCATCGACTTCTATCGGCAGGCGCTGGATGCCGAAGTGCTGATGCGGTTGCGCTACGGCGACGGCCCGGACGGCAGCTGCCCTGGCGGCACGAAGCCGCCGGCGGACAAGGTCATGCACGCTTGCATCCAGTTGGGCTCGACCCAGCTGATGATGTCCGACGGCATGTGCAGCGGCCAGCCGCAGTTCAAGGGCGTGGCCTTGTCGCTGACTGCGACAAGTGACGCCGATGCACGGCGACGCTTCGACGCCCTCGCTGAAGGCGGGCAAGTCCAGATGCCGCTGGGGCCGAGCTTCTTCGCCAGCAGCTTCGGCATGCTGGAAGACCGTTTCGGCGTGTCATGGATGGTGGTGGTGCCGAGCGCGCCGGCGAGCTGAACGTCAGCTCGGCTTGGCGGGTTCGGATACCTGCTGGAACACGCGCTGCATCACGAAGTCCGGCGTCACCTGTTCGCCGGACAACAGCATGGCCAGCAGTTCGCCGCCGAGCACTTGCGGGGCGATCACCACGTCAGGTTGCACCAGCTTCACGCGGCTGAGATGGCGCGCATCGTTGACCGCGGCGACCGTGCGCGCGTGGCCTTCCAGTTCTTTCACCGCCAGCACCACGAAGGCGTTTTCCGAATCGTCGGCCAGCATCGCCAACACCGCTTCGGCGCGATGCGCGCCGGCCTCGCGCAGGATCTCGGTGCTGCTGGGGTCGCCCACCACGTAATCGGTGTCCTTCAGCTCGCCTTCTTCCGGTGCCTCGCGCAGCAGGCGGGTGACCGGGCGACCGCGACGGGCCAGCTCGTGCCAGGTGTTGATGGCCAGCGAGGTATTGCCGATCACCACGAAATGGTTTTCACGTTTCATGCGCGAACCCTTGCGATTGACGATGCGTTGCAGACTGCGGCTGACCATCGGCGCGATCACCGCGGTCAACGACGTGGCGAACACCGCCACGCCCAGCACGATCACCGAGACGGTGAACAATTTGGCTTCGGAGGTTTGCGGCGTGATATCGCCGTAACCCACCGTGCTCATGGTGACCATGGAAAAGTACAGCGCCGTGACCAGGTCAGTGATCTGCGGCTTGAAATCCATGCCCAGATAGTACGCGCCGAAGGTGGCGTACATCAGCAGCATCGCCACCGAGGTCAGTGCGAACAAGGTGCTGGCGGCGACGCTGGTGCGGTCGAACTGCCGCCAGGAGAACAGCAAGGCCACCAGCACGAAGACGAAATACGCCAGCAGGACATGGTCGTGATGGCTGTGCTGGCCGATCACCAGGCTGAAGGTGCCGACGATTTCCAGCAGCAGCGCCATGGTCCAGGCCAGCCGCGAACGCCACAACAGGCCCAGCGCCATGGTCAGCATGCCGCCGCCGATCAGCAGCGATGGCAGCATCTTCGGCTGCAGGTGCGAAGCGTTGAGCACCAGTAGCTGGGCGTAATCGTGCCAGTGCGTACCCAGCTCGGCACGCAGCAGCGACAGGCCCGCCAGCCCCAGCAGCAGTGCCAACGGCACGTGGGGGAACCAGTGCCGGCCGCGCACGACATGGTGGAAGCGTTGCAGCTGGGCGCGCAGGCGCCGGATCGGAGCGGGAGTCATCGTGGTATGCGCAGTTCCTTGGCAACCGCGTCAGCGGTGATCGCGAGTATGGCGCTCACCTTAGCAAGCCGTGCGATCAGGGCCAACTTCCACCCGTGCGCAAACGCGCGGCCGGAGCCGCGAAGTCGGCTCGTCTGCCGAGTTTTCTCCCGCTCGAGTGGCCAGGACCGGGGCAGCGCGTGCCACGCCCGGCCCACTGTGGAAAAGCCGTCAGTGCAACTGCACGTCGACCAGGGTCGGAGTTTCCTGGTACAGCGTCGGGAAGGTGCGCTTCAACTGGGTGAGTTTCGGCGCATCGTTGATCGCGACGTACAGGTTGTTCGGGTGCAGTTGCACGTAATTCTGGTGATAGGCCTCGCCCATGTAGAACGTGTGCAATGGGGCCACCCGGGTGACGATGGGCGCCGCGAACACCTTCGCGGCAGTGAGCTGGGCGATGTAGGCGTCAGCGACGCGTTGCTGCATCGGGTTTGCGTAGAAGATTTCCGAGCGATATTGCGTGCCGCTGTCCGGACCTTGCCGGTTGAGTTCGGTGGGATCGTGGGCCACGGCGAAATACACCTGCAACAACTGGCCGTAACTGACCACCGACGGGTCGAAACGCAGCTCGATCGACTCGGCATGGCCGGTATCGCCGTCACTGACATCGGCGTAGTTCGCGGTCGCCGCACTGCCACCGGTGTAGCCGGCCCAGACATGGCGCACGCCGCGCACGTGCTCGAACACGGCCTGCATGCCCCAGAAGCAGCCGCCGGCGAACACGGCGGTGCGGTCGCCCTGGGGTGTCGTCAGCTTGGGGGCATCGAGAGTGGGTGCGGGTACCGGGCGCTCCGCGGCGCTGGCGCTGCAGGCGGCAAGCCCGGCCAGGAGCACCAAGGCAACGAGGTGGGCGAGGGGACGATGACGCATGGCGAAACTCCGCAGCGGTGGGTACCTGTTGATTCGCTGCATCGGTTTGCCCGGTTACCTGATCGATGCCAGGCCGGGCGCGGGAGGCCGGTGGTATCGTGATAGTCCCGCCTGTCAAAAATGCCATGAGCGACGATTTCGACCTGAACGCCTATCTGCGACGCATCGGCTATCACCCGACGCCGGCCGTCGACGTGCAAACGCTGCGCGGGTTGGCCGTGGCCCATGTCGCGGCGTTGCCCTTCGAGAACCTCAACCCGTGGCTTGGCATGCCGGTGCTGTTGTCGGTCGATGCGCTGGAACGCAAGCTGGTGCAGGGTGGCCGTGGCGGTTATTGCTTCGAGCAGAACGGGCTGTTTGCCGCTGCCTTGCGCGCGATCGGTTTCGAGGTGCAGACCTTGATTGCCCGGGTGCTGTGGAATCGGCCCGAGGATGCGATCACCGCGCAGACCCACATGTTGTTGCAGATCACGCTGGATGGCGAAAGCTGGCTGGCCGACGTGGGTTTCGGCGCGCTGGCGCTGGCGGGCGCGTTGCGTCTGCAACCCGATATCGAACAACCCACCGCGCTGGAGCCATTCCGCCTGCTGCAGCACGGCGACGAATGGGTCATGCAAGGCTGCGTGCGCGGCGCGTGGTTGCCCTTGTACCGCTTCGATCTGCGGCCGCATCCGCCGATCGATTACGAGGTGGCCAACCACTACGTTTCGACCCATCCGCAATCGCACTTCGTGAATCTCCTGATCGTGGATCGAACGGCATCGGACCGGCGCCTGAGCCTGTGTGACCGCGAGTTCACCGTGCGCCGGCTGGGTGCCGAGCCGGAGCGGCGCACGTTGCGCAGTGTCGCCGAGTTGCGGCACGTGCTGGAAAGCGAATTCCTGCTGCGGCTTCCTGACGAGGACGCGCTGGATCGCCGGCTGGAGGCGTTGCCTGAGGGGGATTGAGGTGGCGGCGTGGCTTCGACTTCGCGCCTGCGGCGCTACGCTCGGCCCGAACTGCCCATCGTTCGCCCAGAAGGTTTGACGATCTTTTGTAGGAGCCCGCTCGCGGGCGATGCCGTTGTTTTGAGTTTCTCTCTGTCCACCATGGCAAGAGCATCGCCCGCGAGCGGGCTCCTGCCAGGGCTTTGAACGTTCATGGCGGGGAGAGGATGAACTTCTCGACGGCCCTGGGCGCCGGGCGGTGTACGCCGTGCTTCGGAACGCGCCGCTCAGTCGTTGGCGGTGTCGAGCGCCACCACGTGAATCTCCACATCCTCGATCCGTACCACCTGGCCTGCGTGAATCTTGCAGGTCTTGCGCAGTTCCACCTGGCCATCCACGCTCACGTCGCCGCTGGCGACAATGGCCTTGCCGGCGCCGCCGCTGTCGCACAGGCCGGTCAGTTTCAGCAGCTGGTTGAGTTCGACGTAATCGCGGTCGAGTTCGAAGGTGAGGAAATGCACGGTCAGGCCTGGGTATCGGAGTGGTCGGTGTCGGGCAGGGCGAGGAAGGCGAAGAACGGCCGCTCGTGTTCCAGCGCGAAGGTGGCGGCGTCGTCGAGGATGCCGAGCAAGATGTCGAATTCGAGACCGTCGGCACGGCGCAGGTCGGCGGCATGGCCAAACAGCAGCGCATGGCCCCAGGCGTCCTGCCACACCGGGTCGCGCAGGCAGTCGGCCAGGGCATCCCAGTTGTGGCCGAAGTCGGCCGGCAGCGGCAGCGCGGTTGCCATGCGCCGGAGCAGGTCGGCCTTGCCATGGCAATGGGCAAGATCCACACGGATCACGCTGAGCTCTTCACGCACCGCGGCGGCGGCCATGCTGTCCAGGTCGTCCTCGTCCACGAAATACACGCCGCTGTGGGCGGGGCGGGAAAGGTTCAGTTCGGCGTCGTGCGTGTTCATGGGTGCCAGCTGAAGCGGCGGAAGCTGCGGTAGTGGTCGTCAGTGTAGTAGTAGACCATCGGCGGTGTGCCGCCGGTGATGATGCGGCGGGTGCCACGGGTGCGTGCCCCCGGGGTTTCCACGGTGTACTCGTGGTAGTAACCGCGCGGCTGCTTTGGCAGCAGGCCCTCGTAATTGCCGAACACCACCCCGTCCTGATGGTGCGGGAACGGGCCGCCGCGAGCGATCAGTGCCAGTGTCTGGCGTGCCTCCGGCGGCAGGAAAGCGGGCAGGCCGGTGTCTCCCGCGGCGGTGGCCGTAGCGCTCGGCGTGTTCGGGGCGGTCGTATGTGTCCCCTCCCGCTGCCAGATGAACGCCAGCGCGAGAATGACAACGACAAGCAGCGGTTTCCAGGAGCGCATGGGGGCGGCCGGCAATGGACAGGCGGACAGCTTAACGGATGGTGCGGAGGCCTCACGAGCCAGATTCCGTATCGCAAGAAATTGCACGCACGTGGGGTGGCCTCGCGATTGCGCACTTGCCCGCGGTCGTTCCGCCTTGGCCTCCCGAGTAACTCGTTTTTCTGGGAGTGGCATCGGGCGTGACTTCCAGCGCTGGCCTCGCGGCGATTTTGCCGCGATAGTGGGCGGATTCGTATCCACTGGAGCCGACGATGTCCCAGCGTTCCCTCTCCCTGCGCCTGGCCGTGTGCAGCGCGTTGTTCGCCTTTGCCGCCGCAGCGAGCGCCCAGACAGCACCGGCGGCCTCGCCGACCAGCGCTTCGGCGGTCACGCAAGCGGCGCTGCCGGCGCAGTTGCAGGATTTCACCGCCTATGTCGACAACACCCTGAAAACCTTCAAGGTGCCGGGCGTGGCGGTGGCCATCGTCAAGGATGGCAAGGTGGTGATGGAGCAGGGCTTTGGCGTGCGCGAGATCGGCAAGCCGACCAAGGTGGATGCGAACACGTCGTTCGCGATCGCCTCCAACACCAAGGCCTTCACCGCCGCCTCGCTGCAGATGCTGGCCGACGAGGGCAAGCTGGACATGGACGCGCGGGTGATCGATTACCTGCCGTGGTTCCGCATGTCCAACAGCTACGTGACCCACGAAATGCGCGTTCGCGACCTGCTGGCGCATCGCAGCGGCCTGAGCCTGGGCGCGGGCGATCTGCTGTACTGGCCGCCGACCAGCTACACCACCAAGGACGTGGTGGAGCGGTTGGCGAAGGTGCCGATCAAGAACAGCTTCCGCGGACACTACGCCTACGACAACATCCTGTTCGCGGTGGCCACGCTGGTGATCGAGAAGGTCTCCGGCGAAAGCTACGCCAACTTCGTGCGCGACCACATCTTCAAGCCGGTGGGCATGGACGAGTCGCTGATCGACTGCACCTACCTCAAGCCCGGCATGGACGTGGCCACCGGTCACGCGCCGTACAACTTCAAGGACATCAAGCCGGTGCCGCCGATGGCCTGGCTCAACGATCCGGGCGCCGGCGGCATCTACGCCAGCGTGCACGACCTGGCCAAGTGGATGAATGTGCAACTCGCCGGCGGCAAGCTGCCGGATGGCAAGCAACTGTTCTCCGAGAAGAGCCACCACGAGATGTGGTCGATGCTCACGCCGATCCCGATCCACAAGCCGTCGATCCCCGAGCTGGCCCCGCTCACGCCGGAGTACTACGGCTACGGCGAGGGCTGGTTCCTCAGCACCTACCAGGGCCAGAAACTGGTCTGGCACACCGGCGGCTGGCCGGGCTTCGTTTCGCGCGTGACGATGGTGCCGAAGCTGCACCTGGGCGTGGTGGTGCTGACCAACCAGCAGTCCGGCGCAGCGTTCAACGCCATCACCTATCGCGTGCTCGACGCCTACATGAATCCCGGCAAGAAGACCGATTGGGTCGCGGTGTACGACAAGGCGGTGAAGCAGTTCAATGCCAACGCCGACACTAGCTGGGCCAAGCACGAGGCCGCGCGCGACAAGCACAGCAAGCCGTCGCTGCCGCTGGCGCAGTACGCCGGCACCTATCGTGACCCGTGGTACGGCGACATCGTCATCACCGACCAGAACGGCAAGCTGCGCATGCGCTTCAGCAAGACCAAGCAGCTGATCGGCACGATGACGCCATGGCAGCACGACACCTTCATCGTGCGCTGGGACGACCGCTCGCTCGACGCCGATGCTTTCGTCAATTTCGCGCTGGACGATGATGGCCATGTGCGCGAGATGCGCATCAAGCCGGTCTCGCCACGTACCGATTTCAGCTTCGATTTCCAGGATCTGCGGCCGGTGCCGGTCAAGGCGAGTGCGGACACGGGAGGGCATTGATTCGAACGACACTTGCTTGAGACCACTCGGCCTCCAACCGTTCGCGCTGAGCGTAGCCCGCGCAGCGGGCGGAGTCGAAGCGCAATCAATGGCGGCTGGGCCGCTCTGGCATGCCCTTCGACTTCGACCTACGGCCTGCGCTCAGGGCGAACGGGTGTCATCAAGGCAAAACAACGTATCCACAGACGTTGCAGGTAGATCATTTCACCCAAGGGGAGTCGCACATGCGTCACCAACATATCTTCGCCGCGCTGCTCGGCTGCGGGCTGTTGCTGGGCGGCAATGCCGTCGCGCGGCAGCCAGCTGCTGCGCCGGTCACCACGCCGAACCACGATTTTTTCCACATCCAGCTGGGCGCGCATGAGACCACGGCGACCTCCGGCCGCCTGCTGCTGTTCGCGATCGATGCCAAGGACGCCGAAGCGGCGACCAAGGACGGCAAGGTGGACGACGTCGACACCAGCCCGTTCTTTCCCACGCAGACATCCGTCGCCGCGCGCGAAGTGAGTCGGCTGGTGCCGGGGCAAGTCATCGACATCGATGCCGACCACACCGCGTTTCCCGCGGGCTGGTCGAGCCTGCCGCCGGGCGACTACTACGTGCAGGCCGTGCTGGACGTCAATCACGACTACAACTATACCGGCCGCGGTGCGGGCGATTTGATCAGCAGCGTGGTGAAGATGCACCTGCCGGCCTCGTCGATCCCCACGCTGGACCTGGACAAGACGCTGCCCGCGCATGACCCGTGGGTACTCAGCAGCCGGGCGCCCGACGCCTTGCGCAAGGCCTTGCTGGTGGCGCGCCAGCATGCGCGGCTGATCGATTTCGATAGCCCGTCGCTCAGCGCGTTCTGGGGTCGTCCAATCTATATGCGCGGTCGCGTGCTGCTGCCGCCGAACTACGACGCCAAGTCGAAGAAGACCTGGCCGGTGGTGTATTACACGCAGGGCTTCGGCGGTAACAACGACCGCGTGATCGGTACCCTGGCAAACGTCTACGCGGCGATGGCCAAGGGCGACATGCCGCCGATGATCTGGGTGTTCCTGGACGAGTCCAGCCCCACCGGGACGCACGAGTTCGCCGACTCGGTGAACAACGGTCCGTGGGGCCATGCGCTGACCACCGAGCTGATCCCGCACCTGGAATCCACCTACCGCATGGACGCCGATGCCGACGGCCGCTTCCTGCAAGGCCATTCCTCGGGCGGTTGGGCCACGCTGTGGCTGCAGACGCGCTACCCGAAGATCTTCGGCGGCACTTGGTCCACCTCGCCCGATCCCAGTGACTTCCACGACTTCACCGGCGTGGATCTGTACGCGCCGAACGCCAACGTCTACTACAAGCCGGACGGCACGCCGTACCCGCTGGTGCGCAACAAGGGCAGGGTGCTGGCCACGTTCCAGCAGTTCGCCAAGCTCGAGCGCGTGCTGGGACCGTACGGCGGCCAGTTGGCCTCGTTCGAGTGGGTGTTCTCGCCCAAGGGCAAGGGGGGCCGACCGGAACAGATGTTCAATCGTGACACCGGTGCCGTCGACCCCGCCGTGGTCAGCTATTGGCGCGACCACTACGACATCGCGTATCGCCTGCAACACAACTGGCCAGAGTTGAAGAAGAATCTCGACGGCAAGATCCACCTGTACGTGGGCACTGCCGATACCTTCTATCTGGACGGTGCCGCGCACAAGCTCGAGGCGGTGCTGGACGGCTTGCATGCGAAGTCCGACATCCGCTTCTTCCCGGGACGTACCCACTTCGACCTGTACCGCATCGGCGACGATCGCAATGGCCTGCTGAAACAAATCAGCTGGTCGATGTACGCGATCGCCCGTCCGAAATCCAAGCTCAAGCCGGTAGGCGGAACAGCGCCCTGAGCGTAGGCGGCGACCGACTCGACGGTCGCCGCACTTTTCCCCATAGTGGTCACCGCGGGCACCTGTGCTGACAGGTGCCCGGATGGCGTGACGGAACGTCACCGCTACGCGTTTCCTGCAGGCAGCGGGCAACGTGACGCAACCGTCGCGTGACATGGAATCCATGGAGGAGAAGTCACAATGAAATCACTCGGTTTGATCACCGTTCTGTCCGCCGCCCTGATGGCCGTTCCCTGTGCGTATGCGCAACAGGCCGCGACGCCGGCCGGCGCCACCGGACAATGCAAGGACGGCAGTTACACCACCCAGGCGCACAAGCGCGGCGCATGCCGCGGGCACCAGGGCGTCAAGGCGTGGTACGCCAGCGCGGATGCACCCGCTGCGACCGCCAAGGTCGATGCGACACCGGATGCGTCAGCAACACCCGCAGAACCCGCCAGGCATGCGAAAGCTGCCCCCGCCGGCAAACGTTCGATGGCATGGACCCAGCCCGCCGCCATCGCAGCGCCCGGAGGTGGCCCGGGCATGGTCTGGGTCAACGCCGGCAGCAAGGTCTATCACTGCCAAAGCGACAAATGGTACGGCCGCACCAAACATGGCCATTACATGAAGGAAAGCGACGCCAAGGCCAAGGGCTATCACGGCCCGCGCGGGAAGGGTTGCTCGGCCTGAGCTTTTTGCCGTGGAAGCAGCACCGCATCGGGCTGGCCACGTGCCAGCCCGATGTCTTTCATGCTCTTCGGCTGTCGAGAATCGAAGGGGGGACGGAAGTTTTTCGATGTTCCCTGTGAAGGCGAAGCATGAGCATGCGGTTGAGCCGAAGATTTGCCGTACTCATCTGATGGCCGCTGGCGCCAGCGCTGGGCCGTGTATCAGCGGACCTGTCTGGACGCGTCGTTGGACCGTGCCTGGCGCCTGGATCGCATGGCGGACATCGTTGCTCTGAAGATGGCATGCAGCAGCGCCGAGATGGCCGCAAACACCACGGCCACCAGCGCCGGAAGCACGGCACCAAACGCGAAAGCCATGCCGACCACGAATCCGAAAATGCATTCGATGCGGTAAATCGGCAGCACCACCGCAAGCAGGAACAACCCGAAGAACAGGCCCGAGGTCACGGTGGATATGCCAAGCACAAAAGATGTTGCCATGGCCGTGCCATACAGCAACGAACACGCAAGGCCAGCCCGGATGCCCGCAGGCAAGCCGAACCTGGTGGATGAAGTCAGGTGATTGCGAAGCCGGATGCCCAGCAACCAGCCCAGCAAAGGCAGGACGATCAACCCGAACCAGTTCGAGATGGCAGGCAAATCAGGGCGATCCAGCAAGTGGTGACTCTGCACGCCGCCATGGGCACTCTCGTAAGCAACCAGTGCTGTCGCAAAGGCCAGCGAGAAGAAGGCAAGAAGTGCGGGCATGTGGCGGCGTGCTTGCGTGGCCATGTCAGATCACACTTGGTTCGGGTGGTGGACGTGTCGCATGACACGAAAGTCGCGCGGTGTGCAGTTTTCGCCAGTAAGTCTGTGCTGCCGCGGCGGCGCGACTTGAACCAAACGGCCTTCACCGAGCCTGAGGCGGTTCATGTTGGGGTGTGGTCCTGCGCCCCTGGACACGGCTTTTTGTATAGTGGCCCGCCGACCTGAGGCGCATGGAAATAATAGTCACTACCAGGACCTTGGGTGTTTATAGGCACGCCGTTTTTTGACTTGAGTACGGCAATAACGCCTGATTCATCCGAGATCAGCGCATCAATCATCTCTGCGGCCTTTGCTTGGCCTGGTTTCGCTTCGCGGCTATACAGGGTGAATGTTTTTTTTGAGCTACCGTCCTTCTGGATAGAAACAAGAGAGTAATGCTCATTTTCCTTGTTGATGCGGATGGTAATAGGGCCATTTGCCTCTTGGGCGTAGCACCCAAGTAGCACGTCTGCCCGGGGCGGGCTTGATGACGCGGCGAAAGCTTCTGCACTGATACAGCCGAACAAGGCAAACGGTAACAGTAGAGAAGCTTTACGTGATCCTTTCATGCGCTTTGCCCTCCATAGACGCAGACCAATGCTTGAGTTGAGCGGCGGCGGAGCCGTCCGCCTTGAACGCGGCGAAGCCGTCCGCCTTGAACGAGTAAAAAGAGACTTCCCCTCCCTTTCGGCCTCGATGGCCATGATGGTGTTGCGACACAACCGTCACTACGAAGAGGAAGTCTCCATGAGCACTATAACCATCGGCGTGGATTTGGCGAAGAGCGTGTTTT
>NZ_FOSR01000011.1 GCF_900114325.1 Rhodanobacter glycinis
AGCGCCATCGATGCGCGCAAGGCGCGCGGCAAGGGGTACGCGATGAGTCTTCAGGTACGCAAGCGCATCGAGCAGGGTTTTGGCTGGATCAAGACTGTTGGCGGGCTGGACAAGTTGCCGCTGGTATCGCTGCCCAAGGTGCGTGGTTGGGTGACGTGGACGTTTGCGGCATACAACCTGATCCGACTCGGCGGCATTGGCGAGTGGTGGAATCCATCGCCAACGTGAGCCGCGACGGGAGGCGTGCGCCCGGAACCTGGAAAAGGGTCTTCACCCAAACGGACATGCACCTGCTGCGATAGAAAAACTCTATCGCTGCAGCTTTGAAATCGACATTCTCAACAGCCTGCTAGATATACCTTAGCTTTTGCTCCACCAATGCTTATGTACGCATAAGCACCTGGAGCATCACGGTGCCAAGAAGACCCCATATACCTAGCTCTAAAAATATACCGAAGACAAATCCGAAGGGCTCTTCGGCGGCGATTGACTTGACGAACCTGAGGCCTCGAATTGAGACAACATACCCTTTCGATATGTTAAAAATGAGTTTTATTAGTTGCAATACACTAACAACTAAGATCGGTGAAAAAAAAGCCCTTCTCATGGCAACCATTGCATGAGTCCCGGGTATTGGCACATAAAATTTTGTCAGTCCCCAGAAGAGCAACAGGTCAAGAAAGAGAATACCGACCATTGCACCATAAAATTTCATACAGCGACCTCTTTTAAGTGACAATGACATTGGTCAATTTTCATTACGCCAGCCACGGCGGAAACCATATGCATGTACGCGCGCACCCCTTCTTCGGACGAATATTTCATTGCCGTTTGCAGCGCCTGCCTTCGAAGTTCCGATCGGTTGGTTTTTCGCGTTAGGGCTCTGCATGCGGCATCCGCAATCTCGTGCGGATTAAAAAAATCCACCAACTCGCCGTTTTTGCCGTCCGTGATAACTTCTCGTACTGGCGCGGTATCTGAACCAATGACGTGGCAGCCACATGCCATGGCTTCCAGCAGCGACCAAGACAACACAAACGGGTAAGTAAGGTAGACATGCACTTTAGAAATTTGTAAAAACTTTCTGTATGTGCCGTAGCCGACCCTGCCGAGAAAGTGCACGCGAGAGGCGTCCATGGGATTCTCGCGCAGAAGCTTTTCACGCCAATTGGCGGCGTCGTCCGGTCTATGGCCATAACTCACTCCATCGCCACCCATGACAACAACATGGCAACTCGGGTTTTGCTCCAAAACCCCGGGAAGAGCACGCATAAATTGATGGAAGCCACGATGAGGTTCCAGGTTGCGTGCGACGTACGTTACGACTGGATCACCCACGCGCAGGATGTGGCCAAGGAAACAGGGGTCAGAGTCGACTTTCTACAATGCCAGCTTCAAGAAAGTGCACTCTCCCCCCTGTTTTGCTCACGCATCCGGATCGAAATAATCGCTATCGATGCGCTTGACGATGTAGGTAGCCTCCTGGCTCACGCCCACGTTGTGGCGGATCATCAACTCGGCCAGCTTGCGACCGTCGATCAACACGATCTTCTTGCTGATCTTGCCCACGTAGTCGTGAGCCTCGGCGGTGAAGGCAGAGGTGGTGATGAAAACGCCCTTGGTGGCGCGCTCGCCTTCCAGTGAACCGGAAAATGCCTGAACCAGCGGGCGGCCGACGTTGTCCTTCCAGCGCTTGGCCTGCAGGTAGATCTTGTCCAGGCCAAGCTGGTCCTCGTCGATGATGCCGTCGATGCCGCCATCGCCAGACCGGCCCACGGTATGTCCCGCCTCGGCGCGGGAACCGCCGTAGCCCATGGCCAGCATCAGATCCACCACGATGCGCTCGAAATACTCGGGGCTGACCTGCTTGACGCGTTCCAGCAACTCGTCGGCCAGATCGCGTTGTAATTGTCCGTACATGCGTTCAAGCGCTTCACGCGGTGTCTCGTCGTCGGTCGCCGATGGTTGGCTGTCGATGGACGATTGAGGCGATGCCGGTTTCGAGGGACGCGCCCACTCGGCGAACTCCGGGTAACGCATCAGCCAAGCGTCATTGAGGGTGGCCGGATTTTCCTGCAGCACTGACCTGCCGCGCTCGGTGATGCTGACCATGCCCCACTTGGGCGACTGCACCAGTCCCGCCTTCTTGAGAAAGGTGCGCGCCCAGGCGATACGGTTGCGATAGGTGTGATCCGTACCGCTTGGCAGCATTTCGCCAAGATCTGCGTCGGTCAGGCCTGCCTCTTTGGCGAGCGCATCGTATACGTCGGACATGCGCCATGCCTGGTCGTCACTGAGCAGGCGCAACAGCGGCAGATACCACCAGTCGTATTTGGGTACGGCCATGACTTGCTCCTTGTCCGGAGACTTTGGGACGGTTCAAATGAAGCGTCATCCCGGCGAACTATTGGACCCGGCGCCTCGGCAACCATTTGAAGGCACTGGATTCCAGCGTTCGCTGGAATGACGGGCAAAGGCTTGATCAGAGCGTCCCTTACGGAACCATCGGCAACTTCAACCCCTGCTCTTTCGCACACGCCACGGCATCCTCATACCCCGCATCCGCATGCCGCATCACGCCGGTGCCCGGATCGTTCCACAGCACCCTGGCAATGCGCTTGTCGGCCGCTTCGCTGCCGTCGCAGACGATGACGAGGCCGGCGTGCTGGCTGTAGCCCATGCCGACGCCGCCGCCATGGTGGAAGCTGACCCAGGTGGCGCCGCTGGCGGTGTTGAGCAAGGCGTTGAGGATGGGCCAATCGCTGACGGCGTCGCTGCCGTCTTTCATGGCTTCGGTTTCGCGGTTGGGGCTGGCCACGGAGCCGGAATCCAGGTGGTCGCGGCCGATCACCACGGGTGCCTTCAGCTCGCCGTTTCGCACCATTTCGTTGAAGGCCAGGCCCAGCTTGTGGCGCACGCCAAGGCCCACCCAGCAGATGCGCGAGGGCAGGCCCTGGAAGGCGATGCGCTGCTCGGCCATGTCCAGCCAGTTGTGCAGGTGCTTGTCCTCGGGGATCAGCTCTTTGACCTTGGCGTCGGTCTTCAGGATGTCTTCCGGGTCGCCGCTGAGCGCCACCCAGCGGAACGGGCCGATGCCGCGGCAGAACAGCGGGCGCACGTAGGCGGGCACGAAGCCGGGGAAATCGAACGCGTTCTTGCAGCCCACGTCGAACGCCATCTGGCGGATGTTGTTGCCGTAGTCGAAGGTGGGGATGCCCTGCTGCTGGAACGCCAGCATGGCTTCCACGTGCACGCGCATGGAAGCCTTGGCAGCGTCGCGGGTGACTTCGGGCTCGCTCTTGCGGCGCTCGAACCATTCTTCCAGCGTCCAGCCCTGCGGCAGGTAGCCGTTGACCGGATCGTGCGCGCTGGTCTGGTCGGTGACGGCGTCGGGGCGCACGCCACGCTTGACCAGCTCGGGCAGAATGTTGGCGGCATTGCCCAGCAGCGCGATGGATTTCGCTTCGCCGGCTTTCGTGTACTTCTCGATGCGTGCCAGCGCGTCGTCGAGGTCGCTGGCCTGCTCGTCCACGTACTTGGTCTTCAGGCGGAAGTCGATGCGGCTTTGCTGGCACTCGATGTTGAGGCTGCAGGCACCGGCCAGGCTGGCCGCCAGCGGCTGCGCGCCGCCCATGCCGCCGAGGCCTGCGGTAAGCATCCAGCGGCCCTTGAGGCTGCCGCCGTAGCTCTGCCGGCCCATTTCCACGAAGGTTTCGTAGGTGCCCTGGATGATGCCCTGCGAGCCGATGTAGATCCACGAGCCGGCGGTCATCTGGCCGTACATCATCAGGCCCTTTTTATCGAGCTCGTGGAAGTGCTCCCAATTGGCCCAGGCCGGCACCAGGTTGGAGTTGGCGATGAGCACGCGCGGCGCGTCCACGTGGGTGGGGAACACGCCGACCGGCTTGCCGGACTGCACCAGCAAGGTCTCGTCGTCGTTGAGTTCGCGCAGCGCCTTGAGGATGGCGTCGAAGCACTCCCAGTTGCGCGCAGCGCGACCGATGCCGCCGTACACCACCAGTTCGGCCGGATTCTCCGCCACGCCGGGATCCAGGTTGTGCTGGATCATGCGGTACGGCGCCTCGGTGAGCCAGCTCTTGCAGCTGAGCTTGTCGCCCTTGGGCGGATGGATCACGCGAGTGGTGTCGATGCGGGTGGGGGCGGTCATCAGCAGATCCTTGGCTACGAAATCGAAGCCTCGATTATGCGGCCCGGGCCACCCTGCCGACATTGCGCACTGCCGCAAATGCCCGCTTCGACGCAACAGCCACGCAACAACATCAGCGCCATCATGCAGCCGACGCCTGCCGTCACACGGGCCGCGCCCGCCAACCCGCGTTCGTGCACGTAGTGATGTAACCGAACCCAGTCGGGCAGCGAAACACCAGCCAACAGCCGCCGGCCGATGACAGCCAAACCATCGCCACGCATACGACCGTCCTGGCAGGAGTCCAGCATGTCCGATTCACCCTCTTCCCTTTTCCGCATGACGCCGAAACGCCAAGCGGGCGCGTTCCTGTTGATCGCCGCCATCGTGGCGGCTTTCGCACTGCTCTTCGGTTACGTCGGGGGCTGGCTTGCGCCGCATCGCCTGACGCCAAAGCGCATCGTCAACCAGTTTCAGAAGAATGCCGGCGTGTTTCCCGGTTACCGCCGCAACCACGCCAAAGGCGTGTGCGTGTCGGGCTATTTCGAAGGCAATGGCAACGCCGTGCCCTACTCCATGGCGCAGGTGTTCACGCGCAGTCGCACACCCGTGGTCGGGCGCTTCGCGATTCCCGGCAGCAACCCGTATGCGCCCGATGGCAGCGTACCGATCCGCAGCCTGGCGCTGCGCTTCACCCAGGCCGACGGGCAGCAATGGCGTACCGGCATGAACGCCATGCCGGTGTTCCCGGTGTCCACGCCGCAGGCGTTCTACGCGCAATTGAAAGCGACGCAACCGGACCCGGCCACCGGCAAGCCTGATCCGTCGAAGGTCGCGGCATTCTTTGCCGCCCATCCGGAAGCCGCGGCATTCCGTGCCTGGGCGAAAACCGCCAAGCCATCGGCCAGCTTCGCCACCGAGAGCTACCACAGCATCAACGCCTTCATCTTCATCAATGCCGCCGGCCAACGTCAGGCCGTGCGCTGGGTGATGGCACCGGTCGCCACCGATGCCAGCCACGATATCCACAAGGCTGGTGACCCGAATTACCTGGCGGCCGACCTGTCCCAACGTCTGGCCAACGGTCCGCTGCGCTGGCACCTGATGGTGACACTGGCGAACCCGGGTGACCCGACCAACGACGCCACCAGGACATGGCCAGCCGACCGCCGCAGCATCGACGCCGGCACGCTGGTGATCGACCACACCACGCCGCAGGAAAGTGGCCCGTGCCGCGACATCAACTACGACCCCACGGTGCTGCCCGACGGCATCGAGATTTCCGACGATCCGCTGTTGCCCGCGCGTTCCGCCGCCTACGCCGCTTCCTACCTGCGTCGTACCAGCGAGGAAGCGCATCTGCCTGGCACCACGCAAACACCGACCAAGCCCGCACCGGAGGCCACGCCATGAGCAACACGACCGGCATGTTCGTCCTGTCCGCCCGCATCCTGCACTGGCTGATGGCCGTGTTGATTCTGGCGATGCTGTTCATCGGCATCGGCATGGTGGCTTCGGTGTCCGAACGACACGAGTGGCTGATCCACATCCACAAGCCGCTGGGTATTGCGATCCTGATTCTTGCCGTGCTGCGCCTGGCTATTCGACTGCGCAATCCGGCACCGCCCTTGCCGGCCGACCTGCCATGGCTGCAGAAACTCGCCGCGCATGCCTCGCACTGGCTGCTCTACGGCTTGATGATCGCGATGCCGTTGATCGGCTGGGCGATGCTGTCGGCCGGCGGCTACCCGGTGATGCTGAGCGATTCGCTGCGACTGCCGCCGATCTTCCCCACCAACGCCATCGCCTTCGCCATCCTGCGCCAGTTGCACACCGTACTCGCCATGTTGCTGTTCCTCACCTTCCTGGCGCACATGGCAGCGGCGCTTTATCACGGGTTGATCCGGCGTGATGGCGTTTTGTCGAGCATGACCCACCGCCGAAAACCCTGAACGCATCGGCTTCGGTCATCCCGCATTACGCAACGCGCACCGACACCACGCCCTTGTTCGTCGTTTCGGCGCAGGCGGGAACGCGGTAGCCGTATGGCCTGAGCAAGCGAGGTCGTGACTGGATGACCAGACTGCCGCCTGTTGAAAGGCGCCTCCGGCCTGCGCCGGGATGACGAACACGACAGGTCATCGCTGGCCGATTTTGAGTCGCTCGCTTGCCACTCTCGTGCTCAATGGCACCCCTGCGCCGGCTTCAGTTTTGTGTGGAACAGCACGTTGTAAGCCAGCGTACCCATCACCGCATAACCGCGATCGTTCGGATGCAGGCCCTCGTCGCCGGCGCACACGATCGCCATGCCGGCGGGCAACGGCTTGAGCGTCGCAACCAGCGGCGGCGCATTGTAAGCACCGCGCACGGCGGCGGCAAAATCGATCACGCCATCGAAGCTGCCGGAATCGCGTATCCACCGGTTCACCTGCAGGCGGATTGCTTCCTTCTGCGGGGTGTACCAACCCGGCTCGCCAGCGAATGGCGTGATGGTGCCGGCGTAGATGCGCAAGTGATGCTGATGGGCAACATCGATCAACATGCGGTACGCGGCAATCAGGTCGCCGGCGGACACCCCGCTGGGATAACCGGCCGGATCGATGCCCCGGTTGAGGTCGTTGGCACCGAACAGCACGATCACGTCGGTGAGACCGGGACGATCGACGACATCGCGCAGGAAACGCTTCAGCCCGGAGGTACCTGCCCCCGGCGCGCCGATCTGGTCCGTGGTCAACTCATCCGCGCTGATGCCCGCATTGCCCACCGCGGCCGGCGTTCCACCCGCACGGTTCGCGATACCGGCCAGCGCAGCCGGCCACGACGTCGACGGCGCAGTGGCAAGGTAACCATCGGTAATCGAATCACCGAACGCGATGATGCTGCGTGTCGCCGTCGGCACCTCCATCTCAAGGCCGGTCAGCAGATAGATATGGTCGTCGCCCTGCTTGCCCGGCAGCGCTTTCGACGGCGCCCGCTGCGCCAGCGACGCGGCCTGCGTGGCGTCGCCATCCACGATGCGGGTGACATGGCCATGCTGCAAGGGATGGAAATCCGCAAGCGTTGCGTTGCCGGCGAAATACAGACTGACCACCACGTTCGACAGCGCCGGTACGTGCAGCGCAATCGGGTCGCTGACGATCTCCTGGCCAGGCGCAATGGTGACCGTGGTCTGCCCGCCGTGGAAGGTCAGCTTCCGATCGCTGTCGAGCTGGATCGCGGACAGGTCATCCGACTTGCCGACGCCGAGCGCGATGCGCGCGGCACTGATCGTGAGCGGTTGCAGACCGTAATAATTCGACAAGCGAATGCGCACGCGATCACCACCGATGCTGGCAAGCACGTTCTGGCGCAAGGTCACGTCGTGAACCGCTGGCGCGTGATCGACCGGCTGCCCGTAAGCATCGCGCTGCGGCTTGCCATCGGGGCCGTCGACCTGCGTGTATTGCGAAGTCATCGCCTGTTCCCAACTGCCGACCCACTTGCGCCCTGCCGTCGTCGCGCTGGCCGTCCACGCCATCAGCAAGAACACGCCGAGCAAAGCCGTGGACAGACTGCGGCGAATGCGCGTGCATGCCCCACGTGTGATCGACGTTCCAAGCGGCATGCGCGAATCCTCGAATGAAGACGGTGTGCGGAGAAAGATCGCACCGGGCATCCTCTGCCGACCCGTGCAAGCCTGTCAAACCGCCCGCGCCCCGATGCTTCCCGTCCAGGCAATGCGGCATGCGCATTGATGTCCGAAAACGGCGAGTCATGCGCCGGCCGCAGTGCTAGCCTGAGGCCATGTCCGACGCCCAGATCCATTCCTCGCTCGATCCACAAACCTGCGAACAGGCTCGCCTCAGTCGCGATGCGCGCTTCGACGGGCTGTTTTTCGTCGCCGTCACCAGCACCGGCATCTACTGCCGGCCAGTGTGCCCGGCGCGGGCTTCGAAGCGCGAAAACGTGCGCTACTACGCCAGCGCCGCCGCGGCCGAAACTGCAGGGTTTCGTCCGTGCCTGCGCTGCCGGCCGGAACTGGCGCCGGGCAACCTGGTATGGCAGCGCGGCGATCATGTGGTGGCCCGTGCGCTGAAGCTGATCGAGGCCGGGGTGCTGGATGAAGGCTCGCTGGACGACCTGGCCCGGCAAGTGGATGTGGGCTCGCGCCAATTGCGCCGGTTGTTCGTGGACCGGCTCGGCGCACCGCCGATCAACGTGCACACCACACGCCGACTACTGTTCGCCAAGCAGTTGCTGACCGAGACATCGATGCCGGTGACCGAAGTGGCAATGGCCTCCGGTTTTCGCAGCCTGCGCCGCTTCAATGCCGCGTTCGCGCAGGCGAACCGCATCGCACCGCGCGAATTGCGTCGCCATCCGCGCACGCCGCCGGGCGATACGCTGGTGCTGCGTTTGGGTTATCGCCCACCGTACGATTTCGATGCGCTGCTGACGTTCCTGCGCGGCCGCTCGCTGCCGGGTATCGAGCACGTGGACGAGCACAGCTACGCGCGCGTGTTCGGGCCCGCTGATGCACCGGGCTGGCTGCGCCTCAGCGCATGGCCGAATGCGGAGCACGCGTTGAAGCTGGAACTGCATTGTCCGCAGCCGGCGCAGATGTTGCCGGTGGTGACACGCATCCGCCGCATGTTCGACCTGGACGCCGATCCGCAAGCCATCGCCGGCGCCTTGCGCACGCATCCGGTGCTGCGTCCGCTGTTGCGCAAACGCCCCGGCCTGCGCCTGCCCGGCGGCTGGGGCGGTTTCGAAATCGCGGTGCGCGCAGTGCTCGGCCAGCAGGTCAGCGTGGCCGCGGCACGCACGCTGGCCTCGCGCATCGTGCAACGCCACGGCCTCGTGGTGCCGAATCCACCACGCCCCGGGCTGGAGCGATTGTTTCCAAGCCCCGAAACCCTGGCCGATGCCGACCTGCGCGAGATCGGCGTGACCACGGCACGATCCGAAACGATTCGCGGCATCGCCCGCGCGCTGCTGGACGGGCGCGTGGATTTTCGCAACGACCAGCCGCTGGACACCTTCGTCGCGCGCTGGGTGGCCTTGCCGGGCATCGGCGAATGGACCGCGCATTACGTGGCCATGCGCGCACTGAGCCATCCCGATGCGTTTCCCGCCGCCGACCTGATCCTGCGTCGCGCCGCCGCCGATGACGGTTCGATCCTCAGCACGAAAGCGCTCGACCACATGGCCGAAGCATGGCGCCCGTGGCGCGCCTACGCGGTGATGCACCTGTGGCGCAGTACAGCCGATGTACCACCCGCCCCGCGGCCCAAACGCCACAAGGAGGTCCGTGCATGACAAGCACCATCACTCGCACCGACGCCGAGCCGATCTGGTTCGACGAGATGCCCAGCCCGGTCGGCCGGCTGCTGCTGATCGCCGATCCGCACGGCCTGCGCCAGATCTGGTTCGAAACCGAACGCCACCCGAAAATACTGGCCGCGGACAGCATCCGCGATGCCGGCCGCGTCGCCTTCGCCCGCGTGCAACTCGATGAGTATTTCGCCGGCACAAGGCAACACTTCGACATGCCGCTGCATCCGCTTGGCACGCCATTCCAGCTGGAGGTATGGCACGAGCTGGCGAGGATTCCCTACGGCACCACGCTCAGCTATGGCGAGATGGCGCGTCGCATCGGCCAACCGAAAGCCGTGCGCGCGGTGGGTGCCGCCAACGGTCGCAACCCGCTGCCCATCGTGCTGCCCTGCCACCGCGTGATCGGCAGCGACGGCAGCCTCACCGGCTTCGGCGGCGGACTGCCGATCAAACGCCAGTTGCTGGCGATGGAAGACCGCATCGCGCGCGGCGACCTGTTCGGCCTGCGTGCCTGACGCGGCGGGGCTCAGCCGCCGGATGAGCTGCTGTGCGCCGGCTTTTTGCTGCGGGTGGGCCGCGGCGTCACCGCACTCTCGTAGCTGTCCAGCGCATTTTGCTGATGCGCCTGATAACGGTCGCGATGGGCCTGGTCGGCCTGGTTGATCAAATGCGTGGTGGCCGCGTCGTTCGTATACGGGCGCTTGGCGTTGTCGGAAATGTTCTGCCGCTGCTGCTCGCGGATGCTGTTGTCGCGCAACTTGTTGTTGAGCTGCTGCTGGCTCACGTTCTGCTGGTACTGCGCGCGCTGCTGCGCGTTGACTTGCGGCTGGGTCTGCGCCGCCGCCAATCCGGCCCAGGCGAATGCTGCCGCGCCCAGCAAGGTCACGCTGCCGCGGACACGCGAATGTCGAAAACTTGTCATGGCCATGATCCGGTCCCTGCGCGATGATGGAAGGATATTTCCATCCTGAGACATGCCTCATGAAATTTCCGTTTCGCCTGCTGTGCTGCGCCGTCGTCATGCTCGGTGCCGGCTGCGCCACGCAACCGCATGCGTCGCAACAAAATGCGGCGTCGGCAAGCGCTGCCGCGGCAACGCAGGCGCCCGCGCCGCTGCTGTTGATCTCCATCGATGCCTACCGTGCGGACTACTACGACCGCGGCCTGAGCCCGACCCTGGAGATGCTGGCGAAAACCGGCGTGCATGCCGATTCGATGCAGCCGTCGTTCCCGTCGCTGACCTTTCCCAACCACTACACCATCGTCACCGGTCTGCGCCCGGACCACAACGGCATCGTCAACAACACGATGTTTGACGCACAGCTCGGCAAGTTCTCGCTGGGCAACCGCAAGGCCGTGGCCGATGGCCGCTGGTGGGACGAAGGCACGCCGATCTGGGTCACTGCCGACGAACATGGCCTGCGCACTGCCACCATGTTCTGGCCCGGCTCGGGCGCCGACATCCACGGTCACTACCCCGATTACTGGAAGCCGTTCGACGACCACATCACGGCCGACCAGCGCGTCGACCAGGTGCTGGCCTGGCTGGACCTGCCGCAAGGCCAGCGCCCGACCTTCCTCACCCTGTACTTCGACGCCGTCGACCACGCCGGGCACAAGTACGGTCCGCACTCGCCGCAGGTGAACGAGGCGATACGCCATGTCGATGCCGCACTTGCTCGACTGGTGCAGGGGCTGCAGCAACGCCACCTGTTCGAGCGGATGAACATCATCGTGCTGGCCGACCACGGCATGGCCAGCGTGCCGCTCGCCAACAACGTGATGATGGACAAGCTGATTCCGCTGGACCACGTGCGACCGGTGAGCTTCGGCATCGTCGCCGGCTTCAACCCCAAGCCCGGCTACGACTTCGCCGCCATCGAACGCCAACTGGAACAACCGCAGAAGCACATGCGCTGCTGGGACAAGACGCGCATCCCTGCCCGCTTCGACTATGGCCACAACGCCCGCGTGCCGCAGCTGGTGTGCCTGGCCGACGTGGGCTGGCGCATCACCACCACCGACTACGCCGCCAGCCACAAGGGACATATCAGCGTGGGCGAGCACGGCTACGACAATACCGACCCGCGCATGCAGGCGCTGTTTATCGCGCACGGCCCGGCATTCCGCGACGGCATCCGCTTCCACGCCTTTCCGAACGTGGACGTCTATCCGCTGATGACGCATCTGCTGGACATTCCGGCCGCGGCCAACGACGGCAGCTACCAGGCGGTGGAAGGCATGCTCAAGCCGGGCATGCGCTGACGGAGCGAGCGAGGGATTGTGGGCTGACCGCGGGGACAGGCCGCCGACGGCTCCTCATGGCCTTCATTCCGGCGCAGGCCCACTGCTGTCCGGAATAATTTTGCGAAGGCATGACGGCGGCCGAATCCGTCATTCCAGCGAAAGCTGGAATCCAGTCGGACATGCGTGCGAAGCACACAAAAACAAGAAGTTGAGTGTGCTTCGCACAGCATCTTGACTGGATCCCAGCTTTCGCTGGGATGACGAGACGGGGTCGTGGCCGATAACTCTGAAATTTGAGCCTCATGCGAACTCAATGGTTGCAAAGTTGTACTGCTCGGGGTTTTCCACGCATCGCGCATTTTTATTCCGGACAGCAGTGGGCGTAGACCGGAATGACGGCAACAACGGGCCGGCACGATTTGACCTGCATCAAGTGCTGCCTACTCGAGAAGATTATGATAATCGTTATCATTTGAACGCCCCGAGGAGCTCATGGATCGCGCCGTTTCCGTGTCCAGTCTGCATCCGCAGCGCGCCATATCCGGTTGGAAAACCCTGCTCGCGACCCTCGGCCCCGGGCTGGTGGTGATGTTGGCCGATACCGATGTCGGCAGCGTGCTCACCGCCGCGCAAAGCGGCGCGCAATGGGGCTATCAAATGCTTGCCCTGCAACTGTTGCTGGTGCCGATCCTGTACGTGGTGCAGGAACTGACCGTGCGGTTGGGCATCTTCACCGGCCGTGGCCACGGCGAACTGATTCGCGAAACCTTCGGAGCATCCTGGGCCTGGGTGTCGGTGCTGGGGCTGGTCGTGGCCGCTGTCGGCGCGCTGCTCACCGAGTTCTCCGGCGTGGCCGGCGTGGGTGAACTGTTCGGCGTGCCGCGTACGTGGAGCCTGGCGCTGGCTGCCGGCTTCCTGCTGGTGGTGGTGTGGACGGGCAGTTATCGCCGCGTGGAACGCGTGGCCATCATCCTCGGCCTGTTCGAGCTGGTGTTCGTGTGGGTAGCGTTGCGTGCGCCGATCGATTCGCACGCGCTGGTCGACGGCATCACCCGCGTGCCGGTTCGCGACGCAGGCTTCTGGTATCTGGTGGCTGCCAACATCGGCGCCGTGATCATGCCGTGGATGGTGTTCTACCAGCAGTCGGCCGTGGCCGACAAAAAACTGCAACCCGCGCAATACACCGCCGCGCGCTGGGATACCGCGATCGGTGCGGTGGCGACCCAGGTGGTGATGGCGGCGGTGCTGCTGGTCGCTGCCGCCACCTTGTGGGCGGGACATCTCAGCCCACCGCTGGACACCGTCGGCCAGGTCGCCGATGCGTTGACGCCATTCCTCGGCATGACGCTTGGCCGCACCCTGTTCGGCCTGGGCATGCTGGGCGCGGCGATGGTTGCCGCCATCGTGGTGGCATTGGCCGCCGCGTGGGGATTGGGCGAAGTGACCGGCTACCGACGTTCGCTGGAATCGCATCCGCGCGAAGCGCCGTGGTTCTATCTGGTGTTCACGCTGGCCGTGGCCGGCGGTGCGCTGGTGGTGGCATTCGTTCCCAACCTGGTCGCCCTGTCCATTGGCGTGGAAGTGATGAACGCGCTGCTGCTGCCGCTGGTACTGGGCTTCCTGGTAGCACTGGCCGTTCGTGCCCTGCCCCCCGAACATCGCCTGCGCGGATGGTATCGGTGGGTGGTGACGGCGCTGGTGGCACTGACATCGGCACTGGGCGTGTACGGCGCGCTCAGCGGCCTGTTCTGAAAGGGCTTGCCCGGAAAAATCCACGGAAGCCGCCGCAACAAAACCGACGCATGGCACAGAATCGTGATCGGCAGTCTGCCCTGATCACGCAAACGTGGCCGCGCGCCACATGGGGAAATGTCATGAAGTGTTGGGTTATCGCCCTGTGCGGGCTGGTCGCATGCGCAAGCGTGCATGCGAAGACGATGGCTTGGCAGCCGACCGCCGGGCATACGCAAATACCGATCTGGCCGAGAACGATGCCCGATGCGCAGCCCGTGCCGGGGCCGGAAACCATGACGGCGAGCAAGAATCTGATAGCCGGCAAAGCGTGGATGGCAGCCACCAACGTGACCCGGCCAACGATGACGGTCTATGCACCCAGCGGCAAGAACACCGGTGCCGCGGTAGTGGTGTTCCCCGGCGGCGGCTTCGAGGTGCTGGCCATGGACCTGGAAGGCACCGAAGCATGTCATTGGCTGACGTCCAACGGCATCACCTGCGTGCTTCTGAAATACCGCGTTCCGAGTGCGCCTTACGGATGGCAATGCAACTGCCGCAGCGATGATTTCGTGACGCCGGTGCCCGCACTGGAAGATGCACAGCGAACCATGGGGCTGGTGCGCCTGCACGCCAAAGAATGGCATATCGATCCGCACAAGATCGGCGTGATGGGTTTCTCCGCTGGCGGCTACCTGGTGGCGGAAATCAGCACCCGCTTCAAGCCACGCCTGTACGCACCGGTGGATGCCGCCGACAAGGAAAGCGCCCGCCCGGATTTCGCCCTGGCGATCTATCCGGGTCACCTCGCCTTCGACAACGACACGCTGAATCCGAATGTAAAGGTTTCCCGCGATACGCCGCCCACCTTCCTGCTGCAGGCCGAGGACGACTACGTCGACGGCGTGAACCAGTCATTGGTCTACTACGCTGCCCTGGCCAAGGCGCACGTGCCAGCGGAGATGCACCTGTATGCGCACGGCGGCCATGCCTTCGGTTTGCGCCCCGGCAAATTTCCGATCAGCAGCTGGCCGAAACTGGCCATGGCGTGGTTGCAAACGATCGGCGTGGTGCCGCACTGAGCAAACCCCGCCGCAAACTCCGGTAGGAGCCCGCTAGCGGGCGATGCTGTTGCGAATCCCGGGTCCCGAAGAAGAGCATCGCCCGCCAGCGGGCTCCAAAAACGAAGGCGGTGACGGCCGACTTTCGAGTGCCCGCTTGAGGGCGGGCTCGCAACCCGCCAAAGTAGCGCCATGGATATCGAGCTGCGTCATCTGCGCTACTTCATCGCGGTCGCCGACGAGCTGCATTTCGGCCGCGCGGCGGAACGGCTGGGCATGTCGCAACCGCCGCTGAGCCAGCAGATTCGCCAGCTTGAGCAACGGGTCGGCGTGCGGCTGCTTGATCGCACCAATCGCCGGGTCGCACTGACCGAGCCGGGTCGATTATTCCTGGACGAAGCACGCGACATTCTTGCGCGCACCGATCACGCCATCGACCTGGCGCAACGTGCGCAGCGCGGCGAGACCGGCGAACTGCGCGTAGGCATGACCCGTTCCACCCCGCTGACCGGCCATATCCCGCGCGCGATCCTGGCCTTTCGCCAGCAGTTGCCCGAGGTGCAATTGCAGCTGGAGGAAATGAACTCGCTGCGGCAGATCGACGCCCTGCTCGACCGCCGCCTGCAGATCGGCATCGTTCGCGGCAACGTGCTGCCGGATGGGCTGGCATCGAAGCGACTGTTTCGCGATCCGCTGGTCGCCGTGCTGCGTTCGAACCATCCGGCACTGCGCGAGCTTGGCCCGCGTCGCAAACTGCGCACCGAAGCGCTGGCACAGGAGCCCTTCGTGCTGTTTGCGCGCAGTGCCGGCGCCGGCATCCACGACCACGTGATCTCGCTGTGCCGCCATGCCGGCTTCACGCCGCGCGTGGCGCAGGAAGCACGCGAGTCATCCACCATCGTGGGGCTGGTCGCCGCCGGGCTGGGCGTATCGATCCTGCCGGTCTCGTGCGAACACATCCATATCGATGGCGTCAGCTACGTGCCGTTGACCGACCCGGCGGCGATGTCGGAAATCCACGTGGCCTGGCGCCGCGACGAGCGTGCCCCACTGGTCGCGCAATTCGTACGCCTGCTGAGCGGCAGCCTGCCCAAAACCCCTGCATGACCCGCATGCGCATCACGATAGGACCCCGCTCGCGGGCGATGCTCCTGAGATCCCTCGAATCAAGCATCCCAGCCCGGACCGCGAAAACACACCCCCACGATCTTCACGGCATCGCACCCTTGCTCATCGGCGTAGGCATCGTCGCCACGTTCACCAGCGGCCGCAGGCGATACAAACCCAGCGCGATGACCAGTCCGGCCACCACCAGCGCGCCAATGAAAGCCGCCACGCCATCCCAGCCACCCCGGGTGTAGAACAACCCGCCGGCGTAACCGGCCACGCTGGAGCCCATGTAGTAGCAGAACAGGTACATCGACGACGCCTGCGCCTTCGCCGCGCCGGCGCGACGCCCTACCCAGCTGCTGACGATGGAATGACCGCCGAAGAAACCGAACGTCACCGCCACGATGCCCAGCATGATCAACCACAGCGACATGGTCAGGGTCAGCAGTACGCCGACCAGCATCAGCGCGAAGGCCGTCCACAACACCTTGCGCCGCCCCAGCTTGCCGGCCAGGTGGCCCATCCACGCCGAGCTGAAGGTGCCGATCAGATAGATGCCGAAGATCAGCCCCACCACCGCCTGGCTGAGGTTGAACGGCGGTGCCAGCAAGCGGTAACCGAGATAGTTGTAGACCGTGACGAAGGCGCCCAGCAGCAGGAAACCTTCGAGGAACAGCCACGGCAGGCCCGGATCGTGGAACATGCCGCTGAAGCGCCCGGCCAGCGCGCGCCAGCTCAGCGGCTGCCGCACGAAATGCCGCGACGGCGGCAACGCACGCCAGAACACCAGGCCCGACACGATGCCGATCACGCCCACCACGACCACGCCTACCCGCCAGTCGAAGAAATCCGTCAGCACGCCAGTGACCAGCCGACCGCCCATGCCGCCGACCGCGCTGCCGCTGATATACAGCCCCATGCCAAGGCCGATCGACTCGGGATGCATTTCCTCGCTCAGGTACGTCATCGCCACCGCCGGCAGGCCGCTCAGGGTCAGCCCGAGCAAGGTGCGCACGACCAGCAGCGAACCCCAGTTCGGCATCGCCGCCGTCACCAGCACCAGCACGGCCGAGGAAAGAATCGACGCTACCATCACCGACTTGCGTCCCCACGCATCGGACAGGCCACCCGCGAACAGCATCGCCACGGCCAGCACGCCGGTGGTCAGCGACAACGACAACGCACTGTCCGCCGCGCTCACGCCGTAGTCGTGGTTGAACTCCGGCATCAACGGCTGCACGCAATACAGCAACCCGAACGTGGCCAGACCGGCGGCGAACAAGGCGAGGTTGGTGCGCCGGAACGCCGGCGTGCCGTGATGGATCCAGTCATTCGCGGCCGCCGTGGCGCCTGTCATGCCGGGTGTGTCGCTATCGTTCATCGTGTTGCCCCACCCGTGGCGGCGTGCTGGAAATGCAGACAGCATAGCCCCGGCTGACAAGACGATCGATAACGCGAAAGGACTGTTTCGATATGCCAGACATATCGATCCTCACCGCAGGCGACAACCATCACGGGCCTGCGACGACGCGATCAGCCCACGTGCTTTTGCGCGTCCAGCAGCGGCGTCAGCGACACCGACCAGGCGTTGAGGTTGCCGTTATCCCAGGCCTCCACCCGCTGCAGGTAGGCACGCGCCTGCGCCGCGTCATGCGGATACGGCGCCACCGGCGCGCTGCGGTCGCTGGTGAAGTACAGCGTGCGCTGGTCCGGCGCCAGATGCGGCAGGTAGTCGGTGCTGAAGCCGTGGGCATCGTCGCCGGCATAGCGGATCGCCTGTGGCGTGCCCCAGCCGTTGCCTTGACGGAACACGATGAACAGGTGGTCTTTGCTGTCGCCGGCCAGGCGGCGGTCGCTGGCAAACACCATGAAGGAGCCGTCCGCGGCGATCTCCGGGTCCACGTCGCTGTCACCATAGTGGCTGAAGGACAACGGCTGCGCCTGCTGGTAGACGCCGTTCACGTAGCGCGACACGTACAGACGCTTGCCCTTGTCCTTGCCCGCGTCGATGGACAGGAAATACAGGCTGCCATCGCGCGCCACGCTGGCCTTCCAGATGCCATTGCCGATGTTCACCGTGGCCGGCAGGCGGCGCGGCGCGCTCCAGTGGTCCCAACCCGGGCCGATCCGGTCGACCCGCCACAGGTTCACCTGCATCCGTGCCGGACGGGTGTCGGTCTTGCGAATCGACACGTAGACCAGGAACGAGCCGTCGGGCGACAGCGCTGGTGCCAAGTCCTGCCAGGTGCCGGAGAACGGCGCGATGCGCGGCGTGGACCAATGGCCGTGCACGCGATGGGTCTCCATGATGGTGCCGCCACCGGCACCACTGCGGGTGAAGAACATGGTGTTACCGTCGGGACTGACGGCGGGCGATTCGTCGTTGGCGGGACCGGAGACCACGCCGGGCGCGAAGATCTGCGGCGCGGCCAGCACGGGTGGCGTGCTTGCGGCCGCGAGCGCGGCGGGGCCGGCAAGGATCAGTGACAGGGCAAGAACGGATGAAAGGCGGAAACGGATACGGCGACAACCGGGCATGGCGAAGCTCCTTGACGACATGGGGTCGGGAACGTGGACGCGGCGCCGTAAGCCTGGCACCGACGCGCCATGCTGATCCGCCTGCGACGCGGTGCAACGTGCCGGAGGTCACCCACTTGCGTCGGCCGCCGCAGCGCTCGTCGGGGACAGGGGTGCCCACCGCCACCGCGCCCTTCCTCAATCCGCAACCGCGCCCGCCGCCAGTGGCAGCTGCAGGCATACCCGCAAGCCGCCACCCTCGGCATTGGACGCGCCCACCGTGCCGCCGTGCACCCTGGCCACGCGCCGCACGATGGCCAGGCCCAGTCCGTGGCCCTCGGCACGCGCTGCATTGCTGCCGCGGTAGAACGGACGGAA
Organism: Rhodanobacter glycinis; assembly: GCF_900114325.1. Lineage (GTDB taxonomy): Bacteria > Pseudomonadota > Gammaproteobacteria > Xanthomonadales > Rhodanobacteraceae > Rhodanobacter_A > Rhodanobacter_A glycinis. Next base: position 18,508 of record NZ_FOSR01000011.1, read on the forward strand.
CAATTGCTCCAGCTCCTGCGGCGGCACGCCGGGACCGTGGTCGCGCACCGACACGCTGGCCTGGCCATCTGCCGAGTCCAGCGCCAGCACCACCTCGCCGCCGGCCGGGCTGAACTTGATCGCGTTACCCACGAGGTTGTCCAGCGCCCGCTCCAGCAGCATGGCGCTACCCTGCACGCAGGCCGGCTCCGATGCATCCACCCGTACGCGCACATCACGCGCTTGTGCCTCCACTTGCGCGCGCTGCGCACACTGGCGCAGCAATGCCTCCAGCGCCACGGGCTCGCACTGCATGCCGGGCAGGCCACCTTCCAGCCGCGACAGCGCCAGCATCTCGCCGGCCATGCGATCGAGCCGCACGATTTCATGTTCGGCCTGGAGAAAGTAGCGCCCGGCTTCCGTCGGGGCGTCGCTGCGCTGGGCCAGGTCGAGGATCAGGTGCAGCCGCGCCAGCGGCGAGCGCAATTCGTGCGACAGATCCTGCAAGACGCGCCGGTCATGCGTTACCAGTGCCTCGATGCGCTCGGCCATGGCATCGAAATCGCCGGCAAGCTGCGCCAGTTCGTCGCGCCGACCACCGCCTGGATGATTCACGCGTGCCGAAAGCTCGCCCGCTGTCATGCGCCGCGTTGCATCACGCAACGCCTGCACCGGCTTGGCCACGCTGCGCGCCACCCGCCAGCCGACCAGTCCGATGAACAGCAGCGACAGCAGCAATTGCACGCCCAGCAGGATTTTCTCGCGCGTCTGCGGCCGCAGGCGCGTGTGCGAACGGCTGACCGCCACCAACTGGCGCAAGCGTCCGTCGGCACCGGTGACCGGTTGCACCGCCACGTACACACCGCCACCTCGCCATGGCCGCAGCACCACGTCACGGTCGGCCGCCAGCATGGCCGGCAACGATTGCATGATCGACGGCGGCAGACGGATCGGATGCAGCGGCTGGCCATCCTGGTACAACGTGGCTTGCACGCCATCGTGGCGTTGTCGGATCGACCAGTCGCCCAGCCCGGCCACGCCACCCTGCTCGTAGGCTGCATCGGCCGACTGCGCCAGCGCGCTCCAGTCGATTTCCACCGCCGTGGTGTATTCGATGAAGCGCCGGGTGAGAAAACCGCCCAGCACCAACACCAGCAGGTTGACCACGCAAAACCAGACGAGCAAGCGCCAGTAGAGCGAACTCTTGAACGGATTCACGGCGCCACCACCAGCACATAGCCGGCGCCACGCACGGCGTCGATGCGCGGTGCGTCGGCCGAGGCTTCAGCGAGCTTGTGGCGCAAGCGGCTCACATGCACGTCGATGCTGCGATCAAAGCGTTCCAGTTCGCGCCCCAGTGCCAGTCGCGTCAACACGGCCTTGTCCACCAGCTCGCCCGCCCGTTGTGCCAACGCCTGCAGCAACTGGAATTCCGCGCCGGTCAACGCCAGTTCGCAGTCACCGATGCTGGCGCGCCGCTCGCCCGGGTAAAGCACCAGCTCGCCCACCTGCAAGGTGCCGCTGGTGGCTGGGGCCGATCGACGGAGCTGGGCCCGTACCCGCGCCAGCAGCTCGCGTGGCAGGCACGGCTTGGACAGGTAATCGTCCGCGCCCAGTTCCAGGCCCACCACGCGGTCTACCGGCTCGCCGCGGGCGGACAGCATGATCACCGGCAGCCGGTACTGCACGCGCAATTCGCGCAGAGTTTCCAGGCCGTCGCGGCCGGGCATCATCACGTCGAGGATCAGCAGATCGGGACGCAACGCCGGATCGCGCAGGCGTTCCAGCGCCGCCTCGCCATCGTGCACCACATCCACCTCGTAGCTTTCGCGGCGCAGGTACTCGGCCAGCAGGTCGCACAGGGCGCGGTCATCGTCGGCAAGCAGGATTCGGGACATGTCGGGATTATCGATCCATGCACCCAGGACATCCGGGGCTTTACGCATCTTTACGCTTCGGCAAAGAACATACACGCAGAGCTGTCGTCAAATGGAGGCAAGACAATTCCGTCCCCAACGACAGAGGTAATCCCCATGCGCAAGCCCCTCATCCTCGGCCTGGCCCTGACGTCCGCCCTGGCCTTCGGCACGGTCGCCATCGCCGCCCCGATGGGCCACGGCGGCTGGCATCACGGTCACGGCCATGGTCACCACGGCATGTTCGCCCTGCACAAGCTCAACCTGAGCGATGCACAGAAGGCCAGCATCAAGCAGATCATCAAGACCAGCTTCGCCTCGTCCAAGGCGCAGCGTCAGGCCGTGTTCCAGCAGCGCAAGGCATTCGAGTCGCTGACGCCCGACCAGGCCGGTTACCAGGCTGCCGCGGCCAACCTGGCCCAGGCCGAAGCCGATGCCACCAAGGTACACGTGGAACAGCGCGCCAACGTGCGGGCGCAGATCTACGGCGTGCTGACCTCGGCGCAGAAGATGCAGCTGGCCTCGATGAAGGCCCAGCGTGAACAGCGCAGGCAGGAGTGGAAGGCATTCCAGGCCCAGCATCGCGACCAGTCCACCTCGACATCCAACCAGTAAGCGGTAACGTTCATGGCCCCTCTCCACGCGTGGAGAGGGGCCATTTTCATTTGCCGGTTCAGAACCATCGGGCCATTGGATGAAAAACACGTTGGCGCGGAATCCACGCCAACGTGTCGCAGGAACGCAGAAGGCTTAGCGATAACGCCAGTGCGCGCCCACCCAGACATGCTGCGGTGCCCAGTAACCCGGCACCCAGACGCGTGCGCGATGAGCTGGCACGATGATGCAGCCGGTCAGCGACAGGGTACCGCCAAGCAAGGCGGCAGACAGCAGCACGGCGGACATGAGACGGCGCATAAGGCATTCCTCGTGTGGGGTGTGCTTACCCGAAACGCGTCGTCAGCAAAGCCGATGACGGCGCACTCCCCTGTCTGATAGCTGCCGTTCATTCGGCGGGCGGGCGGCCCCCGTCATGCGGCTTCATCGCTTCGCCAACGCCGTCACGGTGTCGCGATAACGTGCGGCAATGCGTGCCTCGTCGTAATGCCTGAAATCCCGCACCACCCAGCGACCGCCACACATCACGTCGCGCACCAGTGGCGTGTTGCCGGCGAACAGGAAGCTGTCGAGCAGCGAGCGCTCGTCGCGCGCGGCGAGCAGTGGCGAGGCATCGTCCAGCACGATCAGGTCGGTGCGCGCACCTTCGCACAATTCGCCGATGGCCATGCCCGAGGCCTGCGCGCCTCCGCGCAACGCGGCGCGCCACAGCGTTTCGCCCACGCTCTCGCCCTCGCCACGCGCGGCGACATTGCGATGGTGCGTGCGCAGGCGCTGGCCGTATTCCAGCCAGCGCAACTCCTCCACCGGCGAGATGGAGATGTGCGAATCCGAACCGATGCCCAGCGTGCCACCGGCATCCAGGTAATCGGCCAGCGGAAACAGGCCGTCGCCCAGGTTGGCCTCGGTCACCGGGCACAGGCCGGCCACCGCACCGCTGCGCGCCAGTTGCTGCGTTTCGGCGTCGGTCAGGTGGGTGGCGTGGACCAGGCACCAACGCGCGTCGACGTCGGCGTGGTCGAACAGCCACTCCACCGGGCGGGCGCCACGCGTGGCGAGGCTGTCCTGCACTTCGCCAAGTTGTTCGGCAATGTGGATATGGATCGGGCCGCGCCGCGCCATGTCGCTGGCGAGCACCTCGCGCAATGCCGTCTCGGGCACGGCGCGCAGCGAATGCAGCGCGATGCCAATACGCACGTCATCGCTTTCATGCGCGCGCAAGGTATCCAGCAGGCGCAGGTAGTCGTCCACGGCATGACCGAAGCGACGTTGCCGCGCCGACAACGGACGGCCGTCGAAACCGCCACTCATGTAAAGCACCGGCAGCAGGGTCAATGCGATGCCGGCCTCGCGCGCGGCTTCGACCAACGCCAGCGACATCGCTTCCGGCTGGGCGTAAGGTGTGCCGTCCGGCTGGTGATGCAGGTAATGGAACTCGCAGACCTGGGTATAGCCGGCCTTGAGCATTTCCACGTAAAGCTGCGCGGCGATGGCCTTGAGTTCCGCCGGGCCGATCGCGGCGGCGAAACCGTACATGGTCTCGCGCCAGCTCCAGAAGCTGTCGTGGCCCTGCCCCTTGCCCGAGTCGCCCGCGCCACGGGAGATTCCGCGGCGCTCGGCCAGCCCGGCCATGGCGCGCTGAAAGGCGTGCGAATGCAGGTTCGGCATCCCCGGCAGCACCCATTCGCCCAGCGACTCGCCCTGGCCGGCAGCCTCCACCGTCACACGTCCGCTGGCGTCCACGCCCAGCGTGGCATCGGCCTGCCAGCCGTCGGATCGCCACAGTCGGCTGGCGTGGAAGTTTCGGGCGGGGGTGGTGTCGCTCATGGGCTTGCCTCGATGACCAGGTGCGCAGTGTAACCGGCGCGCTCGCGCCCGCTTCACCTGCGCCGCAGCATCATTGGGGGATGACGAAAAAGACCAACGAACGCACCCCGAAACTGCTGTTGCGCCAGGCCACGCTCGCCGACGTACCGGCCCTGGCCGTGCTTACCGGCCGTGTCTACACGCCCGAATGGGGCCACTCGGAAGAAATGTTGCGTTCGCAACAGACGCACTTTCCGGAAGGCCAGTTCGTGGTCGAGTACGAAGGCACCATCGTCGGTTATTGCGCCACCTTCCGTATCGACGAAGCCACCGCGCTGGCGCCGCACACCTGGATGCAGATCACCGGTGGCGGCATGGCCTCGCGGCACAAGCCGGATGGTGACTGGCTGTATGGCATGGAAGTGGTGGTGCACCCGGATTACCGCGGCATGCGCATCGGCCAGCGGCTGTATCGCGCACGCAAGCAACTGTGCAGCGAACTCAAGTTGCGCGGCATCGTGTTCGGCGGACGCATTCCTGGCCTGGCGAAGAACATGTCGCGCTACGGCAGTGCGCAGGCCTACGTGCAGGCGGTGGTGGAAGGCCGGCGACGCGACCTTACGCTGAGCTTCCAGTTGTCCAATGACTTTGAAGTCGTCGGTCTGTTGCGCGATTACGTGCCGTCGGACCATGAATCGCTGGGCTACGCGGTGCACCTGGTGTGGCGCAATCCGCGCCTGCTCGACCAGCCGGACATTCCCTCGATCGCCACGCCGCAACGCCTGCCCGACTCGGTGCGCGTGGCCTCGGTGCAATACCTGCAGCGGCGCATCGCCTCGTTCGAGGAGTTCGCCACCCAGGTGGAATACTTCACCGACATCGCCGCCGACTACAACGCCGATTTCGTCACCTTCCCCGAGCTGATCACCCTGCAGCTGCTGTCGATCGAGAACACCGAACTGTCGCCGGTGGAATCGATCCGCAAGCTCAGCGCCTGGACGCCACAGGTGAAGGAACTCTTCAGCCGTCTGGCGGTGCGCTACAACATCAACATCATCGCCGGCACCCATCCCACCGAGCAGGCCAACGGCGACATCCACAATGTCTGCTACGTCTGCCTGCGCGACGGCTCGCTGCACGAGCGCGAGAAACTCCACCCCACGCCCAGCGAGCGCACGGTGTGGAGCATCACCGGCGGCGAAAGCGCCGCGACCGTGCTAACCGACTGCGGCCCGATCGGCGTATCGATCTGCTACGACACCGAGTTCCCCGAGGTGGCGCGCCACCTGGTCGACCAGGGCGCGCTGATCCTGTTCGTGCCGTTCTGCACCGACGTGCGCGAGGGCTACCTGCGGGTGCGCTACTGCGCGCAGGCACGGGCGATCGAAAACCAGTGCTACGTGGTGATGTCGGGCAACGTGGGCAACCTGCCCGGGGTCAACAATTTCGACATCCAGTACGGCCAGAGCTGCATCCTCACGCCCAGCGATTTCCCGTTCGCGCGCGACGGCATCGCCGCCGATTCCACCCCGAACATCGAAACCGTGCTGTTCGCCGACCTGCGTCTGGAAAGCCTGGCCCGGGCCCGCAACGCCGGCGCCGTGCAGAACCTCAAGGACCGCCGTTTCGACCTGTACGAGACCCGCTGGTTGCCACGCAACGGGATGAAGTGACTGCGGCAAACCTGCAATACTGAACAGATGCCCGAACCCCAGCCATCCAGTCCCCAGCCATCCGGCAGCCGCCTCCAGTCCGTGCTCGGGCACGAGTTCTTTGCCCCCCAGCAATGGAAGCGACGCATCGCCCTGTGGGCCGGCGCGATCCTGGTGGCACTGGCGGCGATCGTGTTCACCAAGGCCAGCAACTGGTCGTACCACCTGTTCCAGATCATTCTCGGATACGGCATCTGGATTCCGCTGGTGATCACGCCGATCGTGTTCGGACTGCTGGCATGGGCCACCGAAGGGCGCCTGAGCGCGACGCGCGGCAGCGGTATTCCGCAGGTGATCGGCACCCTGCACATCGAGGATGAAAGCTTTCGCCAACGCATGCTGGCGTTGCCGGTGGCCGTGTTCAAGATGGCGTTCACCCTGATCGCACTGATGGTGGGTGCCTCCATCGGCCGCGAGGGACCGACTGTACATGTCGGCGCGGGCCTGTTCTATTCGCTGGGTCGACGCTTCGGCTTCACCGACCCCAAGGCCGCTTCGCGCTTCATCCTCGCCGGCGGTGCCGCTGGTATCGCCGCCGCCTTCAACACGCCGCTGGCCGGCGTGATCTTCGCGATCGAGGAACTGGCCGGCACCTTCGAACACCGCTTCAGCGGCTTGCTGCTGACCGCCGTGTTCGTGGGCGGCGTGGTCTCGCTGGGCATCATGGGCAACTACTCGTACTTCGGCGAAGTGCAGGCCAGCCTGCCGCTGGGGCATGCATGGCTGGCGGTGCTGCTGACCGGGCTGGTCTGCGGCCTGCTGGGCGGCCTGTTTGCCCGGCTGATCCTGCTCAGCCGACGCGGCCCGCTGGCCTACATCGGCCGCCTGCGCGCGCATGCACCGGTCCTGTTCGCGGTGGGCTGCGGGCTGGCCCTGGCGATCATCGGCGTGCTCTCGCACGGCAGCGTCTACGGTACCGGCTACATCCAGGCCCGCTCGTTCGTGCAGGAAGCCGCCGTCACGCCCGGCGAAAGCTTCGGCATCGCCAAGCTGGCAGCCAACGTGGTTTCGTACTGGGCCGGCATTCCGGGTGGCATCTTCTCGCCGGCGCTGGCGGTAGGTGCCGGTCTTGGCCACAACATTGCGCACTTCCTGCCCAACGTTCCGGCCGCGTCCGTGGTGCTGCTGGGCATGAGCGCCTACCTCTCCGGCGTCACTGGCGCACCGCTGACCTCGGCAGTGATTTCGATGGAACTGACCGACAACCAGAACATGGTGATACCGATCATGGCCGCCTGCCTGCTGGCCCGCGCGGCAGCCTCGATCTTCAGCCCGACGCCGGTGTACAAGGATTTCGCCGAGCGCATGGTGCAGGACTTCGAACACCAGCAGGCCGCCCACGCCAGCGCGACCGAGCGAGCCCGCGCGGAAGCCGAGGCGGCTGCGCTGGCAGGCAACACCAGTGCGTTCGATGAGCGCGCTGCACCGGCCGAAGACGCGAAAGACGAGAAAGCGGACGAACGATCCGAATCATGAGCAAACCACACTGGGACCTGCTGCTGATCCATGCCACCCTGGCGACATTCACCGATGGCGCCCCCTGCGGCCTGCTGTCCGATGCCGCACTGGCTTGCGCCGACGGTCGCATCGCCTGGATCGGTCCGATGGCCGAACTGCCTGCCGATGCGCGGGCGGAGCATGTCGAGGACGCCGGCGGCCGACTGCTCACCCCGGGCCTGATCGACTGCCACACCCACCTGGTATTCGGTGGCGATCGCGCGCATGAGTTCGACCTGCGCCTCAACGGCGCCGGCTACGAGGAAATCGCGCGCGCCGGCGGCGGCATCGTGTCCAGCGTGCGCGCCACCCGTGCGGCCGACGAAGATGCGCTGTTCGCCCAATCGCTGCCGCGTGCGCGCGCCCTGCTCGCCGACGGCGTGACCACGCTGGAGATCAAGTCCGGCTACGGGCTGGCGCTGGACACCGAGCGGCGCATGCTGCGCGTGGCGCGACGCATCAGCCGCGAACTCGGCATCAGCGTGCGCACCAGCTTCCTCGGCCTGCACGCACTGCCACCGGAATACAAGGATCGTCGCGACGATTACGTGGCGCTGGTCTGCGACGACATGTTGCCCGCGCTCGCCGCCGAAGGGTTGGTCGACGCGGTGGACGCGTTCTGCGAAGGCATCGGTTTCAGCCATGCGGAAACGCAGCGCCTGTTCGAGCGCGCGAAGCAACTTGGCCTGCCCGTGAAACTGCATGCCGAGCAGTTGTCGGATCTAGGCGGCGCGGCCTTGGTGGCAGCCTTCGACGGACTGTCCGCCGATCATCTGGAATACCTGGGCGACGACGGCGTCGCCGCGATGGCGAAAGCGGGTACCGTCGCCGTACTGCTGCCCGGCGCGTTCTACGCGTTGCGCGAAACCAAACTGCCGCCGCTCGCCGCCCTGCGCGAGCACGGCGTACCCATCGCCATCGCCACCGACTGCAACCCCGGCACCTCGCCGCTGCTGTCGCTGCGGCTGGCCGCGAACATGGCCTGCACCCTGTTCCGCCTCACCCCCGAGGAAGCCCTGCGTGGCGTAACCGTGAATGCCGCCCGCGCGCTCGGCCTGCCCGACCGCGGCAGCCTGGCCGTGGGCCAGCGTGCCGACCTGGTGCTGTGGAACGCCAGCCAGCCCGCCGAGCTGTGCTACTGGATCGGCGGCAACCTGGTGCGGCAGATGTGGCTGGGCGGCGAAGCGATCGTTCCCGTGCCCTGATCCCCACAGTCCCGCGCCCACAAAAAAGCCCGCCGAAGCGGGCTTTTTTCGAAGGTCGCCGGGTTCAGGCCGACTTCTTCTTCGGCGCTGCCTTCTTGGCGGCGGCTGGCTTGGTCACGGTCGGCTTGGCACCGGCCACGGCCGGCTTGGCGACATGTGCACGGCTGTTGCCGTAGCTGCCGCGGTACGTCTTGCCGCGAAGGGTCTTGCGATCGCCCTTGCCCATGAAGAACTCCTTGATTCGCAATGGTGTTGATGGCCAATCATCGTAGCAGTGAGCGGCCAAAGCGCAAGCCTCGACGTCGCTCAGCGGCAAGCGCTGCCGCGGCCATGATCCGCGCAGCCCGAATCGCCATCCGGACACGCGCCCGGATCGATCTGCACGGTCACGTGGCGGATATCGAAACGATCCCGCAGCACCTGCCGGATCGTCGCCAGCACGGTTGCGCCATCGCCACCTTCGTTCAGGTCCACATGCAGGGTCGCCATGCGCGAACCCGAAGCCAGTTGCCAGACGTGGAGATGATGCACGTCGCGGATCGCCGTATCGGCCTCGCGCAGCGAAGCCTCCACTTCACCGGCGTCCACCCCTTCGGGCATGCCTTCCAACAGGATGTGGACGGAACGCCGCAGCAGCCGCCAGGCACTGCCCAGAATCAGCAGCGAAACCAGCAGCGACAGCAGCGGGTCCGCCCAGTTCCAGCCCAGCCAACGCACGGCCAAAGCGGCCAGCACCGCACCGACCGAACCGAACAGATCGCCCAGCACATGCAGGCTGGCGGCGCCCATGTTGACGTCGTCATGGGCATGCCCGTGCAACAAGCGCAGCACCAGCAGGTTGATCACCAATCCGAGCAATGCCGCAGCCAGCATCACGCCGGAGAGAATGTGGATGCGGTCCAGGTGCGACAAACGCACGACCGCCTCCCACGCAATGAAGCCCACCAACACGAACTGGACCAGCGAATTGACGAAGCCAGCCAGCACTTCCGTTCGACCGTAGCCGTAACTGCGCCGGGCATCGGCCGGGCGACGCGCCAGCCACGCCCCGACAAACGCCAGCAGCAGCGCCAATGCATCCACCAGCATGTGGCCCGCATCGGCCAGCAAGGCCAGCGAGCCTGACCACCAGCCGCCTGCCGCCTCGATCGCCAGCATCAGCACGGTCAGCACGAAGGCGAGCAGCAGCTTGCGTTCGCGACCGTCTACCTGGATGGCGTGATCGTGATCGTGGTCATGCTCGTGGGCATGGCCGGGCGCGGATTCGTGGCTGTGGACGTGATTCATGGCCGCGATGCTAGGAAGCACAGGCACCGTTACACAATCACCGCACGCGCGGCTTCATTCAATGTGCGTGGCGGATGCTGTGCACGTGGCCGGCCTGTCGATCCAGCCGCAGGTTGACGAAGTGCGCCGACGCCACCAGCAGGCCACCACACGTCACCATCACGCTGTGCAACACGATGGAATAGTGGGTCGCGAAAATGACGCCCACCAACAGCAACAGCAGCCCCGGCAATGCCAGGCACAACGGCAGCGGGCGGCCGTGGCGCCGATACCCGCTGACCAGGGTGGCCGTCGCCAGCATGCAGGCGAACAACACGAAGTTGCGTTCGAAGGTATGGCTAGCCAGGAAATCCAGTCCCAGCAGCGGCAACAGCGCCAGCACGAAAGGCAGCAGTGCGCAGTGAATCGCACACAGGAACGCCGCCGTCGCACCGAGACGGTCGGCGATACGCCAGACGCTGCGTTCGTTTTGGGGAGGCTTGGCCATGGAGGAATGCCGGTGCGGAGGATGCGTAATGTTATTCTATAACATATTCGGACGGCGAGACCAGCACGCCTCGCGGCCCGCCTGTTCAGGCATCGACACGATCGGCGAAGGCGGCAAAGCGGTGCAGCGCATCAGCATCCAGCCGGGCCGTCGCCATCGGCGGATTCACCCGCCGGTGCCGCTCCTGCACTGAACCGGCACGCTCAGCTGCGGCGGCACTGCTTGCAGATGCCGTGCACTTCCAGGGTCTGCGCCTGCGGGCGAAACCCGAACGCTTTCGCCTGCGCCTCGATCAGCTCGGCCACGTGCGGGTCACACACTTCCTGCGCGCTGGAACACACGTCGCAGATCAGGAACGGCACCTGATGTGCCTCGGCCGGGTGGTGGCAGGAGACGAAGGCGTTGATCGATTCCAGCTTGTGGATGAAGCCGTTTTCCAGCAGGAAATCCAGCGCCCGATAGACCGTGGGCGGCGCCGCGTTGCCGTGCTTTTCGCGCAGGTGATCGAGCAGGTCGTAGGCCTTCACCGGCTTGCCGGCGGCAGCCACCAGCTCCATCACTTCCCTGCGCAACGGGGTCAGGCGCAGGCCGCGTTCCTCACTGGCGTGCTCCACCGCAGCCACCAGTGACTTCGGCGTCTCATGGTGGTGATCGTGGGCGTGTGACTTGTCGGCGGCGCTGTTCACGTAAATCCCCTCAAACCCGTTTGCTGCGCCTGCAAAGGTGAGGGCTGCGCGGCAGAAAGGCAAGCGGGAGCACGTGAACGCATCATCGCGGCAAGGGCGGCGGCCGACGCTTGCGCAGCAGGAACACCAGCCAGCCGATCGGCCCCAGCACGAAAGCCCAGGCGATGCCCTCCGCCAGCCGTCCGCGCCACCAGCCCAGTAGCGCACCCACGGCGATGAAAAGCACGTTCCACCAGAACAGTGCCGCCCACGGCGTCATCGCCAGCAGATTGGCGAAGACGTGCCAGAACGCCCCCGGCGCGGTGAGGTCGACGCCCTGGGTGGCGCGAGCGAGCAGTTCGTTCATGCGAAAAGCTCGCTGCGAGCCATGTCAGCCCCGGGCCCGGACCAGCGCGGCGTCAATGCGCTTCAACGCTTCCTCGCGCCCACACAGATAGATGGTGTGGTCGATCGACGGCGATACCTGCGTGCCGGTCATCGCCACACGCAACGGCTGGGCGATCTTGCCCATGCCCAGTTCCAGCCTGGCGGCCACCTGCTCGATCACCTGATGGATCGGCTCCGGCTGCCATTCGACCGCGGCCAGCAATGCCTTGGCTTCGTCCAGCACGCGCGGCGCGCTGTCGTTCTGCAGGTGCTTGGCGACGGCCTTGTCGTCCCATTCGGTGATCGGGCTGTACCAGATCTTCGCGCGCTCGGCCATTTCCTTCAGCGTGTGCACGCGGTCGCGCAGCGCCACGATCACTTCGGCGGGTGCCGGCCCCTTCGACGCGTCGATGCCGATGCGTTGCAGGTGCCATTCGAATTCCGGCACCAGCGTGGCGGGCTCGTCGGACTTCAGGTAATGCTGGTTGAGCCAGTTGAGTTTTTCGGTGTCGAAGCGCGAGGCCGCCTTGTTGACGTCGGCGGTATCGAACAGCTTCACCATCTCCTCGCGCGAGAAGATCTCCTGGTCGCCATGCGACCAGCCCAGCCGCACCAGGTAGTTGAGGATCGCGTGCGGCAGGTAGCCGTCCTCGCGGTACTCCATCACGCTGACCGAGTTGGTGCGCTTGGACAGCTTCTTGCCTTCCTTGTCCAGGATCATCGGCAGGTGGGCGAACTCCGGCACCGGCGCGCCCAGCGCGTGGTAGATGTTGATCTGGCGCGGCGTGTTGTTGACGTGGTCGTCGCCGCGTATCACCTCGGTGATGCGCATGTCGATGTCGTCCACCACCACGGCGAAGTTGTAGGTGGGCCAGCCATCGGAACGGAAGATCACCAGGTCATCCAGTTCGCTGTTGGCGAACTCGATGCGCCCCTTCACCTTGTCCTCGAACACCACCGAGCCTTCCTGCGGATTGCGGAAGCGGATCACCCGGTTCGGATCCTCGCGGAAGGCTTCGTTGCGGTCGCGGTAATAGCCGTTGTAGCGGGGCTTTTCGCCCTTCGCCATGGCGGCATCGCGCATCGCCTCGATCTCGTCCTTGGACTCGTAGGCGTAGTACGCCTTGCCCTCGGCCAGCAGCTTTTCGGCCACTTGCTTGTAGCGGTCCAGGCGGTGGGTCTGGTACACCGGCGCCTCGTCGGCATCCAGGTCCAGCCAGTGCATCGCATCCAGGATGGCCTTCACCGCTTCCTCGGTGGAGCGTTCGCGATCGGTATCCTCGATGCGCAACACGAACTCGCCACCACGCCGCCGCGCCTCCAGCCAGCAATACAATGCGGTGCGTGCGCCACCGATGTGCAGGAAACCGGTGGGGCTGGGGGCGAAACGGGTGCGAACGGTCATCGGGATTCTTCGAAGGAAACGGAACTGAACCATGGATTTTAGCCGATACGGCGGCCTCCGCCGATGTGCGTTGCTGGCCGCGCTTGCGCTGGGTGCGATTGCCGGGCTTCCGGCCCTGGCCCATGCCGACGACAACCCGGGCTACGACCGCCCCGGCCTGGGCTTCACGCCTGCCGTGCTGGGCGCGGGCGACGTGACGCTGGAACAGGGCCTGCCGGACTGGAGCCGCGGACAGGGTGGCGGCATCGGCAGCTCGCAATACACCGCCGACACGTTGCTGCGAGTGGGCCTGGGCGGCCCGCTGGAACTGCAACTGGGCAGCTCGTACAACCGCCTGTATCCGCTCCCGACCCACAGCGGTGCCCGCTACGGACGCGGCGACAGCAGCGTGGCCATGAAATTCGCCCTGCCCGCTTCCGGCGCCTTCAGCTGGGGGCTGCTTGGCAGCGTGGAATTCACCGACGGCGCACGCGATTTCCGCAACGACCATCGGCAATACCTGCTGGGCGCCGACTTCAACTGGCAACTGGATCCGCGCAATGCATTGGGCATGTATCTGCAAAACGTGCGCGCCGGCGGACGTGACAGCACGCTGCTTGCGCTCAACGCCAGTCGCGCCCTGACCTCCACGCTCAACGGCTACGTCGAAGTGGCCCAGCAGCATGACGTCAACACGGGCACCGGCAGCATGGCCGGCGCCGGGCTGGCATGGCAGGTCACCCCGCGCGTGCAGCTCGACGGCAGTGTCCGCCACCGGCTCGCCGGCCACGCCGATACGTGGGAAGCCGGTATCGGCGTCTCGGTGTATTTCGGCCGCTGAGCACGCGGGCCCACGGCCGAAACATCCCGCTCACTTCACGTGAATGGTGATCCGCTTCGACACCAGCGGCGGGTCGAACGGGACGTGATGAGCATCGCCCAGCTCAAGCTGCAAGGTATGCGTGCCCGGCGCGAGCTTGAGTGTCGTCTGGGTCTGGCCGCCACCGAAATGGATATGGTGCGCATCGCTCGGAATCGGCAGCCCGGCCGCCGGCAGCTGTTTCACGTCGACCAGCAAATGGTGGTGACCGGTGCCCGCCTTCTCCACGCCGGCCGGCGCCACACCCATGCCCTTGAGGCCGAAGCGCACGGTGAAACTCTGCGGCACGGTGGCGCCGTCCCGGGGTGAAATGATGTAGACCGAGGCACCGGCAGACGCCTTGGTCACCGGCAATCCCTGCGTGGCGGCGGTGAACGTGGCACCGGACAAAACCGTCAGGGCGAACGCGATCATCAAGCGTTTCATCGACGCATCTCCATCGTGAAAGAGCGACCAGTCTATCGAGGCTGCAGGGAATCTCCACCCGGCTCGCGCATTGCACTCGCAAGCATCGGAAAGCACCCTGGCGAAACGACTGTGGCAACGTCATCGCGACGTCATGCAACAGCCATGCAGGCGCAACCCCGCACGACGATGCTGTGCGCAACGGGTTCGGGGATTGTCGCCATGCGCATTGGCATTGTCAGCGAGACATGGCCACCGGAAATCAACGGGGTTTCACTTACCGTGCATGGCCTGGCCACGGGCCTGGCTGCACATGGCCACCGCATCGACCTGGTGCGTCCCGACCAGGCACAGCCGGGAGCGCCAGAAGCCGGCATCGAGGAATTGCACACTCGCGGCATCAACGTGCCCCGCTACCCCGGTGTACGCGCGGGCCTGCCCGCCGGCCGCGCGCTGCGTGATCGCTGGGGTCGTCAGCGTCCTGATGTCGTCTATATCGCGACCGAAGGCCCGCTGGGCTGGTCTGCCTTGCGCGTCGCCCGCAGCATGGGCATTCCGATCGCCACCGGATTCCACACCCGCTTCGACCATTACGCCCACCATTACGGCATGGCCTGGACGACGCCGCTGGTGCGCATGTATCTGCGCCGCTTCCATCGTCGCGCCGCCAGCACCCTGGTTCCGACCGAAGCCCTGGCCCGCGAGCTGGAAACACTGGGCGTCGACAATGCGTGTCTGCTGCGCCGAGCAGTCGATACCTGCATGTTCCATCCGGACAAGCGCGATCTCGCACTGCGCGCGCAATGGGGCGTGACCGACGACGTCCCGGTGGCAATCTACGTGGGGCGCATGGCGCCGGAGAAGAACCTGGAACTGGCCGTGCAAGCCTTCGAGGCCGTGCGACAGCAGGCACCGGCAGCACGCTACGTGTGGGTGGGCGGCGGTCCCGCGCGCGCGGCGCTTCAAGCGGCGCATCCGGATTTCATCTTCGTCGGCATGCAGCGCGGCGAAGCACTGGCCCGACACTACGCCAGCGCCGACCTGTTTCCGTTTCCCAGCCTCAGCGAAACCTTCGGCAACGTCATCCTCGAAGCGATGGCCTCCGCCTTGCCGGTGGTGGCCTATGACGTGGGTGCCGCGCACGAACATCTGCGCGACGGCGTCAACGGCTACTGCATCAAGCCTGGCGATGCTGGCGCTTTCATCGCCGCCACCAGTCTTCTGGCCGAGCACTCCGGGCAGATCCGCCGCATGGGCCGCACCGCGCGCGAGGATGTGGAACGGCTGTCGCCGGAAACCGTGGTTCGCGAATTCGAAGCCTTGTTGACCGACCTGACCAGGGAGCAAGCCCATGCACGCCACGCCCTCCCCACCCGCACCTGACACACCGCGACTTGCCATGGATGCACGCCTCTGCATGCTGGCCAACCGCTGGGGTGCCCGCCACACGGTCGGCACTTTCTTCGCCGCCATCAGCCGCCTGGGCGATGGCGTGTTCTGGTACGCCGTGATGCTCGCCCTGGTTTTGCTGCATGGCTTGCGCGGCCTTCATGCGGCCTTGCACATGGCCGCGACCGGCCTGGTTGCGCTGCTGCTCTATCGCGTGCTCAAGCGCTATACGCGACGCCCGCGTCCGTTTCGTACCTGTCCCGGCGTGATCGCGCACCTGCCGCCACTGGACGAATTCAGCTTCCCTTCCGGCCACACGCTGCAGGCCGTCGGCTTCACCATCGTGGCGCTGGCGTGGTATCCCGCGCTGGCGCCGCTACTGCTGCCGTTCACCGCGCTGGTCGCGGCTTCGAGGGTGATCCTCGGACTGCATTACCCCAGTGACGTGCTTGCAGCGCTGGTGATCGGCAGCGGTCTCGGCGCACTTTCGTTGTGGCTGGTTTCCTGGGCGATCCCGTTCGCCTGAGCAAATGTTGCCCAGCATGTCGCGACACGTTGCGCAATCAAGCAGATAGGCCATCTATCCACAGGCTTTACCCAGCCAGCTCCACAGTCACTGTGGAAAAGCTGAAGCACGCTGCGCAAATTTTCATCAACGCGTGCCAAGTGCTTGTCGGCAAAGCCATGAAATCGGCTTGTCCACAGCTTTGTTCGACAACCATCCACACAAGCTGTGGAAAACCTCCAGGGCAGAAACGACGATGCCGCCCGAAGGCGGCATCGTCGTTGCGATCATGTATCGACGCTCACGCGGCGCGCGGCGCCTTGGTCATCAGGCCAAGCAGGTCGGCCAGCTTGTCGCGCATTTCGCGGCGGTCGACGATCAGGTCGATGGCACCATGCTCGACTAGGAATTCCGAACGCTGGAAACCTTCCGGCAACGTCTCGCGCACGGTCTGCTCGATCACGCGCGGGCCGGCGAAGCCGATCAGCGCCTTCGGCTCGCCGATATTGATGTCGCCCAACAAGGCCAGGCTGGCGGACACGCCGCCGGTGGTCGGATTGGTCAGCACGCTGATGTACGGCACGCCGGCATCGCGCAGCCGCGCCAGCGCCGCCGAGGTCTTGGCCATCTGCATCAGCGAAAACAGGGATTCCTGCATACGCGCGCCGCCGGTGGCGGAGAAACACACCAGTGCGCTCTTTTCGGCCAATGCCTTCTCGGCCGCACGGGTAAACTTCTCGCCCACCACCGAGCCCATCGAGCCGCCCATGTAGGCGAAGTCGAAGGACACCGCCATCAGCGAGCGGCCCTTGAGCTTGCCGCTCATCGCGATCATCGCGTCCTTCTCGCCGCTGGACTTCTGCGCGGCGACGATGCGGTCGCGATACTTCTTCGAGTCGCGGAATTTCAGCGGGTCGTTGGCTTCCATGCTCGACCACCATTCCCTGGTCGAACCTTCGTCGAACAGGGACTGCAGGCGCGCACGGGCACGGATGGCGTGATGATGGCCGCACTTGGGGCACACCATCAGGTTGCGTTCCAGCTCCGGCTTGTACAGCACCGTGCCGCAACCGCCGCACTTCTCCCACACGCCTTCGGGCACCTTGCCCTTGCCGGCAGCAGCGGCGGAGCCTTGCGTGCGAACACGCGGAGTCATGATTTTCTGCAGCCAATTCATCGCAACACCTCGAACGTTCCTGGCCTCGAAGCGGCCAGGTCAGCCGTTTCAAGGTGCATCAAGCGCCGTGCGGATCGGTTCAAGGAACGCCCGCGCACGCGCGGCGATCTCGCCTTCTTCATCCGCACCTGCCAACCGTTCCACCAGCGCGCTGCCGATCACGACTGCATCGGCGAAAGCGGCAATGGCTTTCGCACTCTGCGCATCGCGCACGCCGAAGCCCACCGCCACCGGCGTCCTGGCATGGGCCCGGATATCCGCCACGCGAGCGGCGATGTCCGAGGTGCTCAAGCGCCCCGCGCCGGTAATCCCGGCGAACGACACATAATACAGGAAGCCCTCGGCCGACTCGCACAACGCTGCCATACGCGCGGGTGCGGTGGTTGGCGCCGCCAGCAGGATCTGCCGCAAGCCGGCCTCGCGCAACGATGCCAGCACCGCGGATTCCTCCAGTGGGCAATCGACCAGCAGCACGCCATCGACTCCCGCCTGCACGGCTTCCCGGGCAAAGCGCGCATAACCGTGGATCTCGACCGGGTTGAGATAGCCCATCAGCACCACCGGCGTGTCTGCATCGCGCTGGCGGAACTCGGCGACCCAGCCCAGCACATCGGCCAGACCGACGCCCTTCGCAATCGCGCGCTCGCTGGCGTGCTGGATCACCGGACCGTCGGCCATCGGGTCGGAAAACGGCACGCCCAGCTCGATCAGGTCGGCACCGGCCTCGACCAGCGCGTGCATCAACGCCACCACATGTTCGGGCGACGGATCGCCCGCGGTGACAAACGGGATCAGGCCGGTGCGATGCGCAGCCTTGAGTTGGGCAAAACGAGCGTCGATGCGATTCATAAGGCAGAAGTGAGCCAAGAGTAGTGAGAAGTGAGAGAGAGCCGAGGCAAGTGCGAGAGGTGTCGGAGTGCGAAGCTTTTCTCTCACTCCTCACTCCTCTCCACTCACTCCTAGACTTCGACTCCTTCGCGTTCGGCGATCGTATGCACATCCTTGTCGCCACGGCCGGACAGGTTGCACAGCACGATGCCGTCCTTCGGATATTCGCGCGCCAGCTTGATCGCCTGCGCCACCGCATGACTGGATTCCAGCGCGGCAAGAATGCCTTCGCTGCGCGCCAGCAGGTGGAAGGCCTCCAGCGCTTCGTCGTCGGTGACACCGACGTAATCGGCACGACCGGCATCCTTGAGGAAGGCATGCTCCGGGCCGACGCCGGGATAGTCGAGGCCTGCCGAGACCGAATGCGTTTCGGTGATCTGGCCATTGTCGTCGCACAACACATAGGTGCGGTTGCCGTGCAGCACGCCCGGCCGACCCGCCGCCAGCGACGCGGCGTGATGACCGGTGGCAATGCCCTCGCCCGCCGCCTCGGCGCCGACGATGCGCACGTCGCGGTCGTTGAGGAAAGCATGAAACAGGCCGATCGCGTTGGAGCCACCGCCCACGCATGCCGTCAGCACGTCGGGCAAACGGCCGTACTGTGCCAGCATCTGCGCGCGCGCCTCGCGACCCACGATGGCATTGAAGTCGCGCACCATCAGCGGATACGGATGCGGCCCGGCCACCGTGCCGATGATGTAGAAGGTGTCGGCGACGTTGGTGACCCAGTCGCGCATGGCCTCGTTCAAGGCGTCCTTCAACGTCTTCGAGCCCGAGGTGACCGGCACCACCTCGGCGCCCAGCAGTTTCATCCGGTAGACATTCGCCTTCTGCCGCTCGATGTCCACCGCCCCCATGTAGACCACGCACTCCAGACCCAGCCGCGTGGCCACCGTGGCGCTGGCCACGCCATGCTGGCCGGCGCCGGTCTCGGCGATGATGCGGGTCTTGCCCATGTGCCGCGCCACCAGCGCCTGGCCCACGGTGTTGTTGATCTTGTGCGCGCCGGTGTGGTTCAGGTCCTCGCGCTTGAGCAGGATGCGCGCGCCGCCCACGTGCTTCGTCAGCCGTTCGGCAAAATAAATCGGGCTGGGCCGCCCCACGTAATTCGTCAGGTCGCGATCCAGCTCGGCGATGAAAGCGGGATCCTTGCGCAAGCGCAGGTAGGCCTCGGTCAGCTCGGCCAGCGGCGCGATCAGTGTCTCGGCCACATAGCTGCCGCCGTAATTGCCAAAACGGCCTTGCGCATCGGGCCAGGCATGGAAGTCGTCAATCGTGGACATCGCCGTTACTCGCATGAGGGAAATCGTCGCAACGCCAGAGCATTGCGACAAGGCGTTTACCCTAGCGCAGCGGCGCATCCGGAAAAAGCGATAAGATCACCACAACCTGTCAGAAAAACTCACAGATGCCATGTCCCGCGAACTGCCCTCGCTGAATGCCTTGCGTGCCTTCGAGGCGGCGGCGCGGCTGGAAAGCGTGAGTCGCGCCGGTCTCGAACTGCACGTGACCCACGGCGCGGTAAGCCGACAGATCCGTGCCCTGGAAGCCGAGCTTGGCGTAGCGCTGTTCAGCCGCGAAGGGCGCGGCCTGGCACTGACGGCCGCGGGCCTGCGCCTGCGCGACAGTGTCGCCGGGGCATTCACGCAACTGCGCAAGACCTGCGAGGAACTGCGCCACGGCGCAAACCACGCACCGTTCGTGCTCGGCTGCTCCGGCAGCGTGCTGGCGCGCTGGATCATTCCACGCATGGACCGGCTGGGCCGCGACTTGCCGGAACTGAAACTGCACCTGTCCGCCGCCGAAGGCATGCCGGCCGCCGCGCTGCCCGGCCTGGACGCCGCGTTGCTGCTGGCCGAACCGCCCTGGCCGACGGAATGGCAGGTGCACGAACTCGCCCCGGAACGGATCGGCCCCGTATTCAGTCCGCGTCACCCGCATCAGGCCGCCCTGCGCAAGGCCAGCGCCACCGCCTTGTGCAAGGAAGCCCTGCTGCACACCGCCTCGCGCCCGCAAGCGTGGCCGGCATGGGCGCGCACGCAACGCATCGCCGCCAGCCGCCTGCATTACGGCCAGTCGTTCGAACATCTTTACTATCTGCTGGAGGCGGCAGTAGCCGGCCTCGGCGTGGCCATCGCTCCGCAGCAACTGGTGGCCGACGACCTGGCCGCCGGCCGCCTGCTTGCGCCGTGGGGGTTTCGTCCAACCCGGGCGAGCTGGGCCCTGTGCGCGCCAAAGCGCGCTGGCGATGCACGCGTGACCGCACTGTCGAACTGGTTGCAGCGGGAACTGATGCAGCCTTGAATGAAGCGTCAAAGGTGCTGGCGCGCACCCTGCTTCAGTTGTTCGATGGTCTCGGGCGTGAGTGGACCGAGCACGCCCCTGCGATGCTCGGGGATATGCGCAATGGCTTCTTCGTCACCGAATACGTAGTGATCCAGCAGGTTCCGCCAACTGTCGCGCTCGGCGGACGGCAGCGCACGGAAGGCGAGCAGGCAGTGGTACAGCGCCGCCCGCGCATGCCCGGTGTGGTAGCCCGGGATATCGACCGGGTTCCACCAATAGTTCACCAGCGCGTTGAGCCGCTCCAGCGATTCGACGTTGTGCCACCACAAGGGCGGCATGTAGATCGCATCGCCCGGATGCAACTCGGCCACCTGCGCCGCCGCCAGTGCGCGCTTCAGGCGCGGATAGCGCGGATCATCCGGCCGGTCCAGCCGCGCCATGCTGATCGCGGCACCGGTGGGTGCGAAATCCAGCGGGCCGATGTAGAGGTTCGGCAGCTGCTCCGGCGGGAACAGCGTGAAGCGGCGCGTGCCGCACACCACGCAGGCGATGTTGTGCTGCGAATCGAAATGCGTGGGCGTGGTGACCCGGTTGCCCATCCACAGGCGCGGCTCCACGCCGGGGTCAAGGAAAGGCAGCGCATGATCGGCAAGGAATCCGGGCAGGCAATCGCGGATCGGCGCACTCTGGATCACCAGCCCCGGCGCATCTTCGCGCCGGCTGTACTTTGCCAGGCGCTGCAGCCCCAGGGTCACCGGCACCTTGAAGTGCTGGTAGCTGAGATCGCTCATGTCCGCCGTGTAGCCGATGATGCCATCGGCGTCCGGCTCGATCATCAAGGTGCTCACGTCGGCACCGTTGTCCAGCTCCGCCAACCGCTGCGCGAAGGCCGTGTCCGACTGTTGCGCCAGCTTCACGATCGGCCAGTCACGCACCAGGCCACGGATCACCAGCGGACGCTCGCGGCCCAGCACGTCGTCGAGTCCGAACGGGCGATCACCGCCGGCCTGGTATTCCTCGATGGCGGCGGGCGCAGGGGTCGCGCGGGAAAGTTCGCTCATGACGCTTCTTCCGTCTTGTCCGCGGCGCGCACGGCCGCAATGAAAGCCGCCAGCCTGGCCGGGTCCTTGATGCCTGGCGCGGACTCCACGCCGCTGGCCACGTCCACGGCCCACGGTCGCGCCGCCCGAATCGCCGCGCCCACGTTGGCGGCATGCAGGCCGCCGGCCAGCAGCAGCGGTTGCGCCAGGTCGTGCGGCATCAGCGACCAGTCGAACGCCTTGCCACTGCCGCCGGCCTCACCGAGACTATGCCCATCGAGCAGCAAGCCCATGGCATCGGGATAAGCGCGCAACCTCGGCAATGCGGCAGCCCCCTCGCCCATCGCCACGGCCTTCAACCATGGCACGCCGAATTGCGCGCACCAGTCGTTGTTTTCCTCGCCGTGGAATTGCAACAGGTCGGGCCGCACCGTTGCCAGCACCTCCTCGACCAGGGATGCCTCGTCGTCCATGAACAGCGCCACGCAGGTGACGAACGGGGGCAGCGCGCGGCGGATCGCCCGGGCCTGTGCGATGTCCACCTGCCGCCGGCTGCGGGCGGTGAACACCAGACCGATCGCGTCCGCCCCCAGTCGCGCCGCCAGCAGCGCATCCTCGGTCCGGGTCATGCCGCAACACTTGATCCGCGTCATTGGCTCACCTCCGGCGGCAGGCCCCAATGTGCCTCGTAGCGTGGCCCCATGAAGGCCAGCCCGTTGGGCAACGCGGTGGGACCGGCCACGTCACGATTGCGCCCGGCCAGCAGTTCGGCCATCCACTCGACCGGCTGTTCGCCACGACCGATCGGCAGCAGCGATCCGACGATATTGCGCACCATGTGGTGCAGGAAGGCATTCGCCTCGATCTCCACCACCACCTCCTCGCCGCTGCGATGCACGCTCACCGCCAGCACGCAGCGATTGGCATGCGCGGCCTGGCACGACGCCGCGCGGAAGGCGCTGAAATCGTGCTCGCCCAGCAGGGCCTGCGCCGCGGCATGCATGCGTCCGGCATCCAGCGGCAAGCGCTCCCAGGTCACGTAGCGCGCACGCAAGGCCGCCCGTATCGGGCGATTGAGAAGGGTGTATCGATAACGCCGGCTACGCGCGGAAAAACGCGCATGAAAGTCTTCCGGCACCGCATGCGCCCAGAGCACCGCCACGCCCGTGGGCAGGTTGGAGCAAGCGCCAAGTGTCCAGCCGCGCAGGTCGCGTCGGGCCTCGGTGTCGAAATGCACCACCTGGCAAACGCCGTGCACGCCGGCATCGGTGCGACCGGCACAGGTGACATCCACCGGGTGGGCCGCCACCGACGACAGCGCCTGCTCCAACGCGCCCTGCACGGTCGCGCCGTGGCTCAGCCGTTGCCAGCCGAGAAAGCCGGTGCCGTCGTATTCGATGCCAAGAGCGATGCGCATGAAGAAACCGCAGAACACATGAAGAGCAAAGCGTAGCAGGGCCGCAACGACAACGGGCCGGCAAAGCCGGCCCGTTGTCGGAAACCATCAATCGTGATGCAAGAACGTCAGGCTAGCTTTTCCAGCAAGCCCTTCGCCACGTCCTTCTGCATCTGAGTGCCTTCCTGCAAGACCTCTTCGAGCATCGCGCGGGCGCCATCGGGATCGCCCATGTCGAGGTAGGCGCGGGCCAGGTCGAGCTTGGTATCGACCGGGTCGTCATTGAGCTCGCCGAAATCGCCGAACTCGTCGCCGGCCGGCTCCGCATGCGATGTCGTGGCCGGCTCGTCGAAGTTCCAGCTCGACACGGCTTCGTCCTTCGGCGCAACCACTGGCTCGACCGGCTTGACCGGAGCCGCAGCCGCTTCCGCTTCCTCGGCGGCAGCCTGGGCGCGAGCCTGTTGCGGTGTCAGGTTGAAGTCGAAGTGGTACTCGCTGACCTTCTGGTTCGCGCGCAGCGGCGGCGGGGTCGGACCCGTCGACGCATCGACCGGCGCCTCGTCGGCGTAGCTGTCCAGGTCGAACTCGTTCAACGCCTGGATTTCATCCTCGGTGCGTGGCGGCACGACTTCGTCGTGAACGTCCGCGTCGTGATGCGCATGGCTCTCGTCGGCATGGGCGAACAACGGGTGGCCCGGGGTGAGATCCTCGCCCATGTGCACCACGTCCTGCCACTCATCCTGCTGCGGGCTGCTGACATGCGCATACATGGCTTCGGCCGCGGCCTCGAAATGTTCGACGTCTCGACGGCTGTAATACAGGCTGACCAGCTCCAGGTGCAGGCCCACGTCATCCGGATGCTCGGCCAGCTGGTCGAGCAGTTCGTCCTGGTCGGGATCGGCGCCGCCGGCAGCCGACGGGATCGGCGCGTCACCGAAACGATCGGCCAGCGACGACGGCGGGGTCGGACGACCCGGCGTGGCCGCCTTGCCGCGACGACCGCGTGAAGCGAGCAGCATGAGCAGGCCCAACACCACGATGGCGGCAACGGCGATCATCGCCCACGTCTGCATGTACCAGGGCTGCTCGGGCGACGGCGCAGGATGAACCGCCGGGCGCTTGTGCACCACGGGCTTCTTCACCGCCGGCTTGGGGGCGGCGACGACTGGGGGCGCGGCAGCTGCGCTGCTCGCCACGGCAGGCGTGGTCGCGGTCGATGCCGTGCCTGCGTGGGCTGGAGCCGCTACCGCCGGCTTGGGCGTTTCATGCGCCGTCACGGCCGCCACCAGCGGCGCCGTGGCATTGCTGGACGCAGCCTCGGCTGGCGCCGGCGTGGCCGCCAGCGGCTTGGGCGGCGGCAGCCCGGCGGCCTTGCGCGCGGCGGCCAGCTTGGCCTGCAGCGCGGCAATCTCGTTGTCTTTCAGCGACAGCAGGCGCTGGTTTTTGCTGTTGATGTCCTTCAGGTCCTTCAGGCGCGAATTCAGGTCCGCGCTCTGCTGCTGCAGGCTGGCCAGCGTTTCCTGGCTGCGCTGCAGATCCTGGCGCAAGCTGGCGACCGAACCATGCTTGCCGCCGCCGGAACCAGCGCCCTGTCCGCTGTTGCCGGCCGGTACCAGCGCCAAGCGATCGCCGGTGCCGGCATGGCTTGTCGGCGAGTTGGACGCATTGGCGCGGGTGGCGGCGGCCGCCACGGAGGTCGGCGTGCGCGCGGCACCGCCACTCCAGTCGCTGTTCTGCCGCCGCACGGCAGCGGCGGCCTCGGCCACCTTCATCGCCAGGGCGTCGTCACGCGAAGGAACGCGCAACACCGCGCCGGCCTTCAGCGCATTGATGTTGTCGCGATAGAAGGCATCCGGGTTGGCCTGCTTCAACGCCAGCATCATCTGGTCGACGTTGACCCCGCTGGGTGCCACGTCGCGAGCGACAGCCGACAGCGTCTGGCCGCGTTGCACCGGACCGTACTCGCCATTTTTCACTCCGGCAGCGGGCGCCTGGCGGGCCGTGGTCGACGGCCGGGGGCTTGCCGGCGCCGCATGGCTGGCGGCGGCATGGTGGCCCGCGTGGCGGTTGCCGGAGGTCGCGCCGGCCAGTTTGCCGGCCGGCGGATCAAGCAGTACCGGATATTCGTGCACGCTGGTGCCGGCGGCGCTGCTGACTTCGATGAGCAGATCGATATAGGGGTTGTTGACCGGCACGCTGCTGGTAACCAGGATCACCTTGTGGCCGTGCTCATCGGCCACCTTGAACTGCAGCGGCACGGAGGGACGGCCATCGGTGATGCCGGCGCGGGTGAAGGCATCGCTCGAGGCGAGGCGCGCGCTCAGGTTCTGCAATTCCGCCGGACTGGCCGGATTCACCGGAATTTCCACCCGCAAGGGCTGGCCCAGTGCGGATTTGACCTGGATCTGACCCAGATTGAGTGCCAGTGCCTGACTACTGCCCAGCGCGAGCGCTGCCAGCACCGACAACTTCAACGAACGATTCATGCCTGCTCCCCCAACTACCCGAATACCGCCAGTTGCTTTCGTCACCGCGGAATGACGGCAACTTTACGAATTGAGGCGTCACTTTAGTTAGATAGCCGCCAATCAACAATAGCCGGGGGAGGGAAATGGGCAGTGCATCGCGCCTTGAAGGCTGTCGGGCCCACCAGACTCGACAAGCTCCCGGTCCGTACCGATCACTGCCCCGCGGGGGAAGGCCTCTGACCGGATTGCACCGCCTGCAGCTGTTTCTTCAGCTCGGCGATGGTGCTGTCCTGTTGCTGCAGCCGGGCCGCCGCCTGCCGGCTGCGCGACTCCTGCTCTGCCACGCCCTGCTGCAGCCGCGCTACCCGGCTTTTGTCGCGGCTCAGCTGCTGTTGAAGCGGGCTGGATGCGGCCGGGGCGGCGGCGACGCGCGGGGCCGCCGCCTGCGTACCCGCCGCCAGGGCCGGCAGCGACAACAAGCCCAGCGTCAGCAGGCCGGGCACACACGAAAACGGCAAGCGATACGTCACAGATAGTTCTCGATCAGCAGTTCGGCAATCTGCACGGCATTCAGGGCCGCGCCCTTGCGGATATTGTCGGCGACAACCCACAGGTTGAGCCCGTGTTCGCCGGCCAGGCCCTCGCGGATGCGGCCCACGAATACCGGATCCTTGCCGGCCGCATCACCCACCGGCGTAGGATAACCGCCCGCCTTGCGCTCGTCCTGAACCACCACGCCATCGGCCTGTTCCAGCAGTTCCCGGGCCTGTTCGGCCGTGATCTTGTCGCGCGTCTCGATATGCACCGCCTCGGCGTGGCCGTAGAACACCGGCACGCGCACCGCGGTGGGGTTCACCTCGATCGACGGATCCTCCAGGATCTTGTGCGTCTCCCACACCAGTTTCATTTCTTCCTTGGTGTAGCCGTTGGGCTGGAAATCGTCGATGTGCGGGATCACGTTGAACGCGATCTGCTTCGGGAATTTCTTGCTTTCCACGTCCTGGAAATTGAGCAGCGCCGCGGTCTGCTTGCCCAGTTCTTCCATGCCCGAGCGCCCTGCCCCGGACACCGACTGATAGGTCGCGATGTTGATCTTGTCGATGCCCACCGCCCGGTGAATCGGCGCCAGCACCACCAGCAATTGCATGGTCGAGCAGTTCGGATTGGCGATGATGCCGTGCGTGGTGTACTGCGCGATGGCGTGCGGATTCACCTCGCTCACCACCAGCGGGATGTCGTCCTGGTAGCGAAACTCGGAGGTGTTGTCGATCACCACCGCACCAGCCGCGGCCGCACGCGGTGCATGCACCTTGCTGACCGAGCCACCAGCCGAGAAGAACGCGATATCCACGCCCTCGAAGTCGTAATCGGCCAGGTTTTTCACCGTCACCTGCTTGCCCGCGAACTCCACCTTGCCGCCAGCGGAACGCTCGCTGGCCAGCGGCACCAGCTCGCTGACTGGGAAATCGCGCTCGGCGAGGATGGCGAGCAGGGTCTCGCCCACGGCGCCAGTGGCGCCAACCATCGCAACCTTGTAACTGCTCTTCTTGCTCATCGGATAGATTCTTGTCGGGGTGGTGAAAGAGGCGCGCGGGCCACGGCCAGCGCTTCGGGGTTCAGCAGGTTGGGTGGATGCCCGGCATGCGGGCCATGGCCGAACAGTGCCAATACATTGTCCACGGCCACTGCGGTCATCGCGCGACGGGTTCCGGTCGTGGCGCTGGCGATATGCGGGCTGAGCAGCGCGTTGTCGAGCGCCAGCAGGTCGGGATGCACGCGCGGCTCGCCCTCGAACACGTCGAGTCCGGCCGCGGCCAGCCGCCCGTCGCGCAAGGCGGCGGCCAGCGCCACATCGTCCACGATGCCGCCGCGCGCCACGTTCACCAGCACCGCAGTCGGTTTCATCTGCGCCAGTTCGGCGGCGCCGATCGCGTGACGGGTATCAGGCGTCAGCGGCAACACGAGCACAAGGAAATCCGCTTCGCGCAGCAAGTCCGCCTTGTCCACGTAACGCGCATGGCATTCATGCTCGGTGGCCTCGGGCAGGCGTGAACGGTTGTGGTAGATCACCGGCATGCCGAATCCCGAAGCGCGACGCGCCACGGCCTGGCCGATACGCCCCATGCCGAGAATACCCAAGGTGCCACCGCGCACATCGGTGCCCAGCCAACCCTTGAATTCGGTGGCATGCCACTGGCCCGCTCGCAGCCAGCGTTCGGCGGCGCCCAGGCGCCGCGCCGCGCCCAGCAACAGCGCCCAGGCATGGTCGGCCACGCTCTCGTTGAGCACGTCGGCCGTGTTCGAGGCAGCGATGCCAGCGGCAGTGAGCGCGGCCACGTCGAGGTTGTCGTACCCCACGGCCAGGTTGGCCACGATGCGCAGGTGCTTTGCACCCGCCACTTCCGCCGCACCAATGCGCTCTTTCATGCCGACGATGGCTGCATCGTGGGAAGCCAGTTTCGCCACCAGATCAGCCGGGCCCAAGGTCCGCTCCACCG
This sequence comes from Rhodanobacter glycinis, assembly GCF_900114325.1. Lineage (GTDB taxonomy): Bacteria > Pseudomonadota > Gammaproteobacteria > Xanthomonadales > Rhodanobacteraceae > Rhodanobacter_A > Rhodanobacter_A glycinis. Next base: position 46,380 of record NZ_FOSR01000011.1, read on the forward strand.
ACTCTTCCACCACGCGAAAATGCGGTTGCAACCGCGCGATCACGTCGGGAAAGGTGGGGCGCGAGACCCATACGCTGGGCTTGTCGGTCATCTGTCCTGGTTCCAATACTGCGAACGACCCGTCACGGGATGCGCGGTTGCACCGCGCCCACATCGCCACATTGGGCGCGGTGACGCAGTGCATGATCCATCAGCACCAGCGCCATCATCGCCTCGGCGATAGGCGTGGCACGAACGCCGACGCAGGGGTCGTGACGGCCCTTGGTGACCACTTCCACCGGCTCGCCGGCCAGGTTCACGCTGCGGCCGGGAATCAGGATGCTTGAAGTGGGCTTCAGCGCGATCGAGGCAACCACCGCCTGACCCGTACTGATGCCCCCAAGGATGCCACCGGCATGATTGGACGTAAAGCCGTCCAAACGCATTTCATCGCGATGCTGGCTGCCGTGTTGTTCGACGGCCGCGAAACCGTCGCCGATTTCCACACCCTTCACCGCATTGATCGACATCAACGCCGACGCCAGATCGCCATCCAGCTTGCCGTAGATCGGCTCACCCCAGCCCGGCGGCACGCCATCGGCCACCACGGTAACGCGCGCACCGACCGAATCGCCGGATTTGCGCAGCGCATCCATGGCCTTTTCCAGCTCCGGCACCTGTTCCGCGCAGGGCCAGAAGAATGGATTCTGCTCGACCGCATTCCAGTCGAAACCGCGAGGCTTTGCGTCGCCCAACTGCGACAGGTAACCGCGCACGCGCACGCCGTGGCGCTCGGCCAGCCACTTCTTGGCGACTACTGCGGCGGCCACGCGCATGGTGGTCTCGCGTGCCGATGAACGACCGCCGCCCCGCGGGTCACGGATACCGTACTTCTGCCAGTAGCTGTAATCGGCGTGACCGGGGCGGAAGGTTTGCGCGATGTCGCCGTAATCCTTGCTGCGCTGGTCGGTATTGCGGATCAGCAGCGCGATCGGCGTGCCGGTGCTGCGTCCCTCGTACACGCCGGAAAGAATCTCCACCTCGTCGGCTTCACGGCGTTGCGAGGTATGCCGGCTCTTGCCGGTGGCGCGACGATCGAGATCGTGACGAAATTCGCCGGCATCGATCGGCAGCCCCGGCGGACAACCGTCGATCACGCAGCCAATCGCCGGCCCGTGGCTTTCGCCAAAGGTGGTGACGGTGAAGAGTTTGCCGAAGGAATTGCTGGACACGGGGTTTGGACGTCCATCCGATGAGAGCCGTCCAAGCTTACCCGGGTTTGCGCCGCATGTCGCGGCGCACAAGAAACCTCAACCAGCGGCCCGCGCACGCCACTCGCGGGCAAGCAGCGCGTAGATCGCGTCGTCGGCCCATGCGTCGCCATCACGAAAACTTTCGCGAAAATGCGCCTCCTGGCGCATGCCGAGCCCTGCCAGCAACCGTACGCACGGCGTATTGCGCGGATCGACCGAAGCGAACACCCGATGCCGCCCCAGCTCGCCGAAAGCGAGGTCAAGCATCGCCGCCAGCGCCTCGGTAGCCAGCCCTTTGCCCTGCCACGATGGAGCGAGGCTGATGCCCAGTTCCACGGTATCCCTGCCCACGAAATGCAGGCCGAGGTCCCCCGCCAGTTCAGCGGAATCGCGCCAGCGGATGGCGAACTGGAACCAGCTGTCCGGCGTGTCAAACACCACGCCCTGCTGGCGCTCGATGAACTCCCGCGCCGCCTCGACCGATCCCGGGCGCCACCCCTGGTAACGGCTGACCCGCGGGTCGGCACGGTAGGCGAACAGCGTCGCGGCATCGCCTGGATGAAGTGCATCCAGCCGCAATCGCGCCGTGGCCAGTTCCATCGATCAGCCAGGCCGGCGCGCGACGGCGGCGGCATGAATTACCGCCGCATACTCGACCAGGTCGCGCCGCTCCAGCGCAAACACGCCCATCGGTCCGACCTTGAACTCGATCCACACGAACGGCACCTCGGGCAGCAAGGCCGCCAGCGCGTGCTCGCTTTCGCCCACTTCGACGATCAGCAGGCCGTCGTCGCTGAGCAGGTCGGCCGCTTCATCGAGGATGCGCAGGCAGATATCCAGCCCGTCCTCGCCCGAAGTGAGACCCAGCTTCGGCTCGTGCGCGTACTCGCCCGGCAAGGCGGCGTACTCGTCCTCGGTGACATAGGGCGGATTGGACACGATCAGGTCGTACTTGCGCCCCTTCACGCCCGCGAACAGGTCGGACTTCACCGCTTCGACGCGGCCCTCGACATGCTGGAACGCGATGTTCTCGCGGGCCAGCGCCAGCGCGTCATCGCTGATATCGACGATGTCCACCTGCCAGTCCGGGTTGTACTCGGCCATCGCGATGCCGATGCAGCCGGAGCCGGTGCACAGGTCCAGCGCGCGTTCGATCTGGCGGCCATCCAGCCACGGCGCGAAGCCCGACTCGATCAGCTCGGCGATCGGCGAACGCGGCACCAGTGCGCGATGGTCGCTCTTGAACTTCAGCCCGGCGAACCAGGTTTCGCCGACCAGGTAGGCCACCGGCAGGCGCTCGCTGACGCGGCGCTCGATCAGCGCCAGCACCTGCTCGCGCTCGGCCGTGGTGAGCCGACCGGCACCATAGGCCGGCGGAATGTCCGGCGGCAGGTGCAGGCAGGCCAGCACCAGGTGCGTGGCCTCGTCGATGGGGTTGTCGTGGCTGTGGCCGAAGGTCAGCCCGGCCGCCGAAAAACGGCTGGCACCGTAGCGGATGAAATCGATGATGGTGGCAAGTTCGGCGGTCACGGCGACACCTGAAACGATAAAGACCGGCAAGTATAGCGAGGGAGGAGTGAGGGAAGAGGAGTGAGAAGTGAGAGAAGGCAGCTTGCCGGGAACTCATGCCTTTCTCTCACTTCTCACTCCTCTCCACTCACTTCCCGCTCCTCTTCCCTCACTGCTGCCCCCTATACTTCGCCGGATGACTTTCAAAGTATTCCTCCAATACGCCCTGCCACACCGCTTCCTGTCACGGCTGATCTACTGGGCCACGCGCTGGACCTTCGCGCCGTGGAAGAACTGGCTGATCGGCACCATCGTGCGCAATTACCACGTGGACATGACCGAGGCCGTGCAGCCCGATGCGCTGGCCTACCAGCACTTCAATGCCTTCTTCACGCGCAAGTTGAAAGCCGGTGCGCGCCAGGCCGACGCCGATCCGGCCGCACTGATCTCCCCGGCCGATGGCCGCATCAGCCAGGCCGGCACGATCGTCGACGGGCGGATCTTCCAGGCCAAGGGCCAGGATTACACCGCCGCCGAACTGCTCGGCGGCAGCGAGGCCGAGGCCGCGCCGTACCGCAATGGCCGCTTCGTCACCGTCTACCTGTCGCCGCGCGACTACCACCGCGTGCACATGCCGCTGAAAGGCACGCTGAAGGAAACCGTGCACGTGCCCGGCCGCATCTTCAGCGTGGCACCGTTCGCGGTGGAAGCGATTCCGCGCCTGTTCGCGCGCAACGAGCGGCTGGTCTGCCACTTCGAAGGCGAACACGGCCCGTTCGTGGTGGTGATGGTGGGCGCCATCCTGGTGTCATCGGTGGCCACGGTGTGGGACGGTCTGGTGATCCCGCCCTACGCCTCATCCATCCGCCGCAAGTCGTTCGAAGGCCAGGGCATCACGCTGGAACGCTTCGCCGAAATGGCACGCTTCAACATGGGTTCCACCGTGATCATGCTGCTGCCGGAAGGCACGGCCGAGCTCGATGCCTTGCAGCCGCAGCAGCCGATCCAGGTGGGGCAGCGACTGGGAAAAGCGGCACTCTGACCCAGTTGCACACCCGGAACGTGACACATTCCGTCATTTTGTGACGCTCTGGGCATACGGCGTCTTCACAATCGTTATGCTCCTCGCTTGCCCGGCGCTTGCGCCGCCAGCCAGATCGAGGACTGCATGCATATCGTCACCCGACTCATTGCGATGAACCGCGCCAGGCAGCTGCAGCGCCAGTTCCAGGAGATCGAACGAAGCATCCATGCACTGCCCGGCCGCAGCCGCGCGCGCCTGGGCACACTGACCCTGCGCGAGATCGGGCAGGCTTCGCAGTGCGACTTCCCCCACCTCTATGGCACACCGCCCGAGGATCGCTACCAGCCGTGGGGCCAGGGCACGGCGATCGGTTTCACCCGTGCGCAATCGGACAATGCCGAAGTGGCCTTGCGCGGCATCGCGCTGTGGCTGGCGGTGGCTTACCACGAAACCAAGGAGTCGCCCCACGCCAGCGTGCAGCCGCAGCACCGCCAGCTATTGCGCGTGTTGCGCGAACTGAAGGAAGTACACCATCGTGACGGCGACATCGCCGAGCAGTGGATGAATTCCAGCGCTGCGGCCTGAAGCCGCCAGGTCCGAGGGCAGGACGAACCTGCCACACTCATCACTCGACGCAACACCTTTCCAACGCCCGGCACATGCCGGGCGTTGGCGTATCAGCGCCGGCAGGCAGGCAGCTTCAGCACCTGGCCGACACGAATGCTGTGATGGCGAATACCGTTCAGGTGTTCGATCTCGTGCACACTGGAACAACCCTGGCGACGCGCGATGCTGCTGATGGTGTCGCCATGACGCACCGTGTAGCGCCGGGCCTTCGAAACCGGTGGCGGATCGTGCCGCACCGGCACCACTGGCACCACGGCGTTGTGCAGATCACTGGCCAGGATCGGCCACGGCCCATCCACGCAGCGCGAGGCGTACGCCTTTTCCAGCGGCTTGGGCAATTGCAGCACGGCACCCACCGGCTGCTCCTGCTGCGGATCGAGTCGCGGATTGAGGTTGCGCAAGGTACGGAACCAGCCGTCCTGCATGCCACCGGCTTCGCCGAGGCAGACGGTAAGCTCCGAAATCGAGGCCGCGCGCTTCAGCGTGATGTGCCCCGGAACGCCGTCGATCTTCGGGAAACGCAGGTTGTAGCTGTTCGGATGCAGGAACAACCATGCCGCCGCCAGCACGGAAGGCACGTAATCGCGGGTTTCCTGCGAGAGCTGGTCGTAGATGCGCGGGTCGTAGAAGCTCACCGAGGTGTCGCTGCCCACCAGTCGGCGCATGCGTCCCTCGCCGCCGTTGTAGGCGCCCAGGGTCAGTTCGAGGTTGTCGTTGAAGGCCTTGAGCTGCTCATTGATGTACGCAGCATTGGCACGCGCGGCATCGGCGGGATCGAAACGCGTGTCGAAGCCGTTGACGTTGCCCAGCCCGAAGCGCAAGCCGGTGGCATACATGAACTGCAACGGCCCGGCCGCGCCCGAACGCGACACCGCATGCACCTTGCCACCGGATTCCTTCGCCATGATGCCGAACAGCAGCGCCTCGGGCAGGTCCGCCTTCTGGTATTGCGGCCACATCTCGTGACGCAGGTACTCGTAGTTGACGTAGGCGTCCATCAGGTTCGGGCGCCACTGGGTCAACCACATTTCCAGCGCAGCCTTCACCGGGCCATTCATCGCAATCAGCTCGGACAGCTTCTGCCCGTGCAGCAGGATCACGCTGCGCTGCGCCTGCGGCAGACTGGCCGCGCCATTCAGGCCGGCGACCTGGCCGCTGGGGGATTCGTTGTCCTTGTCATCGGGTGATTCGTCGCCGATGAAGCTGCCATCCTTCAGGCGCAGCAGATGATCGAATACCGAGAAGAAGCGCTGCGGGTCGCAGCCCTCGGTGTTCTCGCAATGCGCGGCGGCATCACGCAGCTGATCCAGCGATTGCTTCAAGGTCTTTTCCGACGCATCCGTGTCGTTGTCGCGCGCTTGTTGCAACGCGGTTTCGTAGCCCTGGCTGGCCTGGTCGAGCTGGGCGTACAGCGCCTTCACGGAAGCCGGAGCCGCCGGTTTGCTGCCACCCGTGGCGCAGGCAGCGAGCAGGCCCAGCGCCGCGGCCAGGGGAGCGAGACGCAGGGAACGTGCAACAGGGAAGTACGACATGAGGAACATCTGACCGCGGGAAACGCCCACGATAACGGGCAATGCAGGTGGACTCAATGTGCGTCGACAGCTATCCACGCGCGGTGCGAGTGCGCCGACGGCAAATCGCCACGGTTGGCTACAATCCCTGCAACCCCATTGGACGGAATGCCATGACTGACATCCTCATCGGCCGCAACAACAGCACCAGCGTCAGCCTCGACCCGCACTTCGGCAACCGCCACGGCATGATTGCCGGCGCCACCGGCACCGGCAAATCGGTCTCGTTGATGGTGCTGGCCGAAGGTTTCTCGAAGCTGGGCGTACCCTGCTTCCTGGCGGACGTGAAGGGCGATCTGGCCGGATTGGCGATGGCCGCCGGCGCGCCGGGCGACAAGCTCAAGGCACGGCTGGACAAGCTCAAGCTGAGCGACTGGAAGCCGCAGGCCAACCCGGTGGTGTTCTGGGACCTGTACGGCAAGCTCGGCCATCCGGTGCGCGCCACCATCAGCGAGATGGGCCCGACCCTGCTCGGCCGTGTGCTCGACCTCAACGACACCCAGCAAGGCGTGCTGGAAGTGGTCTTCAAGGTGGCCGACGACAACGGCTGGCTGCTGCTGGACCTGGCCGACCTGCGCGCGATGCTCAACTTCGCGGTGGACAACAGCAAGGACATCTCCACTCACTACGGTCTGATCAGCAAACAGAGCCTGGCCGCGGTGCAGCGCGCCCTGCTGCAACTGGAACAGGATGGCGCCGATCAATTCTTCGGCGAGCCCGCGCTGGAACTGGCCGACCTGATGCGCCAGGACATGAGCGGCCGCGGCGTGATCAACGTGCTGGCCGCCGACCAGTTGATCCTGAAGCCGCGCCTGTACTCCACCTTCCTGCTGTGGCTGCTGTCCGAGCTGTTCGAGCAACTGCCCGAAGTCGGCGACCTCGACCAGCCCAAACTGGTGTTCTTCTTCGACGAGGCACACTTGCTGTTCGACGATTGCCCGTCGGCTCTGCAACAACGGGTGGAACAGGTGGTGCGGCTGATCCGCTCCAAGGGTGTGGGCGTGTATTTCTGCTCGCAGAACCCGGACGACGTACCCGGCGAAATCCTGGGCCAGATGGGCAACCGCATCCAGCACGCGCTGCGCGCCTTCACCCCGCGCGACCAGAAAGCGGTGAAGGCCGCCGCCGAAACCTTCGTGGCCAATCCGAAACTCGACGTCACCGAAGCCATCGGCAAACTCGGCGTGGGCGAGGCATTGGCTTCCACCTTGGGCAAAGGCGGCGTGCCCGCCCCGGTGGAACAGATACTGGTGAGCACACCGTGCTGCCGCATCGGCGCCATCACCGCCGACGAGCGCAACACCATCCGCAGCCGCTCGCCGGTGGGTGGCAAATACGACACCTCCGTGAATCGTGAATCGGCGGCGGAAATGCTGGCCAAGCGCGCCGACGACAAGGCCGCCGATGCAAATGCCGTCGCTGCCGACGCGCCGACCAAGGCCGCAGCCAGCGGCGAAACCGGCCCGGCCTGGAGCGGCGCCGTCCACGATGCCCTGTTCGGCACCAAGCGCCGCCAGGGCATGATCGAAACCATGGGCAAGCAAGTAGTGCGCACCATGGGCAGTCAGCTCGGCCGGCAGATCCTGCGCGGCGTGCTGGGCGGCATCTTCGGCGGCAAGCGTTGAACGCCTGCCCGCGACCTCGCCGCGGCAGGCGATCTCATGTAGGAGCGCACCCTGTGCGCGAAGGGTTTTCGCGGTACCCGACAAGAGCTTTTCGCGCACAAGGTGCGCTCCTACATCACCCCGTGCAGGGTCCGAAAGATCGTGGGCAAGCTCCCGCCGAAGGACAGGCATGAGTCGCTGGCGCCCACCTTCTCCCGGTTCCACCGCGATCATCACCCGCGAGGGTTTCGAGCGGCTGAAGGCCGAGCTCGACCATCTCTGGCACGTGTTGCGCCCAGAGGTGGTGAAGGCACTTGCCGCCGCCGCCGCCGAAGGCGACCGCTCGGAAAACGCCGAATACACCTACCGCAAGAAGCAGCTCGGCGAGATCGATCGTCGCGCACGCTACCTCAGCAAGCGCATCCCCGCACTGAAGGTGGCCGAGGGCGCACCGGCCGACCGCGACGCGGTATTTTTCGGCGCTGCCATCACGCTGGAAAACCTCGCCAGCGGCGAGGAAGTCCGCTACCGCATCGTCGGTCCCGACGAGACCGACGCCAAGCTGGGCTGGATCAGCATCGACTCGCCGCTGGCCCGCGCGGTGCTGAAGAAGCGCGTCGACGACGAGTTCGAAGCCGAACTGCCTGGCGGGCGCACGCACTTCCTGATCGTGGATGTGCGCTACGCGGCGTAATCGTCTTTACCCGGCCTGTTCCGCCAACGCCTCCGCCAGCGCCAGGTATTCCTCACCTTGCTGCAGTCCCGCGATGAAACGCGCAGGGATCGCCTCCAGCCCGCCGATGGCACCGCACAGCGCACCGGTGAGCATGGCGCGCGCCTGATTCTGCCCGCCTGCGTTCACCGCGTGGAGCACGCCCTGCTCCACATCGCCCTGGAAGCGCGCCGCGAGGTAATAGGCCGCGGGAAACTGGTGATACACCGCGCACGGCAGGCCATAGACCAGGCTAACCTTCGACGCCGGCTCGATGGAAACACACGGATCGTGCGCAGCACGGGCGATCGAGGAGACCGTGAGCAAGGCATCAGGCGAAGCGAACTGTCCCGCCTTGAGCGGCGTCTCCGCACCTTGCGGCACGTCCAACTCTCCGCTGGTCACGGCGTGGAACGGCAGCTCGCCGGACTTCACCATGCCCATCAAGCGGCCGGACAGGTCCGCATCCAGCGCCACCCCATTCACCAGCTGTCCCAGCACGGCGGCGAAAGCCAGCGTCATCGCGCCCACCGTGGGGTCGCGCTGGGTCAACGCCACGTTGGCACTCACGTGACGTGCCAGCTGTGCCGGGTCGCCGGCATGACGCAGCGCAATCGCCAACACCCGCTCCGCTGCCTCGGTGTTGTCCGCCAGTCCCGCCACCTGCCCCCAGGGCAAGCCCGCCCGGCGCTTGCCCCACGCCTCACGAATCGACTGGCTGGTGTAGCCACCCGGCCCCGCCATCGGCGTGCCGTCCAGCAGCGGAAACAGTTCCTGATCCATCCGCGCGCAGAAATCAGCCTCGTCGTAACCACCGCGCTCCACCAGCGAGCGTGTTGTCAGCGCGAGGATGAAGCCCGCCTGCGACGATGCGCCTGCGGGCAAACCCTCGTGGTAGCGCCCAGGCTTTGGCGCCGTGTAGTCAGTGATCCACTCGCCGTAGTCGCGACGCAGCGCGTCCAGGTCGTAGTACCAGTGCGGACCAAGCGCCAATGCGTCGCCGATGAAGGCACCCATCAGGGCGCCCTGGATGCGGTTTTTCCTTGAAACGGATGACGAAGCGTGTGACATGCGGGTTTACCTGCAATGACGAAGCCGGGCCATCGTAACGCCGGTCATGTGAGCACCTCGAAAAGCAGCTGGCCGGCGACGTCACCACCGATGGGAGCAACTCGTCCACGCACGATGTCGCGTCAGCCGTCTTCCCCGCAGCCCGCTTGCGAAGCGCGCCCGATATGTTCATCCGTGGAATGCTCAAGCGCGGGCACCCAGGAACGGGGCAGGTTCATTCCCGGCACGATCAAACGGATGCAAGTGAACCTGGCCCTGTTTTGCGGTGGACTACGACTGATCGATCAGCCGGGCATCACTCGTCTAAGATTCCGGAAAATCCACGACGGCGCCTGGTGCGGGCATTTCCCCATCTCGACCATGCTCGGTTTGCGCGGGCAAGGCGCGCCACGTCTTGCCTGCGTCGAAATCATCCAGATCCGGGTAATCGCCAAGCGTTTCATAGCTGGCGATGACGAATGGCAGCCCTTCGCCAGCCAGCGGAGCAGCGCCGTCACTGACGTGAAAGTGAAGATGGGGCCCGGTCGAGTCACCGCTGAAACCGAGCGCGCCGATGACCTCGCCGCGACGCACGTGCTCGCCGACATGCACGCGAATGCTGCCCGGTTGCAGGTGCTCGTAATGCGCGTAGCGGCCACCACCCAGCGCGAGCGACACGAAATTGCCACTGCCCTCGCCCAGCGGATGCCGCGGGTTCTTCAGCGTTTTGCTCTCGGGGTAGTCATTGCGCGTGGCGACCACCGTGGCATCGGCCACCGCCAGCACGTCCTCGCCATAACCGAGCCAATTCCTTGCCACCTGCGCGTTGGAGCGCGCGTGATGCCCACGCCTGTCCAACTTGAACCAGTCGATCGCGAAACGCGCGGGGATTCGCGCCCGCCCATCCAGCGCGAACATCACCCGGCGATGTCCACGTGGCACGGACGCGTCGTAGATGGCGACCCACGGCCCGCCGCGCAGAGGCGGTGCAAGGCTCACCGGCGCGCGCCGATCGACCGCAAACGCGCCACCCGTGACCTCGCCAGGTTCCCCCTCGTGCGAGATGGTCCGATACGCCAATCGGTGGATCAGCCTACGCGGCACCCGCGCATCAGCGGGCAGCACCACCTCCACGTAGATCACCGCCTGCATGCCGGCCGCCAGGCCTTCGGCACCCGGCGACTTGTCGGTACCGGCGATCGCCATGCGGGCCACCAGCGCGGGGCCGGCCCAGGAAGCCAGCGGCTTTTCCGTCGCATCCGCATCCAGCACGTCCAGTGCCGACGGCAGCAGGCTGACGCCGGCATAGTTCGTCACGTGCAGTTCGTAGACCAGTTGTCGGTGCCCATCGACCATCACCGCCATCGGTGCCCAAGGCACCTGCAGGTCGAACGATTGGCGCGGTGTCGAGGCGCTGGCAGGTGTCCACAAGCACACCAGCAGCATCACCAGGAGAAACCGGATCATCGTTGCATCTCCAGTTGGGGACACGCGCCGGCAGGTTGATCCACACCGGCGGCGAGGCGTTTCCACTATCGCGCGAAAACATCTCCGGCATACCTGCCACCAGTCATCTCCTCCGGGTATTCCGTGGGCCGCCATGCCTCGCACCAGGACATCAAACGGGAGAAATCGCCCGCGTCATTGCTTCGGTCACAGCACCGACGCGGGCGGATAGCGTCTCCCGGCACGCTTCGGCTGATAGCAGATGGTGCTGCGATGGAAGGCTTCGTCGGCATTCGCGGGATGCCAGCCGGGGATACCGGACAGCGGAAGCGGGCGCAGTTCCAGCGGGTCGTGCAGCAGCGCGCCGGTGGCGATCAGCCCGGCGCAGTGCATGTCGGCGTGCCGGATGTCCGCGTCGCCGGTGGACAGGAACGTCACGGCTTTCCCTACCAGCAGCTTGTCCGGATTCAACGCAAGTTCCAGCAGTGCATGCCCGAACAGCTCGCAGCGGATCGAGCCATCCAGCCACGCCTGCCGATGCTGCCAGAACAAGGCGTACCAGTCGTGAGCGTCCCACAAGCGCAGCAGTGCCGGATCGCGCACGACCACGATGACGCCGCCTTCGTCGAAGTGGGTCATCGCGTATTGGGCGCGCGAGCGCTGCTTTGGCCCCATGCGCACGATCTCGGCCATCTGGCGCAGATTCAATGCCTGCTTCAGCGCCGGATATCGCAGCCACACCAGCGCGTTGAGCAGGTCGTGCCAGTTGTCCTTGCGGGTGGCGATCCGGCCGTGCTCGGCGATGCGCTGCTCGTAATGCAGGCCATCGGCGAGCAGATCAGCATCCTGTGCCGCGAAGCGAGTAGACGTCGTGGCCGGCCACAACGCGTTGAGCGCTTCGATCGTGGGCCACGCCTGCCCTTGCAACAGACCGGCATGGTCCCGCCATGCCGCCAGCGGCAGCCGGTCGAACACCTGCGGGTCGACCGTGCCACGGGCCGGCGCGACATAGCGCACGGTCTTACACGATCTTGAGCTTGGGATGGGCCAGTCGCGCGTGCAGGTCGTGTTCGCTGGCCGCTTCGATCACCACGTCGACGAACTGACCGGGCTTCAGCGCGTGGCCGTCCGCGATCAGCACGTTGCCATCGATCTCGGGTGCGTCGGCAGCCGAACGCGCAACCGCGCCATCGGCATTCGCCTCATCAACCAGTACGGTCATCGTGCTGCCGATCTTGCGCTGCAGTTTCGCCGCGGAGATTTCCGCCTGCACTTCCATGAAGCGTTCGAGGCGATCTTCCTTAAGCTCCTCGGAAACCGCACCGGGCAGTTCGTTGGCCTTGGCGCCGTCCACCGGCGAGTAGGCGAACGCGCCCACGCGATCGAGTTCGGCTTCGCGCAGGAAGTCGAGCAGTTCCTCGAATTCGGCGTCGGTCTCGCCAGGGAAGCCGACGATGAAGGTGCTGCGGATGGTGAGGTTCGGAACCTGCTTGCGCCAGTTGCGGATGCGCTCCAGCGTCTTGTCGATGTTGCCGGGGCGTTTCATCAGTTTCAGGATGCGCGGGCTGGCGTGCTGGAACGGGATGTCCAGGTACGGCAGGATCTTGCCGGCGGCCATCAGCGGCATCAGTTCGTCCACGTGCGGGTACGGGTAGACGTAGTGCAGGCGCACCCACACGCCCAGCTCCGACAAGCCTTCGCACAGTTCGGTCATGCGCGTGCGGTACGACTTGCCGTGCCATTCGTGCTCGGCGTATTTCACGTCGACACCGTAGGCGCTGGTGTCCTGCGAGATCACCAGCAGTTCCTTCACACCGCCCTTGACCAGCTTTTCGGCCTCGACCAGCACCTCGTCGACCGGGCGCGAGACCAGGTTGCCGCGCATCGACGGGATGATGCAGAAACTGCAGCGGTGATTGCAGCCTTCGGAAATCTTCAGGTAGGCGTAGTGCTTCGGGGTGAGCTTGACGCCCGTGTCCGGCACGATGTCCAGGAACTTGTTGCGCTTCGGCGGCAGCACGTCGTGTACCGCGTGCATCACGCTGGCGTAATCCTGCGGCCCACTGATCGACAGCACGTCGGGATAGGCTTCGCGAATCAGGTCCGCGCGCTTGCCCAGGCAACCGGTGACGATCACCTTGCCGTTCTCGTTGAGTGCGGTGCCGATCGAATCCAGCGACTCCTGCACCGCTGCGTCGATGAAACCGCAGGTGTTCACCACCACCGCGTCGGCCTCGTTGTAGCTCGGCACGATCTGGTAGCCCTCGACCTTGAGCTGGGTGAGGATGCGCTCGGAATCCACCAGAGCCTTGGGGCAGCCAAGGCTGACGAAACCGATCTTCTGCGAAGCCTGGGACATGGGCGGGCTTTACCGTGAAAACGAGTGGGAACAGGCAATTATACGGAATCGACGTCTGCGGGGCCGGCTCCATCGCCGAAACCCGATGATTTCACGGGCAATCGCCTGCGCCATTCGCCGTGCCCCACTGCCCGGGAGCCCATCGTCTGGCCTGAAAAAAATCGACCTTCGGTCCATTTCTGCCGCCCACGCTCCTAGAATCACCCTACCCCCACAGGAGCATCGCCATGGGCCAGCACATCAACATTCCGACCTCTCGCACCCGGTGCATCGGCGGTTATCTGGCGCAAGCCGAGGGCCAGCCGAAAGGCGGCGTGGTGCTGATCCAGGAAATCTACGGCGTCACCCAACATATCCGCGACGTGGCCGATCGCCTTGCCGCCGCCGGCTATACGACGATCGCGCCGGCCTTCTTCGATCATCTGGAAGCGTGGCTGGAACTGGACTATGACGAAGTCGGCACGGCGCGCGGCAAGGGCCTGGTAGCCGAGCTGGGGCTGGATCACCCATTGGAGGACGTGGCCAGTGCGGCCGAAGCCATCGCCTCGTCCGGCAAGATCGGCACGGTGGGCTTTTGCTGGGGCGGCACGGTGGCGTTGCTGGCCGCGATGAAACTCGGCCTGCCGTCGGTGAGCTATTACGGCGCCCGCAACCTGTCGCTGCTGGGCAAGAATCCGAAGGCGCCCGTGATGTTCCACTTCGGCGAGAACGACCAGTCGATTCCACCTGAGGCCGTGGCCAAACATCGCGAACTGCTGCCCGAGTCGGCGGAAATCTTCACCTATCCCGGTGCCGGCCACGCCTTCAACCGCAATGTGCCGGGCGACAAGCACTATCACGAGGCCAGTGCCAAGCTGGCCTGGGAGCGCACGCTGGGTTTCCTCGACAAGCACCTGGCCAACGCATGAGCGAGACCGCCTTCACCCTCGACCCGCGCCTGCAGGGCGACACCCGTCCGGTGATCTCGCTGCCCTTGTGCAACGTATTGTTGATGAACGACGCGCGCTTTCCATGGCTGATCCTGGTGCCGCGCCAGGCTGGCAAGTCGGAAATTGCCGATCTGTCCGAAGCGGACCAGGCCCGCTTGTGGCAGGAAGTGAACAAGGCCGGTGCGGCACTGCGTGCCACGGCCCGATGCGACAAGCTCAACATCGGTGCATTGGGCAATATCGTGCGGCAGTTGCATGTGCATGTCGTCGCCCGATGCGATGGCGATGCGGCATGGCCCGGGCCGGTGTGGGGCAGCGGGCACGCGCTGCCTTATGACGACGCCGAGCGCCGTGGCCGCATCGAAAACCTGCGTGCCGCGCTGACGGCCACGCACTGAATCACGCCACTGCACATGAAAAACGCCTGCATGAACCATGCAGGCGTTTGCTTGTTCCGCCCGGTTGACGCCGGGCCGTCAGCCCAGGCGCCAGAACCGGGTCATGGCCTCAATAGCCGCCGCGCTGGCCGGCCTGCTCCACGCTGTCGCAACCTGCCGCGCTCTTGCACTTCTGGCCATCATCCTGCTTCACCGGCGCATGGTATTCCTGCAGCGCGCGCGCCTTGGTCTCGACCGGATTGATCTTCTTCAGCGTACCGCCGTCGTCGTAGTACACGGCAAAGCCGTAGTCGAGCACCATGCGGGCCATGTACTGCAGGTGCTGCTTGCGAATCTTCGAGTCATCACTGCGCACCAGCAACACGGTCTTCGGCAGTTTGCCGATGTCCTTCTCGTAGGCGAAATGGCTGCCCAGGTCGATCGAGGAGAGCACCGCGCCATCCAGCATGAACTGGCCGCTCTTGTAGGCCTCCACGGTGACATCGAACTTCTTTTCGACCTTCGCCATGTCGGCCGGGCTCTTGGTGCTGCCACGATGGCAACCGGCCAGAACCAGCAGGCTGCCCAACATCAGCGCAGCGGTGGCGCGGCTCAGCAGCGTGGAAAAACGGGTCATGCGGGTCTCCTGCATCTAGCGATGGCCCGACGGAGTGTAGCGCCGGGCCAGTGGGGTGGCGGACGTCACGGCGACGCCTGCCAACAATCGTTCAGGTACGCGGCAGGGTGACGCCCTGCTGGCCCTGGTATTTGCCGGCGCGATCCTTGTAACTGGTTTCGCACGGCTCGTCGGATTCGAAGAACAGCATCTGCGCCACGCCTTCGTTGGCGTAGATCTTGGCCGGCAGCGGCGTGGTGTTGGAGAACTCCAGCGTCACGTGGCCTTCCCACTCCGGCTCCAGCGGGGTCACATTGACGATGATGCCGCAGCGCGCATAGGTGCTTTTGCCCAGGCACACCACCAGCACGTCGCGCGGGATGCGAAAATACTCCACCGTACGCGCCAGCGCGAACGAGTTGGGCGGGATGATGCACACGTCCGACTCCACGTCCACGAAGCTGTTCGGATCGAACGCCTTCGGGTCGACAATGGTGGAGTTGATGTTGGTGAAAATCTTGAATTCGCGCGCACAGCGCACGTCGTAACCATAGCTGGACGTGCCCCAGGACACGGCACGACTGCCGTCATCGCGACGCTTCATCTGGCCCGGCTCGAACGGCTCGATCATGCCGCGGCCCTCGGCCATGCGGCGAATCCACTTGTCGGACTTGATGCTCACGCGGACTCCGGTCGGTAGCGGTGCGCCGGACAGGCCGGCCGCAAAGCAGCAAAAATACATGGTCGGGGCATCCCCACGCCAGCCGAGGAGCCACGCTCGCCCGCAGGAGCCCGCTCACGGCGATGCTTTTTCGATTTCCGCAAGATAGTGCATCGCCCGCGAGCGGGTTCCTACCGTTCGGGCGGAATGCCGGCCAGGACATCCAGCGCGGCCTGCAATTCCGCGCAGCGGTCCGTGCTGGCCAATACCTGATCTGCCGTGCAGCCGGCCCCGGGCAACGCCACGGGCACGGGTGCCGGGGCCAGCAAGCAGGCGGACATGGTGCGCAGAATCTCGGCCAGCGCCTCCTGCGCGTGCGTCGAGCCGCGCGCCGACGTGTTCAGCAGCAGCACCGGCTTGCCGGGAAACTCCAGGCTGCCGACCAGCCAGTCCAGCAGGTTCTTGAAGGCGCCGGGCACGCCGTGCGCGTATTCGGGGCAGGCGACCAGCAGCGCATCGGCCCGGCCCACCACCTCGCGCAGTACCAACACGGCGGTTGGCAACGGGTCGCGTTCGTCGTCGGGGTTGAACAGCGGCAACGCGGCAAGGCCGTCGTACGGCAACAGTTCCAGCGATGGCGGCGCCAACTGCCGCGCCGCCTCCAGTGCCGCGCGATTGGACGAAACCCGACGCAGACTGCCGCACAGGCACAGCACGCGCCGGGTCGCCGTCGTCATCCGGCTGGAGTGCCCTGCACCACGATCTTGCCCAGCCCCAGCGACTTGTTGCGTGGCTGGCGCGACAGGCGTCCCGCGGTATTGCGGGCGATATTCCGATAGCGCGCGGCCAGCTCGGAATCCGGCATCGCCACCACGGTCGGGGTACCGCCATCGGCCTGCTCGCGGATGCGGATGTCCAGCGGCAGCGAGCCCAGATAGGCCACGCCGTATTGCTCGGCCATGCGCAGACCACCGCCCTCGCCGAAGATGTGTTCCTCGTGGCCGCAGTTCGAACAGATGTGGGTGGCCATGTTTTCCACGATGCCGAGCACCGGGACTTCGACCTTCTCGAACATCTTCAGCGCCTTGCGCGCGTCCAGCAGGGCGATGTCCTGCGGCGTGGTGACGATCACCGCACCGGCCACCGGCACCTTCTGCGACAGCGTGAGCTGGATGTCGCCGGTGCCTGGCGGCAGGTCGATCACCAGGTAATCGAGCATGTCCCAGCGCGAGTCGGTCAGCAGTTGCATCATGGCCTGGGTGACCATCGGGCCGCGCCAGATCATCGGTGTTTCCTCGTCGACCAGGAAGCCGATCGACATCGCCTGCAGCCCATGTGCCTGCATCGGCGTGATGCTCTTGCCGTCGGGCGATTCCGGCTTGCCGCTGATGCCGAGCATGCGCGGCTGGCTGGGTCCGTAGATGTCCGCATCGAGCACGCCGACCCTGGCGCCTTCGGCCTGCAGAGCCAGCGCCAGATTGACCGCTACCGTGGACTTGCCCACGCCGCCCTTGCCCGAGGCCACCGCGATGATGTTCTTCACGTTCGGCAACGGCCCCAGCGTGCCCTGCACCTTGTGTACGTGGACGCGGCTGGTGATCGACACCACAGCCGACTCGATCGCCGGATCGGCTTCCAGCGCCTGCTTCGCTTGCGCGGCAAGCGCGTCGACCGCGCCCGCGGCGGGATAGCCCAGCAGCAGGTCGACCGAGACCTTCGCGCCGTCCACGCCCACCGCACGCACGGATTCGGCCAGCGGGGCGCCAGTGTGTGGATCGGCCAGCCCTTCCAGCACGCGGCGAACCCGCGCTTCGTCTACCTGCGTCATCGTGCTTGCAAACCTTGAACCATGGGGAATCCGCGCATTATGCCAGCCCGCCCCACCACCCCGTCCTGATGCAGGTCAGCCGGCCAAATGACTCGATGGCGCATTGCAGCTTGACGGCCTCGCAAGGTCCCGGCAGGCTCGAACCATACGCTTTCGTACGGGAGGAGGACCCCCACCATGAAGCCGATGTTCCGATTCGCGATCGCTACCAGCCTGTTGCTTGCCGCCGGCAGCGCCTTTGCCGCCAGCGACACCCCGGTCGGCACCTGGAAACAGGTGGACGACGTTTCCGGAAAAGTCACCTCGATCCTGCAGATCACCGACAACCAGGGCCAGCTCGAGGCCAAGGTACTCAAGGTGCTGAACATGACGCCCGAGCAGATCGCGCGCGACGGCGAACACCCCCGCTGCACCAAGTGCGACGGTGACCGCCACAACCAGCCCATCGAAGGCATGACCATCATGTGGGGTGTCAGCAAGGATGGCGACGTGTGGGACGGCGGCCACATCCTCGACCCCAAGAGCGGCAAGACCTACAAGGTGAAGCTGACCCTTGAGGACGGCGGCCAGAAGCTCGACGTGCACGGTTACATCGGCTTCTCGCTGTTCGGCCGCAGCCAGACCTGGACCCGCCAGGACTGATCCGAAAGCTTTGCATGCACGATGCCCGGGTTGGTTCCAGCCCGGGCATCGTCGTTTCGGGAATGACATGTCCGGTTGACAGCGGCAGCGCCAGCCCCGGCGAAACCCGGCTCAGGCGCGCACCACGCCCGCGCGATGCACGCTGGCGCCCTTCGCCACGAAGGCTGCACGCACGGCGCGGCCCGCATCATGCTCCACCACCAGGTGCTGTACATCGGTCATGCTGACAATCTGATGGGTGGCCTGGGTGCCCAGCTTGTCGTCGGTAGCCACCACCACGGTTTCGCCGCTGGCCTCGACCATCGCCCGCTTGAACAGCGATTCCTCGCTGTCGAATCCCCACAAGCCGGTTTCCGCCTCGATCGCACACGCGCCCGGAAAGCACAGGTCGGCACGGATGCGTTGCAGCTCGCGCAAGGTCTGTCCGCCGACCGCGCCACCGACGTGCGGATGGATGCGACCACCCAGCAGCAGGATCTCGAAACCCTCGCGGTCGTACAGCGCCAGTGCGATGTCCGGCGCATTGGTGACCACGGTCAGCCGCATCCGCTCGGGCAGCGCGGCGGCAATCGCGGCATTGGTGGAACCGGCATCGATCAGCAGCACCTGGCCCTCGCGCACCAGTTCCACCGCCTTGCGCGCCAGCGCCAGCTTGCGGCCGGCATGTTCGGCATGCCGCTGTTTCAACGGCGCCAACGGCGCCAGCAATGGCAACGCGCCGCCATAGACACGCTTGCACAGCCCCTTGGCGGCCAGTTCGCGCAAGTCACGGCGGATCGAATCCTCCGATGCGCCGAACTCCGCCGCCAGCTCGGCCGCCAGCACGCGCCCATGGCTGCGCAAGCGCTGCAGGATGCGTTGCTGGCGCTCCTGCGGCAACATCTCGATGCCGGGTGCAGGCCTAGCCATCGGCGGAATCCAGCATGCCGGCGCGGCACAGTTCTTCGCGCAAGGTGGCGGCATCGCGAAACTGCAGCGCATGCATGCCCAGCCGCGCCGCCGCCTCGACGTTGCGCGGCGCGTCGTCGATGTAGATCGTGCGCCTGGCATCAAGTTCGAAACGCTGCAACATGCGCCGGAAAATGACCGGGTCGGGTTTGATCAGCCGCTCCTCGCCCGACACCATGATGTCGATGAAGGCCTCCATGAACGTGAAGCGCTGGCGTGCCATCGGAAACGTTTCCTGCGACCAGTTGGTCAGCGCGTAGAGCGGCACGCCGCGCTCGCGCAATTCGTCGAGGATCGCCACGCTCGGCGCGATCGGACCGCTCAGCATGTCGTACCAGCGTTCGCGGTAGGCCGCGATCAATGCGGCATGTTGCGGATAGGCGGTACTGAGCTCGGCGATCGCCTCGGCCCACGAACGACCCTCGTCCTGCCGCTCGTTCCAGCGCGATGTACAGACGTCGGCCAGGAAGCGCTCCATCGCCGCTTCGTCGTCGAACAACTGGCGATATAGGTAGCGCGGATTCCAGTCGACCAGCACGCCGCCGAGATCGAACACCACGGTATCGAAACGCGTCGCATTCATGACTTCACCACCCGGGCCGAGGCTGCGGTCAGCAGCAACATGGCGCCCACCGCCGCCAGTGCCAACGGCAGGCTGCTGACATGCGCCACGAAGCCGACCAGCGCCGGGCCGCAAAGCAAACCGGCGTAGCCCAACGTCGTCACGGTAGCGATGGCGATGCCGGGAGAAGTCCCTGGCAGCCGTCCGGCGGCGCCGAACATCACCGGCACGATATTCGCCGCGCCCAGCCCCACCAGCACGAAACCCGCCAGCGACGCCCATGGCCACGCCAGCAGCGTGGCCATCAGGAAGCCCGCCGCCGCGGCACACGCACCGAAGCGCACGGTAAGGACCGGGCCAAAGCGCGCCACGGCACGATCGCCACTGAGGCGACCCAGCGCCATCGCCACCGAGAACATCGCATAGCCGATGCCGGCCGAGGCCTCGGAAAAACCACGCGAATCACGCAGCAGCACCGCACTCCAGTCCAGCATCGAGCCCTCGGCAAGGAAGCTGATGAAGCACAGAAAACCGAGCAGGAATACCGCGCCGCGCGGCATGCTGAAAGCCGGCCGGTGCGCCGCGCCGGCCACCTCGTCGAGCAGGCTGGACCATTGCGTCAGCACCACCGCAAGCAGCAACAGGGAAACGATCGTGGCGGCCATCGTCATCGAGGCGCCCAGCGCCAGCAACAGGCTCATGCCCGCTGCACCGCCCAGCCCGCCGATACTGAACAAGCCGTGGAACCCGGACATCAGCGGGCGCGCCGCGCGGCGCTCCACCTCTACCGCGTGCGCGTTCATCGCCACGTCCACCGCGCCCAGCGCCGCACCGAAATAAAGCAGCGCCAGCGCCAACGCCAGCGCATGCGGCGCCAGCGTCAGCAACGGCAACGCCACACAGGTCAGCAAGCCGCCGACCACGATCACCTTGCGACTGCCGAAATGGTGGGTAAGAAAGCCCACCAGCGGCATCGAGACCATCGAACCGCCGCCGAAGGCCAGCAACACCAGGCCCAGCGTGGCGTCATCCAGCCCCAGTCGAGTCTTGACGTAAGGCACCATCGGCGCCCACGCCGACACGCCGATGCCCGCGGCAAGAAATATCAGGCGCGTGGCACGTATCGCCGGCGCGAGGCGTCGCCCCTCTCCCACCGCCATCGCAACGTTGCTTGAAGGCACGGCCGACTCCACGGAATCACCGCGATAAAATGTATACAAACGTGCAAAAACATGCAACAGATCCACCCGCTCAGGCACCGTGTCCGGCGTGAACCCGATCCCGTCGTCCTGGCGACGCAGCCCCCGAATTCCTGCCTGCCCGGCGAAGCCGATGGACGGCCATGTCATAATGCGCAGTCATCATTGAAGACCGCGAACCATGAGCCGCTTACTCGTTACCAACGCCCTGCCCTATGCCAATGGCCCGCTGCACATGGGTCATCTGCTGGGCTACATCCAGGCCGACATCTGGGTGCGCGCGCAACGAATGAGCGGTCACGAGGTGGTCTACGTCTGCGCCGACGACGCGCACGGTACGCCGATCATGCTCGCCGCCGAAAAAGCCGGCATGACGCCCGAGGCTTTTATCGCCGGCATCCGCGAAGGCCACGAGGCCGACTTCGCCGCCTTCGGCGTGGCGTTCGACCACTACCACACCACCCACTCGGACGAGAACCGCGAGCTGGCGACGCTGATCTACACGCGTCTGCGCGATGGTGCCCAGCGCGGCAGCGCGGAAAACCAAAGTTATATCGCCAAACGCAGCATCCAGCAGTTGTTCGATCCGGAAAAACAGATGTTCCTGCCGGACCGCTACATCAAGGGCACCTGCCCGAAGTGCGGCACCGCGGACCAGTACGGCGACAACTGCGAGAACTGCGGCGCCACCTATGCGCCCACCGACCTGATCAACCCGTATTCGGTGGTGTCCGGCGCCACGCCTGTGCTGCGCGACTCGGAGCACTACTTCTTCGAGCTGGGCAAATTCGAATCGCTGCTGCGCGACTGGTTCGGCGGCAAGCTCACTGGCGGCAAGCCGGTGGCCAACAGCGGCGTGGTGGCAAAGCTGGCCGAATGGCTGGACGGCGGCCTGAAGGACTGGGACATCTCGCGCGACGCGCCCTACTTCGGCTTCCCCATCCCCGACGCGCCGGGCAAGTTCTTCTACGTCTGGCTGGACGCGCCGGTCGGCTACCTGGCCAGCTTCAAGGCGCTGTGCGACAAGACCGGTCTGAACTTCGACGATTTCCTGGGCGCCGACAGCACGGCCGAGCTGCACCACTTCATCGGCAAGGACATCATCAACTTCCACGGTCTGTTCTGGCCGGCGATGTTGCACGGCGCGCAGTTCCGCACGCCCACAGCCTTGCACGTCAACGGCTACCTGACGGTGAACGGCGCAAAGATGTCCAAGTCGCGCGGCACCTTCATCCAGGCGCGCACCTATCTCGACGCCGGCATCCATCCGGAATTCCTGCGCTACTACTTCGCCACCATGCTCAACGATGCGCCGGTGGATGTGGACCTTGATCTGAAGGCCTTCGAGGAACGCGTCAACTCGCACCTGATCGGCAAGTGGGTGAACATCGCCAGCCGCACGGCCGGCTTCGTGCAGAAATTCTTCGACGGCAAGCTGGCCGACCATTTCGAGGCCGAAGAGGCTGCGTTGTGGCAGCAGTTGCTCACGAATTACGACGGCATCGAGCAGCTGTATGCCGAGGGTGAATTTGCCGAAACCACGCGTCGCTTCGTCGCCATCGCCGACCTGGTCAACGGCTACATCGCCGCCAAGGCCCCGTGGCTGATGGCCAAGGACGAAGCGCGCCGCACCGAATTGCAGCAAGTCTGCACGCTGGCGCTGCACGGCTTCCGTCTGCTTGCCGGCCTGCTCAAGCCAGTGCTGCCCGCTACCGTCGCCGCCGCCGAACACTTCCTGGCCGCACCGATCGCCGATTTCGCCGATGCCCGCCGCGAACTGTTCGGCCATGCCGTCAACGCGTTCGAGCCACTGCTCGGTCGCATCGATCCCAAGCGCATCGAGGCGATGGTCGAAGCCTCGAAAGAATCGCTCGGCGCGCCCGCTGCCGCACCCGCACCTGCCAAGAAGAAAGCCATGAACGACACCGCCAAGCCCGCCACTGTCACCGCACCGGCCGACGCACCTGCCACCATCGGCATCGACGACTTCGCCAAGCTCGATCTGCGCATCGGCAAGGTCAGCGTCTGCGAATTCGTGGAAGGCTCGGACAAGCTGCTGCGCTTCGAGCTGGATGCCGGTGCACTGGGCACGCGCCAGATCTTCTCCGGCATCCGTGCCGCCTACGAGGAACCTGCGAAGCTGGTGGGCCGCAACGTGGTGTTCATTGCCAACCTGGCCCCGCGCAAGATGCGCTTCGGTCTGTCCGAAGGCATGATCCTGTCCGCCGGCACCGGTGGCAGCGACCTGTTCCTGCTCGACGCCGACCAGGGTGCAACGCCGGGCGCCACCGTTCGCTGAATATCCGTGTCCGCGGCACCAAGGAGGCTGCAGTGAAAATCTGGAAGATTGCGTTCGTGCTGATTGCGTCGGCATCGATCTCGACACTCGCATGGCCGGGCGGCGCCCATGCCACCCCTCTTCCGCAAACCAAGGCACCATCCGCCGATCCGGCCATGGCGCTGGTACAACGCCTCGACACCGCGCACAACCTGGAACGACTGGCCAACCGGGTGGCCGGCAGCACGGTGACGTTCGCCGGATTGGCAAGATCGCACGGAACCGACAACGCGCGGCAGATCGTTGCCGAAGAAATTACCAAGGCACGCCCCGGCTATCAGGCGCAATGGGACCACAATCTGGCCGAGATCTACGCCAGATATTTCAGCACGGAAGAACTTCGCTCGCTGTTGGCCCAAGGCCCGCGCTCACCCTACACATCCAAGCTTGTCTCCACACATGAGGCGATTGCCCTGGATATGCGCAAGGCGTCCAGCGGAATCCTGCAGCAGCTCGTCACCGAGTCACTGACCAATGCAGCCCGGCGCTAGGCGCCGACTGTTCCCATGACGACACTGGCCGACCGCATCGATGCCATCCTGCCGCAGACGCAGTGCGAGCAGTGCGGTTACCACGGCTGCCGGCCGTATGCGGAAGCGATCGCGCTGGGCGAAGCCGAGATCAACCAATGCCCGCCAGGCGGCGCCGACGGCATCGAGAAACTGGCTGCGTTGCTGGATCGCCCCGCGCTGCCGCTGAATTCCGAACACGGCGTGGAAAAACCGCGCATGCTGGCACGCATCATCGAGGCGGATTGCATCGGCTGCACCAAATGCATCCAGGCCTGCCCGGTCGACGCCATCGTCGGCGCGGCCAAGTTGATGCATACCGTGATCGTCGACGACTGCACCGGCTGCGAATTGTGCGTCCCGGCCTGCCCGGTGGACTGCATCGTGCTGGAGCCGATGCCGATGGAACAGCTCGACCAGGCGCATGCCGATGCGGCGCGCGAACATTTCCGGAAACGCGAAGCGCGGCTGGCGCGCGAAGCAGCCAAACGCGAAGCGGAACTGGCCGCGCGCAAGGCGGCGGTGGATGTTGCCGCAGCCAGCAATCCGGTGCTGGCCGCGCTGGCGCGCGCCCGGGCAAAACAACAGGGTAAAGACCAGTGACCGCAAATTGCCGCACCACTCCCGCCACGTCATGCCAGCGGACGCTGGCATCCAGTGCCTTGGCACCCTGGACATCCGAAAGCCACTGGGTTCCAGCTTTCGCTGGAACGACGGGGCACTTTCCGCAGCATGCACCATACCCATGAAGCGCGCCGACGTGGTCGAACTGTTCACCCGCCTGCGCGAGCTGAACCCGCATCCCACCACCGAACTGGAATACGACACGCCGTTCGAGCTGCTGGTGGCGGTGGTGCTGTCCGCGCAGGCCACCGACGTGGGCGTGAACAAGGCCACGCGCAAGCTCTATCCACTGGCGAACACGCCGCAGGCGATCCTCGCGCTGGGCGAGGACGGGCTGAAGAAGTACATCAACACCATCGGCCTGTTCAACGCCAAGGCGAAGAACGTGATCGCGCTGTGCCAAATCCTGGTCGAGCAGCATGAAGGTGAAGTGCCACGCACGCGCGAGGCGCTGGAAGCGCTGCCCGGCGTGGGCCGCAAGACTGCCAACGTGGTGCTTAACACGGCGTTCGGCGAACCCACCATGGCGGTGGACACGCACATCTTCCGCGTCAGCAACCGTACCGGCTTGGCACCGGGCAAGGACGTGCGCGTGGTCGAGGACAAACTGGTCAAGGTGATACCGGCGGAATTCCGGCAAGACGCGCATCACTGGCTGATTCTGCACGGGCGCTACGTGTGCAAGGCGCGCAAGCCGGACTGCCCGCATTGCGTGATCCGCGACCTCTGCCGCTACAAGGACAAGACCGTCACCTGAGTGGCATCAGGCCTTGCTTCCTCTCCCCTCCGGGGAGAGGACTGAGGTGAGGGGCGGGTGCTCGCGATAAGGCCACAAATGCAAGCTGTTCCGTTGAGGCATGCTGCGAGGTTGCCCCTCACCCCGGCCCTCTCCCCGAAGGAGAGAGGGAGAAGAGCTGACCACCCAAAAAAGCAAACGGCGGGCTGATGCCCGCCGTTTTCCGTCCCTGGGTCGAACTCCCTTCGATAAATCGCATGCCCATGCTGCCATGGGTATGTGACGGTTCGGGGGAACCCGTGTGTCAGAACGCGACCTGCCCGTACACGCCGATCTCGTTGGTCTTCAGGTTCTGCACATGCGGCGGCACCGGGGCAGATACCTGGGTGTCGCCCGACTCGTGCTTCCACACCGCTGCCAGCTGGAAGCCCTTGGTTACCGCGAACTGCAGGCCCAGGTTGTAATACTTGTCTTCGTTCTGCGACGCCAGCGTCTTGCTCGGCTTGATCTTGTCGTAACGACCAAACAGCGTCATGTAATCGTTCAGCGCCACGCTGCCCCACACCGAGTAACCATCAGCCTTGTCGGACTGCGGCAGCATGACGTTGTTCCAGTTCTTTGCGGTGAAGTATTCCGCACCCACCCGGAACGCTTTGCTCTTGTAGGCCACCATCAGGTCGCCACGCTGGGCGGTGTGGTCAACGCTGGTGTTCTCCAGCTTCTTGCCGCGATCGCCGGTGTAACCACCCAGCGCCACGACCATGCCCTCGATCGGCGAGAAGCCGACGCGGCCTTCGAAATCCACGCCCTTGCTGCGGCTCGGGTTCTTGTAGCCATTGCCGTTCACCGCGGACACGGCATAGTTGAACATGCCGTTCGAGCCCACGCTGCCGAACATGTGCAAGCCCCAATCCGCAGAGTTCGCGTAATGATTGCGATCGGTCACGGTCGGTTCCACGTAGCGGAAGCCGTAGTAATCCTCGACGAACGGAATCCACGGCATGTCGGCCGAACCTATGCGCAGGATCGCCGCCTTGTCGAACGTGCCCTGCACGTAAGCCTTCTTCACGAACAGGTTGGTTTCGCCATCATTGCTGACGTAGTTGAAGTCGGTCGTCAGGTTGGCCGACCAGATGTCGTCGAACTTGTGCGTCACGCTCAGGTAGAAGCGCTTCACATCCAGGCCGATACCGCTGTTGTTGGTCTTGCCGGTGTCGCTGTTCTTCTGGTTGATGTTGGAGAAATCGAAGTACATCTTGCCGCCGACCGTGGTGTTGTCGACCAGCTTGTCCAGGCGATCCAGGCGCTTGCTCAGTTCGGCATCCGGCGCCGGCGCGGCCGCAATCGTCTGCTGTTGCGCCTGCACCTGCTGCACCGCCTGCGCGGTCTGTTGTTGGGTCTGGGCCTGGTTGGCGGACTGCGACTGCAGCTCATCCACCTTCTGCTGCAAGGCCATGATCTCGGCCTTCATCTGTTGCAACTCGCTGGTGCTGGCCGAAGACCGCGCGGTCGACTTGTGATGACGGACCTGGGCCGGCGCGGCGGTGGCCGCAAAGCTGCTCACGCCCAGGCTGACGGCAATCGCCGCCACGAGAATCTTAGAACGCATGGAAATCTCCACTGATGGTAGGAATCACGTCGACCGCCCCCTAATCGATCTTGCTGGCCGGCCATGTCAGGAACGGCAAGCAGGATGTCGTGTCTGGATGACTATTCGATTCAAATCACGTTACGAAATGAAGACAGCCGTCATATCCGTGCCCGGCTCACGCCGCCGACTGGCTGATATGCTTGGCCCATGGACGTACACAACAACAGCATGGCCAACCGCATGGTCGAGCGGTTCCGCGGCTTCCTGCCCGTGGTGGTGGACGTGGAAACCGGCGGTTTCGATGCCGAGCATGACGCGTTGCTGGAAATCGCGGCGGTCACGCTCGACATGGACCCGGACGGCTTCCTGCATCCGCAGCCGGCGATATCGGCACATGTCGAGCCCTTCCCCGGCGCCAACCTCGACCCGCGCGCGCTGGAAGTCACCGGCATCGATCCGTACAACCCGTTGCGCGGCGCCATGAACGAACGCATGGCCATGGAACGCATTTTCCAGGCGGTGCGCCAGGTGATGCGCGAATACGGCTGCCAGCGCGCGATCCTGGTCGGCCACAACGCCGCCTTCGACCTCGGCTTCGTCAACGCCGCGGTGCGCCGCATCGCGCACAAGCGCAATCCGTTCCACCCCTTCAGCTGCTTCGATACCGCCACGCTGGGCGGCCTCGCCTATGGCCAGACCGTGTTGAGCAAGGCGGCGCAAGCCGCGGGCCTGGAATTCGACACACGCGAAGCCCATTCGGCGGTGTACGACGCCGAACGCACCGCCGAGCTGTTCTGCGGCATCGTCAACCGCTGGCGCCAGCTGGAAACACGCGAGCACGCCGCAACGCCCTGAAATTCGTGCGGATCTCCGTGCGGATCAATGACAGTTCTGCGCGACTGTCATCGTAATGAAACACTCGTCTCACATCCTTGCAATGCACGACGCTTGAAATAGCGGTACCGGGCACACCGCCCGTCGTCCCTTCCAAGGAGCCAACGTGTCGAAATCAATCCGCTTCACCCCGCGCATGGGCCTGATCGCCGTTGTTGTCGCCATGGCGCTGGGCGGAACCGCCCAGGCTACCGACATCACCGGCGCCGGATCGAGCTTTGTGTATCCGGTCATTTCCAAGTGGTCGGCCAGCTACGCCGAAAAGACCGGCAACCACGTCAACTACCAGTCCATTGGTTCCGGTGGCGGCATTGCGCAGATCAAGGCCGGCACGGTCGATTTCGGCGCTTCCGACATGCCGCTTGACGAGGCCACCCTGGACAAGTTCGGCCTGGGCCAGTTTCCCGACGTGATCGGCGGCATCGTGCCGGCGTTCAACGTCTCCGGCGTCGCCGCCGGCAAGATGGTGCTGGACGGCCCCACCCTGGCGCGCATCTACCTGGGCGAGATCACCAAGTGGAACGATCCGGCCATCGCCGCGCTCAACAAGGGCCTGAAGCTGCCCGACGCGAAGATCACCGTGGTGCATCGTTCGGATGGTTCGGGTACCACCTTCAACTTCAGCGATTACCTGTCCAAGGTCAGCGCCACCTGGAAGTCCAAGGTCGGTGAAGGCACGGCCGTGAAGTGGCCGGTGGGCATCGGCGGCAAGGGCAACGAGGGCGTGTCGGCTTACATCAAGCAGATCCCGAACTCGATCGGTTACGTGGAATACGCCTACGCGCTGCAGAACCATATCGGCTACGCGGTGATGAAGAACGCTGCCGGCAAGGTGGTGGAGCCCAAGACCGCCAGCTTCCAGGCCGCTGCCGCTACCGCGGACTGGGCGCACGCGAAGAACTTCAACCTGCTGATGACCAACGCCCCGGGCGCCGAGGCGTGGCCGATCACCGCCACCTCGTGGGTGATCATGTACAAGCAGCCGAAGAACGAGGCCAACTCCAAGGTTGCCCTCGACTTCTTCAAGTGGGCCTACGCCAATGGCCAGCCGCAGGCCAAGGCTCTGGACTACGTCCCGCTGCCCGCGCCGCTGGTGAAGCAGATCGAAGGTTACTGGAAGGCCGAGTTCAAGCTTTGAACATGGCATGAGTAACCGTTCGCGCTGAGCGCAGCTTGCACAGCAAGCGGAGTCGAGGCGACACCTCTTCGACTTCGGTCCCATCCTTGTTCCAAGGACGCGACCTGCGCTCAGGGTGAACGGAATTCGCTGGCACAACCTTCACTCGACATGCAGGCAAATCCCATCGACACCCGCCAACCATCCACCGAACACCGCAGCCGCGCCGACACGCGCCATGACGCGCTGTTCCGCCGCCTGCTGAAAGGTTGCGCGCTACTGGTCCTGGCTGCCCTGCTGGGTGCCGCGCTCTCCACGCTGTGGGGTGGGCGCGAGGTTCTGTTCGGGCAGGGTCTGCACTTTCTCACCAGTTCCGCATGGGATCCGGTCAATGACGACTACGGCGCATGGGCGCCGGTGTTCGGCACCTTGGTTACATCCCTGATCGCCCTGATTCTCGCGGTGCCGACCAGTTTCGGCATCGCCCTGTTTCTCACCGAGATCGCGCCAGCCTGGCTGCGCAGCCCGGTGGCCACCGCCATCGAATTGCTGGCCAGCATCCCGTCGATCATCTACGGCATGTGGGGCCTGTTCGTGTTCGTGCCGTTCATGTCGCGGATCGAGCCGACCCTGAGCGACACGCTCGGCCGCATCCCGCTGATCGGCAAACTGTTCCAGGGCCCGCCGCTGGGCCTGGGCCTGCTGACCGCCGGCATCGTGCTGGCGGTGATGATCCTGCCCTTCATCTGCTCGGTGATGCGCGAAGTGTTCCGCACCGTGCCGACACGCCTGAAGGAATCGTCCTATGCGCTGGGCTCGACCACCTGGGAAGTGGTGTGGGACATCGTGCTGCCGTACACGCGCTCGGCGGTGATCGGCGGCATCTTCCTCGGCCTTGGCCGCGCGCTGGGCGAGACCATGGCGGTGACTTTCGTGCTGGGCAACTCGTACGACATCACCTCGTCGCTGCTGATGCCGGGCACCACGATTTCGTCGGCCATTGCCAATGAATTCAACGAGGCCGTGGGCGTGCATCGCTCGGCGCTGATCGCACTGGGCTTCCTGCTGTTCGTGGTGACCTTCGTGGTGCTGCTGATTGCCCGCCTGATGCTGCGCCAACTGGCCCGCAAGGAGGGTCGCTGATGGCCTCCTCGATCCATACCCGTCGACGCATCATCAACGTCGTGGCCATGCTCCTCAGTGGCTGTGCCACCGCATTGGGGCTGATCTTCCTCGCGTGGATCCTGTGGGTGACGCTGAAGAACGGCATCGGCGCGCTCAGCCCGCGCCTGTTCACCAAAATCACCGCCTATGCCGATGAGGGCGGTCTCTCCAACGCCATCGTCGGCAGCCTGATGATGGACGTGATCGCCCTGCTGATCTGCACACCGATCGGCGTGCTGGCTGGCACCTATCTGGCCGAGTACGCCAACCGCTCGAAGCTGGGCGCCACCATCCGCTTCCTCAACGACATCCTGCTGTCGGCCCCCTCCATCGTGCTCGGCCTGTTCGTGTACGTGATCATCGTGGTACCGATGTCGAACTTCACCCACGGCGCGGTATCGTTCTCCGGTATTGCCGGGGCGGTGGCACTGGCCTTGATCGGCCTGCCGGTGATCGTGCGCACCACCGACGAAATGCTGCAACTGGTCCCCGGCACGCTGCGCGAGGCAGCCCTGTCGCTGGGCATCCCGCAATGGAAGGTGACCGTGCAGGTGCTGATGCGGGCCGCCACGTCCGGCATCGTCACCGGCGTACTGCTGGCACTGGCACGACTGGCCGGCGAAACCGCGCCACTGTTGTTCACCGCCTTCGGCAACAACTTCATGGCGGTGAACCCGCTGGACAAGATGGAAAGCCTGCCGGTAGCCATCTACCAGTACACCAACGATCCCAGCCCGTCACTGCACGCCATTGCCTGGGCCGGCGCATTGCTGATCACGCTGTTCGTGCTCGCATTGAGCCTGTTGACCCGCCTGCTGTTTGCACGCAAGAAAGGTTCCCCATGAACGAACACGCAGCCAACGATGCCATCGGCATGACCGCCACGGCCGCTGCTCCCGCCCGTACCAAGATCGAGGTGCGCGGACTGGATTTTTTCTACAACGGCTCGCGCGCCCTGCACGGCGTCAGCATGGGCATCCCGGAGAAGCAGGTCACTGCCATCATCGGTCCGTCCGGTTGCGGCAAATCCACCCTGCTGCGCGTGTTCAACCGCATCTACGCGATTTACCCGAAGCTGAATGCCACCGGTGAAGTAATGCTGGATGGCGAGAACATCCTTGATCCCGCGTACTCGATGAATCGCCTGCGCAGCAAGGTCGGCATGGTGTTCCAGAAGCCGGTGCCGTTCCCGATGACCATCTTCGAGAACGTCGCCTACGGCATCCGCCACCACGAGAAGCTGGGCAAGGCCGACATGGAGGTTCGCGTGGAGCAGGCGCTGCGCAGCGCCGCGCTGTGGGACGAGGTGAAGGACAAGCTGAAGCGCGATGCGCTCGGCCTCTCCGGCGGTCAGCAGCAGCGCCTGTGCATCGCGCGCGGCATCGCGCTTCGCCCCGAGGTGCTGCTGCTCGACGAACCCACTTCCGCGCTGGACCCGATCGCCACCGGCCGCATCGAACAGCTGGTGGAAGAGCTCAAGCACGACTACACCATCGTCATCGTCACCCACAACATGCAGCAGGCCGCACGCGTCTCCGACCGCACCGCCTTCATGTACATGGGCGAACTGATCGAATTCGACGCCACCGAAAAAATCTTCACCAAGCCGGCGAAAAAGCAGACCGAGGACTACATCACCGGTCGCTTCGGCTGAACAAAACGGCTCCCTCTCCCCTCTGGGGAGAGGGTTGGGGTGAGGGGGCGGGCGCCCTCGACGCATCGTTCCGCCCTCCCCTCTTCCTCCGAAAGTGAGGAAAAACCACGAGGCACACCATGAGCACCAGCAAAGACCACATCATCAAGAGCTACGACGACGAACTGGAACGCCTTACAGGCGAACTGGTGCGCATGGGCGAACTGTCCGTGCGTCAGCTCGAGGCTGCCATCGACGTGGTCGAACGCCGCGACGAACGCGCCGCCCGCCGTGTGGTGGACAACGACGACGCCATCGACCAGCTTGAGCAGGAAATCAGTCACGACGTGGTGCGTTTGCTGGCCTTGCGTGCACCCATGGCTGGCGACCTGCGCAACGTGTTCGCCGCGCTGCGCATCGCCGCCGACATCGAGCGCATCGGCGACTACGCAGCCAACGTGGCCAAGCGCGCGATCCCGTTGTCGATGCTGGCCCCGGTGGCGCCCGCCAATGGCCTGGCCACCCTTGCCGCACTGGCCGTGGACGAAGTCCGCGAAGTGTTGCGCGCCTACCGCAACCGCGATGCCGAGCACGCCCGCCAGGTGTGGGAGAGCGATGCGCGGCTGGACGAAGCCTGGACCGGCTACTTCCGCCAACTGCTCACCTACATGATGGAAGATCCGCGCAACATCACGCCGTGCACGCATCTGCTGTTCATGGCCAAGAACATCGAGCGCATCGGCGACCACGCCACCAACATCGCCGAAAACGTGTGGTTCCAGGTCACCGGCGAACAGTTGGACAAGCAACGCAACAAGCGTGACCTCACCTCCGAGCCGCAGCCCCCGATACCGGGCAAACCGCGCACGTAAGAAGTCACCTTCTCCCAGCCTCACCCTGCATGCAGGGTGAGGTGCAAAACCGGTATCGATGCACGTTTTGCTCCCCTCTTTGCTGCGCAAGAGAGGGCCGGGGAGCGGTGCTTTTCAAGACGCCCCGCCCACCAGTTTCAACCCGACCACGCCCAGCAGGATCAGTCCCACGCAGGCCAGCCGCAACGGCGTAGCGGGGTCGCCAAACAGCACGATCCCCAGGATCACCGCGCCGATAGCACCGATGCCGGTCCAAACCGCATACGCCGTGCCGATCGGCAGCGTCTTTGCAGCCAACGCCAGCAACACCACGCTGACGGCCATCGCCGCCACCGTCGCCACGCCGGGCCAAAGCCGGGAAAAGCCCTCGCTGTATTTCAGGCCGATGGCCCAACCGATTTCGAACAGGCCGGCGAGCACCAGGTAAAGCCATGCCATGACGAAGCTCCTTCGCATCGCGCGCAGGGCCGTCCCCACGAAACGGGAAAAGTGGCGGGTCGTCCCGCCACTCGAAGCACATGGCACGCATGAGCCTGCCGCATGTGACTACGGCAGCCGCTCGCGCTCCATGCGACGCACCTGCACACTGCGCGCGACGCCGAAGATGCCGATAAGCAGCCACGCCACCTGCATCAGAAAGGCCGACCAGTTGAAGCCGCCGAACAGCAGCGACAGCATCACCCCCACCGCGCCGAAGATGTTCATCAGCTGGTACGTCAGTCCGTTGCCATGCAACTTGTGGGCTTGCATCAGAAGGAATGCCAGCAACACCAGCAGCACGCCGATGTAACCGGCCCAGTCGTACCAGAAGAAAGTCATCGCACCGCACTCCGCTGACGCAAGGCCTCGAACAACACGACACCCGTCGCGACGGAAACATTGAGGCTTTCCATCGCACCCGGCATGGGAATCTTTGCCACGAAATCGCAGGTCTCGCGGGTCAACCGGCGCATGCCCTCGCCTTCGCTGCCCAGCACCAGCGCCACCGGTCCCTTCAGGTCGACACCATAGAGCGACTGCTCGGTGTCGCCGGCCAGACCGGTGATCCACACACCGGCCTCCTTCAGCTCGCGCAACGTTCGTGCGAGGTTGGTCACCGCGACCAACGGCACGCGATCCGCGCCACCAGCCGAGGCCCGACGCACCACCGGGGTCAGTCCCACCGCGCGGTCCTTCGGCACGATCACCGCGGTGACCTTGGCCGCCGCGGCACTGCGCAGGCAGGCGCCCAGGTTGTGTGGATCGGTGACGCCATCGAGCACCAGAATCAGGGTAGCGCTGCCATCGCGTTCGAGCAGCGCCGCAAGATCATTCTCGTGCCCCATCGGCGGCGCCTCGTACAACGCCGCCACACCCTGGTGCCGTGCGGCACCGGCCAGCTTTTCCAGTTGCTCGCGCGGACGATGATGCACCGGGATGTTCAGCGCCTTGGCCTGTTCGGCCAGCTCGTGCACGCGCGGATTGCGCTGGCCGTTCTCGACCAGCACTTCGCGCACACGCGTCGCGTCGTTGCTCAGCGCACCTTCGACCGGGTTGATCCCGACGATCCAGCTTTCACTCATGACTTGCCTTTGGGTTTGTTCGGTTTGCGCCCACTGCGTTTCTTCGCAGCGGGTGCGGCGGTTGACGCGGGCGCACGCTTGGCGGAACCGCTCTTGCGCGGTGCGGTGCGGCCGGCGTTGCCTTTCGCGTCCGCGCCTCGTGCCGGCCGTTCGCTGCCACGCGAGGATGCGCGCGGCGGATTATCACCCGATGCAGCCTTGCGTGGGGCCGGCACGGTCACGCTGGTCTCGGCGTCATCCTTGCGACCGAAGGCACGACCGATCGCCTTGGCCGCGCGGCCGAACATGCCCGCCCCCTTTCCAGCCGCCGCAGGCTTCTTCGGCAACGAGTAACGCTCGCCGGCCGCCGCGTAGTCGTAGGCTTTGCCGCCGCTCGCCGGCGGCTTGGCATGCGAGCGCGGCGCCACCAGCCGGAAATCGATCTTGCGATCCTCCAGGCTGGCGCGCAGCACCTGCACGCGCACGTGGTCGCCCAGGCGGAACTGGGTGCCGGTACGCTCGCCCTTCAGCAAGTGTCGCTGCGGATCGAAGTGGTAGTAGTCGTTGCTCAACTGGCTGATGTGCACCAGGCCGGACACCCGCGATTCTTCCAGCTCCACGAACAGGCCGAACGAGGTGACGCCGGTGACCACGCCGTCGAACTCCTCGCCCACGTGCTTGGCCATCCAGGCGCACTTGAAGCGTTCGTCCACGTCGCGCTCGGCTTCCTCGGCGCGGCGCTCGCGCTGCGAGCAATGCACCGCCATCGCGGCCATTTCGGCCGGCGTGTACTGGTAACCGGACGGCTTGCCGCCGGTGATCGCATAGCGCAGCGCGCGATGCACCAACAGGTCTGGATAGCGGCGGATCGGCGAAGTGAAATGCGCGTACGCCGACAGCGCCAAACCGAAGTGGCCGCGGTTGTCTGGCTGGTAGGCGGCCATGCTTTGCGCACGCAACAGCACGCTCTGGATCAGCTCGCGCTCGGGACGATCCTGCACCATGCGCAGCACGTCGGAGAAATCGGCCGGCGTGACTTCGTCCACCGGCGGCATGCGCAACTTGAACTCGCGCAGGAACTGCTGCAGGTCTTCGTACTTTTCCGCCGGCGGCGGCTCATGCGCGCGGAACAGCGCGGGGATCTTCTTCTTTTCCAGGAACAGCGCCGCCTGCACGTTGGCGGCGATCATGCATTCCTCGATCAGCTTGTGCGCGTCATTGCGCTGGGTGGCGCCCATCGCCTCCACTTCACCGCGTTGATCAAGGCGGAACTTCACTTCCGGCGTCTCAAAATCGATCGCGCCCCGGCGCTTGCGCTGCGCCGCCATCGCCTTGTACAGCGCGTGCAGGTTTTCCAGCTGCGGCAGCACGTCGGCCACTTCGTGGCGCGCATCGGCATCGTTCAGGCCGACCACCTGCCACACCTTGTCGTAGGTCAGGCGTGCGTGCGAACGCATCACCGCGTCGTAGAACTTCGACTTGACCACCGCGCCTTCGGCATCGACCTGCATGTCGCAAACCATGCACAGCCGCTCCACCTTCGGGTTGAGCGAACAGATGCCGTTGGACAGTGTCTCGGGCAGCATCGGCACCACGAAACCGGGGAAATAGGTGGATGTGCTGCGTTCGAACGCTTCCTTGTCCAGCGCGCTGCCGACCGGCACGTAATGCGACACGTCGGCGATCGCCACGATCAGCCGCCAGCCACCGCCACGCTTCGGCTCGGCATACACCGCGTCGTCGAAGTCACGCGCATCGGCGCCGTCGATGGTCACCAGCGGCAGCTTGCGCAGATCCGTGCGGCCCTCGCGCTCGGCGGCGGTGACCTGCGATTCCACCTGCGCCGCGTCGCGCAGCACTTCCGCCGGCCACTCGTGCGGCAGGTCGTGGCTGGCAATCGCCATTTCCACCAGCAGCGACGGCTGCAACCGTTCACCCAGCACCGCGCGAATCGCACCGAGCGGACCACGATGCGGCGACGGCGGATCGGTGATTTCCACCACCACGATCTGGCCCGAACGTGCGCCCTGGGTCTGGTCGGGCGGAATCATCACGTCCTGGTGCAGGCGGCGATCGTCCGGCGTCACCAGGGTCACGCCGTTCTCGATCACCACGCGGCCGACCAGCCGCGGCGAGCGCCGCTGCAGCACTTCGACGATGGCGCCTTGCCGGCGACCGCGCCGGTCCACGCCGACCACGCTGGCCAGCACGCGATCGCCATGCAGCACCGTGCGCATCTGCTGCGGTGACAGGTAGAGGTCCTCGCCGCCCTCGTCGGGGCGCAGGAAACCGTAGCCCTCGGCATTCGCCAGCACCACGCCGGGAATCAGGTCGAGCTTCTGCGCCGGGGCATAGCCGCCACGCCGGCCCAGCAACAACTGGCCATCGCGCACCATCGCCGCCAGGCGCTTGTGCAACGCGCCCACGTCGTAGGCGTCGTGCAAGTCCAGCGCTTCGGCAATGCGCGCCTCGGACAGCAATTCGCCGCGTTCCTCAAGCAAGGCGAGGATCGCCTCGCGACTGGGAATCGGCCGCTCGTAACGCTGCGCCTCGCGATCGGCGTGCGGGTCGCGCGAGCCGGCGTTGCCGCCATGGCCCTTGCCACCTTTGCGCGCACGCGGCGTCGGCTTGGGCGACGACGCCTTCGGGGACGCGGCCCGGGATGTCTTGGCCTTGGCCACGGGGGTCTTGTCCGCGGGCGCCTGCGGCGCGCCGTCTCCGTTGCTGCCTTGCCTGGTTTTTCTGGTCACTTGATTACCTTGTAGGGGGCACCGCATGCAGTGTGACGCGATGTCCGGGAAAATTGTTTGAAGATTATGGTTGACAACCCCCGGGGAGGTGCCTACTCTACGCGGCTCACGCAGACCGGAAACGGGCGGCGTGAACCACTTGCCCAGGTGGCGGAATTGGTAGACGCACTAGCTTCAGGTGCTAGCGGGGGCAACTCCGTGGAGGTTCGAGTCCTCTTCTGGGCACCAATTGTAAACGAAGGCCGCCGCAAGGCGGCCTTCGTTTTTTCCGGCAGTTGGCCTGCACTCAGTTGCGACCGCGTGGCACGTCGAGCACTTGCCACCCATTCCGGGGCAAAACAGCCACCTCAGGCGACCGCCGGCCCCTTCAGTTCCACCATGTTGCCCTGCGGGTCGTACAGGTAGATCGACGGGCCCTCGCCGCGCGCGCCGTAACGCATGCCCAGCTCGCCGATGCGCACCGCGTGCGCTTTCAGGTGGGCAAGGATCGCCGCCTCGTCGTAATCCTCCACGCGCAGGCACAGGTGATCCATGTTGTGCCCTTCCCGGCCCGGTGCCGTACCGCCGGCGCGACCCAGCTTGCCGTCGATGCTGACCAGGTCGATCAGCGAGGCGCCGGCACGCAATTGCACCAGGCCGATCTCGTCCTGCCGTCGCTCTTCATGACAACCGAGCACATCGCAATAGAAACGCTGCATGGCCTCGATATCGATGGCGCGCAGGACCACGTGGTCGATTTCACCGATGCGGATCATTTCTTGGCACCTCGTGTCGGGGAATCCATCCGCACGAGCATAACGTGCCAGCGAATGATGCCCGAACCCTGCCGCTAGAATCTGTCGCCTGCCACCGCATCCCGCCACGCCCATGCCATCCGCACCGCTGTACCGTCGCCTCGCCACCGTGGCCATTGCCGGAATAATCGCTGTTGCCGCACCCTCGCAGGCGGCCGCGGCCCCGGCCCCGGGCCAAGCCCACGTCCCGCTGTTCCAGCGAATCACCCTGGCCAGGCCCGGCGATCTTGACGTGCACACGTATCGCATTCCCGCACTGGCCGTGGCGAAAGACGGCACCCTGCTGGCCAGCTACGACGCGCGTATCGACGCGGCACACGACCTGCCCGGCAACATCGACGTCATGCTGCGCCGCAGCCGCGACATGGGCCGCAGCTGGAGCGCACCGCAACGCGTGGTCCACTACGGCGACGGGATCGGCGCGGGCGACAGCAGCCTGCTGGTCGATCGTGACACCGGCCGCATCTTCCTCTTCTACGCCTACGCTCCGCGCGGCATCGGCTTTGCCACGTCGCAGCCGGGCAATACCACCGACAGCAGCACCACGCTGCATCCACGCTACGTGTGGTCGGACGACAACGGCGCCAGTTGGCAGGGCCCGCGCGACCTGACCGCAACCATCAAGTCGCCCACGTGGAAAGGCATGTTTGCCACCTCCGGCCACGGCCTCCAGTTGTTCAACGACCAGGGCGCCAGAGGACGACTGATCCAGCCCTATGTCTTCCGCGGCCCGAACAACCTCAACCACGTCGTCAACATCTACAGCGATGACCATGGCACCAGCTGGAAAACCGGAGTGCCGATCGGCGACAACCTCGATGAGAGCAAGGCGGTGGAACTGGCCGACGGCACGGTGATGGAAAACATGCGCTCGTCCGATCCCCGCATGCATACGCGCATGCTGGCCCGCTCGCACGACGGCGGCATCCACTTCGGCCCGGTCGCCCCCGAGCCCCAGCTTCCCGACCCGCACAACAACGGCGACATCATTCGCGTTGCGCCGCTGGCCGCGCCCGGCCAGGCCAAGGCCCACTGGCTGCTGTTCAGCAATACGGCCGACCCGCACGAGCGGCGCCGACTCACGCTGCGCCTGTCCTGCAACGACGGCCGGACCTGGGAT
The DNA here is from genome assembly GCF_900114325.1 of Rhodanobacter glycinis. Lineage (GTDB taxonomy): Bacteria > Pseudomonadota > Gammaproteobacteria > Xanthomonadales > Rhodanobacteraceae > Rhodanobacter_A > Rhodanobacter_A glycinis. The sequence goes on from NZ_FOSR01000011.1 coordinate 84,959, forward strand.
GCCGGGCGCGTACTCGATGCCGGTGACGCCATGTATTCGGTCATGACGCGGTTGCCCGATGGCAGCTTCGGCATCTTCTATGAGGACGGTGCCGGCAACCTCAGCTTCGCCCGCTTCAACCTGGCCTGGCTTCATCACGGCTGCCACCAGGGATAGCGCGGCGCAACGGCCGCCCGGGCGCCCGATGCCCCTCATTTCGGCGCACGTCCAGACAGGCGGCAACACGGCCTGTGCCCCTGTATAATCAATCCGGTAGATGCATGGTGGGAGAAGCGCGCGAGCCCGGAGGGGCGCGTACGCTGCCGAAGACGTAACGCCCGTAATCGCTCAGGCCCCACACCACCACGCGTAAACACTCTGGAGAGACCGGTTGAATCCGGCGCCGAAGGTGCACGAGGCATGGGTCAGTCACACCGATCCACGCCTCCAAACTCTCAGGCAAAAGGACAGAGGGGCGCCTAGCGTGCGGCATGCACGTGCTTTCGGATGCCCTTTGCCATGAGCCAGAAGACCTCTCCCCCCTCGCTGCGCGACCTGGAAAACCACGGCGCGTTCATCGATCGCCACATCGGCCCCGACGATGCCGAGATCGCCCGGATGCTGCACATCGTCGGCCATGATTCGCTGGAAGCGCTGACCGACGCCATCGTGCCCGGCAAGATCAAATCGCCCGCACCGCTGGCCTTGGCGCCGGCCATGACCGAAGTGGACGCACTGGCCAAGATCCGCGCCATCGCGGACAAGAACCAGGTGTTCAAGAGCTTCATCGGCCAAGGCTATTACGGCACCCACACACCGAACGTCATCCTGCGCAACATCCTGGAAAACCCGGCGTGGTACACGGCCTACACGCCGTACCAGGCGGAAATCTCGCAGGGCCGCATGGAAGCGCTGATCAACTTCCAGACCATGTGCGCCGACCTCACCGGCATGGAGATCGCCAGCGCCTCGCTGCTGGACGAAGCCACCGCGGCCGCCGAGGCGATGACCCTGGCCAAGCGTTCGGCCAAGGCCAGGGGCAACGTGGTCGTGGTGTCCGGCGATGCGCATCCGCAAACCATCGAGGTCATGCGCACGCGCGCCGAGCCGCTGGGCCTGACGGTCAAGCTGGCCAACTCGGCCGAGGAATGGGACGCCGCGATCGCCGCGGACGACTATTTCGCGGCATTGATCCAGTACCCGGCCAGCAGCGGCTGGCTGATGGACTGGAGCGACGAAGTCGCCAAGATCCACGCCAGGAACGCGCTGGCCATCTTCGCCAGCGACCTGCTGGCGCTGACCCTGCTCAAGTCGCCAGGCGAGATGGGTGCGGACATCGTGATCGGCAATACGCAGCGTTTCGGCGTGCCGTTCGGCTTCGGCGGCCCGCATGCCGCCTTCATGGCCTGCCGCGATGCCTACAAGCGCTCGATGCCGGGCCGCCTGATCGGCGTCTCCATCGACGCCGAGGGCAACAAGGCCTACCGCCTCACCCTGCAGACGCGCGAGCAGCACATCCGCCGCGAGAAAGCCACCAGCAACATCTGCACCGCCCAAGTGCTGCTGGCCGTGATGGCCTCGATGTACGCCGTCTACCACGGCCCGCAGGGCCTGACGCGCATCGCCTCGCGCGTGGCGCGACTCACTGCCATCCTCAAGGCTGGCCTGCAGCAGCTCGGCTTCACCGCCAGCCACCATGAAACCGCATTCGACACGATCAGCCTGAAGACCGGCGATCGCACCGACGCCATCGCCGCCCGCGCGGTGGCGCTGGGCGCCAACCTGCGCAAGGCGTGGGGCGAATACCTGTGCATCTCGCTGGACGAGACCACCACCCGCGCCGACATCGAGCTGCTGTGGCGCATCTTCGGCGGCGACGACGCCAAGCTCCCCAGCATCGACGACCTGGACACCAGCGCGCCGTCGCTGATCCCGCCGGCACTGCAGCGCACTTCGCCGTTCCTCACCCATCCGGTGTTCAACACGCACCACAGCGAGCACGAACTGCTGCGCTACCTGCGTGCGCTGGCCGACAAGGACCTGGCGATGGACCGCACGATGATCCCGCTGGGCTCGTGCACGATGAAGCTCAACGCCACCGCCGAGATGATCCCGGTCACCTGGCCGGAATTCGCCAACATCCATCCGTTCGCACCGGCCGCGCAGACCCATGGCTACCAGGAACTGATCGCCGGGCTGGAAGCGCAACTGGTGGAGATCACCGGCTACGACGCGGTGAGCCTGCAGCCGAACTCCGGCGCGCAGGGCGAATACGCGGGCCTGCTGGCGATTCGTGCGTATCACCAGTCGCGCGGCGAAGGTCATCGCGACATCTGCCTGATCCCGGAATCCGCCCACGGCACCAACCCGGCGTCCGCCCACCTGTGCGGCATGAAGGTGGTGGTCACCAAGTGCGACGCGAACGGCAACGTGGACCTGGCAGACATCCGCGCGCAGGCCGAAAAGCACTCGGCCAACCTTGCCGCGATCATGCTCACCTATCCGTCCACCCACGGCGTGTTCGAGGAAGACGTGGTCGCCATCTGCGACATCGTCCACCAGCACGGCGGGCAGGTGTACACCGACGGCGCCAACATGAACGCGCTGGTCGGCGTGGCCAAGCCCGGCAAGTGGGGCTCGGACGTCAGCCACCTCAACCTGCACAAGACCTTCTGCATCCCGCATGGCGGCGGCGGCCCGGGCGTGGGCCCGTGCGCGGTGCGTTCGCACCTGGCGCCGTTCCTGCCGGGCGCGCTCGGCAACGACGGCATCCGCACGCAGGGCACCGGCAACGGCGCGATGGTCAGCGCCGCCACGTTTGGCAGCGCATCGATCCTGCCGATCAGCTGGATGTACATCACCCTGATGGGCCAGCAAGGCCTGCGCAAAGCCACCCAGGTGGCCTTGCTCAACGCCAACTACGTGGCCAAGCGACTGGCACCGCACTATCCCACCCTGTACACCGGCCGTAACGGGCTGGTGGCGCATGAGTGCATCCTCGACCTGCGCCCGCTGAAGGACAGCACCGGCATCAGCGCCGAGGACGTGGCCAAGCGCCTGATCGACTTCGGCTTCCACGCGCCCACGCTCAGCTTCCCGGTCGCCGGCACGCTGATGGTGGAACCGACCGAAAGCGAGTCGCAGTTCGAACTGGATCGCTTCATCGACGCGATGATCCAGATTCGCGACGAAATCCGTGCGGTGGAGGAAGGCAAGCTGGACCGCGAAGACAACCCGCTGCACCACGCGCCGCACACCGCCGCCATGGTCAGCGGCACCGAGTGGACGCACGCCTACCCGCGCGAACTGGCCGCCTTCCCGCTCGCCACCTTGCGGCAGCAGAAGTACTGGCCGCCGGTGGCCCGCGTGGACAACGTCTACGGCGACAAGAACATCATGTGCGCCTGCATCCCGGTGGATGCCTACAAGGAAGAAGCCGAGGCCTGATCCACGCCTCGGTACAGATGAAGAAAGGCCCCGCTTGGCGGGGCCTTTCTGTCAGTGCTTCACGCCGACTCAGCCGCCGTTCTTTTCCAGCCACGCATCCACCGCCGGCAGGCGCTGGTTGCGGATCATCGTGCGGTACTTGATGTTGGCGATGACGGTTTCCGCCGGGCGACGCGCGGTCGGTGCGATGGTGGCCTCGTAGGCCTTGATCTTGCCGATCATCGCCGGGTCGAACGAGCTGCCACCCAGCGCCGGATAGAAGCGGGTGCTGGACGTGGAATCAACCAGCTTGTCCACCTGCGCGCGGTGCGCCATGGCGAAGTCGTAGGCCAGTTCCGGATGGCGCCAGCCCACTCCGCGGATCATCCCGGCGCTGTTGGTGGCACCGGGTTCGGCGGTCAGCGCCAGCGCCAGCGCGCGCTTGCCCAGCGCCTTGTCCTTGGCGATGGAAAGCAGGCCATACAGGCGATCCTTGATCAGCGGCGTGGTCTCGGCCTTCGCCTGAGCGTGCAACTTGTCCCAGGTGGCTGCGTCGGCGTTCACCGCCACGATCGCGTAGACGGTCTTGCGCAAGGCCGCCGGCAACGCCTTGGGGTTGCTGGCCTGCTCGGCGTAGCGACGACGAACCTCGTTGAGCATGTCCTGGTCGCCCAGTTCGGCCAGCGCGCCGATCAGCTGTGTGCGCAGCAAGGTGGTGGAAGTGCTTTCGCCAGGCTTCGCATCCCAGCCCACCCGTGCGAACACCGGCTTGAGTTGCTTGACCGCATAGGCGCGAAAGCGGGTCTGACGGGCCTTGTCGCCGCGGTAATAGCTGTCCAGCGCGGTCAGGCTGCCGGCCACTTCCGACCAGATGGTCGGGTTGGCATCCGCCGGTATGGCTTTGGCCATGTCGAGGAAGTCGGACACCGGCTCCAGGCCGGCCATGCCTTCGGCCCAGGCATCGCTCATCAAGCCGAGCTGGTCGATCGGAGCCAGCTTGTTGAAGTCGCCCTTGAGCTTGGCAAGCTGTGCCGGCGCATACAGGGTGCGGTAGTAGCCGCTCTGCCCCGCATTGACCAGCACCGGGCCGCAACCCGGCAGTTTCATGGTGACGTGGCCATCCACCAGGGTGCTGGCCTTGGCACTGCCCACCACCTGTGCAATCACCGGCACGTGCCAGTGCAGCGGCTTCTTGTTCGGGCGATCCTTGGTGAATTCACCCTGGGTCAGCTTCACGGTGGTGGCTCCGTCGCTGCACACGACCGAGTCCACCTTGATCAGCGGGACTCCGGGCTGCAGCGTGAAATCGTGTGCCACCTGGGTGATCGGCTTGCCGCCAGCCACGCCGTCCATCGCATGCCACAGGTCGTCGGACACGGTATTGCCGTACGCGTGCGCCTTGATGTAATTGCGCACGCCCTGGCGCCACGCATCGGGGCCGACGTAGGCCTCGAGCATGCGGATCACCGCCTCGCCCTTGGAATAGGTGATGGTGTCGAAGGCCTGGCTGGCCTGCTCCACGGTGTCGATCTTCTGCACGATGGGATGGGTGGTGGCCACCGCGTCGCGCGACATAGCGCCTTCGCGCGTGCCCACGGTGTCGAGCACCGTGTTCCATTCCGGATGCCGCAACTCGGTCTCGCGTTCGGCCATCCACGAGGCAAAACCCTCGTTGAGCCACAGGTTGTCCCACCAGTTCATGGTCACCAGGTCGCCAAACCACTGGTGCGCCATTTCGTGCGCCTCGGTGTTGAACACGTTCATCTTGTCGCCCTGGGTGGAGAACGACGGGTCGAGCAGCATCGCGTACTCGAAGGTGAAGATCGCGCCCCAGTTCTCCATCGCCGAGAAGAACTGGCTGCTGCCCGGCGCGGCGATGTTGTCCAGCTTGGGCAGCGGGTACTTCACGCCAAAGTAGTCGTTGTAATCGTGCAGGACTTCACTGGCCGACTTCAGCGCAAATGCCGCCTGCGCGCTCTTGCCCTTCTGCATGATCACGCCGATCTGGGTGCCGTCCGAGGTGGTGGTGGCGCGATCGAAATCGCCCACGCCGAAGAACAGCAGGTAGGTGGACATTTTCGGCGTGGGCTGGAAGGTCACTTTCGCCATGCCGTTGCCGAGTTCGGTCTTCGACGCCACCGGCATGTTGCTGACCGCCATCTCGTCGCTGGGCACGGTCACCGTCAGGTCGAAGGTGGCCTTGTAGGCCGGCTCGTCCCACGAAGGAATGAAGCGGCGCGCATCGGAATTCTCGAACTGGGTGTACAGCGCGCGCTTCTTGCCACTCTTGGTGTCGTAATCGATCGCGAACAGCCCGTTGGGCTGGGTCTCGATCTTGCCGGTGTAGGCCATCGCCAGCTTGTAGCTGCCAGGCGCCACTGACTTGTCGAAGGTGAAGGTGGCCGTCTGGTGCTTCGCGTCCACACTTACCTTGGCGACGAGCGCCTTGCCGTGCGCCGGAGTCAACCGCGCCGAGGCGAACGTCATGTTCAACGCGTTGAGCGTGATGCTGCGGGTGGGCTGCAGCACCCGCACGTCCACCGTGACTTTGCCGTCGAAGCTCAGCTTGTCGGCATGCGGCACGATGGCCACATCATAGTGCGTGGGTCGCACGGTGCGCGGAAGCTGGGTGGTCGTCAGCGAGGCGCCATCGGCGACCGCATGCGCCGGTGCCGCCATCAGGCCACCTGCGGAAAGGGCGAGCGCCAACGCGATCGCGGAAACCAAAGACTTGCGCATATACGACTTCTCCTTGTGTCAAGCAACGACCCGATCTACGGCTGGCAGCCGCACCGGGCAAATAACGAACATGTGGATGCGGATGTCCCGCACAGCTCCAGCACACATGGTGGCGACAAGGGAGCCACCCAGACACCGCCGGAAGTCATGCCTGCACGGCTTGGTTTGCAGCGGATCAGGACCCGTGCGGAAACGGGCAGGCACGACAAGCCCTGGCCAAAATGGAAAAGGCCCCGAACGGGGCCTTTTCGCAGCAACGAACACACGCACCAATCAGGCGAACGGATCGTCCAGGCAGATGGTGTCGTCGCGGTCGGCGCCGGTGGCGACGATGGCCAGGCGGCAACCGGACAACTCCTCGACTGCACGCAGGTAGGCGCGGGCGGCAGCGGGCAGCTTGTTCCAGTCGCGGATGCCGGCGGTGGACTCTTCCCAGCCCGGGAACTCCAGGTAGACCGGCTTGCACTCGTCCCAGCCGTCCGCATCCAGCGGCGCCAGCTCGCGGCGCTTGCCGCGGTATTCGTAGGCGATACAAACCTTGATGCTGGGCAGGCCGTCGAGCACGTCCAGCTTGGTGAGCGCCAGGCCGTTGATGCCGTTGATCTGCACCGCACGCTTCAGCGCGACCAGGTCGATCCAGCCGCAGCGGCGCGGACGGCCAGTGCTGGCACCGAACTCGTTGCCCTTCTTGCGCAGCAGTTCGCCCATCTCGTCGTTCAGCTCGGTCGGGAACGGACCGCTGCCGACGCGGGTGGCGTAGGCCTTGCAGATGCCCAGCACGTAGTCGATGTCGTGTGCGCCCACGCCGGTGCCGGCCAGCGCGCCGCCCACGGTGGTGTTGGACGAGGTGACATACGGATAGGTGCCGTGGTCGATGTCGAGCAGCGCGCCCTGCGCACCTTCGTACAGGATGTTGCCGCCATCCCTGCGCACGTCGTGCAGGATGGTGGCGACGTCGTCCACCAGCGGCTTGATGTATTCGCCCCAGGCCAGCGCATCCTTCAGCACGGTGTCGTAATCCACCGGCTCGGCCTTCAGCCACTGGGTCAGGATGAAGTTGTAGTACTCCACCGCCGCCTTGATCTTCTCCGGCAGCTCATGCGGATACATCAGGTCGGCGACGCGGATGGAACGGCGGGCGACCTTGTCTTCGTAGGCCGGGCCGATGCCGCGGCCGGTGGTGCCGATGGCCTTGCCGCCGGCCGCGATCTCGCGCGCTTTGTCCACGGCAATGTGGTACGGCATGATCAGCGGCGTGGCCGGGCTGATCTTGACGCGCGAACGCACGTCGACGCCATTGGCTTCCAGCTCGGCAATCTCGTTGATCAACGCCTCGGGCGAGAGCACCACGCCGTTGCCGATCAGGCACAGCGCATCGTCACGCAGGATGCCTGATGGAATCAGGTGCAGCACGGTCTTCTTGCCCTTGATCACCAGCGTGTGGCCGGCGTTGTGACCGCCCTGGAAGCGTGCCACCGCGCTGACCCGCTCGGTCAACAGGTCGACGATCTTGCCCTTGCCTTCGTCGCCCCACTGGGCACCGAGAATGACGACTGACTTGCCCATAGCTGCTCTCGCTCATCAATGCGCCCCATCGGGGGGCGCGGAAAGAGGTTCGGCGGGATCGTGCCCCGCCGCAAATTTCAATGCACCAGCCGCAACACCAGCAAACCGGCGACCATCGCCACCGCACCGAACACGCGCAGCGTGCGCGGGTCCAGCTTCAGCGCCTCGCGCACCATGGCCTGCCAGCCACGCGGCGCCGCAAACAACACCAGGCCTTCGATCACCAATACCAGACAGAACGCGGCAAGCAGGGTGTGCGACATGGCCTGGTGCTCAGTGCCTGGCCGGAGCGGGATTGCTGAAGTAACGCAAGAATTCGGAATCCGGCTTGAGGATCAACACGCCCTTGCCATCGGCAAATGCCTTTTTGTACGCCTGCAGGCTGCGGTAGAAAGCGAAGAACTCCGGATCCTGGCCATACGCCTGCGCGTAAATGGCCGCGGCCTGCGCATCGCCCTCGCCACGGATCTTGGCTGCATCGCGATCGGCATCGGCACGGATGATCTGGCCCTGCTTGTCGGCATCGGCCTGGATCGTCTCGGCCAGCTGCTGGCCAGTGGATCGCAGTTCATTGGCCAACTGCAGGCGTTCGGCACGCATGCGCTTGTAGACCGACTCGCTCACCTCGTCCGGCAGGTCGATGCGCTTGATGCGCACGTCGACCACGGCGATGCCCAGGTTCTTGCGGGCGATCGCATCGGTCTGCTTGCGCACGCTGGCGGTGATGTCCTTGCGGCCGCCGCTGATCAGCTCCTGCAACGTGCGCGCATTGAACTCATGCCGCAGCGCGTCCTTGACGATCGGGGTAAGCCGCTGCACGGCCTGCAATTCGTTGCCGCCCGTGGCACGGTAGTAGGTGGCGTTGTCGGCAATGCGCCACTTCACGTAGAAGTCGACGTTGACGCTCTTCTTCTCGGAAGTGAAGTAGCGCTCCGGCTGCGCGTCGAGGGTGAGAATGCGGCTGTCCAGATGCACCACCTGCTGCAACAACGGCAGCTTGAAGTGCAGGCCCGGCTGGTCGCCATTGCGCACGATGCGGCCAAACTGCAGCACCAGCGCGCTCTCGCCCTCGTTCACTACATACATGCTGTTGAAGCCGAGCAGCACCAGCACCACGGCGAAAATTCCGGCGGCGATCTTCATGGCTGTTTCTCCTTGCCGGCGTCATCGCTGGAGGCGCTGGACGGGGCCACCACCGCACCGGTGGTCGCCGCATCCGGGCCGGAGTTCGGCAACGCACGGGCCTTTCCAAACGGCAGGTTGATGATGTTGCGACCGCCCGAGCCGTCGATCACCTTGGGATCATTGGCCAGCACCTTCTCCATCGTTTCCAGCCACAACCGGCGACGCGTGACTTCCGGCGCCGCCTTGTACTGCGCCAGTATCAGGTCGAACTGCTCGGTGTCACCCTGCGCGCGGGCAATGCGTGAAGCCTTGTAACCGGCGGCTTCGGCGAGAATGCGTGCAGCATCGCCACGGGCCTGCGGAATCACCTTGCTGGCGTAGGCGCGAGCCTTGTTCTCGGTGCCCTGCTTGTCTTCGCGCGCGGCGTTCACGTCGTCGAAGGCGTCCTTCACTTCCTGCGGCGGCGCCACGTTCTGGAAGCTCACGTCGGTCACCTGCAGGCCGATGTCGTAGCCATTCAGGGTGTGCTGGAGGATGTCGCGGGTCTGCTGTTGCAAGGTGTCACCCGACGGGCTTGCCGCTGCCGGAACAGCCGGTTTGACCACTGTCGTGGCCGCCACGGCAGCTACGCCCGTGGCGGCACTGGCCGCTACCCCTGCCGTCGCGGCGGCCGCGGCAGCAGCACCCGTCGAGGCGTCGGAACCGGTGAGGATGTCGTCCATCGAATGTGAGCCGACCACCGCGCGTACTGCTGCCTCGGCGGCCTCGCGCAAGGTGTCTTCCGGATCACGCGTGGAGAACAGGAACTTGCGCGCGTCCGAAACCTGGTACTGCACGTTGAAGTTGACCGAAACGATGTTCTCGTCGCTGGTCAGCATGCGCACCTGGTCGGAAACCGAGCGCACGTTGGTGGTGGCGACCTTGCTGACCGACTCGATCGGCTGCGGCAACTTGAGGTGGAAGCCCGGCGCCAGCGTGCGGGAATAGTGGCCGAAACGCAGCACCACGCCGGACTGGTTGGCACCGATCACCGTATAGCTGCTGAGCAGCAGCCATGCCAGCAGCAGTGCCGCGATGATGGTGAGGATGCCCCCCGGACCATTGCCGAACTTGCCAAGGTGCTTGCGCAGATTCTTCAGCGTGGCATCCAGCCCCGGCTTGTTGCCGGAGGGACGGTTGTTCTTGTTCCACGGATCACGCTGCCCGTTGCCGGGTTCGTTCCAGGCCATGGTCAGTCTCCTTGGGGCCGCTGGGAGGCCGGCTGCAACGGCCGGAAAATACTGTGAGCAAATAGGGACATGGTGGCGACGCGTGATGAGACAAGTACGTGCCCGCACCGGGTCGCGCACAAACATCCGCATTCTACCAGAGCTGGCCGGTCCGCTGCCGCATCGGCGGTCTATTCGATCGTGCCGAGCAGATCCCGCAAGGAAGACGCGTCGGCATCGCGACCGCCCGCCAGCGAGGCGATCACGCTGCGCGGCGCATCGATGCGCAATTGCCAGCCGTGTTCGTCCACGACTTCCCCAGCGATGACGCCGGCGGCCTTGAGCTTGGCGTGCAATCGGCCGGCGCTCAGCGGCAAATGCAGCTTGGACTGCATGCGGTCACCGCCCAGCAACTCGCCCAGCGCCTGGCGCAGCAGGTCCAGCCCCTGCCCGGTGCCCGCCGACAGCCATACGGTCCGGGGTCGACCCTCACCGTCCCGATCGATCCGCGGCTGCACCGCCCCCGCCGCAGCCGAAGCCACGCTTTCCTGCGGGATGCGGCCATGGATGCTCGCTTCTTGATCCTCGTCGGCAGGAATGTCGGCATGAATCATGTCGATCTTGTTCATGATCCGCAGTTGCGGCAGGTCACCCGCGCCAATCTCCTCCAGCACCTGATCCACCACCCGATGCATGCGATCGCGCTCCTCGTCGGCGGCATCGCTGACATGCAGCAGCAGGTCGGCGTCGCGGGCTTCGGCCAGGGTGCCGCGAAAGGCGGCGACCAGGTCATGGGGAAGATCGCGCACGAAACCCACGGTATCGGCCAATACGGCCGGTCCGCAGTCGAGGTCGTCGAGCTTGCGCACGGTCGGGTCGAGCGTGGCGAACAACTGGTCGGCGGCGTAGACGCCACCGGTGGTCAGTGCATTGAACAGGGTGGATTTGCCGGCGTTGGTGTAACCCACCAGCGCAATGCGCGGCACCGTGTTGCGCAGGCGCGCACGGCGCTGCTGGCCACGTTGGGTCTGCACCTTTTCCAGCCGTTTGGTGAGCATCTTCACGCGCTCGCCGAGCAGGCGGCGGTCGGTTTCCAGCTGGGTTTCGCCGGGACCACGGTTGCCGATGGCGCCACCGCGCTGGGCATCCAGATGGGTCCAGCCACGCACCAGCCGGGTAGCCAGGTGCTTGAGCTGGGCCAGCTCCACTTCCAGCTTGCCTTCGTGCGAACGGGCACGCTGGGCGAAAATGTCGAGAATCAGGCCGGCGCGGTCGACCACGCGTACACCGAGGTGTTTCTCCAGGTTGCGTTCCTGGACCGGACTGAGCAGGTGGTCCACCAGGATCAGGTCGGCCTCCAGCGCGCGTGCCATCTCGGCCACTTCGTCGACCTTGCCGCTGCCGATGTAGTAACGCGGATTCGGAACATCGACGCGGGCCGCCAGGCTGCCCAGCACCTCGGCACCGGCGGACTTCGCCAGTTCGGTGAATTCGGCGGCACGACGCGCGGCGTCGCCCCCTCCGCGGGCATGCGGCAGGACGAGGACGGCGCGTTCGCCTTTCTTTTGTCTATCGAACAGAGCGGATCAACCTTGGCAATCGTACCGACGGATGATAACGCTCAGTCGTCCGCCCCGCTGCTTTCGGGTGAACCTTCGCCACCGCTTTCATGGCCATCGTGGCCATTGCCGACACGCACGTTGCGGCTTGGCACCACGGTGGAGATGGCGTGCTTGTAGACCATCTGGCTCACCTGGTTGCGCAACAGCACCACGAACTGGTCGAACGACTCGACGGTCCCCTGCAACTTGATGCCATTGACCAGGTAAATGGCCACCGGTACGCGTTCGCGGCGCAGCGCGTTGAGAAACGGATCTTGCAATGACTGCCCTTTGGACATTTCTTGTTCTCCCCTGCGGCGGACGGGCCGGAAAAAAGACGCAGCACGTCCCGGCCCAACTCTTTCTTCAGCTCTTTGGAGGAATGTTAACCGTTTTTAAATCGCGTATGTAAGAAAGCCATTATGCGCTGGCGCACAGATCCGTCGAACACCCGACAGGCCCGTCAGATCTCGCCGAAAAACAGCCGTAGCGCGTCGCTGGCGTACCGTTCCGGATCACCGGCGTCCGGGTCCAGCACGCGGGCATCCAGTTCGCTGCGCAACCAGGTGATCTGCCGTTTCGCCAGTTGCCGGGTGGCGAAGATGCCGCGGTCACGCATCTGGGCACGATCGCAACGCCCCTCCAGATACTCCCAGGCCTGGCGGTAGCCGACCGCACGAATGGCCGGCAGGTCGGGATGCAGGTCACCGCGGTGACGCAGCGCAGCCACTTCGTCGAGCAAGCCGTCCGCCAGCATGGTGTCGAAACGGGCCTCGATACGCGCGTGCAAGCTGGTGCGATCGGCCGGCAGCAGGGCCAGTTTGAGTACCCGCCAGGGAAACGGCTCGCCGCTGCCACCCGACTGCTGTTCGCTCAACGGCAATCCGGTGAGCTCGATCACCTCCAGCGCTCGCTGCAGGCGTTGCTGGTCGCCGGGACGAATGCGTTGCGCCGCAGGGGGGTCCAGTTCCGCCAGCCGCCGGTGCATCGCATCCCACCCGATCTCCGCCGCTTGCGCCGCCAGCCGCCCACGCAACCCGGCGTCGGCCGGCGGCAGATTCGACAAACCCCGCTGCAAGGCGCGGAAATACAGCCCGGTGCCGCCTACCAGCAACGGGACCCTGCCCGCCTCGCCGATACGCTGCATGGCCCCCAATGCGTCGTCACGAAAATCGGCCGCCGAATACGGCTGGCCCGGGTCGCGGATATCCACCAGTGCATGCGGATGGCGCGCCAGCGTGGCCGCGTCCGGCTTGGCCGTGCCAACGTCCATACCCCGGTAGACCAGCGCAGAATCGACGCTGACCAGATCCAGCGGGAAGTGCTCGCGCAAGGCGCAAGCCAGTGCGGTCTTGCCCGACGCAGTGGGACCCATCAGGAAAACGGCAAGCGGACGCAGATCGACAGACATCGATGCATTGTAGCGGCGGGAACTGCCGTTCCACGTCAGTCGCACCGTGTGTCGGAAATGTGACAGACGCTGCCCGCGACCCGATGCGGGGCATTCGACCCTGCCCAGTTCACGCATCTGCCGACAAAGTCGCCCCATAACTGGAGTGAGATCACATTTTGGTGACAAGAGCGCGGACCAGGCCGCCACTCGGCCCAAGTGTTGCTTCATTCTCCGTGATACCGCGGTAGCGGTAGCAAGGGGGATCCACCATGATGAGCACGCCAATCTGGAACAAGAACAACCACGGCTTCTGGTTCGCTGTCTGCATCGGAATCAGCGTCGTGTTCGCATTGAGCTACCACCTTCCGCAAAGCCTGATCCACTGACGGCACCACCAGCCTGCCCACGCGGCGTTCTATAATCGGCGTTTCCCCGCCCGCCACGCGGGCCAGCCGATGGAATTCCCATGTCGCAGATGATGAAAGCCCTGGTCAAGCGCAAGCCCGAGCAGGGCATCTGGATGGAAGAGGTGCCGATGCCTCAGGTCGGCCCGAACGAGGTGCTGATCAAGATCGAGAAGACCGCCATTTGCGGTACCGATCTGCACATCTACAAGTGGGACGAGTGGAGCCAGCGCGTCATCAAGCCAGGCCTCACCATCGGCCATGAATTCGTCGGTCGCATCGTCGAGATCGGCCCCGGCGTAACCGGCTACGCCATCGGCGACCGCGTTTCGGCCGAAGGCCACATCGTTTGCGGACATTGCCGCAACTGCCGTGCCGGTCGTCAGCACCTGTGCCCGAACACCGTCGGCATCGGCGTGAACCGCAACGGCGCGTTCGCCGAGTACATGACCATGCCGGCCTCGAACCTGTGGCCGATCCCGGACCAGATCCCGTCCGAGCTGGCGGCCTTCTTTGACCCCTACGGCAACGCCGCGCATTGTGCGCTGGAGTTCAACCTGATCGGGGAGGACGTGCTGATTACCGGCGCCGGCCCGATCGGCATCATTGCCGCCGGCATCGCCAAGCACGTCGGCGCCCGCAACGTGGTGGTCACCGACGTCAACGACTACCGCCTGAAGCTGGCCGCCGAGATGGGTGCCACGCGGGTGGTCAACGTGGCCAACGCCTCGCTCAAGGACGTCATGAAGGACCTGCACATGGAAGGCTTCGACGTCGGCCTGGAAATGAGCGGCAACCCGCGTGCCTTCAACGACATGCTCGACTGCATGTACCACGGCGGCAAGGTGGCCATGCTCGGCATCCAGCCCAAGGGCGCCGGCATCGACTGGGACCGGGTGATCTTCAAGGGCCTCACCCTGCAAGGCATCTACGGCCGCAAGATGTACGAGACCTGGTACAAGATGACCCAGATGGTGCTGACCGGCTTCCCGCTGCAGAAGGCACTGACCCACCAGATCCACATCGACGACTTCCAGAAGGGTTTCGACCTGATGGACGCCGGCCAGTGCGGCAAGGTGGTGTGTTCCTGGTATTGATGTAGCGACTCGACCGTGCCGGGGCTACTTCACGCTTTGGGCTCGTTATAGTCGCAGCTCTGACGTACAGGGGGTGGGGCGGCGGCGGAATTGTTCGCGCCTGAAAGCGCACAAGCTGGTGCAATGGACACTGGGCTATGTCGCCGTGTCCTTCGCCCTGCTTCCGATACTCGATATCGTGGCGGAGCGCTTCGGCTGGTCGCAGACGGCGGTGCGTTGTCTGATCATTGCGATGACCTCTGGACTCTTCGTGACGCTGGTGATCGCGTGGTACCCATGGTGAGCGTGGCGAGCAAGCTGCCCAAGGTACGCGCGGAGGCGAACAAGGCGCTGGTGCCGGACCCGCGCAACGTGGAGGCACTGGTGTATCTCGGCAATGCGGATACGACGGAAGGCAAGAAGGCCGAGGCCGAAACGTATTTCCAGCGCGCGCTGGCGCTCGATCCCAGCAATGCCAACGCACATCTGGATTACGGCAATGTGCTGCCAATGAAACAAACGCTGGCGCAGGAACAGGAAGCGGTGCAGCTCGATCCCGACAGCGCCCCCGCGCAGAACAACCTCGCGGTGGCTGAACTGGACATGGGCGAGTACGCGCAGGCGCTCATCCCTGCGCGGGCGCTGATTCGGCTCGACCCAACCAGCGCGGACAGCGCGATGGGCTTGGCGCTGATTTATTCGCTGCTGCACCGCAACGCCGAGGCGGTGAAAGCCTTCGACCTCGTCCAGCCCAAGACGGAACTCGCCAAGGCGCTGGTCGCCGCGGGCCAGTTGACCTATCAATCGCTGCTCGAACCCAAGCTGCGCGCGCAGGCGCTGGCCGCGGTGGATTCGCTGCGCCGGCGCACCGATCTCGATCCCGGCTCCTTGGGCGACGTGATGCAGCTCGAACTGGCGCTGAGCCAGAATGCCAGCGTGCTGGAACAGTTGCCGAAGAACTGCGCCAGCGCGCCGATCGGCTGCAACGATCTCAGCATCAATCCCGTATATGTGCCGCTACACGGCCAACCACGCTTCCAGGCGCTGGTGAAACAGTACGACACCGTCTCCAAACCCGCCGCCGATTCTGCCGCACCTGCCGCAATGCCCACACCATCACCGTGACGCGTGGCCCCCTTCGGTACGGAAAAGCATCACCGCTCTCCTTCAGCAGTGGTGCATCGGAGTCGGGCCAACTGCCGCAAAGTCATGCTTGCGCAAGCAGGCATGACCTCGTCGTCGAGTTCAGGGCACTACCTTCAACGGGATGGACTTGACTCTCCGCGATACCTGCATGGCAACAAGACGGCCTACCGCGTCCCGGCGCCGCGACACCTGATCGCGGTATCTGCGTAAACTTCCCCTGTCCGGCATGGCTGCCGGACAGGGGGAGGCACCGGCGATGCGTGCCGGTTCACGACGCTCACGGATACCGCCGCATGAACGACCCGCACCCATCGGAAGGCTCCCGTCTGGCAGCGGCGCGCGCCAGTGCGCGGCAACTGTATCGTTCGCACCGCCTGCGCCGAGCCACACTGATCGTCGCCCTCGTGCTGGTCGTGTTCGGCCTGCTTGGCTTCTTCGCCGCACCGCCGATCATCAAGAGCCAGTTGCAGACGCGGCTCACCGCCCTGCTCGACCGCCCGGTCAGCGTGGCCGCCGTGCACCTCAACCCGTTCACCTTGCGGCTGGAACTGGACAAGCTGCACGTCGCCGACCGCGACGGCCACTCGCCGTTTGTCGACGTCGATCAGCTGGTGGTCAACGCGTCATGGACTTCGCTATTCCGCATGGCGCCGGTGCTGGACGAGCTCTCGCTGCAGCATCCGCAATTGCATCTCGCGCGCACCGCGCCGCAGCAGTTCAATTTCTCCGACCTGATCGGGAAATTCACCGGCTCGCCCGCGAAACCCGACAGCAAACCGGCGCGCTTCGCGCTGTCCAACATCAGCGTGCACGACGGCGACATCGTGTTCGACGATGCGGTGACGCATGCCAGCCACCAGATCGATCATCTCGAACTGGGCATCCCGTTCATCACCAACCTGCCGCACGACACGAACGTGTTCGTGAAGCCCTTGCTGGCGATGACCGTGGACGGCAGTCCGTTGCGCATCGACGGCCAGACCAAGCCGTTCGCGGACAGCCGCGAGTCGGTGATCAGCTTCACGCTGGATCATCTCGACCTGCCCCGCTATCTCGGCTACGTGCCGGCGTCGCTGCCAGTGGTGATCCCGAGCGGGCAGCTGTCCGGCCAGTTGGAACTGCATTTCGTGCAGGCCAAGTCCGGGCCGCAAGTGCGACTGGGCGGACAGCTGACACTGGACGACTTTGTGCTGACCAACCATGACGGTTCGCCGATCCTCGCGCTCGGCCACGCCAGCGCGGTGCTGGACGACGTGGAGCCGCTGCTGTCGCGTTATCACCTCGGTGCGCTGCAGCTGAGCCAGCTGGTGCTGCATTACACGCGCAAGCCCGGCGGTCGCAGCAACTTCGATGCGCTGACCGGCGCCGGCAGCACGGCGGGCAAGTCGACCACAACCGAGCCAGCAACCGCCACCGACCTGCGCATCGCCGCACTTGCGTTGCAGAATGACCGCTTCGATTACACCGACGCCACCGGTCGCAAGCCGGCCACGCTGTCGCTGCAATCCATCAACGGCACGTTGCACAACCTGTCCCTGCTGGCTGCGCCGCCAGCCGTGATCAACCTCGCCGCCCGGCTCAACGGTGGCAGCATCGGCCTCGATGGCAAGCTGGACCTGGCGAGCAGCCGATATGCCGGCAAGATTGATCTCAAGGGCGTGGCGCTGGCACCGCTGCTGTCGCTGGCACCACCGCTGTTGAACGCCGAACTGACCAAGGGCACGCTGGACGCCGACGGCCAGTTGCAGGCGGACTGGCGCAAAGCATTCAACCTCGTGTTGCAACCCGCCATCGTGACGATCAACGACCTCGCGCTCAGCCGGCATGGCCGCACGCCGCTGGCATGGAAGTCGTTGCAAGCCGGCATCCGGCACCTGGACCTGGCCAGCAGCACGGCGCAGCTCGACCGCGTCACCGTGCATGGCCTGCAGGTGGAGGCACGACGGTTGCATAACGGCGGCATCGACCTCAGTCATCTGGTCAGGTCGACGCCAGCATCGACTTCGCACAAGTCGGCACCCGCACCGTCCTGGCACTGGAGCATCGCGCACATCGGCGTGGACACCAGCGCGCTGACGCTTACCGATCCGCGCATCAAGGGCCGACGCGGACGTGTCGCGGTCAAGCTCGACAAGCTCAGCGTCGACCATGTCTCGGACAACCTGCACAAGGCGCTTCAGCTCAACCTCGCCGGCGGGATAGGTCGCGGCAGCTTCCGCGTCGACGGTCGCGTGCGGCCGCAACCGCTGGATGCCGAGTTGCGTGTGCATACCACCCGCCTCGACGTGGCCTCACTGCAATCACTCGTTACCGTACCGCTCAACGTGAATCTCACCAGCGCGCTGCTGAGCGCCGATGGCCGGCTGCGCTACCGCGAGCACCAGCCGCAGGCGCTGATCGACTGGCACGGTCGCGTCACCCTGGGCCGCGTGCGGGTGCAGGACAAGCTCAGCGGCGACGATTTCCTGCGTTGGCATTCGCTCAACGCCAGCGGCCTCAACGTGCGCCTGGGCGAGGACATTCCGCACGTAACGGTGGCCGGGCTGGCGCTCAGCGGCTTCTACGCCCGCGTCATCGTCAATACGAACGGACGGCTGAACCTGCAGGACGTGGTGGCCAACCCGGCATCGGCACCGGTTTCGGTCACCCAGGTGCAGAAGGCACCCGCGGCACCCGCTGCGAAGCCACAAGCCGCGCCGGCAACCGCGGCCACGACGGCGGCGCCGGCCGCCGATATCCGGATCGGCCAGATCACCCTCGCGCGCGGCCACCTCAACTACACCGACAATTTCATCAAGCCGAATTACACCGCCAACATCACCCAGCTCGACGGCAAGATCGGCGCCTTCGGCACGGCGGGCGGCCCACCGGCCGACATGAACCTGCAAGGCCAGCTCGACGACAACGCGCCGGTGGACATCACCGGCACGATCAATCCGCTGGCACCGGTGGCCTTCCTCGACGTGAAGGGCAAGGCCGACGGCGTGGAACTCACCCATCTGTCGCCCTATTCCGGCAAGTACACCGGCTACCCGATCACCAAGGGCCGGCTGACGATGGATGTGCACTACCAGCTGGACAACGGCAAGCTCACCGCCGACAACCACATCTTCATCGACCAGCTCACCTTCGGCGACCGCATCAAAGGCCCCGGCATCAGCCACCTGCCGGTGAAACTGGCGGTGGCGCTGCTGAAGAACTCACAGGGCCAGATCGACGTACACGTGCCGGTGTCCGGTTCGCTGGACGACCCGAAGTTCAGCGTGGGCAGTCTGATCTGGCACGCCTTCGTCAACCTGATCGGCCGCGCGGTCACCTCGCCGTTCCGGTTGCTGTCCTCGGCGATGAGCGGCGGCCAGGACCTTGGCTACGTGGAATTCGCGCCCGGCTCCGACGTGCTCGATGCCAGCGCGCAATCACGGCTGGCGCAGATCGTGAAAATCCTGCAGAAGAAACCCTCGCTCAAGCTGGACATCATCGGCCGCGTCGATCCGAAATTCGACGAACACGGGCTGCGCAAGGTGATGGTGGATGAGCTGGTCCAGCAGGAAGCCGGTCGCGACGTCAATCTCGCGAAGCTCGCTCCGGACACCTACGACAAGTACCTGAAGAAGGCCTACAAGCATGCAAAATTCCCCAAGCCGCGCGACCTGATCGGCCTCACCAAGTCGCAGCCTCCCGAGGTCATGCACAAGCTGCTGGAAACCAACATGCCGGTGAACGCCGATGCATTGCGCCACCTGGCCGAACGGCGCGCCGATGCGGTGCGATCGTGGCTGCACGGCAAGATCGCCGACGAGCGCGTGTTCGTGCTGGCGCCCAAGCTCGACGCCAGCGGCATCACCGACAAGGGCAAGACCACCCGCGTCGACTTCGGCCTGCACTGAAAGTCTTCGGCATCTCCGTTCAGGGAAGGTCTGATCAACGGGCTTTTTGCTCGTCATCCCGGCGAAGGCCGGGATGACGAGCAAAATTAGACCTTCCTCACCGTGCGTTGTCACCCCGTTGTATAAGGATATGTACGTCGTGGTTTTTCCATGCGCAGCGTACAAAAAACTCCCGGTACGGGCACGCGGAGGCGCTGCACGGATTCGGAACGCCGGCCATGGTTTTCCGCAACGCTCGAAAGGCCCACAATAGGCATTTCCCCACTGCGGAACACCACCATGAGCTACCCCGGCCAGGCGCGCTACGCCAGCGAACTCGAATCCATCCGCGAGCAGGGCCTGTTCAAGGCCGAGCGCGTGATCGTCTCGCCGCAGTCGGCCGAGATCGAACTGGAAGGCGGCCGCAAGGTGCTGAACTTCTGCGCCAACAACTACCTGGGACTGGCCGACCACCCCGACGTTATCCAGGCCGCCAAGGAAGCGCTGGACACCCACGGCTTCGGCATGGCCAGCGTGCGCTTCATCTGCGGCACGCAAGACCTGCACAAGCAGCTTGAAGCGAAGATCGCGCATTTCTTCGGCACCGACGACACCATCCTCTACGCCGCCTGCTTCGACGCCAACGGCGGCCTGTTCGAGCCGCTGCTGGGCGAAGAGGATGCGGTGATTTCCGACGCGCTGAACCACGCCTCGATCATCGACGGCATTCGCCTGTGCAAGGCCAAGCGCTTCCGTTACGCCAACAGCGACATGGCGGATCTGGAGAAGCAATTGCAGGCCGCCGATGCCGCCGGCGCCCGCACCAAGCTGATCAGCACCGACGGCGCGTTCTCGATGGACGGCTTCATCGCCAAGCTGGACCAGATCACCGCGCTGGCGGCGAAGTACAACGCGCTGGTGCACATCGACGAATGCCACTGCACCGGCTTCCTCGGCGACACCGGCCGCGGCTCGGCCGAGGTCAACGGCGTGATGGACAAGATCGACATCTTCACCGGCACGCTGGGCAAGGCGCTCGGCGGCGCGCTCGGCGGTTTCACCACCGGCCGCACCGAGATCGTCGAAATGCTGCGCCAGCGCTCGCGCCCATACCTGTTCTCCAACTCGCTGCCGCCGCACGTGGTGGCGGCGGCGATCAAGGTCTTCGACATGCTGGAAACCGCCGGCGACCTGCGCACGAAGGTGCAGGAGAACACCCGCTATTTCCGCGAGCAGATGGCCAAGGCCGGCTTCGACATCAAGCCCGGCGTGCACCCGATCGTGCCGGTGATGATCTACGACGCGAAGAAAGCCCAGGCGATGGCTACTGCCCTGCTCGATGAAGGCATCTACGTCACCGGCTTCTTCTACCCCGTGGTCCCGCAGGGACAGGCGCGCATCCGCACCCAGATGAGTGCCGCGCATACGCGTGAACATCTCGACCACGCGATCGCCGCCTTCACCAAGGTGGGCAAACAGCTCGGCGTGATCTGATCGCCCGGCCACGCTACCGGTGATGCCACTTGCGCGGCGTCACCGGGTGGCCAGGGCCTGCACTTCCGCATCATCAAGGTGGCGCCACTGCCCTTTCGGCAAGTCGCCCAGCGCCAGCGACCCGACGCTCACCCGGATCAATCGCAACACCCCGACCTCGTGCGCCGCCAGCAGGCGCCGGATATGCCGGTTGCGCCCTTCGTCCAGCACGACGGCCAGCCAGGCATGCTTGTCGCCATGCCGCAGCAGGCTGACCTGCTTCGCCGCCAGCCGCTCGCCCTGCTCCATCACGCCGGCTTCCAGTCGTTGCAGCAAAGCCGCGTCAGGCACGCAGTCAATCTGTACGTGATAGGTCTTGTCGACGTGGTGACGCGGCTCGGTAAGACCCGCCGCCCAGACGCTGTCGTTGCTGAGCAACAGCAGGCCCTCGCTGGCCCGATCCAGCCGCCCTACCGGGCCCAGCCACGGCAAGCCGGCTTCTTTCAGAAGATCGTAGACCGTGGCGCGGCCCCGCTCGTCACTGGCACTGGTCACGATGCCCCGCGGCTTGTTCAGCGC
The DNA here is from genome assembly GCF_900114325.1 of Rhodanobacter glycinis. GTDB lineage: Bacteria > Pseudomonadota > Gammaproteobacteria > Xanthomonadales > Rhodanobacteraceae > Rhodanobacter_A > Rhodanobacter_A glycinis. The sequence continues at coordinate 106,540 of NZ_FOSR01000011.1, forward strand.
AATGTAGACACGGGCCCGCGCGCCCACGACCACGCCGTCCAAGGCAATCCGCTGGCGTTCGGCATCCACCGGGCGCTCGGGATCCAGCACGATCCGGTCATCCACGCTCACCCGACCCTCGCGCACGGCTCGCTCCGCCTGGCTACGCGAACACACGCCAAGCTTGCTGAGCACCCGCGCCAGGCCATGGCGGGGAACCGTCAAGGGAAATTTTCCAGCCCCGGAGGGGCGACGGCGAAAAGGTGGTGTCATGCGGACAAGCTTAAAGGGTGTTCAAAATCTTTCCACGACGAGTGCACAACCGCCGGAGCTTGCGGCATACGGCTGGAGCGGCGGCAGCCCCGGGCACGCCGGTGTGATCGACGAGATTGACTCACGGCGCTGGTCAGCGCGAAACACGGTGACAACCATCTGCTCACGCCAGGGAAATTCGACGTGCAAAAAAGAAAAACCCGGCACAAGGCCGGGTTTTTCCGTACTGCTTACGGCTTAACCGATTACTGCTGAACCTGCAGTTCGGTGCGGCGGTTCTGCGCACGGCCCGCATCGGTGCTGTTGTCGCCGATGGGATCGCTCTCGCCATGACCCACCGGGCCTTCCAGGCGGCTGGCGTCGATGCCATGCGAGGTCAGGTAGTTGTACACGATCTGCGCACGACGCTCCGACAGCTTCTGGTTGTAGGCATCGGTGCCCTTCGAGTCGGTGTAACCGGCCACCATCACCTTGACGTTCGGGTAGCGGTTCAGCGTGTCGACGGCCTGGTCCAGCGTGGCCAGCGAGGCAGAGGTCGGCTCGGCCAGCGACTTGCTGATGTCGGTCTCACCCTTCTTCGGGCGGTCGAACTTGAAGTTCACGCCGCGCAGGTCGATCACCACCTTCTGCGGGCAGCCATCCGGGCCAACGATCGTGCCAGCCGGGGTGTTCGGGCACTTGTCGTCGCAGTTGTTCACGCCATCATGGTCGCCATCCAGCGTGGAGCAATCAGGCGCGGCCGGCGGCGGCGGGGCCACCGGGGCCGGCGCAGCGGCAGGTTCGCCGAAGCGCGAAACGATGCTGAAGCCCAGGATCCAGTCGCCATAGCCGTTCTGGCTCGGCTGGCTCTTGTCGTCCCAGTCGTAGCGGTAGCCGGCTTCCACGCGGAAATCGCTGCTGTCGGTGATGGCCTTGGACAGGCCCGCGCCGATCTGCGCGGCCGGAGCCCAGCCCTTGTCCATCGCATTGTGGTGATTGCTGCCCATCACGGCGGCCATCAGGTACGGGCGCCATGCCGTCCACTCACCGAAATAGTAACGAGCGGCAACACCGTAATTGTTGTTCGACCACTTGCCGCCACCATCGCGACTACGGCTGGTGCGATCGATGAACAGATCGATCGAGGTGTTCGGCGAGATGAAACGACCCACGCCCAGACCATAATAGAACTGGCGGCTATGGGTGTTGCGGTCGGTGTCGTTGTAATAGCCACCCACCGTCGGTGCGATATACCAGCGACCGTCGTAGCTCGGCGCCATGGTGCTGGCCGCACTGTCGGACGCAGCGGCCGTATCTTGCGCGTGAACGGCACCCACGCCGCCAAGAGCAAGAGCAATCAGAAAATACAGGCCCTTACGTTTCATCAGGTGTCTCCTCGTTTATTGGTTTTTGCGGCTATGCCACGTGCAACGGCAGAAATCTCGCAAAGCTATTCGACCCAAATTGGCGAATAACAATCTTCCTGTTAATGAGTCGCCTTGGGGGGCGTCCGCAGTTTATCAAAAAATAAACAAGCGCACGCACCCCAAAAACTTCCGTTCATACTTGGCTCACCCTGATCTTCAAACCGTGAAGAGCTTGAGAAAGCGGTGAATCGGCATGGCATCCAGCTTGGCTGGATCGGCGGTGGCCGCCAGGATGGCCTGGACCTGATGCGCCGGCAGGTGGCCGCGCATGGCCGCCTCGAACTTCTTCAGCAGCACCG
>NZ_FOSR01000012.1 GCF_900114325.1 Rhodanobacter glycinis
CAGATGGTAGTGGTACTCGGTTTGTGCGTTGAACCCGACCTCCACCGTGCGCAGGCTATCGGCACCGGAAAGCTGTGCGTAGACCATCGCCAGCAACTGCTGCCAGCGACCAAATCCCTTGCTGTACTTGTCGGCCTCGCACCGCTCGACGGCGCGATCAAACACGCCACGCGGGAGATGCTTCGTCAGTGCATGGAATCGGCTTATGCTGAACATGTTGCGGGCCCCGGTTTTTGAGTTGGCGCTCGGGGGTGTACACCCCCAACCGTTGGCCCGCAACGCTTCTCGCTCCCATGGCTGGATTTATTCCGGACAGCAGTGAGCCTTCGCTGGATTGACGAGTAGGAAAATCGTGCGACTCGCCCGCCGACTGCGCCTGTCACGCGCCAAGCCGGGAGGCGGGAACGGGCGTGATAATCTTTGCGGCCACAGTCATCGCCGCAGAGGTTGCGCCATGTCGCAGGACCGCCGTTCGTTTTACCCCGAGATCGAGCCGTATGACCGCGGCATGCTCAAGGTCTCGGAACTGCACACGCTGTACTACGAGCAGAGCGGCAATCCGGACGGCAAGCCGGTGGTGTTCCTGCACGGTGGCCCAGGCGGCGGCACCAACCCGAAGTGCCGGCGTTTCTTCGACCCGAAGGTCTATCGCATCGTGCTGTTCGACCAGCGCGGCTGCGGCCAGTCCACGCCCCATGCGGAGCTTCGCGAGAACACCACCTGGGATCTGGTGGCCGACATCGAGCGCGTGCGCGAGCACCTGGGCATCGATCGCTGGCAGGTGTTCGGCGGTTCATGGGGCTCCACCCTGGCGCTTGCTTATGCGCAGAGCCATCCGGACAAGGTCACCGAGCTGGTGTTGCGCGGCATCTTCATGCTGCGTCGCTGGGAACTGGAATGGTTCTACCAGAAGGGCGCCGATGCGTTGTATCCGGATGCGTGGGAAACCTTCCTGAACGCGATTCCGGAAGTGGAGCGCGGCGACCTGATGAGTGCCTACCATCGCCGCCTGACCAGCGACGATCCGGCGGTGCGCGTCGCTGCGGCGCGGGCCTGGTCGGTGTGGGAAGGCTCGACCAGCTACCTGTACCAGGATCCGGCCAGCATCGGCTCGCATGACGAGGACGCGTTCGCGCTGGCCTTTGCCCGTATCGAATGCCATTACTTCGTCAACGGCGGTTTCTTCGAGCAGGCCGACCAGTTGCTGCGCAACGTGGATCGCATCCGCAAGATTCCCGCGGTGATCGTGCAGGGCCGTTACGACGTGGTGTGTCCGCTGCGCAGCGCGTGGGACCTGCATCGCGCGTGGCCGGAAGCAGACCTGCGCATCGTGCAGGACGCCGGCCATTCGGCGTTCGAGCCGGGCAACCTGCATGAATTGATCGAGGCGACGGATCGCTTCGGGCGGTGATGGGTTCAATCAGTCGCGGATAGTTGCTTGGTGCCGAAGATCTTGTCACCGGCATCGCCAAGGCCGGGCAGAATGTAGCCCTGCTCGTTGAGCCGTTCGTCGATCGAGGCGGTGTAGATCTCGATATCCGGGTGCGCCGCTTCGATGCGTTTGAGGCCTTCCGGTGCGGCGACCAGGAACAGGCCCTTGATGCGTGTGCAGCCGGCGGCCTTGAGCATGTCGACGGTGGCGATCAGGGTGCCGGCGGTGGCCAGCATCGGATCGACGATCAGCGCGATGCGTTCGTCCATGCGGCCGGTGAGTTTTTCGTAGTAGGCGACGGGTTGCAGCGTGTGTTCGTCGCGCTGCAGTCCGACCACGCCGACCTTGGCCGACGGGATCAACTCCAGCACGCCGGGCAGCATGCCGATGCCGGCGCGCAGGATCGGCACGATGGTGATCTTCTTGCCCTTGATGCGCTGCACGTCCACCGGGCCGGCCCAGCCTTCGATGGTCTGCTCGACCAGCTCAAGATCCTGGGTGGCTTCGTAGGTCAGCAGCGAGGCCACTTCCGAAGCCAGCTCGCGGAATTCCTTGGTGCTGATGCCGGCGCGGCGCATCAGGCCGAGCTTGTGGCGGATCAGTGGGTGGCGGACTTCGACGATTTTCATGGGCGGCTCGCATGCGTGGCTGCCCCAAAGCATAGCCGCAAAGAAAAGGGCGCCGCCAAGCTGGCGACGCCCTGGTGCTCATGACAGGCGGGCTCAGTGGCCCTTGAGGCAGCTGCTCATGAAGGTCTTGCGATCCGCACCCTTGAGCGCCTTGGTCTTGGCTTCGGCGTTACAGGTCTTCATCTTTTCGCGCTGGGCCATCTTGGCGCTGGACGCGGCCGGCTTGGCGGCGGGTGCGGCCGCCGCGCTGGTCGAGGCCGTGCTCTTGCCCTTCAGGCAGGCACTCATGAACGCCTTGTGCTCGGCCCCCTTCTTGCCCTTGGACTGGTGGCTGCAATCGGCCATGCGTTGCTGCTGCGGGGTGAGTGTCTTGGTGGCCGGAGCGGCGTAGGCGGTAACAGTGGCGAGTGCCAGCACGGCACTGGCGGCAAACAGGCTGAGTCGCATGGTCATGGTGCTTCCTCCTGAAGATGGACCGGCGGGCGCCGGCCGTCGCAGTTTATGCCTGTGCGATGGGCCAGCGGAAGCGGTCTTGTACGGGATCTGCGACCCATGTTCAGGAAGCGGAAACGTCGACGGCCCGGAGCATGGGCTCCGGGCCGCCGGTGGTTTGCCCGAGGGTGTCAGGCAGCCTTGCTTTCGGCCTTGCGCGGACCTTCCAGCAGGGCGTGGCGCACGTGGGCGACGATCAGGTCGACCTCGGCACTGGTGACGTTGAAGTGCGGGGTGAAACGCAGCGAATTGGCGCCGCCGTGGATCACGCCCACGCCGTGCTCGCGCAGGTACTCCTCGGTGGAGCCGGCGCCGTAGCACTTGAACTGCGGGGCCAGCTCGCACGAGAACAGCAGGCCGGTGCCCTGCACCTTGGTGATCAGGCCGCCCAGTTCGTCCTTCAGCGTGTTGAGCTTGTCGACGAACTCCTTGCCACGGGCACGGATGTTGGCGCGCACTTCATCGGAAAGCTGGTCGAGCGTGGCCAGCGCCACGTCCAGCGCGCGCGGGTTGGCGGTCATCGTGTTGCCGTAGATGCCCTTGCGATACAGCTCGGCGGTGCGTGCGCTCACGGCCAGCACCGACAGCGGATACTGGCCGGCGTTGAGCGCCTTGGAGAAGGTCTCCATGTCCGGCGCGGGCAGCTTCTCGAAACCGGGGTAGTCGGTGATCGACAACACGCCGTGGGCGCGCAGGCCGGCCTGGATCGAATCCACCAGCAGCAGCGAGCCGTGCGCCTCGGTGAGTTTGCGCGCCGCTTCGTAGAACGCCGGCGTCACCGCGCGACCCGGATCGCCTTCGCCCATCACCGGCTCCAGGAACATCGCCTCGATGAACCAGCCGTGCTTGTCGGCATCGGCGAACACGGCCTCGAGCTGGGCCACGTTGTAGGGCTCGACGGTAAGCACGCTGTCTTCGTGGCGGTAGCTGGCCAGGTATTGCTGGTAAGCCTTGCGCGAGGAATCGGAGTACAGCGCCGGACGGTCGGTGCGGCCGTGGAAGGCGCCCTTCACCGCCACGCGCTTGATCGTGCGGCCGGCATAGCGGCCACCGGCATCGGTCATCGCCTTGGCATTGACGTCGGCGATGCGGCAGGCCAGCGTCACCGACTCCGAGCCGGAGTTCAGGCACAGCTGGCGCGCGTACGGGTTGCCGCCACGGGTGCGGCCCAGTTCGCGGTTCAGCGCCTTGGTGAAGCGCAGCTGCGCCACGCTCGGCGTCATCACGTTGGCCATCACCTGCGGACGCGCCAGCGCGGCGTCGATGGCCGGGTTGTTGTGGCCGAAGCCGAGCATGCCGTAGCCGCCGTTGTCGTGCAGCACCGCGCCCTTCAGGGTGACGATCCACGGGCCGCGCGCGGCCGCCGGCAGGTACGGGTTGATCGCATCGTCCGGATAGAAATTGACGAAACCGGTCTGCGCCTGCGTCAACTGCTCGGCTTCATCCAGCTTCAGGAAGTCGGCCAGCTCGCTGCGCAATTCACGATGATGCGCCACGGCGGCACTCACGGCTTCGCCCAGCATGGGATCGACGGCAGCCATCCGCTCGATGGTGGCGTCGTCCAGGCCGGTGGTACGCGGCTTGCCGCCGAATTCGCGCAGCTCGCGCAACTGTTCGATCAAACCCATGGTTTCCTCCTCGAAATTCACCGGCGCCTCGCACCCAGCGCAAAGCAGGCCGATGTGTATCTGTGTGAGTGGCGGAGACCTTGGGTTGCCCGGCGCGTTTTGCGCTCGTGGATGGGCGGTCGGCGCACTCATGAACGTTGAGCATAACGCGCCGGACGGGGTGGCCGGTACCCCCGGCATGACGGCTGTCATCCACGATGGCTGACGTCGGGGACTGGGTGCAAGGTCTTGATCTGCTTACCTTGCAGTGCAAGGAGAGAACTGTCATGAATGAAGCATTCCCGCCCGTCGCGCGCCTTGCCGGGGCTGTCAAACACTACGATCGACTGGCCGCGCTGGACGGCGTCGACATCATGTTGCATCGCGGCGAATTGCTGGCGTTGCTGGGCCCGAATGGTGCCGGCAAGAGCACCAGTATCAGCCTGTTGCTCGGGTTGGTTCGCCCCGACGCGGGTTGCGCCGAACTGTTCGGCATGGACCCGCAGCGTATCGAGGCGCGTCGGCGTATCGGCGTGATGCTGCAGTCGGCGAACCTGCCGCCCACCTTGCGCGTGGGTGAAATGTTGCGGCTCACCGCCAGCTATTACCCGGATCCGCGACCACTGGCCGAAAGCGCCGAGCTGGCCGGCATCGGTGATCTGTTGAAGCGACCCTACGGCAAGCTTTCCGGCGGCCAGCAACGACGCGTGCAGTTCGCGCTGGCGCTGTGCGGGCGGCCCGAGCTGCTGTTCCTCGACGAGCCTACCGTGGGCATGGACATCGATGCCCGGCAGAAATTGTGGGCGGCGATGCGTGCGCTGATCGCCGAGGGCTGCTCGGTGGTGCTCACCACGCATTACCTGGAAGAGGCCGAGGCGCTGGCGCAACGCGTGGTGGTGCTGGGGCACGGGCGCGTGCTCAGCGAAGGCAGCGTGGACGAGCTGCGCGCGAAGGTGGCGTTGACCCGTATCCGCTGCGTCAGCGACCTCGATGCGGAAGCCGTGGCGCATTGGCCGCAGGTGGCGTCGGCGTCGTCCATCGACGGGCGGCTGCAGGTCGCCACCGCGGCGGCAGAGCACGTGGTGCGCCGCCTGCTCGATACCGATCCCGCCTTGCGTGAACTGGAGGTGCAACGCGCCGGCCTGGCCGAGGCATTCACCGAACTGACCCGTGCACCCACCCTGCAGGAGGCTGCGTGATGAATGCCGTGACCGTTCCCGTGGCCGCTTCGACGAAAGCGCCCGGCATGTCGCCGCGCCGCGCGTTGGGCGCCTATGTCGAGGAAGCCCGCAGCGAATGCCTGCGCTACATGCGGGCTCCCGGCTTCATGCTGCCGATCCTGCTGTTTCCTGGCATGTTCTACCTGTTGTTCGGCGTGGTGATGGGCAAGTCGGAGGGGGCCGATGCGGCGCGTTACCTGCTGGCCAGCTATAGCGTGTTCGGCGTGATGAGCCCCGGCCTGTTCGGCTTCGGCGTGTCGCTGGCAATTGAACGCGATGGTGGCCTGCTCACGCTGAAACGCGCGCTGCCCATGCCGCCCGGGGCCTACCTGCTGGGCAAGATGCTGATGGCGATGACCGTCGCCGCGGTGGTGGTGGGGGTGTTGCTGGCGATGGCGGCGGGGCTGGCGCACGTGGCGCTGGCCCCGCGGCAGGTCGCATTGCTGCTGCTCACCGGCGTGCTCGGCGTGCTGCCGTTCTGCGCGCTGGGCATGTTCGTGGGCACGCTGTTCAAGGGCCAGGCCGCGCCGGCCATGCTGCAACTGATCTACCTGCCGATGTCGTTCCTGTCCGGCCTGTGGTTCCCGCTGTCGATGATGCCCCGGGTGCTGCAGCAGATCGCGCCGGTGTGGCCGAGCTACCACCTGGACCGCCTGGCGTTGGCCGCGGTGGGCATGGGCCAGGATGCGGCGTGGCCGCACGTGCTGGTGCTGGTCGGATTCGCCGCGGTGTTCCTGCAGCTGGCGGCGCGGCGGCTGCGCCGGCACGGCTGAAGTGTTGCCTTGACTGGCGGTAGCATGCGGACATGAGCAACATGGATCACCGTTCCGGCAACACGCGATGGCCCGCCTGGCTGCGCCCGGCGCCGGGTTCTTCGGCGGCGGCGATGCGCGCCGCGGGCCATTCGCCGTGGTCCTACGCATGGAACCTGCTGTGGTCGTTCTGGGTGTTCCTCGGCCCCTTTTTCCAGCCCGTGGAAGCGGGCTTCTGGTGGTCGCTGGCGCTGGGCTATCCGCTGTTCCTGCTGATCTTCCTGCTTTCTTGGGTGCGGCCGGTCGCCGAGGTGGGCGGCTACGTCGGCGCGCTGGTGGTCCTGACCGCGCTGTCGATGCCGTGGAATCCCGCCGGGTGGACGTACGCGGTGTTCGCCTGCGCGATGGTGCCGTACCAGGGTTCGTGGCTGGCCAGCGCGACGAAGATGGCGGTCATCCAGGGCTTGCTGGTACTGGAGGGCATCTTCCTGCACTGGCCGTGGTACGCCTTCCTGATCCTGGTCGGCGTATGCACCAGTACCGGCGCTGGCGCGCTGGCGGGGCGCATCAACTGGGACAAGAACACCCGGCTGCGCCTGTCGCACGAGCAGATCCGCCAGTTGGCCGCCACCGCCGAGCGCGAGCGCATCGGCCGCGACCTGCACGACCTGCTCGGCCACACGTTGTCGCTGATCACGATGAAGCTGGAGCTGTCGCGCCGACTGCTTGATCGCGACCAGGCGGCGGCGCGGCGCGAACTGGCCGAAGCCGAGGAGGTGGCGCGCCATGCGTTGGCGGAAGTGCGCGCGGCGGTCACCGGCATCCGTGCCGCGGGCATCGCCGCCGAGCTGGCTTCGGCCGCGCTGTTGCTGCAGACCTCCGGCGTACAGCTCGACCAGCACCTGCAGGTCGCGAACCTTCCCGAATCGATCGAATGCACCTTGGCGCTGGTGTTGCGCGAGGCGTCCACGAACATCGCGCGGCATGCGCGTGCGACGCTGGCGCGGGTGTCGCTCACCCGCACCGGCGACAGCGTGCGGTTGTGCATCGAGGACAACGGCCACGGCGGCATCCGCGCCGCCGGCAACGGCCTGAGCGGGATGCGCGAGCGCGTGCAGGCGCTGGGCGGCCGCCTGGAACTGGATTCGCCGCCGGGCGGTGGTACGCGGCTGGAGATCGACGTGCCGCTGGCGGCGCCCGCCATCGTGCGGGACGTCGACATGCCGCGCGCCGGTACGCTGGCATCCGCACGGGTGCGGCACGCCACATGATGCCCGCCTTCCTCGCCCGCTGGTTCACCCCGGCGCCGGATTCCGGCGTGGCCGACGACCTTCGCTGCGGCAAGTCGCCGTGGGCCGACAGCGTGCACTTGCTGTGGTCGGTGTGGATCTTCGTCACGCCGTTGTTCGACCAGGGCACGGACGGCGGCTACACGCGGACCTGGTGGCTGCTCACACTGTCCAGCTACCCGGTGTTCCTGCTGTTGTTCGCCAGAATCCAGCTGGCGTCGCGGCGTACGACGCATTTCTACGCCTGGGCCATGGCGGCACTGTGCTTCGCGTTGTTGCGCTGGTACCCGAGCAGCCTCAGCTATTTCGTCTATGCCTGCGTGATGTTGAGCCATTGCCGGATGCCTCTGCGCGTCCGGCTGGCTCAGTTGCTGGCGCTCAACGCGATGTTCGCGGTGCTGGCATGGCGGGTCGGTTATCCGGTGGCCCTGCTGGTGGTGATCCCCGCCTCGGCGATGGGTGTCAGCGCCATCGTCATGGTCGAGAGCGTCTACAAGGAAAAGGACGCGGCGTTGCGCCTGTCGCAGGACGAGATCCGCCGGCTGGCGGTGTTGGCCGAGCGCGAGCGCATCGGCCGTGACCTGCACGACCTGCTCGGCCACACGCTATCGCTGGTCACGTTGAAATCCGAGCTGGCGCGCAAGCTGGCGCTGGTCGACCCGCCGCGCGCGCAGCGCGAGATGGAAGAAGTCGAGCGCGTCTCGCGCCACGCACTGACCGAGGTGCGCGCGGCGGTCACCGGCATGCGCCGCAGCGATCTCGCTGCCGAACTGGTCTCCGCACGGCTGATGCTGGAAGCCTCGAACATCGCGTTCGGTGCCGACGCGCCGGCGACGTGCGAGCTGCCGCCGGACGCCGAGGCCTCGCTGGCGCTGGTGCTGCGCGAGGCCGTCACCAACATCCATCGCCACGCGCGCGCCACGGCGGCGCGGGTGGATTTCTCCAGCAGCCCGGAAGGCTTCCACATGCGCATCAGCGACAACGGACGCGGTGGTCTCGCCGCCCATGGCAACGGCATCAGCGGCATGCGCGAGCGCGTGCGCGCCCTGGGTGGCACACTCACCATCGATTCGCCCGCGCGGCGCGGCACTGCACTCGACGTGGCCATACCGCTGCAGCGTTCGCCGAAGTCCGTCGAGCGCGATGCGCCGGTCGCATCGATGGCGCTGTCGGGTCCGGGGGGCGTCGCATGATCCGCGTATTGCTGGCGGAGGACCAGGCGATGGTGCGCGGTGCGCTGTCCGCGCTGCTCAACCTGGAATCCGACATCGAGGTGCTCGGCTCCGCCGCGGACGGCGAGGAAGCCTGGCGCGAACTGCAAAGGCTGAAGCCCGACGTGCTGGTCACCGACATCGAGATGCCCGGCCTGACCGGGCTGGAGCTGGCGCAGCGCATCCAGCGCCACGACGAGTTGCCGGTGAAGGTCATCATCGTCACCACCTTCGCACGCCCCGGCTTCCTGCGTCGCGCGCTGGACGCGGGTGTATCCGGTTACCTGCTCAAGGACGCGCCGGCGGAGAACCTGGCTGAGGCCTTGCGTACCGTGCACCGCGGCGGCCGCGCGATCGATCCGCAGCTGGCGCTGGAAGCCTGGTCGGAAGCCGATCCGTTGAACGATCGTGAACGCCAGGTACTGCGTCTGGCCGGCGAAGGGCAGTCGGCCAACGATATCGCCACGCAGCTCAGCCTGTCCCACGGCACCGTGCGCAATTACCTGTCCGAGGCGATTGGCAAACTCGGGGCAGCCAACCGCATCGAGGCGTATCGATTGGCAAGGCAGAAAGGCTGGCTATAGGCGCTGTCCTGGTTCGCGCAACATGTGCGAGTGCCGGCGGCGGCCGTGTTTTCACGAAGCCGGTTCGCCGGCCTGGTGATCCGCTGCCGTCACCCATTCGCCACGTCGGGCGATTCGCTTGGCGGTCCACCCCATCGCTGCGGCACGCACCAGCATGAAACCGAGGAAAGCCAGCCACAGGCCGTGGTTGCCCCATGGGCGAAGGCCGGCTGCCAGCAGCGCGAAGGCGATGCCGGCGATCAGCATGCTGTCGCGCATTTCACGAGCGCGACTGGCGCCGACGAACAGGCCATCGAGCAGATAACTGCCTACGGCCACCAGCGGCAATGCGGCAAGATAAGGCAGGTATGGGTAGGCGAGGCTGCGCACCTTGGCGATGTCGGTTTGCAGGTCGATGAAAACCTTTCCGAACAGCGCGAAGAACATTGCGAACAGCACGCCGCCAAGCAGCGACCAGCCACCCGCGACCACCAGCGCTCGGCGCAGTGCCACCGGGTCGCCACGCCCCAGCGCGTGACCGGTCAGTGCCTCGATGGCGTTGGCCAGGCCATCCAGCGCAAACGAAGCCACCAGCAAGCCGTTGAGCAGCAGCGCATTGGCGGCAACCATGCCGTCGCCCAGGCGCGCGCCCAGCACGGTCACCGCAAAGAACACGCCCTGCAGCACCAGGCTGCGGATCAGGATGTCGCGGTTGACTGCCAGCAACGGCTGCCAGCTTTTCCACCGACCCATGACGGAGGCGTGCAGCCGGCCCGGATAACGACGCAGTTGCCCTGATACACCAAGCAGGCCGACCAGCGCGCCGGTCCATTCGCCGATGACCGAGGCCAGGGCAATGCCGCCCACCCCGCGGTGCAGGCCCAGCACCAGGATCAGGTTGAAGGCGATATTGACCGCGTTGGTGATCACCGTGACGCGCAGCGCCATACCGGCGTTCTGCATGCCCAGGTACCAGCCGACGAGTGCATAACCGAGCAGCGCCGCCGGCAGGCCGGCCAGGCGAACGTGCAGATAAGTGACGGTGAAACCATCCAGTCCGGCCGAAGGTTTCATCAGCTCCAGCACACTGGGCAGCAGTGGCAGTGCCAGCAGCAGGATGACGCTGGCCAAGGCGCCCGCAAGCAGCAGCGCCTGCAACAGCACGCGACGCAGCGTGTCGCCGTCGGTGCGACCTGCGGCCTGCGCGGCGAAGCCGATCGTGCCCATGCGCAGGAACCCGCAAATCAATACCGGCAAGCTGTACACCGCACTGCCGACGGCCACGGCGCCAAGCTGCTCGGCGTGCGGCAGATGGCCGGCCACGATGCTGTCGACCAGCGACACCAGCGGTACCGTCAGGTTGGAGGCGATCATCGGGCCGGCCAGCCGCCATACCTGACGGTGCGTGGGCCGGTGAAGCCAGTCGCGCTGCAGTGATTGCATGGAAAAACCGTTGCCCGGGTCGCGGCATTCTCCCATCCGCCGTGCATCGCTGCCCATGCGGGCGAGTGCGCGGAGGGTGCCAGCGGTCGGTGGCTGCGGGATAATGCGCGCCTGCCCGTAGGTCGCGGGCGCCCCTTGAGCCGATCTTGAAGAAGTCCGATTTCAATTTTGATTTACCGCCCGAGCTGATCGCCCAGGCACCGTTGCCGGAACGCTCGGCCAGCCGCCTGCTGCTGCTGGATGCCGCCGCGGCGAAGCGGCAAGATCGCATGTTCCGCGAGCTGCCGGAGTTCCTGAATCCGGGCGATCTGCTGGTGTTCAACGACACGCGGGTATTGCCGGCGCGCCTGTACGGCCGCAAGGACACCGGCGGCGCGGTGGAAATCCTGATCGAGCGGGTTACCGGCGCCCACGAGGCGGTAGTGCAATTGGGCGTCAGCAAGAAGCCGAAGGAGGGCGGCCGGATCGAGCTGGCCGACGGCAGCCACGCCACCGTGCTGGGGCGCGACGAGGGCTTCTTCCGGCTGCGCTTCGAATCGCCGGAGTCGCTGGAACGGCTGCTGCTGAAGCTCGGCGAGATGCCGCTGCCGCCGTATATCGAGCGGGCCGCCGATGCCAGCGACATGGAGCGCTACCAGACCGTCTACGCGCGTGAGCCCGGCGCGGTGGCCGCGCCCACGGCGGGGCTGCATTTCGACGAAGCCCTGCTGGCCAAACTGCATGAACGCGGCGTGGATTTCGGCTATGTGACGTTGCATGTGGGCGCCGGCACCTTCCAGCCGGTGCGGGCGGACGACATCAGCGACCACCACATGCACAGCGAATGGCTGAACGTGGGGGCGGGCCTGATCGAGCAGATCCACCGCACCCGCGCCGCGGGTGGCCGGGTGATCGCGGTGGGCACCACGGTGGTGCGCGCGCTGGAAAGTGCCACTGCCGAAGGGCAAATGCGCCCGTTTGCCGGCGAAACGCGGATCTTCATCTTCCCGGGTTACAAGATCACCAGCATCGACGGCCTGATCACCAATTTCCACCTGCCCCAATCGACCCTGCTGATGCTGGTCTCGGCGCTGGCCGGTCGCGATTACATGCTGGATGCGTACCGTCACGCGGTGGAGCAGCGCTATCGCTTCTTCTCGTATGGCGATGCGATGCTGATTTTGCCCCAAGGCGCCTGAAACTTTCCCTCTCTCCTGCGTGGAGAGGGCAGGGTGAGGGGCGGGTGCTCGCGGAAGCGCTCCAAAGGAGAGCGTCGGCGCAAGATTGGCCCCTCACCCCAACCCTCTCCCCGGAGGGGAGAGGGAGACAGTCGTGCGACCTGCGATAATGGGGGAATGACTTCCCTCAAATTCGACCTTCTCGCCACTGACGGCGCGGCGCGCCGTGGCCGCCTGAATTTTCCCCGCGGCACGGTGGAGACGCCGGCGTTCATGCCGGTGGGCACTTATGGTTCGGTGAAGGCGATGACGCCGCGCGACATCACCGATATCGGCGCCGAGATCATTCTTGGCAACACCTTCCACCTGTTCCTGCGCCCCGGGCTGGACATCGTCGGGAAATTCGGCGGGCTGCACCGCTTCATCGGCTGGGACAAGCCCATCCTCACCGATTCGGGCGGTTTCCAGGTGTTCTCGCTAGCGCACAAGCGCAAGCTGACCGAGGAAGGCGTGACCTTCGCCTCGCCGGTGGACGGTTCGAAGGTGTTCCTGTCGCCCGAAGTGTCGATGAAGATCCAGACCGTACTGGACTCGGACATCGCGATGATCTTCGACGAGTGCACGCCGTACCTGGTCGATGGCGCGCCGGCGACGCAGAAGCTGGCCGCGGATTCGATGGAGCTCAGCCTGCGCTGGGCCGCGCGTTCGCGCCAGGCTTTCAATGAACTGGGCAATCCCAACAACCTGTTCGGCATCGTGCAGGGCGGTGTCTACGAGCCGCTGCGGCGGCGCTCGGCCGAGGGGCTGGTCGACATCGGCTTCGACGGTTATGCGGTGGGCGGCCTGGCCGTGGGCGAGCCGGAGGAAGAGCGCAATCGCACGCTGGATTTCACCCTGCCGATGCTGCCGGCGGACAAGCCGCGCTACCTGATGGGCGTGGGCCGGCCCGAGGACATCGTCGAGGCGGTGCGCCGTGGCGTCGACATGTTCGATTGCGTGATGCCTACCCGCAACGCGCGGAATGGCTTCCTGTTCGTGCCGGAAGGCACGTTACGCATACGTAACGCGAAATTCGCCGACGATACGCGGGTGATCGAGGAAGGCTGCGACTGCTACGCCTGTGCCAACGGTTTCAGCCGGGCCTATCTGCGCCACCTCGACCGCTGCAACGAGATCCTGGCCAGCCAGCTGGCCACCATGCACAACCTCCGGCATTACCAGCGGCTGATGGCCGGCTTGCGCGAGGCGATTGCCGCGGGCAAGCTGGACGACTTCGTTGCCGCGTTTTATGCGCGGCGGGCGGGTTCCGTGACCGTTTAGGCATGGCAGCAGGGAACCCGCGGGGGCTGTCGGGGTTCCCACTTGTATCGGTGCCGGTGCGCCCCGATACCGGACGAACGTGACCGTGCATGTCGATTGGCGCAGTGCATGGCTTGGGGGGGCGTGGCATAATCCACGGTCTTTTACCGGCTGCCCGGCAGAAAATCCTGCCGGCTCCATAACTTGCGAGACAAGCTGATGAGTCTTTCGTTGCCCTTCGTGATCGCCCAGGCCGCACCCGCCGGTGCCGCTGGCGGTGGTGTGTCCATGATCATCTTCATGGTGGTGATCTTCGGCGCCATGTATTTCATGATGATCCGCCCGCAAACCAAGCGGCAGAAGGAGCATCGCGCGATGGTCGCAGCCCTGGCCAAGGGCGACGAGGTGGTGACCAACGGCGGTATCGCCGGTCGCGTGGACGAGGTGGGCGAATCGTTCATCACCGTCGAGATCGCGGCGAACGTGAAGATCAAGGTGCAGAAGGGGGCGGTGTCGCAGGTACTCCCCAAGGGCACGCTGAAGTCGGCCTGAGACAAAGGTTGCCCACGGATCGGGCTTTCATTGTGAAACGCGGCCAGGACGGCCGCCTCCTGACTTTAGCGGCCACGGACGGTTGCCCAGGGATTTCCCAGACATGAGTGATTTTCCACGCTGGAAGTACGCGCTGGTCGCCATTGCGATGGTGCTCGGCATTCTTTACGCGCTGCCCAATGCATTTGTGCCGTTGTCGGCCGTGCAGGTCGCTGCCACGCACAACGCCCCGGTCGACGCGGCGCTGGAGCAGAAGATTGTCGCCGAGTTGCAGAAAGACAAGATCGCCTACCAGAACATCACCCTTCGGCACGACAAGGCCAAGGGCGACAACATCCTGATCGGCTTTGCCAACGGCGACCTGCAGAAGAGCGCGGCCGATGCGTTGAAGCCGGTGCTGGGTGATGACTACACCGCGGCGTTCAACCTCGAATCCACCGTGCCGCACTGGCTGCAGGCGATTGGCGCGCGTTCGATGCCGCTGGGCCTGGACCTGCAGGGCGGTGTGCACTTCCTGATGCGGGTCGATCAGAGCGACGTGGTCGACAAGCAGGAGGTGCGCTACACCGAGGACATCACCGCGCTGCTGCGGGAAAAGAAGATCCACTACACCTCGGTTACGCGCAACAGCGTGCATGGCAAGGGTGTGGTCGTGGTGCTGCCCACGGAGGCCGACCGCAAGGCCGCTTCCGACGAGATCGCCACCAGCTTCCCCGACCTCGATGTCACCAATGGCCCCAATACGGGCGACCGCTATGTGCTCAACGCGGTGGTGAAACCCGACAAGCTGCGCGAGCTGGCGCAGAACACCATCAAGGAAAACCTTGGCACGCTGCGTAACCGCATCAATCAGCTGGGCGTGTCCGAGCCGCTGATCCAGGCGCAGGGCGACAACCAGATCGTGGTCGAGCTGGCCGGTGTGCAGGATCCGACCGAAGCCAAGCGCGTGATCGGTGCCGTGGCCACGCTGGAATACGTCGCCGGCCTCGGTGGCCCCGGCGACCCGGCCACCCAGGATGCCGCGCGTACCGGCAACATCCCGCCGAACGCGCACCTGTACTACGGCAGCCATGGCGAGCCGTACCTGGTCAGCAAGCGCATCATCGTCAGCGGCGATGAACTGGTGGATGCCTCGTCAGGCAGCGACCCGGACAATGGCTCGCCCAGCGTCAACGTGTCGTTGAACTCGGTGGGCGCCAAGAAGATGCTCGACTTCACCCGCGACAACGTCGGCAAGCCGATGGCGGTGGTTTACGTGGAGCGCGTCACCAACACCAAGATGGTCGACGGCAAGGAAGTCATCACGCCGAAGATCACCTACAAGGTGATCAACTACGCCACCATCCAGGGCGTGTTCGGCAGCAAGTTCCAGACCAACGGCCTGTCCAGTCCGAAGGAAGCTTCCGAGCTGGCGCTGCTGCTGAAGGGCGGCTCGCTTGCCGCGCCGATGGACATCGTGGGGCAGAGCGTGATCGGTCCCAGCATGGGCAAGCAGAACATCAGCAAGGGTCTGGACGCGGTGCTGCTGGGTCTGGCGCTGGTGCTGATCAGTGCGGCGATCTACTACAAGCTGTTCGGCCTGGTGGCCGATATCGCGCTGTTCTTCAACCTGGTGATCCTGATCGCGGTGATGTCGATGATCGGCGTGACCCTGACCATGCCGGGCATTGCCGGTATCGTGCTGACGCTGGGCATGGCGATCGACGCGAACGTGCTGATCTGCGAACGCGTGCGAGAGGAATTGCGCAACGGCTCCACGCCGCTGGCCTCGATCCGCGCCGGCTACGAGAAGGCGTGGTCGACCATTCTCGACGCCAACGTCACCCACCTGATCGCCGCGCTGGCACTGACCACGATGGGCTCGGGCGCGATCCGCGGCTTCGGCGTGACCTTGCTGATCGGTATTCTTACCTCGCTGTTCACCTCGGTGACGATGACGCATGCGATCACCGCGCTGCTGCATGGCGGTCGCAAGAAGCTCAAGACACTTTCGGTATAACGGGGAAGCGGACGCTATGGAAATTTTCAATCACAACAGCAATATCCACTTCCTCGGCCTGCGCAAGTTCAGCGTCGGACTGGCTGTGTTGCTGGTCGTCGCATCGATCGCATTGCTCGTTACCAAAGGCCTCAACTACGGTCTGGACTTCACTGGTGGCGTATCGATCGAGGCGCATTACACGCAGGCGGTCGATACCAATGGCGTGCGCGACACGTTGATCAAGGGCGGTATCGAGGACCCGGTAGTGCAAAGCCTGGGCGGCACCCGCCAGGTACTGATCCGCTTCCAGCCCAAGGACGACACGCACAACCCGCCGAAAGACGGCAAGGTCAATCTCGACCTGGTCGCTGCCGATGTCAGCAAGGCCTTGCAGGCGGTGCGGCCGGACGCCAAGGTGGTCAGCCGCAGTTACGCCAGCCCGCAGGTCGGTGCCGAGTTGCGCAGCAGCGGCATCGTGGCGGCGATCTTCGTGATCGTCGGCATTGGCCTGTACTTGTGGATCCGATTCGAACGCCGCTTCGCGGTCGCCGCACTGGTGACCGAAGTGCATGACGTGCTGGTGACGCTGGGTGTGCTCGCGCTGTTCCAGCGCGAGTTCGACATGACTGCGTTGGCTGCGGTGCTGGCGGTGATCGGTTACTCGATCAACGACAAGGTGGTGGTGTTCGACCGTATCCGCGAGCTGTTCCGGCTGGCGCGCAAGGCCGAGCCGGAGGAAATCCTCAACCGCTCGATCAACAGCACGCTGTCGCGAACCATCATCACCTCGTTGTTCACCGGTATCGCGATGGGGGCACTGTTCTTCTTCGGCGGTCCAAGCGTGCACGTCTTCGCGGTGACCATGTTGATCGGCATCGTGGTGGGTACGTTGTCGTCGATCTTCGTGGCCAGCCCGATCCTGTTGTGGCTGGGCGTGTCGAAGAAAGACCTGATGCCGGTGACCAAGGAAAACCCGGAGCTTGCAAGAAGGCCTTGAGCCAGCATCGCCCGCAAAACGGGCGATGATGCCCGATGGGTGGGTGAGGCAGCCCTCCGAAACGAAAAACGGCCCGGTCTCACACCGGGCCGTTTTCTTTTGCTTGTCCGCCCACGACGCGCGCGTGCAGGAGGCCGCTGGCGGGCGATGCTCTCTGGCACGCTGCAAAAGCATCGCCCGCCAGCGGGCTCCTACGCGTGGGACAAGTCGGCTTCCAGCTCGGCCAGTCGCTGCGGCGTGCCTACATCGGTCCAGTCGCCGCGATAGTGGCTGCCGCCGAGTGCGTTCACCGCCATCGCCGCTTCCAGCAACGGTCGCAGTTTGAAGCGTGGCGGTTTCGCATCCGCACCTGCGGCATGGCCCACGGTTTCAAGCCAGCCGTCCAGCAGCTCGCGGCGAAATACGCCGATGCCGCTGTAGGTCAGTCGGGGGGCGCCGTCATCGTGCAATTGACCCTGCTCATCCAGCCGGAAATCACCGTTCGGATGATGGGCCGGGTTGTCGACCATGACCAGGTGCGCCCGTCCCGTCGGCTCGGCGGGCAGGGTGGTCAGGTCCAGGTCGCACCAGATATCGCCATTGATGGCCAGGAACGGTTCGTGCCCCAGCAACGGCAGCGCGTTCAACATGCCACCACCGGTTTCCAGTGGAACCGGACCTTCGTAGGCATAGCGGATGCGCAGGCCCCAGCGCGAGCCGTCACTCAGCGCTTCGGGAAACTGTTCGGCCAGGTGCGAGGTGTTGATCACCACGTAGTTCACGCCTGCCGCGGCGAGTCGTTCCAGATGCCACTCGATCAGCGGTTTGCCACCTGCCGACAGCAGCGGTTTGGGCGTGCGTTCAGTGAGCGGGCGCATGCGCTCGCCAAGGCCGGCGGCGAAGATCAGCGCGTGCCTCATGCGCCGGCGGCCTGGGTCAGGTCGCGGCCTTTGGCGTGGCGTTCGAGCAACGCGACGAAGTCGGCCAGTTCCGGATAGCTGCGCGCCACCGACACCACGTAGTGGTAGACCGTGGGCACGTCGGCGAGATAACCGGGTTTGCCGTCGCGATACCACAGCCGATAGAACTGCCCCAGCACGCGCACGTGGCGATGCAAGCCGGTGAGGTCGAACCAGCGCAGGAAACGCTTCGGGTCGACAGCGGTGCCGATCACGCCGGCGTCCAGCAGTCGCTGCCGATAGGTTTCAACCCAGCCTTCCACGCGTTCACGCGGCCAGACGATGTAGGCATCGCGCAGCAGCGAGGCGAGGTCGTAGGTGACGGGGCCGGCCAGCGCACCCTGGAAATCCACGATGCCGGGCGTGTTGTGTTCGACGATCAGCAGGTTGCGGCTGTGGAAATCGCGGTGCACGAACACGCGTGGCTGTTCCAGCACGTTGCGGATGATCACGTCGAAGGCCGCCTCCAGCACGTCCCATTCGGCGCAATCGGGCGTGTGGCCCAGATGCCGTTGCAGGAACCATTCCGGCATCGTCTCCAGCCCGCGCACCAGCATGGCGTGATCGAAGGGTGGCAGCTCGTCGCAGGACACCTGCGTCTGCATGCGCAACAGCGCGTCCATCGCGTCGTCGTAAAGCCGGTCCGCGCTGGCGTCGTTCAATGCGGGAAGGTACAGCCGCGAACCGAGATCCTCGATCAGCAGGAAGCCCTGCACGAGATCGGTGGCTTGCACCGCCGGCACGTGCAGGCCGGCGGCGGCGAGTCGCTCGCCGATGGCCAGCCACGGGCGTGGATCTTCCTGCGCCGGCGGCGAATCCATCACGATCCAGCTTTTGCCGTCGTGCCGGGTACGCCAGTAGCTGCGGAAACTGGCGTCGGCCGAGGCGGGCTCCAGCACGAGCGAATCGTCGCCAAGGGTGGCGCGGGTCCAGGCGAGGCGGGCGGTGGTGCGATCGGGCAATGGGGGCATGGCTAAGCTGGCATCGAACGGCTTTGCCAGCTTAGCCGCACGTTGCTGGTCTGGCGAGCAGCCACCCGGCGGTGATCCGGGTGGCGCCGGGCGCAGTTACAGGAGCGTGCCGCCGGAGGCTTCGATGCGCTGGCCGGTGACCCAGCGATTCGCGTCGTCGAGCAGGCTGGCGATCATCGGACCGATGTCGTCCGGAACGCCGGCACGGCCCATGGCCGTCATCGAAGCGATGAAGCGGTTGAGCTCGGGGTTGTCGCGCACCGCACCGCCGCCGAAATCGGTTTCGATGGCACCGGGGGCCACGGCGTTGACGGCGATGCCGCGCGGCCCGAGTTCCTTCGCCAGGTAACGCGTAAGCACTTCGATGGCGCCCTTCATCGCCGCATAGGCCGCATAGCCGGGCAACGAGAAACGCGCCAGGCCGCTGGAGATGTTCACGATGCGGCCGCCGTCGCGGATCAGCGGCAGCAGGGTCTGGGTGAGGAAGTACACACCCTTGAAGTGCACGTTGCACATGTCGTCGAAGCCGGCTTCGGTGGTTTCCTCAAAGCTGGCGTAGTAACCGCTGCCGGCGTTGTTGACGAGATGATCGAAGCGCTCGCGGTTCCACTGCACGTGCAGCACGCGGCGGATTTCATCGGCGAAGCCGCCGAAGCTGGCCACGTTGCCGGCGTCCAGTTGCAAGGCAACGGCCTTGCGGCCAAGCGCCTGGATTTCCGCCACGGCGGCGTCGGCTTCGCTGCGGTTGGAATGATAGGTGAGGATCACGTCCACGCCACGCCGGGCCAGCGCGATGGCGGCATTGCGGCCGAGGCCGCGACTGGCGCCGGTGATCAGGGCGATCTTCGACGCGTTGTTTGCGCTTTCCGTTGTCATGGGTGTCTCCGGGAGTGGGGTGCGGGAAGGGAGTCACTCTAGGCTCGGGGTGGCACGGACTGAATGCCGGAACTGACGAGTTTCTTGCCTGATCCTGCGGGGGCGGCGGATGGCGCCCGGTATCCGTTGCACAATGCGTTCTCGGCCGGTGTGGCCGGCAAGCGGAGTGTTCCAGCGATGTCCTCGGCCCTGAAACTTGCCTTGAATCGCCAGATGGATCGGCTGGGCGGCGGCGATGGTCCCTTCGCCACCGCCGTCGATGGTCTGTACCTGATGCGCGCCACCGACGCGACCTTGCCGGCACCGCGAATCTATCGCCCGGCGCTGTGCATCGTGGCGCAGGGCGCCAAGCAGGTGATGCTGGGCGAGTCGACGTTCAACTACCGCGAAGGGCAGGCGCTGGTGATCGGCCTGGAGCTGCCGGTGCTGGGGCGGGTGGTTCAGGCCAGCGCCGAACAGCCTTTCCTTGGCCTCAACCTGGACCTGGACGTGCAGGTCATGCGCGATGTGCTGGCCCAGCTCGATCCGCCACCGCGCCCGGGCCCGGACGCATCCGGCGTATTCGTCGGTCATCTTGGCGAAGCGTTGAGCGACTGCGTGCTGCGCTTGTTGCGCCTGCTGGATACACCCGAGGCCATCCCGGTGATCCAGCCGGGCATCATGCGCGAGATCTGCTACTGGCTGCTGACCGGGCCCAACGCGGGCGAGGTCTGCAAGATCGCGCTGCCCAACGGTCCGACCGAACGCATCGCCGGGGCGATCCATCAGCTGCGCGAAGACATCACGCGGGCGGTGCGCATCGACGCGCTGGCGGCCGCCGCGAACATGAGCCCTTCCACGTTCCACCAGCACTTCAAGACGCTGACGTCGATGACGCCGCTGCAGTACCAGAAGCAATTGCGCCTGCTCGAAGCGCGCCGGTTGATGCTGGCGGGCGAGGCCAACGCGTCAGGCGCGGCTTATCAGGTCGGTTACGAAAGCGCCTCGCAGTTCAGTCGCGAGTACGCACGCATGTTCGGCACGCCGCCGAAGCGCGACGTGGCCGTGGCGCGGCTGTCGCCCGCGATCTGAGGATCTGCTCGAACGTTTTCGGCAACGAACATGCGGATGGAGGAGCCCGCTGGCGGGCTCCTCCATCCGCTTCCGTCCTGCCTTGATGCTGGCCGGAGTTCTCAACTCAGGTTGTACGCGCGCTCCTCGTGCTCGGCCAGGTCCAGGCCCATCTGTTCCTGTTCGGTGCTCACGCGCAGGCCCAGGGTCCGATCGATCAGTTTCAGCAACACCCAGCTCAGCACGGCGCTCCAGACAATGGTGAATGCCACGCCCTTGGTCTGTATCCACAACTGCCCGCCCAGCGACGTGACCGTGCCGAAACCGCCCAGCTTTGATGAGGCCAGCAGGCCGGTGAGCAGGGCGCCGACGATGCCGGCGATGGCATGCACGCCGAACACGTCCAGTGCATCGTCATAGCCCAGGCGGTACTTGAGCTTGGTGGCAGTGAAGAAGCACACCACGCCGGCGATCAGGCCCAGCACCAGTGCGCCGCCCGGTCCGCAGGTACCGGCGGCGGGAGTGACCGCGACCAGTCCCGCCACCGCACCGGAGACGATGCCCAGCACGCTGGCGCGACGATGCGCGATCCATTCGGCGGCGGTCCAGCCGATTGCGGCGGCGGCAGTGGCGATCTGCGTCACCAGCATCGCCATGCCGGCACTGCCGTTGGCCGCCACCGCCGAGCCGGCGTTGAAGCCGAACCATCCCAGCCACAGCAGGCTGGCACCGATCACGGTGTAGCCCAGGTTGTGTGGCGGCATCGGCGTGTGCGGCCAGCCGCGACGCTTGCCAATCACGATGCAGGCGACCAGCCCGGCGATGCCGGCATTGATGTGCACCACGGTGCCGCCGGCGAAATCGATCACACCCAGGTCACCGAGCAACGAGCCGGGGCCGCCCCACACCATGTGCGCCACCGGCAGGTAGACGATGGTGAACCACAACGCGCTGAACCACAGCATGGCGCTGAATTTCATGCGCTCGGCGAAGGCGCCGATGATCAGCACCGGCGTGATGATCGCGAAGGTCAGCTGGAACATCACGAACACGCTTTCCGGTACCGTCTGGTAGCGCGATGCCGGGGTCAGCCCGGCCAGCAGCGCGCGATCGAGTCCACCCACGATCGAGTGCAGGTTGAATACGCCGGCGTGCATGCCCTCGGTACTGAAGGCCAGCGAATAGCCGTACAGCATCCACAACACGGTCACCAGCGCGGTGATCGCGAAGCACTGCATCATCACCGAGAGCAGGTTCTTGGTGCGCACCATGCCGCCGTAAAACAGCGCTGCGCCGGGGATCGTCATCATCAGCACCAGCATGCTGGCGACCAGCATCCAGGCGGTATCGCCGCTGTTGATGGCAGGGGCGGTGGATTGCGCAAAAACCGGCGTGGTCGCCAGCATGCCGGCGGCGATCAGCGCGGCGAATCCGGCGATCCGGCGGCCATGGCCGCCAGCGCATCGTGGCGTTTTCGTATCAAAGCGCATCAGCGTC
This sequence comes from Rhodanobacter glycinis, assembly GCF_900114325.1. Classification (GTDB taxonomy): domain Bacteria; phylum Pseudomonadota; class Gammaproteobacteria; order Xanthomonadales; family Rhodanobacteraceae; genus Rhodanobacter_A; species Rhodanobacter_A glycinis. Next base: position 21,957 of record NZ_FOSR01000012.1, read on the forward strand.
GACCTCCTGCGTGCGGATGCGGATCACCTGTTCCAGCTCACTGACGAAGATCTTGCCGTCGCCCACCTTGCCGGTGCGCGCGGCCGCGGTGATCGCCTCGATCACCTGCTCAGCCTGCTCGTCGGCCACGGCGACCTCGATCTTCAGCTTGGGCAGGAAATCCACCACGTATTCGGCCCCGCGGTACAGCTCGGTATGCCCGTGCTGGCGCCCGAAGCCCTTGACCTCCGTGACCGTCATGCCCTGCACGCCGGCTTCGGCCAAAGCCTCGCGCACGTCGTCCAGGGTGAACGGCTTGATGACTGCAATGATCCACTTCATGTCCTGCCCCTCGCTGGCTACCCTGTTGCAGCACAGCAGGTTGCGTGCCATCGAGGGGAATGCGTTGCGGGGCAACGCCTGGCGGGCTTTGCAGGGTGGCGTTTGGCGGCCGTGCTGCCGATTCGAGTGCATGCATTGCGCCGATGCGGTGCAAACCCGATGGACGTCCATTTGACCGCGCCGAGCCGAATCAGTACCATTTTGGTCTGGATTAAGAGGCCGAGTCCCCGTACCCCCATGCTTCGTGTCAGCCGACTCACGGATTACGCCACGGTGGTGATGACCTGCATCGCCGCCCATCCCGGCGACGTGCTCAGCACCGCGCAGATTGCCGACGAGACGCACCTGGAATTGCCCACCGTCAGCAAGTTGCTGAAGTCGCTGGGTCACGCCGGGCTGGTGGACTCGTTCCGTGGCGTCAACGGCGGCTACCGGCTGTCGCGCCCGGCCGGCGAGATCAACCTGGCCGAGATCGTGGAGGCGCTGGAAGGCCCGATCGGCATGACCGAGTGCGGCATCACCCAGGGCCAGTGTGATCGCGAGGCGCAGTGCGGCGTGCGCGGCAGCTGGCAACGCATCAACAGCCTGCTCGACGGCGCGCTGCGCGCGGTAAGCCTGGCCGACATCCTGCGGCCGGCCACCCCGTGCAAGGAAGTGACCGTGGACATCAGCACATTGAAAGGCAGAACCATCGCATGACCAGCGAACGCAGCGACCACATGCTCGGTGACACCGGGGCCACCGTGCTTCGCGACAACGCCGAGGTTGCCGAGGCATTGGGGCGCAGCTACAGCGCCGGCTTCGTCACCGAAATCGAAAGCACCGGCCTGCCGCCTGGCCTGAGCGAGGAAACCGTGCGCCAGATCTCGGCGATCAAGCGCGAGCCGGAGTGGATGACCGAGTGGCGCCTCAAGGCGTTCCGCCACTGGCTGACCATGCCGCAGCCGGACTGGGCCAAGCTGAAGATGGCGCCGCAGGACTACCAGGCGATCAGCTACTACTCCGCCCCCAAGGTGGCGCCGAAGTCGCTGGACGAAGTGGATCCGGCGCTGCTGGAAACCTACGAGAAGCTGGGCGTGCCGCTGCACGAGCGCGCGGCGCTGGCCGGCGTGGCGGTGGATGCGGTGTTCGACTCGGTGTCGGTGGGCACCACCTTCCGCAAGCAGCTCGCCGACGCCGGCGTGCTGTTCTGCTCGATGAGCGAGGCGATCCGCGAATATCCCGAGCTGGTGCAGAAATACCTGGGCAGCGTGGTGCCGCCGGGCGACAACTTCTTCGCCGCGCTGAACTCGGCGGTGTTTTCCGACGGCAGCTTCGTGTTCATCCCCAAGGGCGTGCGCTGCCCGATGGAACTGTCCACCTACTTCCGCATCAACGCACAGAACACCGGCCAGTTCGAGCGCACCCTGATCGTGGCCGAGGAAGGTGCGCACGTCTCGTATCTGGAAGGCTGTACCGCGCCGCGCCGCGACGAGAACCAGTTGCATGCCGCGGTGGTCGAGCTGGTCGCGCTGGAAAAGGCGCAGATCAAGTATTCCACCGTGCAGAACTGGTACCCCGGCGACGAGAACGGCGTCGGCGGCGTCTACAACCTGGTGACCAAACGCGGCGACTGCCGTGGCGCGGACAGCAAGATCAGCTGGACCCAGGTGGAAACCGGCTCGGCGATCACCTGGAAATATCCTTCCGTGATCCTGCGCGGCGACCGCTCGGTCGGCGAATTCCACTCGGTGGCGCTGACCCATCATTTTCAGCAGGCCGATACCGGCACCAAGATGATCCACATCGGTCGCGACACCAAGTCGAAGATCGTTTCCAAGGGCATCAGCGCCGGGCGCAGCAACAACAGCTATCGCGGCCTGGTGAAGGTGGAGAAGGGCGCCGAAGGCGCGCGCAATTACACCCAGTGCGACAGCCTGCTGATCGGCAAGCGCTGTGGCGCGCACACCTTCCCCTACATGGAGGTGAAGAACCCCAGCGCGATCGTCGAGCACGAGGCCACCACCTCGAAGATCTCCGACGACCAGCTGTTCTATTGCCGCAGCCGCGGCATCGGCGAGGAAGACGCGGTGTCGATGATCGTCGACGGCTTCTGCAAGCAGGTGTTTCGCGAGCTGCCGATGGAGTTCGCGGTGGAAGCGAAGAAGCTGCTGGAAGTGTCGCTGGAAGGTGCTGTCGGTTGATGCTTTTCCCTTCTCCCTCCGGGAGAAGGTGCCCGAAGGGCGGATGAGGGTACGGGCGGAGCGGGGCATCCTGTTCCAGCCGAACCCTCACCCCAACCCCTCTCCCGATGGGAGAGGGGCTCAAGATCAGGAACAACCATGCTGAAAATCGAAAACCTGCACGCCCGCGTCGAGGGCAAGGAAATCCTCAAGGGCCTCTCGCTGACGGTGAACCCGGGCGAGGTGCACGCCATCATGGGGCCGAACGGCGCCGGCAAGTCCACGCTGGGCAACGTGTTGTCCGGCCGAGACGGCTACGAAGTGACCGCCGGCAGCGTCACCTACAACGGCGTCGACCTGCTGGCGCTGGAGCCGGAGGCGCGCGCCGCGGCCGGCGTGTTCCTGGCGTTCCAGTATCCGGTGGAAATCCCCGGCGTGAACAACACCTATTTCCTGCGCACCGCGTTCAATGCGCAGCGCAAGGCGCGCGGCGAAACGGAGCTGGATTCCATGCAGTTCCTCAAGCTGGTGCGTGAGAAGCTCAAGGTGATGCAGATCTCCGACGAGTTGATGCATCGCGCGGTGAACGAAGGTTTCAGCGGCGGCGAGAAGAAGCGCAACGAAATCTTCCAGATGGCGGTGCTGGAACCGAAGCTGGCGATCCTGGACGAGACCGATTCGGGCCTGGACATCGATGCGTTGAAGCAGGTGTCCGAGGGCGTCAACGCGCTGCGTTCGCCGGAGCGCAGCTTCCTGGTGGTCACGCATTACCAGCGCCTGCTCGACTACATCGTGCCCGACTTCGTGCATGTGCTGGCGGACGGACGCATCGTCGAGAGCGGCGACAAGACGCTGGCGCACAAGCTGGAAGAACACGGTTATGCGTGGCTTGCCCAGCACGGCGAGCCGGCCGGTGCGCAGGCATGAGCGAGTCGGCCGTTCCCTTTGTGGCCTCCACGCTGGCGGTGCCGCCGCCGAGCAGCGGCATCGGCTGGCTGGACGAAGCCCGACGCGAGAACCTGGCCGCCTTCGGCGAAGCCGGGTTGCCCGACACGCGCGTGGAAGCGTGGAAATACACCGCGCTACGTGCGCTGTCGCAGCGCAGCTTCATCCATGGTGACGCGCAGGCGGCCACGCGCGACATCGATCCTGAAGCGTTTGCGTTGCCGGGGCTCGACGGACCGCGGCTGGTTTTCGTCAATGGCGTGTTCCGCGGCGACCTTTCCGATCTTTCTGCTCTGCCCGCCGGGCTCGCGCTGAGGCCGCTGTCGCAGGCTCTGGCACAAGACGCCGAGCCGCTGCGCTTTGCGCTGGCGCGTCGCTACAAGGAACGCGGCGACGCCTTCGCGCAACTCAATGCGGCGCAGGCCGTCGATGGTGTGGTGCTGCGGGTGGCGGCCGACGCGAAGATCGATGTGCCGGTACGACTGGTCTTCGTTGGTGTGGCGGCGGATGCCGAGCTGGCATGGCATCTGCGCAATGTGATCGAGCTGGGCGAAGGCGCCGAACTCACCCTGGTCGAGCAGCACGTGGGCAGCGGCAACGCACGCCAATTGGGCACGCTGGTGGCCGACGTGGTACTGCGCGACGGCGCGCGCCTGCAGCACATCGTCGCGCAAGATGCATCGGCGGACGCCACGCTGGTGCATCGCCATGCGTTGCAACTGGGCGCGCGGGCGCAAGCCTTGCTGCACGTGCTGGAACTGGGCGGCGCACTGGTGCGCCACGATCTGCAGGCCGATCTGGTCGGCAACGGCGCCCGGCTGGATACGCGCGGCGTATTCGTGCCGCGCGGTCGTCAGCACATCGACACGCAGCTGGCGATTCGCCACCAGGCATTGAACACCACGTCCGACTCGACCTGGCGCGGCGTGGCGGATGGCCGCGCGCGCGGCGTGTTCCGCGGCGCGATCCTGGTGGCGCCCGGTGCCGATGGCAGCGACGCCCGGCTCAACAACAAGAACCTGCTGCTGTCGGGCAGCGCCGAGATCGATACCAAACCGGAACTGGAAATCTATGCGGATGAAGTGCAGGCCGCGCATGGCGCCACGGTTGGCCAGCTCGACGAACGCGCACTGTTCTACCTGCGCTCGCGTGGCATTCCGTTGGCCGAGGCGCGCACCCTGCTGACCGCGGCGTTCTGCCGTGCCGTGCTCGATGACCTGCCAAACGCGACGTTGCGCGAGCATCTTGCTTCGTTGTTGGCGATCAGGCTGCCAGTTTGACGACACAGAGTTTGAAGATGCGGTAGGAGCGCACCCTGTGCGCGAATGCTCTCGGCTTCCAGCAACGCCAGAGCCATCGCACACCGGCCGCACTCCTGCACGCGGCGTACTGCGGTAAAGAGTAATCACGGAACATTGGAGACGAACATGCAAGCCAGCGCGCCAGCCTTCGACCTCGCTCGCATCCGTGCGGACTTCCCGCTGCTTGCGCGCAGCGTGCACGGCAAGCCGCTGGTGTATTTCGACAACGCCAATACCAGCCAGAAGCCGCACCAGGTGATCGAGGCGGTGGACCGTCATTACCGCGAGCACAACGCCAACGTGGCACGTGCGGTGCATCAACTTGGCGAGGAAGCCACCAGTGCCTACGAAGGTGCGCGTGATGCCTTGGCGCGTTTCATCAACGCGCCGTCGCGCAACGAAGTGGTGCTGACCTCGGGCACCACGCAGTCGATCAACCTGGTGGCCTACAGCTATGCCTTGCCGCGGCTGAAGCCCGGCGACGCGATCCTCACCACGGTGATGGAACATCACGCCAACATCGTGCCGTGGCAGCTGGTGGCTGCACGCAGCGGCGCCACGGTGAAGGCGGCGCCGATCAACGAGCGCGGCGAGCTGATCGTCGAGAAATTCATCGAGCTGCTCACGCCCGAAGTGAAGCTGGCCTGCATGGCCCACGTCTCCAACGTGCTGGGTACGGTGAATCCGGTGCGCGAGATCGCGAAGGAGTGCCGCAAGCGCGGGATTCCGCTGCTGGTGGACGGCTCGCAGGCCGTGCCGCATCGTCCGGTGGACGTGCAGGCGTTGGGCTGCGACTTCTATGCGGTCACCGGCCACAAGATGCTGGCGCCCACCGGCACGGGTTTGCTGTGGGCGAAAAAGGAACACCTGGATGCGATGCCGCCATTCTTCGGTGGCGGCGAGATGATCCGCGAAGTGAAGTTTTCCGGCACCACGTTTGCCGAAGCGCCGCACAAGTTCGAGGCCGGTACGCCGAACATTGCCGGTTTCGCTGGCGTGGCGGCGGCGATCGACTATTACCAGTCGATCGGCTTCGACGCGATCCTCGCACACGAGCGCGAGCTGCTCGACTACGCCAGCGCGCGCCTGCGCGAGATTCCCGGCCTGCGCATCTTCGGCGAAGCCGTGGACAAGGAACCGGTCATCTCGTTCCTGCTCGATGGCGCCCAGGCGACCGACCTGGCCACGCTGCTGGACCTGGAAGGCGTGGCGGTGCGTTCCGGCCATCATTGCGCGCATCCGCTGATGCAGTTCTACGGCGTGCCGGCCACGCTGCGTGCCTCGCTGGCGTTCTACAACACGCACGAGGAAGTGGATGCCTTCGTGGCGGCCTTGCTGAAGGTACGCAAGCTGCTGATGTGAATGCCGGGCCGGCGCCGGTGCGCCGACAGCGGCTCCGGTATTGGACGATGGTCGCGATGCGTGCTGCCACGCGGGCGACCGGTTACCCTTTGATTTCCCGCTCGCCCCAAGGTCTTCGATGTTCGCCTCGTTGCCCCGCCTGATTCGCGTTCCGCTGGTCGTGCTGTTGCTGACGGTCAACGTCGTGGTGCATGTGTTGCTGCTGTTCGCGCTGACCCTGGTGAAGCTGGTGTTGCCATGGCGCGCCGCTCGCAGCGCATGCTCGCAGGGGCTGGTGGCCATCGCGGAAAGCTGGATCGGCTTCAACAATCTCCTGTTCGACCTGTTCACCCGCATCCGCTGGCAGGTGGAAGGCCTGGACGGATTGCGTCCGGACGGCAATTACCTGGTGCTGTGCAACCACCAGAGCTGGGTGGACATCCCGGTGCTGCAGAAGGTGTTCAACCGACGCATTCCGTTCTTGCGCTTCTTCCTCAAGCAGCAGTTGATCTGGGTGCCGTTGCTCGGACCGGCCTGGTGGGCGCTGGATTTTCCCTTCATGAAGCGCTATTCGCGGGAGACGCTGGAGCGGCATCCGGAGCTGCGCGGCAAGGACATGGAAGCCACTCGCCGCGCCTGCGAAAAATTCCGCCGCATGCAGGTGTCGGTGATGAACTTCGCCGAGGGCACGCGCTTCACCCCGGCCAAGCACGATGCGCAAGCTTCGCCGTACCGCCACCTACTGCGGCCGAAGGCCGGTGGACTGGCGTTCGTGCTCGATGCGATGGGCGATGCATTGCACGCGATTCTCGACGTCAGCATCGTCTACCCGGAAGGCCCCTGCAGCATGAAGGACCTGGTCGCCGGCCGGGTGCACGAAGTCCGCGTCCATGTGAGCGAGCGGCCGATCGAGGCATCGCTGCGCGGTGATTACGAAGCGGACCCGGTTTTCCGTGAGCATTTCCAGACATGGGTCAATGAACTGTGGCGGGCCAAGGATGCGTGCATCGAACGCATGTCCGGGCCGGTCAGCGAGACGGCAAGAGGAGACTGAGCAATGCGAATCCTGTTTGTAGGTGCGGGCGCCACCGGCGGTTATTTTGGCGGCCGTCTGCTGCAGCATGGACGCGATGTCACGTTTCTGGTGCGCGAGCGTCGCGCGGAACAATTGGCGCGTCATGGCCTGGTGATCCACAGCCGCACGGGTGACGTGACATTGCCGGCACCTCCCGCCGTATTGGCGCGCGAGCTGCACGAACCGTTCGACCTGATCGTGCTGAGTTGCAAGGCCTACGGGCTGGAGCAGGCGATGGAGGATTTTGCTCCCGCGGTCGGTTCGCATACCACGATCCTGCCGTTGCTCAACGGCATGCGCCACATGGATCGGCTCGATACGCGCTTCGGTGCGGACAAGGTGCTGGCCGGCCAGTGCTCGATTGCCGCCACGCTGGATGACGAAGGCGCGATCCGTCATCTCAACACCATGCAGAACCTGGTTTTCGGCGAGCGCGACGGGCGCAAATCGGAACGCATGCAGGCGATCACCAAGGTCATGCTCGATGCCGGCTTCGACGCGCATGCCAGCGACGATGCATTGCAGGCTATGTGGAACAAGTGGGTGTTCCTGGCCTCGCTGGCCGGCATCACCTGCCTGATGCGCGCCTCGGTAGCCGACATCATGGCCGCACCCGGCGGCGCCGAGGCCACGCTGGCCTTGCTGGAGGACTGCCGCGCCACCGCCGAGCGCGCCGGTCATGCGCCCAGCGACGCCGCGCTCGGACACGCCCGTGGCCTGCTTACCGATGCCCAGTCCTCGCTGACTGCCTCGATGCTGCGCGACTTGCAGCAGGGTCATCCGATCGAGGCCGACCACGTGATCGGCGACATGCTGGCACGCTCGGGGCACGCGCTTGGCGATGGTTCGATGCTGGCCGTGGCCTATGCCCATCTCAAGGCTTACGAGGCGGGCCGCGCCCGTCGCCAGACCAACTGACCTTTCCGGAATTTGCCGCATGTCGACACAGCCGCTTCCCTTTGCTTTCCGCATCGCTACTGCCGCGGATATCCCCGCGTTGCTGGCGCTGGTCCAGTCGGCCTATCGCGGCGATTCCGGCCGGCGCGGCTGGACCACCGAATCGGATCTGCTCGATGGCCAGCGCACGGACGCCGCCGACATCGCCGAGGTGATGGCGCGTCCCGACAGCCTGATCGTGATGACCGAACGCGATGGCCGACTGCTTGCCAGCTGCCATGTCGAGCGGCAGGCGGACGGCGGCTACTTCGGCATGTTCGCGGTCGATCCGCTGCAGCAGGGTGGTGGCGTGGGCAAGGCGGTGCTGGCCGAGGCCGAGCGCATGGCGCGCGAACGCTGGCAATGCCGCGCCATGCACATGACCGTGATCGAGCAGCGTGCGGAATTGATCGCCTGGTACGAACGTCGCGGCTACCGTCGCACCGGCCAGTACAAGCCGTTTCCGTACGGCGACGAGCGCTTCGGCATCCCGCTGCGCGACGATCTGCGTTTCGAGGTGTTGATCAAGGAGTTTCCCGCATGAGCCTGGAATCCGAAGGTTGGGTGCGCGTAGGCACGCGTAGTGAAATGCTGCCGGGCGAGTTCCGCACCGTGTACGACGGCGATACGCCGATCGCGGTGTACAACATCGACGGCGACCTCTACGCGATCGAGGATGTCTGTACGCACGACGGCGGCGATCTCGCCGGCGGAGAGGTGCACGGGTTCGAGGTGGAATGCCCCCGCCACGGCGCCCGCTTCGACGTGCGCACCGGTGCCGTCACTGCACCGCCGGCCTACGAACCGGTGGCCAGCTTCCCGGTGCGCGAGGAGGATGGCGCGATCTTTACCCGGGACGATCGCGACTGACTTTATCCGCCCCTCCATGACCTCTGGCCTATGACGAAACGCCGCATGCGGCGCACGCTGGAGGAATCACTCGTGGGGGAGACGTGCGATGGCAGGAATGACGGGCAGTCGCGGGCTGTGGCTCGCGGCCCTGGTGTGTGGCCTGGGCTGGCCGGTGCTGGGCTGGGCCCAGTCGGCGCCGGCGCCGGCAGCCAGTACGGCGGCACCGGCGGTGGCAAGCAGCGCACCGATTCCGTTCGCACCGGCACACCAGACCATCATCACCACGCCCAGCGCGCCGAATGCCTGGGGCGGCCAACGCACTGGCAGCGAGCCGACGCTGTCCGACCGGGTGGTCAGCTACACCATCGATGCCAGCCTGGATGCAGCGAAGCACCAGGTGACCGGCAAGGAACACATGACCTGGCGCAACCGCAGCGATCGCCCGGTCAGCCACGTCTACTTCCACCTGTATCTCAACGCCTTCGCCAATGACGGCAGCACCTGGTTCACCGAGCGCAGGGTGCTTACCGCGCATGGCCGTTCGCGCGGCAACGCCCGGCTGAAGAAGGGCCAGTGGGGCTGGGTCCACCTGCAACAGGTCGAACAGGACGGCACGGCGCTGAAATGGAGCTTCGTGCACCCCGATGGTGGCCCCGCCACCGACGAGACGGTGGTGCGCTTCGACCTCGCCCAACCCGTGCCCGCCGGCGGCACGCTCGCGCTGGACATCAACTTCCTCAGCCAGTTGCCACGCGTGGTCGAGCGCACCGGTTGGTGGGGCGATTTCAACCTGGTCGGACAGTGGTTTCCGAAGATCGGCGTGCTGGAATTGCCGGGCGAACGCGGCGCCACGCAAGTGCGCTGGAACGTGCACGAGTTCCACTTCAACAGCGAGTTCTACGCCGATTTCGGCCTGTACGACGTACACCTGACCGTACCCAGCGATTACACCGTGGGTGCGGTGGGACAGGAGCAGGGCGCGCCGGTATCGAAGGATGGCCAGACCACCTACCACTTCGTGCAGGGCGACGTGCACGACTTCGCCTGGGTAGCCGCCAAGGGCTACAAGACGCTGGACGGCAGTTGGACCGGCCCGGGCAGCCCCAAGGTGGACGTGCGGGTGATCTATCCGCCCGAATACGTGGGCAGCGCTGCGCCGACGCTGAAGTCCACCATCGCCGCGCTGGGTTACTTCTCGAAGACGCTGGGGCCTTACCCGTATCACACGGTGACCGCGGTGATCCCGCCGTACAACGCGCAGGAAGCCGGTGGCATGGAATACCCCACCTTCTTCACCTCGGAGGGCTACAAGAAGGTGGAGCCGGGCACGCTGAGCCAGTACGAGAGCGATTTCGTCAACATCCACGAATTCGGTCACGGCTACTTCTACGGCATCATCGCTTCGGACGAATTCGAGGAGCCGATGCTCGACGAAGGCCTCAACGAGTACTGGGATGACCGCATGCTGCGCGACACGCATGAGGACATCACCGCTGCCTCGCCGCTGATGAAATGGCTGGGCATCACACCGACACTCACCGCCTTCCAGATGGAACGTCTGGGCGCCACCTTGAGGCAGCCGGCCGATCCGCTGGCGCAGAACAGCTGGGATCGCCTGTCCAGCACCAGTTACGGCACGGTCTACACGCGCACCACCACGGCCATGCACGACCTGGAGCTGCGCATGGGCAAGGCGACCATGGCAAAGGCCATGCGCCTGTACTACCAGCGCTGGCGTTTCCGCCATCCTTCGGTGGCCGATTTCCGCCAGGCGATGATCGACGGCTCGGGCGACGCCAAGGACGTCAACGAAATCTTCGACCAGTTCGTCTACGGCACCAAACACATCGACGATCGCGTGGCCTCCATCGATACCCGCCAGGTGCTGCCGCAGGCTGGCGTGACGTGGAAGGACGGCAAGCCAGTGGAAGCCGACGGCACCGCGCTGGACAAGCAGATCGCCAAGCAGGAGTCGGACTGGAAGAAGGCGCACCCCAAGGCGAAGCCGGGCAGCGGCGGGGCCTATCCCTGGCACAGCACGGTGACGGTGCTGCGCGACGGTGCCCAGGTGCCCGAATTGCTGCGCGTGACCTTTGCCGACGGCAGCCACGAAGACGTGCATTGGAACGATGATCGCCGCTGGGCGCGCTTCGACTTCGTCAAGCCGGGCAAGGTGGTGTCGGCCGAGCTCGATCCGCAGCAGCAGGTCTACCTCGATGCGAACAAGCTCAACGACAGTTACGCAACCAAGCCGAACAGCGCCGCGTCGCGTCGCTGGAGCGCCGACGTGGCTGCCGTGCTGCAGGCTTTCTACTCGATGCTGGTGACCTTGTGATGATGGCCTACAACACTTCCCGTCGCGTGGGTCCCGGGGCCCTGTTCTCCGCCATGCTGGCGGCCATCCAGTGGCGCCTGCTGCTGTTGTGGCTGCTGTTCCTGCTGCTGCCGGTGGCAGTGGTGGCGTTGCCGTTGTGGCGCACGCTGGCCGGGCTGCTCGATCACTCCGTGCACTCGGCCCAATGGGCGCAGCACTTCAATGCATCGATGTTCGGCGACACGATGATGGCCTTGAGCGGACACGCCGCGTGGTTTGGCGCCACGGCCCTGCTCGGAGTGGTGCTGACCCTGCTGCTGTCGCCGTTCCTCGACGGCATGATGGTCGGCAGCGGCCGTGCCGGGCGCACCCTGGGCTTCGGCGCGTTGCTGCAGAACGGCTGGATCGAATACGGGCGGATGTTCCGCGTGATGCTGTGGGCGCTGGTGCCTTACGCGGTGGTGCTGGTGGTCGCTGGGGCGGGTTCGCACCTGGCCGACAAGCATGCCGCGGAAGCCGTGCTGCAATCGCAGGCGGATGCCTGGGCGCATGGTGCGAAGTGGGTATTGCTGGTGGTGTTCGTGCTGGCGCAGGCGATCGTGGAGTCGATGCGCGCCGCGTTCATCGCCGACCCCGAACTGCGTTCGGCCACCCGCGCGTTCGGCCGCGGCCTCCTGCAACTGTTGCGCCGACCGCTGGGCACCTTGCTGTTCTATCTGGTGGTGAGCGTGATCGGCCTGCTGATCTTCGGCGCACTCGGCCTGGCACGCATCCACTCCACGGCAGTGGATGGCGGCTTCCTGCTGGCGTTGTTGCTGGGTCAGCTGATGGTGCTGGTGGTGGGCTGGATGCGCTTGGCGCGCCTGTTTGCGTTGGCCGCGGTGTCGCGTGCATGGCGAGCGGGGCGGCGCTCGTCGGGATTTGCATCGGCACGCTGATCGGAGGCGTTGCATATGGCCGGGAGGGAGCATGCTCCTCTTCTGGTCACGTTGTGAGCGTTTGCTGCCCGGAATGCTTTGGGGCGTTCCGCCCGGACTCAAATGCCTGGGTAACGTGCCGCCACGAGGGTGACGGGGTTTCGCCCACCTGCCGGTGGCCAAGTCACTTTCTCTCGCTTGCCCGAGAGAATGTAACCCAAGAGAGGGGCACCCTGCGTTCGCGCCCACCGGCTCTGCGAGCCGGCGGGTCCGCGCCCGGCTACGGGGGTTCGCCGACAGCACATCGGGCAACTGCGTCCTGCGTTGCCTCAACTCCGGCATCCATGCCGTCGCCTGCCCTGACGTCGAACTGACCGGCATCCATGCCGGTCACCCTGCGGGCCTGATCCTCCGCCGTGCGCCGCTTCTCGAAGGGGATGAAAAAGCCGCACACCGCAGCGCCAAGCTCGACCACACGCGTCCGCTCTTCCTACCCCTCAGTTGACGGTGACGGCGCGGTGTGGCCGCTGGTGTAACAGGAAGTGTCACGCAGGTTCCAAACCCCTCGACCGCCAAGGCTTGTAGGGTCGGCGGGTCCCATAGGCCATTTCTCTGGGTTACGTCTCTTGACTCCGGGCATCCTGCCCTTCGCCCTTCGGGCCAGCTTCGCTGTTCGCCACTGCTCCTGCAGTGGCGTGGGCCAGCAAAGAGAGGTAACTCGGGCGCCGGCAGGCGTCCGAAAGCCCGCCGCAGGCGAGCAATCTAGCGACCACGTCAGAACGAGCAAAAGCCCGCCGCTGGCGAGCAATTCCACGATAACGCCTGCAGCCCACCCGGAACGGGCCGCAGCCCCGCCTACGCGAAGGCGCGACGCGCCTCAGCCCGAGGCGGATAGTAGGCGAACACGTGGGTGTCGCTGCCGTAGAAATCCATGTCCTCGATGTGCTCGCCGCCCAGCCGTTCGGCCACGCGATCGGAAGCATCGTTGCCGATGCGCACCAGGCTGATCACGCGCGGCACGTGCAGGCGGCTCCAGGCGAAATCGAGCACGGCGTTGCCGGCTTCGGTGGCGTAGCCGTGGTGGCGGTGTTCCGGCTTGAGCATCCAGCCCAGTTCCACGTCCGGCCAGCCTTCGGGGTGGAACAGACCGGCGCGACCGATGAATTCGCCGCTTTCCTTCAACTCCAGCGCCCACATGCCGTAACCGCGCAGTTGCCAGTGGCCGATCAGCATGGCCAGCGAGCGCCAGGCATTGGTGCGGTCCAGCGGCTGGCCGTCGCCGACCCAGCGCGTGCTCTCCGGATCACCCAGCATCGCGGCGTAGTCGTCGAAGTGGCGTTCGGTGAGGGCGGTGAGGCGCAGGCGCGCGGTTTCGATTACGGGGATATCAATCATGTCAAATCAGCAAGCAGGCACCGTGCCATCAAGCAGACTGGCCAGCGCGCGCGTAGTGGTTGCCAGGCTTTCAGCCCAGGGCAGACCCACGATTGTCTCACCGGAAGCCGCATCCGCAAAATCCTCGACCTGGCCGGGTGGCAGCAGGTGGCGGTAGTCCACGGTGATCTCGGTGCCTGCGGGCAGGTCGCGCAAGGCGAACACGAAGCCCAGGTGCCACAGGCCGACCGGCTGGAAGCTGTGGTTGATATAGCACTCGTCCGGCCAGTCTGGCGACAGCGTGTAGCGGTCCTCGAACCAGCGGGCGGCGGCGTGCATCTGCGCGGAAAGGGCCGGATCGGCGACGATCTCGGCCAATCGCCAGGTGCGGTCGATGGCATCGGGGGCGGTGAGGATGCGCCCGGCGGCCACATTTTCGTCCAGGAACAGGCCTTTGCCAGCGCCACGGATGGTGGAGACGGCAATGCGATAGCGCGGAAGAATCATGGGGCGTGGCGGCGGCGGGAATGCCGCGCAGTGTAGCGCAGCCGGCGCGGCATTCCTTGCTGCACCGGCTGCTCCATCCTGGAAATCGTCCCTGTATGAATGCAGCATCCCCCCGCATTCGACAATCCGTTGCACTGACATCCCTGAGGCAACATTCCGTGTTGGCCTGACCGATACTTTGCCGCAAGGCGTGATGGTTCGCCGCCAGCGCTTGCGTGCGGTGCGCGTGCGCTTTTGGCGCCATGATTTGTCAGGGAATCCCCACAGGCGGCAGTCCGGTGGGACAGGGTCGTCACGGGGCGCTGGTACAATGTGTGTTTTCGCCTGCCTGTATTGGAGCCCACGTGATGGATACCGCCCGCCTTTCCCGTTTCGTCAGCGACCTGTGGGACGCCGAGATCGTGCCGAAGCTGACCGATTACATTCGCATTCCCAACAAGTCGCCGATGTTCGACAAGGATTGGGTGGCGCATGGCCACATGGATGCGGCGGTGAAGCTGATGAGCGACTGGGCGAACAGCAAGCTGTCCAGCTTGCCGGGCGCCACGCTTGAAGTGGTGCGATTGGAAGGGCGTACGCCGCTGATCTACATCGAAGTGCCGGGCCAGGGCGACGACACCGTGGTGCTCTACGGCCATCTCGACAAGCAGCCGGAAATGACGGGTTGGTCCGAAGGCCTGGGTCCGTGGACGCCGGTGCTCAAGGGCGACAAGCTTTACGGCCGCGGTGGCGCCGACGACGGCTATGCCATTTTCGGCTCGCTGGCTGCGTTGCTGTCGCTGCATGAGCAGGGTATTCCGCATGCGCGCTGCGTGGTGATGATCGAGGCCTGCGAGGAATCGGGCAGCTACGACCTGCCGTTCTACGTCGATCACCTGGCCGAACGCATCGGCAGCCCGTCGCTGGTGGTGTGCCTGGATTCGGGCTGCGGCAACTACGATCAACTCTGGCTGACCACCAGCCTGCGCGGCATGACCGGCGGCGAGCTGAGCGTCGAAGTGCTGACCGAGGGCGTGCATTCGGGCGACGCCTCCGGCGTGGTGCCGTCCAGCTTCCGCATCCTGCGCCAATTGCTGGAGCGGCTGGAAGACGCCAACACCGGGCGTATCAAGCCGCAGGAACTGTATGTGGAGGTTCCGGCCGAGCGCGTGGAGCAGGCGCGCAAGTCGGCCGAGGTGCTGGGGGCGGACATCTACGACAAATTCCCGTTCGTCGAAGGCATGCAGCCGGTGACCGAGGACTTGGGCGAGCTGGTGCTCAACCGCACCTGGCGCCCGCAGCTGGCCGTGACCGGCGTGGACGGCATGCCACCACTGGAAAGCGCCGGCAATGTGCTGCGTCCCAAGACGGCGGTGAAGCTGAGCTTGCGCGTGCCGCCGACCCTCAGCGGCGCCAAGGCCGGCCAGTTCGTCAAGGAACTGCTGGAAAAGGATCCGCCGTACGGCGCCAAGGTGAACTTCAAGCTGGAAAAGGACGGCAGCGGCTGGAATGCGCCGGCGCTGTCGCCGTGGCTGTCGCAGACCGTGTCCGAGGCTTCCGAGCATTACTTCGGCGCACCGGCGGCCTACATGGGCGAAGGTGGCAGCATTCCGTTCATGGGCATGCTGGGCGAGAAATTCCCGCAGGCGCAGTTCCTGATCACCGGCGTGCTGGGCCCGCACTCCAACGCGCACGGCCCCAACGAGTTCCTGCATATCCCCACCGGCAAGAAAGTGAGCATGGTGGTGGCCGAAGTGGTGGCCAGGCATTACGCGCAGGGCGCCAAGGGCTGAGGCGTCTTTCTCCCTCTCCCCTGCGGGGAGAGGGGCGGGGTGAGGGGCCAACCTCTCGGGGCGCTTGAAAGAAGCGAAGAGCGCTCGCTTGAATGTTTTCGCGAGCACCCGCCCCTCATCCCAGCCTTCTCCCCGGAGGGGAGAAGGGGCCAAGGCGGAGCACCCGCCCTTCACCTCAATCCTCTCCCTCAAAGGGGCGAGGAGGCGAACGCAAAGAGCCGTACTCATGGATCACTCCCATCTCGCCCACAACTGGGCCGATATCCGCCATCGCGTGGCGGAAGCCTGCCGCGCCGCCGGGCGCGATCCGTCCGAGGTCAGCATCCTGCCGGTCAGCAAGACCTTCGGCGCTGACGTGGTGCGCGAGGCGGTGGCGCTGGGGCTGCATCGCTTCGGCGAGAACAAGGTGCAGGAGATCCGCGACAAGTCCGGTCCGCTGGCCGACTGCGGCATCGACTGGGTGATGATCGGCCACCTGCAGACCAACAAGGCCAAGGACGTGGCGCGACTGGCCAGCGAGGTGCAGTCGCTGGACCGCCCGGAACTGGCCGAGGCCTTGCACCGCCGCCTGACCCTGGAAGGCCGCAGCATCGACGTACTCGTGCAGGTGAAGACCTCGCGCGAGGACAGCAAGTACGGCCTGCCGCCCGACCAGCTGCCGGCCTTCCTGGACAGCCTGCGCCAGTACGACACCTTGCGCGTGCGCGGCCTGATGACCCTGGCCATCCACACCGACGATCCGGCCGAGATACGCGCCTGCTTCCGTCAGTTGCGCGAGTTGCGCGATGCCGAAATGGCCCGCGGCCACGACATTCCGCGCCTGTCGATGGGCATGAGCGGCGATTTCCCGCTGGCCATCGCCGAAGGTTCGACCGAAGTACGCATCGGCACCGCCATCTTCGGTCGCCGGCCGTATCCGGATTCGTATTACTGGCCCGAAGGCAGCGGGCAGGGCGACATATCTGGCTGAATATGAATGGCTGGAGTGTGAACCGGTTGTCGATTGTTCGTGAACGACAGGGTTCAGTTAACTCCATCCGAACAAGTCATCCACTTCCCTTTGCTAAGTTCACTCCTTCATCACGGTCGTCGCACCATGCGGGCGATCGGAAGTCAGCGATTACACTGGGATTTCCCGCATGCTCTTCAAGCGATTGACCGCTTCTGCCGTGCTGGTGTCGGCCTTGCTCGCCAGCGGCACGCTGTTTGCTGCGGGTACGGTCGGGGCCACGGCCGACATGGCCGCTGCCCGGGCGTCCGCCCCGCTGATGGATGCCTTGCCGATCTTCAACCCGGCCACGAAGCTGGCGCAGTCGATGATCCCCAGTGGCCCGGTGGCCTTGCCGGCGTCCGCTGCGGATGACCAGGCACTGGATCTGCGCAAGACCCTGATCAGCCTGGCCATGAAGCTGCGCAACAGCCCGTACGTGCGCGGCGGCCACAGCCCGTCCACCGGGTTCGATTGCAGCGGTTTCGTGCGTTACGTGTTCGCCCATGCGCTGGGCCTGGAGCTGCCGACCAACTCCGCCTCACAGTTCCACGTGGGGCACAAGGTCAAGCGCGACCAGATGAAGCCGGGCGACCTGGTGTTTTTCCGCACCGCCGGCCGTCACGGCCACGGCCGCGTCTCCCATGTGGGCATTTACCTCAGCGGTGGGCGCTTCATCCATTCGCCCCGCCACGGCGAAACCGTGCGCGTGGACAGCCTGCAGGAGGCCTACTGGGCCAAGCGTTTCGCCGGCGCCAAGCGTCCGGACGCGATGGCCGAGATCGACTCGATGGCCGCTCGCCAGGGCTGATTCGCCTGTCTCGCATCGCTGGACGAGGCCGCCATCTGGCGGCCTTGTCGTTTCCTTTTCCGGTTTTTGCGCCCCTTCGTGGCGTGGCGAATTGTCGCGGAGGGGTGCGTAGCCGTCCAGGCGACCGCATGACGCATGAGGGTACACCCGGCTACCCTTGCTCCATCGCTCCCGGAAACCTTGCATGCCCTTCAACCTGCCACCCGTTACCCGCAACCTGCTGATCGCCAATGTGCTGGTGTTCGTGCTGCAACTGTTGCTGCATGACCAGACCAGCCTGGCGCTGACCCAGCATTTCGCGTTGTGGCCGCTGGGGCCGGATGTCACCGGTGCCACGCCAGACGGGCATGTCATCACTGCCGGTTTCCGCATCTGGCAGGTGGTCACCTATGCCTTCATGCATGGCGGCTTCACCCACATCCTGTTCAACATGTTCGCGCTGTACATGTTTGGCGGGGCGATCGAACAGACCTTCGGCGCGCGTCACTTCGTCATCTACTACTTCGTCTGCGCGATCGTGGCGGCGCTGGCGCAACTGCTGGTGGTGAAATACTTCACCCACGGCTTCTATCCCACCATCGGCGCTTCCGGTGCGATCTTCGGCCTGCTGTTGGCGTTCGGCATGCTGTATCCGCAGGAGAAGGTGATGCTGCTGTTCCTGCCGGTGCCGATGCCGGCGTGGCTGTTCGTGATCGGCTACGCGGCAGTGGAGTTGTTCATGGGCGTCACCGGCACCGAGGCGGGCGTGGCGCATTTCGCGCACCTGGGCGGAATGGTCGGGGGCATCGTGCTGATCCAGTACTGGCGCGGCAAGTTTCCGATCAAGCCGAAACGGCGCCTGATGCGCTGACCGTGGCGGCTGCGGCGTGTCGCCGCGGGGCGGGCTGATCCATGTCATGGCGGGGCTGCGTGGCGGCGGCGCATGCTGCGCGGGTCATTCCCGCCACAGGTATCCATGCCCATGTACACGTCTGCCACGCTGAGCCAGAACTCCACGCACATCTTCGATGCACGCGGCATCGCGCGGCGTTTCCGTCATTCGTCGATCTTCGCTGCGTTGGGCGTGTTGCAGCCGGGCGAAGCCATGCGCTTCATCAACGACCACGATCCGTTGCCGCTGATCGCCCAGTTGAACGAGCGCTACGGCGACGTGTTGTCGGTGAACTATGTGCAGCGCGATGCCGAGCTGGTGGTCATCGATTTCGGCGTGACTGGCTGAGGCGCGATCATGTCCATGCCCGGTTTTTTCGACCAGGCCCCGGTGGTGTGCGTGCGTGACCGGTTGGCCGACCTGCTCGGCGCGGCGGGCGACGGTGTGATGGAATACCACTACGCCGACGCGGTGCGCCTGGCCGGGCATTCGTGCCCCACCGTGGCCGGTGCCTATCTGCTGGGGCGTACCGCGCTGATGACGCTCTATCCCGGCGAGATACCCGAGCGCGGCGGCGTGAGCGTACGCATGCCGGCACCCGTGGATGACGGCGTGACCGGCGTGACCGCACAGGTGCTCACACTGCTGACCGGTGCGGCCGCCGAAAACGGTTTCCATGGCCTCGGCGGTCAGTATGTGCGCAGCGGCCTGCTGGATTTTGCCGAGAGCGTCGAGGGTGGCCCTATCCTGTTCCGTCGCAACGATACCGGCGCCGCCGTGGCGTTGACCCTGGACCTGTCCAGCGTCCCGCCCGATCCCGCCCAGCGGGCCTTGCTGGGCCCGGTGCTGCAGGGCAATGCCGATGCCGCGCAGCAGCGCGCATTCGGTGTCGCGTGGCAGGGACGGGTGCGACGGCTGTTGCTGGAACACGCCGATGATCCGGCGGTGATACGGGTTGAGCGTCGGTGAGGGTACGACAAAGGCGGGCGCCGGTGACTCGTTGGCGCCTCGACTTCGTGTCGCCTCGACCTTCGTCACAGCCGCGAAAGCGGAAATGACGGTGAGGAGTGCGGTGCGATGAAAAGCGGGGGCGAGGCGCGCTGGCGCACCGCCCGCTTGGGTCAACAGTGCTCAGCGAAGCGCCAGGAAGTCCGCGCTGACCACGAAGCGCACCGCGTCCAGGCGTAGCCGCGATTGTGGCAGAGCCTCCAGCAGGGCGGTGCGCTCGTCGGCGACGGCGGTGATTTCCGCTTCGCTGATCGACGGGTTGACTGCGTGCAGGGCACGCAGGCGTGACAGTTCCGCATCCAGCATCTCGGTGGCGAGCACGGTGGCCTCGTCGATGACTGATTGCGAGCGCAAGGTGGCAATGGCTTCGCTGCGCTCCAGCATCGGCGGCACCAGCTTGGTCAGGAATTTGCGGTAGCGCGCCACTTCGATGTTGCGGTCGGCGGCCTTGCGCAACGCGACGTCGCTGGGACGGAAATCAGCACGCTCGGCAAGCCGGGTGTCCACGGTCACCGTGATCGGCTGGGTCGGCAGGAAGCGTTCGGCATCGAGCTGGCGGTGGGCCACGCATTCAAGCAGGTAGACCGCTTGCAGCAGGGCGGTGCGCGGTGGCAGCGCGTCGTCGACCATGAAGGCGGCGTTGCCCTGTTCGCCGGAAAGAGCCAGGTCCAGCGCACCGGCCACCAGCGGGTGGTCGAGCCGCAGCAAGGGCAGCTCCTCGCGCGCCAGCGCCACGTTACGCGCGAACGTCGCCGATTGCGGGCCCTCGGCGAAGCCGGGCAAAGCA
Organism: Rhodanobacter glycinis; assembly: GCF_900114325.1. Taxonomy (GTDB): domain Bacteria; phylum Pseudomonadota; class Gammaproteobacteria; order Xanthomonadales; family Rhodanobacteraceae; genus Rhodanobacter_A; species Rhodanobacter_A glycinis. Next base: position 42,239 of record NZ_FOSR01000012.1, read on the forward strand.
TCGGTGGACAGGTATTGCGGATCGAGCAGCAGCACCTGGCCACCGAGTTCCTCGGCGTGGATGCCGAAGGCTTCCAGCAGGCGTTGCACGAAGGCATCGCGGGCCGGATCGATGTCTTCGCGGCGGAATGCCTGGCCCAGTTCCTCGGCATGCAGGTCGCGGTTGGCTGCCAGTTCCAGCAGGTGGTCGCGGCCGGCGCGAATCAGTTCGGCCAATTGTTCGTGGGCGGCGCGGGTCTCGGCCAGCAGCGCTTCCAGTTCCTGGTCGCGGCTGCCGGGGCCGCGGGCGTGCTCCTCGGCCAGTTGCGTCAGCGTGCTGCCAAAACGGCGCAGCAGTTCGCGGCCGTCGGCCGGGCTGGCGCGGAAGGCATCCACGCCTTCGTCGTACCAGCGGGCCAGCACGTGTTGTGCGCTGTCGGCCACGGCGAGAATGTGGATGGCGATGTCGTGGCTTTGGCCGATGCGGTCGAGTCGGCCGATGCGTTGTTCCAGCAGGTCGGGATCGAGCGGCAGGTCCCACAGCACCAGGCGGTGCGCGAACTGGAAGTTGCGTCCTTCCGAACCGATTTCCGAGCACAGCAGCAGGCGCGCGCCATCGGGCTGGGCGAAGAAGGCCGCGTTGCGATCGCGCTGCATGATGCCCAGGCCTTCATGGAAGCGCGCGATGCCGGCGCCGGTGCGCGTGCGCAGCGCTTCTTCCAGCGCAAGTACCTTGGCCTGGCTGCGGCAGATCAGCAGGAACTTGTCTTGCGGGTATTCGTCGAGCAGGGCGACCAGGGTTTCGAGCCGCGGATCATCCGCGTAGTCCAGTTCCAGCACGGGTGCCGGTTGCTGGATGTCGGCGTGGAATTCGGCAAGCAGTGCTTGCCGGGCATCCTCGCTGACTTCGTCCGATTCGGTGATGTGCCATACCGGCTGGCGCTGCGGGAAGCCGCCGATACCGGCACGGCGGTTGCGGAACATCGCGCGGCCGGTGCCGTGGCGATCGATCAACGCATCAAGAATCGTCCGCGCGTGGGCGGCCTTGGTGGTGTCGGCCAGGCAGGCGAGCAAGGCATCGTCGCCGGCGAACAAGGCGTGCAGATGGGAGAGCTGCTCGGCGTCCTGGGCTTCGCCGTCGAGCAGCCGATCGGCGATGCGCGACAACGGCTGGAAGCGATCGGCTTCGGCCAGGTAGGTGTCCAGGTCGTGGTAGCGCTGCGGATCGAGCAGGCGCAGGCGGGCGAAATGGCCGCTGCGGCCGAGTTGCTCGGGGGTGGCGGTGAGCAGGATCACGCCGGGCGTCTTCGCGGCCAGCTGTTCCACCAGCGTGTAGCGCGGACTGGCGGCTTCGGGCGTCCACTCCAGATGATGGGCCTCATCCACCACCAGCAGGTCCCATGGGGCATCGAGCAGTTGCTGTGCGCGTTTCGCGCTGGCCTGCAGGAAGCCAAAGTCGGCGATCACCATCTGCTCGTCTTCAAACGGGTTGCTGTCGTTGCCGGATTGCTCCAGCGCTTCGCAGCGCTCTTCGTCGTAGATCGCGAAGCTGAGGTTGAAACGGCGCAGCAATTCGACGAACCACTGGTACACCAGCGTGTCGGGCAGCAGCACCAGCACGCGCGAGGCGCGACCGGCGGCGAGCTGGCGGGCGATGATCATGCCCGCCTCGATGGTCTTGCCCAGGCCCACCTCGTCGGCCAGCAACACCCGCGGCGGCCGCCGCGCGGCGGCGGCGCCGGCCACGCGCAACTGGTGCGGCACCAGCCCGATGCGCGCGGCGCCGAGTCCCCAGGTGGGCGAGCGGCGGGCGTCGGCACGGCGTTGCAAGCCTTCCAGGCGCAGCTCGAAGTGGCTCACCGGATCCGTGCGGCCACCGGTCAGGCGCTCGTCGGCCTGGCTTACGCTTTGTTCGTCGTCGAGCTGGCCTTCGTGCAGTTCGCGACCTTCACCGCGATAGATCAGCAGGTCGTCCTTCACTTCCACCCGTTCGACCAGGAAGGCGACCCCCTTGCCGGCCACGCGTTGTCCCGCGCGGAATTCGGCCCGAACCAGTGGTGCCGAGTCGATCGCGTAGGGGCGCAGCACGCCAGCCTTGGCGAACAGCACCTGCACGCCGCGTCCTTCGACGCGCAGCACGGTACCGAGGCCGAGTTCCGGCTCGGCGGTGGAGATCCAGCGTTGACCAGGTACGAACATTGCACAGCCGTGGAGTTTCAGGGGTCGCCGATTATCCGCTCCCGGTCGCGTGGTGGGAACCGTTGCGTGTCGCCGGCCCTCTTCAGGCTTCGGCCCATTGCCGCAGCAGGTTGTGGTAGGTGCCGGTGAGTTGCAGTACGGCGTCGGCATCGGCGCCGGTGGCGGTGAGGCGCTGGATCGAGGTATCCAGTTCGAACAGCAGGCGGCGGCGACCGTCGTCGCGGATCAGGCTTTGCACCCAGAAGAACGAGGCCAGGCGCGCGCCGCGGGTGACCGGTTGCACGCGGTGCAGGCTGCTGGACGGATAGATGATGGCGTCGCCGGCGGGCAGCTTCACCTCGTGTTCGCCATAGGTATCGCTGACGATCAGCTCGCCGCCGTCGTAATCGTCCGGTTCGCTGAGGAACAGCGTGCAGGAGATGTCGCTGCGCAACTGCTCGCCGCCCGGCAGCGACATCACCGAACCGTCGACATGCATGCCGTATTGGCCACCGCCTTCGTAGCGGTTGAAGCGCGGCGGCAGCGTGCGCAGCGGCAAGGTGGCGGCATGGTAGAGCGGGTGGCGTGCGAGTGCGGCCAGCACGATGTGGCCCAGCTCGGCGCGCAGTGGCGAAGCATCGGGCAGCTGCCGGTTGCGTTTCACCAGTGCGCCCTGCACGCCGACGGTTTCGCGGCCATCGGTCCAGTCGGCGGCATCCAGCGCCTGGCGCAGCTGCACGACCTGGTCGTGATCGAGGATGGCAGGGATGTGCAACAGCATGGCGAGGGTCCTCAACGCGGCAAGCCCTCCCCGCTTGGGAAGGGCTTTCGAGTTTGCCTGAAACCGCAGGTGACAGCCTGACTCGGATCAGAAGCGGATGTTGGCGGTCAGCATGCCCGAGCGTGGCGTGGCCGGGGTGTAGCGGTAGCCGCTTTTGTTGATCGCCGCCACGTACTTCCTGTTGAACAGGTTGTACAGGTTCAACTGCAGGTCGATGTGCTTGTTGAGCGGATAGCTGGCCATCGCGTCGAACACCCAGTAGGCACGGGTGAAGGCCGGTGTGCCGATGGCGCCGTCGGTACCGCGCTTCATCTCGCCGGAGTAGCGCGCGCCGCCGCCGATGGTCAGGTTGAACGGCAGGTGGTAGGTGGTCCAGGCGGTGAAGGCGCTCTTGGGCGTATAGGCCAGATCGCTCGAACCGTCCTCGGACACGTTCGGGCCATCGGTGACGGTGGCATTCATGAGGGTATAGCCAGCGCTGACCGCCCAGTTGCGACTGATCTGGCCGACTGCGTTCAGCTCGATGCCTTGCACGCGCTTCTTGCCAACCTGGTAGTACAGCAGGTCGGTCGGATCCTGCACGACCTGGTTGGTGACCACGGTGCGGTACAGCGCACCGGTGAGCAGCAACTGGTCGTCGAGCAGGTTCCACTTGGTGCCGATTTCGGTGGTGCGGGCTTTTTCCGGGTCGAAGATCGGGTTGTCCGCGCTGTTGGCCGAGGAACTGAGTGACAGGCCGTTGCCGCCCGGCGGCTCCTGCGAGACGGCGAAATTGGCGTAGATGCTGCTGATCGCGCTGGGCTTGTACAGCACGCCGAGTTTGTAGCCGAGCAGGTTGCCGTTCTTGCTGGCGTCGACGCCAGGCGCGGGGCTGCCGGCCGGTAGGCCACCGCAATCGGGGCCGCGACGGCCACCACACGCCACGATGCTATCGAAGCGGGTGGTGTAGTGGTCCAGTCGCGCACCCGCGTTCACCTGCCAGTGCTCGCCGAATTTCAGCGTGTCGAACAGGTAGGCGGCGTAGGTGTCGGTCTTGCCGCGGCTGGAGGTGCCGGTGTTGCCGTAGACCAGACCGGTGGCATTCCAGCTGGGGTCGTACAGGTTGGCGGGTGACGCCGTGCTGCCGTCCAGCGTGCCGAGCCCGCCGGTGTTGAGCTTCTCCTGGCTCAGCTCGATGCCGGTGCTGATGTCGTGGATGACGCTGCCGGTGGTGAAGCTGGCGGTGAGGTTGGTCTGGTTGGTGACGATGCGGTTGGTCTGGTCCTTGTAGTTCGGAATGCTGCGGACCAGCGACCAGCTGGACGGATCGGCCGGGTTCGGCGTGACCAGGTTGGCCGCGTTGCCCATGAACGAGGTCAGCAGGTAATCCTCATGCGTGCGGCCCCAGCGCAGCGTGTTGTGCAAGGCCATGTCCGGCGAGAAGTCGTGCTCGACGATCACGGTGAACATGTCCGCGGTGACGTGGTCGTGGTCGGCGTCGGTGCCGTAAAAATTGTGCGGATTGACCTGCGGGGCGTTGCCGATGAACGGCCGCGTCGGATCGGGGCTGGAATAGCCGGGCAGGCCGATGGTGGGGACGCCGCCGTCGGGCACGTTGGTCTGCTTTACGTGCAGGTAGTCCAGGTACACGCGGGTGGGCGTGCCCAGGCCGAACGCCAGCGTGGGGGCGATGCCCCAGCGGTCGTTCTTCACGTGGTCGCGGCCGGCCACGCCGCTGTTCTGGCCCATCACGTTGAGGCGGAAGGCGGAGTGGTTGCCGGTGACCTGGTTCAAGTCGGCGGTGGCGCGCTTGTGGCTGCCGCTGCCGTAGGAGATCGAGGCGGAGACGGCGTTGCCCAGCATCGGCTGCTTGCTGACCATGTTGACCGCGCCGGTGGGCGCGGTGCGGCCGTATTCGGTGCCATCCGGGCCCTTGGTCACTTCCACCTGCTCGATGTTGAACACGTCGCGCGAAATCGAACCGAGGTCGCGTACGCCATCCACGAAGATGCTGCCGGAGGTGTCGAAGCCGCGCATGTAGATGGCGTCACCGGTGGAGGTGGTGCCGTTCTCGCCGACGTAGAAAGTGCCCACGCCGGGACTGTTGCGCAGCGCTTCGGTCAGCGTGGTGGCGCCTTGCTGCTGGATGATTTCCTTGCTGATGATGCTGATCGTCTGCGGCGTGTCGAGTAGCGGCTCGGTGAACTTGGACGAGGAGAGTTGATCGATCTTGTACGCCGCCGCGGTGCCTTCCACGTTGACGGCCGGCAGGCGCTTGGCCGAAGCAAGCTGTTCGGGCGTGGGGAAGGTGGTATCGGTGGACGTTGCAGCGGCTGCGGGCAGCGCCAGCGCCAGGCCGGTCATCAGCGTGGCGGCGGTGAGTGTCGGTGCGCACGAACGGCGCGTGACGGGATGCTTGCGGCTCTTGATGAAGTCCATCGGTAAAAACTCCACGGCGTTTCTGGAAAGGGGAAAGCAGGGGGCGCGAGGTTGCGACTTGGCGGCCGGATGGCTGGCGTGTCCACGGATCCCGGCAGCAGGATCCGCGAGCGCGCTGCACTGTCGTCATGGCGCAGGCCGTGTCGGTTCCCCGAGACACGGACGGCGCGACCGTCGCAACGAATCATTCAGTCAATGTTATTTTTAATGAGAATGATTTGCAACACCTTTCGCGTCATCAACCCGTAATGCCTGCTTCCCCACATTCGTGGCGCCCACGAAAAAGGCCCCGCACTCGCGTGCGGGGCCTTTGGTCTGGTCAAGCCGCGACTGGCGTGGCTTAGCCGGAGCGACCTACCAGATCTTCACCTGCTTGTCGCCAGAGCGAACCATCGGATCGGTGGTCTTGCACTGGAACGCCTTGGCGAATGCGCTCATGTCCGACGGGGCGGCAATGGCGCGGATCGATGCCGGCGAATGCGGGTCGACATTGAGGTACAGCTCGGCCTGCTTCTCGCGGATGTTGCCGCGCCACACGCGGGCCCAGCTGAGGAAGAAGCGCTGGTCCTCGGTGTAGCCGTCGATCTTGGTGGCCGCTTCCTGCGGGTGATTCTTCAGCGCGGTCTGCAGGGCGTCGTAGGCGATGTTCAGGCCGCCCAGGTCGGCGATGTTCTCGCCCAGGGTCAGCTTGCCGTTGACGTGCAGGTCCGGCTTGCCCTTGATCGGCGTGTAGCCGTCGAACTGCTCGACCAGCAGCTTGGTGCGCGCATCGAACTGCTTCTTGTCCTGAGGCGTCCACCAGTCTTCGCGGTTGCCGTGGCCGTCGAACTGGCTGCCCTGGTCGTCGAAGCCGTGGCTGGACTCGTGGCCGATCACCGCACCGATGCCGCCGTAGTTGATCGCGTCGTCGCCGTGCGCATAGAAGAACGGCGCCTGCAGGATCGCGGCCGGGAAGTTGATGGTGTTGGTGCTCGGATCATAGTAGGCGTTGACCGTCTGCGGGGTCATGCCCCATTCCTTGCGGTCGGTGGCCTTGCCGATCTTGCTGATGTCGTAGTGGTAGTTGTACTTGCTGGCGGCTTCGAGGTTGGCGAACCAGTTGCCCTGCTCGATCTTCAGGCCGCTCCAGTCACGCCATTCGCCCTTGTCGGGGTAGCCGATCTTGGGCAGGAATTCGGCCCACTTGTCCAGCGCCTTCTTCTTGGTCGCTTCGCTCATCCAGTCCAGGTGCTCGATGCGATCCTTCAACGCGTTGCGCACGTTGGTCACCAGCTCTTCGGCGCGCTGCTTGGATTCCGGCGGGAAGTACTTGGCCACGTACAGCTGGCCCAGGCCCATGCCCATGGCGCCATTCACCGAGCGCAGCACGCGCTTCCAGCGCGGCTTCTGTTCCGGCTGGCCGGACAGGGTCTTGCCGTAGAAGTCGAAGCGGTTGTCCTCGAACGGCTTGCTCAGCGCGGACGAGGCGCTGCTGATCAGGTGGAAGCGCAGGTAGGCCTGCCACTGCGACACCGGTGCGCGGGCCAGCAGCTTGTCGAACTCGGCGATGAATTTCGGCTGCGACAGCGAGAAGCCCTTGTCGATGGTCACGCCCTGGGCGGCGAAGAACTTCTGCCAGTTGAAGTGCGGGCTGATCTTGTCCGCTTCCTTCAGGCTGACGAAGTGGTACTGGTTGTCGAGATTGCGCATCTCGGTGGGAGCCAGCGAGGCCTTGGCCAGCTCGGTTTCGAACTTCATCACTTCGCCGGCCTGCTTCTTGGCATCGGCGGCGGACACGCCGACCAGCTCCAGCGACTTGGCGATGTAGGCCTCGTACGCGGTGCGGATGTCCTTGTACTGTGGCTTGAAGTAGTAATCCTTGGTCGGCAGGCCCAGGCCATCCTGGTACACGTAGCCGATCTGCTTGGTCGCATCCTTGAAGTCGGCGCCGGAGCCGAAGCTGAAGATGTAGCTGTCACCGTTGTTGAAGCTGGTGTCGATGAAATTGGCGATGTCGGCGCTGTTCTTCAGGCCGTCGATCTGCGCCAGCTGCGGCTTGATCGGGTCGAAACCGGCCTTGTCGATGGCCGCTTCATCCATGCCGGCGGAGTACAGCCAGCCCAGTTTCTGTTCGGTCGAACCGTCCTTGGCGCTGGCAACGTTCTTTGCGGCGTTCTCGAGAATCTGGTGCTGCTCGTCCATGCTCTTGTCGGCCAACTGGTCGAACGCGCCCCAGCGGGTGCGGTCGGAGGGAATCGGGTTGGCCGCAACCCACTTCGCGTTGACGAAGGTATTGAAGTCCTGGCAGGCCTCGGTGGGCGCGCCCAGCTCGCTGACGTCGAACACGCTCTTGGGCGCGGCGGCGGCCGTGCTGGCTGCGGCAGCCGGCGCGGCGGCGGTCTTGGCCGGAGCCGGGGCGGGCGCGGCCGCCTGCTCGCTCTTGCCGCACGCGGCAAGCGCCAGGCTCAGGCTGGCGGCCAGCGCCAGCGGCTTCAGATACTGCTTGGTCATGGGTATCCCTCTGATAAATAGCAATGTGATTTGCCCGTAGGCTTCCTGGTTCGCGCGGACCGTGCCGGTGGGCCTCCCCCGCCCGCGACCATGACCGCTCACGCTAGGTCAAAGGTCATGGGGAGCCCAGTGTCAAAGGTCAGGGGTGGTTTCGGCAACCAGGGCCAGCCAGGCGCGGGCGGCTGGCGAAACCTCGGCGCCGCGACGCCAGGCCAGCACCATCTGCCAGCGCAGGTCGCGGCCGGACAGCGGCACGGCGACCACGCCGCTGAGCGAACGCTCCTCCACGGTCAGCCGCGGCAGCAGGGCGATGCCGCCACCGGCGGCGACCAGCGCCAGGATGAAGTCCACTTGCGCGCTGTGCACGGTCTCGCGCGGCGCCACGCCGTGGCGGGCACAGGCGTCGCGGATCAGCCGGTTCAGCGCGAAGCCTTCCTCGAACAGGATCAACGGCGACTCGCCCAGCCACTCCATGCGGAAGCGGCGCGCCCGTGCGCGAGGATGCGATTGCGGCAGCAGGGCCAGCATGGGTTCGTCGCAGACTGGCTGGCAGTCCAGCCCTTCGCCGACCGGACGCAGCGTGGCGGCGATTTCCAGCTCCCCGGCCAGCACGGATTGCTCCAGGCGCCGACTGCCGTGTTCCAGCAGGTGGATGTCGATTTGCGGATGCTGTTCGCGGAAGCGTGCCAGCAGGGGCGCGAACAGCACGCTGCTGCCCAGCGGCGGCAGGCCCAGTCGCAGTTCACCGCGATGCAGGTTTTGCAATGCGTCCAGCTCGGCGCGCAGATGCTCGGTTCGCGCCAGCATGGCCAGCGCGTGGCGATGCACGATCTCGCCGGCCTGGGTCAGGCGCACGCCGCGGCGGTCGCGGTCGAGCAGGCGTGTGCCCAGTTCGTCTTCCAGTTGGGCGATGGCCTTGCTCAGCGTGGGCTGGCTGGCGTGGGCCGAGCCGGTCGCGCGGGCGAAGCCACCGCGACTGGCCACCTCGGTGAAATAACGCAGGCTGCGCAGGTCCATGATGTATTCCAAAAACGAATTGAAATGATGGAAACAATTCATTTCCATCATATACGGGATGGCCATAGGCTGGCGCCATGAAAACGCTCCATGCCCGCATGCGCCTGCTTGATCGTCGCCATCCCCGGCTTGCCCTGCTTGTGCAGGTGTTGCTGCTGGTGGTGCTGTGCGCCGTTTGCGAATACGTGGTGCGTGCGTGGCGCCTGCCGGTGCCGGGCAGTGTGCTGGCGCTGGGCGTATTGCTGCTGATGCTGGCGTGCGGCGTGGTGCCGATGTCGAGCCTGCGTCGCGGCGCCGACTGGCTGCTGGCCGAGATGCTGCTGTTTTTCATTCCCGCCGTGATGGCGGTGTCGCAGCATGCGGCGCTGTTGCGTGCGGAGGGCGTGCGCATCGTGGCGGTGATCCTGATCGGCACCGTGCTGGTGATGACGGCCACGGCCTTCCTGGTCGATCTGGTCTGGCGCTGGAGGCAAAAACACCATGCGCAGTGAACTCGCCTCGCTGGCGTGGCTGGCGGTCACGCTGGGCGGTTACTACCTGCTCAAGCCGCTGTACCGGAAACGACCGCGCTGGTGGACCTCGCCACTGTTCACCGTGCCGGTACTGCTGATCGCGTTGGGCCTGCTGTTCGGCATGAATTACCCGGTGTATATCCGCGACACGCACTGGCTGGTGCTGATGCTGGGGCCGGCGACGGTGGCGTTCGCGCTGCCAATCTGGCGTTATCGCCGGTTGATCCGCCAGCACTGGGCTGCGTTGCTGGCCGGTGTGCTGGGTGGCAGCACGGTGGCGATGAGCAGCGCGTGGGGACTGGCCACATTGTTTGGTTTGAGTGGAAGCCTGCGCCTGAGCCTGGTGCCGCGTTCGATCACCACGCCGCTGGCGATGCTGGTGTCGGCCGATATCGGCGGCGTGCCGGATCTGACCGCGCTATTCGTGGTGATCACCGGCGTGGCCGGCATCGCGTTGGGTGAGTTGTTGCTGAAATACCTTCCGCTGCGTTCGGCGCTGGCACGCGGCGCGTTGTTCGGTGTCGGCGCACATGGCGCCGGTACCGCCAAGGCCTGGGACGTGGGAGCCGAGGAGGGCACCATCGCCAGCCTCGCGATGGTGCTGGCCGGCCTGCTCAATGTGCTGGCTGCACCCGGGGTCGCCTGGCTGCTGCGCTGAACGGTGCTCTTACTTCCTCTCCCCCACGGGGAGAGGATTGAGGTGAGGGGCGGGTGCTCGCGGGAGCGCTTCGCAAGTGAGATTGCCGCAAGAGCGGCCCCTCACCCCGGCCCCCTCCCTGACGAGGGGAGGGAGACAGGCAGTTGGCGCAGCTCTGCCGCGTTGAGTCGCAACACCGGGTACGCGCCAACACGCTGCACCGTGTACCACGGCGAGCGCTTGTAGAAGAATTCCAGACGTGCGCGGCTGCTGGCGGCGAAGGCCGGATCGTCGTGCAACTTCTTTTCGAATTCGGCTTTGAGCGCCGGGTTCTTCGCGATCATCTCGCGCGCCAGCTTCTCCAGCACGCGCGGTTCGCCGTATTCCTTCGCCTCGAAGATCGCATTCAGATAGCCCCAGTGCAGCAACGAGTCGGGTGCCTGCGGTTCGAGCAATTCGATCGCCACGTTGGCCGCGCGCTGATCCATCGGCACGATCACCGAGCCGGGCGCCAGGGTGACGGTGCGTGGTGCCGTCGCCAGCGTGAAATCGCGCAGCATCAGGTGGCCTTCGAATGACCGGGTCGCCCAGCGCGGATCGTCGAGCTGGTAGCCCTGCGCGGTCATCGTCAGCGGGTGGTCGATGCGCCGGTAGGCAATGCCGTGTGCTTTCAGCCGGTCGATGATGACCGTCCACTGTGCCGGCACGACATAGGCCGCCGGCGGGGTGATCGAGAGATCCGGCAACAGACGGTTCCAGTTCTGGATGGTGTAGTTGCGCGGCGTGTGCGGGTCGTACCGGATCCAAATGTCGTTGGAGATGTCGCTGTGGGTCTGGCTGAAGGCGTAGCCCTTCAGCGTGTACGACGTGGGCACGGGATCGAGCTTGAAGGTGAGCGGTACGCGTGCCGCAGGATTGTCGGCGCGGGCGATCACGTCGGCATCGGCCTTGTGCGTGGCGGCGAGCAGGGCGGCCGGGTCCCGGTTGATGTCGGCCAGCATCAATTCGACCAGATCGTAGACGGCCTTCACGCGCACGCCGTAGGGCTTGAGCATGTGCGTTTCGATCAGCAGCGCGGGCCGGTTCTGCAGCGCCGCGTAGCCGGTGGAGAAGCGCGGGCCGGAGCCGAAATTCGCGATGCCCTTGCGCGGGTCGCGACCATCCTTGAACTCCAGATAGATCGAAGCGAGATGGCCGCGCTTGTCGTAGGCCGGCATCACCGTGTCGGTGAGCTGCTGCTGCCAGGACGCCACGGCGGGATCGAGCTTGTGCGGGTCTTCGGTGTACCAGGTCAGGTCGTACTGGTAGTCGGCGCCGTCGGTGGCATGCACGTCGACCAGGAAATTCGGCTGCCACGTCTGCCACAACTTCAGCCACGCGCGCATTTCCGGTGCGTCGGCCTTGATGTAATCGCGATTGAGGTTGAGGTACTGCGATTGCCCGCGAAAGCCCATGCTGGCCGGGCCATTCTGGTTGATGCGGTTGTAGGGCGAGGAATTCGCGTGGCCATCCACGCTGAACACCGGGATGTAGACCAGCACCACATGATCAAGCAGGTGCGGATACTTGCCGGTGATGGCGAAATCGCGTAACAGCATCAGGCCGGCATCCTTGCCCGCGATCTCGCCCGGATGGATGCCGGCCTGCACCAGCACGACAGCCTTGTGCGCGGCGCGGGCCGCTTGCGGAGTGAACGTGCCATCGCCGCTGGCGATCACCACCGTCATCGGCCGGCCTTCCGGCGTGGTGCCGAAGGTTTCCAGATGGATCTTGCCGGGCGCGGCCTTTTGCAATCGTTGCAGGTAGGTCAGCGTATCGGCATAACTCGGCGTGGTACGGAAGTGTGCCGCCTCGGCCGGGGTGATCCAGTTCGTGGACGCGAACGTGGTGGCAGGCACGCATGCCGTGGCAAGCATGAGCAATGCGGTAAGCGGCCATTTCGGCATGAGGTTCCCCGGCACTGGCGTGAAAGACGCAGGCATTGTGGTGGGAGCGCTCCCTGTGCGCGCATGCCTTTCGTCGTGGTGACGCTCGCGCGCAGCGCGCCGGCTACAGCAGGTGATCGGGGTGGCGGGCAGGCGCGGGCAGGGTGTCCGGCGCCACGGCACCACCGGAAATGATGAAGGCCATCGCCTGGTCCATCGTCCAGTCGGTCGGCGTCAACTCGTCCACCGGCACCAGTTCGAGATAGCCGCCGGTGGGGTTGGGCGTGGTGGGGATGTATACCGCCGCCATCTCGCGGCCGGTGCCTTCCTCGACCATGGTGCGGGTAACGAAACCAACCACCTTCATGCCGCGCCGGGGGAAATCGATCAGCACCACGCGCTGCATGCCGCCGGGCTTGTTCTGCAGCACCGTCATCAGCTTCTTGGTGCCGCCGTAAATCGTCTGCACCAGCGGGATGCGGTGCAACAGTCCGTCGAAAGCATCGAGCACGCGCCGACCGATCACCCGGTGCGCCAGCCAGCCGAGCGTATACAGCGCGGCCAGCGTCAGCAGCAGGGCGAGGATGAAGATCAGCCAGTCCTGGTTCAGCGCATCGGCTGCGCGCGGCGCCACCAGCGCCAACGCCTTGACGAAGCCCGCCACCACCGGCGCGCCGATCCCGGCCAGCAGACCCAGCACGAACTTGAACACCAGCCAGGTCACCCACAACGGGATGAAGGTGAGCAGTCCGGTCAGCAGATAGCGTTTGAGGCGCAGCGGTTGCATGGGGTGGGCACGTCAGGGGGATGGTTCGGCCATTGTAGGCGACGACTGTGGTGCCCTGGGAAAGCCGTTTGGCGGGTGTTTTTGCAAGGAGAGGCTTCAGTCGTGATGTTCTTGCTTGTTCCTGACCCACCGTCGTGTGGATCTTTGGCTGCCGCCGTTTCCAGCGAATTGCTGGAGGCACCGATTGCTTCGAGGGTACAGCTACCGCTTGAAGCAATTTTCCCTGTGCCAGGCCAGATAGGTTGCGTGCGGTCGCAGGTCGGGATTGGCAGGGATACGCAGCTTTCTATCCGGCAGAATCAGCTTGTCCAGATCATCGGGTACGCCATGGGGTGAGAGCAGGATGCTGTAGTCATCGGCGAAGGTCAGCAGGCCTCTATCAAATAGCCAGTGAGCCGTGCCGGTGAGGGCAATGCCATTGCGGACGGTATCGGGGCCATCGGCTTCTACCGAACGGATATGGGCAGCCTGAACTTCAGGGCGACCACCGCCATTGATCAGGCGAAGACCTGTGACCGCACAAGTGTTTGCGTAGGCGTTGCGGACATGGCGCCTGAATGCGGCATCACGAAATTTTCGTTGGCTGACCTGTTCCACGATGGGGTGCACGACATACTCAGGCACAGGTTCTGCCACCCGGTCAGCCAGCTCCCATGGTTGGGGCTGGGCGTACAGGCCGGCTTGTGCGATTCGATCGAATTCCTCTCTGGGAATCAGGCGAACAGATCGACCGAAGGCGCCTTTGTTGGTTGAACCATCCGCTTTTTGCAGAATTGATTCCCGGTACTCTGCACCTTCACGAAACGCGATGGCTTGATCGAACTCCAGGAAGCCGCGCATCTGTGCGTAATGATGATCCGGTCGCGCGGGGTCCTGCGTGATGCCCGCGACTTGAGCGATGGCAAAGTAGGCTTGTCGGCCACCAGCGCGGTTCGGACCAGTGGACCGACGTGGTTCGTAGTAGATGATCCAGTCACCAATAGCCTCTTCGACCTGTCGAAGATAGGTGCGAGGGAAGTGGTAACGGCACTCGATCTGGTCGTCGTAAGCGGAGCTTTCTGAAGCGGTGAATATCGCGTTGGTCATCCTGCCTCCCCGTGTTGCCCAGGTTACCAGGGATAACGCGCTATGGGATTTCACGCGTGGCACGGCATGCCGGACTTGCAAAAGCGGAAGTATCGTGGAGTCCTTCAGGGGCGTTCAGCGAGCTGATGGCGAAGCGGTGCAAGGGATCAAAGTGCACACCACGCTGTGCCCACAGCGCATGTCAGCGCTACACGTGCGGCGCGTGCCGAAACTGGCTCCGGTACAACCGGCGCAATCCGATCAGTGCGACCAGCAGCCAGGCCAGCAGGCTGACGTAGACGCCCACGGCAGGAATCGTCCGCAGAAAATCCAGATGCAGTGCCTGTGCCAGTTCGAACGTGCCCACGGTATACATGCCGATGGGAAACACGATGTCCCAGTCGTCGGTTTCGTAACGCACCGGCACGTGGCGCCAGATGTGGCGCCACAGTTCCAGGATCACCAGCAGCGGAATCCACCAGCTGGCAGTGGCCCAGAAGAACAGGGTGAATCCTTTCACGAACGGCAGCAGGGGCAACAGCGGGCTGGCGGCTGGCGTGTTGATGACCACCAGGCTGCCGGCCAGCGTGGTTACCGCCAGTGCACCCATGTCGATCCAGTACGGTGGCGTGAACTCGCGTGCGCGCATCGGGAAAAACACCATGCGATAGACCACCAGCGTGATGATCAGCAGGTACAGCGCCGCGCCCAGCAGGTACAGGCACAGCGCCACGAACAGCCAGCCGCCGCGCGGCGTGGGTGCGTGGCCGGCGATTAGTGCAACCAGTGCCGCCAATGCCTGCGTGGAGACCACCGCCACCAGCCAGCCGCCGTTGATGCTGCGGGTGAAGCCGGGCTTGAAGCGGGCGGTGATGGTGGCGGCGAAGAACAGGTAGATCAGTGCCAGCCAGAGGACGGCGCCGGCGATCGCCAAGCCCAGGGCCAGCCGCGGACACGACACCACCAGCAGGCATTGGCTGCCGAGCACGCTGGTCGCCGCTGCCAGTGTCAGGAAGCCGGCGCCGCGCGAGGGATCGACGAAATCCGCCACCATGCTGTGGCGAAAACGCGCCAGCCGCAGCGCGGTCAGCACCAGCAGCCAGGCGTAGGCGATCAGGTTGAAGGCGAACAAGGCCAGCGCCAGCCACGGCATGCCGTGTTGGCTGGCGTCGACGGAGACGATGCCGGTGGCCATCACCAGCGCGAAGCAGCCGGGGTCGAGCCGACGTACTCGCCGCAATAGCGCATCCACCACAGCCATCGCACCCTCCATCGCCGGCAACCTCGGTCATTATGCGACCGTGGGCCGGCGCGCCGGTGTGAAGGCGCAGCAGCGACGCGACCCCGGACCCCGCCGTTCGCACTGAGCGTAGCCTGCGCAGCTGGCGGAGTCGAAGTGGGGCCCGCATGGCCAGCGCTTCGCCGTGGGTGTCCTGCGACTTTGGCCTGAGCTCGAAGCCTGCCCCGGACGCGATCCGGGGCGAGCGGTAACAAATGGTCTTCGGACGAGGTGTGATTTTTTTTCGCGCCGTGCGAATCATGGGGTGTATCACGGGGAATACGGATGACATGACCAGCCGCAGCCACCAGCGACAGTTCGAGATACTGCTGCACGAGCATCGCGGCATCGTGTTCAAGGTGGCTTCGGTGTATGCCGTCAGCGCTGCCGATCGCGATGATCTGGCGCAGGAAATCTGCGTGCAGTTGTGGCGATCGTTCGGCCACTACGACGAGCGCCGGGCGAAGTTTTCCACCTGGATGTACCGCATTGCGTTGAACGTGGCGATCTCGCAATTGCGTCGCCGCAAGACGTCGCTGGACAGCCGTGTCGAACCGCTGGATGAACATCATCTGGACAGCATCGGTGGTGGCCAGGTCATTGCCGAAACCGATGAGCGGCTGGCTGCGATGTACGCCTGCATCGGCCAGCTCGATCCGCTCCATCGCGCGCTGATCCTGTTGTACCTGGAAGACCGCAGCTACGCCGAGATCGCCGACGTGCTCGGCATTAGCGAAACCAACGTGGCCACCAAGATCAATCGCATCAAGCAGAAGCTGCGCGGCCAGATGACCGCGCCGGCACCTACCGGAGCATGACGATGGAACTCGACGAGATGAAGCTGGCCTGGCAGACCATGGGACAGCAACTGGAGCGGCAGAATGCGTTGCAATTGGAGCTGTTGCGACAGGGGCGCGCCGACCGCCTGCATCGGCACTTGCGACCGCTGGCATGGGGACAGTCGCTGCTTATCGTGCTTGGCGTCGCCATCATGCTGTGGGGCATCAGCTTCTGGTCGACGCACCTGGGCATCTGGCAGGCGGTGGCTTGCGGTGCCTTCATGCAACTGTTCGGTACCCTGGCGTTTGCCTTCCCGATCCGCTTGCTGGTGATGCAACAAGGCATCGATTACACCGCGCCGGTGCTGGACATCCAGCGCCGCCTTGCCCGGATGCGCGTCTGGCGGGTCAAGGTGGAAGCGCCGGTGTTCGCGGTGCTGGGTGGCGTGGTGTGGATACCGGCCTTGCTGATGCTGGCGCAGTACGAGGCGGACCCCTTCGGACTGAATCCCTGGCAGCACCTGCGCCCTAGCCTCATGCCCTGGCTGCTGTCGAGCGTGGCCGTGGCCATTGGCCTGGTATTCCTGGCCCGTTTCGCGGTGCGACGACTGGGGCACGGTCGCTGGCTGGAGAACGGCCTGGCCGGCAGCGCCATCGTCAGGGCTGAAGCGGCGCTGGAGGAGATGGCGCGCTTCGAGCGGGACTGAAGCCGCCCGTCATTCCGACCTGTGCCAGCTGCTGTCCGAGATATTTCCGGCTGTTGAATGAGCCCCTCCCCCTGCGAGCAGGGGGAGGTTGGGAGGGGGTAACGCTTTGGCTCTCCAAGGCAAAAGCACCCCTCCCCAACCCTCCCCTGCGCGCAGGGGAGGGAGTTTTCAGTCCGTCCATCGAGGCGCACGGACAGTCTTCGCTGAGCTCGGCTCTCGGATTTTTGATACAACCTTTTGATCGAGCTCGACAAGTATTCCGGACAGCAGTGAGCCTGCGCCGGAATGACGACTGGGCAAGCCCTCAGCGCGCCTTTGGCTTCAAACGCACATAGATCTGCTTGCGCACCCGGGCGATTACTTTGCCGGAGGCGGTGACGACGTCGGTCTCGAACCAGCGCAACACCTTCTCGCCGCCGGCGGCTGCCGTGCGCAGTTCGTCGATCACGCCGGGTTCCAGCTTGAAGTGGGCGTAGACGTCTTCATAGCCAGGTGCGACGAAGTCGATCGTGCCGGCCTTGTCCCACACGAAGTAGTCCTTGCCCAGTTGCTGCATCACCAGCAGCATCCAGAACGGGTCGGTCATCGCGAACAGGTTGCCGCCGAACTGGCTCTTGACGTAGTTGCGGTTCCACGGGCGCAGGCGCAACACCACCCTTGCTTCGGTGTAGTCGTCGCTGACCGATTGCAGGCGGATGCTGTTGAACAGGAACGGCGGCCACAGATTCAACAGCCGGCGGAAAGTGGATGCGCGCATGGGGCGGGAAGCGTGTCGAAGTCGCCGGAACGATACCATACCTTTGCGTATGGTGTGCCACTCGCACCGCTTAGAACAACAGCGAAGCCATCCGGCGCCGGTAGCGTCCCACCAGTTCCGCATCATCGAGCGTATTGAACGCCGCCAGCAGGCGCTTTTTCGCGGCACCGTCGTTCCAGTCGCGGGCTTTTTCGAGGATGACGAGGAACTGGTCGAGGCCGGTGGCCGGCTCGTCGCCGAGCAGCAGGCGCACGCCGAGCAGGTCGCGGGCCTCCCAGTCCGTGGCATCGGTTTGCACGCGCTGTTGCAGTTCGGCCAGCGTGGGCGCGTTTTTCAGCGTGCTCGCCAGTTCGAGCTGGCTGCGCAGGCGGACGGCGCGGGCATCGGTGGCGAGGTTGGCGGGCAGGGCGTTCAGTTCGGTTTCGGCGGCGTCGCTTTGACCGGCCTGCATCAGTGCCAGGGCGAGGTCGAGCTTGAGCTCGGCACGGTCCGGCTCGGTGGCGATGGCCTGCTGCAGGCGGTTGATGGCCTGTTCGGGCGTTTCGGCCGGGGCTTCGACGGCGTCGGCGGCATCTTCATCGCCGGCTCCGTCCAGTGGCTGCAGATGGCGCGACAGGAATTCGCGCAACTGGCCCTCGGGCAAGGCACCGGAGAAACCGTCGGCGATCTCGCCATTCTTCACCAGCATCACGGTGGGAATGGAGCGGATGCCGAACATGCCGGCCAGCTCCTGGTTCTTGTCCACGTCGACCTTGGCCAGCCGGAACGCGCCGTTGTATTCGGCGGCAAGCTTTTCCAGCATCGGGCCGAGGGTCTTGCACGGGCCGCACCAGGTGGCCCAGAAATCCACCAGCACCGGGGTGGCCTGCGAGGCCTGCAGGACATCGGTCTCGAAGTTGGTCGGGTCCACGTCGAAGACGTGAGTGGTGGCGGTATCGGTCACGATGGGCTCCGGTAGGCGGGATGCCCGCTGAAGGTCGGGGCGGGCACGAGCATATCAAGGGCTTCGACACATGCGCGCCGTTGACGCGGATTTGCGAGAATGGCCGGCATGAGCGTCCCGTCTCCCGCCATTGAGCAGGCCCCGGCCCCCGTGCCGGCGCCGCTGCTGATCTGCGAGCACTGCGACACGGTGTATCGCCGCCGCCCGCTGGCGTGCGGCGAAACGGCGCGTTGTGCGCGCTGCGATGCGGTGCTGGAGCGCCATCAGCGGCTGGGTACCAACGCCATGCTGGCGCTGATATTGACGGCCATGCTGGTGTTCGTGGAAGCGAACGTCTGGCCGATCGTCACCCTTGGGCTGAACGGCGAGAAGGTGGCCACCACGCTCTGGGGCATGATCCTGGCGATGTGGCACGAAGATGCCAAGGTGGTGTCGGTGCTGGCGGCGGCTACGCTGTTCTTCTTTCCGCTGGCGAAGATGATCGGCATGGGCTGGCTGTTGTTGTTCGCGCGCAAGGGGCAGCGGGCGCCGGGCTTCCGGTCGCTGATGGTGGGGCTGCATTACTTGCATCCGTGGACGATGAGCGAGGTGTTCGTGCTGGGCGTGCTGGTATCCATCGTCAAGGCGCACCTCTATTTCGAGATCAGCCCGGACCCGGGCATCTTCGCGTATGCGGCGCTGGCCGTCCTGATCACGATCTTCGCCGGGGTGGATTTGCGGCAATTGTGGGAAACCCTGCCGGAGCACGCGACCACGGAGCCGACTGAATGAGCGCGTTGCCGCGGGCACACGAGCTGGGGCTGATCGGCTGCCATGTCTGCGGACTGGTTTGCCGCGACACGCCGATGGACGACGCGGCCTGCCCGCGCTGCGGCTCGGCGCTGCATCGGCGCAAGACGGCCAGCTACGCGCGCACCTGGGCGCTGCTGATTGCCGGCTTCCTGCTGTACATCCCGGCCAACGTGCTGCCGATCATGCGCACGGCGAGCCTGGGCGACGTGGACGACAACACCATCATCAGCGGCGTGATGGAGCTGTGGAACAAGGGATCGCCGGATCTGGCGGTGATCGTGTTCACTGCCAGCATCCTGGTGCCGATGACGAAATTCTTCGTGCTGACGACCCTGCTTGTCAGTGCTCGTCGGGGCAGCAACTGGGCACGTCCGCAGCGTGCGAAACTGTACCGGCTGGTGGAATTCATCGGCTACTGGTCGATGCTGGACGTGTTCGTGGTGGCGTTGCTGACGGCGCTGGTGCAGTTCGGCATCTTCAGCCTGGTGGCGCCGTTGCCCGGCGTGATTTTCTTCGGCCTGACCGTGGTGCTGACCATGCTGGCCTCGATGAGTTTCGACCCCCGTTTGATCTGGGATGGCAGGACCGACGATGACTGATGAATCCAGGGCGACTCCCCCCGACGACTTGCCGCAACCGGTGGTACGAAGCCGACGCGTCGGCATATCGCTGATCTGGCTGGTGCCGGTCATCGCCGCACTGGTGGGGTTGTCGCTGGTGGTCCATGCCTGGTTGCAGGCCGGGCCCACGATCAACATCAGCTTCCAGACCGCCGAAGGCCTGACGCCGGGCAAGACGCCGGTGAAGTACAAGAGCGTGACGATCGGCAAGGTCGAAAAGGTCCGCCTCAGCAGCGATCGCGACCACGTCATCGTGAAGGTGGCGCTGGAGAAGAGCGCCGAAAGTTTCGCCACGGCCGACACGCGCTTCTGGGTGGTGCGTCCGCGCATCGGGCTGGGTGGCGTGTCGGGCGTAAGTACGCTGTTGTCGGGTGCTTATATCGGCGCCGATATCGGTAATTCGAAAGAGGAAAAGTACCGGTTCAAGGGGCTGGAGCTGCCGCCGGCGATCACCCACGGTTCGCCCGGGCGCAGCTTCGTGCTGCATGCGCAGGACCTGGGTTCGCTGGATGTGGGGTCGCCGATCTATTACCGGCGCATCCAGGTCGGCCAGGTGGCGTCCTACCAACTGGACAAGGATGGCAGCGGCGTGACCATCCGGATTTTCGTGGGCAGTCCGAACGATCGCTTCATTACGGACTCCACGCGGTTCTGGAATGCCAGTGGCGTGGACGTCTCGCTGGGCGCGAACGGGTTGAAGCTCAATACCCAGTCGCTGGCCGCGGTACTGGCCGGTGGCGTGGCGTTCCAGAATCCGCCCGGGCCGCACGACAGCACGCCGGCCAAGGAAGACGCCAGTTTCCGCCTGTTCGGCGACGAGACCACCGCCATGGCTCCGCCGGATGGCCCGGCGCACTACATCCGCATGCGCTTCAAGCAGTCGCTGCGCGGGCTGGCGGTGGGCGCGCCGGTGGAATTCCTTGGCGTGAACTTCGGCAAGGTGGTGTCGATCAAGATGGATTACGACGAGAAGTCGCAGAGCTTCCCGATCATCGTCGGTGCCGTGATCTATCCGCAGCGGCTTGGACAGGCCAACGACAAGCTGGTGGCGCTGGCCAAGGCGCAAGGCGACGACGCGGATCTTTCGCACATAGTCGGCCGGCTGGTGGCGCATGGCCTGCGGGCGCAGGCGCGCACCGGCAACCTGCTCACCGGCCAGCTCTACATCGCGCTGGACTTCCTGCCGAATGCGGCCAAGGTGAAGTACGACCCGAATGCGCGGCCGCTGGAAATTCCCACCGCGCCGGGCAGCTTCGACAAGCTGCAGGAGCAGTTGGCCGAAATCGTCGACAAGATCCACAAGATCCCGTTCGACAGCATCGGCAAGCACCTGGACGACTCGCTGGCCAATCTGGACAGCACGCTGAAACAGGTCAACGGCCAGGTCTTGCCGCAGGTCAGCGAAACCCTGAAGGGCGCGCAGAGCACGCTCGGTTCGGCCAACCACATGCTGGCCGGCGATTCACCGCTGCAGCAGAACCTGGGCACCACCTTGCAGGAGCTGCGACGCATGGCGCGTTCGCTGCGCGTGCTGACCGATTACCTCGGCGTGCATCCGGAAGCGCTGATTCGTGGGCGCCACGCCGATCCGGCCGTGCGTGAGCCCGCCGCGGAGCCGACAACGCCCGCCACGTCGAACGGCGCGGCATCGAAAGGGAGCAAGCCATGATTCGCCTGCGTTCTCCACTGGTTGGCCTGCTGGCTGTGGCGCTGGCCGCCTGCGCCTCCGCGCCGATGCATTACTACACCTTGATCGCGCCGGCTCCGACCGAAGCATCGCCAGTCGCCGCGCCGGCCTCGTTCCGTTTCGCGCTTTTGCCGGTGGGCATTCCGGCCCAGGCCGACCAGCCGCAAATGGTGGTGCGCGAAGGCGGGCAGGGCGTGGCCATGCTGGATGGCCGGCGCTGGATCGCCCCGTTGGCCGATGAAGTGCGCGGCGCGCTGTCGGCCGATCTTGCGCGCGACACCGGGGCGCAGGATGTCAGCGGGTTGCCCGCCGGCGACAAGCCGGTGCTGCGCATCAAGGTCGACCTGCGCCGCTTCGACTCCGTGCCTGGCCAGTACGCCCTGATCGACGCCGCCTGGAGCGTGCATGCGCTCAAGGGCGATGCCTTGCTGGCGTGCACCAGCCGGATCCAGCAGAGCGTCGGCCCCGGCTTCGACGCGCTGGTGGCCGGCCACCAGCGCGCACTCGCCGCACTGGCCACGCGGATTGCGCGCGTGGCCCCGGCGGTGGCTGCCGGCCAGACACCGGCCTGCCCGGCGGATTGATGTCAGCGGATCGGACGGGAGCCATGCGGGCTTTTTCGCCCGCCGACAAGGCCCGGAAGCCTTTCGCGGCTCCGGACAACGCGCCATTCTGCTAGTCTGACGCGTTCAACGCGGCAGCCGGCAACGGCCGTTTCGACGTCGGCACAGGCACAACGGCAGCAGAACATGCAGGACATCCAAGAGCAGGCTTCCAACGACTATGACCCGCAGGCGGTGGAAGCCGCCGCACAGCGGTACTGGAACGAACAGCACGCCTACGAGGTGAAGGAAGACCCGGCCCGGCCGAAGTTCTTCTGTCTCTCGATGCTGCCGTATCCGTCCGGCGCGCTGCACATGGGCCATGTGCGCAACTACACCATCAGCGACGTGATCAGCCGCTACCAGCGCATGCAGGGCAGGAACGTGCTGCAGCCGATGGGCTGGGATGCGTTCGGCCTGCCGGCCGAGAACGCCGCGATCAAGAACAAGACCGCGCCGGCGAAGTGGACCTACGCCAACATCGAGCACATGCGCGGCCAGCTGAAGTCGCTGGGCTATGCGATCGACTGGACCCGCGAGTTCGCCACCTGCCGTCCGGATTACTACGTGCACGAACAGCGCATGTTCGTGCGGCTGATGAAGAAAGGCATCGCCTACCGCCGCAACGCGGTGGTGAACTGGGACCCGGTCGACCAGACCGTGCTGGCGAACGAGCAGGTGATCGACGGCCGCGGCTGGCGCACCGGCGCGCCGGTGGAAAAGCGCGAAATCCCGCAGTGGTTCCTGAAGATCACCGATTACGCGCAGGAACTGCTCGACGGCCTGGACACGTTGCCCGGCTGGCCCGACGCCGTGAAGACCATGCAGCGCAACTGGATCGGCCGCAGCGAGGGCCTGGAAATCCATTTCGCGGTGGAGGGCGAAGCCGCGCCGCTGACCGTGTTCACCACGCGCCCCGACACGCTGATGGGCGTGACCTTCGTGTCCATTGCCGGTGAACACCCGCTGGCGCAGAAGGCTGCGCAGGGTAATCCGGCGTTGGCGACGTTCCTGGAAGAGCTGAAGCACGGCGGTGTGTCCGAGGCCGAACTGGAAACCCAGGAAAAGCGCGGCATGGCCACTGGCCTGTTCGCCATCCATCCCGTCACCGGCGACAAGGTGCCGGTATGGGTCGCCAACTTCGTGCTGATGGGTTACGGCACCGGCGCGGTGATGGCCGTGCCCGGCCATGACGAGCGCGACTTCCATTTCGCGAAGAAGTATCGGTTGCCTATTAAAGCAGTGGTGGCCCCGCTGAGCTGGGATGGCAAAAGCATCGAGTCGGTCACGATGTTCCATGACACCGGGAGTGGAAAGGTCGAATACCCGTCGATTCATCTGGAAGACGATATTTCCGAATCTTTGACTTGGAGCGCTTGGGATGAGCGGTTTGGTCAGCACGGAGTGCTGCTCAACTCCTGCGCGCTGAACGGCAAGACCTACCGCGAAGCCTTCGACTACTTGGCCGACAAGCTTTCTGCCGAAGACAAGGGCCAGCGCCGCGTGAACTATCGCCTGCGCGACTGGGGCGTTTCGCGCCAGCGCTACTGGGGTTGCCCGATTCCGGTGATCCGTTGCGCCAAGTGCGGTGACGTGCCGGTGCCGGAAGACCAGTTGCCGGTGCTGCTGCCCGAAGACGTGGCCGATGTGTACTCGAAGGGCGGTGGCGTGCAGTCGCCGATCAAGACCGATCCGGAATGGCGCAAGACCACCTGTCCCGAGTGCGGCGGCGCGGCCGAGCGCGAAACCGACACCTTCGACACCTTCATGGAGTCGAGCTGGTACTACGCGCGCTACACCTCGCCGGGTGCCGCCACCCAGGTCGACGAACGCGCCAACTACTGGCTGCCGGTGGACCAGTACATTGGCGGCATCGAACACGCCATCCTGCATCTGCTGTACTTCCGCTTCTATCACAAGCTGTTGCGCGACGCGGGCATGGTGAATTCGGACGAGCCGGCGACCAACCTGCTGTGCCAGGGCATGGTGATTGCCGACACGTTCTATCGCGACAACGCCGACGGCTCGAAGGACTGGATCAATCCCGCCGACGTGGAAATCCAGCGCGACGACAAGGCGCGGACGATCGGCGCGGTGCTCAAGGCCGATGGCCAGCCGGTGCAGATCGGCGGCACCGAGAAGATGTCCAAGTCGAAGAACAACGGCGTCGATCCGCAGTCGATGGTGGGCAAGTTCGGCGCCGACACGGTGCGTCTGTTCTCCATGTTCGCCGCGCCGCCGGAGCAGTCGCTGGAATGGAACGAGGCGGGCGTGGAAGGCATGTCGCGCTTCCTGCGCCGTTTCTGGCGTGAGGTGACCACGCATGCCGCACAGCCGGATCACGCGGTGGTCGATCCGGCGCAACTGGATGCTGGCCAGAAGGCCTTGCGCCGGCAGTTGCACGAAGCCATCCAGAAAGTGGGTGACGACCTCGGTCGGCGCCACTCCTTCAACACGGCCATCGCCGCGCTGATGGAACTGCTCAACGCGGTCGGCAAGTTCGCCGACATGAGCGAGCAGGGCCGCGCGGTACGCCACGAAGTGCTGGAAACCATGGTGCTGCTGCTGAACCCGGTGGTGCCGCACGTCAGCCATCGCCTGTGGCAGGTGCTGGGGCACGCCGAAAGCGTGCTGGAAGACCAGCCGTGGCCGAAGGTGGACGAAAGTGCGCTGGTGCGTGATTCGCTGACCCTGGCGGTTCAGGTGAACGGCAAGTTGCGCGCTACCATCGAGGTTGCCGCCAGTGCGTCGAAGGACGAGGCGGAACAATTGGCTCGCGCGCACCCGCACGTGACCAGCTTCCTCGAAGGGAAGACCGTGCGCAAGGTGATCGTGGTGCCGGGCAAGATCGTCAACATCGTCGCAGGATGAAAGCCATGAGCCGTTCGCTCCAAGTTTCGCTGTTGCTGCTGTGCGGCCTCGCGCTGAGCGCCTGCGGCTTCCATCTGCGTCGCAGCGCGGCGTTGCCGCCGTCGATGCAGCGCGTACATCTCACCGTCAGTGGCGGTGGCGAACTGCAGCGCAACCTGGCGCGCACGCTGACCGCCTCCGGCGTCACTGTCGAGGACGAAAGCGGCCCGGGCATCGCCGAGCTGGACGTCACTACCGCGCACTTCAGCACCGACTCGCTGAGCATCAACGGTTCCGCCCGCGTTACCGAATACGCCGTGCGCTACCACGTCGAGTTCAACGTCAAGGACGGCAAGGGTGACTTGCTGATCCCGGGGCAGCACATCGACATGTCGCGCGAGTACAGCTACAACGCCGGCGACACCGTGGGCAGCACCGCCGAGGTGGAAGAGCTGCAGCGCAGCCTCAACGACGACATGGTGCAGGCCATCCTGTTCCGTCTGCAGGCGGCCGCTAAGCATCCCCAGCCCGTAATGGGGGCGGCTGCCGCGCCGGCACCAGCCAGCAGCACGCACTGAGACAGCCATGCCGCTGAATGCCACCCAATGGCAGAAGGCGCTGGCGGCGGACAGCCTGCGCCCGGTCTACCTGCTGGTGGGCGAGGAATTGCTGGTGCTGGAAGCGGCCGACGCATTGCGCGCGCAGGCGCGCAAGCTCGGCTACAGCGAGCGCGACGTGCTCGACGCCGGTACCCATTTCGACTGGAACGATCTGGCTCGCGCGGGCGCAGGCATGTCGCTGTTCGCCACGCGACGGATGATCGACCTGCGCCTGCCCACCGGGCGCCCGGGCAAGGAAGGCGCCGCCGCGCTCACCGAGTACTGCGCCGACCCGCCGCCCGATGTCACCCTGCTGGTGACGGCCACCACCTGGAGCAGCAAGCACGACGGCGCGTGGAGCAAGAAGCTCGACGCTACCGGCGCGATGGTGGTGTTCAACGCACCGCGCCCGAACGAATGGAGTTCGTGGATCGGTGCCCGACTCGCTTCGCGCGGCTTGTCGGCCACGCCGGATGCCGCGGCATTGTTGGCCGAGCGCGTGGAAGGCAACCTGCTGGCCGCCGCGCAAGAAGTCGACAAGCTTGCCGTGCTGCGTGCCGGTGACAGCTCGCGCATCGATGCGGCGGCGATGGAAAGCCTGGTCGCCGACAGCGCCCGCTACGACGCCTTCAAACTCACCGATGCCGCCTTTGCCGGCGACGGTGCGCGCGCATTGCACATCCTTGCCGGCCTGCATGCCGAAGGCGAGGAATTGATCGGCCTGATGGGCTGGCTGGTCAATCAATTGCAGCTTGCGCTGCGCCTGGCCAATGCCCGCGACTTCGCCGCGCAAGCCCGCCTCGAACGCCTGTGGCCCGCACGCGAACAACTGTTTCGCAAGGCCCTGCGTCGTGCCCCGCGCGAACACTGGCTGCAATGCTTGGCGCGCGCCTCGCGCATCGACCGCATGGCCAAGGGGCGCGAAACCGGTGAACCGTGGCGCGAAGCCGAGCGGCTGATTGCGGCCATCGCCGAACCGCGTGCGGCCATGGCACTCGCCTGAACGCCGGACTTGTCATGAAGCCCCTCGCCATTCTCGGCGGCACCTTCGACCCGGTACACATCGGCCACCTCAACGCCGCCTGGGAAGCCGCCGAACTGCTCGACGCCGAAGTGCGCCTGATGCCTGCCAACGTGCCGCCGCATCGCCCGCCGCCGGTGGCCAGTGCCGAACAACGCGTGGCGATGCTGCGCGCTGCACTGCAGGGGCAGTCGCGCCTGAGCCTCGACACCCGCGAACTGCAGCGCGAAGGCCCGTCCTATACCGTCGACACCCTTGTCGAGCTGCGCGCCGAGCAGGGCGATCGTCCGCTGGTGTTGCTGCTGGGTGAAGACGCCTTCGCCGGATTGCCGAGTTGGCATCGTTGGCATGAGTTATTTGAGCTGGCGCATATGGGAGTGCTGACGCGGCCGGGGGTTGAGCCGACGTGGCCGGCGGGACTTGCTGAGGCGATCAGCGGACGTTTGACTACCGATCCCCAGGGTATTCGCGCCACCCATGCTGGCCGAGTGGTCCTGATGCCGATCACGCCTTTGGAAATTTCCGCTACGCGCGTGCGCGAGCTGCTTGCCGCAGGACAGCAGCCGCGCTATTTGCTGCCTGTGGAATTGCTGGACAGTCCGACGTTGCTGGCGCCGTATCGGCGATAGATCGAGCTGCCGCACTCGGGCAAGCGTTCATTGGCTCATTCCGCGCATTCAATCGGCGTTGGTGATGCCAAGCTCATCGAGCTTCTCGAAGAGAACGTCCGAAATGTATTCGGGGAACTGTGGCATGGAGGAGGCCATGTTGGCGGCCGCCTGTTCCGTAATGGCTTCGGAGGTTCCATTCAATTCCACGCTACTGCGTGCTCCCTTGAGCCCCCGATAGAATTTCAGTGATTCCAGGTCGATTGACGAAACGTCGGTATTCCTTGCCACAACGGGCCAGTCGCCAGATTCGATCGGTAGTGTCACTATGTTGTGGACGGGCATGGCGCGGTGCGCCTCAAGAATGTCATTGGAGAATTCCGGAGTCTTTCTGAAGCACGCAAAGAACTCTGCGAGCCGCCACCGCCCATCCAGGTAGAGCAGGCGGCCAAAGCCGTAACCGCGCGCCCGCAAGGGAATGGCAAAAACGTCCCCTGCGCGTGGGGCCTGTCGTCGGGAAGAACCATTCTTCGTCACACGTGCTCCGTTCATCAGATCCTGCAGCCCGCTGATTCGGGTGTCATTGCATCATAGTGTTTCCTGAAAGCTTTCCCGCGCGTATCGGTGCGGGCAATGTCGAAACCTGCCTGCCTATTGCCCTCTGCATTGGGGCCGAATGCCTTTCCGCGTGCGGATGTCTGCATCGTCTTGTGTTGCTCTATGTAGAACTGTTCCTTGCCTCTGGCTTCCGCATAGGTTTCTGCGGAGTCCAGCTCAATGCTTTCCAGCGCGCCATGAAGTCGCCCACTTGTTGCATGCTCGTTCATGCGATCCCAGAACCTGGCGTTTTCCGTCAAGCCAACATACTTCACGGTCCCCGTCTTCCGGTCGACGAGTGCGTAGATTGTGTAGCCGCTGCCATCAGGTCCCTTGTAGCCAAGATCTATCAGACCGAGGGGGTCTGCATACATCAAGGGATTGGCTGGATAGCTATACAGGTTCGTGCCTGCCAGCAGTCCCAGCGGATCTCTCGTCACGTATTGGCCAGAGCCTGGGTCGAAGTAGCGAAAGCGGTTGTAGAGAAGGCCGCATTCGTCGTCATGGTATTGGTTGAGAAAGCCGATCTGGCTTTTCAGGTTCTCGATGCGCGCGTCGTTTGGCTCGCCCCAGAGTCGTTGGCTTCCCGCCCATGCGACCTGCCCCTGCGCGTCGGTGATTCGCTGGGGGCATCCGTTTGGATCGTTGTGGAAGTAGTAGACGGACGTCCGCGATGGCTGAAGCACTGCCGAGGGAGGCTCTTCATTTGGCGCGAGCGTGAGGGCTCGCTGCGACTGCATGGTCGCGTTCCCCTCTCGCTGTGAAATGCCGAGTCCCGACACGGGGTATACGAGGGCATGGTGGCCGGGGTCGCGGCTGGCGAGAGGGGCTTTCGCCCGGCTTGCACGCGTTGCAAGTGATGCGGTGCTGCCTAGCAAGCCCAGTGTATGCGCGCTTTCCACCTGTGCCATGGGGCCCCGGCCGGAATCGAGCCGTGCAGGGCGTACAGGGTTATTCGTCGATTCACTCTCGACCAAGGTTGCCGGATGGGGCGGTGGTGAGGAGGGCGTCTCCTGCCTGTCTGGTGCTTCGTGCTCGATCAGGGCTAGTGGTTCGAAAGTCCCGGGTCTGTAAACGTACTCGCGGATTGCGGGGAACAGGCGTCTGAAGGTATCGAGCCGCTTTCGTGACGCGATGAAATCGATGACGCCGTCTTGGGTTGCCGGTCCACCGAGAGCAGATTCAATTGCATTCCCCTGACGGACCTCGCCCAGCAGCGCATCGCCATCCCAGAAAAACCACGTCGTATGCGTCGGGTTGCGCTTGAACACGCGTCGTCCCAGCGGGTCGTAGCCGTAGGTGGTGCGCAATTCTTCGCGGTCGCCGCCTTCCCAGTGGCTTTCGGCCAGGCGCTGGTTGGCGTCCCAGGCCAGGTGCAGGGTGGGATGGCCGGGTTCCTGGTGGTGCTGGCGGCGGATCAGGTTGCCGGCGCGGTCGAATACGTAGTGGCGGCCGTCGTAGTCGCCTTCGCGGGTCCAGGCATCGGCAAGCGGGGCACCGCCCACGGCCTGTTTCATGCGCACTTCCAGCACACGGGTCTTGAGCCGGTCACCTGCGGGATCGTTGAGCCAACGGGTGAGCTTGCCGGCGGGATCGGTGTGCTCCAGCACGCGACCCATCGGGTCGTAGGTGTAGCGATCGGTGCCGTGGACGCTGTCGGTGCGTTCGGTGAGGTTGCCTGTCTGGTCGTAGGCGTAGCGGGTGTCGAACAGCGGCGTGTGGTCGTTCGTCACCGCCTGCGCGGTGAGCAGGCCGTCGGCGTTGTAGTCCAGCGTGCGGCGCAGGGTGGGCGTGAGTTGTTCGGCGACGACCAGCCCCGACGCGTTGCGTTCGATGGTGATGGGCGCGGCATCGTTGATGGTGATGCACTCGGGGCGGCCCAGTACATCGAAGCCGATGCGCACGGTGTTGCCGGCCGAGGTATGGCGCTCGATGCGATTGCCCAGCGCATCGTAGATGTTGTCCACGGTGAAGCCGTTCTGGACTTCCTGCAATAGCCGGCCTTCGGCATCGAAATTGCGGGTGACGTGGGCGACGGTATTGCGCAGTTCCACCAGCTGTCCCGCCGCGTTGTAGCGGAAGGTCTCGTGGATCTGGCGATTGGCATCCCGCGGATTGGGCAGGGTTTTCCGGGTGATGCGTCCCAGCGCGTCAGTGTCGAAGCCCAGGGCCCGGCCCAATGGATCGGTGCTGCGGCACAGGCGGCCGGCGGCATCGTAGTCGTAGCGGCGGCCCTGGCCCCAGTAGTCGATTTCTTCGACGATGCGACCGAGCGGGTCGCGTTTCAGCTCGTAGCGTTCGCCGCGCTGGTTGATCACGGCGACCAGCTGTTCCTCGGTGTCGTATTCGTAGCGGACGCGGTGACCATCCGGTTGCTTGCGGCAGGCGAGCTGGCCGATGCCGGTGTAGGTCAGTTCGGTGACATGGCCGGCCTCGTCGCGGTGACGCACGAGCTGGCCCTCGGCGTCGTATTCGCAGTGCACGCGGGCGCCGGTGGGCGAGATGATTTCGAGCAGGCGGCCCTTGGCGTCGTAGCGGTAGCGGCTGCTGCGGCCGGTGGCATCGGTGCGGCTGAGCAGGCGGCCCAGGGTATCGTGCTCGAAGCGATTGGCCTGTCCCATCGGATCGATGAGTTCGAGCAATGAGCCATGGCGGTCGAAGGCCAGTCGGGTGGCGGCGCCGAGTGCGTTGATGTGCCCGGTCAGCTGGCCATGCGCATCGTAGGTGTAGCGGGTGGTGGCACCCAGCGGGGTGCGTTGTTCATGCAGCAGGCCGTGTTCGTTCCACTGCTGTTGCCAGCTCGCTCCGGCAGCATCGGTCATGGCGACGGGGTGGTCGTTCTCGTCGTAAGCCGTTTCGATGACACTGCCGTCGGCTCGGGTGAGTTTGAGCAGGTTGCCGCGTTCGTCGTATTCGAATTCGGTGCGCAACCCCATCGGGTCGACGACGGCGGTGGTGCGGCCGACGTCGTCGTATTCGAACACGGTGACGCCATCGAGCGGGTCGATCTCGCACAACGGCAGGCCGTTCTCGTCGAACTTCACCAGCGACACATGGCCGAGCGAATCGGTGACTTGGGTTTCCTGCAACGCTTCGTCGTAGTGGAAGCGGTAGTCGTGCAGGCCGCCGTCGCCCCAGGCATGGATGACTTGCTGGCGGGCGTCGTATTCGTAGTAGAAGCTCAGGCCGGTGCGGTCGGTGTGGCGCACCAGATGGTGTTTGGCGTATTCGAACCTGCGCGGCGCGCCCAGCGGATCGATCGCCGCGACCAGGTCGCCGGCCTCGTCGTAGTCATAGCTGACCAGCGGATGGTTGATGCCGGTGGCGGGGTCGTGCAGCAGCAATTGGCGAATATGGTTGCCGTGCACGGTGACGTCGATGAAACGCCCTTGCAGTCCATCGATGCCGCTTTCTTGGATACGGGTGAGGCGGCCATCGATGCGCTCGAAGCACCAGTGGTTGCCGCACACGTCCTCGATGCGTTCGATCGACAGCCGTTGCTGGCCCAGCGCGGCCACGTTGCGTGGTGGTCGCGGGAATGCGTAGACCAGGCCATCCTTGGTTCGTACCCGGTATGCCGCGCCTTCGGCGTACAGGCGCGCGCCGTCGACCAGTTCGGTCACGGCGTGTTCGAAGCCGTCCGCGGCAGGCAGTTGCGGGAACACCACATGACGATCCGTGTCGACGAACACCGCAATGCCATCGGTGTCGATGTCCAGGTGCAGGTCGGCGGGCGTCTGCCAGCCATGACCACACAGGCCGGGCTGAAGGTCGCGCGAGCGATAGACGCGTGGCCACGCCAATGACAGCCGGCCCGGGATGACGAAGTCTTCGTGCTCCACCGCCACGCTGCCGTCGCGGATGTCCACCGGCTCGGCGCGCAGCACTTTGCACTTGAGGAATCCGCTGGGCATTTCGCCGAATTTGCTCTTGCGCCAGGCCTTGAATTTCTCCATGGCGCTTTCGAAGCGTTTCAGCTTCTTCAATGCCTTGAGACCTTTCAGCGCGCCGGCGAAACCGGCCTGGAACAGCAGGCCCATCATGTCGATGGTGGGCGCGCCGCCCACGCTGACGTTGCTGGGAATGGCCAGGTTCACCGCGGTTGGCAGGGTTAGCGACAGCGAGGGCTTCTTCGGTTTCTTCAGTCGCAATGGCGGGATCATGCCGACCATGTTGCAGTCGAGCACGGGCATGCACAGCTTGGAGAACGGCGCGCTGTCGGCAACCACGGTCTGGCTGCCCATGAACAACTGGTCGTCGAACTGCGGACCCTCGGGCGCTTCCTCCGGCGGAACCCACAAGCCACCGACGGGGATATGCACGTTCAAGCCACCGGTGCCCGCGGTGGCGCGCTTGATGCCGTGGACGTGGACGGTGCCGCCGATGAACGGGATGTAGTCGAACGGGTCGAAGACGATGCCGATATGCGGTGTCGGCAGGGGAATCGGAATCGGGCTGGGCGGAATCTCGTACAGGTGGATGTCGAGGCCCAACTGCGGATCGAAATGCTTGGCGGCGATGGTCATCGGTGACGTCCTTGTGGGTTACAGCGCGCGGCGCAGGGCACGCAGCAGGCTGTGCGCGTCGTGTCCGCTGGCGCCGAACCAGTACACCAGCGCGATCGCCACGAGCACGCCGCCCGCCAGCACGAGCCAGCGTTGCGAGGTGCTCATGCGTGGTTCTCCAGCAGTGACTCGGTGGCGTTGGGTGCATCCGGCGCGGGTGCAAGCGGCGTCTCGGCCAGGTCGTGGCCGTCCGGCAGTGGCAGGAAGCCGGGTGGTTCGCTCCATTCCGCGGTGGGCTTGTCTTGCGGATGGCGCACGTCGGGCATGCCGTTCCACCCCGGGTGCAACAGTTCGCGGCCTACGGCGACGGTCTTGCGGAAGAACACGTCGCCGCCGGCAATCAATTGTTCGCGTTCCTTCACCAGTTTGGCGAAGGCGGATTCGCACTGTTCCAGCAACTCGGTGTCGATGCTGTCGAGGGCATCGCGAGCGGGCGCGTCGCCGAGCTTCGCGGCGCGGTGTTCCGCACGGACATGCGCGTCGGCGACGGCCTTCTGGTAGTCGTCGGCGCGCGTTGCCAGTTGCGTGGCGCGCCGCGGGTCCTCAAGTTGCAACAGGTTCTGCAGCAGCAACGGGAAGGTGGTCATGGCGCGATCGGGGGCTGCCATCTCGCGCGCTGCGCTTACGCCCTGCAGATATTGCTGCAAGGCCTGCTCGCGCTGGTGGGCCTGGGCGAGAGCATGCCCGGCCATGCGCCGGCCCTCGATCACGAACAAGGGATTGGGGATCGATGCGGCCACTTGCGCGGCTTCGGCATAGGCCTGCGCGGCGTGCTCGGGCTGCTTCGCCGCAAGCAGGGCGCCGGCTTCGCCGAACCAGCCCTGCATCAGCAGGTCGTTGGCGGCGGGGTGTTGTTGCGCCAGGGCGACCAGCGCGCATTCGCGGGCGTGGCGATAGCGCAGCACGGCCTCGCCATAATGCTTTTCCTTCAGATGCGCACCGGCCACGGCCAGGTGCAGTACCACCTGCTGGTCGGGCCAGGATTGCCGTTCGGCAATGGCCATGGCGCGATCGGCGCGATGCGCGGTCTGCGCGGCGCTGCGCTTGTCGAGCAGGTTCATCACGTCGGTGAGCAGTTGCCGATAGGCGGTGGTACCGGGCGGACCGCCAGCCCCGGCCTGGGCGGCGGTGGCGCGCGCGATGTCGAACATGTCCAGCGGCGTTTCGATCAGGCGCGTCTGCGCGGGATGCTTGTCGATCAGGCCTTGCCAGGTGGGGCGGGCGATGCTGTCCACCAGTACCAGCCGCACGCGTTCGGGCACCGGTGCCGCCAGCGCCTGCGTCAGCCATTGCTCCAGCGCGGTCGCCGAGCCGACCTGTTCCGGCCACAACACGGCCACGCTGTAGCGCAGGTGTTCGCCATGGTGGCAGGTAAAGGAATCGAGCAGGCCGAGGAAGCCGGGGGCGGTATCCGGATGCGGTTCGAACGGACCGTTCCAGTCGACCTTCAGCGCCAGGTTCGTGAGCGTGTCGCGGCTGCGCAGGTAGCCGTCGAGCAGTTCGTCCTTCAGCGCGCGGCTGTAGCGATAGCCGGTCTCGAAGCTCGTCGAAAACTGCACGAACAAGTCGGGTGTGCCGGCGGTTTCGGGCTGTTGTTGCGCTTCGATGAAGGCGGACACCAGGCTCAGCGCATTGCCGGGAACGCGCCATATGGCCAATCGCATGGCCGGGTCGGCGCTGGTGTCCAGCCAGCGTTCGAGCAAGGTATCGATGGCCTTCTCGACCGGATTCCGTGTGGCAGTCATGGTCGCGTCCCTGCGATCAGTTCAGGCTGATCTTGGCGCCGTTGATGCTGACGCCACCGCCGTCGATCTTGATCGTCGACCCGGCCGCGCTGATCACGATGGAGCTGCCGACGATCTCGATGCCGGCGCCGCCGACCTGCAGCGTCATCTTGCTGCCGGAGGCCAGCGTCATCGGGCCGCTGGCTGCCGTGTCGTGCTTGCCGCCGGCGACATGGCTGACGTCGCTGGCCACCATGGTCTTGTGCTGGCCGCCGATCTCCTGTTCGAGATTGCCGCCCACCTGGTGCGTATCGCTGGCGGCCACCGTGGTGGTGCGGGTGGCATTGTGGTTTTCGGTGGTGGCGCCAAGCACGGTGCGCGTGGAAGTGCCGGTGACGGTTTCCGCCAGGGTGCCATTGCGCTGGCTGACGTGGTTGCCGTTCAAGGTGCTGGCGTAATCGCCGGTGATGGTTTCGTTGTAGCCGCCGGTGACGGTACGGGTATGGCCGGACTGGTAGGTCTCGGCCACCGCGCCGGCCACCGTGGCGGTGAGCGCGCCGGTGATGGCATGGGTGGAACTGCCGGTGATGCTGGCGCTGTGGCTGCCCTTGACGTTGATGTCCTGGTTGCCGCCGATGGCGATGCGCTGGTTGGCCCCGACGTCGAGGCTGTGGCTGGCGCCGACGCTGGTGGATTTGCTGCTGCCGACCGAGCTGGCGTGGTCGTTCAGCACCGTGGTCGCCATGTCGCGCTGCGCGTGCATGTTGAGCAGTTCGGCGCCAGCGGCATCGTGCATGGTCAGTTCGTTGAAGCCTTCGCCCTGCACGGTCTTCGAACGGATGCCGCTGACATGCTTGTCGAACGGTTGCGGGTTGTCCTCGTTGTAGACGCGGCCGGTGATGATCGGGCGATCCGGGTCGCCATCGAGGAAATCCACCACCACTTCCTGGCCGATGCGCGGGGCAGAGACGCCGCCCATGCCGGGGCCGGCCCATGGACTGGACACGCGCACCCAGCACGAGCTGCGTTCATCGCGCTGGCCCAGGCGATCCCAGTGGAACTGCACCTTGACCCGGCCGTAGCGGTCGGTCCAGATCTCCTCGCCGGCAGGGCCGACCACCGTGGCCGTCTGCGGTCCGCGCATCAACGGCAGCGGCGTGACGCATGGCGGCCGGTACGAAATCTTGCGGCGCAGGCAGGTGGCCTCGGTGCGATACACGCAGCCCTCGGCTTCGGAGAAGTCGGGCTTGAAGTTGTTGCGGGCCTCGTGCGTCACCTCGAGCAGGAAAAACTGGCGCGGTTCCTCGTCGGCTTCCGCATGGTCGTAGTGGCCCTGCAGCACGAAATAATGGCCCGCACGCAGCGCACGGCAGGTACCGCCCGTCTCGAACAGCTTGGTCTGCCAGCTGAGTTCCTCGCCGCGCAGGCCGGCCAGTGCCTCGCCGCCGCTGCTGTCGCCGAAACGCGCGGCGCCGTCGTAGCGGTAATGTTCCAGCACCGGCAACACACCATGCGGCGGTTCGAGCAGGCGATCCACCGAGAGCGCGCTGCGTGGCTGCTTGAAATCGAAGCTCTTGTGCGATTTCAGGCCGACGCCGACGCGGCGAATGGCCGTCCATTCGTCCAGGCCGTCCTCGTCGCGCACACCCTGGTCGGACTGGAAGTGCACGGCCGGGTGCGGGCCAATGGCCGGGCTGTGGGTGGAATCGTCGGCCAGCTTCAGCACGTGCGCTTCGGCCGAGTGCTCGAAGTAGTAGTGGATGCCGGCGTCTTCGAGCAGGCGCGAGACGAAGGCGAAGTCCGACTCGTTGTATTGCACGCAATACGGCATCTTCGGGTAACACGAGGCGGTGACGTCGGCGCTGTACTCGGCCAGCCCGGGATAGCGGGCGAACACCTCGTCGATGATGTCCAGCACCGTCATGCCCTGGAAAATGCGGCAGTTGCTGGTGTGGCGCAGGAAGTCGAACCATGGCGCGACTTCGGCGCGGTAGGTGGCCAGGTCGCCATCGGTACCGGTGCGCGCGAATTCCTTCACGTAGCCGTGAAAGTGGCGATCGCCTTCGGGCGTCTGCAGGGTGAAGCCCATCGGCTGGCCGATGACCTGTTTCAGCTCCAGCGTGGCATCGGGCGAGAGCAGGTCGGTGGTAAACGCGAAGGGGCGGGAAACCGCTTCGCTGCCGCGGAAGCGGTGGACCACGAAGGGTTCAGGATCAAGTGGGGAGGTGACCCGGATCAGGCGGTGATCCTGCTGGAAGCGGGCCATCGTTGGCATGGCTTCGGCGGCATGTCCGTACACGGTGTTTCTCCCTCGGGTAGCAGTTTGTCGCGAACCGCCACATCGCCTGGCTGCATCGCCATCGGTGTCACGGTGTCTCGAACATTGCCCCCTGCGACCGAGGGTAAAACAGCCGGCGAACGACGCAAAGTGCGCGCGGGGTGACGGTTCAGCTTGTACTGGCCGCAATGTGATGGTGTTCGCACAAGCGCAGGGACCGCTGGAAAATCGTTCCCCCGATCACAGCCCTGGCGATTCAGGTGGCGGCTCGCGGAAGCGCCCACACGCTGTTGGCTTCGCCCGTCTGCGCGCGCCGGCTGGTGGCGCGGGCCAATGCGGCAAAGCCGAGGGCCAGTGCCAGTGCGCCGAGGTCGATGGCGGCCAGCGCGGTGTGTCCAGCCGCGGCACTGCGCCAGAACCACCAGCCGGTGGCGAAGCCGTGCGCCGCGGGTACCAGCGTGGTGACAATCGCGGCCAGCCACAGCAATTCGCGCGCGGCCTGAATCGGTGCGCGCACGCAGGCCCACAGCAGGCACAGCGCCCAACCGACGAAGCAGATCCAGTGCTCGCCTGCATCCACGTTCCAGCCTGACCTTGGCAGCAGTTGCGCCGCGATGGCCGTGGCCGAAATCGCCACGCACACACCGATGCACACACCGACGGTAGCGCGTGCCATCACGTACGCAGAGCGACGTTGTTCGCCCTGGCGTCGGCGTCGGCGCGATTCGATCCACAGCAGGTTGCCGGAGTAGAACAGGAACGCGCCGCCCAGCCCGAGCAGGAAGTACAGCCACTGCACGGCGGCGTTGCCGTAATCGCCAAAGTGCAGTGCATAGGCCCAGGCCAGCGTGGCGTGGTTGGCGTCGCGGTGGCCTGGCAATTGATTGGCGATCACTGCGCCGCTGGAGGCATCCAGCGCCAGCGTGCCGGTAGCCAGCGTGTGCGGCGCAGCGCCGGTGATTTCCACCGTGGCGTGGGCGTCGCCGGCATGCGCCAGTTTCAGGTATTGCGGCGTGAAGCCGTCAAGGCCCTGCTTGCGTGCGACGGCAGCGGCCTGCGCCACCCACGACGATACCGGTGCCCGCGGCGCGGCGATGCCCGATGCCTGCACGGTCGGCGCAGTATTCATGGCTGGTGCCGAGGCCGCCAGCAGCTTGCCTTGCCAGGCCAGCGGGCCGATCGCCAGCATCAGCACCACGGACAGGCACAGCATTGCGCCGGTCACCGCGAACATCGCGTGGAACGGCAGGCTCAGCACGCCGATGGCGTTGTGCGCGTCTTGCCAGAAGCGCTTGAGGTTGCGTCCCGGACGCAGCGCGAACAGGTCCTTCAGCAGGCGCGGCAGGTGGATGATCACGCCGCTCACCAGCGCGATGCCGTAGAGCAGGCTGACGATGCCCATCAGGTACATGCCGATGTTGCCGGGCAGGCCGAGCGAGAAATGCAATTTGTTGATCAGCCCGGGCAAGCCGGCCCCCGGTCGTTCGGGGCTGCCGGCCAGGTTGTCCAGCGTGGTGAACTGCCATGTGCCGTGACTGTCCTGCCAGTACGCGCTGGGGCCTTCCAGCATGTAGCCGGGGAAGGTCATGCCCAGAT
This sequence comes from Rhodanobacter glycinis, assembly GCF_900114325.1. Lineage (GTDB taxonomy): Bacteria > Pseudomonadota > Gammaproteobacteria > Xanthomonadales > Rhodanobacteraceae > Rhodanobacter_A > Rhodanobacter_A glycinis. The sequence goes on from NZ_FOSR01000012.1 coordinate 80,031, forward strand.
GGGTGCGAGCCTCCGGGTGACGCGCCAGCGTCTCGTCGAGCAGGCGCTGCATGTCGCTCATCGAACCGGTGGTTGCCACGTGCGGCGTGGCCCACTGTTGCAACGGCTGCTGGAACACCGTGATCGCGCCGGCGTAGAACGCCACGAACAGCGCAAGCCCGGCGAGCAGGCCCATCCATGAATGCAGCGAAGTGAAGGTGCGCAGTGTGGCCGGTTTCAGTTTCATGCGGCGTTCCTCAACGCACCCAGTCCAGCGCCTGCAACACGCGCAACAGCGCCAGCCCGGCCACGGCCAACGAGCCCAGCCACAGCCATGCGCGCCGGGTGCTGGCGAACTGCAGGCTGGCGCAGATCACGCCGACCCACACCGGGATGAAGGCAAGCATGCCGGGCACCAGGGTGGATTGCCACGGCCCCGGCAGCAGCCAGCAGACCAGCCCCACCAGTGCAGTGGACAGGAAGAAGCCGGCCACCACGCCGGCCGCGAAACGGCCCCACATCAGTCGTCCTCCCGCGCGGTGGCCTCGGCGGCATGACGGTCGGCCAACAGCGCGAAATACGGTTGCATGACCAGCGCCAGCATCCAGCCAACCAGCATTGCGCACAGGCCGGCACCGGGCCCGAGTGCGGCGATCCAGCCGACCAGCGCCAGCACGGCGAGGGCGAAGCCGCCGCCCAGCACGCCGCGCCGACGTCGCCATGCATGCCACACGCAGTGCGGCGAGGCGGCGTACAGCAGCGCCGCGGACAACAGCGTCGCCACGCATGCCAGCAAGGTCAGCCATGCCGTCATCGGCCGATGCCTACCAGCGATACCGCGCGCTGGCGGTCACGTTGCGCGCGTAGCCGTAGTAGCACCAGACGGCGCTGTTGCAGACCGAGACGTAGTTGCGGTCGAACAGGTTGCTGGCGTTCAACTGCAGGCGCCAGCGACCGGTTTCGTAATGCACCACGCCATCGACCAGGGTGTATGACGGCGTCTGCCACTGGTTGTAGCTGTCGCCGTAATGCGCGCCCACGTAACGCACGCCGCCGCCGAAACCCAGCCCGGCCAGTGGACCGCTGACGATGGTGTAGTCGGCGCCGATCGCCGCCTGCTGCTTCGGCAGCAGTGGAATCTGCTTGCCCAGCGAGGGCAGGTCGTTGGTCGCGGTGACCTTCGAGTTGCTGTAGGTGTAGTCGCCGTACAGGCTGAAATTCGTGCCGAAGTTCCAGCGGCCTTCCAGCTCCACTCCGCGCAGGCGCGTCTGACCCTGCTGCACCTGGAACAAGGTGTGGTTGGGATCGATGGTGAGCGAGTTCTTCTGGGTGATCTGGTAGGCCGCGAGGCTGAGCAGGCCATTGCCGCTGGTCGGCTGGAACTTCAGGCCGGCCTCGTACTGATCGCCGGTGGTCGGCTTGAAGGCGATGCCGGCGAAGTCGGTGCCCACGGTGGGCTGGAACGAGTGCGACCACGACACGTACGGCACGAAGCCGCTGTCAAAGCGGTAGTTGACGCCGATGCGGCCGGAGAAGGCGTGGTCGGTCTGCTGCGCACGGGTGTCGCCGATCAACTGGTTCGTGTTGGTGTCCACGTGATCCTGGCGGCCGCCGATGGTGATGCCCCAACGATCGATCCTGATCTGGTCCTGCGCGTACACGCCGAGCTGCTTCTGCACCTGCAGCGTGTGCGTGGTGTAGGCGGGTACCGTCACCGGGCTGCCGTAGACCGGGTCGAAGATGTCCAGCGGAGGTGCGTCGAAATCGAACGCCGAGGCGTAGTCGTCGTTCGAGCGGCGGTAGTCCACGCCCACCAGCACGGTGTGCTGCAGCGCGCCGGTGTCGAAGTCGTATTGCAGGTTGTTGTCGACGCTGAAGGTCTTGGTGTGGTTTTCGTTGGGGAAGGCGTAGCGGATCAGCGTGCGGTTGTCGGCCAGCAGCCCGAACGCGCCGATGTTGGCGCCGTCACTGTCCACGTCGGCCTTGCCGTAACGCAGGTTCTGCCGGAATGTCACGCCGTTGGCGAAGTCGTGGCGGAACGCGTAGCCGATCGAGGCCAGCGTCTTGTCATAGTCGTTCTGGCCCGGCTCGCCGGTGAAGCGGTGGCGGGAAATCTTGCCGTTGGGGTTGTACAACAACGTGCCTGCCGCGGGCAGGAAGCCGGCACCCGAATCGGTATCGCCCTTCTGGAAGCGCGACAGCACGGTCAGCGAGGTGGCGTCTGAGGGCTTCCACGTGATCGCGGGTGCGAGGTAGTAGCGGTCGTCCTTGATGTAGTCGGTCATGGTGTTGCTGTTGCGGGCCAGGCCGGTGAGGCGGTACAGCAGCGTGCCCGCGTCGTTCAGCGGACCACCGAAATCGAACGTGCCCTGGCGCAGGGCGAAGCTGCCGTACGCGACGCCCACTTCGTGCAGCGGCTGCGCGGTGGGCTGCTTGCTGATCATGTTGATCATGCCGCCCGGCGGCATCGCGCCGTACAGCACCGACGACGGTCCCTTGATCACCTCCAGCCGTTCCAGCCCGTAAGGTTCGATGCGGGTGATGCCGGTACCGGAGCCGGCGGGCAGGGCCAGCCCGTCGAGATAACGCGCCGGGGTGAAGCCGCGTACCAGCAACCAGTCGCTGCGCGAATCGGGGCCGTAGCCGCCACCTTGCGCGCCAGCGGTGTACCACACCGCTTCCTCGATGCCCTGGATGCCGCGGCGGGCCATCTGCTGGTCGGTGATCACCGACACCGACTGCGGGATGGCCACGATCGGGGTGTCAGTCTTGGTCACCGAATCGCTGTCCTTGACGATCTTCGCGCTGACCTGCACGCCTTTCAGCGTGGTGGCCTGTTGCGGCGAGGGCGTGGTGTCGGCGGCATGGGCCACAGCCATGCCGCTGAGCAGGGGCAGGCCAAGCAGAGCGCATTGGAGCGCGCGGGGAAGACAACGCAGATGGAACCTGGACATCGGAAACCTTGGCGAATGAGGGCGGTCGGCGCCGCACTCCGGCCGTCATCTTCGGGTGGTGACGGCCGGGGCGAACGGTTTGTTCTCGACGGCTCGACACAAGGCGTTCAGGCAGATGCGTCAGAAGTTGCGTATGAGAATGATTCGCATTGTAAATCCAATGCCGGGTTTTCGGCAACGCCGCCGTCCTGAGCCCGGTTCGTCCGGAGCCGTTAGGGAAGGCCGGCTGCGCATCGCGGCACCTCGATGCCGCCCTCTGTGCGGGCTGCGCTCCGTGCGAACGGGGCAGAGATCCACGCCCTTCGCTCCGCTTGTTGCCCGGGCCAAGCCCAGCCTGGATGGCCGGGGAGCTGAGTGACGCGGGTGAGTGCCCGTTCGACCGGGAAGCGGCTCAGCTTGCGGTGCGTGGCACGAAATGCAGCGCCAGCGAGTTCATGCAATAGCGCAAACCGGTCGGGCGTGGGCCGTCGTCGAAGACGTGGCCGAGATGGCTGTCGCAGCGGGCGCAGCGGATCTCGGTGCGTTCCATGCCGAGGGTGGCATCACGATTTTGCACCACGTTGTGGGCCGAGATCGGCTGCCAGAAGCTGGGCCAGCCGGTGCCCGAGTCGAACTCGGTGGCGTCGTCGTAAAGCGCGGTGCCGCAGCCGCGGCAGCGAAAGATGCCGCGTGCGGCGGGGCGTTCGTGCTCGCCGCTGAAGGCCCGTTCGGTACCGCGCCGACGCATGATGTCGAAGGAGGCTTGCGACAGGCGCTGGTGCCACTGGGCATCGGTCAGCACCAGCTTCAGCTCGCGATGCAGGCCAAGGTTGCGGCCGTCGTCGGCGAAGGTTTCCAGCAGGACCGAGCCCGGCGTGGTGTGGATCAGCCCCGGTGGCCAGCTGTCGGCGCCGGCGGCGAGCAGGCGGGGCAACGCGATGCTGCCGCCCACGGCAAGCATCACGCCGCCGGCCAGGGCCGAACGCAGGAAGCGGCGGCGATCTGCGGCAATGACTTCATCGATGCGTGACATGACGGTCTCCTGGGGGAGTCGGAGGTGTGGAGTCGGCCATGGCGTTCAACGTCCGCGGCCGGCGCCCGATGGCTTCAGGTCTTTTACGGCCACTTAGCCGAAGGTGAAGGCGTAGGCGCGCACGCCGGGGTCGAGGAAGGTGATCTTGAACACCCGCTCGCCGGTGCCGTGGGCCTGGCGCACCAGCTGGTACAGCCGCTGCGAGGTCACCGTGCCATTGCCGTCGGCGTCGGTGTCCATGCCGTGGTCGGCGCCCGGTGCCTTGCCATCCAGCGTGACGCGGAAGCGCACCGGCTTGCCGTCCTTGGTCGGGCCCAGCACCAGGTGAAGGTCGCGGCCACGGAAGCGATAGCTGATGCTGCCGTCGGCGCGATCGAGCGTGGCGTCCTGCGGATGCACCGTCCAGCGGCCGTCGAGCGCCCACTGATTGGTAGCCAGCGTGGCGGGCGCGTGGTAGGGGAAGGCATCGTCATGGGCGACCTGGCCGCTGGCGAAATTTTCTGCGCGGGCGTAGCCGACGTAGGTTTCCGGCGAACGCTGCGCATCACCCGAGGCGGCTGCTTCCGCGCCTTTCGCGCCCGGCTGCACGTAACCGCCCGGCAGGTTCTTGTAGCCGGCATCGGTGAGCAGGCGGCGAATCATGTCCTCGCCTTCCGCGTAGCCGCCTTCGCCAAAGTAGTGGTGGCGGATGCGGCCGTGTGCGTCGATGAAGTAATCCGCCGGCCAGTATTCGTTGTTGAAGCCCTGCCAGATCGCGTAGTCGTCATCCAGCGCCACCGGGTACTTCACGCCCAGGCGTTTCACGGCGGCGGCCACGTTGGCCGGGTCCTTCTCGAAGGCGAATTCCGGGGAATGCACGCCAATGATCACCAGGCCGTGGTCCTTGTACTTGTCGTACCAGGCTTCGACGTAAGGCAGCGAGCGCAGGCAGTTGATGCAGGAATAGGTCCAGAAATCCACCAGCACCACCTTGCCGCGCAGCGACTGCGGAGTCAGCGCGCCGCTGTTGAGCCAGCCGGTGGCACCGGCGAGCGAAGGAAACTGGCCTTCGATCGGCAGCGGCTCGCCGGCTTTCGGCGCCGGTTCGGCGGAGGCCGTCGACATGGGGCGTACCGCGTTGATCAGCTTCTGCTCGATGCCGCTGGTGCTGGCCAGCGAGACGCGGGTGAGCAGGCCGGTATCCGCACCCAGCGCAATCGCCACCACGCCGCACAGCACCAGCGCACCCAGCCCGCGGCGAACCCATTCGCCCGCGCCCAGCGAGCGCTTCATCACGGCGAATACGCGGCCGCCCACGGCCAACGCCAGCGCCAGCGAGGTGGCCGCGCCGGCGGCGTAGACGAGCAGCAGCAGGGTGGTGGCCACGCTGGCGCCGTTCAGTGCCGCGCCGGTCAGCAGCAGGCCGAGGATCGGTCCGGCGCAGGGCGCCCACAGCAGGCCGGTGGCGATGCCCAGGCCCACCGCGCCCCAGATCGAATCCTGTTCCGAATCGGCGTGTTGCGACAGCCGGTTGCCCAGCGCCACGAACGGCCGGGTGATCCATTCGGCCAGGTGCGTGGAGAGCAGGGTAAGCCCGAGGAAGGCCAGCACCACCAGCGCCACGATGCGGCCGTACTGGTTCGCATGCACCGCCCAGCCACCGCCGACCGCGGCCAGCGTGGCGACAAGGGCGAAGGTGAGCGCCATGCCGATCAGCATCGGCAGGCCGTTGCGCGCGAACGGCCGGTCGGCGCGGGCGAACACGAACGGCAGTACCGGCAGGATGCACGGGCTGAGAATGGTCAGTACGCCGCCGAGGTAGGCGAGTAGCAGCAGGATCATGGCGTCAGGCACCTGTGGAAGGGTTCGCTGGGGTATTCGCCGGCTCTCGTCGGGCGGTTACATCCCCGAGAGCGTGGGCATGCCCTTGTATACGAGGTAACCATCGCGGTGGATGCGGCGAACCGGAAATGGAGTGAAACACCAGGAACAAGCATGCCCCTCTTGACCGCTGGCGGTTCATGGGTGATAGATGATGGTCTGCCTTCACCATCGGATCGCCCCTTTACCGTGTCAGTCGAAGCCGCCAGCCCCAGTGAGCAGGCCGAGCGCCAGCGGGCAGCGTGGATGGCTGCCGCGCAAGCGGGCGATCGGCGTGCCTATGAGCGTGTGCTGGCCAGTTCGCTGTCGTTGATCCGCAGCGTGGCGCGTCGGCAGGGCGTGCCGGTGGATTCGATCGATGACGTGGTGCAGGAAACCCTGTTGACTGTGCACCGCGTACGCCACACCTACGATCCGACCCGCTCGTTCGATGCGTGGCTGGCCGCCATTGCCAGCCGCCGCGCGATCGATGCCCTGCGCAGCCAGGGCCGTCGCGGCCGGCGCGAAGTGCACGACGAATTCGCGCTGGACCAGCATCCCGATCGTGACGACGCCAGCGCCGAAGGCGAACGCGAACAGCAGGCGCTGCGCCTGCGCGACGCCATCGCCGAACTGCCGCCGGGTCAGCGTGAAGCGGTGGAGCAACTGGGATTGAAGGAACAGACACTGGCCGAGGCTGCCGCCTTGACGGGGCGAAATACCGGCGCACTGAAAGTGAACCTGCACCGCGCACTGAAGGCGTTGCGCGGTCGCATGCACGGAGAACCCTAGAAACCATGTCGTCCGATCCACGCCGCCACGAAGCCCTGATCGATGCGCTCGGCGCCGAGCTGACGCCGGTACGGCGCCTGCTGCCGCCGTGGCTGCGCACGCTCGGTTGGCTGCTCGCCGTGGTGGCCATCGCGGCGGGATTGCTGATGCGCTATGGCGATCAGCCGATGTTGCGGCGCTGGGCCGGTGCTCCCGATCTGGCCTGGGCGGCGGCCGGCGCCGTGTTCACCGCGGTCTGCGCCGCATGGTGTGCTTTCGTGCTGGGCGTGCCCGGACGTTCGCGTGCATGGGCCTGGTTGCCGGTGCCCGGCTTGCTGTTGTGGATCGGTGCCAGTGGCCTGGGTTGCCTGCGCACGTGGTTGGCGCCGGATACCGACATTGCCACCTTGCACCAATCCGTTGATTGCCTGGTGTTCATCATCAGTTTCTCGGTTCCGCTGTCGATATTGATGGTGTGGTTGCTGCGTCGCGCCTGCCCGTTGCGGCCGGCGCTTACCGCGGTGATGGTGGGGCTGGCCAGTGCTGCCGCCTCGGCCAGCCTGCTGGAGATTTGCCACAACTTCGACGCGGCGGCCACCGACCTGCTGACCCATGCGCTGGCCGTGGCCATCGTGGTGGGCGTCAACGTGGCGATGGGCGGGCGGCTGCTGTCGCGGCATTGATCGGCAGGTCGCCGCGAGTTGCGGTTTGCCTTGAGGTAACCGTCGACGTGCGGCCTGCGAAGAAAGGGACGGAAGCGGCCAGATCGCTTCCGTCCCTTTTCCTTTCAAGGATGCACCCATGAACACACGCACGCTTGTCGCCGTGGCTGTGGCCGCCGCCGTTGGCGCCTTCGCTTTCAGCCCGGTCTTCGCGCAGGATGCAATGTCCGGTTCGTCGATGTCGCACGATGCCATGCACAAGGGCAGCATGATGAAGAAGGACGCGATGAAGCACGAAGCCATGAAGCATGACGCCATGAAGTCCGGCGCCATGAAGCATCAGGCGATGAAGTCCGATGCCATGATGAAAAAGGATGGCGCGATGATGAAGAAAGGCGCCATGAAGCACGACGCGATGAAGATGAAGAAGACCGGCGGTGATGCCATGAGCAGCGGTGGCTGACACGACAGTCCCGGCCTGACAGGCCGCGGGGCATGGCCGCCGGCAACGGATGCCATGCCCCGATTTCATGCCGGGCAGACGCGACAGGCGGATAATGCAGGAGTCCCACTGCCTGCGGTGACCACGTCATGTCCGCTTTTGCACGCCGGCTCGGTATCGAGCATTCCCTTGTCCAGGCGCCGATGGCCGGCTCCACCACACCAGCCCTGGTTGCCGCTGTGTCCGCTGCGGGCGCCTTCGGTTCGCTGGGCGCCGGCTACCTGGAGCCGCAGGCCATCCTCGAGCAGGTTGGCCAGGTCCGCGCAACGACCGATCGCCCGTTTGGTATCAACCTGTTTGTGCTGCCCGATGAATTTTCGCCGGACATGACCGCGGTGGCGCGAGCACGCGAGTTGCTCGATGCCCTGATGGAACGCGAAGGCCTCGAGGTGCGCACCGCACTGCCGGCACGCTGGGCACCGCGCTTCTCCGAGCAGCTCGCCGCGTTGCGCGAAGCGCGCCCGGCCGCAGCCAGCTTTACCTTCGACCTGCTGACCACGGAGCAGGTGCTTGAGCTGAAACGGCTGGACATCATGGTGATCGGCAATGCCACCAGCGTGGCCGAGGCCCGTGCCTGGGCCGAGCGCGGCGCCGACGCGGTGTGCGTGCAGGGTGCCGAGGCGGGCGGACATCGCGGCACCTTCATGCATGCGCCGGAAGAGGCGATGATCGGCCTGTTCGCGCTGATTCCGCTGGTTGCCCGGGCCGTGGACATTCCGGTGATCGCCGCCGGCGGCATCATGGATGGCCGCGGGATACTGGCCGCCGAGGTGCTGGGCGCCGCGGCCAGCCAGCTCGGCACCGCCTTCCTGTCCTGTCCCGAAGCCTCGGCCGCCCCCGCCTGGAAGCGCGACCTGCCGAACGTGGAAGCGCATCGCGTGGCCAGCATTCGCAGCTTTTCCGGCCGAGCCGCGCGCGGCCTGCGCAACCATTACGTGGTGGTGATGGAGGCTGCCGCCGACGAGTTGCCGCCGTATCCCATCCTGAATGCGCTGACCGCCCCGCTGCGCCGTGCCGCAGCCCAGGCCGGCCGCGGCGACCTGCTCTCCGAGTGGTGTGGCCAGGCGGCCGCCATGACGCGACCCCTGCCGGCCGGCGAGCTGGTGGCCCTGCTGATGGACGAATACGACAGCGCGGCACGTAATGCGGGTTGAATGAATGCGGTGCCTTGACCTTGTCTTGCGCTGCGGCGGTTATACTGCGCCCGCGCCATACCGCGCGCCGACCACGCCGCGAGGCACCCGCTCTTGAGTACACCCCGCAACGTCAAGGCCGATTCCACGGCCGCCCTGCGCAAAGCTGTCATCGATGCGCTGGAAGAATTGAAGGCCAAGGACATTCGCGAAATCGATGTCCTGGGCAAGACCTCCATTGCCGATCTGCTGGTGATCGCTTCCGGCACCTCCGCACGCCACGTCAAATCCATCGCCGACGAAGTGGTGAAGTTCGCCAAGAAGGCGGGCGTGATGCCGCTGGGCGTGGAAGGCGAGCAGGAGGGCGAGTGGGTGCTGGTGGACCTGGGCGACGTGATCGTCCACGTCATGCTGCCGCGCATCCGCGAGTTCTATGGCCTGGAGCGCTTGTGGACGGTGGGCGACCACGGCCACGACCTGGATGCCGCGAGCGCCGGGTGAACGCCAGGTTTTCTCCCTCGCAGGTACGGGAGAGGCCACGCTTTTCTCTCTCTCCCCGCCGGGGAGAGGGCCGGGGTGAGGGGACAATCTCGCGAGGTGTCTGTCACGAAGCGAAGCGCAGCTTTGGTGGGCGATATCGCGAGCACCCGCCCCTCACCTCAATCCCCTTCGACCGGCTCAGGACGGTGCTCTCTCCGCAGGGGAGAGGAGGCGAACGAGGCACTATGCGCGCTCCATTTCATAAAGGCGGGCAATGACGCGCGCGCGCATCATTGCCGTCGGTGAGCGCATGCCCGGCTGGGTGGCCGAAGGGTTTGCCGAATACCGCAAGCGGCTGTCGCATGAACTGCCGCTGGAACTGATCGAGCTGAAACCCGGTGTGCGTGGCAAGGGACGCGATGACGTCCGCGCCATGCAGGACGAGGGCGCCGCCATTCTTGCCGCGTTGCCGCGCGACACGCACGTGGTGGCGCTGGACGGGCACGGCAAGGCGTGGTCCAGCGAGGAGCTCGCCGAGCAACTGGCAAAGTGGCGCATGGCCGGGCGCGATCTGGCCTTCCTGATCGGTGGACCCGACGGTCACGCTGCCGAAGTGCTGGCGCGCGCCGACCAGCGCTGGTCGCTGGGCCCGCTGACCCTGCCGCACATGCTGGTACGGCTGGTGCTGGCCGAACAGTTGTATCGCGCCACCACCATCATGGCCGGGCATCCCTATCATCGTGCGTGAGTGTGGGCGATCACGCGATGTGATCCAGGTTCATGCCACTTGCCGGATGGAGGGACTGTCCTCATGGATTGCCGGGATCATCGCGGGCAGGTAGGTTCTTCGCTCACGTCCCTGTTGCGAGTTTCTCCCATGGATTTCCACGTTCGTCCGGCCACGATCCACGACCTCGATGCGCTGGTGCCGCTGTTCGATGGCTACCGCCGGTTCTATGGCAAGCCGTCCGATGAGGCAGGGGCGCGCGATTTCCTCACCACGCGTCTGCGCCTCAACGAATCGATGATTCTGCTGGCGCGCGACGAGCATGGTGCGGCGCTGGGTTTCACCCAACTCTATCCGCTGTTTTCCTCGGTGCGCATGGTGCGTACCTGGCTGCTCAACGACTTGTTCGTGGCAGCCGGTGCACGGCGGCAGGGCGTGGCGAAGGCCTTGCTGGAGGCCGCCGCCACACAGGCGCGAAACCTGGGGGCCGCCAGCCTGTCGCTGTCCACCGCGCTGGACAACGCGCCGGCCCAGGCCTTGTACGAATCGCTGGGCTGGCAACGCGACCGCCAGTTCTGCAGCTATGACCTGACACTTTGAGCGCACCGTTCACCGGGTTGCCAACGGGAGTCCGCATGCTTCACCTTGCCTCGCAATCGCCGCGCCGCCGCCAGTTGCTGGAGCAGCTTGGCGTGGACTTCAGCGTGCTCGATGTGGACGTGCCCGAGCAGCGGGCCGTCGGCGAATCGCCGCAGGCCTATGTCGGCCGCGTGGCGCGGGACAAGGCGCGCGCCGGATTGGCGAAACTGGGCGCCGCGCCCGACGCACGGGTGCTGGGCGCGGATACCGAGGTGGTGCTGGACGACGAGGTGTTCGGCAAGCCGGGTGATGCGGCCGAAGCCGCGGCGATGCTGCGTCGGTTGTCCGGGCGCACGCATGCCGTGATCTCGACGGTATGGCTGGTGGACGCCAGGCACGAGCACTGCGTGACGTGCGTGTCGCAGGTGCGCTTTGCCTCGCTGGACGAGGCCGCCATCGCCGGCTATGTCGCGACCGGCGAATCGTTCGGCAAGGCCGGCGGCTACGCCATCCAGGGGCGCGGTGCGGCCTTGATCGAGCATCTGGATGGCAGCTATTCCGGCGTGATGGGGCTGCCCCTGTTCGAGACCGCGCGGTTGCTGCGCGAGGCCGGTATCGTCATCGCGTAGTGCGGCCGTTTCAGGCGTGATGCTGGGCGACCGCCACGAACAGCGCAATCATCGCCACCGCATTGTTGACGCCATGGGCCAATACCGACGGCCACAGCGAGCCGGATTTCAGCCGCAGCCAGCACAGCGCCAGCGCCAGCAGCATCAGGTCGGGCAGTGCGTACCACTTGAAGTGCAGGCCGGGCAGGTGCACCACGCCGAACAGCAGCACGCAGGCGGCCACCGCCCAGCCCACCGGCAGTCGTCGCAACAGTGCGGAAAGCAGGGCGCCACGAAACAGCACCTCTTCCACCAGCGGGCCGATGCTGACCACCATCACGGCCAGCAGCATGCGCAAGCCGGGCGTGGCGCTGTGGCCGAGCTGTTCCACGTTCTGGGTTACCGGATGGCCGTGCGCCAGCCATTGCGTGAGCCACCCGCCCAGCGGCGGCAACACCAGGCCGAGGGCCACGGCGGCAAGGTAGAACGTGGGTGTAGTTGGCCTGCACAGGCCGAAGCCGGGTGGTTGCGGCAACGACCACAAGTGCGGCCACCAGCGATGTGCCACGTACAGTGCGACCAGTGCAGCCACCGGAACGGTGACGATGACCATCAGCGTTACCGCATCCGGCTGTTGCATGATCGCGACGACCTGCTGCCGGATGCTGGAGGCGGACTCGCCCATGTGCCGGATGCCGACGACCAATCCCACCACGAAGCCAGCCAGCACGCTCAGCATCAATTGCAGCAGGAAGTACAGCGCGATCAGGCCGAGAGCCGACCAGATGCCCGGCGCCGGCAGGGCCACGGGTGGTTCGCCACGCGGCAGTGGCGGTGGCTGGATGGCATGTTCTGTCGTGGTCATGCCACGGGTCTCGTGGCGACCGTCCTCCGGGACGGCCGATGACGTGGTCCGTTCATGGCTTGCATCAAGCCAGCAGCAGCGCGCGGATGACTCCGACAACGGCCATGATCAGCACGGCAGCCCAGGCCAGCATCGAGAGCATGAAGCCGCCCTCGCGACGCGCCGCCTCCTGCAGGTAACCCGCCGCGTACCACACCCGGCCGACGATCCAGAACAGCCCCGCGATGCCGGCCCAGCCGGCGAAGCCGTAGTGCGTGGCCAGCCACAGCGTGGGCAGGAACATCACCGTGCCTTCCAGCGTATTCATCTGCACCCGATAGGCACGTTCGAAGTCGGGATGGCCGCTGGTGGCGGGCGCCTTGATGCCGTATTTCATGCGCGCCCGGCCCACCACGAACATGGTGCCAAGCAGCAGCAGGACGGTAAGCAGGACAACAAGGGCAGGCAGTTGCTGGAGCATGTCGGGTTTCCACAAGGACAGGCCACCACTTTACCGGTTTGGCGGGGAGGTGCGCGTGGCGCTATCGTCATGGTCCGGCGGTGACGGTGCCGCCAGGGGAGACGAACATGGATTGGCAGAAAGGCGAAACCAGCAGTAATGTCGAGGTGGACAGCGGTGGTGGCGGCGGCCCGCGCTTCGGCGGTGGCCGGCGCATGGGGCTGGGCGGCTTGCTGATACTGGCGATCCTGGGCTGGGTGTTCTTCAAGAACCCCATGGCCCTGCTCGACCAGGGCGGCGGTCAGCCCGTCGCCACGGCGCCGAACGCGCAGCCGGCGCAGGTCGATCCGCAACAGAAACTGTTCGTGGAGAAGATCCTCGGTTCGACCGAAAAGACCTGGGGCGACATCTTCACCTCGATGGGGCACACCTATACCGACCCGAAACTGGACCTGTTCAGCGGTGGCGTGAACACCGCCTGCGGCGAGGCATCCACCGCGGTGGGGCCGTTCTACTGCCCGGGTGACCACAAGATCTATCTGGACCTGGACTTCTTCCAGGAGCTGCAGAACCGCTTCCACGCCAGCGGCGATTTCGCGCGCGCCTACGTGATCGCGCACGAAGTGGGCCACCATGTGCAGCAGCAGCTCGGCATCTTCGCCAAGGTGCAGCAACTGCAGCGCCAGTGCGCGCAGATGGACGGCGCCGATGGCCTGTCGGTGCGGCAGGAACTGCAGGCCGACTGTTTCGCCGGGGTGTGGGCCAACCGCAGCCAGCAGCGCCTGCAATGGCTGCAGCCGGGCGACGTGGAGTCGGCGCTCAATGCGGCCAGCCAGATCGGCGACGACACCTTGCAACGCGAGGCATGAGGCACCGTGGTGCCCGATTCGTTCACCCACGGCACCTCGGCGCAGCGGGTGAAGTGGTTCAAGACCGGCATGGCCAGCGGTGACATCAGGAGCTGCAACACCTTCGCCGGGGAGCCGTAAGCATCTGGCTCTCGCGTAGGAGCGCACCCTGTGCGCGAAGGTTTCTGGCCGGGCATCCGAAAAAACCTTCGCGCACAGGGTGCGCTCCTACCCGTGCTGGTGGGTGGTTCCGGGCGGTCCCACCTTCCGTCGCTGCGCGATCGGATCTAGACTCCGCGAGCTGCGTGCCTTGGGGTGCGCTTTCGCTGGCTTGCATGAGTCATCCCTGCCTGAGTTGCGGCGCCTGCTGCGCCTTTTTTCGCATTGCCTTCCACTGGTCCGAGACCGACCCCTTGCTGGGCGGAACCGTGCCTGCCGAACTCACCGAAAAGCTGGACCCGCATCGCGTTGTGATGCGCGGTACGCAGTCGAAGACACCGCGCTGCGTGGCGCTGGTGGGCGAGATTGGCGTGGCTGCCCATTGCGGCATTCACCCGATCAAGCCCTCGGTGTGCCGCGAGGTCGAGCCGTCCTGGGAGTTCGGGCGGCATAGCCTGCAATGCGACAAGGGGCGTATCGCCCATGGCCTGTTGCCGTTGACGCCAACGGACTGGCCGACGCCGGTGATCCCGGTGCCGGTCCTGCCGCTGGTGCCGGAGTTGCCGCTGGACGAGCCGGCCATCGCCGTGCTGGCCAGCCTCGATCTGCCGCCGGCCACGGGCGGTACGGGTATTCCGGTGTAGGTACGCAAGGCTTGGGTGCCGGGCGGTTTCACAGTGCGGCCGAATCAGCCCATCGGCGGTTGCGCAGAACTGGCTCCTGTCGCAGTGTCGAAGCGATAGATGTCCATCGCGAGAAAGCCCAGGTCGATGCCGGCATCGATGCGCCGGGCCTGTGCGGATGCGCCCGCAGCGCCCAGTGCCACGAACAAGGGCAGCAGGTGTTCGTCCGTGGGATGGGCGCGTTCGGCGAATGGCGCCTGGTGACGGTAGTCGAGCAGAGCGTCGACGTCGCCGGCGGCCAGGCGCTGTTCGATCCAGTCGGTGAACGGGCGCACGTAGGGCGCCTCGCGCGCTTCGCTGTAACCGGCACGGAAGTCACCCAGGTTGTGCGTGATGCTGCCCGAACCGATGACCAGCACGCCTTCCTCGCGCAGCGGTGCCAGCGCGCGGCCCATGGCGAGCGCATGGGCCGGGCCGGCCTCGGGCTGGATCGATACCGGCACGACCGGGATGTCGGCCTGCGGATAAAGCAGGCGTAGCGGAACCCATACGCCATGATCGAAACCGCGCGATGGGTCGAGCTCGGGCTGCAGGCCTGCCGTGTCGAGCAGCGACGCCACGCGAGCGGCCAGGCCGGGCGCCCCCGATGCCGGGTAGTTCAGCGCGTGGAGCTCGCGCGGGAAGCCGTAAAAGTCGTGGATGGTGGCCGGCCGCACTGCGCTGCCGACGTGTGGCGAGCGGGCCAGCCAATGCGCCGAGGCGATCACGATGGCTTTCGGCCGCGGCAACGTCGCAGCCAGTTCAGCCAGGCGAATGCCGGTGAGGCCAGGTTGCAGCGCGGTCATCGGCGAGCCGTGCGAGACGTACAGGCTGGGCAGGGCGGACATGGCGAATCACTGTCGAGGAGATCGCCTCAAGGTAAGGGATGTTGACGATTTTGCAGCGGCGTCCGGGTGAACGGCGCGTTGCCGTATCGAAACAATGGGCCGGGCAGTAGCGTGCACGGATGCCATGCCTTTGCTCGTCACTCTGACGAAGGCCGAAATCCATTGACTGCATGGCTTGACCTGATCAGCGACGAAGCGCAGCTAAAAAGACCGTTCGCGCTGAGCGTAGCTTGCGTTAGCAAGCGGAGTCGAAGCGCCTGCAGGCGATCACCCTTCGACTCCGGCCCTGCGGGCCTACGCTCAGGGCGAACGGTGAGGCGTTGGCTGAACCTTGTCGCTCTTCAGAAACAGAAAAATAACCCCTTGTTTTGCTTGTCTGTTTCATGGGGCGGACGGAATCGGTACGAGGTTGTAGCCCATCATGGCAGCGCGCTTTTGGAGTTGATGTACCACGCGCTGCTGATGCCGCTCCTCGTAGTAGGTCTGCCCCTGATCGACGTAGGCCTCGCCCTTGGTCAGCAGGGTGTAGATCAATCGCGCCAGCTTGTGCGCCGTCGCGGTGATGGCTTTGGCTTTCTCCACCCGCGCCAGCATGCGCCGGTGATACGCTCCGAGCGCGGTCTGGCTGCGGCGTAAACCCATGGCCGCCATCCGTAACGCCT
>NZ_FOSR01000022.1 GCF_900114325.1 Rhodanobacter glycinis
TCGGGGGTGTACACCCCCAACCGTTGGCCCGCAACGCTTCTCGCTCCCATGGCTGGATTTATTCCGGACAGCAGTGTGCGCAGGCAGGAATCCAGCGCCTTTGCACTCAAGAGATTACAGTCGCTGGATCCCAGCTTGACCGGCCCTTCGGCCGTCGAGAGCCGCTGGGATAACGAGCAAAATCAGACTTTCCTTCAGGCGATTTCCATCGCCATGGCGTGCAGCCGCTACACTGCGCGGCGCATGCGATTCGATATCCATCTCCTGTACCTGTTGCTGCGCCTGCTTGGGCGTCTCCCTTTGCGTACGCTGCATGGCGTGGGCTCGTTTTTCGGCCGTCTGGCGCTTTGGCGGCATGGGACGATGGCCCATACCGCAGCGGTGAACCTGGCGATTGCACGGCCCGAGCTGGATCGTGCGGCGCGTGGCCGGCTGCGCCGCGAAGCGCTGGCCGAGGTCGGCAAGTCAGGCGCGGAGATCGTGAAGATCTGGGGCGGTGGCGCCGAGCGTGCACTGTCGCTGGTACGCGAGGTGCGCGGCGGTGAGTTGTTCGATGCCGCGCTGGCGGCCGGCAAGGGCGTGATCATCGCCGCGCCGCACCTGGGCTGCTGGGAACTGCTGAACTACTGGCTGTGCCGTCGCACGCCGATGGCGATCCTGTATCGGCCGCCCCACCTTGCCGCGCTGGAGCCACTGCTGCGCAAGGTGCGCGGAGCGCTGGCGCCGGAGCAGGTACGTGCGGAAGGCGCGGGTGTGCGCACCTTGTACAAGCGGCTGGCCGCGGGCGGCACGGTCGGCATCCTGCCCGACCAGAAGCCGCGTGCCGGCGAGGGTCAGCTGGCGCCGTTCTTCGGTCGCGATGCACTGACCATGGTGTTGCTGCCGCGACTGGCCGCGCGCACCGGGGCCGCCGTGCTGTTCGCCTTCGCCGAGCGGCTGCCACGCGGGGTGGGGTATCGCATCCATTTCCTGCCGGCGCCGGAGGGTTTGGCCGACACGGATACGGCGACCGCCTGCGGCGCGCTCAATCGCGGTGTCGAGGCGTGCGTGGAGCGGGCATTCACCCAATATCAATGGCATTACCGGCGCTATACGGCGAACAACCTGCCCAATCCCTATCGCGAAGGAGCGGGACTGGTATAGCTCTTGCGGCCCCGCCGCAGGGTCGGTGAAGGAGCGCACCCTGTGCGCGATGCTTCTGGCTTTTCCCGGTTTCGATTCGGTCCAAGTACAAAAAGCATCGCGCACTAAGGTGCGCCTACCTTTTCGCCTGGGGCGAGGTTGCTCAGGTTTTTTCCAGTCGCCGCAGAAACACGGCCATCTCTTTTTCCGCCTGCTTGTCGCCGCGTTGCCGTGCGGCGTCGATGCCTCGCTGCCAGGCGTAGGCGGCACCCGCGTCGTCACCGGCGGCGAGCAAGGCCTTGCCGAGTCCTTTCCAGGCCGCCGAATAGGCGGGGTCGAAGGCCAGTGCCTGGCGCAACTCGACTACGGCCGCGGCGGCATCGCCGGCGTCCAGCAGCGCGTTGCCCAGCGTGAGTCGCAGCAGGGCGCCATCGCGAGGCCCGCCGCATTGGGCGCGCAGGCTGTCGATATTCATGGCAGGGTGCGGTAGCGCCAGTCGTCGGCGGAATGGATGCGTGGCGGCTGCGACGGCTCCGGCGGCGTGACGCCGCTGCGCAGGTCCGCCAGCGTGCCGGCCGGCCACACCACATCCCACGACGAGCGGAACGGCTGCGCCAGCAAGGCATAACGCAGGGCCGCCGGCGTCAGCGTGTGCGGGTGCTCCACG
Organism: Rhodanobacter glycinis; assembly: GCF_900114325.1. Taxonomy (GTDB): domain Bacteria; phylum Pseudomonadota; class Gammaproteobacteria; order Xanthomonadales; family Rhodanobacteraceae; genus Rhodanobacter_A; species Rhodanobacter_A glycinis. Next base: position 1,790 of record NZ_FOSR01000022.1, read on the forward strand.
ATCAGCCCGTCCGGATGCGCCTTGGCGAAGGCCTGGATGGACGCCGTGTCGCGCAGTTCGGTGATCGGCTGGGTCAGTCGGGCGGCAAAGTGGAATTCGCCGTCGTAGCTGCCCACATAGCCGATGGCGTGATGCTGGGCGCCGGCCATGGCCAGCAATTGCGTGGTCGGGCGCAGGTCGTAGCGATGCCACAGGGTCAGCGTGAACAGCGTGTTCAGTGCCAGCGTGCCGATCAATCCGGCAAAGGCCAGCCGGCGCATCTCGCCCCGTCCGCGCAGCAGCAGGAGCAGACCCAGCAGCACGAACAGGGCACCGAAGTAGCGGCTGTACGGAGCCGCGCCGACCATCCATTCGCCATGCAGGCGATGGGCCGTCACCAGCGGCGGCAACACGAACATGAACAGTCCCAGCGCGATGCTGCCCACGCCCAGTGGCCAGGTGCCCAGCCACACGTGGTTGGCCAGCCCGGCGCGGCGCTCGCGCAGCAAGGCCACCGCGCCGGCCAGCAGCAGCATGGTGCCGGCCAGTTCCGGCAGCAGGTAATACAGCTGCTTGCCGCGGACCAGCGAGAACACCACGAAAGTGGGCAGCACCCAGCACAGCGCGAACCGCAGGCCCGGCGACAGTGGTCGACGCAGCATGGCCAGTGCCACCCAGGCGCGCGGCCAGCCGATGAACGGGAACAGCAGCACCGGAAGCATCAGCACGTACCAGGGCACGGCATGCGCGTGGCTCTGCAGCGGCTCGGCCGATTTCACGCCGTGGACCACGCGTGCCGCGGTCTGGGTGAAGAACAGGCGATGGCGGTATGCATCGCCACCGGCAAACCCGGCCGGCAACGCCCAGGCCAGCAGCATCACGAGGCCCAGCAGCACGGACAACGCGCCGAAGCCGTACCAGCGGGCGCGATGGCTGCGGGCCCAGTCGCTCCACAGCGGGCCGAGCAACCACGGAAACAGCACGTGCAGCAACATCACCGGGCCCTTGGTCAGCAGCCCCAGGCCGATGCAAACGCCGAACAGCAGCCAGCGCGGTTCCTCGCGCTGCGCCTTCGGTACTAGGCACACCAGTGCCGCCAGCACCCACATGGCCAGCAGCGCGTCGTACATGATCTGCAGGCCGAACAGGAACGCGTAGGACAAGGCCAGCAGCATCCACGGCGCCGCTTTTGCCACCCACGGCCGGGCCGGGAACATGCGGCGCGCCAGCACCGCCAGCAACACCAGCTCGATGGCGCCGAACGCCACTTCGAGCACGCGCGGCCATATATCGTTTGCGCCGAACACGAACCAGCCGGCATGGATCAGCCAGAACAGCAGCGGCGCCTTTTCGCTATACGGCTGGCCATTGAGGTGCGGCACCAGCCATTGGCCGTGGCTCCACATGTCCCAGGCCACCGCCAGCGTACGGGTGGAGTACAGCGGCATCGGCCCGTGCGAGAAGATCGCCAGCAGGGCAACCAGCAGCCATAGCGGCAGCCACGGCCAGAGTGATCGCAGGTGTTCGAGTCGGCTGTAGGCGCTGGATGGCACGAACGATCCTCTGGGCTAACGGCGGCAAGGCCGTGATTCTAGGAGCTTGGGCGGTAGAAATCTTCCGGGCTGCAAAAGCGTCTGCGTGGTCCATATTTGACCAGCTTCGCTGTTATGAAGCGCTTCGTCGCTTCTTGGCCCATAGAACCACTATGGGCCGGCGAATCGTCGAAAATCTGTCCTCACGCAGCCACTTTTTCGCCTCGAAAGTTTCTACCACCCAAGCTCCTAGCGGTTTGGGTGCGTGCGAGCCGTGATCGGCCATGGACGAGGCGAAGATGTCAGGCCCGGCCCCAGTATCCGATACGGCGCCTTATTTTCAGCTTTCGCCACAGGTTCAGCGGTTTGCGCCGGCGGTTGCGGCCACCGCCGGCGATGAAGGCATCGATGGCATCCAGTACGCGTTCGCTGGAACGGCCGTCGCGGTAGGGGTGGATGGCGTCGGCGTAGTCGCGGATCGCCTGCATCAGCTCGGGTGGCCTGGCCAGTGCGCGCTCGATCGCCGGCTCGAACTCCTTCGGGTCGTCGATATCGATCAGCTGCGGGCCGGGTCGGCGGTTCTTGAAAGTCACCACCGGCTTGCCAGTGAGCAGGAACTCGTTCAGCGCGGACGAGGTGTCCGAGCACATCATGTCGACCTGCGGGAACAGTTCCAGGATGTTGTCGTTCTCGGCGAACGTGAGGTACGCGTTCTGCAGCGCCTTGAACTTCGCCGTGGTCTCCGGATTCATCTTCGGGTGGAAGGTGACGATCCAGCGCCAGCGGCCGTCGCGCGACAGCCGCTTCACTTCCTCGTACAGCGTTTCGGCGGCGCTCCACGAGGGCGAGAAAGTGGAGTGGTAGAGGATCACCGGCGGCTGGCGCACCGGCGGCAGCGGGCCGCTGATCTCGCGCATGAACGGGTCGATCTTGGGGAAGCCGGTCTCGGTGACGCTGAAGTGGCCGACCTTGTCGGCAATGGCACGGAACTGCGCAGTGTCGCGCGGGCCGGTGGTGCAGTACAGGTCGAAGAAACCCCGCACGTAGATGTGCCGCGGCTTGCCAGCGTCGAAACCGTGGAAGGTTTCCACTTTCACGCCGGGGAAGAAATGCGGCACCGCGTTGGACGAGGTGATGACGGCTCGCGGTTTCCACGCGCGCACTTCGGCCACGCTGAGCAGGCGCTCGCCTTCCACCAGATCCTCGGCGCCGGGGCCGTCGAAGAACCACGCCGCCTCATCGCCACGAGCGCGGATCGCCGCCTGGATCGGGCGCAGGATCGCCAGCGCATAGCGCTCGGAGCCGTAGAGAAGGTAGCGCTTGCTGGAATCCGGGGTGGTCAATGATCGAGTCCGCTGCGGGTGAGTGCGGCCGCGGCGCTGTCACGCGAGGCGGGGTTGCGGCGCATTTCGTAGTAGCGCATGCGCTTGTAGGCGGCGTAACTGGCGGCGGTCTGGGCGATGGTGTAACCGCGCCAACCATCCAGGAAGCCGAGCCGGAACACGTAGTCCTTGAGAAAGGCCAGCGCGAACACGAACGGCGTCTGCCACATGCGTACCGGCTTGTTCTTGTCCAGCCAGTCGCGGCACTTCAGCTCGGAGTACAGCAGCACCTTGAGCTGCTTTTCCACCAGGCTGGGATTGTTGTCGTGCAGGAACGGCGCCTTGAAGGTGATCGAGCGGCCGTCGAAGCGCAGCGATTCATGCACGCGCGCATCGCTCCAGCGGGCCCGGTTGCGGTGGTACAGCCGTGCCATCTTCTCGCCCATCGCGGGTCGATACCAGCGCATCGGCTGGCCCATGTACAAGGTATGGCGGCGCAGGCTGGCCGCGGCAAGGTCACCGGCCATCAGCGCGGGCAATTCCTGCTGCATCTCCTCGGCCAGCTCCGGCGACAGGTACTCGTCAGCATCCAGCGCCAGCATCCAGTCGTTGCGGCCCTGTGTCGTCGCGAAATTGCGTTGAGGGCCGAAGCCCAGCCAGTCCTGATGGATCACCCGCGCGCCGTGCGCCTGGGCGATTGCCACCGTGTCATCCGTGCTGCCCGAATCCACCACCAGCTTCTCGGCCGCAAACGGCACGCTGTCGAGACAGCGCGCTATCTTGGCCGCTTCGTTGCGGGTGATGACGACAAGGGTCAGCGGAAGGCTTGGCATGCCGGGATTTTAGCTGGATTGCAGCGGCTTCGTGATGCAGGGGGGCTTTGTGTAGCGGCCAGCCCATGTGGCTTGGGCGAGTCGGGATGCCGCTTCTGCCGAGCCTGCGATGCGCCGGTGCGCGCTGGACGCGACATGAATAACATGTAAGGTAGTTATGCTGGCAGATTCCCCCGGTGAACTGGTCTTCAGTCACGCTGCCGCATGATCTCGCTTGGCATGTCTGGCCGGTGTGCCGCGCCGGCACCGGGTAATATCTTGTGGGTAAGGCCATGTGGCAACGAAGTGACAAGATCGGCAGGACGGACATGCGTGTGAACGGACAGGGAACGTGGTCGCCACCGGCGGTGTCGGAAGCTGGAGTGGATGGATCATCAGGCGGGCCGAAATCACGCATGAACAATCTGCGCCAGCTCCTGCCCGGTCGAGGGGAGGCCGTACTTGGCCTCGGCATCGGCTGGATGATGATCGGCATGCTGGTGATGCCATCGAGCGTTTCCTACAACCCGGGGCGGCTGTACCAGATCAGCCTGATCCTGTTGCTCTATGTGCCGGCGCTGTACCTGCTGTTGCGGCGGCGTGCGGCGGTCTGGCGCGAGCTGTGGCCGCAGCCGGCGTTTCGCGTATTCCTGCTGTTGCTGGCCTGGGCCACAGCGTCGCTGGGCTGGGCCCAGTTGCAGCGGACGGGCGACGAATTCGGGCGCATTCTCAGCGTGGCGCTGTTCGTGCTCGGCTGCCATCTCTGGGCCGGCGAACGGCCGCAACGCATGCGCGTGCTGTTGACCCTGGTCGGTTGGGGCATGGCGTTGTGTGCATTGGTCTACAGCGTGATGTTCCTGCGTACGACCCCGTCGCCGGACGATTCGCGCATTGCCGGCAGTGGCGTGATCGCCACTTCGAATTACGCCGCTGCCGCGATGGGTGCGGCCTGCGTATGGCTGGCGCAACTGCCGCAACGTCGGCGTGCCGGCAGCATTGCCTGTCTGGTGGCGGTGGCATCGCTGCTGGTATTCGTCGCACTGACCCAGTCGCGCAGCGTGTGGCTGGCGCTGGCAACCTGCGCCGTACTGACGCCGCTGTGGCAACGCCGCCGCGCCACGCTGGTCGTGGCGTTGGGCGTGTTCGTGCTGGCCGTGGTCGCCCTGGCGTGGCGGCCGGAAGTGCTGATGGATCGGGGCGCATCGCACCGTCCGCAGATCCTGGTGAAGGCGCTGCACATGATCGCCCTGCATCCGTGGGTTGGCCTGGGCCAGGGCACGGATTTCGTCATCCAGGTGGGCGGAGAACATCTGACCCACAGCCATAATGTACTGACCCAGGCGGCGATCATGCTGGGCCTGCCGGGCATGCTGGTGATGATGGTGATGTGGGGACTGGTCGCGTGGAGTGGCTGGCGCCATCGTGGCGCGCCGCTGGGTCGTGTGGTGCTGGGCCTGTGGGTCTATGCCAGCGTGGCGCTGCAGTTCGACATGCCGCAACTGCTGGACAGCCCGCGGCCGGGCTGGCTGCTGATCTGGTTGCCGTTTGCACTGGCATTGGGGCTGGAAGCGCGCGATCGCGCACGGCGTGAACCGCTGGCTCGCGTACACTAAACCGTTGGCGCTGCGGGCGCCGGTTGCTGGCTGCGAGGATCGATGAACAGAGTACTGGTTACCGGTGGTGCCGGCTTTCTCGGCTCACATCTTTGCGACCGGCTGCTGGCCGATGGCCACGATGTGCTGTGCGTGGACAACTTTTTCACCGGCAGCAAGCGCAACGTGGCGCACCTGCTGAACCATCCTTATTTCGAATTGATGCGCCACGACGTCACCTTCCCGCTGTACGTGGAAGTGGACCGCATCTTCAACCTCGCCTGTCCGGCCTCGCCGGTGCATTACCAGCACGATCCGGTGCAAACCACCAAGACCAGCGTGCATGGCGCGATCAACATGCTCGGCCTGGCCAAGCGGGTGAAGGCGCGCATCCTGCAGGCCTCGACCAGCGAGGTGTACGGCGACCCGGAAGTGCACCCGCAGACCGAAGGCTACTGGGGCAAGGTCAATCCGATCGGCATCCGCAGCTGCTACGACGAAGGCAAGCGCTGCGCCGAGACGCTGTTCTTCGACTATCACCGCCAGCACGACCTGGACGTCAAGGTGGTGCGCATCTTCAACACCTACGGCCCGCGCATGCATCCCAACGATGGCCGCGTGGTGAGCAACTTCATCGTGCAGGCGCTGAAGGGCGAGGACATCACCATCTACGGCGACGGCAGCCAGACGCGCAGCTTCTGCTATGTCGACGACCTGATCGAAGCCTTCATCCGCATGATGGCCTCGGAGCGCGGTTTCACCGGCCCGGTGAACATCGGCAACCCGGTCGAGCACACCATGCTGCAGTTGGCCGAGCGGGTGATCGCGCTGGTTGGCGGCAAGTCGAAACTGGTGTTCCGCCCATTGCCGGCCGATGACCCGCGCCAGCGCCAGCCGGATATCTCCTTGGCGAAAAGCAAGCTGGGCTGGCAGCCGAAGGTGGCGCTGGATGACGGTCTGCGCGAGACCATCGCCTACTTCCGGCAACTGCTGGAGGCCTGACGTGGCTGCGCCGCTCACCTTCTCCGTCGTCGTCACCAATTACAACTACCGCGAGTTCGTGGCCGAGGCGGTGGATGGCGCGCTGGCGCAGACGCGTGCACCGCATGAGGTGATCGTGGTGGACGACGGTTCCACCGACGGTTCGCCCGATTATCTGCGCGAGCGCTACGGTCGCGATCCTCGCGTGAAGCTGCTGTGCGGCGAGAATGGCGGCCAGCTGGCCGCTTTTCAGCGTGGATTGGCTGCCGCCGAGGGCGATCTGGTGTGCTTTCTCGACGCCGACGATCGCTGGGGCGTCGATTACCTGCGTCAGGTCGGCGAGCTGTTCGAGTCACGCAAAGACATCGATTTCGTGTTCTCCGACGTGCGCCTGGTCGGCAACGAAGCGGGCGTGCAGGGCTATGCGAAGGAAGCCACGGACCTGGGTTACACCGTGCTCGGCACCTGGGTGCACATGCGCTGGTACGGCGCGCCCACCTCGGCGCTGGCATTGCGCCGTCGGCTGGCCGAGCGCGTGCTCGACCTGCCGGGCGACTTCGTGGCGAACTGGCGCATCTCCGCCGACAACTGCCTGGTATTCGGTGCCAGCATCCTCGGCGCGAAGAAGTACTACCTGCCCACCGGCCATGTCGATTACCGCATCCACGGCCGCAACGGCTGGTGGCACGAGCAGGCGCGCATGCGCGAGTTCGCCGCGCAGTTCCGCTCGCGCTGCCTGATCAACCACTACGCCGAACGGATGCACCTGGACACGCAGGCGCTGAATCTGGCCAAGGCCGAGTTCAAGTCGCGCGCCAATCCCAGCTGGGACGATGCCCGCCTCTACGCCGACATCGCCCTGCGCGGCAGCGCGCCATGGTGGAAGCGCGCCGAGCGTGCGCTGGCGATCTTGCGGCATGGCCTGCGCGCGCGTCGGAAAAAAGCCGAAGCATGAAGGTCAGCCTGATCGTCCTCACCTACAACTGGCCCGCGGCACTGGATCGCGTGCTGGCCAGCGTGGCCGCGCAGACGCGGCTGCCGGACGAGGTGGTCGTGGCCGACGACGGTTCCGGCGAGCCGACGCGTACCGTGGTCGAACGCTGGGCTGCGACATGTCCGTGTCCACTGCGCCATGTCTGGCAGGAGGACATGGGCTTTCGCGCGGCGCGCTGTCGTAATCGTGGCATCGCTGCCAGCCGTGGCGACTACGTGATCCTGATCGATGGCGACATGCTGCTGCATCCGGCGTTCGTGGCCGATCATCTGATGCTCGCCGAGCGCGGATTCTTCCTGCAGGGCGGCCGACTCAAGGCCACGGCGGCGGAGACGGCGCGTCTCCTGGCGGGTCGGCGGCCGGTGTTTGCACCGTGGCTGGCGGCGGACTTCCACGCGTTCGATGGCACCAACCGGCACTATGCATTCCACGCACCGCTGCTGGCCCGCTGGAAGGCGCGTCAGCGGCGCGGTGGGCGCGTGATGAGCTGCAACATGAGTTTCTGGCGCGATGACCTGTTGCGCGTCAACGGTTTCGACGAACGCATGGAAGGGTATGGGGCGGAAGACCGCGAACTGGCCGCGCGCCTGGGCAATGCGGGCGTGCGCCGGCGCCAGCTGAAGTGGGCGGCGCTGGCCGTGCATCTGGAACATGCCTCACGCGCGCAGCCGGATGTGGACGACATGAGTCTGCCCAACAACCGCCTGTTTCGCGACACGGTGGAACAGCACATCACGCGGTGCGAGCGTGGCATCGATACGCATCTGGCGGAGTTTGCGCGAGCGGCAAGCGCCGAGTAGCCGTTCGCTGCCGGCACACGCTGGCCGGTTGATGATTGCCTGCGCCGGGTCTTCCCGCGATCACATCTGTGGGTATTCCGCGCCGAGGCGCGTCAGGTGCGCTCAATGGCGCACATGGCCTCGTGCAGGCGCGCCGGGAATGCATCACGGTTGGCCTCGTACCACGTGCGTGCAGCCTGACCCAGGCGTTCGGCCTCGCTGGCATCCATTGCGATGCAGCGCTCGATCGCCGCGGCCATGTCCGTATCTGCAAACCGATACAGCGTGGCCAGATCCTGCTGGCCGCTGGCTTGCGCCGGCACCAGCACGCCGCGCGCCGGGGTGACCAGTTCGTTCATGGGCGCGGCATCCAGGGTCAGCACGACGGCGCCACAACTCATCGCTTCGGCCAGGTAGTGGCCGTAACCTTCGGTTTGCGAGGGGCACAGATGGAAGCGGTGCTCGTTCTGCAGACGGCGATAGCTGGCGTCGTCCAGGTGCTCGCGAATCAGGCGCACGTTGTCGGGCAACGCCCCGTGCTCGATGTGCTTGCGCCGCCACACCACGGTCAACGTCGGCCACGCGGGATGGGTGGCCCAAAGCGCAAGCAGGGCCGCCGTGCCCTTGTTGCCGCTGCGACCGGGGCCGTGGAAGAACGAGGCCTGGCGCGGCACGTCCGACAGATGACGATCCGGGCTGCTGAAGCCGATGTAATGCGTCCGTGCGCCCAGGGCGGCGAACAGCGCTTCGGCGTGGCGGGTCTTCACCCATACCGCATCCATCTGCGCCAGCGCGGCGCGGTCCTGCGGGCGAAAATATTCCGGATTGGGCACCAGCACGTTGCGATGCGCGGCGGCGGCAAACTCGGGGCGGATGCGTTCCAGCATCAGGTTCACGTCGAAGGCGGGCACGCTTCCGGCCAGGCGACGGCGGGTCAGCCACTCGGCCAGCCGGCCGCGATGCGCCAGTGCGGACAGCGTGACCTCGCTGCCGTTGTGACGCAGCGCATCGGCCAGCAATGCCATGTCGCGACTGAGTCCGGCGCCGTTGTCGCGACCGATCAGTTGGCAGCGCGTTGGGTCTGCCTCACTGCTCGGCATCGTCGGGGTCCACCACGTTGTCGTCATCGGAGGCCGGCGGAGTGCAGCCGGGAATCACCGCCGCCGCCTTGAACAGCCACCAGTCGCGACGGTTGGCATGGCCGAGGTTGATGGCCTGGTCGCGTCGCACGCAATCGCCCATGGCGTCCTGCTCGGCGAAGATCCAGCGCGTGGCCGGAGCGGCCGCCTGCCATTGCACGGCGCGGGCAAATTGCAGATGCGCCGGCACGCTGAAGCCGAAATCGACCGCGGGACGATCCAGCATCAGCAGGTTCTGTTCTTTCCAGTCGACCAGGCCAACCTGTTCGTGCGGGCCCAGATGCGCGCGCACTTCGGCCATCAGGGCGCTCGACGAGCTGGTCGGGTTGAGCAGCGGATAGGCCCACAAGCCCCACGCCAGCCACAGCACGGCCATGCCGCCCGCCACCGCCCACACCGCGTGACGCAACCGCAACACCAGCAGCAGCGCCAGCTGGCTTGCGCCAATGACAACGCACATCCACCACAGGCCCGCTTCGTTGCCTTCGAAACCACGCGATACCGACAGCTTCGCGGCGAACGCGGGGTGCGCGACCAGGGCATAGCCGCCCAGCAGCAGCACGGCGGTGCCCAGAATGCCGAGGAAGACCAGACCGGACACGCGCAGCCAGCGCCGTTGCAGCAGGTCCTTCATGAACGGCCCGCTGATCAACGCGACGATCGGCAATACCGGCAGGATGTACACGTCGCGCTTGCCTGCCGACGCGTCGAAAAACAGCAGCACCAGCACGATCCAGCCCAGCGGCACGCCGATACGCGCGTCCTTCGCCTTGAGTTGTTGCCACCAGCGCGGCAGCGTGCCCGGATAAGTCAGCGACAACGGCAACCAGCTGAACAGCACGATCGGGATGTAATAGAACGCCGAGTGGATGTGATGCCATGCATGCGCGTAACGGCCAGCCGTCTGGTGCAACAGGATGTCATCGACGTAGGCGGGATAGATCGGGTTGTCGCGACGCACATGTGCCGCCCACAGCATGGGCAGCAGCCACAAGGCGATCGCCGCCAGGGTCGCCACCAGTCCAAGCAGCCAGCGCCACCACGCGCCTTGCGGCATTCGCGTCACGCCATCCCAGCGCCAGCGCAGCACCGCCACGTAAGGCAACAGCATCAGCAGCGCGAGGAAACCCACGCCCTTGGTGATCACGCCCAGGCCCGCGCAGAAACAGCCCAACCAGTAGGCGCGCCAGTTGGGACCGCACAGCAGGTGGCGCAGCAGGCCGTAGTTCGCGGCGGTGATGAAGAACATCACCAGCGGATCGATCTGCGCCCGCTTGCACTGGTAGACGAACTGGAACGCCAGCAGCAGACCGGCCGCCGCATACCAGCCGGCCTGGCGGTTCCACAGGCGGCGGCCCAGGTCGTAGATCAGCACCAGGCTGCCCAGCGCGGCCAGCAACGAGGGCAGCAGGAATGCCACCCGCCAGGACCGCACGACCTCGAAGCTGGCCGCTTCCAGCCACATCAGCATCGGCGGCTTGTCGGCATACAGTTCGGTGCCGCGGTGCGGGAACAGCCAGTCACCGCTTTCCACCATGTGCTTCGCCACCAGGGTGAAGCGTGGTTCGTCAGACGGCCATGGATCGCGCAAGCCCATGCCGACGCCAATCAGCACCAGCGCGGCGAACATCAGCAACCAGAACTGGCGGCGTTCCTGTGGAGTGGCTTGGGTAGATGGCGTCATGGCTCGGTTGCTGGAAGCGGGAGGGCGCGCTGCGGCCGGAAACGGCTTCAGGATTTCTCGATGGCGGCATAGTACATGCCGTCGAGATCGCCATCGCCGGGCAGGATCTGCCAGCCCACGGCGGCGGCCTGGCCCACGGGCAGTTCGAACGGTATCGCTTTCGCATCCGCGTGTGCGGCGAGGAAAGGCGCGATCACGCCTTCGTTCTCGGCGCGCAACAGCGAGCAGGTGATGTAGAGCAGCCGCCCGCCCGGTGCCAGCAGCGGCCACAACGCGGCGAGGATGCGCTGCTGCTGCGCCACCAGTGCGGGAATGTCGCTGCCGCGGCGGTGCAGGCGCACATCGGGGCGGCGGCGCAGCACGCCGGTGGCCGAGCAGGGTGCGTCGATCAGGATGCGATCGAAGGGCAGGCCTTTCCACCAACCCTTGGGAGCACCCGCGTCGCCCATCACCAGTTTCGCGTTCAGCCGCAACCGCATCAGGTTCTGGCGGATGCGCTCGGTTCGAGCCGCGTCGAATTCGAGTGCGGTCAGGTCGATGTCGGCACGCTCAAGCAGATGGCAGGCCTTGCCGCCGGGAGCGGCGCAGGCATCGAGCACGCGCAGGCCGTCACGCAGCTCGGCCAGGTCGGCGGCGACCTGTGCCGCGCCGTCCTGCACGGCGAACGCGCCGTCGTCGAAACCGGGAAGGCGGGTCACGTCCACGCTGTGCGGCAGCACGATGCCGTCGGCCAGCCAGTCGTGGGCAGTGGCCGTCTGGTCGTCCACACGCAGGCGCTCAAGCAAGGCCTCGCGGCTGCCGAAGCGACGGTTCGCGCGCAGCATCAACGGCGGCTCGCAGTTGTCGGCAGCCATCACGGTGTCGGCCTGTGCCGGCCAGTCCCGGGTGATGGCCGTGGCCAGCCACGCGGGATGTGCATGGCGAGTGCGTGGATCGACGTCGAGCGTGCTTAGCAGGCTTTCGCGTTCGCGTTGCCAGCGGCGCAGCACCGCATTGACCAACCCGGCCAGGCGCGGCTTCTTCAATGCCCGCGTGGCTTCGACGGTGGCCGCGACGGCGGCGTAATCTTGCAGGCCGAGAATCTCCAGTTGCACCAGCCCCAGTACCAGCAGCGCATGCACCACCGGTTCCTTCTGTCGCAACGGCTTTTCCAGCAGGCGATCCAGCGCGGGATCGAAACGCAGCCACCAGCGCGCCCCTTCGCTGAGCAGCGCCATCAACAAGGCACGGTCGCGCGAATCGGGAAGCTTGCGCGCGTGGCGCTCCATGGCGTCGCGCAGCGAAGCGCCCTTGAGGGCGATCTCGGCGAGGGCTTGGGCGGCGAGGGCGCGGGTGTCGGTCACGGGCTGATGAGTTCCAGCTTGGGGTAGTAGGTTCGGAAGCGTTTGGCATCGCGCGTCAACAGCGCCATGCCTTCGATGGCGGCATGCGCGCCGATGTAGAAATCCGGCAGTGGCGATGTGCGGCTACCCTTGGCCCGCCGGTAGTTCAGGAAGGCTTTGCCGGCGAGGAAGCCTGCTTCCCACGGCAGTTCCAGCCGGGTGAAGGCATCGGGCGACAAGGCATCGTCCAGCGCTTCGATACGCTCGAAACCGACCGAGATTTCCGCGTAGATGATGGGGTTGATGCATAGCTCGGCGTGGGCCGCGCCAGCGTCCAGCTGGCTCGCCGACCAGCCGTACCACTGCGGATCGTCGGTGAGCACGTCCAGCAGGACGTTGGCATCTACCAGGATGCGCTTCATGCACCGCGGGTGAGCTGCATGATGGCGTCGGTACTCAGCCGCGAGCCGGCACGTCCGCGCAGGCGCTCCGCCAGGCTGCCGCGCGCTGCTTTGGGCGGGTGAACGATGACGATATCGGCTTCACGCAGGGCGGCCTCGCGGACGAAGGCGGCCAGCGGCACGTCACGCAGTGCGGCGGCACGGCGCAAGCGGTCCTTGTCCTCGGCGCTGAGGCGCAGGTCGAGGCGGTCGGCATTAGCGGTCATGACGAATCTCGCGAGAGCGATGTACGGTATTGTACCGTACATCACGTGGCGGCGGCGCGCTGCTCTTCCGAGTGCCCTGTGACGCGGCGGGGAGGGTGCAGGAAAAGGTCCGCAGGGTGGGTGGCGGGCGGACGAAACGGCTCGGTCAGTTGCGACAAAACCCACAAAAGCCGAATCCATGGAGTTCATGGCGAGCACCCGCCCCTCACCCCAGCCCTCTTCCCTGCGGGGAGAGCGTGCCTGGTTGGCGCAGCTCGGGTCGCGCGTTGAGGTAGTCGGCGGCGCTGATGCGCTTGCCGCCGGCGCGTTGCACGGCGGTGATGCGCAAGGCGCCTTCGCCGCAGGTGATCTCGATGCCTTCGCGACTGGCGTGCAGCACGCTGCCCGGTGCGGTTTCGTGCGCGATATCGAGGGCGTGGGCGGCCCAGACGCGCAGGCGTTCGCCGGCGATCTCGGCATCGCTGCCGGGCCATGGATCGAACGCGCGCACCTGGCGTTCCAGTTCGATGGCGGGGCGGCTGAAATCGATATGCGATTCGGCCTTGTCCAGCTTGTGCGCGTAGATCACGCCTTCGTCGGGTTGCGGCGTGGCGGCCAGCACTTCGCCGGACAGGGTGCGACGCAGACCTTCGGCCAGCGCTTCGGCGCCCAGCGCGGCGAGGCGGTCATGCAGTGAGCCGCCGGTGTCTTCGCGGCTGATCGGGGTGCGCATTTCCAGCAGCACCGGGCCGGTGTCGAGGCCAGCTTCCATGCGCATCAGGTCGACGCCGGATTCGCTGTCGCCGGCGAGGATCGCGCGCTGGATCGGCGCCGCGCCGCGCCAGCGCGGCAGCAGGCTGGCGTGCACGTTCCAGCAGCCGAGACGGGGAATGGCCAGCACCTTGCGCGGCAGGATCAGGCCATAGGCCACCACCACCAGCAGGTCGGGCGCGTAGGCGGCCAGCGTGGCCTGCGCTTCGACGGATTTCAGCGACTCGGGTTGCTCGACCGGCACGCCGGCGGCGAGCGCGGCCTGCTTCACCGGGCTGGGCGTGAGTTTGCGGCCGCGGCCGGCGGGACGGTCGGGCTGGGTATAGACGGCCACGACTTCGGCGCCGCTGGCGCGGCAGGCTTCCAGGCAGGGAACGGCGAAGTCGGGCGTGCCGGCGAAAACCAGCCGCAACGGGGCGCTCAAGCGCTGGCCTTGCGGTGCTTCTCCAGGCGCTTGAGCAGCAACGCGCGCTTCAGCGGCGAGAGGTGGTCCACGAAAACCTTGCCGGCCAGGTGGTCCATCTCGTGCTGCACGGCCACGGCCAGCGGGCCCTCGGCCTCGTAGATGAATTCCTTGCCGTCCAGGTCCTGCGCCTTCACTTTCACTTTCAGCGCGCGAGTGACGTCGGCGTAGATGCCGGGAAAGGAGAGGCAGCCTTCCTGGTAGACCTGCGCACCGTCCTTCTCGAGGATCTCGGCATTGATCAGGGTCAGCGGCTGGTCGCGGTCCTCGCTCATGTCGATCACCAGCAGGTGCCGGTGCACGTTGACCTGGGTGGCGGCCAGGCCCACGCCGTTGGCGGCGTACATGGTCTCGTACATGTCGGCGACCAGCTGCTTCAGCGTGCCGTCGAACGTGGTCACCGGCGCGGCCTTGGTGCGCAGGCGGGGGTCGGGAAATTCGAGGATGGATAGCACGGACATGGAAATCACCTTAAGGCTGGGGCCCTCGCTGGGTTGGCGCGGCCCTGACGTCAAAATGCGGGCGAATCGCTAAAATCGAAGCCCTGACGCCATCTAGAATGTGCCTTATTGTACGTCGGCAAGCCCGCGTCCGGCAGGCAGTTATGCCAACTGTTCCCGGTTGCGGCCCGTCAAGGTTAGGCTACACTCGCCCGAACACCGGGAGAGGGGGGATTCCCGCTTATGTTGAGAAAGTCCATCGGGCTGCTGGCCGGCATGCTGGTCACTGTGGCTGTTTACGCTGCCGGTGCGCAATTGCGCACCAACCATCCGGATACCTACACCGTTCGCCGCGGCGACACGCTGTGGGACATTTCCGCCAAATTCCTGTCCAAGCCCTGGCTGTGGCCGGAAATCTGGCAGGCGAATCCGCAGGTACGCAATCCGCACCTGATCTATCCGGGTGACGTGCTCAACCTGTCGTTCATCAACGGTCCGCACCTGACGCTGCAGCCGAGCGTGCATCGCGAGGGCAATGCGATCCCGGCGATCCCGCTGTCGCAGCTGAAGATGTTCCTCAAGGACATGCGGGTGATGAACTCCAACGAGGTGAGTTCGGCGCCCTACGTGGTCGGCTTCGAGGAAAACCAGCTGCGCGGCACCGTGGGCCAGAACATCTACGTGCGCGGCCTCAAGGCCGAGCGTGGCCAGCGTTGGGCCATCGTGCGGCCCACGCATGTGTTCCGCGGTTTCGACGGCAAGGGCTCCAACGGCGAAGACAGCGACATCGCCGGCCACCTGCTCGACAGCAATGTGGCACTCGTGCGTTCGCCGTGGTCGGAAGATTTCCGCAATGACGGCCACTACGGCCGCGGCGATGATCTCGGCGTGGAAGTCACCGTGATCGGCACCGCCGAGACGTTGCGCGGTGGCGATCCGTCCACCCTGCTGCTGCTCGACGCCAACCGCGAAATCCGTGCCGGCGACCGCGTGATGCCGCTGGATGGCCCGGCCTACGATCCGTACTACTACCCGCATGCGCCCAAGACGTTGCCGGCGAACGGTCGCGTGATCGCGTTCGCCGATGCGATGGCCGCGGTGGGCCCGCACCAGGTGGTGGCGCTTTCGGTCGGCAAGAAGGATGGCGTGGACAACGGCACCACCTTCGCCATCTGGCAGCCCGGCGATCGCACTTTCGACGATGTGGCGCACGACAGCTGGGATCGCGGCACCGGCAAGAAGGTGCAGTTGCCCGACGAATACATCGGTCACGTGATGGTGTTCCGCACCTTCGACCGGGTCAGCTACGGCCTGGTGATGGATGGCCTGCGTCCGGTGAAGATGGGCGACAAGCTGCGCATGCCCGACTGACGCTGTTGCTCCCTCTCCCCGTCGGGGAGAGGGTTGGGGTGAGGAGCCAATCTCGCGACACGCTTGATGGTTTCTTGCTTGGCCTCCCTTGCGAGCGGGAGGCGCGCGGTGACCACATCAGCCTTCACCCACACGACGGCGCGGCGATCCCGCGCCGTCGTCGTTTTCGTCGTCGCGTAGACTGCGCGGCATGAGTGAAGACGAGGAAGCGCGTGCCTGGCTGATCGCCTTGCGCACGCCCGGACTGGGAGCCGGCGGCCTGCGCGAGGCGCTGGCCGGAGCCGATGGCCGCATCGATGCCGCACTGGCGTGGCTGCGTCGCCGGGCGGCCGAATTGGACGCGTCCGCGGCAGCGTGGCTGGAGCAGCCGGACGAAGCACAGCTGGCCACGGACCTGGCCTGGCTGGCCGAGCCCGGTCATCGGCTGTGGCGCTGCACCGAGGCGGATTTTCCACCCTTGCTGGAAAACATCCCGCAACCACCGGCGGCGCTGTTCGTGGCCGGGGATGCCGGCTTGTTGCTGCGGCCGCAGGTGGCCATCGTGGGCGCGCGTCGGGCCACGCAGGGCGGCCTGGCGATCGCGCGGGATTTCGCCCAAACGCTGGCCCGGGCGGGTTTCGTGGTCACCAGCGGCATGGCCGATGGCATCGACGGTGCGGCGCATGCGGCGGTGCTGGATGCCGGGGCGCCGACCATCGCGGTGGTCGGTACCGGCCCGGACCGGGTCTACCCGCGCAAGCACCACGCCCTGGCGCGGCGCATCGTGGAGCAGGGCGCGCTGGTCAGCGGATTCCCGCCCGGCACATCGGCCCGGCCGCACCATTTTCCTCGGCGCAATCGCATCATCGCCGGGTTGGCACTGGGCACGCTGGTGATCGAGGCGGGTTTGCAGTCCGGCTCGCTGATCACCGCGCGGCAGGCCGGCGAGCAGGGGCGCGAGGTGTTCGCGGTGCCCGGTTCCATCCACAACCCGCAGGCGCACGGCTGCCATCGGCTGATCCGCGACGGCGCGCGGCTGGTGGAAACCCCGGAGGAAGTGGCGGAAGTTCTGGTCCCGTTGGCGCGCGAGCTGGGTTGCGAGCTGGCACGGCGGCTCGGAGTCGGGGAGTCATCGGCCGGCCGTGGCGCGGCGGATACGGCCGGCTGGCGCGGCGATCCGCAGTATCAGGCCCTGCTCGAAGCCCTCGGGCACGACCCGGCCGCGCTGGATGTGCTGTGCGAACGTACCGGACAGGCCCCGGCGGAGCTATCCTCCATGCTGCTGATGCTGGAACTGGAAGGCGTGGTCGAAGGCCTTCCGGGCAACCGCTACCAGCGCCTTCCCGGTTGACACAACGGGCCGGTTCGGGGCCGGTCGAGGTCCGTGTGGCCGGCCCGCAAGCCGCATGGCACCGCGTTTTCACGTCACCCGGCTTGACAGTCGGCGCGGTGACGTGGTCTCACTAGATATAGAAGCGTCCGTCGCGCGGCGACGGCGGCCACCTTTGGAACCCCAGCTGCATGGCAAAGAATCTGCTCATCGTCGAATCGCCGGCCAAGGCCAAGACGATCAACAAATACCTCGGCAAGGACTTCCAGGTCCTGGCGTCCTATGGCCATGTGCGTGACCTCAGGCCGAAGGAAGGTGCGGTGGATACCGAGCACGATTTCGCCATGGCTTACGAGATCATCGAGCGCAACGAGAAACACGTCGACGCGATCGCCAAGGCGGCCAGGCAGGCCGATGACATCTATCTCGCGACCGACTTGGATCGCGAAGGCGAGGCGATCAGCTGGCACATCAGCGAGATCCTGAAGGACCGTGGCCTGGTCGAGGGCAAGCGCATGCATCGCGTGGTGTTCTCCGAGATCACGCCGAAGGCGATCAAGGCGGCGGTGGCCGAACCGCGCCAGCTTTCCCACGACATGGTGGATGCGCAGCAGGCTCGTCGCGCGCTGGATTACCTGGTCGGCTTCAACCTGTCGCCGGTGCTGTGGCGCAAGGTGCAGCGCGGGCTGTCCGCCGGCCGCGTGCAGAGCCCGGCGTTGCGCATGATCGTGGAGCGCGAGGAAGAGATCGAAGCCTTTGTGGCGCGCGAGTACTGGAGCGTCGAGGCCAGGCTGCAGCACGCAAACGGCGATTTCAGTGCGCGTCTGACCCGCCTCAACGGCAAGAAATTCGAGCAGTTCGACCTCACCAACGAGGCCGATGCGATGGCCGCGCGCGCCGCGCTGAAGGAGGCCGCGCACGGTCGCCTCACCGTCAGCGAGGTGGCCTCGAAGGAGCGCAAGCGCCGTCCGGCCGCGCCGTTCACCACGTCCACGCTGCAGCAGGAGGCCGCGCGCAAGCTGGGCTTCTCCACCAGTCGCACGATGAAGGTCGCGCAGGGACTGTACGAAGGCGTTTCGCTGGGCGACGAGGGCAATGTCGGCCTGATCACCTACATGCGTACCGACTCCACCGCGCTGTCCGAGGATGCGTTGTCCGAGCTGCGTGCGCTGATCGGCCGCGATTTCGGCGACAAGGCGCTGCCCGACGCGCCGCAGGTCTACAAGACCAAGTCGAAGAACGCGCAGGAAGCGCATGAGGCGGTGCGTCCCACCTCGGCCATGCGCACGCCGCGCGAGGTGGCTTCTTACCTCAACGACGAACAGCGCAAGCTGTACGAGCTGATCTGGAAGCGCACCGTGGCGTGCCAGATGATCCACGCCACGTTGAACACCGTCTCGGTGGATTTCGCCTTGCCGCATACAGCCGGCGGCGATGCCGCGTTTCGTGCCACTGGCACCACCGTGGTCGATCCCGGCTTCCTGGCCGTGTACGAGGAAGGGCGCGACCAGAAGAGTGCGGATGACGAGGACGAGGGTCGGCGTCTGCCGAAGCTGGAGAAGGGTGAGGAGGTGCCGCTGCAGGACATCCTGGCCGACCAGCACTTCACCGAGCCGCCGCCGCGCTATTCCGAGGCCAGCCTGGTCAAGGCGCTGGAGGAATACGGCATCGGCCGTCCGTCGACCTACGCCAGCATCATCCAGGTGCTCTTGAACCGCGAGTACGTGCTGCTCGACAGCCGCCGCTTCAAGCCCACCGATGTGGGCCGCGCGGTGGGCAAGTTCCTCACCCAGCATTTCAGCCGCTACGTGGACTACGACTTCACCGCCAAGCTGGAAGACGAGCTGGATGCGGTGAGTCGCGGCGAGGAAGCCTGGATACCGCTGATGCAGCGCTTCTGGCAGCCGTTCAAGCAGCAGGTGGACGAGAAGACCGAAACGGTTGACCGCAGCGAAGCCAGTGGCGCGCGTGAACTGGGTGCCGATCCGAAGACCGGCAAGCCGGTATTCGTGCGACTGGGCCGCTTCGGACCGTATGCCGCGATCGGCGACAAGGACAGCGACGAAAAACTGCAGTTTGCCAGCCTGCGTCCCGGCCAGAGCATGCACACCATCACCCTGGAGGATGCGCTGGAACTGTTCAAGTTGCCGCGCAAGCTGGGTGCCGCGGACAACGGCGACGAAGTGAGCGTGGGCATCGGCCGCTTCGGTCCGTTCGTGAAGCAGGGCAGCACCTACGCCTCGCTCAAGCCCGAGGACGACCCGTACACCATCGAGTTGCCGCGTGCGTTGCAGTTGGTCGCCGACAAGCTGGAAATGCTGGCCAACCGCATCATCCTCGACTTCGGCAACGGCGTGCAGGTGCTCAACGGTCGCTATGGCCCGTACATCACCGATGGCGAGAAGAACGCGCGCATCCCGAAGGAACAGGAGCCGAAGGAGCTGACCGAGGCGCAGTGCGTGGAGTTGCTGGCTGCCGCGCCGGTCAAGAAAGGCCGCTTCGGCAAGAAGACCGCCGCCAAGAAAACGGTGGCGAAGAAGACAGCCACCAAGAAGACAGCCACCACGAAGGCTCCGGCCAAGAAAGCCGCGAGCAAAAAGGCCGCCACCAAGAAGACGGCGACCAGGAAGACGGCCGCGAAAAAGGCCGCGACGAAGAAGGCCGCGGCATCCAAGGCCGACGCCTGATGCTGCAACGGTTCGATCTCGGGCAACTGGATGCCGCCGCCGCGCTGTTGCGCAGCGGCGGGGTACTGGCCTATCCGACCGAAGCGGTTTATGGCCTCGGTTGCGATCCGCATGACCGCCGTGCGTTCGACGCGCTGTTCGCGTTGAAGCAGCGCCCGCCAACCCAGGGCGTGCTGTTGATCGCGGCGGACTTCGGGCAAATCGAGCGCTATATCGATCTGGCGGCGGTGCCGGCCGACGTGCTGGCGCAGGTGCGCCAGAGCTGGCCCGGGCCGTACACCTGGATCTTCCCGCGCACGGCAGAGGTGCCTGATTGGGTCGCCGGCGGACATGCCGGCATCGCGCTGCGGATCACCGCGCACGAGCCTTCCGCCGCACTGTGTCGTGCGTTTGGTGGCGCGCTGGTGTCGACCAGTGCGAATCCGCATGGCGAACCTTCGGCGCGCTCGGCGCAGACCGTGGTCGACTATTTCGGTGACGCGCTGGATGGCGTGCTGGATGCGCCTTTGGGCGAACAGACCCGGCCCTCCACGATTCGCGATGCGTTGACGGGCGCTGTCATTCGCGCCTGAACGCCACGCGCGGCGAGTCGGTTGCGATTCAGCGGTGGCAGCGAGGATGGGGAACCTCGCATCATCTTTTCCTCGGCGTGCGACGGCCGTTCATCCTTGCCGGGATAAAAGGGCGGTCGTTCCATGGGCATACGGGAGCTCGGCTTGGCGATTGTTCAAGACACCTGTCAATACGACGAGGCAGCCCAGATGCTGCCGCTGCTGGCCATGGCCGATCCGCAACGCACGCTGGCCTGGCGTGATGGTGTGGCGGTGAGCGCGGCACAGTTCCTCGATCACGTGGAACAGGTGGCCGCACGATTGCCCGACGCGCCGTCCGCGGTGAACCTGTGCGAGGACCGCTACGCTTTTCTCGTTTCTTTCTGTGCCCTTGCGCGCCGCGGCCAGGCCAACCTGCTACCGCCCTCGCGCGCGCCACAGGCGGTCGATGAGGTCATGGCGGCCCATCCCGGCTGCTATGCGTTGGGCGAGCAAGCGCTGCAGCCGGCGCCCTTGGGCTACCTGCCATTGCCGCTGCTGGAGACCGGGGCGGCAACGCTGGCAACCGCTGTCGCGCCGGCGATTCCCGCCGCGCAGACGGTGACGGTCGGCTATACCTCCGGTTCCACCGGCACGCCCCGAGCCAATGCCAAGAGCTGGCGCAACCTGCATGCCAGCACGGCGGGCAACCTGGCGATGCTGCATGCCGTGGCCGGCCCGGCGTTTGCCGTGGTGGCCACGGTGCCGCCGCAACATACCTACGGCATCGAGATGTCGGTGCTGCTGCCGCTGCTGGGTGCGGTGGCCGTCCATGCGGGGCGGCCGTTCTTTCCCGCCGATGTGGCTGCTGCATTGGCCGAGGTGCCGGCACCGCGCGTGCTGGTGACCACTCCGGTGCACCTGCGCGCGCTGGTCGAATCCGGTGTCGAATTGCCGCCGCTGGCGGCCGTGTTGTCGGCCACGGCGGCCATGCCGCCGGCCTTGGCGCGGGCGGCCGAGCAACGTTTTGGCGCGCCGCTGCTGGAAGTGTTCGGCTCCACCGAGACATGCGCGTTTGCCAGTCGACGGCTCACTGCCGACGAAGACTGGACGCTGTATCCGGACGTCCATCTGCACCCGCAGCCGGATGGCACCCGCATCGAGGCACCACAGCTCGACATGCCGGCCACGCTGGCCGACATCGTCACGTTGCATGACGAGGGGCGCCGCTTCCGCCTGTGCGGCCGCCATGCCGACCTGCTGGAAATCGCCGGCAAGCGCGCGTCGCTGGGCGATCTCACCCGTCGCCTGCTGGCCGTGCCTGGCGTACAGGACGGCGTGGTATTCCAGCTTGAGGACGCCGATGCCATCGGCGTGCGCCGCATCGCCGCGCTGGCCGTGGCGCCGGCGTTGGACGAGGCGGCCATCCTCGATGCCTTGCGCCAGTCGGTCGATCCGGTGTTCCTGCCACGTCGACTGCGCCGGGTCGAGGCGTTGCCACGCAACGAGACCGGCAAGCTGCCGCGTGCCGAGCTGCTGGCCTTGCTCGGCTAACGCTGCCTTCGCAGTCCTGCGGAACGCGTACCGGCACCACGCTCCGGCGCGTCATTCGGGCCTTGCACGCCGCTGTCTGGAATAACTTCGAACTCCCGCAGTCGCGTGTGGCACATGTCGAAATCGGTTTTTGCCTGTCATTCCTGCGAAGGCAGGAATCCAGTGGCTGTACGGCCTGAGCAGGCGTAACCGCCACTGGATCCCGGCCTTCGCCGGGATGACGAGCGGGATAGGTACTCGCACTCGAATGTCGAGTCGCCGTCTTGCTGCATTCCGCGCGATCGACAAGGAAGGCCGTCGTTCTGCCGTTACAATAGCCAGCCATCCACGCGGCAACCCTTCGGAGTCCACCTCATGAAAGTCCTGGTCATCGGCAACGGCGGTCGCGAACACGCGCTGGCGTGGAAACTCAAGCAGTCGCGACGCGTCGACGAGGTGATCGTGGCGCCAGGCAATGCCGGCACCGCGCGCGAGCGTGGCGTGCGCAACGCCGATGTGGCCGTGACCGATCTCGACGGCCTGCTGAAGCTGGCGCAGGACGAGAAGATCGGCCTGACCGTGGTCGGCCCCGAAGTGCCGCTGGTGGCCGGCGTGGTGGACAAGTTCCGTGGCGCCGGCCTGCGCATTTTCGGGCCGCGCGCGATTGCCGCACAGCTGGAAGGTTCCAAGGCCTTCGCCAAGGATTTCCTGCTCCGCCACAACATCCCGACGGCGCACTACGCCGTGTTCACCGAGCTGGAACCCGCGCTGGCCCATGTGCGCAAGCACGGCGCACCGATCGTCATCAAGGCCGATGGCCTGGCCGCCGGCAAGGGCGTGGTGGTGGCGTTGACCCAGTCTGACGCCGAGCTGGCACTGCACGACATGCTCGGTGCGCACGCCTTCGGCGATGCCTCCGCCCGCGTGGTGATCGAGGAATTCCTCGACGGCGAGGAAGCCAGCTACATCGTGATGAGCGACGGCCAGCACGCGCTGCCGATGGCTTCCAGCCAGGATCACAAGCGCCGCGACGAAGGCGATCTCGGTCCCAACACCGGTGGCATGGGCGCGTACTCGCCCGCGCCGGTGGTCACGCCCGAGGTCGAGCAGCGCATCCTCAAGCAGGTGATCGAACCCACCTTGCGCGGCATGGCCGTCGAGGGAGCACCGTTCATCGGCTTCCTCTACGCCGGCCTGATGATCGACAAGCAGGGCAACCCCAAGGTCATCGAGTTCAACGTGCGCTTCGGCGATCCGGAAACCCAGCCGATCATGTTGCGGTTGAAGTCCGACCTGGTCGAACTGATCGAGGCCGCGCTCGATGGCGAGCTGCACCACACTCGCGCGCAATGGGACGTGCGCCCGTCGCTGGGCGTGGTGATGGCCGCCGGCGGCTATCCCGGCAAGGTGAAGAGCGGCGACGTGATCGACGGCCTCGACGGCGATTTTGGACCCGACGCCAAGGTCTTCCACGCCGGGGCGAAGCTCGATGCGCAAGGGCGCGTGGTGACGGCGGGCGGTCGCGTGCTCACGGTTTGTGCGCTCGGCACGGACATCGCCACTGCGCGCGAAAACGCCTATGCCGCCGTGGAGAAGATCCGTTTCGACGGCGCGTTCTGCCGGCGCGATATTGCGCACCGGGCATTGCATCGGTCGTAGGAATTCACCGGCGCGGCGGCAAGGTACGAGTTTGCTTGTGCGCTTTGTCTTGATCGCGCAACGACAGAATTTCATCTGGGCGGATAGACGTCCAGATGGCGGCGTTTGCTTGAACGGAACGCCGCCGCCCCGGTGATCGAGGCGTGGAAAATCAGGGCAGCGTGATGGTCAGGCTGGCGGTGCGCGCCGGCATTTGCACCAGGTCGTGGTAGGCGGCCAGGCGATGGGTGGTGTCCTTCTGCAGCGCCACGTGCAGCGAGAAGTAACCGATAAGCCCGGCCACGACCAGCACGGCGGCGGCAGCCCACAACGGGACGGTGCGGCGCAGGACATTGGCGACGCGATCCGGTGGCGCCCAGTGCGGCGCAAAGCCGGTGCGCTTGCCTTTCAGGTAGACGATCTCGTCGCCCAGGCGTGCGGTGAGATAGCCGAGTTTCTCGCTGCCTTCCAGGCGGTACTTGCCCTCGAAGCCGAGCAGCAGGCAGAAGTAGCACACCTCCAGCGACTGCAGCCGTGCGGCGCCCTGGGCACGCAATTGTTCCAGCCGCACGAAGAAATTCTCGCCGGCCAGGTGGTCGCCGAACAGCGCCAGCTGCAGGGGCTTGCGCGCCCACTCCTCGCGGAAGCTGCAGGTGGAGCCGAGGATGGCCTCGTCCACCACGGCGCAATAGGCGTACTTGGCAGCATGGACATCCTCGGCGGGGATGCCCTCGCGGCTGGCGTTGCGTTCCATGTTGGCCAGGAACTGGCGCACCGCGTCGGCGAACGGCTGCTCGGCCAGCGGCACCTGGCCACGCTTGATCAGCAGCAGCATGTAGAAGCCGTCCGACATCAGGTCGAGCAGGCTGCGCGGTGCGCCGGCGGCCGGGGCGGCAGGCGTGGCGGCGGGTTGGGGCGTGCGGTTGTCCGTCATGGCGTGAGTGCGATCAGTTCAAGCTTGAGTTCGGGGATGCCCGAAGGCACGTAGATCATGATCGATTGCGATTTCAGCATGCGCTCGTAGAGCGGGCCGCGCGCCTCGACCGCGAAGTAGGTGCTGCCGGGGCGCACCGGGATGGCCGCGGGAATCTGCGGCGAATGGCTGAGGCTGACACCGGGGAGCGCCGACAGCACGGCTTTCTCCACGTCGTCGGGGGCGCCGATCTTGAAGCGCACCGGCACCACGCTGACCAGTTCGGCGGCCGGCATGGCCGCGCCCACGGCGAGATAGAACGCGGACTTCTCGTCGATGCGTTGCGAGTCGATCCGGCCCAGGTGGTACGACGGGCGAACCTCGGTCAGGCTGATGCCGAAGTAGCGCGCGGAAATCACCGTGTCGATCAGTTCGCGGATGATCTTGAACAGTTTGTCGAAGCCGGGGCCGGGCTCGGCGTGGTTGTATGCGGGAAGGTCGGAAAGCTGGTGCGCCGGCGAGAACGTCAGCAGCGAGCCGGCCAGCCGCAGCAGTTCCTGGTGCAATCGTTCGGGTGCCAGGCCCGGATGCTGGTACAGGTGCGCCAGCGCCGCGAATGCGGCATTGGCGGTGTGCAGCAGCCAGAACGAGGCAATGTCACCCGAGCGGAACTCGATGATGTTTTGCGAGGGTTCGCGATGCAGGCCGATCAGTGCCTGCGCCTTCGCCTGCAGTGCGTCGAGCAGGCGCCGCAGTTGCAGGAACAGGGTGGGTGATGCGCGCAGGCTTACCGAGGGCGGCACGTAGTGCGCATCGGCCTCGAAGCTGCCGGTGCTGCTGCGGCGCAGCCGGATCAGCGGCACCGTGACGTAGGCGTCGCGCGACTGATCGTCGGTGAGCAGGCGCACCGATTTCTTCAGGTAGGCCAGCTCCGCTTCCGCGGCGTCGGAATAGACGTCGGCGGTGGCCACGTCGTTCTGCACGTAACGGGCGGTGGCATCGGTGGCGTCGCGCGCGCAGTTGCCGCCGTATTCCTTCAGCAGCGGCAGGGCGAGATAGATGGTGACTTCCTGCGTGCCCGGCGGCAGGCTGTCCAGCGAAATCGGCGGCGGCAGTTCGTCGGCATCCGGGGCGGTGTACAGCTCGCCATCGGGGAAGACCACCGACACCTGCAACGGGCGCAGCGTGCCGGTCGCCAGGCTCTGGTTGTCGAAACGCAGCTGGCGCACGCCCCAGCCGTACGGGTGCAGCGCCTGGCTGGTCTCGTGCAGACGCGACTCGTGATAGGCGTCCTGGCGTTGGAAATGTTGCGGGCGAAGGAACAATCCCTCGCCCCAGAATAGCTTGGCTGCTTGACTCACGTGAGCCTCGTCCTGATCCGTGGGTTGACGTGGATGCGGGCGACTGCGTGCCGCGCCGATCCATGGCAAGTGCCGTCGGCAAGCGTGGCTTGCAGCACGGCGTGATGGGGCAAATGCGCGCTCATGAGCCCGGCTTCGGGCAATGCACGGAGGCCAGCGAGCCCGGATTGTCCGGCAGCTCGGTGACCAGCGCGCCGGCCGTGGATGACATTGCGCAGGCATGCACGCCCAAGGTGATGCCGCTGGCAGTCGAACGCTTCACGTCGTAGGCGAAACGCCAGCGTTGCGCCGCCGGCGCGCGGAAAAGCGCCACGAAAGCGAGGTAGCGCGTATCCAGCGGCATGTGTTCGGTGCTGATGTAACGCTGGTCCGGCAGCAGCAGCATCTCGCGACTGTCGATCAGGTCATCGCCCAGCGCCGCCTGGGTCTTGCTCTTGTCGAGGAAGTCGTCGAACGGTGTCTGCTTGAACCGCTCCAGCGAACGCAGGTGGTACACCTTCACCACCAGCGCCAGCGCCTTGCGGCTCCGGCCCGCGTTGAGGTTCTGCGCAGTGAAGATGCGCAGGGGCAATTGCTGTTCGGTGGGCGCGGGTGGCGCGGGCTTGGCCAGGCCGACCGCCTGCATCATCCGCTCGATCGTGCCGGTCGTGGCGTTCGCCTGGGTTGCTGCATCATCGACCTGGCTCGCCGTATTGCTGGCCGACGACGGCATCGAGCCGCCACTGCTGGCGCAGCCAGCGAGCAGCAGGACCATCGATGCGGCAAGACAGTGAAGGAGGCGGCGGGGAGGGAAGTGCATGTCCATGTATGCGAAAAATGTCCGTGGAATTTTCACAGGGAACAGCGCGACGTGTTGTAGTCGATCCCTGACAACGCTGTATGAATCGGGCTCCCCGTGAGTTGCCGTCGATCGATTCCGGCCGTGCGCTGCGGGTCTCCTGCACTCTGCAAACGCAGTCGCAGCATCATCATAAAGGCGATGAGTGCAATTTTCTTCATGTTGAAACAACACATCGGCAGATTGTGATAACTGGCTTGCGTTTCCGCGGATTGCGGGTTGCATCACCATGCGTACTCGTATAGAAAGTCGGCCGAATACCGTCGCATCTGGAGCGCCTTTCACGAGGTGCCGCGACGTCGTCAATACGGGATGACATGGAGATTTACCGGTGAAGATGGCTCACGTACGTGCCGCGATGTTGCCGCTGCTGATTCCCGCCTTTGCCGGATGCAGCATGCTGCATCGGTCCAAGACCAAGCCGGTTGCCGTGCATCCCTACGACCAGCTGATGCAGCAGGCCGATGCCCGCTACAACGCACAGGATGTCGACGGCGCCAAGGCGCTTTACAGCAAGGCGGCCGCCGCCGACCCCACGCGCGAGAATCCTTGGTATCGCCTCGCCCAGATCAACTTCGATCAGCAGAACTACGGCCGTGCCATCGTCGATGCGCAGGAAGTGCTGCAACGCAATCCGTCCGACAGCAATGCCGAGAGCATTCTCACCGTGGCGGGCCTGCGCGTGGCCGTGCAGGCCCTTGGACGCCTGCACGACGAGTCCAATCAGCAAGGGCCGGCGCATGTCGAAGCCGAGAAGCTCGCCGCGAAAATGCGCGAGACACTCGGCCAGAGCGTGCTGGTACCACCCGAGGCCAAGCCGGTCGAGCGCAAGCCCGTTCGGCGTCGCGTCAGTCGGCATGTCGCGCCGGCACCCCGTCCCGCAGCGGCTCCCGCTCCTGCGTCCGCTCCATCCGCCCCGGCCAGTGACAACCCGTTCCAGGCATTGCCTGGCGGCAGCCTCTGACACCGAGCTACCCGCTACAGGCCCATCATCGGAGAGATACTCATGGCCAAGAAGGAAAGCATCCAGAAGCGCCTGCAGAAGGTGCGTCCACCTCGTGTTCAGCTGACCTACGAGGTGGAGAAGGGCGATGCCATCGAACAGAAGGAACTGCCCTTCGTCGCGGGCGTGCTGGGCGATTTCAGCGGCAACCCCGAACAGGCCCTGCCGCGTCTGCGCGATCGCAAGTTCGTCAATATCGATCTCGACAATTTCGATGACGTGATGTCGGGCATGGCGCCGCGCGCCACCTACCGCGTGCCCAATACCATCGGCGGCGAAGGCGAATTCGGCATCGAGCTGAAGTTCAAGTCGATCGACGATTTCCGCCCGGAAGCCGTGGTGCAGCAGGTCGAGCCGTTGCGCAAACTGCTCGAGGCCCGCAGCAAGCTGGCCGATCTGCGCAACAAGCTGGCCGGCAACGAGAAGCTTGAGGACATCCTCAACGATGTGCTCACCAACACCGAGAAGCTCAAGCAGCTGGGTGTCGAAGCAGGCGAGGATCAGGCATGAACACCGAAGCTGCGGGTAGCGCCGTCAAACAGGCCGAAGTCGTCGAAGGCGATGGCCTGCTCGACCAGATCGTCGAACAGAGCCGCGTCGCCAAGTCCGGCGCAGAACACCAGCGTGCCAAGGACATCATCTCCGAGCTGGCTCGCGAGGTGATGAGCGGCACCGTGGTCGTCTCCGACAACCTCAACCGGACCCTCGACGCCCGTGTGGCCGAGCTCGATCAGATGATTTCCGAGCAGCTCAGCGCGGTGATGCATGCCGCCGAGTTCAAGGCGCTCGAGTCCAGCTGGCGCGGCCTGCATTACCTGTGCGAGCAGACCTCCACCGGCGCCATGATGAAGATCAAGGTGCTCAACGCGTCGAAGAAGGAACTGAACCGCGACTTCAAGTCCGCGCTCGACTTCGACCAGAGCACGTTGTTCAAGAAGGTCTACGAGGAAGAATTCGGCACCTTCGGCGGTGCACCGTTCGGGGCCCTGCTGGGCGATTTCCAGATTGGCCGGCAGCCCGAGGACATGTATTTCATGGAGCAGATGTCGCACGTCGCGGCCGCTGCCCATGCGCCGTTCATTTCCGCGGCCGCGCCCGAATTGATGGGGTTGGAAAGCTTTGCCGACCTTGGCAAGCCGCGCGACCTGGCCAAGGTGTTCGATACGGTCGAATACGCCAAGTGGAAATCGCTGCGCGAATCCGAGGACGGGCGCTACGTCGGCCTCACCCTGCCGCGCTTCCTCGGTCGCCTGCCCTACAACCCGAAGGATGGCACCACGGTCGAGGGTTTCAACTTCGTCGAGGACGTGGACGGCACCGACCACATGAAGTACCTGTGGTGCAACACCGCCTACGCCTTCGGTGCGCGTCTCACCCACGCCTTCGAAGACTTTGGCTGGTGTGCGGCAATCCGCGGTGTCGAAGGTGGTGGCCTGGTCGAGGACCTGCCCACCCACACCTTCCGCACGGACGACGGCGAAGTGGCGCTCAAGTGCCCCACCGAAATTGCCATCACCGACCGTCGCGAGAAGGAACTCAGCGACCTCGGCTTCATCCCGCTGGTGCATTGCAAGAACACCGATTACGCGGCGTTCTTCGGTGCGCAATCGGTGCAGAAGCCGCGCAAGTACAACACCGATGCGGCCAATGCCAATGCGGCGCTTTCCGCACAGTTGCAGTACATCTTCGCGGTGTCGCGAGTGGCGCACTACCTGAAGGCGATGATGCGCGACAAGATCGGCAGCTTCGCCTCGACCTCCAGCGTGGAATCGTTCCTCAACCGCTGGATCACCCAGTATGTACTGCTGGATGACAACGCAACGCAGGAAGCCAAGGCCCAGTTCCCGTTGCGTGAAGCATCCATCCAGGTGTCGGAGGTGCCGGGCCGCCCCGGTGCCTACCGCGCGGTGGCTTTCCTGCGTCCGCATTACCAGCTCGACGAGCTTTCGGTATCGCTGCGGCTCGTGGCGGAGCTGCCTTCCTCGGTGAAGAGCTGATCGCTCCAGCCGAACTGCAAGAAGCGCGTACCTCCTGTCGGGTACGCGTGAAGTTCCAACCCTCACTATCCACTTTCCGTCAAGGATGAAATCATGAAGGACATCTACATCAAGTTCGGCAATCCGGCCATCAAGGGTGAATCGCAGGACAAGGATCACCCGCAATGGATCGAGGCCAGCTCCTGGACCCATCACATCGCGCAGCCGAAGTCGGCCACCGCTTCCACCTCGGGCGGTTTCACTGCCGAGCGTTGCGAGCATGGCGACATGGTGTTCACCAAGGACATCGACGTGGTCAGCCCGCAG
Organism: Rhodanobacter glycinis; assembly: GCF_900114325.1. Lineage (GTDB taxonomy): Bacteria > Pseudomonadota > Gammaproteobacteria > Xanthomonadales > Rhodanobacteraceae > Rhodanobacter_A > Rhodanobacter_A glycinis. Next base: position 31,732 of record NZ_FOSR01000022.1, read on the forward strand.
CTGTTCCAGTCGTGCTCCGGCGGCACCACCTTCGACGAGGTGACGATCGATTTCATGCGTGCCGATGGTGAAGGCAAGCGCGTGAAGTACCTGGAGATCCTGCTGAAGAAGGTCATCGTGGCCAGCGTGACGCCGTCGGTGCAGACCGAAGGCCTGCCCACCGAAACGTTCGCGCTGAAGTACGCCGCCGTGCAGTGGCGCTACACCCAGCAGAAGATCGGCGGCGGCCAGGGTGGCAGCTCGCAGGGTGCCTGGAGCCTGACCAAGAACGACAAGACCTACAACGTCTGATCGTTTGACGGATGGTGTGGTGTCGCGGTCATCCGCGACACCACATTGATTCGGGCGGAAAGTTTCCGACAGTTCGTCGGCGGCCCGCCACGGCCCGGCGGAGGAATCGGATCATGAAAGGCTTCGAGCCGAGCCTGCTGGACAAGCTGTTCGATGACGCACCGCGCGAAGCCGCGTACGGCATGGTCAAGCGACTGTCGAACGAGGAATTCAAGGATTCGGTGGCGCGTGACGTCGAAGGTCTGCTGAACAACCGCTTCGTGGTGGCCGAGGACGTGCTCAAGCGCTTCCCCCACTGCCAGCGCTCGCTTGCCACCTATGGCATCCATGATTTCTCCGGACGCAGCCTGGCCAGTTCGGACGACCGTGCGTTCATCTGTCACTCGCTGGAACTGGCGATATCCCGGCACGAGCCGCGCCTGACCAATGTCCGCGTGCTGCTGGACCAGGGCCAGCGCACCACCGGAGCACTGCGCTTTTCCATCAGCGCCCTGCTGGTGGTGCACCCATCGCGCGAACCGATCAATTTCGACGCCTTGCTGCAACCCACCACGCTGCAGTACTCGGTCAGTCGCAACCGGCGTGCGGCAGCATGACCTCGATAGATCACGACAAAGGAGACCAGACATGACATGGACTTATCATCAATCGACCGGTGTGATCGATCACGATGGGATGAACGTGGGCACCGGCTATGCGGGCAAGGGAAAGTGCCGCAACGTGCCTCACGCGCAGATCCATTCGAAGGAAGGGCCGTTGCCGCAAGGCCGATATACCATCGCTAGCCATTTTGTTGATGACTCGGCCGCCGGCAAGAATTCGCTTCGGCTCACCCACGATTCGAAGAATCGAATGTACGGGCGTTCCCGGTTCCTGATTCACGGCGATGATTCCGGGCATGTCGGCGATTCGTCAGAGGGCGGCATCGTTGCCTCCTACAACATTCGCCAGCTGATGTTGCACAGTGGCGACAAGGCTTTGGTCGTGGTGCCATGAGATATGGGCTGCGGCCGACCCCGCATTCGGGCTGACACTCGTCATGCGTGGTCGACCAGCCAGGATTTGCCTCGTCCCCCAGGGTGCTGACAAACGAATATTCCCCCAGGCATCAAAGATCGGAAGTCGAGCCAAGCTGAGGGGCACGCAGGTGTCCGGAAACCCTTGAGAACCCATGGAAGACCTGCTGCCCTACTACGAGCGTGAACTGGCATTCCTGCGGCGATATTCGCGGGATTTTGCCGAACGCTATCCGAAGATCGCTGGACGATTGTTGCTGGTCGGCGACATCAGCGAAGACCCGCATGTCGAGCGACTGATCGAGTCGTTTGCACTGATGGGCGCGCGCATCTCCAAGAAGATCGAGGACGACTACCCCGAGTTCACCGAGGCGCTGCTGGAAGTGCTTTACCCGCACTACCTGCGCCCGTTTCCCTCCTGCTCGATCGCGCACTTCGATCTCGGCAAGTCCGGGGCGCAGTTGTCGGCACCGGTATCGATTCCGCGTGGCACCGAACTGTTGTCGCGCCCGGTGCGTGGCGGACCGTGTCGCTTCCGCACTGCCTACGACGTCCATCTCACACCGCTGCGCATTGCCGCAGCGCAATTCCAGCCGGTGGCCCAGGTGCCGCCGCATGTACGCCTGCCGGCGCAGTCGTGTGCACAGATCACGCTGCGTTTCGAACTGCAGTCCCAGCACGCATCGCTGGGCGCTCTTGGCGTGGAGCGGGCGCGCGTGTTCATCGATGGCGAGCCCTCGTTCTGCGCGGTATTGCGTGACACGCTCGCGTTGAAGGTGGATCGCGCCTACGTGGAGGCGGGCGACGGCGGGCGCTGGACGCGCCTGGATGGCAATCCGTTCGCGCCGGTCGGCATGGCCGACGACGAGGCGCTGATCGATTACCCGGCGCGTTCGCACCCGGCGTATCGCCTGTTGACCGAACTGTTCGCCTTCCCCGAGAAGTTCGGTTTCTTCGACATCGACTTGCGCCGCGCTGGTGCCCTCGGTGGCAAGCAGTTCGCGCTGCACCTGATCCTGCGCGACGTGGCTTCCGATTCGGTACCGGCGCGTTTGCTCGAAGGACTGGCGCCGGCCAACGTGCTGCTTGGCTGCACGCCGGTGGTCAATCTGTTCCAGCAGCATGCCGAGCCGATTCGCGTCACCCACACCAGCACGTCCTATCCGGTGGTGGCCGACGCCCGCCGCGCTTACGCCTACGAAGTACACGCGATCGACAGCGTGGCGCGCGTGCAGCAGACCGCGCAAGGCGAGTCCGTCGTCGAATTCCGCCCGTTCTATTCGTTGCGCCACGGTGAGAATCCCGAGCGAACCGAGCATTACTGGGTGGCTACCCGCAATGATGCGGTGGCCCAGCAGAGCCCCGGCTACGAGCTGGAGCTGTCGATGGTGGACGTGAATTTCGACCCGGTGACGCCCAAGACCGACGTGCTCAGCCTGGAGCTGACCTGCAGCAATCGCGACCTGCCATCGCAGCTGGCCTATGGCGTGCCTGGTGGCGATCTCACCATGGAAGGCGGTTCGGTGGCGCGCAGCATTTCGCTGTTGCGCAAACCTACCGCGTCGCTGCGTTTCGACACGGGCCGCGGCGCACAGTGGCGACTGATTTCGCACTTGTCGCTGAATCACATCTCGCTGGTCGAAGGGGGCGCCACGGCGTTGAAGGAAATGCTGCGCCTGTACGACCTGCCGCGCTCGGCTACGTCGGCGCGGCAGATCGACGGCATCGCCAGCCTGGAACACCGAGCCGTGACCACGTGGCTGCCCGGCCGGCATTTCGCCAGCGTGGCCCGTGGCACGGAAATCCGCATCGGCATCGACGAGGATCATTTCGTCGGTACCGGCATTCATGCGTTCGCGAGCGTGCTCGACCATTTCTTCGGGCTGTACGTGCACGCCAACAGCTTCACCCAACTTGTCCTGCTGTCCAGTCGCAGCGGCGAGGAACTGATCCGATGTCCGGCGCGAAGCGGCGAATCGACCCTGGTGTAGCGCAGCGGCTGCTCGACGCGCCGCATCGCTTCCAGTTTTTCCAGGCCGTGCGCGTACTGGAGCACTTGTTCGTGCGCAACGGTGCGCGTCCGCAGGACGTGGTGACGCGCAAGCTGCGTTTCCGCAACACCTTGTCGATGGGTTTCCCGGCCAGCGAAATCGAGCAGCTGCGCGCCTATGCCGCGGACGACACGCCGCTGCCGATGTCCGAGGATGGCCAGTCGCCGGCCTGGAATGCGCTGGCGGAAGTCGACCTCACCCCGGCCTTCATGGGCATGCTGGGTGGGCGTGGCGTGTTGCCGTACGGCTATACCGAGCAGCTTGGCGAGCGGGAGACCTATCACCGCGACCATGCCGCGCGCGCCTTCCTCGACATCTTCAACAACCGCGCCATGGCCTTGTTTTACGGCGCGTGGAAGAAGTACCGGCTGGCGTTCCAGTATGAACTGGACAAGCGCGAGCGCTTCCTGCCGCTGGTAATGTCGCTGGCCGGCATGGGTTCGCCGGCATTGCGTTCACGCCTGGCGGAAGGCGAAGGTGCGGTATTCGACCAGGCCATCGCCTATTACAGCGCCGGCATCGGCCAGCGCCCGTTGTCCGCGGCCTTCCTGCAGCGCATGTTGCGCGAGTACTTCGACGCCGATATCCGGCTGGAGCAATTCGTGGGTGCGTGGTACGCGGTGCCCCCCGAACAGCGTTCACGCCTGGGCGAAGGCAATGCCGTGCTCGGCCGCAATGCCTTGTCCGGCGAGCGCGTATGGCAGCGCGACCTGCGCATGCGCCTGTGGGTCGGTCCGCTGCGGCGCGCGCGTTTCGAGGAATTCCTGCCCGGCGGCAAGGCCTCTGCGGCACTGGCCAAGTGGCTGACCCTGCTGGGTGGCGACTCACTCGAATACGAAGTGCGCCTGGTGCTGCACAAGGACGACGTGCGTTCCACCGGGCTCACGCCTCTCAACGGCGGCCGGCTTGGCTGGGATGCCATCGTCAATACCCAGCCCGCGAACGACCATCGCGCCGACGCCAGCTATCTCGTACACACTCTGAACTAAGGCACTCACCGGATGAGCATCAACCTCAAGACCCTGATCGGCAAACTGGACGATACCTGCCGCCATGCCGCGGAACGCGCCGCCAACCTGTGCATGGCGCGCGGGCATTACGAGGTGGATCTGGAGCATCTGTTCCTGGCGCTGCTGGAACAGTCGGCCAGCGACTTTGCCGTTATCGCCCGCCACAGCGGCGTGAGCCTGGAACAATTGGAGCGCGACCTCACCACCGAGATTTCGCGTTTCCGTGATGGCAATACGCGCACCCCGGTGTTCTCCTCGCGCCTGCCGACGCTGTTCGAGCATGCCTGGCTGATTGCGTCGCTGGACTCGCACACCACTCGCATTCGCAGCGGTCATCTGCTGCTGGCGCTGCTTACCCAGGCTGAACTGGCGCAACTGGCGCAGCGTGCCTCGGCGCAGTTCGCACGGTTCAAGCTGGACGAGATCAAGCACGATTTCGCCAAACTCACCCGGGGCTCGAGCGAAGCCGGCGAAAGCGTGGGCTTTGCCGATGCGCAGGCCGGCGAGGGCGACGAAGGCGATGCTGCGGCACCTGCGCCGAACGCGTTGGGCAAGACGCCCGCGCTGGACCAGTTCACCACCAACCTTACCCAGCGCGCGCGCGACGGCAAACTCGATCCGGTGGTCGGGCGCGACACCGAGATCCGCCAGGCCATCGACATCCTGATGCGTCGCCGCCAGAACAACCCGATCCTCACCGGCGAAGCCGGCGTGGGCAAGACCGCCGTGGTCGAAGGCCTGGCCCTGAAGATCGCCGACGGCGACGTCCCGCCGCCGCTGGAGGGAGTCGAGCTGCACACGCTCGACATGGGCCTGCTGCAGGCCGGTGCCAGCGTGAAAGGCGAGTTCGAAAACCGCCTGAAAAACGTGATCGATGAAGTGAAGAAAAGCCCGAAGCCGATCATCCTGTTCATCGACGAGGCGCACACCATGATCGGTGCCGGCGGCTCGGCCGGCCAGAACGACGCGGCAAATCTGCTCAAGCCTGCGCTGGCGCGCGGCGAGCTGCGTACCATTGCCGCCACCACCTGGGGCGAATACAAGAAGTACTTCGAGAAAGACGCCGCGTTGGCCCGCCGCTTCCAGGTCATCAAGGTCGAAGAGCCCAGCGAGGAACTGGCCGCCGCGATGTTGCGCGGCATGGTGCCGCTGATGGAAAAGCACTTCAACGTGCGCATTCTCGACGAAGCCGTCACCGAAGCCTGCCGCCTATCGCATCGCTATATCGCTGGCCGCCAATTGCCGGACAAGGGCGTCAGTGTGCTCGATACCGCTTGCGCCCGCGTGGCGCTGGGGCAGACCGCCACGCCCGCCGCGATCGACGACGCACGCAAACAGCTCGCCCGGCTGGCCGCCGAAGTCGGTGCGCTGGAGCGCGAAGAGGCCGCCGGCAGCACGCATGACAAGCGCCTTGCTGCGCTGCGAGCGCAGCAAGCCGAGGTGCAAGCGAAGCTGGCGTCCGACGAGCAGCGTTGGGAAGCCGAGCGTGCCGTGGTCGAGCAGATCAAGGCGTTGCGCAACGAGCTGGAAGCGGGCACCGCCGTCGCACCCGAGGCCACCATCGATACGCCAGTTGCCGAGGCCGACAAACCTGCTGCCGCAAAGAAGAAGAAAAGCGCGAGCAAGCCTGCCGACGTGCACCCGGGCAAGGCCAAACTGCAGCAACTCTACGACGAGCTGGCCGCACTGCAAGGCGAAGCCCCGCTGATTCCGATCCAGGTCGACGGCATCGTCATCGCCGAAATCGTCGCCGCGTGGACCGGCATTCCGCTGGGCAAGATGGTGAAGGACGAAATCCGCACCGTGCGCCAGTTGAAGCCCGCATTGCAGGCGCGCGTGATCGGCCAGGACCACGCACTCGAAGCCATTGCCCAGCGCGTGCGCACCGCGCGTGCCAACCTGGAAGACCCGAACAAGCCCAAGGGCGTGTTCCTGTTCGTCGGCCCTTCCGGCGTGGGCAAGACCGAGACCGCCTTGGCACTGGCCGACATTCTCTACGGCGGCGAGCGCAAGCTCATCACCATCAACATGAGCGAGTACCAGGAAGCCCACACGGTTTCCGGGCTGAAGGGTTCGCCGCCCGGCTACGTCGGTTACGGCGAAGGCGGCGTGCTTACCGAAGCGGTGCGCCGCAGCCCGTATTCGGTGGTGCTGCTGGACGAAATCGAGAAGGCTCACCCGGACGTGCTGGAGATGTTCTTCCAGGTGTTCGACAAGGGCGTGATGGATGACGCGGAAGGCCGCGAGATCGACTTCCGCAACACGTTGATCATCCTCACCAGCAACGTCGGTTCGCGCGAGATCATGCAGGCCTGCCTCAACAAGCCGGCCGAGGAACTCCCTGATGCCGACGCGCTGGCCGAGCTGCTGCGCCCGGTTTTGTACAAGGCGTTCAAGCCGGCCTTCCTCGGTCGCATGAAGGTGATTCCGTATTACCCGATCAGCGACGACGTGCTGGCGCAGATCATCCGCCTCAAGCTCGACCGCATCGGCCAGCGCGTGGCCGCCAACCACCAGGCCGAATTCGCCTGGGACGAGGCGCTGGTGGATGCCGTGCTGGCGCGTTGCACCGAAGTGGATTCGGGCGCGCGCAACGTCGACCACATCTTGAACGGCAGCCTGTTGCCCGAGGTGGCCGACAGCGTGCTGGCGCGCATGGCCGAAGGCGGCGCGATCGTCAAGATCAAGGTCGGCGCAGACAAGCACGGCGCCTTCAAGTATTCGCTGAAGTAAGACCCCGACTGAAGTCACCCACGATTCCGGACATTCGAGCAGGACGCAACGACATGGCAGCGACGGACATTCTGCAACTTCTCTGGGGCTCGGTACGGCAGAGCAACCGCCTGCTGCGCCTGCATACGCCGCTGGGCAGCGACGTACTGGTGGCCGAGCGGCTGGACGGCTGGGAGGCGGTGGACCAGGGCGGCTTCCGCTTCGAGCTGAGCGCACTGTCGCCCAACGCCATGCTGCCGCTGGATGCGCTGCTCGGCGCGCCGGTGCTGGTGGAACTGCTCACCGCCGACTCGCGCACCGACCTGCGCCCGTTTCATGGCCACGTCACCGCGTTCGAGCGCGTGGGCAGCAATGGCGGCATGGCGCGCTACACCTTGGTGATCGAACCGTGGCTGTCGTTGCTGCATCTTCGTCAGGACAGCTATGCCTTCCACGATGCCAGCGTCATCGAGATCGTCGAGCAGGTGTTCGGCCATTACACCCAGGGCGTGGTGACGCCGGCCTGGCGCTGGGAGTTGGCCGATCGCTCGGTCTACCTCAAGCGCAGCCTGACCACGCAATACCAGGAATCCGACGCCGCCTTCGTCCAGCGTCTGCTGGCCGAGGAGGGCGTGTTCTACTGGTTCGAGCATGCCGGCGATGCCGCTTCGCCCAGCCTGGGCACGCACACCCTGGTGCTGGCCGACAGCAACACCGCGTTCCAGCCCGGCCGTGCCCCCAGCGTGCGTTACCACCGCAGCAACGCCACCGAAAAAGACGACACCATCCAGCATTGGGCGCCGGCCCGGCGCTGGCAAACCGGTCAACTGGCCCGCGCCAGTTGGGATTACCGCACGCTGTCCACCCGCCCCGCGCAGGCGCAAGTCGATGGCCCAGCTGTTGACGCGACCGACGACGACACCGCCGGCCCCTACGCGTGGCCCAACCTCGCCACCGGCCAGCGCCACGCGCAACAACATCTGGATGCGCGTCACGTCGACTCCGCCTTGATCGACGGCAGCGGCAGCGTGCGCCGTCTCGCACCCGGGCAAAGCTTCCAGCTCGTCGATCATCCCACCCAAACCGCCGACGCGCTGGCCTGCCTGCGCGTCGAACACCACGCCCGCAACAACCTCGATGCGGATGTGCAGGGCGCCATCGAAAAAGCGCTCGGCAACGCGATGCAAACCCTCCCCCCTGCGGCGACCCCAGGGAGTCCCCTTGCGGGTGTGAGAGGGCAGGGTGAGGGGCGGGTGCTCGCGACAGCCTCCCAAACGAGCCGCGATAACGAAGCCAAAAACGGCGACGTCGCCAACGACCACACCCCGCTCTACCAGAACACCTTCATCGCCCTGCCCATCGCGCGCACCTACCGCCCGCACACGCCCGCTGGCTACGGCCTGCGCCGCCATCCCGTCGCCAGCGTCAGCGGTGCGCAGAGTGCCGTCGTCGTGGGCAATGGCAACCCCATCCACACCGACCGCGACCATCGCGTCATCGTGCAACAACACTGGCAGCGTGGCGGCAACGCCGCCAACCGGCTCGATCACCCGCGCGATGCCAACGCTCCCGCCGACGCCAGCGCCGGCACCTGGGCGCGCGTCACCACGCCACTGGCCGGCGCTAACTGGGGCAGCGTCGCGTTGCCGCGCGTCGGTCAGGAAGTGTGGCTGGGTTATCTGGAAGGCGACATCGACCGCCCCATCGTCATGGCCAGCCTGTACAACGGCCAGGGCAATACGGATGCCCCGTTCAACCAGCAATCCGGCGGCCCCAGCGGCGCCACGGGCAACGCCGCGGCCTGGTTCACCGGCAACGAGCACGCCGGCGTGCTCTCAGGCTTCAAGAGCCAGGACCTGGCTCAGAGCGCCAGCGGCAGTGGCGGCTACCGCCAACTGCGCTTCGACGACACGCCAACCCAAGGCCACGCCCAGCTCGCCACCACCGATTACGAAAGTGCCCTCACCCTCGGCCACTTCAAGCATCTGGACGATAACCAGCGCGCGGCCGATCTTGGCTACGGCGCGGCCCTGTCCACGCTGGCGCAAGGCGC
>NZ_FOSR01000014.1 GCF_900114325.1 Rhodanobacter glycinis
CGAGCATCGATCTGTCCGGTTCGATCACCGGCGTGGACATCACGGCGGTGACCATCGGCACCGCACCGACGCACGGCACGGTGAGTGTGTCGGGCAAGGTGGTGACGTACACGCCGAGTGCGACGTACTACGGTGGCACGGACAGCTTCACCTACACCGCGACCAATCCCGGCGGCACGTCCAGCCCGGCGACGGTGACGATCACCGTGGGTGTGCCGGCAGCTCCGACCGTTGCTGCGAAGTCGATCAGCACGGCTTACAACACCGCCGCCACGATCGACCTCACTGGCTCCATCACCGGCGTCGATATCACCGGCGTCACCATCGGCACCGCACCGACGCACGGTACCGTCAGCGTATCCGGCAAGACGGTGACCTATACGCCTTCGTCCAGCTATTACGGCGGTAGCGATAGCTTTACCTACACCGCCACCAATCCCGGCGGTACGTCAGCGCCGGCCATCGTGTCGATCACGGTGGGCCTGCCAGCCGCGCCGACCGTGACGGCCAAGAATGTCACCACTGTCTACAACACCCCGGCGAGCATCGATCTCTCGGGTGCCATCACCGGTGTCGACATTACCTCGGTCGCCATCGCCAGTGCGCCTTCACATGGCACGGTCAGCGTGTCGGGCAAGACGGTAACCTACACGCCGTCGTCGACCTACTACGGTGGTACGGACAGCTTCACCTACACCGCCACCAATCCCGGCGGCACGTCGACGCCAGCCACGGTGACGATGACGGTGACCCCGCTGAGCGTGCCGACGGCGCAGGCCTTGTCGGTCACCACCACTACCGGGGCCTCGGTGCAGATCCAGGCGACAGCGGGCGCCACCGGTCCGGCGCCGTTCACCGGGGTCAGCGTGGCCCAGGTGCCTGCCCATGGCCAAGCCACGGCAAGCGGTGAGCAGCTCACGTATACGCCGGCGACAGGCTTCACCGGTACCGATCACTTCACCTACCGGATCGCCAACCACTTCGGTCAGTCGGCCGCCGCCACGGTGACCGTCACGGTGACTGCCGCCGGCCAGGCCAGCGCACCGGATGGCACGGTCACCCTCACCACCAAGCCCAATGCGCCGGTCACGACCAACCTAGGCAACATCGTGCCGGGGAGCTTCGTGTCGTCGACCGTGCTCGGCCTTTCGCCGGGCGGTGCCGGGCAGGTGTCGATCAGCCAGCCGACCTCGTTGACCTTCACGTCGGTCGCCGGCTTCCACGGCCTGGCCCAGATCACGGTGCTGCTGACCGCAGCCGATGGTCACACCGCCACCGTGGACGTGCTGGTGCTGGTGAGCAATCAGCCCGACCCGTCGAAGAACCCGGACGTGCTGGGCTTGGTCAACGCGCAAGCCATGGAAGCGCAGCGCTTTGCGCAAAGCCAGCTGGACAATATCCGCCAGCGCCTGGAAAGCCTGCACGACGGCAACCAGCAACTGTTCAGCAGCACGCTGTCGATGAGCCTGAATGGCAAGCCGTTGCAGGGACCACGGATGGCTGGAGCAGGGCGTCTGCCGGGCCAGCAACCCGGCAATGACACGGATCACCCGAACGGACTGGCGGCCACGACGCAACCGGACGGCCCGATGACCATGCGACCAGGCATCGGCAGCGCCGGCGACAACATGATGATGATGTCCGATGCCGCCATGCCGACGTCCGATTCGACGGGCACCTCTGGCGGACATGCGCCGCCCAGCCGTGGCCCCAACGGGCTGGCCGCGTGGATCGACGGTACCGCCGCCTTCGGCAGCTACGACAGTTACCGACAAGCCGCGGGCTTCGATGCGAACAGCATCGCGATCAACACCGGCATCGACCAGCGTGTGGGTGAACGAGGCCTGTTCGGCATCAGCCTGGGCTACAACCACGATCAGAGCACGGTGGCCAACGACGGCACGCGCAGCATCGCGCGAGGCTACAGCGCTGCGATCTACGGCAGCTTCGCCCCTTCGGCGAAGACCTATATCGACGCCGTGCTGGGCGGCGGCGGACTGAGCTTCGACAGTCGCCGTCGCGACAGCAACGATGGCAGCTATCTGCTCGGTCATCGCAACGGCAACCAGTGGTTCGGCTCGCTGACCGCGGGTTACGAATATCACCACCAGCGCTGGATGATCTCGCCGTATGGCCGACTGGAATGGTCGTACTCGGCACTGAACGGCTTTGCCGAGAATGGTGATGTCGCCGATGCACTGACTTACGGGCGCCAGAACATACGCACCTCGTTGGCGGTGCTTGGCGTGCGCACCAGCGGCTTGATCGTGACCACCCACGCCGTACTGGTGCCGCGGGCACGACTGGAGATCGGCCATGAGTTCCAGGGCACCAGCGACACCACGCTCAGCTACGCCTTCGTGCCATCGGCCGGCTCGTGGAACGTGTTGAGCAACCCGTACAGCGCGAACGGCAACAGCGTGCAGGCAGGGCTGGGGCTGGATATCCAGCTGCCGCGCAGCCTCACGTTGACCACCGACTACAGCTTCCTGATGCAGCCGCACAGCCATAGCCAGATGATCCGCTTCGGACTCAACAAGAAGTTCTGAGCAAACGGCTACTGTCTGATGGACCAGGGGCGCCACAAGGCGCCTCTGGTCTGTCAGGGCAGAGTCATTCGGCCCTCCCTGCAGGAGCCCGCTCGCGGGCGATGCTTCTGGCATGGCAAGCCAACGCCTTGCCTCGGGCTTCCTCCAGTCGTCCGGTCACCCGCAACGCCCTTGCCTCTGGCTAACTCTCCCCCTTGCCGGGTGAGTAGAGGACTTTCACCTCCAAGCAGGTGCGCCCTGCCGGGCGCACACAAAAAAGGGAAGGGCCGAAGCCCTTCCCTTGATGATCACGCCAACGCTTGCGCTTACAGCGCGTAGTACATCTGGAACTCCAGCGGATGCGTGCTGGCGCGGTAGCGGGTGACTTCCTGCATCTTCACGCTGATGTAGGCGTCGATGAAGTCGTCGGTGAACACGTCGCCGGCCTTGAGGAAGTCGCGGTCCTTGTCCAGCGCTTCCAGTGCGGCGTCGAGGCTGGCGCAGACCTGCGGAATGTTCTTCTCTTCTTCCGGCGGCAGGTCGTACAGATCCTTGTCGGCCGGCGCACCCGGGTCGATCTTGTTCAGGATGCCGTCCAGGCCGGCCATCATCAGCGCGGTAAAGGTGAGGTAGCCGGACTGCATCGGATCGGGGAAGCGCACCTCGATGCGGCGGCCCTTCGGGCTGGCCACGTACGGGATGCGGCAGCTCGCCGAGCGGTTGCGCGCCGAGTAGGCCAGCATCACCGGCGCTTCGAAGCCCGGCACCAGGCGCTTGTAGCTGTTGGTGGTGGAGTTGGCGAAGGCGTTGATCGCCTTGGCGTGCTTGAAGATGCCGCCGATGTACCACAGCGCGGTCTGGCTGAGGCCGCCGTACAGGTCGCCGGCGAACAGATTCTCGCCGTTCTTGGCCAGCGACTGGTGCACATGCATGCCGCTGCCGTTGTCGCCGACGATCGGCTTGGGCATGAAGGTGACGGTCTTGCCGTTCTGGTGCGCCACGTTCTTGATGACGTACTTCATCGTCATCAGCTCGTCGGCCTTCTGCACCAGGGTGTTGAACTTGACGCCGATCTCGCACTGGCCGGCGTTGGCCACTTCGTGGTGGTGCACTTCCACGGTCTGGCCCAGCGATTCCAGCACCTTGCACATGTCGGCGCGCAGGTCGCCCAGCACGTCCACCGGCGACACCGGGAAGTAACCGCCCTTCACCGCCGGGCGATGGCCCATGTTGCCGCCTTCATACTTGAAGCGCGTGCTCCACGAGGCCTCTTCCGATTCGATCTCGTAGAACACGCGGCCCATGTCGTTCTGCCAGCGGATCGAGTCGAAGATGAAGAACTCGGGCTCCGGACCGAAGAAGGCGGTGTCGGCGATGCCGGTGGACTTGAGGTAAGCCTCGCCACGCTTGGCGATCGAGCGCGGGTCGCGGCCGTAGGCCTGCAGGGTGCTCGGCTCCAGCACGTCGCAATGCAGCACCAGCTGGGTGTGTGCGCTGAACGGGTCGAGATAGGCGGTGGACGGATCGGGCATCAGGATCATGTCCGACTCGTTGATGCCCTTCCAGCCGGTGATCGACGAGCCGTCGAACATCTTGCCGTCCTCGAAGGTCGACTCGTCGATGCTGTGCGCCGGGAACGTCACGTGGTGATGCTTGCCGAGCATGTCGGCAAAACGGAAGTCGACGAACTCGACCTCGTGTTCCTGGATCTGGTCGAGTACTTGCTGGGCAGTCATGCGGAAACCTCGGCTGGGTGGACGTGCAGTATGGAACAAGACAGAGCAAAGGCTGTGCCAGACGTGAAAAGTCCGCCGGAACAGGCCATTGCGCACCTGGGCCGGCTCAAACTAAGCCAACATGGTGCAATTTGCCACCCACATTGCACCATGTTGAACATTTTGCACCCGCGCGACCCGGCTCAGAAAGCCTTGGCCAGGCTCAGCACCCACGTGCCGCGCCCCAGATAACGACCCGCGATATTGCTATAGACCTGACGGCGGGCGTTGGTGTCGTACCAGCCCAACGTCAGCGTGCAGCCGTGGGCAAACGTGCGCGCCACGTCCAGCTTCCAATCGGAATAGGACGCGGCCCCGTCATGCGCCACGTCCTGGTGCCCCACATGCGCATCGAATTGCCAACCCGGTGCGAATGGCTGGCTCCAGGTCAGATCCACATAGCCACTGTGCGCGCTGTCGGCGATGCCGAACAGGTTGCCGAAGGTTTGCGAGTATTTCAGCGTCAGCGTCTTCCAGCCCAGCGCGGCATAGCCTTCCAGCGTGTACGGCCGGGTATAACCGTGCGGGTAGCTGCCCGGGTAGTAATACTCGTACAGGCCGGCATCGACATGCCAGTCGCGGCCGAGATTTCCGCGCCAGCCGGCATAGGCGTCCAGCTCCACGCTGCTGGATACCGGCTGCGCTGGCGTCGAGCCGTCCGACAACCAACTGATGTTGCTGCCCCAGGCGCCCACATACCAGCCACTGGCGCGGTCGTACTCGACGCCTGCCTGTACGGCGGGATGGCGATTCGTCTGCGAGATGCCGCGGAACAGGTAATCGTTGGTCAGGGCGACATTGCCGCTGAGCGTGCCGGTCGGCGTGTCGATCGCCAGAACCGGCGTTGCGGTCGCGGCAAGCAGGCCGGCGAGGGCAAGGGCAACGCTTGTACATCGATGCATGGCTCGTCTCCATTGGCAAAGGCAAGTCACACGCCGAGCAGACGTATGGACGTCCATTTGGCTGGATTGCCGCCCATCGCCCAGCGTGTCCGGCGCATCGGCGATGCGCCATGCATGGCTCAGCAAGTTGCGTGCCGCCGGTCCGGGCACGCCTGGATGCGGTTGTCGCGGGCCAGCGCGACGACGCCTGCGCCAACGTGGGGAATGCAAGACGCCGGATCGGTGCAAACCCGCATCGTGGACGGCCTCGGCACCACGCCCTTGCTCGTCATTCCGGCGCAGGCCGGAATCCAGTAGCCGTATGGTCCGGACAAGCGTGGTCGCTACTGGATCCCGGCCTTCGCCGGGATGACGACCACGATAGGTCATCGCCAGCCGATTTTGAGTCGTGTCCTTGCCATGCCCCGTGCAAACGGTACCCCGCCTTCATGTCCCGGAGCGCTGCCCGGGTTATTCCTGACAGCAGTGAGCGAACACTGGGATCCAGTCATTTAAGGCTCTGGCATGCGCAAGGCACTGGATTCCAGCGTTCGCTGGAATGACGAGCCCCCAACCATGTCGCCAACGTTCGGCGCATTGACCACCGATGACCCCGGCCCGCTAAGCTATGCCCCTTTGCCGGCGTCAGATCGCGCCGGCCCACCCTCCAACGGACCTGCGCCCCTGTGACCGACATCCTCCACGTCATCCTGCTCGGCATCATCGAAGGCATCACCGAGTTCCTGCCGATTTCCTCGACCGGCCACCTGCTGATCGCCGAACACTGGCTGGGCGCGCGCTCGGACCTGTTCAACGTGGGCATCCAGGCGGGCGCGATCCTGGCGATCACGCTGGTGTACTGGAAGCGCATCTGGCAATTGCTGACTGGCTGGCGCGACGCGGCTACGCGCAGCTACCTGTTCAAGCTGGTGGTAGCGTTCCTGATTACCTGCGTGCTGGGGCTGGTCGTCACCCACTACGGCTTCAAGCTGCCCGAGACGGTGACCCCGATCGCGTGGGCACTGGTCATCGGCGGCTTCTGGATGATCGGCGCCGAGCAGCTCGCGGCGAAGAAGCCGGATCGCAGCGAGGTGACCTGGACGGTGGCGATCCTGGTCGGCGTGGCGCAAATGGTGGCCGGCATCTTCCCCGGCACCTCGCGTTCCGGCGCGACCATCTTCACCGCGCTGCTGTTCGGTACCAGCAACCGCGCAGCGGCCACCGAATTCTCGTTCCTGGTCGGCATCCCCACCATGTACGCAGCCACCGGCTACGAGCTGCTGAAGGTGTTCAAGGATGGCGGTGCGGTACACGAGGACTGGACCGCGCTGGCGGTCGGATTCATCGTTTCGCTGGTCGTCGCCTTCATCGCGGTGAAGTGGCTGCTGGGCTATATCCGCACCCACCGTTTCACCGCGTTCGCGGTTTACCGCATCGCACTCGGCGTGGCCTTGCTGCTGTTGATGCCGACCGGCGCCTGAGCCGGCTGCAGCAGAAGATGGAGGACGGCACCGGTCCGGCCGCAACTAGCGCCGGCTCGACCTCCACGCCATCGAACCGCCGCGAGCGCGGTGGGACAGCACCCCCTCGCCGTTCTCCAGCGGGAACATGCCACCCATGCCCGGCACCGTGTCAATGGCGAGCTGGGTACGCTTCCAGCATTCATGCTGCGACGAGCTCATGCCGAGCGGCGCGTCGGCGATCTCGCCGAACTGCACGTCGCGGCCGCCTGTCATGAACTCGTCTTGCGGACAACACATCGGCGCGGAACCGTCGCAGCAACCGTTGGGCTGGTGACGGACCCGAGTCGTCGGGGGGTTGCCAGTAACCCGGTTGCTGGTATTGATCCCGGGCATACCGCCGCGAGCCACCCGGCAGTAGCGGACCCAACGGCCGGAGCCGTCAAAGGATCAATCGAGCCCTGACAGCGCCTGAGTATCGGTAGACAAAGCGGACTGGTCGGCTGCCTAACGCGCCGCGCGCAGTTTCACGTTCACGCCCACCCAGAACGTACGGCCGGGTGCCGGTTCGAAGCTGCCGCCGTTCCTCTGGTCGACGATCACCGAGCCGATGTAGTCGCGGTTGAACAGGTTGTCGACGCGTGCGTACGGCGCGATCGTGTAATGCGCGCTGTTCCACACGTAGCCCACGTCCATTCCGGCGACCGCGTAGCCCGGAGCCGCCAGCGTGCCGGCATCATTGGCGGTCACCGCGCTCGCGGCATCCACGCTCATCCCGGCGTGCCAACCGCTGTCGCCTCCCCAGCGCAGCGAGGCATGCAGCAGGTTCCGGGGAACGCCGGGGATCCGCGTGCCTGCAGGTATCGTGCAGGTCGCAGGCGTGTTGCAGTCGCTGAACGTGTCCAGGAAGTGGGCATCGAGCCGGGTGTAGGCGAGGTTCCACTTCCACGCGTCGCCCAACGGGAGCCGCAGGCCCAGTTCGGCACCACGCCGGCGGGCGCGCCCCACGTTGTGGTAGGTGGTGCGGCCGCCCAGGCTGGACAACACCGCGATCTCGTCGCGGGTCATGGCCTCGAACAGCGCGATGTCCAGCAGGCCGCCATCGGCGAAGCTCCACTTCGAGCCGATCTCGCCGTTCCTCGAACGGGCGGGACGCAATCCGAAATTGAGCCCGTTTTCGCCGTTCGGCCGATAGCCGATCTCGCTGAAGGTCGGCGTCTCGAAGCCTTTGCCAAACGACGCATACAGGTGCCAGGCATCGCTGGCGTCGAACAGCAGGCCGGCGACCGGGCTGGTGGATCCGTACGCGACCCGGCCGCTGTCGTCCGGATTCTTGCCGGTGATGTAGGAATCGCCGGAGCTGAAGCGCACCACACTGTGACGTGCTCCCAGCGTCAGCGACCAGCGCTCGGCGAATTTCCAGGTGCCTTGCGCATACTCGTCGATGTCGTACACATCGTCCTGTTCGTTGCGCCGCAGTGCGCCAACCACGCCCAGCGTGTCGCCGGCGAAGTTCTCGCGGCCGGTGCGATGCTGGTTCTCGTCGTCGTAGGCCACGCCCGCGGCAAAGTCGAGCGGCCGGCCGGCAAGCTCGCCCTGCCAGATCCAGCGCAGATCGGTGCCCTTGTAGAGGGTGTGGAGATCCACCACGCCGCCCGAGTTCAGCGGGTTCTTCTGCGCCGCCACCGGCACCGACAGGAACTGCTGCACGCCGCGCTGGCCGTAATAGACGAGGGCCTGCACGCGCTGGTGCGCGTCGAGCTTTTGGCTGTACAGCGCGCCACCCTGCCATTGGTGGACACTCTTGCGCGTGTTGTAGAGCAGCGCCGATGGCGATGCCTGGCGCGGGTTCGCCTGGTACTGCGCCCAGGTCAGGCCTTGCGGATCGAGCGCGAGCGGCACCGACACGGTATTCAGCAACACGGTGAGCTTGCCGCCGTCGCCGACCTTGAAATCCAGCTTGACGTTGCCGTTGATGCGCTTCGCGCCGCTATGCTCCCGATAGCCTTCGGTACGGAACCCGGCAAGGTCGAGGTTGTAGCCGAAGCCGCCGTAGGTGCCGCGCGCCCCGGCATCCGCGTGCCATTGGCCGAAGCTGCCGCCGCCGAGGCTGCCAAGGACTTCCGGCGGATTGCTGCCGTCCGCCGTGAAGATCTGGATCACGCCGCCCGAGGAATTGCCGTACAGCGCCGAGAACGGCCCGCGCAGCACTTCGATGCGCTCGGCGCCACCGAAATCGAAGTTCGAAACCTGCCCTTGCCCGTCCGGCATGGTCGCGGGTATGCCATCGGCGTACAGGCGCACGCCCACCACCCCGAAGGTCGCCCGCGAACCGAAGCCGCGGATCGAAATCTGTTCGTCCTGCGCGTAGTTCTGGCGGTCGCGCGCCAGCACGCCGGGTACCTCGCGCAGGTATTCGGAGGCGTTGATCCCCGGCGCGGAGCTGGTCGGGCTGCCGATCTGCACCGCGGTGATCGACGCCGGCACGTCGAACGCCAATTCGGGGATGTGCGTCGCCGTCACCACCACGATCGGCAACAGGCGCGGCTTTGCCGGCTTCGCGGCTTCGTGCGTCGGCGATGACCTGTTCACTTGCGCGGCTGCCGCGACCGGTGCCATCCCCCCCACGCCACACGTCGCCAGCACCATCGCGCGCGCCAGCCCGCGCCATCGCGGCCACGCCGGGGCACCACGATGCCGCGCCTGCGCACCGCCCACCTCGCCATCGCGCCGATGCCCGGTTGCTCCCGCATCCATCACCTGTGCTCCACCGTCCATCGCCTGTGCTCCACCGTCCATCGCCTGACTCCCCGCATTGCACTGAGACGCCTACCGTCCGAAATCTGCGCTCCACCGCGCCGACGCACAACGTCAATCGTCATCGCCCGCAAGGCCGAACCGGTAACTCAAACCGACGAAACACCCGCGCGGCGCGCCCGGGGCGACGAACAGGGTCGACGTGCCGGGCCCGGTGGCGTCGATCAGCCGTTGCGGCGTATCGAACACGTTGTCGCTTAACTGCCCACTGATGAAATAACGCCGGTCGAACACGTTCTGTACCTTCGCGAACAGCGACAGGTGCCGCGCCGCCTGCCAGGTGATATCCAGGTCCAGCAATGCGTAACCTGGCACCTGTCCGTGATCGTCCTGGTTGTTCTCGTCGCCCACCGCGTACTGGCCGGAATACGCGCGCACGTGACCACCGAAAGCCCACTTCCACGCGAAGTGGTACCTGGCCGCCAGCGTGAACGTGTGGCGAGGCACGCCCGGCAACCGGTCGCCCGGGACAACCCGTATTACGCCGTCATCGTCGGCGCTCGAATTGTCGCCGCTCCGCTCCTCGAACGGCGCGCCATAGGTGGCCTCGAGAAAACCGTAATTCGCTTGCCACTCGAATCGACCAAGCTGGCCGCCCATGCCCACATCCACGCCCTTGCGCACGGTCTTCGGTACGTTCGCGAAATAGCCCTGCGAGCTGCCTCCGGTGAAGATCGTGAGGATGTCGTTGCTGACCCGGCTGTAGTATGGCGAGACGTTCCAATGCAGATGCCCGCTGGCGAACGCGCCGCGCAGGCCCGCGCTGAAGGTATGTGCAATCACCGGCTTCAATGGCGGGTCGCCGGTGAAAGCGTTCGGCAGCGTGCATGGCGCCTCGGGACTCGCGCACTCAAGCTCTATCGGCGTCGGCGTACGCATGCCTTCGTCGTAATTGATGTAGGCGCCCAGGCCGTGCGTCACTGCCCAGGTCAATCCCAGGCTGGGATTGAACCGATGGAAGGTGTTCCGGCCATTGATGTCGGGAGCTTCGCCGGTGAGATCACTGATGCCGATGCGGCTGTAGTCGTAGCGCCCGCCCACAGTCGCCTGCACCGCATCGGCGAGTGACAGCACATCGAGAAAATACACGCCGACGTTGCGCGTGCCGGTGGCGGCATCGGTCGAGAGCGGGATTTCGCCGAACGGGATCAGGCCCAGCGTGTGGCCACGCAGCGCCACGTCGTACGGGAAGTAGGCCGGTTGGCCGACCTGGTCGTAATGGCTGGTGCTGGCATCGAGGCTCACACCCAGTGCGAACTGGTTGTCGAGCCCGCCGATCCGGCCCTGGTTCACGGCCTGGACGGAACCGCCGTAGCCGCGCGAGTGCACATTGCTCAGCACGTTCGAGCCCGGCACGTTGTTGATGGTCGCGGCCGGGTCGAGGGGATCGTACGCGGGCGCGAGTCCCGAGTTGTAGTACTGGCCCACCGAATCCGTATCGAACGGACCGTTTGCGGCATGGCTCAACGGGCCGTCTTCGTCCTCGTCGTAGTCGTCATGATCGTTGGTATTGCTGTCGAAACCGCGCTGCTGGGAGATGCGCAGGTAGGCGTCGGCCTGCAGCGACCACGACGAGCCGATCTGCCGCGACCCCCGCAGATTGAGCTGGCTCAGATTGTTGATGAAGTAGTCCGGCCAGGTGAACGCCGATTCCGGCGTGCCGGCCCATTCGACCGGGATGGTCTGGGTGCCGTACAACGTGGCATGCGTGCCGGTGTAGCTCAACGCGATGTCGGTTGCGTCGTCCGGCCGCCAGTCACCGCGCAGAAACACCTGGCGCACGCGGCTCGGCGAAAACTCGCGCCAGCCGCTCTCGTAGTCGCTGCCGACTCCGGCGTAGAAGGCGAAGTGATCGCCATGCACACCGAAGTCCGCACCGACCTGGATGCGCCCCCACGAACCGCCGGACACGTCGAACGAACCGCCCGGATCGGTGAAGCCGCTTTTGGTTTGCAGGACCAGCACACCACCCAGCGTATTGAGCCCGTAGAGGGGGTTGGAGCTGGGGATCAACGTGACATTGCGGATCGCGAAATCCGGCATCGCCTCCCAGTTCATGGTTCCCGCGAAGGGTTCGTTCTGGCGCACGCCGTCCACGTACACCGAAATGCCTGACGGCGAGCCAAGCAACGGCGACAACGTGAAGCCGTGGAAGTACAGATTCCCCTGCCAGGGGTTGCCCTGCGACTGCGTGATGTTCACGCCCTGGAAGTTGTCCTCCAGCAAATTCGTCAGTGATTGGCCGTGGATCCGGGAGATGTCGTCGGCCTGCGCACTCTG
This sequence comes from Rhodanobacter glycinis, assembly GCF_900114325.1. Lineage (GTDB taxonomy): Bacteria > Pseudomonadota > Gammaproteobacteria > Xanthomonadales > Rhodanobacteraceae > Rhodanobacter_A > Rhodanobacter_A glycinis. The sequence goes on from NZ_FOSR01000014.1 coordinate 11,742, forward strand.
TGTGTTCAGGGGGACTTGCGAGGCCGGCACACTGAGGCCCGGCAGTGGCGTCACGCCGATCACCACGACCTCGCCAAGCTGCTTTACCTGCGCTGTCGCCAAGGCAGGGCACGATACCAGCACAGCCATCATGGCCACCCGCATCCACTCGGCCAGGATGGATCGACCTGCGTTTCTGGAAGCGGCATCCGCGGCCAACCGCAGAAAGTCCTCCAGGGCGTCGACACGCTCGATGCACCACCGGTGGATCGACCCGCATCGCGACATCCCGCCGCGCGGCCGGGACGCGGCGTCAGTAGCGCACGCGCTCGTCATACAGGCGCTTGACGACGGATGGATCGGCCAGGGTCGAGGTGTCGCCCAGCGTGGCCAGGTCGACCTCGTTGCTGCCGGTTTCGGCGATCTTGCGCAGGATCCGGCGCATGGTCTTGGCCGAGCGTGTCTTGGGCAAGGCGGGCGCCCATTGCAGGTATTCCGGTGCCGCGAAGGCACCGATCCGCTCGCGGATGCCGGCGGCAAGCTCCTTCCTGAGCGCGTCGGTCGGCACAACACCTTCCTTCGGCGTCACAAAGGCATAGATCGTGGCGCCCTTGATCTCATGCGGGCAACCGACCACGGCAGCTTCGGCCACGCGCACGTCGGCCATCATCGCGCTTTCGATTTCGGCGGTGCCGATGCGGTGGCCCGACACGTTGATGACGTCATCCACGCGTCCGGTGATCTTCCAGTCGCCGTCGGCATCGCGCCCGGCGCCGTCGCCGGTGGTGTAGACGCCGGGGTACATCGTGAAATAGGTGTCGATGAAGCGTTGGTGGTCGCCGTACACCGTGCGCATCTGCCCCGGCCAGGAATCGGTGATCACGAGGTTGCCGGAACCCTCGCCATCGATGGGCTGGCCGTCGACGTCGAGGATCGCGGGCCGGATGCCGAAGAACGGCTTCATCGCGCAACCGGGTTTCAGCACGGTCGAGCCCGGTAGCGGGCACATCAGGGTGCCCCCGGTTTCGGTCTGCCACCAGGTGTCGACGATCGGGCAACGGCCCTCGCCGACCACGTTGAAGTACCACTCCCAGGCTTCGGGGTTGATCGGTTCACCAACCGAGCCGAGCAGCCGCAGCGACTTGCGCGAGGTCTTCCTGACCGGCCCGTCGCCCTCGCGCATCAGCGCGCGGATCGCGGTGGGGGCGGTGTACAGGATGGTCACCTGGTGCTTGTCGCAGACCTGCCACAGGCGCGAGGCGTCGGGCCAGTTGGGCACGCCCTCGAACACCAGGGAAGTTGCGCCGTTCGCCAGCGGGCCGTACACGATGTAGCTGTGGCCGGTGACCCAGCCCACATCGGCGGTGCACCAGTAAACGTCGTCCTCGCGCAGGTCGAAGGTGGCTTCATGCGTGTACGACACCCACACCATGTAGCCGCCGATGGTGTGCAGCACGCCCTTCGGCTTGCCGGTGGAACCCGAGGTGTACAGGATGAACAGTGGATCCTCGGCGTTCATCGGCTCCGGCTCGCATTCCGCCGGCTGGCTTTCCACCAGCGCATCCCACCAGCGGTCGCGCAGCGGCAGCATCGCCACTGCGCCGCCGGTACGGCGCACCACCACCACGGTTTCGATGCTTTCGGTACCCGGGCGCGTCAGCGCCTCGTCCACGTTGGCCTTCAGGGGAATCTTCCGGTTCGCCCGCACGCCTTCGTCGGCGGTGATCACGAGCTTGCACTTCGAGTCCGCGATCCGCCCGGCCAGCGCATCCGGCGAAAACCCGCCGAACACCACCGAGTGGATGGCGCCGATGCGCGCGCAAGCCAGCATGGCCACACAGGCTTCGGGAATCATCGGCATGTAGATCGCGATGCGGTCGCCTTTCCCCACTCCAAGCTGGCGCAAGGCATTCGCGAACTTGCAGACCTGGGCGTGCAGCTCGCGATAAGTGATTGCGCGCGCGATCGCCGGGTCGTCGCCCTCGAACAGCAGCGCCGTCTTGTCGCCGCGTGTCTCCAGGTGCCGGTCCAGGCAACTGACCGTCGGGTTGAGCACGCCATCCGCGTACCAGCGGATATGCAGGTCGGCGGGATCGAAGGACACGTCCTTGACCTGCGTGGGCGGCTTGATCCATTCCAGCCGCCGCGCGGCTTCGGCCCAGAATTTTTCCGGGTCGTCGATCGATTCCCGGTAAAGGCCTGCGTAGGTGTCGGGCTTGATCTGCTCGGCGGCTGCAAATGCCGGCGGAACGGGGTATTCCTTGCTCATTGCTGGGATCTCCTCGGATTCATGCGGACCGATGACGGTCCACGAAAGCCATGCGAGCCGGCGGCCGGACCGACGGCGACGGTGTTTCTGCGCCCTGTTCAAAGGCGCCCCGCCTCCTGCAATCGTTCGATTTCATCGTCGGTAAAAAGCCGTGAGCGGGTGAGAAAACGCTGTCCCTCGCCGTTATCCAGCGAGAACATGCCACCGCGCCCTTCCACCACGTCGATGATCAGCTGGGTGTGTTTCCAGTACTCGTACTGCGCCCGGCTCATGTAGAACGAGGCCCCGGCAATCTCGCCGAGCTTCATGTCCCCGTCGCCGACGATGAAATCGCCTTGCGGATAGCACATGGGCGCGGAGCCGTCGCAGCAGCCGCCGGACTGGTGGAACAACACCGGGCCGTGCTTTTCGCGGAGGCGTTCGATCAGGGCGTCGGCGGCGGGCGTCGACAAGACTTTCGCAATGGTTGCAGCCGTAGACATGACATGGATCCTCACAAGCTCACGCAGGGGCCTTCAGCCAGACTGGCGAGTCCGGCCAGGCCCGCCGAATCCCGCCATCGGGGCAAAGCACGGCCTGGGTCCCGCGGATTGGAAGAGGACATCGCATCCGATTCCGGGACCGTGCAATTCGGCATTGCGCCGGCGGGCGGGCACTCAGGTACTTTTTTCCACTCGAGCAAGGCTGGCGCTCATTTTCCCCGGTAGATGAACGGCACCTTGGACTGCATCGTTTCGTCGTAGGTCAGCGTGCTGCCACCCGCCGGATAACCGTTCTGCTGCAGCAGGAATGCCATGATTTCGACGTAATCCTGGCGTGGAAGGCTTCCCGGCTGGGTTGCCGGCATGTTGTGCGTAACGATGGTGAAGATGTCCCCCACATGGAAATTGGACTTGACCGAGGCGAAATTCGGCCCTTTCAGCGCGGGACCCGCCATGCCTTCGAGATCCTGGCCGTGGCATTGCGCACAGTTGTCGAGGAACTTCTGCCTGCCACCGGTCGCCTGCGCCTCCGTGTACAGGGCGGGGGGCGCAGAAGTCTTCGCGGTGGCACCGGCGCCCTTCGTCGCACACCGGCGTCCGGCACCGGCGGCACGCGCGTGGTAGCGGGGACGGCCCGCCATCGCCGAGCTCCCGCGCGATGACACGGGCAACGCACCGACCTCGACATAAGGAGCGAGCAGGCGCCGCAACTCGCCCGAGGCCTGCATTGCCGCGATCGCACGCTCGAACGCGGCGGCAGCCGCGGCATGGTCCTTGTCGTACAGCGCCACCAGGTTGAAGCGGGCGTGCGGTTCGTCCAACGCGTGCATTTCGAGGCGGCCGTCGAGGTGCTGCTCCGCCAGGTATCTCGTCGCGGCCGGCTTCCACACCATCGCCGCACCGTCAACATGCGTGGCGAGCGCCTTGAGCGCGGCATCCGTCGTCAGGGTCACATCCGCCTGCAGACCGGGATGTTCGGCAAAGTAGATGTTCGGCGTGGTCAGGTAGGCCACGCCCACTCTGGTGCCCTTGGGCAACTGGCCGAGCGACGCCACCTTGCTGCTGCCCGGCGTTACCAACACGAACCCCGTGTGGCCATACGGCGAGGTGGCCTGCAAGCCGCCCAGCGCCACGTCTTGCGCGTCAGTGTCGATCGGGAACCCCAGCACCAGTTCGCACTCCTGGCGGGTCAACTTGCCGAAGTCCTTCAGGCTGAAGGCGTCGTCTCCGTCGCTGCTGTCGAATCGATGTATCCGCAACTGCGCATGCTCGTGTGCGGCGATCGCGCGCGCGAGATGGGCGTCGATCGCGGCGACCGGGCTGCTGCTGTCGATGCATACGGAAAGTTCGGCAGCCGCTGCACTGCCACCGTACAGGAGTACGGTGGCAGCCGCGACCAGCCATGCGCCACGCACAAGCAAGCGATATGGCTGTCTGGTCATCATGGGCTCCAGGTCAGAGTGAGAACACGTAGAGGTGGCCGCCGAGCGGGATGCGCTTGACGGCGGGATCCTTGGCCATGTCGCCGCCCCAGATCGGCGTGGCACCGCCCCAGCCCGCCCAGAGCGACACGTACTGCTTGCCGTCGACCTTCCACGTGCTTGGTACGCCGATGACACCGGACGTCATCTGCGGGCTCTTCCACAACACCTTGCCGGTCTTCGCATCGAACGCATAGAGGTAGCCGTCCGCACTGCCCGAGAACACCAGGCCACCGGCGGTGCTCAGCATGCCGTCGTTCCACGGCAACGCCGACGGGTGGTGCCATGCCGGCTCACCGGTGTCGAGATTGATGGCGATCACGTCCCCCCACTGGCCCTTGAACTTCGGGTCGGCGGTGACATTGAACGTTTCGCCGAGGAACGGCAGGCCAGCCTTGTACGAAACCGTCGTACCACTGATGGTCATGCACGTGTGCATCGCCGGCACGTAAGCCATGTGGGTTTCCGGATCGACCGAAATCGGCCACCAGTTCTTGCCGCCAAGGAAACTCGGGCAGGTGAACACCTGCTTGCCGATCGCCGGGCGCATCGCCTCGTCGGTGGTCATCTGGCCGTCCTTGATGCCGTTGACCGAGGTCGCGGTGACGAATGGCTTGGCATAGATCAGCTTGCCGTCGGTGCGATCGATCGCGTAGAACCAGCCGTTGCGGCTGGCCGAAACCAATGCCTTGTACGACTTGCCCTGGTAGCTGATGTCGGTGAGCACGGTCTCGTTGGTGCCGTCGTAGTCCCAGGTGTCATGGGGCGTGTACTGGTAGTGCCACTTGATCTTGCCGGTCGCGGGATCCATCGCGATCACGGAATCGGTGTACAGGTTCAGGCCCGGACGCAGGGTCGCCAGCCACGGCCCGGGGTTGCCGACGCCCCAGAACAGCGTGTTGGTCTCCTGGTCGTAGGTGCCGGTTAGCCACGCGCCGCCGCCACCGGTCTTGTAGGCGCCTTTCGGCCAGGTGTCGCCACCCGGCTGGTTGGGAGCGGGAATCGTGTAGCTCGTCCACACCACTTTGCCGGTCTTCGCATTCAACGCGACGATGCGCCCGCGAGCGCCGTACTCGCCGCCGGACAGGCCCACGACCACCTTGTCCTTGACCACCAGCGGCGCCAGGGTCATCGCGTAACCGATGTCGGGCGCGATGATCTGCTTCTTCCACTCCACCTTGCCGGTCTTCGCGTCGAGCGCCACCACGTAATTGTCGAGGGTCGCCATGTACACCTCGTCACCGTGCAGCGCGACGCCACGATTGACGACATCGCAGCACACCGTCTTCAGCCCCACCTGCGAAAGGTCGTGCTGGTACTTCCACAGCAACTTGCCGGTCGTCGCCTGGAAAGCCAGCAACTCGTCCTTGGGCGTGGTGACGAACATGTAGTCGCCATTGACGATAGGCGGGGCTTCGTGACCCTGCTTGTAGGTACTCGTGTAGTCCCATACCTGCTTCAGGCCACTGACGTTGCCGGTGTTGATCTCCTTGAACGGCGCATAGCCGTTGCTCTTGTAGTCGCGTCGGTACATCAGCCAGCCGTTGTCGCTGGTGGCGTTGTCGAGTCTTGCATTGGTCACGGTCGGGTACGCGGGGGCGGCCGCCTGCGTCGCGGCATACGCCGCGCCGGTGAGGGCCATGACGGCAAGGCACAGGCTGGTCTTGCACAGCGTTTTCGAGAGAGTCATCGGAGTCTCCATGGTCAGATGGGTTGCTTGCGGTCAGAAGAAAATGATGCCGCCGGCCGAGAAGCCGTTCATGCGCTCGTTGTTGCCGAGGAAATCCTTCGAACGGGTCTGGCTCAGTTCCACGTCGAGGGTCACACTCTTGGTGAGGGCGTAGTAGACGCCGGCCGTGACGTTGCTGTTGGACTTGAAATCCCCGGCGCTGACGAGATCCTTGCGGTTGCGGCTGATGCCACCGCTCAGGCCGAGCTTCAGTTTCGGAGTGAGCTGATAACTGCCCTGCAACAGGTAGTTGACGCCCGTGACGTTGCCCTGGTCGCCGTCGGTGAGGATGCCCAGGCCGCGACCGGCCTGTATGTTGGCGAGCAGGCCGAAGCCGTTGGCCGTGTAGCTGGCGCCGATCTCGCCCAGGGTCATGTTGAAACTGTCGGGCGTGGCCCCGGCCGCGTAGAATTTCTGCTGCTTCGCACCCACCCAACCCTTGAATCCGCCACTGGCGTAGCTGAGCTGCACCTGGACCTGCGGGTCGGTGCGCGAGTCGTAGATGCCGGTGTTGTCGACCGGGCTGAATACGCCACCGGTGAAGGTGAAGCCCGACATGCTGGGCGAGGTGTAGGTGATCTGGCTGTAGCTGCCGACGTAGGTGTAGCCCGCGCCGATGTGGCCCAGCGCGACCCGGCCGCGCTGGGTGGCCTGGACCGGTGCACCAGCGCCGAGCAAGGTCATGTCGGTGAGGGTGGCGTTGAGCCCGAAGATGCCGTAGTCGCGGCCGAGCTTGACCGTGCCAAAGCCAGTGGTGCCCACCGTGAAATACGCCTGGCGAACATCGACGCCGCTGTTCGCCGACAGCGCGTTCGAGGTGGCGATGGGTACCGCCAGGCCGACCTCGGCCCCCAGGTCGTAGCCGTCCTGGGTCGTGGTGATCCTGGTGATCAGCTCGTTCGGCAACAGGCCATTGCCGATCGTGGTGCGATCCTTCTGGCCGCCGCAGCCAAGCGTCTTGCCGGCCAGTGCGGTGCCGCCCACGGTGTCGCCCGAGCAGCTCGTGACCGTGTAGAAACCGTTGGCGAAACCGCTGAAGTCAACGGTCCAGCCATTGGCGCTGAACGAGGTCGCGCTGGCCGCGAGAGGACATCCCGCGAGCGCGATGGCCAGGGCGAGGCCGCATCGGCGCCCCCCAGGCGCGCGGCCGTGCTTTCGTATCGTCGATGTTGTTGCGTTTTTCATGAATCCCCTCCCCAATTCGGCGCGACGATCCGGCTGCCATCCGATCCGTCGCATATCGATGGTCAAGTGGGTCCTTGCGGACCGGGACAGACATCTGGCGGCGACTTCGGCCTTGTCGTGCAGCGCGCCGCCTGCACGTCCCCTGATCAGGCCGTTCCCCGCTACTCGGTGCCATCCATGGCGTACAGCGTTCCCACGCACATCGGCGCGCGGCCATCCGAGGGACGGCCGTGCAGACGCTTGCTAGAAGAAACCCAGTTTCTTGGGCGAGTAGCTGACCAGCAGGTTCTTGGTTTGCTGGTAGTGGTCGAGCATCATCCGGTGCGTCTCGCGGCCGATGCCGGACTGCTTGTAGCCGCCGAACGCGGCATGCGCCGGGTAGGCGTGGTAGCAGTTGGTCCACACGCGGCCGGCCTGGATGGCGCGGCCGAAGCGGTAGCAGCGGTTGGCCTCGCGGCTCCACACGCCGGCGCCGAGGCCGTATAGCGTGTCGTTGGCGATCGACAACGCCTCGTCCTCGTCCTTGAAGGTGGTGACCGACAGCACCGGGCCGAAGATCTCTTCCTGGAAGACGCGCATCTTGTTGTGACCCTGGAACACCGTCGGCTTGACGTAGTAGCCGTCCTTCAGCTCGCCGCCCAGCACCGCGCGCGTGCCGCCGGCCAGCACCTTGGCGCCCTCCTGCCTGCCAATATCGATGTAGGACAGGATCTTCTCCAACTGCTCGCTGGACGCCTGCGCGCCGATCATGGTCGAGGGATCGAGCGGGTTGCCCTGCTTGATCGCCGCCACGCGCTCCAGCGCACGCTCCATGAACTTTCCGTAGATCGACTCGTGCACCAGCGCGCGACTGGGGCAGGTGCACACCTCGCCCTGGTTCAGCGCGAACATCACGAAGCCCTCGATCGCCTTGTCGAAGAAATCGTCGTCGCGCGAGGCCACATCGTCGAAGAAGATGTTCGGCGACTTGCCGCCCAGCTCCAGCGTCACCGGGATCAGGTTCTGGCTGGCGTACTGCATGATCAGCCGGCCGGTGGTGGTTTCGCCGGTGAAGGCGATCTTGGCGATGCGGTTGCTGGAAGCCAGCGGCTTGCCCGCCTCCAGGCCGAAACCGTTGACGATGTTGAGCACGCCGGGAGGCAGCAGGTCGCCGACCAGCTCGGCCCAGACCAGGATGCTGGCCGGGGTCTGCTCGGCAGGCTTCAGCACCACGCAGTTGCCGGCTGCCAGCGCCGGGGCCATTTTCCACGCCGCCATCAGCAGCGGGAAGTTCCACGGGATGATCTGGCCGACCACGCCCAGCGGCTCGTGGAAATGATAGGCGACGGTGTCATGGTCGATCTCGCCGATGCCCCCTTCCTGCGCGCGGATGCAACCGGCGAAGTAGCGGAAGTGGTCGATCGCCAGCGGGATGTCGGCATTCAGCGTCTCGCGGATCGGCTTGCCGTTGTCCCAGGTCTCGGCATGCGCAATCAGCTCGAGGTTTTGCTCCATGCGGTCGGCGATCAGGTTGAGGATGCGCGCGCGCTCGGCGACCGAAGTCTTGCCCCAGGCGTCCTTGGCGGCATGTGCGGCATCCAGCGCCGCCTCGACATCCTCCTTGTCCGAACGCGAGATCTCGCAGAACGGCTTGCCGGTGATCGGCGTGATGTTCTCGAAATACCGGCCGTTGACCGGTGGCACCCAGCGCCCGCCGATGTAGTTGTCGTAGCGCTGCTTGAAGGGAACCTGCACCGGAAGGTGCTGCTGCTCGAGTCGGGTCATGGGTCGTGCTCCGTGTTGGTTTGGACGTCCATCCACGTCGCAAGGGCTGTGCCAACCGCCGATGTGTACCTGCAGCTACTGCACTGCCGCATGCCATACGGCACAGCAAAATCACGAATCGATGTTTTTATTGCGCGGCGCAACAGATCAACGCAGGGCCGTCACTTGCAAACCGACCCCGAATCGTTGTTGTGTGGAGAAACAGCTCGTGGATCACTGTCGCAATTTGCGACAACCGACCGGAGACACATCCGATGCCGCTGCCACCGCGCCAGGCCATCAGCACCGCCCGCCAACGCTTCTTCGAAGCCGGCACGAACCCGCAAGGGCTGGTGGGCGAAACCATCCTCGCCTCGTGGCGGCGCTGCCGCGCGCTGGGCCTGGTTCCCGATCGGCAGCTGCAGCTGGAACCGCCCGAACAACCCTCGCTGTGCGAATTGCGTGACCGCAACGAGGCGCTGATCCGCCTGTGCAAGCCGGAACTGGAACTGCTCTACTCGGACGCGCATACCTGCGACAGCATCGTCATCCTCACCGCGCCGGACAGCACCATCGTCGAGGCCCGCGGCAGCACCGGGTTCCTGGACAAGGCCGCACGGGTGGCGCTGCGTCCCGGCGTCAGCTGGAGCGAAAACTTCATCGGCACCAACGCCATCGGCACGGCGCTGCACGAGCGGCGGCCGGTGGAAGTGCGCGGCGCCGAGCACTACTTCGGCGCGCATCGCCTGCTGAGCTGCTCGGCCTCGCCGATCCTGGACGGCCAGGGCCGCGCCATCGGGCTGCTCGACATTTCGGGCGAATCGAGCGTGCATCACACGCATGCGCTGGGCATGGTGCAGCTGGCGGTTGGCCAGATCGAACGGCGCCTGCTGGAACGCGAGACAGCCGGCCGCGATGTCATCCGCCTGCACTTCGACACGGCCCTGCTCGACACGCCGCGCGAAGGCGTGCTGGTGTTCGAGGAGCAGCGGCTGGTGGCGGCGAACCGGCACGCGATCCAGATGCTGGGGCTGGACTGGAGCGAACTGGGCCGCCGCCGCTATGACGAGCTGTTCGACTCAGCCAAGCCGCCGTGCCACCAGGTGGTCGCGCTGCGTGGCCCCGGCGGCGAGATCTTCCACGCCCGGCGCCAGGGCGGCGACGGCAGGCGTATTGCGGTCACGGGAACGCTGCCGCCGAGCCGGCCGGCTACGCCCGCCGCGCCGACGACCTTCTTCGATGCAGCGCAGGAAGCGCAGCTGGTCCGCGGCGCGCGCCTGCTCGACGCCGACATTCCGCTGCTGCTGCAGGGCGAGACCGGCACCGGCAAGGAAGTGTGGGCGCGCGAACTGCACCGGCGCAGCCACCGCGCCCATGGCCCCTTCGTCGCGATCAACTGCGCCGCCCTGCCCGAAAGCCTGATCGAGTCCGAACTGTTCGGTTACCAGGCCGGCGCATTCACCGGCGCCCGGCGCACCGGCGCGCCGGGCCTGCTGCGCGAGGCCGACGGCGGCGTGCTGTTCCTCGACGAGATCGGCGACATGCCGGCGCCGCTGCAGAGCCGCCTGCTGCGCGTGCTGCAGGAACGCGAAGTGACTCCGCTGGGCGGCGGCAGCCCGGTGAAAGTGGATTTCGCGTTGATCACCGCCACCCTGCGGCAGCTGGACGCCGACGTTACCGCCGGACGCTTCCGCGCCGATCTCTACTACCGCATCGCCCAGTCCAGCATCATGCTGCCGCCGTTGCGCGAACGCGCCGACCGTGCCGCGCTGATCGCCTGGCTCTGGCAACAGCCGGGCACCGAAGCAGCGCGCGTCACGCTGGCGCCGGAGGCTCTCGCGCAGCTGTCGGACTATCCCTGGCCCGGCAATGTGCGACAACTGCTCGGCGTACTGAAATCCCTGCTTGCCCTGGCCGAACCGGGTACCACGGTGACGCCCGCCGACTTGCCCGGGTTCATGCACCAGCCGCCGCCCACCGGCACGACCGCGCCAAGCATCAGCCACCCGCACGCGGTGCCCCGGCTCGACACCCTGGCGCAGGAAACCATGCAGGCCGCCCTGGACGCCTGCAGCGGCAACGTGTCCGATGCCGCGCGCCGACTCGGGGTCAGCCGCAGCACGTTGTATCGACGGCTGCGGCTTTGATCGCGCGGCATGGCCGGCGCCCCGCGTCCGTTCAGCGACCGGCCCCAGCCGCCAGCACGCCCTTTCCGGGCGCCGGCATCACGCCGGCACCGGGCAATACCATGCCCATCCGGCATGCCGGCACGTTGGTGCGCTGGAACAGTTCGTGCACCCACTCGATGAAGGCCTGCACGCGCGCCGACAGGTGCTTCTTCTGCGGGTAGACGATCCACACCGGCGAGCCGGTGGAGATGGTGTCTTCCATGATCACCTTGAGCTTGCCGTAGCCGATCGCGCTGGCAGCCAGCCAGTGCGGCGTCTGGATGATGCCCAGCCCGGCGATGGCGGCCTGAATCACCGACTCGCCGTCGTTGATCAGCAGGTGCGCGTCGATATCCAGCGCGATGCGCCCGTCCGGCGTGTCGAACTGCCACTGGTAGGGGCGGCCGCTGGTGGGATAGATGTAGTTGATGCAGTGGTGCTGCTTGAGATCGTCGATGCTGACGGGAGCGCCATGGCGTTCGAGGTAGCTCGGTGACGCGCACAGCACGTTGCTGAAATAACCGAGCTTGCGCGCGATCAGGTTGGAATCTTCCAGCTCGCCCATGCGGATCGCGCAGTCGATGCCTTCCTCGATCAGGCCGATGTTGCGGTCGCTCATCGACAGCTCCAGCCGGATATCGGGAAAGCGCGCTTCGAACTCGGCGAGGTTGGGGATCAACGCCGCCCGACCCACCGACACGTTCACCGCCACGCGCAGCTTGCCCTTGGGCTTGGTGCGGGCGTAGTTCAACGCCTCCACCGCCTCGCCCAGGTCAGCCAGAATGTCCTTGCAGCGCTGGTAGAATGATTCGCCGTCGTCGGTAAGTCGCAGCGCCCGCGTGCTGCGGAACAGCAGGCGAACGCCGATCTGTTCTTCCAGCCGGGACACCGCCCGACTGACCCCGGACGGCGTCATGCCGAGCTGGGCGGCGGCGGCCGCAAAACTCTTCGCTTCGACCACGCGAACGAAGCTGGATATTGCCGAGAAGTCTTCCATACCTGTCACCGTCGTGTCATTCGTGACTCGCAGTCACGATTGGTGTGCGCTCGAAAGGGGTTAACTGTACCGTACAGTATTTATATTATCACGCCCCCACCGTGCTGCGTTGCCGCACGGCCCCACTCCCCGGAGCGTGACAATGAAGAAGAAACTGATCCTTGCCGGCCTCGTCGTGGTGGCCGTCGCCGGCAGCTGGGCCTTGCTCGGCAGCCACGGCGAAAGCCATGCCCAGGCGGCCGCCGGCGGTCCGCCCGACGTCACCGTGGCCCCCGCCTTGCTGCGTTCGGTCAGCGACAGCGCCGAATTCACCGGCCACGTGCAGGCCGTCGATACCGTGCAGGTACGTCCGCGCGTGGGCGGCTACGTCGACGCGGTGGCCTTCAAGGAAGGCGCCCTGGTACACAAGGGTGACGTGCTGTTCCGCATCGACCCGCGCCCATTCCAGGCCGAGGTCGACCGGCTCGCCGCCCAGCGCGACCAGGCCCGTGCCGCGCTGAAACTGGCCCGTGACGACGCCAGCCGCGCCACGCGCCTGCTCGCCCAGCATGCCATCGCCAAGGCCGAGGCCGACCGCCAGACCACCGCTGCGCAAAGCGCACAGGCCGCACTCGCGGCGGCCAACGCGGCGCTGGCATCGGCGCAGTTGAATCTCGGCTTCACCCAGGTGCGCGCGCCGATCGACGGCCGCGTCAGCAATGTGCGCGTCACCCCCGGCAACCTGGTTTCCAGCGCCGACGTGCTGACCAGCGTGGTCTCGGTGAATCCGGTCTACGTGTATTTCGACGTGGACGAACAGACCTGGCTGAAGCTCGACCACCTGCGCGCCAAGGCTCGCCAGGGCGGCCACGTCGCGCACATCGGCGCCGCGATGGAGTTGACCGACGAAAGTGGCTACCCGCATGCGGGCCAGCTCGATTTCGTCGACAACCAGTTGCACGTCGATTCCGGCACGATGCGGCTGCGCGCGGTGTTCAACAACCACGACGGCCTGTTCACTCCCGGCCTGTACGCCCGCGTGCGCCTGCAAAGCGGCCAACCGAAACCGCGCCTGCTGATCGACGACCGCGCGGTCGGCACCGACCTCGGCAACCAGTTCGTCTACGTGGTCGACAAGGAGCACAAGGTGCAATACCGGCGCATCAGCACCGGCCCGCTGGTCGATGGGCTGCGCGTGGTCGAGAACGGCCTGAAAGCCGGCGACAAGGTGGTGGTGAACGGCCTGCAGCATGTGCGTCCCGGTGTCGAGGTGAATCCGCAGCTGGTGGCCATGACCTATCGGCTCAACGCACGCGACAAGGCGTTGGTGGAAGCGACCGCGCCGGCTTCCCGCGATGCGGACACTGCGCAGGCCAACCATGGCGCCGCTGCATCGCCTATTGCATCCCTCTCCCCCCGGGAGAGGGTGCCGGCAGGCGGGTGAGGGTACGGCCCGCGCGCCGCCTCGAAAGCTTCGCCGAACCCTCATCCGCCCTGCGGGCACCTTCTCCCGACGGGAGAAGGAAGGACCCGCACGACGTGACCCCAAGGTAACCCCATGAAGAACATTGCCCAGTTTTTCGTCGATCGGCCGATCATGGCCGCCGTGCTGTCGCTGCTGTTGCTGATTACCGGCGGCATTGCGGTGTTCCAGCTGCCGATCAGCGAATACCCCGAGGTCGTACCGCCCACCGTGGTGGTGAAGGCCAGCTACCCCGGCGCCAACCCCAAGGTGATCGCCGAAACCGTCGCCACGCCGCTGGAGGAACAGATCAACGGCGTCGAAGGCATGCTGTACACGTCCTCGCAAGCGACCAGCGACGGCAGCATGACGCTGACCGTGACCTTCGCCCTCGGCACCGATCTCAACAACGCCCAGGTCGAGGTGCAGAACCGCGTGGCGCAGGCCTTGCCGCGCCTGCCCGACGAGGTGCAGCGGCTCGGCGTGACCACGCAGAAAAGCTCGCCCGACCTGACCATGGTGGTGCATCTGGTCTCGCCCGACCATCGCTACAACATGCTGTACCTGTCGAACTTCGCGCGCCTGCACGTGAAGGACGTGCTGACCCGGTTGAACGGCGTGGGCGACGTGCAGGTGTTCGGCGCCGGCGAGTACTCGATGCGCGTGTGGCTGAACCCGGACAAGCTGGCCCAGCGCGGCCTCACCACCGGTGACGTGGTGAACGCGATCCGCGAGCAGAACGTGCAGGTCGCCGCCGGTGCGCTGAATGCGCCGCCGGGGCCGAACAACTCCGCGTTCCAGCTCAACGTCAACACGCAGGGCCGCCTGAGCAGCGTGGACGACTTCCGCAACATCATCGTGCGCACCGACGCGGACGGCAGCGTGGTGCACCTGGGCGACGTGGCGCGGGTCGAGCTGGGCTCGAACCAGTACGCGCTGCGCAGCCTGCTCGACAACCAGCCGGCGGCGGCGCTGCCGATCTTTGCCCGGCCCGGCTCCAACGCCATCGACATCTCCAACGAAGTGCGCGCCACCATGGCGCAGTTGAAGAAGACCTTCCCGCAGGGCGTGGACTACCGCATCGTCTACGATCCCACGGTGTTCGTGCGCGGTTCGATCGAGGCGGTGGCGCACACGTTGCTGGAAGCGATCCTGCTGGTGGTGCTGGTGGTGATCCTGTTCCTGCAGACCTGGCGCGCCTCGGTGATTCCGCTGATCGCGGTGCCGGTGTCGCTGGTCGGCACGTTCGCGGTGATGTACCTGATCGGCTTCTCGCTCAACGCGTTGTCGCTGTTCGGCATGGTGCTGGCGATCGGCATCGTGGTGGATGACGCCATCGTGGTGGTGGAAAACGTCGAGCGGCACATCGCGCTCGGCCAGTCGCCGAAGGAAGCCACGCGCAAGGCCATGCACGAAGTGACCGGGCCGATCGTGGCCACCGCGCTGGTGCTGTGCGCGGTGTTCATCCCCACCGCCTTCATCAGCGGTCTGACCGGCCAGTTCTACCGCCAGTTCGCGATCACCATCGCGATCTCCACGGTGATCTCCGCGTTCAACTCGCTGACCTTGAGCCCGGCACTGGCGGCGATCCTGCTGAAGCCGCACGACGCGCCGAAGGATCGCCTCACGCGCATCCTCGACCGCGGCCTGGGCTGGTTGTTCCATCCGTTCAACCGCATGTTCCATCGTGGTTCGGAACGCTACGTCGAAGGTACCCGCCGCCTGCAGGGCAAGGGCCCGGCCGCGCTGTTGCTGTACGCCGGGCTGATCGCGCTGACCTGGTTCGGCTTCGCCCACGTGCCGACCGGTTTCGTGCCGGCGCAGGACAAGCAGTACCTGGTGGCCTTCGCGCAACTGCCCGATGCCTCCTCGCTCGATCGCTCGCAGGACGTGATCGAACGGATGAGCGCAATCGCGCTGAAGCAGCCGGGCGTGGAACACGCGGTGGCCTTCCCCGGCCTGTCGATCAACGGCTTCACCAACTCGCCGAACTCGGGCATCGTGTTCGTGACGCTGAAGCCGTTCGAGGATCGGCGTGACCCCTCGCTGTCGGCCGGCGCCATCGCGGCCACGCTCAACCAGAAGTTCGCGGCCATCCAGGATGCCTACATCGCGATCTTCCCGCCGCCGCCGGTACAGGGGCTGGGCACGATCGGCGGCTTCCGCATCCAGATCGAGGACCGCGGCCAGCTCGGCTTCGACGAGTTGTACAAGCAGACCCAGAACCTGATCGCGGCCAGCCGCAAGACGCCGGCACTGGCGGGGCTGTTCTCCAGCTTCCAGGTCAGCGTGCCGCAGGTGGACGCCGACGTGGACCGCGAGAAGGCCAAGGCCGAGGGCGTGAACCTGTCCGACGTGTACCAGACCATGCAGGCCTACCTGGGCTCGCTGTACGTCAACGACTTCAACCGCTTCGGCCGCACCTACCAGGTGAACGTGTCGGCCGAGCCGGCGTTCCGCCATGACCTGGCGGACATCGGCCAGCTGAAGACGCGCAACGCCAAGGGCGACATGGTGCCGCTGGGTTCGTTCGTCACCGTCAAGCGCGGCGCCGGCCCGGACCGCGTGCAGCACTACAACGGCTACCCCACCGCCGAGATCAACGGCGGGCCCGCGCCGGGCTTCAGTTCCGGCCAGGCGCAGGCGGCGATGGAAGCGCTGGCGGCGCAGCACCTGCCGAACGGCATGAGCTACGAGTGGACCGAGCTGACCTACCAGCAGATCCTGGCCGGCAACACTGCGATCCTGGTGTTCCCGCTGTGCGTGCTGCTGGTGTTCCTGGTGCTGTCGTCGCTGTACGAAAGCTGGTCGCTGCCGCTGGCGGTGATCCTGATCGTGCCGATGGTGCTCTTGTCCGCGATTGCCGGCGTGTGGCTGAGTGGCGGCGACAACAACATCTTCACCCAGATCGGCTTGATCGTATTGGTCGGACTGGCGTGCAAGAACGCGATTCTGATCGTCGAGTTCGCCCGCGAAATGCAGCTGGAAGGCATGAGCCGCCACGAAGCGGTACTGGAAGCGGCACGCCTGCGACTGCGCCCGATCCTGATGACTTCGATCGCTTTCATCATGGGCGTGGTGCCGCTGGTGACCTCGCACGGCGCCGGCGCGGAAATGCGTCACGCGATGGGCGTGGCGGTGTTCTCCGGCATGCTCGGCGTGACCATCTTCGGACTGATCTACACCCCGCTGTTCTACGTACTGATCCGCGCGCTGGTGGAACGTCGCGAGGCGCGCAAGCGCGCGCAGACCGACGCACTGCCGGCGCTGGAGGGCCACTGAGATGACATCGCTGATTCGTAACACCGTGCTGTTCGCCGCACTCGCGCTGGCCGGTTGCGCCAGCGTGGGGCCGAACTACCAGACGCCGCACACCGCGCCGATCCAGGTGCAAGGTACGGACGCCGCGCGCGAAAGCGCCACGCAGTTCCAGGCGCAATGGTGGAAGCAGTTCAACGATCCCACGCTGAACGCGCTGATCCAGAAGGCCGCGGCGAACAACCTCGACCTGCGCATCGCGGTGGCGCGGCTGGCCGAATCGCGCGCGCTGCTCGGCGGTGCGAAGTCGCAGCAGTGGCCCACCATCAACACCGGCATCAGTTACAGCCGCAGCCGCGAGCAGCAGCCCGGCTTCACTGACCAGCGCGTGACCACCACCAGTTACCAGGCCGGCTTCGATGCCTCGTGGGAACTGGATCTGTTCGGCGGCGTGCGGCGTTCGGTGCAGGCTGCCGGCGCCGATCTCGGTGCCAGCGAAGCGGCGCTGCAAGACGCGCAGGTCAGCCTGTTCGCCGAGGTGGCGCGCAATTACTTCGCACTGCGCGGCACCCAGCAGCGGCAAGCCATCGCCCAGCGCAACATCGCCAACCAGCAAGACACGCTGAAGGTGATCCGTGCCCGCGTCGACGTGGGCACTGCCTCCGACCAGGATCTGGCCAGCGCCAGCGCCCAGTTGAATGCGGTGCAAGCGCAACTGCCGCTGCTCGACATGCAGGCGCACGCCAGCGAGTACCGCCTGGCCGTGCTGCTGGGCGAACGTCCTGGCGAACTGGACGTGGACGTGTCGCCGGGCACCTTCCACCCGATCGACACCGTGCTGCCGATCGGCGATGCCGGCAACGTGCTGGCGCGCCGACCCGACGTGCGCGCGGCCGAACGCGAGTACGCCGCTGCCACTGCGCGCATCGGTGTGGCCAAGGCGGATTTCTTCCCGCACATCTCGCTGGGTGGCTTCCTCGGTTTCCTCGCCGGGCGCAGCAATGACTTCGGCAGTCCGTCCACGCGGGCCTGGTCGCTCACGCCGAGCATCACCTGGAACGGGCTCAACGTGCAGCGCGTGCGCGCCAACCTGCATGCCAGCGAAGCCCGCGCCGATGCGGCGCAGGCGAACTACCAGCGCACCGTGCTGGAAGCGATCGAGGACGTCGACAACGCGGTGGTCGGCTACAACCAGCAGCACGCCAGCGTGGAAAAACTGATCGACCAGGCCAGCCACAGCCGCCGCGCCGCCGACCTCGCGCGCATCCGCTACAAGGAAGGCGCCACCGGCTTCCTCGAACTGCTCGACGCCCAGCGCGTGCAACTGGCCGCCGAGGATGCGCTGGCCCAGGGCGAAGCCGCCATCGACACCCGCGCGGTGGCGCTGTACAAGGCGCTGGGCGGCGGCTGGCAAGCCTGCGGCGACGAACGGTGCAGCAAGGTGGCGCAACCGGCCGTGGCCAGCGTGCCATGACCGCGACGCGCACGCCGCAGCTGGCGGAAGCCACGGACGCGTCGTCGATCTCGCCCACGCACCGCGTGGCCCTGGTCACCGGCGCCAACCGCGGGCTGGGTTTCGAGGTGACGCGCCAGCTGGCCGAACGCGGCTACACCGTGTTGCTCGGTGCGCGCGATCCTGCCAAAGGCAAGCAGGCGGCGAAGTTGCTGGCCGGCCATGCGGGCGCGGTGGTCCCGGTGACGCTCGACGTGGATCGGCCGGAACAGGTCGACGCCGTGGCCGCACTGATCGAACGCAAGTACGGCCGCCTCGACGTGCTGGTGAACAACGCCGGCGGCCATCTGGACGCGACTGCCCGCGCCGAAAGCGTGGACGTCGCCACGGTACAAGCCGCGCTCGACACCCATCTGCTCGGCGCGTGGCGCCTGTGCCGCGCGCTGCTGCCGCTGATGCGCCGGCACGGCTACGGCCGCATCGTCAACGTCACCAGCGGTTGCGCCACCGGTGCGCCGGATGCCATCGGCTATCCCGCCTACCGCGTATCCAAGGCCGCGTTGAACGCCTTCACCCGCACCCTCGCCACCGAGCTGGCCGGCAGCGGCATCCTGGTCAACGCGGTCTGCCCCGGCTGGGTCGCCACCGACCTCGGCGGCAGCGGCGGACGGCCCGTCGAACAAGGCGCCGCCGGCATCGTGTGGGCTGCGTGTCTTCCCGAACCCGGCGTCAATGGCAGGCTGTTCCGCGATGGCCAACGGATCGACTGGTAGCCAGCAACCACCCGTTGCCGTACAGCTCGAAAACCCCGTACCCCCTGTAGGAGCGCACCCTGTGCGCGATGGCTTTTCCGCGACGTGACGAAGAGCATCGCGCACAGGGTGCGCTCCTACACGGCATCCAACCAGGAGCGTGGTGTGGCGCCCCCCATGGGTCGCGAAGCATGCCTCCTACCGCTGCACCATCAGCGCGAACCATTCCCAGCCGCGCATGTGCTCGGCGATCAGCTTGGTGCTGGTCAGCATCGGCACCGCCAGCAGCGCGCCGGGAACACCCCACAGCCAGCCCCAGATCAGCAGCCAGAGCAGGATCGCGATCGGACTCACGCGCATGCGCCGACCAAGGATCATCGGCGTGATCACGTTGCCCTCGAACGCGGTGATGCAGGCGAAGCACAGCGCTGGCAGCACGGCACCGCCCAGCGCGTCGAAATGGATCAGCCCGACCAGCAGCAGCACGGTCGTGGTGACGATGGCGCCGACGTAGGGAATGAAGTTGGCCAGCATCGCCACCGCGCCCCACAGCAACGGATCGGGCACGTGCAGCAGCCACAGCATGCCTGCGGTGACCGCGCCCAGGGTGAAGTTGATCACCGTGGTGGTGAGGATGTAGCGCGACACCTCGACCTGGATGCTGCGCACGATCGACACGGCATGGCGCTTGTAGCGGAAGTCCGGGCCGATCTCGACCAGCCGTCGCAGCAACGTGTCGCCATAGACCAGGAAGAAGAACACCAGCAGCACCACGCTCAACACCGCCGCCAGTACTTTCGGGGCGGTGGACACCACGTCCCACGCGCTGATCGCCACATCGGCCGGATGCGGAACCGCGCGCGTCGGATGTCCGTTGACCAGCGTCTGGGTGGCGCGGTTGGCTGCCTCCAGCGGCCGGGTGATGTGTTCCAGCTTGGGAATGAAACTGCGGATCGCGTGCGGGGCATTGTGGAACCAGCCCATCGCCGGTTGCGCCAGCAGGCCGATGCCGGTGCCGATGCCGCCGATCAGCGCGATCACCAGCACGCTGGCCGCCAGCGCGCGCGGAATGTGCCGGCGCGCGGCGAACGCAACGATGGGATTGAGCGCCAGGCCGATGAACGCGGCCAGCACCAGCGGGATCAGCAGCGCGCGGGTGATCGTGGCGGTATACAGCAACGCCAGCAGCAGCATCGCATTGAGCACCACGCGAATGCCGCGCAGATGGCGGCGCACGCCACGACCGCTGCGCAGGCTGTGCGACAACCGCCGCACGTGCGTCACGCCAGGCGGGACATCCTGCACATCCTGCACCACCGCGTGCACGGGCACGTCGCCGCCAGCGGCCACGGCTGGCGCACCAGGAGGATCGATCGTGTTCATGCCTGCGGATCGCCGCCCGCCGCTCCCAGTTCGGCCAGCAAGCGAGCGCCATGCGCCACGATGTCGGCGAAACCGCCACCGAGCAGCGTACCGAGGCCCGGCACGCGCAACGGATGCACGTTCAATTGGCCCAGCACGAAACCGGCGCCGGCCGCCGCGCCCACCGTGGCCAGCGGATAGCGATGCCCGCGCGCCAGCAAGGCCGCCGCCGGCGTCGCCAGCTCGGCGCGGTGCGCCGCCACCTGCGCCTGCGCGGTGCGCACCTTGGTCAATTCCCCGAGCAGCTTCATCGTTCCGTCTCCCCCTCGTGCTTCGATTCGGCACCCACGCCCCGATCGGCCCTGCGCAGCGTCTCGTGCATCATCGCGCGCCACTCGCTGCGCGTGGCGGGCAGGCTCATCCAGTGCATGCAGCGCCGGAACAGCAGGATCGCGCCGAACAGGAACAACGCCTGCAGCAACGCCAGAACCAGCAACGCCCAGGTCCACGAACCGAACCATGTCGCCAGCAAGACGCCGACCAGGCCCAGCAAGGTCAGCCCCAGGCCCACGCCGGCCACCGTGGCCGCCAGCCCCGCCACCAGCATCCACGATACCGCACTGCGCGCCAGCCCGAGTTCGGTGGCCAGCAAGTGCAACTGGGCACCGAACAACTTGCGCACCGCGCGCCCCAACTGGCCAACTTCGGCCAGCAGGGACGGTGCTGGCTCGGCGGGCGGCTCGCTCGATGACGGCTTGCTCGCCGAGGGACCGGGCGGCGGCGTGCCCGTCGCGTCCTCAGCCACGGAATCGTGCATCCGCCATGCCCGTGCCGTTCACCACGTCAGCGACGCAGGATGCGGCCAAGCAGCCAGCCCGCGCCCAGCGCGATGGCCACCGACTGCACCGGTTTTTCGCGCACGTAGTCGCGCGCCTGGTCCAGCCATTCATCGGCACGATCCACGCTGCGGTCATAGGCCGCACGGCCGCGCTCGCCCAGCTCGCTGGCCTTGTCGGTGGCGCGATTGGCGGCATCGGCAGCCTTGTCGGTGGCGTGGTGCAGGCTTTCCTCGACGTGGTCGGCAGCGCGATCAACGGCATCCTTGGTGCTGGCCACCGCGTCGGATGTCGCCTGCTTGACGCGTGCGGCGCCTTCGTCGATGCGGCTGCCGGCCTCGGCGGCCTGCGTCTGGACTTGCTTGCTCATGGTTGTCTCCGGAGTCGGGGAGGGGATCACTCTAGCGGGTTGGCGCCACCGTCGGCGTGCCGCCTCGGCCGATCATTCAGCCAGAACGACGGAAAAACGCGATCGCCGCCAGAATCAGGAAAATGACGAACAAGACCTTGGCAATCCATGCCGCCGTGCCGGCGATGCCGGTGAAGCCCAGCAACGCGGCGATGATGGCGATCACCAGAAAGACCAAGGCGTAGTGCAGCATGGTGGGTTCCTCTTGACAGTGCAGGAGCCGCCCAAGCGCTCCACGCCGCCATTTCCCCACAACCCATGCGCGCTGGGCGTGAAGGCCGTCCGCGCCGGCCTGCACGCGCCGCCCACATCGGACGGGCAACGCGATCGCAGAAACCGTGCCCGCGATCACGCGGCGGGTCGCGTCGATAACCCAGCAGCGCGGCCAGCTCAAGCCCGTCAGGCTCCCGGAGGCGGCCAGCCGCCCCGGCGTGGCCCGATCACGCCGCGGCGGGATTGATCGTGTAGGTGCCCAGCAGTTCCGCTTCGGCCAGCACATGACCGGCCATCGCCGCGCGCAACTCGGCCAGATCGAAACCCGGATGCAGGTCGAGCTCGGCCACGTCCAGCGCGTGGATGCGGAAGTGATAGTGGTGCACGATGCTGTCGTTCCACGGCGGGCACGGGCCGTCGTAACCCAGGTAGTCGCCGGCCATCTCGGCATCGCCGGCAAACCAGCCGGTGTAATCGTTCTTGCCCTGCACGCTGCCGGGCGGACCGAAGGGTTCGCGCTTGCCGCGCGGGGTGATGCCATCGCAGCAGGCACCCTCGCCCAGCTCGCCGCACTCGGGCGGAATGTTCGCCATCAGCCAGTGCACGAACTCCACGCGGGGCAGGTCGGCAGGAACCGTGCGGCCTTCCTTGTTCACGTCATCGCCACGACTGGGCACGTCGGTGTCGATGCAGGTGAGCACGAACGAACGGGTGTCGTTCGGGGCGTCCGTCCACAACAGGTGCGGGCTGAGGTTGTCGGACAGCTCGACCGGCTTGCCTGGCTTGCCGAAGGCGTTGCGGGTGGGGATGGGGTGGGTGTGTTGGAAGTTGTCGCTTTGCAGTTGCATGAGGGGCTTCCGTTTTTGGGATTTTGTTTATCGTAGTGGGTGGGGCGTGATGTTGGGTTGCTCGCCTGCGGGGGGCTCTTTCGCTTGTGTCAGCGTGATCGATGACGGGCTCGCCTGCGGCGGGCTTTCGAGCGCCTGCCGGCGCCCGAGTCACTTCTCTTTGCTGGCTCAAAGAGAAGTAACCCAGAGAAATGGCCTGTGGGACCCGCCGACCCTACAAGCCTTGGCGATCGAGGTGTTTGGAACTTGCGTGGCTCTTCCTGTTACACGGGCGTCCACACCGCGCCGTCACCGTCAACTGAGGGGTAGGAAGAGCGGACGCGTGTGGTCGAGCTTGGCGCTGCGGTGTGCGGCTTTTTCATTCCCTTCGAGAGCGGCGCGCGGCGGAGGATCAGGCCCGCAGGGTGGCTGGCATGGATGCCAGCCAGTTCGACGCCAGGGCAGGAGGCCCTGTCGGCGAACCCCCGTAGCCGGGCGCGGACCCGCCGGCTCGAAGAGCCGGGGGGCGCGAACGCAGGGTGCCCCTCTCTTGGGTTACTTTCTCTCGGGCAAGCGAGAGAAAGTGACTCGGCCACCGGCAGGCGGTCGAAACCTCCGTCACCACAGGTGACGGCACACACCAGTGGCATCCGGCCATCCAACAAAACACTCGTGCGCCAGCACACCCACTCTCAGGGTGTGTATGTCACCCGATACACCGCCCCCGCCAAATCATCACTGACCAGCAAACTCCCATCGGGCAGCGGCTGCACATCCACAGGACGGCCCCAGGCTTTCTGATCCTGCTGGAAGCCGGTGATCAGGGGTTCGTAGGAGACCACCTTGTCGCCATGCAGGCGCACCGTCATCACGCGATAACCGGATTTTTGAGTGCGATTCCACGAGCCGTGTTCGGCGATGATGATGGCGCCGCGATAGCTGGCCGGGAATTGCCGGCCGTTGTAGAAGCGCATGCCGAGCGAGGCCACGTGGGCGCCGAGTTTCAGCACCGGCGGGGTGTAGTTTTTGCAGGAATGGCCCTTGCCGAATTCCGGGTCGAGGATGTCGCCTTCGTGGCAGAACGGGTAGCCGAAGTTTTCGCCCAGGTGCGAGACCCTGTTCAACTCGTCGCTGGGCACGTTGTCGCCGAGCATGTCGCGACCGTTGTCGGTGAACCACAGCTGGTGCGAGCCACGGCGCCAGTCGAAGCCGACGGTGTTGCGGATGCCGTAGGCCACGTCCTGCACGTCGCTGCCGTCCGGGTTCATGCGCAGCAGCTTGGCGTAGCCATTGCCCGGGTTGCAGATGTTGCAGGGTGCGCCGATCGGCACGTAGAGCTTGCTGTCCGGGCCGAAGGCGATGAATTTCCAGCCGTGGTGACGCTTGGTGGGCAATTTGTCGTAGACCACCTGCGGCGTCGGCGGGTCGTCGAGGTGGTCCTCGATGTCGCGCAACACCAGGATGCGGCTGACCGCTGAGACGTACAGATCGCCATCGTGGAACGCCACGCCCACCGGCATTTCCAGGCCACTGGCGATCACGCGCACCTTGTCGGCGCGGCCGTCGTGGTTCGTGTCGGTCAGCGCATAGACCTTGCCGGCGCCCATCGAGCCCACGAACACGGTGCCCTTCGCACCGAGCGCAATCTCGCGCGCATTCGGCACCTGGTCCGAATACACCGCGATATGGAAACCCTTCGGCAACACCAGCTTGTCGAGCTGCGGCGAAGCCAGCGCCGGTACTGGCAACAGCATCGACATCATCACCATCGACAGCAGGCACGACACAATGCGCATGGCGGCGACTCCGTAGCGAGAAGCCCCAAGCCTATACCGACCGCCACGCCACGGCAGCATCCGCTCTGCTAACGTGGCGCACTTCACAGGGAGGCCGCATGGGCGAGCTTGAGGATCTGACTACGCTGGTGCGCGCGGCCACGCCGCTGCTGGTGATCGAAACGGTGGACGAGCAGCGGGTGGTGGAATGCTTCCGCCACGTCATCGCGCAGTCGCTGCGCCCGCTGTGGCGCTGGACGCTGACCGACGGCCTGCGCCGGCTCGACTTCGCCGCCGAAACCGAGTCGGTGGCGCCCGACGCCACCACCACGCTGGATGCGATCCGCGCCGCCGAAGCGGCCGGTATCTACCTGATGTTCGACTTCCACCCGTTCCTGCGCTACGCGATGAGCCAGCGCCTGCTGCGCGAAATCGTGCAACGGGAACGCTCGGCGGCGCACACTCTCGTGCTGGTCGGCGCCAAGATCGAACTGCCCGACGAACTGGAAGCACTCGCGCTGCGCGTGCCACTGTCGCTGCCCGACCTGAAGGAACTGGCCGGTATCATGCGCGGCGAAGCGGTGGCCTGGCAGCGCGAGCAGGGCCGCAAGCTGGAAGTGGACAACGAGGCCGCGCGCACCATCGTGCGCAACCTGCTCGG
Organism: Rhodanobacter glycinis; assembly: GCF_900114325.1. Classification (GTDB taxonomy): domain Bacteria; phylum Pseudomonadota; class Gammaproteobacteria; order Xanthomonadales; family Rhodanobacteraceae; genus Rhodanobacter_A; species Rhodanobacter_A glycinis. Next base: position 36,762 of record NZ_FOSR01000014.1, read on the forward strand.
CCTCACCGCGCCGGACGCGCGGCGCATCGTGCGCAAGCTGATCTACAACGACGGCGCGCTCGGCCAGGCCGATCTGCCGGTACTGATGCAGTCGAAGTTCGACCTGCTCAACCGCTCCGGCCTGCTGCACTACGAATACGCCACCGCCAGCTTCGCCGACATCGCCGGCGTCAGCCACGTGCGCGAATGGGTGCAGCGTCGCCGTGCCGTATTCCTGGCTGCCACACCCGATCCCGTACTCGACCCGCCCAAAGGCGTGTTGCTGCTCGGCGTGCAGGGCTGCGGCAAAAGCCTCGCCGCCAAAGCCATCGCCGGCGGCTTCGGCGTGCCGCTGGTGCGGCTGGATTTCGGCACGCTGTACGACAAGTACCAGGGCGAAACCGAGAAAAACCTGCGCGAAGCCCTGGCCAGCACCGAACTGCTGGCGCCGTGCGTGCTGTGGATCGACGAGATCGAAAAAGGCCTGGCCAGCGGCGGCGGCGAGGATGGCGGCGTGTCGCGCCGCGTGCTCGGCTACCTGCTCACCTGGATGGCCGAACGCAAGAGCAAGGTATTCGTCGTCGCCACCGCCAACGCCGTGCACGAACTGCCCGCCGAACTGCTGCGCAAGGGCCGCTTCGACGAAATCTTCTTCGTCGACCTGCCACGCCCCGAGGTGCGCCAGCAAATCTTCGCCCTGCACCTGAAACAACGAAAACTTGATCCCACCAGCTTTGATCTGCCCGCCCTGGCCGCGGCCAGTGAAGGCTTCTCCGGCGCCGAAATCGAACAAGCCGTCGTCAGCGCGCTCTACGACGCCGCAGCCAGCGAAGGCGGGCTCGACCAACCCACCTTGCTGACCGCCCTGGGCAGCACCCGCCCGCTGTCCGTGCTGATGGCCGAGCAGGTCGAGGCGCTGCGTGAATGGGCTCGGGGGCGCTGCGTGGCAGCCGATTGACGGCAATGGAAAAGTCCGGCTTGTACGCGAAGTGAGCCATCCGGGGAGGCCCAGAGGGGGCAGCAAATCATTCGCTGACCTGATTGGCGACGATGCTCAGCTAAAAAAGACCGTTCGCGCTGAGCGTAGCTTGCGTTAGCAAGCGGAGTCGAAGCGCCTACAGCGCGATCACCCTTCGACTCCGGCCCTACGGGCCTACGCTCAGGGCGAACGGCGAGGCATCGGCTGAACCTTGTCGCTAATCAGGTTCGCCGAACCTCCGAGATCGTCCTCGCTCTCACCACGGATAAACGGCGGCGCGGCACGCTGGCGCGAAAAGCTGCATGATTAGACGGCAGGTTCAGGCTGCAACACCGATCCAATATGTTGATTCGTGTAGTCATCAACCGACAGACGAGTTCCAACGACCGGGTTTATGCTGCAGGAATAGGTTGCACTTCGTCATTCAATTTAAGTTAGCTGCCAACAGATATGTCGCGCCCATACAAATTTTGCCCATTTTGCAGCCGGCGAGTCCCTATCGCATTTCTTGCACTTTGCGGCTTGTCGGGGACCTTCCGTCCGCCACGCTGCTCCTTCAAGTGCCAGGAGTGCACGAATACTTCGTACGCCCCTCGGCGGTGGGAATATCAAACTACACTTGTATCAATTGGCATTGTGTTTGCGGCAATCGCACTACTGTTCGCATCCGAGGTGTTCAGCACGCCGTATAGCGGTGCAAAGTTATGGTTCGCGGTTGCTTCGGGCAGTGCGGCCGGGCTACTGTTAGAGTACTTTGTAATAGGCATAGTCCGTTGGCTTACGTTGAGCAAGATGCATCTGAGAAAGGTGCGCAGCTAACTATGTCGGTCAACCGGACGCAAATCCCGCTACGCGGTCTTTGCGCCTGTTACCTCAAGCGTTAGGCGTCAGAACAGCATCTTTTTGTTGTTGCATCGCGTGGCTTCGCCACGCGGCTTATTTCTAGCGTTGAAGCTGTAGAAAAAGCCTACAACCTGAAAACTTGTATTTACGATGCCCGTGTACGCGGTCCAATAGCGAGTCGCGGGTCGAAATGGACTCAGAATTGAACTGTTGCAGGCAAATTTTAGCTCGTGTTTCGAGCACTCTTTGACCGCACCATTTTTTCTACAGCCACGTTAGGCCCTTATGGACAGAACTTCGTTCGCTCAACAAATCCATATCGCAATGATCCATGCAAACCGCAAACTTAGGTCTGCTGGCTTGCCCGCATCGGTCATGCAAATTTTCATCATCGTCGTGTTTTTTGTGCTTTTGCAGTCGGACTCCAAATATGTGCTTTGGTTTATGGCCATCGCGCTGCCTGTGTCCATCGCGATATCAACCGCTTTGGCATTTGCTGTTCGCAACGCTTTCAAGCGTCACGCGCCGTCTTGTCCAGGGTGCGCAAAGCCAATAGGCTTGCTCACTAGGCGCAAAGCACTGGCAACTGGTATGTGCCCAAATTGCCGTAGCGCCCTTTTCGGGCCTAACAACTCCGTAAGAGACTTCCCGTCAACCCCAGGCGCATGACGCTTTTGCCTTGGGCTTTCAGGCGACTGCCGGCGATGGTGTTGTCAGGCGTTGAATGCTGCGTGTCAGTGCTGCGCGGATCCAACGAGTGTCAGGCTGCATTTCCGTAACCGGTCTTGTTGAGTCGATGCCGCGGACTCGGACCTTTGTATAAACCGCCACAATCACCTTGCGTAGATGCGCCGCCCGATCCAGCAGCGATGGTCGTGCCGGCCCGGAGGGCCGCATATCCGAGCCGAAGCATGGATGAACGCGTCGAGGCACTATGCTGCCAACGCCGGCATCCATTTGCTTGAGGCCTTGCCATGAAGACCACCCTTCTCGCGCTGCCCTTCCTGCTCGCCATCGCCTTCGTTGTTTACGCCGAGGGCAAGCTCACCCCGTTCGCGATCTGGAATGCACTACCTGCGGTGGCGGGCTTCGCCCTGTTGTGGGTTGGCCGGCATGCGCGCCTGGCGGCGTACAGGATCGGTTGCGCGATCTTCGCCGTCGTCGCGACGCTCTTCGTGACGCTTTTTCATCTCGCCTGGTGGCTGGACTGGCATGGCACGGCGACGGGTTCTTCCACGTCGGCGCTGGCTTTCATCTTCGTTCCCATCTGGGCCTGTCTCCTGGCCAGCATCGCCGGGGCATTGGCATGGGGCGTCGCCTGGCTCGTTGACCGGCATCGCCTCGCCCGATAAGCCGCGCCACAAATGGACCGACTCAAGGCGGGGACGATACGCTGCCGCAATAACCGGCACATGCGGCATCATCAGCACTCCCACCCCTGCGCCTGCCTGCCATGCCCAATCTTCCGCCATTCCACCTCGCCTTCCCGGTTAACTCGCTGGCGCAGGCGCGCGCGTTCTATGGCGACCTGCTGGGTTGTCCCGAGGGCCGTTCCAGCGAGAGCTGGGTCGACTTCGATTTTCATGGCCACCAGATCGTGGCGCACTTGGCGCCCGAGGAAGTGCGCGCCGCCGCCGCGCATGACGTCGATGGCGACAATGTGCCGGTGCGTCACTTCGGGCTGGTGCTGGAGATGGATGCCTGGCAGGCGCTGGCCGAACGCCTGCAGGCGGCGGGCACGCGTTTCGTGATCGAGCCGCATGTGCGCTTTGCGGGGCAGGTTGGCGAGCAGGCCACGATGTTTCTGCTCGACCCCAGCGGCAACGCGCTGGAGTTCAAGGCGTTCGCCGATCGCACGCAACTGTTCGCGAAGTAGGGGCGGCCATGGAAGCGGAAGACCTGCGCAAACTGGTGAATGTGCGCATGCCCTACGGCAAATACCAGGGCCGTCTGATCGCCGACCTGCCCGGCGCCTACCTCGCATGGTTCGCGCGCAAGGGCTTTCCGCGCGGCGAGCTGGGCCAGCTGCTGGCATTGATGCTGGAGCTGGACCACAACGGCCTGTCGTCGCTGCTCGATCCATTGCGGAAAAAATCGTAATCGCGCAGCGAACCGATCATCCGGCGTGCTTTGCGTACTTCCATGGGGAACATCGCAAAACTTGCATCACCCCAGCGGCTCTTAACAGCCGAAGGGCTGGTCAAGCTGGGGCCCAGTGCCTTTGATGCATTGAGTAGCAAAGGCACTGGGTGACCAGCCCTTCGGCTGTTGAAAAGCACCTCCTGCTTTCGCAGGAATGACGAGCTAGTAAAGCGGTTATCCGTAACTCCCTATGGCGAAGCGGTGGCGTAGCCGAGCAGTTGGATTTCCGCTACCGCGCGTGCAACCCCATTGGCTGACGGAGCAAAGCTCACGCGGTAATACGCATAGCGACCCGGCGTTTTCACGCTGAAGGCGCGCGTCTGCAGCGGCCACGCGAAGCGTTCGCCGTGCCGTGTATCCAGCGTGTGCCAGTGCTGACCATCGCTGGAGGCCTGCAGCTGCCAATCGGACGGTGCCGCGGCCTGGGCGCCGGAGGTGAGCGTGAGCATCTCCACCTGCTGCGGCTGCGGGTAATGCCAGTTCACGTTGACGGCCCCTGTCGGCAGCGCGACCTCGGTGCTGCTGTCGTGGTCGAACAACGCAGCCAGCTGTGGGACCGCGGGTGTGCTGCTGGCGGTGGCCTGGCCGTGGCCGAGCAGATCGCGCAACGGCTGCGGCTTGCCGTGCGTGGTGAGCGACGGCGGCAACGCGGCCACATCACTGCCCCAGCGCGACGGCTTCGGGCCCATCACGAAATCGAGCTTGGCGCCGCCCGCCAGCAAGGCATGCGGCAAGGTCAGCTTGTTCCACGGCTGGCCGTTGACGCGCAGGCTTTGCACGTAGCGGTTGGTGTCGCTGACCGCGGGCGCATTGATCACGATGTGCTTGCCGTTTTCCAGCCGGATGTCCATGTGCGGGAAATAGGGCGCGCCGATCACGTAGGCGGGCGTGCCCATGCGCAGCGGATAGAAGCCGGCGGCGCTGAAGATGTACCAGGCGGACATCTCGCCGTTGTCCTCGTCGCCGAGATAGCCCTGGCCGATATGGCTGCCGACGTACAGCCGCGACAGCACATCGCGAACCTTGTCCTGGGCCTTCCACGGCTCGCCAGCGTAGTCGTACATGTAGATGATGTGATGCGACGGCTGGTTGCTGTGGCCGTACTGGCCCATGCGCACGTCGCGCGCTTCCAGCATCTCGTGGATCGTGCTGCCGTAGCTGCCGACATGGAACACGCCCGGCGTGGCGAAGAACTTGTCCAGCTTTGCCCCCAGCGCGGCGCGACCGCCGTACAGCGCGGCCAGCCCGGCACCATCCTGCGGCGCGTAGAAGGCCATGTTCCAGCCATCGGTCTCGGTGTAATCACCGCCCCAGCGCAGCGGGTCGAAATCGGCCTTGTTGTAACGCCAGTGACCGGCGGCATCGCGGCCGACGAAGAAGCCCACCGACGGCTCGAACAGGTTGACGTAGTCGAGCGCGCGGTTGCGGTAGTAGCGCGCGTCGTCGGCGTAGCTGGCCTGGTAGGGATCGCGCGCATCCGGCGTGGCGGCCAGCGCGGCGGCCAGGTTGCCGATGCCGAAGTCGTTGATATAGCCGTCCATCGACCACGACAACCCTTCGTCCACGCCGGTGTCGGTGTAGCCATTGAAGATCGAGCGTTGCAGCCCCTTGCGGCCGGTGCCCTTGAACGGACTGACCACCGAAGCATCCTTCAGCGCGGCCTGGTAGAACCCGCGCACGTCGAAGTTGTGCACGCCTTTCAGCCACGCATCGGCGAACGCCACGTCGGCGCTGGTGCCGACCATCAGATCGGCATAGCCGGGCGAGGACCAGCGCGCGATCCAGCCGCCATCGCGGTATTCCTGCACGAAGCCGTCGATCATCTTGCCGGCCTGGGTCGGCGTGAACAGCACGTAGGCCGGCCAGGCGGTGCGGTAGGTGTCCCAGAAGCCGTTGTTGACGTAGGGCTTGCCGTCGACGATGCGTGCGCCGGTATGTGTGTCGGTGTTGGCGCCCACCGGCGGTGAAAACGGGCTGGCGTAGCGATAGTGCGGCTGCGCGGCACTGCCGGTGTTTTCGTAGGCTTCGTTCGGATACAGGAACAGGCGATACAGGTTGGAGTACAGCGTGGTCAGCTCGCCGCGGCTGGCACCCTTGACGTGGATGATGCCGAGCAACGTGTTCCACGCCTTGTAGGCGCGCTGCTGCACGCTGGCGAAGCTGTCGTCCGGCGCGATCTCCAGCGCCAGGTTGTGTTTGGCCTGGTCCACGCTGATCAACGAAGTGGCGATGCGCAGGTTCACCACCTTGTGCGTGCGGGTGTCGAAGCCGACCCACGCAGCCACGTGGTCCGGACCCTCGCTGGTCAGCTGGCCGCTGGCCTGCAGCGGCTGGTCGAAGGTGCCGTAGAAGAACAGCCGCGTGGCGCCGGCGGACAGCCCGCTCTTCACGTCGGACCAGCCGCTGATGCTGCGCGTAGCCGGGTCGATGGTGATGCCGGTGTGGTCGTTGCCATGCCTGTCGGTGATGTTGTCGAACACCAGTTGCGCGCGCGGGCCGACGAAGGTGAAGCGGAACATCGCCGCGTGATCGGTCGGCGTGACTTCGGTGACGATGCCGTTGTCGAACGCGACGCGATACTCGTCGGCGCGCGCAATCTCGTGCGCATGCGTGAAGCTGAGCGAGCGCGCCACGCGATCGAGCACCGGCTTGCCGTCGGCGTTTGCCTCCGGCATCAGTTGCAGCGTCTGCCGATCGCCCATCCACGGGCTCGGCTCGTGCGACAGCGCGAACGCCTGCAGCCGTGGCCGGTTGTCCGGACCGTTGTGCGCCTGGTACTGGTACAGCCAGTCGCCGCTGGCATCGGTCACCGGCGTCCAGAAGTTGAAGCCGTGCGGCAGCGCCACCGCGGGGAAGGTATTGCCGCGCGAGTAGTGGCCGCTGGCGTTGCTGCCGCGGCGCGTGTCGACAAAGTCCGCCGGGTTGTGACGCGTATCGGGCGGTGCGGCGCCGATGCGGATGTCGTCGATGTAGCCGTCGAAAGTGGCGGCCGGGCCATCGTGGTCGAGCACGACCTGGCGGATGCGCCGCCCCTTCGCCACGTGGCCGAGATCGATCGAGACATAATTCCACTGGTCCGGATACAGCGTGCGCCCCGCGCCTTGCGCATGCGCCGACGCGCCGATGCGATGCTGGTCGACCGCGCCGCGCGTGGACAGCCGGCTGCCGTCGTCGAACACCAGGTCCACCGCGACATAGGTGGCCGGGTTGCGCAAATCGCCTTCCACGCGCTGCGGGAAGATCAGGTAGGACAGTTGCGTATCCGCCTGCACCGGCAGATCCACCGTGAACATGGGGGCTTCCTGCCGACCGCCGGCATCGCCGTGGTAATGCAGCGAGTGCAGGCCGGTGAAGCCGACACCGGGCTTGGCCGTCAGCGCGGCGCTGGCGGGTGGACCGCCGGCGGTTTCGATGGCGAAACCTGTGCCACGCGCCGTCGGCTGCGGCGGCGCCTCACCGGCCTCGAACGAGCGCACAAAGCCGGCCTGCGGCGTACCCGCCAGACCCGCGCCCGAGCACACGCCCAGCAGCATGCCCACCCATAGCCCCGTCTTGCGCATGTTGCCATCCCCATGAAGTGCCGCCGGCCCGAAACCCGGCAATTGCCCGATTTGAATCGATCTAAATTGCAACTGTCAAACCGCAGCGCAGCATTCCGGGGAAGCGGGAGGCGGCACATCAGCAGCGGCGAATGAGGCCATCCAGCAGCAACCACGACCCGTCATGCAACCAAAGGCAACGCCCTGGCCGGTGAAAGGCGGTTGCGGCCCGCTCAGGAAGGGCACGAACGAGGTGTCGGCGCGCGTAGGTACGTCTGCGGTTGGTCGACAGGTTCCGCGCAGTGCGCCGCGGGGCGTTCGCTCAACCTTCCTGAGCAGGCAACAGCGCGTTGAACCGCGCCGCGATGTAGTCGTCGGTGAAACTGGTCATGTTGCGGCCGCGGATGAAGCCGCAATGGCCGCCGTGCTCGGCGATGTCCAGTTCCACGTTGGGCGGCAGCTGGAGCTTCTCGAACGCGGCAACGGGGATCACCGGATCGTCGCGCGCGGTGAGGATGGTGGCGGGGATCTGCATTGCCTGCATGATGTCGCCGGCCACCGAATAGCCGTCCAGGTAGGACTGCAGCGAGCCGAAGTCGGTATGCCGCAGCACCAGCGCTTCGGTCAGGCCGCGCAGGTTCTGCTTCAGCTCGGACATCTCGAAATACACATGCTGCGGGAACGCCGCCTGCTTGGCGCGCAGCGACTGCCGCCACTTGTGCATGAAATAGGCCTGGTAGAACCAGGGCGCGGCCTTCTCCAGCGAAAACAGGCCTTCGGCCGGATCGATGATCGGGCACACCGCCAGCACGTAGCTCAGCGGAATGCCTGCGCGCGAGGTCTGCATCGCGGCACGCAACGCGAAGTTGCCGCCCAGCGAGAAGCCGGCCAGCGCCATCGGTCGCGCCGGCCAGCGCTGCGCGATGTCGCCCAGCGCATGCACCACTTCGTCGATGCGACAGGAATGGAACAGCGCCTCGTTCATCGAGTGGCTGTCGCCATGGTCGCGGAAGTTGAGGCGGAAGATGTCCCAGCCTTCGCGCAGCAGGCGGCTGCCGGTCTGCAGCACGTAGGTGCTGTCGACGCTGCCTTCCCAGCCGTGGAACAGCACGGCCAGGCCGCGCGGTTGCGCGTGGACTTTCTGCGCGGTGAAGGCGCCGCTCAAGCGCACGCCGTCGCCGGCATCCACCACCACGGTCTCGGCCCCTTCGAGCACTTCGCGCGCCGCTTTCGGCAGCAGCATGCGACGCACGCCGCTGGAGGAAAGCATGGTCTGGATGTGGCCGCTGGTCAGCGGCCAGGACGGACGGAAGTCCTTTCCGCTCGGCAGATTCATGCGGCGCGGTCTTCCAGGGCGGCGCCGATGCGCTCGCGTGCCAGCTCGGCCATTTTGCGACGCCCGTCGGCACTGGCCGGCACCGGCTCCAGGAAATGCACTTCCGCGTCCATCGGCGCGCTGCCGAGCAGGCGCAGGAAGTTCTGCAGGAAGTTTTCTTCTTCGCGGAAACCGGCATCGATGACGCGTCGGCCATGTCGCGCGAAACGCAGCGCCACCGGCTGCACCGGCACCTGGGCATCCAGCCCGGCCTGGAAAATGCGCGCGTGGAACACCTTCAGCACGCCGTGGTGGCCGGTGCCGCCTTCGGGAAACACGGCCACCGATCGCCCCGCCTGCAGCCGCTCGACCATCGTCTGCATCACCGCCGACAGCGAGTGGTTGTTGCCGCGACGATGGAAGATGGTGCCGCCGCTGGCGGCCAGCCAGCCGACCAGCGGCCAGTGCGCGATCTCGGCCTTGGCCACGAAGCAGGCGGCACGCTGGCTGTGCAGCAGCTCGATGTCGATCCACGAGGTGTGATTGGCCACGAACAGCACCGGATCGGCTTTCGGCTGGCCGAAGCGCACCGAGCGCAGGCCGAAGATGCGCATCAAGCCGATCGACCACCAGCGGATCAGCCGATGCGAAAACGGCTCGCGACCGTTTTGCATCACGCGGTCGCGATTCCAGCTCATCACGAAAATCGCCAGCGCGATTGCCAGCAACGCATGCAGCACCAGCAGCGGCACGCGCCACAGGTAGCGCAACGGGCGCAGGAAATCGCGGGCAGGGACAGTGGCGGAGTCAATGCTCATGAACGGATTAGTTTAGCGTTAGATTCAGTGCGACGTCTGCCTCTGGTGCGCGATCCGGCTGGCGTGGCATGCGCCTCATCGCGAAGCGGCGACCGCGCCGTGTTTCTCCATCTGCGCCAGCGGCAGCGATGGCGAACGTTTCACCGTGCGCAACACGAAGCTGGAATTGAGATCGGCCACGCCGGCGGCATTCAGCAGGTGGTCGAGCAGGAAGCGCGAGAAGTCCTGCAGGTCGGCCACATAGACATGCAGCAGGTAATCCATCTCGCCGGTCAGCGCATGGCAGGCCACCACTTCGTCCCAGCCGTTGACCTGTTCGACGAAACGCTCCACCGCCGTGCCCTCGTGCCGCGCCAGCTGCACCCGCACGAACGCCTGCAGGCCCAGGCCGACGGACTGCGGATCGATCTGCGCGGCGTAGCCGATGATGACCTTGTCCGCTTCCAGCCGCTGCAGCCGGCGCAGGCAGGCCGAGGGCGACAGGCTGACCCGTTCGGCCAGTTCGGCGTTGGTGATGCGGCCTTCCGATTGCAGCACGGCGAGCAGACGCAGGTCGGTACGATCCAGCGTAGTCATGCACGATACCTCGATGACAAGGGCTGTTTGAGCACGAATATTGCGCGCATCACGCTTGTTTGCACAACATCACAACCTTTGTGCGGCTTATCCGTCGTATGCTCTTGTGGGTCACCCTGACGCAGGCGGGATGACCCAGCCATTCTGCCCCGGAGCCGAGCCATGGACCACAACCCACCCCGCAAAGTCGAACACCAGCAGACCGATCGCGGTTATGTGCCGGTCTACGCCACCGGCGTGGTGGAGCAGCCGTGGGCCAGCTACAGCAAGACCGACCACGAGGTCTGGGACACGCTGTTCAAGCGCCAGCGCGAACTGCTGCCCGGCCGCGCCTGCCAGGAATTCCTCGACGGCGTGGAGCGTTTCGGCCTGGGCGACGGCGGCATTCCGAAATTCGCCGACCTGAACCAGGTGCTGGCCAAGGCCACCGGCTGGGAACTGGTCGCGGTGGAAGGCCTCTTGCCGGACGAGGTGTTTTTCGACCACCTCGCCAACCGCCGCTTCCCGGTCAGCTGGTGGATCCGCAAGCCCGACCAGCTCGACTACCTCAGTGAGCCGGACCTGTTCCACGACATGTTCGGCCACGTGCCGCTGCTGCTGAACCCGGTGTTCGCCGACTACATGCAGGCCTACGGCCGCGGTGGCATGAAGGCCTTCGGCATCGGCCCCGAAGCGCTGATGAACCTCACCCGCCTGTACTGGTACACGGTGGAATTCGGCCTGATCAATACCGCCGACGGCATGCGCATCTACGGCGCCGGCATCGTCAGCTCGAAGGGCGAATCGATCTACTCGCTCGACTCGGCCTCGCCGAACCGCATCGGTTTCGGCCTGGAGCGCGTGATGAGCACGCGCTACCGCATCGATACCTATCAGCAGACCTATTTCGTGATCGACAGCTTCGAGCAGCTGTTCGAAGCGACGAAGCCGGACTTCGCACCGATCTATGCGTCACTGCGCGAACAGCCGGCGCACGCCGCCGGCGACGTGCTGGACGGCGACCGCGTATTCACCCGCGGCAACCGCGAGGGCTGGGCCACCAACGCGGATACCTGAGCAAGACGCGCTTCGATTCCGCCTCCAGCACCGCAGCCCGGAACATGCCGGGTCGATCCACCCGCAACGATTGACCGCCCGGGGTGCCAGCCCGAGCGCCAGCCCTTCCGCCGTGTCGTCAAGTTCACGCAAGCCTTGCATTCCCTGCGCGCCCCGATGCCGCAAAGCCGTCGGGGATGTGCGCGCCTCGACGTGTCCGCTCCATGGGGATTGCTAGACTCGGACGAACGGATGCACCGGGATGCGGTGACATGGGCGAAACGACGCAGTTGCTGGCGAGTGCGCGAAACGGAGATCCCGACGCATGGGAGCGCGTGGTCGTGCTGCTTTACGACGACCTGCTGCGACTTGCGCGCCGCACCGTGCGCGGACGTGGCGCCTGCACGCTGAATGCCACCGCGCTGGTACACGAATGCTATCTGCGCGTGGCCGGCGGCCGTGCCGACGCGATCACCAGCAGCCACCACTTTCTCGCCCTGGCCAGCCGCGCGATGCGGCAGATCCTGGTCAATCACGCGCGTGATCGCGTGGCGGCCAAGCGCGGCGGTGGCGCCATCCACGTCACGCTGGAACGCCAGCAGCTCAGCGCCGACCAGGAAGCCGACGATGTCCTGATGCTGGACGAGGCGCTGGTGCGGCTCGCGCGCGAAGACGAGCGGCTGAGCCAGGTGATCGACTGTCGAATCTTCGGCGGCCTGACCGAAATGGAGACGGCCTCCGCGCTGGGTATTCCGCTGCGCACGGTGCAACGTCGCTGGCAGCAGGCCCGCGAGCGCCTGCGCGTCTGTCTGCAACCTGGCTGATGACCACGCCGGACACGCTCGACCGGCTGCTGGAACCGGGTCGGCTGCTCGGCGGCGCACTGGCCGAAGGCATGCTGCGCGAGCAGCTGGGCGTTACCGAACTGGCTTGCGGCCAGATGCTGGGCGCGTTCCGCATCGAGCGCGAACTGGGCCGCGGCGGCATGGGCATCGTCTACCTGGCCGCGCGCGCCGATGGTGCCTACGAGCAACATGTCGCCATCAAGTGGCTGCCGCTCAGCCGCCTGCATGCCGGCCATGCGGACCGATTCCGCCACGAGCGGCAGATCCACGCCCGGCTGCGCCATCCGAACATCGCACGCCTGCTTGATGGTGGCCATAGCGCCGACGGTCACCTGTGGTTCGCGCTGGAACACGTGGAAGGGCTGCCGGTAGACGCGCATGCCGCCAGCGCCGGGCTGGACTGGCGCGCCCGCGTGCGCCTGCTGCTGCCCGTGGTCGAAGCCGTGCAATTCGCCCACGGCCGGCTGCTCCTGCATCGCGACATCAAGCCGGACAACGTGCTGGTGGACAGCGACGGCCGTCCCAAGCTGATCGATTTCGGCGTGGCGGCATGGCTGCTCGATGCGCATGCACCCAGCGCCTGCACCCCCGGTTTTGCCAGCCCGGAACAACAGGCCGGCGGCGCCACCGAAGTCACCTCGGACATCTGGCAACTCGGCCGGCTGTTGCACCACGTGTTGCTCGCGGAGAAACCCGGCCAGCCGGCACCCGCGTATCCGCGCGACCTGGCCGCGATCATCGCCAAGGCGACCGACCCGCTGCCGGCCCGGCGTTATGCCAGCGCCTCGGCCTTGCACGACGACTTGCAGCGCGTGCTGCGCCATCGCCCGGTCAGCGCGCGACCTCCGCGACTGCCGCACCGACTGCATCTGCTGTTGCGTGCCCATCCGTTCGGTACCGTGGGCAGCTTGCTGGCGGCGCTCGCATTCGCCGCCATGGTGGCCGGCTTCATGCTCAAGCTGACCCGCGAACGCGATACCGCCCAGCATGCGCAAGCCGTGGCCGAGGCGGTGAATGCGTTCCTCAACCGGGATTTCCTGCCCGGCGCCGATCCGCTGCAAGGCGGCTCCAGCGACCTCAGCGTGGCCGCGCTCAGCGAACATGCGCTGGACCGGGTGGAGCCGCGCCTGCACGACCTGCCCGAGGTCGCCGGCCGGGTCGAGATGAGCCTGGGTCGTACCTTGGCCAACCTGGGCCACTTCAAGGCTGCCCGTCGCGCGTTCAGCCACGCGATCGAACACTTCACCGCGGCCTACGGCGCACACGACCAGCGCGTGCTGCGCAGCCGGCTCGCGCGCGAGCAGGTCGCCATCGATCCAGCCAGCCTGCAAGCCGCCGACCAGCACCTGCGCGTCCTGCGCCATGACGTACTGGCCAGCCCGCAGCCGCATGCCGAACTGCTCGCCGAAGTCGATGCGCAGCTGGCCCGCGCCGCCTTCCTGCGCGACGACTTCAGCCTGTGCGAAGCGCGCTATGTCGCCCTGCTGCCACGACTGGCGGATGCCGCCCCGGTGACCCGCGCCGATGCCTACATGGGATTGGGCCTGTGCGAATCCCGCCTCGGTCACTGGTCGCTGGCACTCGCCCATGCGCGCAAGGCGCGCGCGCTCGACGAACACGCGCTGGGCGTCGATCACCCGTTGACCCTGGAAACCCATATCGCCATCGCCGCCGCACTGATCGGTCTGGGCCACTACGACCAGGCCACCATCTTGCTGCGCGACCTGCTCACCCGGCTCGACCATCGCTACGGCCCGCTGCACCCGACCACGCTGACGGTGACGCACGATCTCGGGCTGGCGATCACCTGCGCGGGCCACCCGGACCAGGGCGCGCAATGGTTGCGCCGGGCGGCAGACGGTCGCGCCCAAACCCTGGGCACGCAGCACCCCTGGTACGCCATGACGGAAAGCGTGCTCGGCATGGCCCTGCTCCAGGGCCACCATGCAGATGAAGCCGCGCATGCGCTGGCGCGCGCACGGCAGGCGCTGGGCACGAACGCCGCGGCCACGCCTTACATCCAGGTGACGTTGCTGGAAAACGAGGCCGACCTGGCTCTGGCGCAGGGACGCCCGGCGGAAGCCGCCCGACGCTACGACACGGCGATCGACGCCGCCACGAAAACCTATCCCGACGGCTACCGGCGCCTGTCGATGCTGCGTCTCGGCCTTGGCCTTGCCCTGTTCGACGAAGGCCGCGTCACCGCTGGCAGGGCGCTGCTGCGCCAGTCGCTGCAAGCCGTCGGCCATCGCCCGGACTGCCGTGGCAACCAGATCGCGGCGGCGCGCGAACGGCTGCGCTGACCCCGGCACCGGCACGATGCGTCCGGGCCGGCTGCATGCGTCGCCCGGCCGGCCAACCCGCGTGCCATCGCCCCGCCGTTGCAGGCCGGGGCAATGGCACGGATGCCGGCCTCAGTTCGAAGTACGCAACGAGTGGGTCCAGGTATGGTCGTACGCCGCCGACACCGTCCACGCGTAGGTCGACCAGGTGAAGCCCTCGCCCGGCCACGGGTTCATGTAGCCGACGTACCGCGTGCCCGGCTCGTCGTCGTAGCCGTAGCCCACCAGGATGTGGCCACCGCCGCTGTACCAGCCGAAGCGCATCACGAACGGGTGGCCCGCATTCACGTCGTTGACGATGGCGTTCCAGCTCAGCGCCGAGGCGTAGGCCGTGCTGCCCACGCCACTGTTCTGCAGAACGGACTGCACGCTGCCGGCCTGGCCGTACAGCGCGTTCGGCGAGTTCGCGGCGGAGTTCCAGTCGAACACGTTGCTGCCGCACGCGTCGGAGCGGCCGAACGCCCAGTTCACCACGCTGCACTGGCTCGGGTTGGCCCCGTACCAGTCCAGCACGTCCACGGACGAAGCCGCCCAGCACCAGTTGCTGTGCTCCTGGGTGACCTGGGGGACATCAAGATAGTTGTAGCCGCTGCCCGCCACGGCAACGGAGGAAAGCGCAGCGATGCCGATCGCCGCGGCAAGACGGTGCATGGTTTTCATGTCGTGATTCTCCTGGCAGGTCGGGGATCAATTCGAGGCGTTGCGTGCAAGGACCTGGCGCAGCCGCGACCGCAGCTCGCTGCCCTCGAGCAGGCCCGATCCACTGGCCGCCTGCGCCTGCATCCGCAGCGCGCCGCGCGCGGCCTGCAACGGGGCGTACTGCGCTGCCGCCGCACCGTGCTTGACCTGGATGAAATCTGCCGTGGCCTGCGGTACGCGCACGTAGCGGAACCGGGTGGCGGCCTGGTTGCCGTAGGCACCGACCACGTCCTGGATGTCACCGACCAGCCTGGCCCCGCCCAGCGACACCATCGACCAGCCCGCGTCCGTGCGCGCCATGGTCAGCAGGCCGACCGGCCGGCCATGCAGGACCACTTCGTAACGCCAGATGCCGGTGGGCTGCGCATCGGCCTCCATGTCCGCACCCGACATCAGCGCCGCGCGGCTCACGTCATACACCTGGAATCCCCAGCCGAGCCGCGCATGGCGCAACTGGCCCACGTCCCGCACATCCAGCGGGAAGCCTTTCGGCAATTGCCCGGCATCACCGGCAAAGCGTGCCGCGAACTGGTGCAGGCCGCGCATGGCGGCCACCCGGGCCGGCGAAGACGGCTGGGCCGCGGCCAAAACGAAATCCGCGCCGCCCGCAGCAGCCGGAACCTGCGCGAACGCCGGCCCAACCGCAAGCGCCGCCGCCAACACGATGTAACGCATGTTCTTCATGAAAAACCTCCCCGAGTGCCAAAGTCCGATCCGATGTCATCGGGCCGTTCCCCCGGACGGCTGCCGACACGCAGGCCCCACGCCGTTTCGCGTGGACCTGTCCAGACAAGACACGGAACCCGGGCGCACCCCGCCAGCCAACCACGCAGGATGTGCGCTGGTTCACGCCGGGACACCGCGGCCGTCTCGGGAAATTCCGCCGGATACGCCACGCGAGGCCTTCATGGGGAAGGCCGGAACCTCAACGCGCGCGCGGAATCTCGCTGACTTCCAGCACCTGCGAAACACGTTGGCCGTCCCAGCGATAGATCAGGTGCTGCGACTGCACGCACGGCGCCACCACGTCGGGATGGAACGCCGCCAGGCATTCGCCGCCGCGATGCCGCGCGCTGTCGTAGACGATTCCGTTGGAGCCCGAGTCGCGCAGCACGCGCGCCAGCTTCACGCTGGCCGCATAGGCATCCGGGTCGTGCTCGGCCTTCCAGCCGCCGCGAATGTCATGCAATCGGCAATCGACCTGGGTGCGGTAGCAGCGCATCGGAATGTCGCAGGCCGGCTCGGCGGTGGCGGCCAGAAAGCGCTCGCGGTGATAGACCGTTTCCTCCACCGCCGTGGCCACGCTGTGCGCGGCATAGAACACGCCCCAGCTACCGTCGGAAAAGCGGCTGCCTTCGGGATTGAGATGGGTGAACGCCGCCATCACCGGCGTGCTGCCGGGGCCGCTGATGCGGTGCTCTTCGGGAATCAGCGCCAGCGCGCCGGCTTCCTCGCGCAAACGCGGGTTGGTCATCGCCTCGAT
This sequence comes from Rhodanobacter glycinis, assembly GCF_900114325.1. GTDB lineage: Bacteria > Pseudomonadota > Gammaproteobacteria > Xanthomonadales > Rhodanobacteraceae > Rhodanobacter_A > Rhodanobacter_A glycinis. The sequence goes on from NZ_FOSR01000014.1 coordinate 53,357, forward strand.
CGCGAACACCGCATCGAGATCGGCCGGATCGGCGATGCGGTCGAACAGGCCCACCGGCGGAAAGCGGCTGGGCACGATGCGATATGCCTGGTTCCAGCGAATGCGTTTGACGGGTGGCAGTTCTATTGGCATCGGAGGCTCCAGGATATGCCCCCTCTCCTGCAAGCAGGGGAGGGTCGGGCGTGGGGTTGCTCCACCCCCTCCCAACCTCCCTCTGCTTGCAGGGGGAGGAGCAAAGCGTGCGGCTTGACTGTCTCGCTCGCCGCGACGGCTCGCCGCCGTGACGCTTCATCCGCGCTGCGCATCCAGGTACTGGCGTACCACGTACAGGTCGGCCACGTTGCCCGACAACATGCGCTCCAGCGCGGAATGGCCACCAAACAGCGGCGCCGCATTCGGCTTGTGCAGCCATGCATCGGCCTGTGCCGGATCGGGAAACAGGATTTGCAGATCCTTCCAGATGCCGAGCAGATAGCTGATGCGTTCCAGCGTGTCGCGGCCCAGGCTGCCGTCCTGCTGGCGCTTCCATTTGTAGAAGGTGGATTCGGGCGGATCGCCAAGCAGCTTGCGCTGGTCGGCGATGCGCAGCTTCCAGTGCCCGGCAAGGCGGAAGAACGCCCGCAAGGCAGGGCCGCCGGTAGCTCCGACCGGGGCTGCCACTGACAGATTGTGTGCGCTCATCGAAACTCCATGTGTAGAGTTTCATGCATCTTACATCTACTGGTGAAGTTTTAGCCAATGCCGGCTGCGCCATCGGTGCCCGCGTGCCGTGCCCGCTTGCCCCATCGGGCATCAGTCCGCCCGATGTGCGGGCGTTCGCAGCGATCCCGCCGATGATGTTGCAAGATGCACGCGACACCCAGTCGATTGCGACATCCCATTCAAGGAGGATTCCATGCACAAGTTCACACTGGCTGCCACCGTATTCGCGTTGCCTCTGCTGGCATTGGCGGCCAGCAGCCCCTGCCATGCGCAAAGCATCGGCTCGTTGCTGCACTCGGTCACCGACACGGTTACCCAGAAGGTGCAGCAGAAGATCCAGGACAAGGCTGGCGAGCAGGCCGATGCGACCCTGAACGGTCATTCCACCACGGCCCGCCGTGGCATGCCGCGCATCACCGGCGGATTCGACTTCAGCCCGGCGCCGGTCAGCCTGTACCAGGACGATTTCGCCGCCACCGCGATTGGCGCCATGCCACGCCCGTGGAAAACCAATGGCTCGGGCCAGGTGGTCAGCGTGCAGGGTTTCCCGGGCAAATGGCTGGAACTGTCGGGCAGCTCCACCTTCAAGCTGTCACGCGAACATCGCCTGCCTGATCGCTTCACCATCGAGTTCGACCTGCTGCCGCTGGCCGAAACGCCAAGTGACCTGAACAACCCGCTGTTCGGCTTCGCCGGCGATGACCGGGCGACCGATTACCTGTCCGACGGCGTCAATGACGGCGCGCTCAACGCCATCGACCTGCTGTTCTTCAACGCAGGCAGCGACGTCAGCGTGTACAGCGGTGCCAGCGGCTTCAATTCCAACCCGGATTTCAACGTGCAGGGTTATGCCAATCGCATCCTGCATGTATCGATCGCGGTGGATGGCAATCGCGAGCGCGTGTGGCTGGATCGCACCAAGATCCTCGACAGCCGCATGTTCCAGAACAATCCTTCGCGCTATTTCTTCATCAGTGCGCCGATGAAGTACGACCACGGTGCGAAGCTGTTGCTGGGCAACGTCCGCATCGGCGGCTACAAGTAGGCGCTTGCCGCGTATCGGTGGCCCGGCCATGCGCCGGGCCACGGCATGAAGGCTAGTTGCCTTTCTTGCGGTCGTTGCCGTAATCCGGCTCGGGGCCGCCGGCGGCGATGAAGCGGTCGATGCGTGCTTCCAGCACCGGCAACGGCACCGAGCCGGTGGACAGCACGGTGTCGTGGAAGGCGCGGATGTCGAACTTCTCGCCCAGTGCCTGCTCCGCCTTGGCGCGCAGCTCGCGGATCTTCAGGTAGCCCAGCTCGTAGCTGTCGGCCTGGCCGGGCCAGCTGATGTAGCGGTCCACCTCGTTGGCAATTTCCAGCGTCGACAGCGCGGTGTTTTCGGTGAGGTAATCGATCGCCTGCTGGCGCGTCCAGCCCAGGTGATGGATGCCGGTGTCGACCACCAGCCGGCAGGCGCGCCACATCTGGTAGGTGAGGAAGCCGAACTTCTGGTACGGCGTCTTGTAGATGCCCATCTCGTTGCCGAGGAATTCCGAATACAGCCCCCAGCCTTCACCGTAGGCGGAGATGTAGCCATTGCGGCGGAACGCAGGCTGGCTGTGGTCCTCGCCGGCCAGTTCCAGTTGCAGCGAATGGCCCGGATAGGATTCGTGCAGGGTCAGCGCCGGCATGTTGAATAGCGCACGCGACTTCAGGTCGTAGGTGTTGACCAGGTATTCGCTGGCGCCGCCGCGGCCGGAGGTGTAGTACGGCGCGATATCGGCCGGTACCGGCACGATGGTGAAGCGCTCGCGCGGCAGGTGGCCGAAGAATTTCGACATCTGGCCATCCACTTCCTTGGCCACCCAGGCGGTCTTGTCGAGCAGTTCCTGCGGCGTCTTGGCGTAGAACTTCGGATCGGTGCGCAGGTAGTGCAGGAACTCGGCGAAGCTGCCCTTGAAGCCGCTCTGCTTCATCACATCGAGCATCTGCGCGTGGATCTTCGCCACCTGCTTCAGGCCGATGGCGTGGATCTGGTCCGGCGTGAGGTCGAGCGTGGTGTATTCGCGGATCTGCTGGCGGTAATAGGCCTTGCCGTCCGGCAGCGCTTCGGCGGCCAGCGTGGTGCGCGCATGCGGCACGTAATCGTCGTCGAAGAACGTCAGCAGTTTCGCGTAGGCGGGAATCACGCCGTTGGCGATGATCTGCTTCGCCTGTGCCTGCAACTTCGCGGCCGTGGCCGCCGGCATGGTGGCCGGCATGTGCAGGAACGGCTGGTAGAAGCTGCTCCGGGTGGGGTCCTTCAGTTCGGCCACCGCGGCGATGGAGCGATCCCGTCCGTCCAGCACCGCGCGTGGCACGCTGAAGCCGCGCTTGAGGCCCAGCCGCATGTTGGCGATCTGCTGCTGGAAGTAGTGCGGCACTTCGCCAAGCCGGCGCAGGTATTTCTGGTAATCCACCGTGCTGCGCAGGTGGTCGCCGCCCAGCTCGTAGCCCAGGTCGCCCCAGAACGAGGAATCGCTGTTGAACGGCATCTGCCATTGCCTGAACTGCTGGTCGGCGATGAAGTTGCGGATCTGCTCGCGGTATACCGCGTAATTCACCCGGTCGACCTGGGTGAGCTGCTTCACGTCGATCGCGTCGAGCTGCTGCATCACCTTGCGCCAGTAGTCGAGGCGCTGTTGCTGGCTGGTGGCGTCGACGCTGTCCAGCCGGCTGTTGTCCGGCTTCGCGCTGGCGCCCGCCTGGCCGGTGCGCCACGCCCACTCGTGCTGGTAGATCGTGCGGAAGCGATCGTCCGTGGTTCCGGCCTGCGCGCAGGCGCCATACACAAGGCCTGCCAGCAGCAGACTACCCAGCCATCGGTTCATCGGCACATCTCCACGCTTCAAATGCGTCGATGATCGCACCGAATGCGCGGCAGGCACCGTGCCGATAGGCAGGCCCGTGCTGCGCAGAGACGTCTCCGATTACTCCATGCCGCTGTAGTAGCCGCGCATCGCCAGCAGGTAGGCATCCAGGTCGCGGCCGGCCACGTTGGCGAACACCTCGTCGGTTTCGGCCAGGGTATCGATGCGGTCCGGGCGGAAATTGCGGAAGCCTTCGCGCAGGCGGCACCACGCGCCCAGCGTCCACTTGCCGCCCCAGAAAGCCAGGCACAGCGGCTCGACCTCGCGCGCGCTGGCGTTGCCGGTTTCGTCGCGATAGTCCAGCCGCAGCACGCGGCTGGCGCCGATGGCGGCGTGCAGGCGATCGATGCGCGCGGCGAATTCGATGCTTTTTTCGTCGCGCCACATCGGCGCGTAAATGCGTGTGCGCGCGGCCCGTTCGCGCAATTCCGGCGGCAGCACGGCCTCGATCTTCAGCAAGGCCGCCTGCGCGCCAGCAGCCAGCTTGTCGCCGGCAAACGCGCGCACGAAACGCGTGCCGACCACCAGCGATTCGAGCTCGTCGGCGGTGAACATCAGCGGCGGGATGTCCGAACCCTTGCGCAAGACGTAACCGACCCCGGCCTCGCCTTCGATCGGCACGCCGGACAACTGCAGGTCGGCCACGTCGCGATACACCGTGCGCAGCGAGACCCCGAGCGTGGCAGCCAGGTTGCGCGCCTGCAGCGCGGTACGGCGCCCGCGCAAGGCATGGATGATGAGGAACAGGCGGTCGGCTCGGCGCATTGACGCATCATGCCGCGAAGCGGATCGCAGCGCCTGCGACAACGGTCATGCATCGCGGCATGACCGATGGCAGGGACGCGCCGGCCGTTCACCGCATCAATCCTGCTTCGCAGCCAACAATTCGGCGTCCTTGGCTGCGGCACGCTGCACGGCGGGGCGCGCGGCCACGCGGTCGATATAGGCGCGGATCGTCGGCGTCGCCGGCACCAGCCCGAACTGGGTGGTCCAGCCCAGCGCGATGCCCCACAGCACGTCGACGGCGGTGAAGCGCTCGCCGAGCAGCCACGGGCCCTGGGCGAGCTGGCCGGACAAGGCGTTGAACACGTCGTCCCAGCTGCCGTAGGGCGATTGCCGCGACGGCGGTGGATCGCGCTTCATCGAACGGTCGATCAGCGCCGGCTCGAAGCACGAACCGTAGAACACCATCCAGCGCAGATACGGGCCGCGCAACGGATCGTCCAGCGCCGGTGCCAGCCCGGCGGCGGGAAAACGGTCGGCCAGATAGATGAACACCGCCGGCTGCTCGGCCACCAGCGCGCCGTCATGCAGGATCGCCGGCACCTTGCCCATCGGGTTGATCGCCAGGTATTCGGGCTGGCGCTGGGTACCGGCCTGCAGATCGAGCAGATGCACGTCGTAATCGACACCCAGCTCTTCAAGCAGCGCGTGGGCACCGGTCGAGCGGCTTTGCAGGGCGTGGAAGAAGGTGGGGCGTGAGCTGGTCATGGACATTCCCTCGGCAGATTTACAGGTGCCGTGTCTCGGCGGGCGGATTCATCCAGTTGTCGTGGCGACCGTCGGAAAAACGCAGCGGCGCGTCGATCAGTTCGCCCGGCTCCACGTCATCCAGGCAGGCCAGGTTGATCGACATGAAATCGCCGCCAAGCTCCTCGATATGACCGCGCCCGAACGGTCGCACGCCGCAATGCCGGCAGAACAGATGGTGCATGCTGTGCGAGTTGAACTGGTAGTCGGACAGTACATCCTCGCCGCCGAGCAGACGGAAGGCATCCGGCTTCACGATCACGCCCCAATAGCGCGTCTTGGTGCAGATCGAACAATTGCAGCGGCCGGTGCCGGTGGCCAGGTCGATGTCGGCCTCGTAGCGCACGGCGCCGCAATGGCAACTGCCGTGATAGGTCTTCTTGGTCATGATTGGCTCCGATGACGGGAATCCAGGTGCAGCAGGTTGGCGAGCGCCACCCGCAAGCCGCGCCGCGGCGCCGGCGCGGATGACCGTGCGGGCGCGGGCACGGGTGAATCGGGCACTTTGGGCAGATGGAACTGGCCGTCGCGCAGCAGGCCGTTCATGTACAGCGGACGGTACGCCATCAGCAGGCGTTGCAGGGCAGGACGCATGGTGGTTTCCTCAGGCGGCGGCTTCAACCGCCACCCAGGGCGGCAGTGCGTGTTTGAACAGGCGGTACCAGTCCTCGCGTTCGGCGGGGCTGTACAGGTCCAGGGTGCGGATCACCTCGCGTGCGAATTCCACGCTGCCGAGATGGCTGGCGGTGATCGTGCCGCCATCGCTTACCGCCAGCACGTTGGCGTCGTACTGGTCGGCCCCGCTGTAGTCGGGAACGCGGCTGGCGATATGGCCCGGCCAGTTGCCGGTGTGCCGGCAAGCATCCAGCAAGCCGGCGCGGGCCAGGGCCAGCACGCCGCTGTCGATGCCGGCCACCGGTGCACCGGCGGCATGCAGACGGCGCAACGCCGCCACCGCCGACTCGCCCTCGCCGCGCTGCCACAGGTGGCCGCCGGGCACGATCAGCATGGCGGCGCGCTGCAGGTCCAGCTCGGCCAGGGCCAGCTCGGGCTGCACCGCAAGACCGCCCATCGAAACCACCGGGGCCAGGGTGAAGCCGACCGTGCGCACCCGCCAGTCGCCGGGGCGGCGAACCTCGCACAGTGCCAGCGCGGCCTGCCAGTCGGCGAAACCGTCGAAAACCAGGAAATAGACCGTGTCGCGCATGTCGTTCCCTCCGTGATGGAGGTACAGCATGCGCACCCCCTGCTGCCAACGTGCTGTCAGCAGGGGGCTACCGGCTGGCGCCGGAAGGCCGGAGCCGGGACAATGGGCGTTCTTTTCGCCAAGGATTCGACGGACTCGACATGAAGCCCATCTCGCTGATCCAGTTCCTGATCGAGGAACGCCGCGCCAATCACATCAACGCCGAGCTTTCGCTGCTGATCGAGGTGGTGGCGCGCGCCTGCAAGCGCATCGCCGTGGCCACCGGCAAGGGCGCACTGGGCGACGTGCTGGGCAATGCCGGCACCGACAACGTGCAGGGCGAGGCGCAGAAGAAGCTCGACGTGATCTCCAACGAGATCCTGCTGGAGGCGAACGCCTGGGGCGGCCACCTGGCGGCCTGTGCCTCGGAAGAAATGGAAGACCCGCAGCCGATTCCGGACGGCTACCCGAAGGGCCACCACCTGCTGCTGTTCGATCCGCTGGACGGCAGCTCCAACATCGACGTGAACATCTCGGTCGGCACCATCTTCTCGGTGCTGCGCTGCCCCGACAACGCGGTCGAACCGAAGGCGGAACATTTCCTGCAGCCGGGCACCACCCAGCTTGCCGCCGGTTACGTGGTGTACGGCCCGGCCACCGTGCTGGTGCTGACCATCGGCCACGGCACCCACGAATTCACGCTGGACCGTGAAGTGGGCAGCTTCGTGCTGAGCCGCCGCAACCTGCGCATTCCGGAAGCCACCGCCGAATTCGCCATCAACATGTCCAACCAGCGCCACTGGGAAGCGCCGATGCAGCGTTACATCGGCGAACTGCTGGCCGGCAAGGACGGTCCGCGCGGCAAGGACTTCAACATGCGCTGGGTGGCCTCGATGGTCGCCGACGTGCACCGCATCCTCACCCGCGGCGGCGTGTTCTTCTACCCGATGGACGCCAAGATCGCCGCCAAGGGCGCCACCGGCAAGCTGCGCCTGATGTACGAAGCCAACCCGATGGCCTTCATCGTCGAGCAGGCCGGCGGCGTCGCCACCACCGGCCGCCAGCGCATCATGGACGTGCAGCCCACCGCACTGCACCAGCGCGTGCCGGTATTCCTCGGCTCGAAGCAGGAAATCGAACTGGCCACGCGTTACCACATGGACGCCGACGAAGCGCAGGGCTGAGTCGACCCCGCGCACCGGCGCACATGTCTCAGCGCGCCGTCATACCGCCATCGGCGGGGTAATTCGCGCCGGTCAGGAACTTGCCGCGGTCGGACACCAGCAGTGCGACGACCTCGGCGATGTCTTCGGTGGCACCGATCCGACCCAGCGGAATATTCCGCAGCCAGTCGTCGGCGGAGAATCCCGGCGTCGCCTTGGCAAACTCTTCGGAACCTGGCGTCGCGATGACGCCGGGCGAGACCACGTTCACCCGGATGCCGCTTGGCGCCAGTTCCATCGCCAGCGTGCGCGAGTAGTAATTGAGCGCCGCCTTGGCCGCGCCGTAGTGCGCAAAGGGGCCGAACGGCATCGTCGCTGCAGCCGAAGAAAGGTTCACGACGGCGGCAGCCTTCGACGCCCGCAGCGCCGGGAGCACGGCATTCGTCAGGCGGATCGCGGCGAACAGGTTGAGCGCCATGCTGTCGTGCCACGCCTGGTCGGGAATCGTCCACGACCCTGCCAGAAACGCGTTTGCACCGCCCGCGTTGTTCACCAGAATGTCGAGACCGCCGAGCGCGGCGAGCGCCTTCGTCGCGATCGCCTCCACGCCTTCGCCCGTGCTGGCGTCGCCGGCGACGAACGTTGCCCCCTTGGGCATGTCGTCGTTGGGTGTACGCGCCGCGATGACAACCTTGGCGCCGGCATCGAGCAGGCGTTGCGCGATGGCCGCGCCAATGCCACGCGTGCCTCCGGTGACCAGGGCACGGCGGCCGATGAGTTCCTTCGAGAAATCGAGTTTGTCGGACATGAGATGTTTCCTCGCAGAGAGGTTGATGTTTCCGGAGCCGTGATTCAGGCGGCAGGGCGATCACGATCTGGTCGTGACCGCCTTGTTTCGCTCACGGCGTTTTCTTGAACAGATCCTGGAAGATCAGCGGCCCCCAGCTGTTGCCCCGCGCCTGCACCAGCGCGCCACCTTCGCCGAGCTTGCCGAGCTGGACGGGCGCGAAGCCGAGTTGTTCGGCGAGTGCCGCCACCGTCTCCGCCGCGTCGGCGTCATCGCTCGACAAAAACACCACCCGGCGACCGCCGCTGACGTGCGGATCTTCGGCAAGCACGCCGGCGGCGAGGTGATTGAAGCCCTTCACGAGCCTGGCGCCGGGGAAGGCCTTGGCCACGAAGGCCGAGGACGGCAGGCCGGCGAGCTCGTCGACGGGGTCGGCAAACGTGTTCATCGCATCGATGATCGTCTTGCCCTTCCAGTTCGGCAGCGCGTTGGCGACCTCCGGGTGCGACTCGAAACGCACGGCCAGAAAGACGACGTCCGCCTTGACCGCGTCCGCCAGTTTCCTGGGGATGACGGTGGGTCCGATCGCGGCCGCGGCGGAGGCAAAGCTGGCCGGGTCGCGGGTGGTGGCAACGGATACGTCGATGCCGTTGCGGGCAAACGCCCTGGCCAGGGCCTGGCCGATCTTGCCGAAACCGATAATTGCGTAGCTCATGGTTTTTCCTTGGGTTTGGCACCACGCCTTGGCGGCGCTCCGAAGCATCGAATGGAGCACCGCAGGACGCAGCGCGTCAGATTTGCGCCAGGCCGCCGTCGACGGCGAGCTCGCTGGCGGTCATGAAGCTGCTGTCCGACGAGGCGAGAAAGGCCGCCGCCGCGCCGATCTCCATCGGTTCGGCCATGCGTTGCAGCGGGTTCATCGCGGCGAAGGCCTTCATGCCTTCCTCGCCCACCGCCGCCTTGGCCAGTTCGGTCGCCGTCGGCCCGGGCGACAGCACGTTCACCCGGATGCCGGTGCCCTTCAGGTCTTCCGCCCAGCTCCGTGCGAGGTTGCGCACGGCCGCCTTGCTGGCGCTGTAGATGCTGAAGGCCGGGGCACCGGTGGTGCCGGCGCTCGATCCGGTGAGGATGATCGAGCCACCCTGGCCCATCAGCGGCAACGCCTTCTGCACCGTGAAGGTCGTCCCCTTCACATTGGTCTCGAAGGTTTCGTCCATCTGCTCGGCGGTGATCTCGCCGAGCGGAAGCAGGCTTCCCGTCCCGGCATTGGCGAAGACGATATCGAGGGTTCCGCGCTCGGCCTTCACTGCCGCGTAGAGTCGGTCCAGGTCGGCCAGGTCGGAAACCGAGCCTTTCACTGCGCGGGCGTTGGGCCCGAGCTCGGCTACCGCGGCGTCAAGCGCTTCCTGGCGACGGCCGAAGATGAAGACGAAGGCGCCCTCCTCGATGAAGCGCCTGGCGGCGGCGTGGCCGATGCCGGTTGCGCCACCGGTGATGACGGCGGTCTTTCCAAGCAGTCTGTTCATGTCATGCACCTGGGTTTTCCGTTGAAGACAGAAACCAAGATGGGCTGTTGACACATCAATACAATTGACGAAAAACTGCTAAATAAGATCTATTCTTTGGATGAATTGTGCTCGACAACGTCACCATCAACCAACTGCGTGCGTTCGTTGCGGTATGCGACCAGGGCAGTTTCTCGGGTGCGGCGCGGAAACTCAGCCGCGCGCAATCGGCCATCAGCCACGCGATCAAGGCGCTGGAAAGCGCGTTCGATGTCGAATTGTTCGAGCGCAACACCCGCAAGGCCCAGCTCACCGCGACCGGGCGCAGCCTGTTGCCGGACGCACGGGCGGTGATTTCACGCACGGAAGAAATGAAGACCCGCGCCGGCTCGATCGCCAGAGCCGGGGCGCCCCAGCTTTCGGTGGCGGTTGATGTCTATTTCCCGCGCGCCCAGCTGATCGACGGTTTGCGGACGCTGCAAGTGGAGTTCCCCACCGCGGCGATCAACCTGCGCATCACCACCATGCAAGGCGGCGAGAGGCTGGTGTTCGAAAGAGAGTGCGCGCTGGCCGTCACGATCGAGAACGTGCCGGCGGTGAACCCGGATGCCATCGAACGCCACTGGCTGTGCGAGGCGGAGATGGCGACGGTATGCGCACCATCCCACCCGCTCGCTTCGACACCGAAGCCGATCCCGTCGGACGAGTTCGGTCGACATGTCCAGATCGTCGTCACCGACAACCAGCCGCACGCGGAAAAGACCCAACAGGGCGTGGCCGGCAAGCGCCAGTGGCTGGTCAACGACCTCGGCGCCAAGCGCGATCTGCTCAAGGCCGGCCTCGGCTGGGGACACATGCCGCGACACCTCGTCGGCGAGGATCTGGCCAGTGGAGAGCTGATTGAACTCGAGCGCCGCGCCTGGCACCTTGGCCCGCTCACGTTCATGGTCTCGCAACGACGGGGCCATGACCTCTCCCCATGCGAGTCACGGCTGGTCGAGCTGCTTGGCAAACCCCAAGGCATCCCGAAGGAAGCCGGGCGGCGCCCCATCCCGGGCACGGGCGCGAAAGTTTGAAGTCCGCTTGCATGCATCGCCTGCTGCTCGTGGCAGAACGTTCGCCATGAGGACCAGCTGCGCGTGCTGGACGGACATGATCACCGCGCTGGTGATGATCAATGATGCAAATTCCTTGCTGACCGGCCAGAGTCGACCCTAAGCGGACGTGCGTGGCTTCAATGCCGGCAGGGAGTCCTAACGCTATCCTGCAGTATGCTCATTTGATCTATCGCGGCGAGCGCACATTCAAGAAGCGCTGGCGTTCACAAGGCAGCTTATAGCCGCGGCACCGCAACCCATAGCCGAACGCTGCAGAGGTCAATCAACAGCGGCGCCGGCGCGTCCACGTGGTGGCATCAGCGATGCGCCGCTGCCACTACCAGGATCTGCCCGTTCATTTCCGGCTGATGAAGGGTGCACCTGAACGTATAGAGGCCGGGCCGGTGAAAGTCGAAAATGGCGGATACGTCCGAGAGCGGCGGCAGCGCGAGGGCGACGAGCTGGTGCGCATGCGGACCGAGCAACTCGAAATCATGCGCGTCGTCCGGCTGCAGATTCCAAAAGCGGATTCGGGTCGGCTGGTTTTCCTGCACGACGAAGAATGTTGGCGAGAAGCCGTAGACCTCACCGAATTTGGCCACCGTCAGCTTGGGGCCGGTCTCTTTGACCGCCACGGCACGGGTCTCCAGCACGATCGAGGCCGTTGCCTGGCCGCCTTGGGTGACACTGACGATTTGTGGCGCCCTGGATAACTCATGCACAGATCCGGCCGTGGCGGGGAGTGCGCAGGTGCCGAGTGTGGTGATCGACAACCACCCAAGCAGCATGCCAGCGCGACTTGATGAACTCGACATGGCGACCCTCGATCGAATGTAAACGACTGCCGTGCACCGTGCGCATGCATTCCGTCTCCACCGCAATATCACGACGACAACCCCGTGACTTGTTCCGGCGCACACGAGGGCTCTTGCCCCTGTCACCGTAAACCGGGACCGGCGAACGCGTTATACGGCGCCGTAGCGTCGCTGCCGCATCCACTTGGTGACTATCCACTTCTCGCCGCGCAGCACTGGTGCGCCGCCGTGCAGGGTGCGCGGGTCAAGCTGGCCGCGGCTGTTGGTGTATTCGAAATGGACGGCCGAACCTTTCTTCGGCAGCACCGACAGGCCGAGCTCGGGGAAGATGGTGGCGCCGCCATCCTCGACCTCGTTGAGGTACATCACTAGGGTCGACACGCGCTGGCCGCCGGTGGCCATCTGCACGGCGCTGCCGGGGTCGCCCGGCGGGAAAAAATCGAAGTGCGGCTTGTATTCGCCGCCGGGACCGTAATGCAGGATCTGCAGGCCTTCGCCGTGATCCACCGGCAGGTTCATCAAGGCGGAGATGCGCCGATCCAGCCGCGCGATGAAGTCATCGGCGTTGATCTCGAAGAAGGTGCCTTCGCTGCTGCGGTCGGCAATGGTCTCGTGCTTGCCGGTGGCCGGGTCGACGATGGTGGAGCGCTGCAGCTTGGCGGCAGCGCGGCGGATCAGCTCGTCGCATTCCTCGTGGCTGAGCACACCGTCGAGCACGGCCAGCGCCGGTTGCTCCACCCGCAAGGCCACCTGCACCTCGCGGTCGGCGGCGATGATGCGGTTGCCCGGCGGCAGGCGCGGCGTCTCGTAGACATAGCCTTCCGCACGTGGTTCGGTCGCCGTCGGTGCCGCCATGCCGGTTTGCATGCCATGCACGGCCGCGCCGGCGAAGGCCGGTTCGAAGCGGTTGCGCACCATGTCGGCAACCAGCGACTGCGCGCTGCAGCCGCGTGCCAGGTTCTCGCGAATCCAGTCGCGCCATTCCGGCGTCAACTGCGTGACCATGTTCATGCGAACGCCCCATTCCAGCCCCGATACCTGTGCCAACGATAGTCGCATGCATGATTGCGTGCCATGGGGCGCATGGATCGTTTCCGTGCATGCATCACGCCGGTGGCCGGTGCCCGCCAGCGGATCGCCCTTCGGCTGTTGAAAAGCGCCTCGCTGGGATGACGATTCACTGGAGATACTCGGAGCCTATGGACAGGCTCTCAGGCCGTCAGTCCGTAGCTGCGCAGCAACGCGTCCGGTTCGGGTTTGCGTCCGCGGAAGGCGACGAAGCTTTCCAGTGCGGGACGGCTGGCGCCGACGGCGAGGAACTCGCGACGGAAGCGCGCACCGGTGACCGGGTCGATCACGCTGCCGCCATCTTTCGCCGCGTCTTCGAAGGCGCCGAAGGCATCCGCGCTGAGCAGTTCGGCCCACAGGTAGCTGTAGTAGCCGGCGGCGTAGCCACCCGCAAAAATGTGGCTGAAACCGTGCGGGAAACGCTGCCAGGCCGGTGGATGCAGCACCGCAACCTGCTTGCGCACGTCTTCCAGTACCGCCAGCGTGCGCGCGCCTTGCGCCGGGTCGTAGCCCAGGTGCAGGGTGAAATCGAACAGCGCGAATTCGAGCTGGCGCACCAGGAACAGGCCGGCGTGGAAATGCCGCGCGGCGAGCATGCGCTGGAACAGTTCGTCCGGCAGTTTTTCGCCGGTCTGCCAATGGCGCGCGAACAGATCCAGCGCTTCGCGGTTCCAGCCGAAGTTCTCCATGAACTGGCTGGGCAGTTCCACCGCATCCCATTCCACGCCGTCGATGCCGCCGATCGAGGGCAACGCGATCTCGGTCAGCAGGTGGTGCAGGCCGTGACCGAATTCGTGGAACAGGGTGAGCACGTCGTCGTGGGTGAGCAGGGCAGGTTTGCCCTCGGTCGGCGGCGCGAAGTTGCAGGTGAGGAAGGCCACCGGAAGCTGTTTATTTTCGCCATCGTCGAAGCGGGCGCGGCAGACATCCATCCACGCACCGCCGCGCTTGCCGTTGCGCGCGTACAGATCCACGTAGGCGCCGGCAAACACCTTGCCGTCGGCATCCTTCACGTCGAAATAGCGCACGTCCGGATGCCACACGTCGACGCCGTCGCGCGGCGCCAGGGTGATGCCGTAGAGCTTGTGCGTAATCGCCCACAGCCCGTCGATCACCGCCGGCAGCGGGAAGTACGGCTTGAGCTGTTCCTCGTCCAGCGCGTATTCGCGCTGGCGCAGCTTCTCGGAGGCGTAGCCGACGTCCCACGGTTCGAGGTTGTCCAGCCCCAGTTCCTTCTGCGCGAACTCGCGCAGGGTGACCAGTTCGCGCTGCGCCACCGGCCGGGCGCGCTGGGCCAAGTCGTGCAGGAATTCCATCACCTCGGTCGGCGAGCCAGCCATCTTGGTCGCCAGCGATTCCTCGGCGGCGTTGGCGAAGCCGAGCAACTGCGCGGCCTCGTGGCGCAAGGCCATGATCTGCTCGATGCGCGCGGAGTTGTCGTACTTGCCCGCGTCCGGCCCCTGGTCGGAGGCGCGGGTCTGGTAGGCCCAGTACACGCGCTCGCGCAGGTCGCGCTTGTCGGCATAGGTCAGCACGGCCTGCACGCTGGGCTGCTTCAGCGTGACCAGATAACCGTCCAGCTCCTGTTCCTTGGCGTACTGGCGCAGCACCGCGCGACCGGATTCGGGCACGCCGTCGAGATCGCGATCATCGGTGAGGTGTTCGTGCCAGGCGTCGGTGGCATCGAGCACGGCGTTGGAGAATTCGGTGGAAAGCTTGCTCAGCTCCACGCCGATCTCGCGGAAGCGCGAACGCGCGGGCTCTTCCAGTGCCACGCCGGACAGCTTGAAGTCGCGCAGCGCGTGTTCCACCAGCGCGCGGCGCGGACGCGGCAGCGTGGCGAAATCCGGTGCGTCGGCCAGTGCCTGCACGGCGGCGTACAGATCGCGGTTCTGGCCCAGTTCGATGGCGTGGTCGGTGAGCTTTTCCTCGGCCGGCCCGTAGACCTTGCGCAGTGCCGCGCTGTCGGCCACCGAATGCAGGTGCGACACCGGCGCCCATGCGCGTGCCAGGCGCTGTTCCAGCCGTTCCTGGGTCAGCATCACGTGATCGAAATCGCGCGCCGCGCCGGGCGCGGTCAGGGCATCGATGCCGGCGCGGAAGTCGGCGAGGATCGCGTCGACGGCCGGTTCGACCTGTTCGGGCAGGATGCGGGAAAACGCCGGCAAGGTGTCGTCGGCAAGCAGGGGATTGTCTTGGCTCATGGAAACTCCTTTCAAGCGCGAAGCGTGGCGACGCGCCCGGACGAAATCAAGCACGGCGGCGTGAGGGTGGCTGTCGCGCCCTTCACGGACCGGGGTACCATCGACGCATGCTGCCAGCGCATCTTGCCGGACTGATCACCCGCACCGCGTTGTTCGCGCATCTGGACGATGCGCAACAGGCCGCGCTCGCCCGGCAATTGCACTGGATGTGCCTGCCCGGCGGCCAGACCCTGTTCCGCCCGGGCGAACCGGCCGACGCGCTGTACCTGCTGTGCAGCGGCAGCCTGGGCGTGTTCGACGGGCCGACCACGCTGGTGCACCAGCTTTGCGCCGGCGAATGCGTGGGCGAGATGAGCCTGCTCAGCGGCAACCCGCACCGCCTCGCCGTGCGCGCTCTGCGTGATTCGGAACTGTTGCGGTTGAACCGCAGCGCCTTCGAGGCGCTGGTCGAACGCCATCCGGGCGCCATGCTCGACGTGGCGCGACTGGCAGTCGAACGCCTGATGCGGCGCGAACACCATGTCGAAGCGCCGGACAAGCCGCGCACCTTCGCGATCCTGCCGGTGGATGCCGAGGTGCCGGCACGCGAGCTGGCGATGAAGTTAGCGCGGGCGCTGGAACCGTTCGGCCATTGCGCGGTGATCGACGCCCGCATCGGCGCCGAACGCAGCAGCGACTGGTTCGCTCAGCGCGAAGCGGACACGCGTTTCGTGATCTACCTGGATACCGATGGCGACCCGCTGTGGCGCCACCGCTGCCTGCGCCAGGCCGACGTGTTGCTGTTGCCCGCACGCGCCGTGGAAACGGCGAAACCCTGGCCGGAAGCCGCGCCGGGCCACCCTTCGCGTGCGCGCCATCGCCCGCGTCACCTGCTGCTGTTGCATCCCGCCGGGCACGTATTGCCGGGTGCCGCGCGACGCTGGCGCGCCCAGTTCAGCGGCGAGCTCACCCACCACCATCTATGCAACGAGGATGACTTCGCGCGGGTGGCGCGACTGGTCAGCGGCCACGGCCGCGGGCTGGTGCTGGCCGGCGGCGGCGCGCGCGGACTGGCCCATCTCGGCGCGTTGAAGGCCTTGCGTGAAGCCGGCCAGCGTTTCGACGTGGTGGGCGGCACCAGCATCGGTTCGATCATCGGCGCGGGCGTGGCCCTGCAATGGGACACCGACACGATGATGCAGACCTACCACGACGCCTTCGTACGCGGCCGCCCGCTGTCGGACTGGACCCTGCCGCTGGTGGCGCTGACCCGTGGCCGCCGCGCCACCCGCATGCTGCGCGCGGCATTCGGCGAGGTGGACATCGAGGACATGGCCCGGCCGTTCTTCTGCGTTTCCACCGACCTCACCGGCGAGGATCGCGTGGTGCATCGACGTGGCCCGCTGTGGCTGTGGCTTCGCGCTTCCAGCGCGATTCCCGGCGTGTTGCCGCCGGTGCTTCACCATGGCGACGTCTACGTCGACGGCGCGCTGATCGACAACCTGCCCACCGACGTGATGTCCGACGACGGCATCGCCCACATCACCGCCGTCAGCATCCGCGCCGACGTACGCCTGCGCACCCGCCTGGAAGCCACCGCCACGCCGCCCTGGTGGCGCCTGCTGATGAATCGTCGCGACGACCGCGGCTGGCCGGGACTGGTCTCCACCCTGACCCGCGCGGCGATGGTCAACAGCGAGGAAATCAGCGAACGCTGCCGCACCCTCGCCGACGTGCTGATCACGCCGTCGCTGGAACACGTCGGCATGCTCGACTGGGATGACTGGGACCGCGCGGTGGAAGCGGGTTACCGCGCGGCCGTGAAGGTGCTGGAAGCACAAGGCTGAGCCATCAACGAGTACATCCCTCTCCCTGCGGGAGAGGGTGGCGGCAGCCGGGTGAGGGTCCGGGCGAAGCGTAGCCTGCCAGCACTACCGTGCCCTTGCTCCCTTCTCTGCTCCGGCGGCTGCAAGGCTTTTCACCGCCAGGAGCGTGGACGGTAGAAACTTTCGAGGCGAAAAAGTGGCTGCGTGAGGACAGATTTGACCAGCTTCGCTGTTATGAAGCGCTTCGACGATTCGCCGGCCCATAGTGGTTCTATGGGCCAAGAAGCGACGGGAATATGGACCACGCAGACGCTTTTGCAGCCCGGAAGATTTCTGCCGCCCACGCTCCTAAAATGCACGGATGAACCTGCGCAGCTACAAGGGCATCGCGCCCACCCTCGGCCAACGCGTCTATGTCGATCCCGCCGCCAGCGTGATCGGTGACGTGGTGCTGGGCGACGACGTCTCGATCTGGCCCGGCGCGGTGTTGCGCGGCGACGTGAACCACATCCGCGTCGGCGCGAAGAGCAACATCCAGGACGGCGCCATCGTGCACGTCGCCCACGCCGGGCCGTACGGGCCGGGCTTTCCCTGCCTGATCGGCGAAGGCGTCACCGTCGGCCACGCCGCGGTGGTGCACGCCTGCAGCATCGGCAACTACTGCCTGATCGGCATGCACGCCAGCGTGCTGGATGGCGCGGTGATCCACGACTACGGTTTCGTCGGCGCCGGCGCGGTGGTGCCGCCCGGCAAGATCGTCGGCGAACGCGAGCTGTGGCTGGGCAACCCGGCCAAGTGCGTGCGCGTGCTGAGCGACCGGCAAGTCGAGCAACTGCGCTACTCGGCCGAGCACTACGTGCACGTCAAGAACGATTATCTCGACGCCGGTTGAGGTCGACCTCGCCAGTGCAGCGGCGGCGACAAGCCGCGTGCCGCCGATGACTACTCGGCCATCGGCGCCTCGCCCGCCTGCGCCGCGAGCCGTGCCCGGATCCGCGCCGCTTCCAGCTCGTGCTGGCGCGCTTGCACGGCGCGTTGCGCACCCAGCTTGCCGGTGAGCAGCAACAGCGTGTAGTTGTCCGGCGCATACAGATGCAGCAGGTTCAGTTCGCGCTGCGCCTCGTCCAGCTCGCCGCGATCGATCGTGTGCTCGACGATGTCGCACGAGGGCTTGAACGCGTCGCGCATGGCCTGCAACGCTATCTCGTTATGCGGGTCAAGCTGCAGTACGCTGAAGTAGAACTCGTAGGCGTTGCTGCCCACCGGAGCGACCAGGTGATGATCGTTCAACGCGCCGGTGGCCAGCTTGAGCAGGATCGCTTCGCCCTGGCTCATGGCCGGCGCGGTCGGCGTGACCGCCTTCGCATACCAGGACGCGCCCGCCACGCCGACGCCGAGCAGCAACAGGCCGGCAAGCGCATACGCGCGCCAGTGCGAGGCAAACAAGGGAAAACGAAACATGACACCTGCCTGATGGTCGTGGCTGCTTGCGATGGCCTCCGCATGGACGGCATCGACAAACGCGCACGGTAGTCAGGCTTCATGTCAGCTGGATGACCCGGCGTCGCGCACGGCGCCGGGCCCGCTTCACCAGCCCAGCAGGCTGCGGCCGTAGCCGGGCGAACCATCCGGATGGGTGAACCACTCGACATGGTTGTCGCCGCCGGGACAGCCCTTGCCGCTGCTGTCGCCGGTGACCACGCCGCCGGCCGATGTCACGTGGCCGCGGTAGCAGCCGCCCAGCGAGTCGTGGAAGGCGAAGGTCTGCGCACTTTGCTGGCCGCCGTGGCCGGTGAAGTGGCCGCCGCTGTCGTAGTTCAGCGTGTCACTGGTATCCACCGTGTTGTGCACGGAGGCCGAATACAGCGTGAGGCCGCCGAAGCGTTGCGCAACCTTCTGTTCGTAGCCCTGGTGCACCGTGGTGGTGATGCCTGCGCTGCCGTCGGACGCCACCTGCTGGTCGTAGTCCAGGTGCAGCGGATAGCGCCGGTGCTGGCTGTATTCGTTGGTGACGAAGCGGCCGATGCGGCTGGTGCTGGTGCCGTCCATCGAGGTGAGCTGGTCGATCTGCTGGCGATAGGTGGTGGTGTTGAGGGTGAAGTTCTGCGTATCGGCGAAGCCCACGGTCTGCTTCACCGTGGTGTCGACGCGACCGTGCGAAGTATTCGCATAGCCTTCGATCACGAAGTGGCGGGAGAGCCGGGTGGTGATGTCGCCGCTGACGTTGCCGCTGGTATCGGTCTTCAAGGTGTCGTCGACGGTCGGCACGGGCGGCTGGCCGACCAGGGTATTGCGCGTCACCGTGCCGGTGACCTGCTTCGCGTGCGGATCGAGATAGACCAGCAGGCTGGCCGTGGCCGAGAAGTAATTGGCCGCGCCGGCCACGCTGACCGCCACGGTATGCGGCGCACCGTCGCTGAGCTCGCCGGCGAACGGCGTCAGGTCGACGCGGTAGGGCGTGAAGTTCAACGTCTGCACGCCGGTGACCGGTCGCCACAGATAGGGGTCGATGCCGCCGGTGTAGATCCACGGATAGATCGGCGCCACGCCGGCCGGCTGGCCGTCGATGCTGACCTCGGCTTCGCGGAAGTTGCCGCCGCCGCAACTCTGCACTTCGCTGGCGTACTGATCTGGCACGCAGGTGTACCAGAACTCGTCGGCATTCTGGCTTTGCGCGAACACGTCGAGATAGGCGCGCTCCACGTTGCGCGGCAGGTTGAGCGTCTTCGCCAACTGGCTGGTCGGGTCGTTCAGCGACACCGTGCTGCCCACCGGATCGCTGCCCAGCGGATACACCGCATCGGGCACCTGGCCGGACGGCGCGAAGATCGAGGCCGGATAGAACAGCAGTTTCGCGCTGCCGTGGATCACGCCGGTATAGGTGTCGTTGACAATGTTGCCAAGCACCGCCTGACCCTGGCCGGCGTGGCGGAACAGCGCGGTGTAATCGGTCAGGTCACGTTCCACGTGCCAGCTCGGCGCCACCGTGGCGGACGGCTCCTCGGTGGTGCCGAAGTACAGGTTCACGCCACCCAGCCACAACGACGCAGTGCGGTCGAACTGGCGCCCGGCGCTGACCGAGAAGTCCGCCTCCAGCACCACCTTCGACCAATGCGTGCCGCAACCGCTCGGCGGCGTGTAGCTGAAGGGGTGGTTGCTGAAATCCGTGAAGGCGTCGTTCTGGAACAGCTCCACCACGCACGGCTTGCCCGGCGGTCGCGGCACCGCCGGATCGGCGGTAGTCACATTGCTGGAACCGACCGATGACGGCTCGCTGGAACCGGTCGCGAATGCGGCGCAGGCAAAGCACGCAAGCCCGGCCACGGCCAGGCTTCCCCACCATGATTTCGACAACATGCGACTTCCCCTCGCGTGATGCTGTATCCCCCTGCATCGGCGACGCTAGCACGCGATTTTGTTTACCGGGGGAAAGCCCGTCTAAACGGCCAAATGCGAGTGAAAATTTGCGGTGATTGGGCGCGCAACCGTGATGCGCATCACGATTGCGCGTGGCTGCTTCGAATCGTTGCCGACGCGGCCGTGATCAGACCGTCGGCTGGCGCAGCACCTGGTAAACCGGCTCCGTGTCGGGCCGCTGGCCGTGCCACAGTTCGAACGCATCGGCCGCGGTTTCCACCAGCATGCCAAGGCCATCGAAGGAACGGTGCGCGTCGGCCGCCTGCGCCCAGGCCAGAAACGGGACAGCCGCCGCACCATAGGCCAGGTCGTAACAGACGGCGCGCGTACCGACGAGCGAGAACGGCAGGCCCAGCGACTGGTGCAGCACGCCGGCCGAGGTGGCGTTGATGATCAGGTCGAAGCTGCCGATGTCGGCCAGGTCCTGCCAGTAGCGCGTGCGTACCCGGGCCGGTTCGCCGATCGCATCGGCCAGCGCATCGGCCGTGGCTGCCGTGCGGTTGACGATGGTCAGCGAGGCCACGCCGGCATCCAGCAGCGACCACGCCACCCCGCGCGCCGCGCCACCGGCGCCGAGCAGCAGCATGTCGCGGTCGCGCAGGTCGGCACCGTGGCGCTCGGTGAGATCACGGACCAGGCCCGCACCATCGGTGTTGTGCGCGGCGAGGCGACCATCCGCCAGCCGGGTGAGCACGTTGGCGCTGCCCGCGCGCATCGCCGCCTCGCTGCGCTCGTCCGCCAGCGCGAAGGCCGCGCCCTTGTGCGGCAGGGTGACATTGGCGCCGTGGCCGTTCCCGGCGACAAAGAAGCGCTGCACCGCCTCGGCAAACGCTTCCGGCGCGGCATCGATGGCTTCATAGGTCAGCGCGATATCGAACTGGGCGGCGAACAACTGGTGAATCCGCGGCGACTGCGTGTGGCCGATCGGATGGCCGAACACGGCGTAGCGGGAAGGCTGGCTCATGGACTCGCTCCTGGTCTGGACGGCCATTGTACGGGTTGGTCGCGGATTCTCCCTTCCGCACATCCGCTGCGCCGTTTCGCCTCGACGCCGTCATTCCAGCGAAAGCTGGAATCCAGGACTTTTATCGGCGCCACGTCAGGAAGAAACCAAAGGCACTGGATTCCAGCTTTCGCTGGAATGACGGTGAGGGAGGCGTGGCGGTGAGGGGAGTGTGGCGGTGAGGGTGTGGCAGTGAGAGACATTCAATCTCGGGCAATCGCAGGTTTTGAGATGGGCGGGCGGCAAGCTCTGTTCCACGTTTCCACGGGGCTTCCGCCATGCGTTCATCCGTCACGAATCATGATCGCCGCATCCACCTGCTCGCCATTGCCGTGCTGTGGCTGTTCGGCGGCGGCGTGTTGCTGCTCACCACGCTGGTACCCGCGCATACGGCACTGCTCGGCTGGGCGCCGCTGCTGTGGCTGCTGGGCGCGCCGCTGGCCTTGCTGCTGACACTGGAGCCGGCGTTGCCGTTGCACCTGTTGGCGGCCTGGTCGCGCCGCCGCGGTCGGCACCTGCGGGCCGCCTGGCATTGATTTTCCGCGGCGCGGAGTCGTCCCGCGCTGCTTTCCCCTTCCATCTGGCAGTGGATTACGCGATCAGGACGATCGCGCCTGGAACCGTCGCTGCGGCGTCTCCCCCGTCGCCGCAGCGATCTTGCGAAGGAACGCCTGCCGACCCGGCTGCCATGGAAGGTGGCCGGGTCAGCGACCGATACCCAGCCGCTTGCGCTCCATCCGGCGCAGGAATTCCTGCATGATGCGGCGGTACAGATCCTCGCCCAGGTAGACGTCTTCCACGCCGGCGTCGATCGACGGGTTGTCGTTCACCTCGATCACCACCGGCTTGCCATTGACCTTCTTCAGGTCCACGCCGTAGAGGCCGTCGCCCACCGCATTGGTGGCCTTCAGCGCCAGCTTCACCACTTCCGTCGGCGCATCGCGCACCGGAATGGTCTCGAAGCCGCCGGATTTGGCCGTGCCCTTGGCGCCGTGGTTGTAGATCTGCCAATGCCCGCGCGACATGTAGTACTTGCACGCGTACAGCGCCTCGCGGTTGAGCACGCCGATGCGCCAGTCGAACTCGGTGTAGACGAATTCCTGCGCCAGCAGCAGCGCACTGTGCTGGAACAGGCTGCTGGCTGCCGCGGCCAATGCCGCCTCGTCTTCCACCTTCACCACGCCGCGCGAGAACGAACCGTCGGGAATCTTCAGCACCAGCGGGAAGCCGAGCCGC
This sequence comes from Rhodanobacter glycinis, assembly GCF_900114325.1. Lineage (GTDB taxonomy): Bacteria > Pseudomonadota > Gammaproteobacteria > Xanthomonadales > Rhodanobacteraceae > Rhodanobacter_A > Rhodanobacter_A glycinis. The sequence goes on from NZ_FOSR01000014.1 coordinate 75,766, forward strand.
TCGACCACTTCTTTCATGCCGCGGCTGTCGTCGCGGTAGAGGATTTCGGTGTGCGGCACCGCCAGCTTGCGCGAGACCATCAGGTCATTGAGGAAGATCTTGTTGGTACAGCGCAGGATCGAGGTGGGGTCGTCCATCACCACCATGCCTTCCTTCTCCGCGCGATGGGCGAAGCGGTAGGTGTGGTTGTCGCTGGCGGTGGTCTCGCGGATGAACAGGCCGTCGTACTCGGCCAGGCGCTGGTAATCGTTCTTGCCGATCGGATCGACCTCGATGCCCAGCTCGCGCCCCGCGGCCACGAACGACTTCAACGCCTTGCGGTTGGACGGCGGCATCTGCTCGGCCGGGTCCACCAGCATCGCCAGGTCGTAGCGCGAGCGCTTGCGCACGCGCGGCTTGCGCCACAGCTTGCGCGAGAAACTGTCCAGCGCGGTGGCGAAGCCGTCTTCCTGGGCATCATCCAGCGTGTGCAGGCCGACCGGCTTGATCGAGGCCACCTGCCACACCCGCTCGCGCTCAAACTCGATCCGCAGCAGCGGGCAGGGGAACATCTCGAACACCTGACGTGCCAGGTCCTGCAACGCGGGGTAGGCGGTTTCGCCGAAGTACACCAGGGTGCCGAAGTCGGTGGTGTCGCGACCGCCGGCGGGCAGGAAGTGGGTGAGCTTCTGGTTGAGGTCGTCGATGTCCAGGCCGTACAGCGAACGCCGGCGCAAGTCGTTGATGGTGCGCACCGACGGCATCACCCGGTGCCCGCGCGCCTCCGCCAGCAGCGACACGTAATAACCGGTGCCCAGGTACTTGTAGCTGCGGCACAGGTTGATGACGTGGGTGCGTTCGTCGTCGGCGCCCACCGGCTCGCGCAGGTAATCCATCGCGCTCACCACGTCGACGGATGGATAGTACGACCCCCAGTCGGAGGCTTTCTCGACAACAATGACGAGACGGGTCATGTCACCCTCATAAGGCGATGGAAGCCGTGCGGGGACACGACAATGTCGCGCAGTTTGTGCGCACCTCGGGCCGCATACAAGGGCAGGCACTGAAGCGGGACTAAATCTCCGCGCCACGCCGCGATTGCCGCTGCGGCGAACGGCGACTACAGTGCCGCGCACACCTCCCGCTTGTTGCCGTCGTCGCCCCAAGGAAACCGATGCCCCCACCGCCAGCCACCGCCGCGGTGCGCGTTCGCCGCGCCGAACTGTCCGACCTCGACGACCTGGTCGCGCTGGAACTGGCCACGTTCGCGAGCGATCGCCTCAGCCGCGCGCAGTATCGTCGCCACCTCGACAGCGACAGCGCCCTGGTGCTGGTGGCCAGCGCCAACCATCGCCACTTCCTCGGCACCGCCGTGGTGTTCTTCCGCAAGGGCAGCAAGGTGGCGCGGCTGTATTCCCTCGCCAGCAAGCCCGACGCGCGCGGCAAGGGCGTCGGTACCTCGCTGGTGGAAGCCGCCGAAGCCGCTGCACGCCGTCGCCGCTGTCATGCCTTGCGGCTGGAAGTGCGCACCGACAACCTGGCCGCGATCCGGCTGTACGAACGCCTGGGCTACCGCCGCAATCGCTTCCTCGACGGCTTCTACGAAGATGGTGGCAACGGCTGGCGCTATGAAAAGGCGCTGGGATAGGCGATTCCCGACGCGTGAAAGAACACTACTTCTCCAATACAGACCAGCTCAAGTGAGCAGAGCGAGGAGGCCGGCATGATCACGGGCATAAATCACGTCACCCTGGCCGTGAGCGATCTCGAGCGGTCGTTTTCGTTTTACACCGCGGTGATTGGATTGAGACCGGTGGCGAAATGGGCGCGCGGCGCCTATCTTCTGGCGGGCGAGGGCTGGATCTGCCTGTCGCTCGACGCGGAAACGCGCCACGGCCCGCAACCCGAATACACCCACCTGGCCTTTTCCGTGGATCGTGCGGCGTTCGATGATTGTGCCGAGGCCATCCGCTCCTGCAATGTCGTCCTGTGGAAGGAAAACCGCAGCGAAGGCGACTCGCTCTATTTCCTGGATCCGGACGGGCACAAGCTGGAAATCCATGCTGGCGATTTGCGCAGCCGGCTGGCCGCGCTCAGACAGCAGCCGTACGAAGGCCTCGAGCTGTACGACTAGGCAGGGGCCGTTGACACGGCTGGCACAACGAGCCGAAGCGGCTGTTTCCGCCTGCAGCGTCCATGCGACACCTCACTCGTCGTTGAAGGCCGCCGGCTCAGTGGCCCATCGGCTCGCCGAGTCGCTGCGCGGTGGCATCGTCCGGCCGCGCCACCAGCGCGCCGGTGCGCATCAGGTTCACGTTGTAGTGGCCGCGGTCGACCAGCGGCAGGTAGGCGCCGCTGCCGTACAGCGTGTCCACCTCGGGCAGCCAGCGCGGGTACTGTTTCTTCAGGGCTAGCAGGTCGAAGCTGCCGGCTTCGTCGAAATCGGTGACGGTGCGCGGCGCGTGCGCTTCCTGCGCGGCATCGTCGTAGCGGCCTTCCAGGCGATCAAGCCGATACAGCGGCGGCACGCCAGCGAGCACGGCGGGCAGCTTCCACTTCAACACCAGCGCCTCGATGCGGAAGTCGTCGCCATCGAGCAGCACTTGCCGCGTGCTGCCATCCGGCCAGGTGAGCCGCAGCGACCAGCGCTGGGGCGACAGGATGCGTGAATCGATCTGCACCACCGGCAGTTCTTCGCCCAGGAAGCGATAACCGCGCAGCGTGGCGCCAAGGCTGCCCAGCAGCAGGGCGACGACGAAGGCCACCAGCACCACCAGGGCATGGCCACTCGCGGCCGCATGCCGCCGTGCGTTCATGCGCTGGCGCACGACAACCAGCTGCACCAGCGCCAGCAACAAGGCCAGCGCGGAAAGAATCCACAGCAAGGTGGTGGGCAGGCGCAGCAGTTCGTTCCAGTCCATCGGACCATCCCAGGTGATGACAGCCGCAAGGCTTTCGCCATGATAGCGGCGCCACCGGCTCGGGCGCGGCGATCCGCTCACGCTTGGCTATACTGCGGCCGTATTTCGCGGAAATTCCTGCCATGCGTCGATCGATCCTGCTGCTGCCGTTCTGCCTTGCCGCCGTCGCCCTTGCCGGTTGCGGCAACAAGGGTCCGTTGTACCTGCCCAAGCCGGTGGCGCCGACAGCCGCAGCGCCAGTGATCGCTCCCACGGCCTCGACGTCGGCGCCCGCGCACGCCGCCAGCGTGACGACAATGCCCGTCGATCACTGACCACCGGCCGCACCGCCATGACCTTGCACTTCACCAAGATGCACGGCATCGGCAACGATTTCGTGCTGCTGGACGGCCGCGATGGCCAGCTCGACCTGCCAACCGCCACGATCCGCGCCCTGGCCGACCGCCACACTGGCGTCGGCTTCGACCAGTTGCTGAGCGTGGAACCGCCACGCGACCCGTCCTGTGCGTTCTATTACGGCATCTGGAACGGCGACGGCTCGCCCTCCGGCCAGTGCGGCAACGGCGTGCGCTGCGTGGCCGCATGGCTGCATCGCGCTGGCGCGGTGGCGCTGGGCGAAACGCTGCGGGTGGAAAGCCCTTCCGGTGCGGTGACGGTGCGCCTGCTGGCCGCCGACCGCGTGGCAGTGGACATGGGCGAACCGCGCTTCGCGCCCGCCCAGGTACCTTTCGAGGCCGCGCAGGAAGCCGACCGCTACACCATCGACGTGGATGGCGACCGGTTGCAGATCGGCGCCGTGTCGATGGGCAACCCGCACGCGGTGGTGGTGGTGGACGACCTGCATGCGCCCGCGTTGGCGCGGCTGGGCCCCGCACTCACCCGGCATCCGCGTTTCGCCGAAGGCGCCAACGCCGGCTTCGTGGAGCGTCTCGACCGCAGCCGCCTGCGCCTGCGCGTGCATGAACGCGGCGCCGGCTGGACCCAGGCCTGCGGCACCGGTGCCTGCGCCGCGATGGCCGTGCTGCGCCAGCGCGATGAAGTGAACGAGAGCGTGCAGGTCGCACTGCCCGGCGGCAACTTGCAGATCGACTGGCCCGGCCCCGGCCATACCTTGTGGATGACCGGTCCGGCGGCCTTCGTGTTCGAAGGCGAATGGCTGGAATCGACCCCGGCGGATTGAAGCGCGGGCCCGTCCATCGCACACTCGGGTCGGTGCCACCCACTGCCCAAGGATTCCGCGCATGACCGACCCCCTGCTCGACGACACCCTGAAAGCCAGCGATGTGGCTGCCTATCTGAAGCAGCATCCGCAGTTCCTCAGCCATTACCCGGAACTGGCCCGGCAGCTCACCATTCCGCGCGAACAGGGGGCGGTGGCCTCGCTGGCCAGCTACCAGCTGCACCATCTGCGCGAGAAGAACGCCGAGCTGGAACGCCGCCTGGCCGAACTCACCGCCATCGCCGCCGACAACGAAAAACTGATGCAGCGCGTGCACGAGCTCAACGTCACCATGCTGCGCGCGAATACGCCGGCGGTGGCCGCGCGCAGCGTGATCACCCGGCTCGACGCCGACTTCCACGTCGAACAGGTGCGCCTGCTGCTGTTCGGCAACCATCTCGATCTGCCGCCGGCGGACTGGCTGAGCGTGATCGACGGCGGCCGCAATGCGCTGCCGGAGTTCGCCGATTTCCTGGCCCACCACGAGCCGATCACCGGCCGGCTCACCCCTGAGCGATTGCAGCTGCTGTTCGGCGAACATGCCCGCGAGATCCACTCCGCCGCGGTCATGCCACTGGGCGAGCTGGGCATGCTGGCGCTGGGCAGCGCCAACGCCGACCACTTCCAGCCCGGCATGGGCACGCTGTTCCTGAAGATGATCGCCGCCACCGTCACCGCCGCCTTGATGCGCGCCGAAGACGGCGCCTGAGATGACCGTCGCGCCGCGCACGCAGGTCGAGGCGTGGCTCGCCCGCCTGGCCGGCGAGCGCCAGGCGTCGCCGCACACCGTGGCCGGTTACCGGCGCGACCTGGACAAGCTGCTGCGCTGGATGGAAGCGCAGGACCTGCCCGGCTTCGATGCGCTGCAACCATCCCAGCTGCGCAGTTTCATCGCCGCCGAACACCGCGCCGGACTGGCGCCGAAAAGCCTGCAGCGGCTGTTGTCTTCCTGTCGCAGCCTGTTCCGCCAGCTCAGCCGCGAAGGCCTGCTGGGCCACGATCCGGCCGCCGGCGTGCGCGGCCCCAAGGTGCGCCGCAAGCTGCCCGAGGTGCTGGACGTGGACGAGGCTGCGGCGCTGGTCGAAGGCAGCGGCGAAGGTGCGCTGGCCGTGCGCGATCGCGCGATGCTGGAACTGTTCTATTCCAGCGGCCTGCGTTTGTCCGAGCTTACCGGCCTGCGTTGGGGCGACCTCCACCTCGACGAGGGCGAAGTCCGCGTGCTCGGCAAGGGCCGCAAGACGCGGCTGGTGCCGGTGGGCCGCTACGCCGTCACCGCATTGCGGACGCTGGGCGCCGCCGAGGGCAGCGCGCCGGAAAGCCCGGTGTTCCGCGGCCGTGCCGGCGCGGCGATCAGCCCGCGCACGGTGCAGGCGCGCCTGAAGACGCTGGCGCTGCAGCACGGTTTCGCCAGGCACGTGCATCCGCACCTGCTGCGCCACACCTTCGCCAGCCACATGCTGGAATCCTCCGGCGACCTGCGCGCCGTGCAGGAGCTGCTCGGCCACGCCGACATTGCCACCACCCAGATCTACACCCACCTGGATTTCCAGCACCTGGCCAAGGTGTATGACGCGGCGCATCCGCGGGCCAGGCGAAGAGCCAAGAGCAAGGAGTGAAAATGGAAGAGTGAGGAGTGAGAGAAAAGCAAGCCGACCCTGCTTTCTCTCACTCCTCATTCCTCTTCACTCGCTTCCGGCCCGCGTGTTGAAGCCTCGGCAAGCCGACCCCATCTGGTTCGTTCAACCTTGGAGCTTTTATGGAATCCTTCCACGCCACCACCATCGTCAGCGTGCGCCGCAACGGCAAGGTCGTGATCGGCGGCGACGGCCAGGTCACGTTGGGCAACATCGTGGCGAAGGCCAACGCGCGCAAGATCCGCCGGCTGGGCAAGAACGCCGACGTGCTGGCCGGTTTCGCCGGCGCCACCGCCGACGCCTTCACCCTGTTCGAACTGTTCGAGCAGAAGCTGGACAAGTACGGCAACAACCTCACCCGCGCCGCGGTGGAGATGGCCAAGGAGTGGCGCACCGATCGCCGCCTCGGCCGCCTCGAGGCCATGCTGGCGGTGGCCGACAAGGAGGCCTCGCTGCTGATCTCCGGCAACGGCGACGTGCTGGAACCCGAGCACGGCCTGATCGCCATCGGTTCCGGCGGCCCGTACGCGCAGTCCGCCGCACTGGCGCTGATGGAGAGTACCGAGCTGGACGCGCGTGCCATCGTCGAGCGTTCGCTGAAGATCGCCGGCGACATCTGCATCTATACCAACCACAACACGTCGATCGAGGAACTGTAGGCGCTCCTCAGGTTTTGCGATCGTTCCTGATCGCGAAGATCAAACGGGCGGCCATCCATGGCCGCACTTCTTACCAAAAGCCGCATCCTGGCGTTGCAGCTTTCCCCACACTGACGCAAACATGTCCGAACTGACTCCCCGCGAAATCGTCAACGAACTCGACCGTTACATCATCGGCCAGCACGACGCCAAGCGCGCCGTGGCGGTGGCGCTGCGCAGCCGCTGGCGGCGCATGCAGCTGGCGCCGGAAATGCGCAACGAGATCACGCCGAAGAACATCCTGATGATCGGCCCCACCGGCGTGGGCAAGACCGAGATCGCGCGCCGCCTGGCCAGCCTGGCCAACGCGCCGTTCGTGAAGGTGGAAGCCACCAAGTTCACCGAGGTGGGCTACGTGGGCAAGGACGTGGAATCGATCATCCGCGACCTCGTCGACGGCGCCTACAAGCTGACCCGCGAGCAGGCCATCAAGCGCGTGCGCACCCAGGCAGAAGACCGCGCCGAGGACCGCATTCTCGATGCGCTGCTGCCGCGCCGGCAGAGCGAGCCGACCGACTGGAGCCACGATGCCACCCCGGCGCCGTCGATCGAGAGCGACACCCGCCAGAAGCTGCGCAAGCAGCTGCGCGAGGGCACGCTGGACGAGCGCGAGATCGAGCTGGACTTCGCCATGAACGTGGGCGTGGACATCGTCTCGCCGCCGGGCATGGAGGAGATGGGCGCGCAGTTGCGCCAGATGTTCCAGAACATCGGCGGCGCCAAGACGCAGCAGCGGAAGCTGGCGATCAAGGCCGCCCGCCCGCTGCTGATCGATGAAGAAGCCGGCAAGCTGCTCAATGACGAGGAGATCCGCGCCCAGGCGGTGGAAGCGGCCGAGCAGAACGGCATCGTCTTCATCGACGAGATCGACAAGGTGGCCCAGCGCAGCGATTACGGCCATTCCGGGGTCAGCCGCGAAGGCGTGCAGCGCGACCTGCTGCCGCTGGTGGAAGGCTCCACCGTGTCGACCAAATACGGCCCGATCAAGACCGACCACATGCTGTTTATCGCCTCCGGCGCGTTCTCGCTGGCCAAGCCGTCGGACCTGATCCCGGAGCTGCAGGGCCGCTTGCCGATTCGCGTCGAGCTGTCGGCACTGTCGGTGGACGACTTCAAGCGCATCCTGCGCGAGCCGCACAACGCGCTGACCAAGCAGTACGTCGCCTTGCTGGGCACCGAAGGCGTCACCGTCGAATTCACCGACTCCGGCGTCGACCGGCTGGCCGAGGTGGCGTTCCAGGTGAACGAGCGCACCGAGAACATCGGCGCCCGCCGCCTGCACACGGTGATGGAACGGCTGCTGGAGAAGATTTCCTACGAGGCAGCAGACAAGTCCGGCGAAAAATACTTGATCGACGCCGAACATGTAGACAAAAGTCTCGGATCGCTGGTCCAGAACGAAGATCTGAGCCGCTACATCCTGTAAACAAGCCGGCCGGCCCGGTCTGGTAAAATGGGCGCCATGGGCACTGTTATCGAACTGAAAACCACCGGCCAGCGGGCGCAACTGCGTGAAGCGCAGCAAAGCCAGCAGCTGGTGCGGTTGTGGCGCGAAGACCTGGAACACGGCAGCTTCTGCGGCTACGTGGGCGGCGTCGGCCGCGAATTCCTGTTGCTGTGGGTGGTGGGCGATACCCTCACCTACGACGGCATGTACGTGATGCGGCACCGCGACATCACCGAACTGGAAGCACCCGACAAGCACCACGAATTCATGGAAAAGGCGCTGCGGCTGAAGCAGTTGATCCCGCACATGCCGCCCAGCTTCCCGCTCGATTCGATCCGTGACGTGGTGCAGGCCGCCGGCCTGTTGTCGCCGGTGATTGGCGTGCACGTGGACAGCGAGGAAGAGGCCGAGGTCTGCTACATCGGCCGGCTGGTCGGCGTGGAAGAGGACGGCTTCACCATGCAGGAAGTCAGCCCGGACGCCGAATGGCTGCGCGAAGCCTCGTACTTCGCCTGGGACGAGGTCTCCACCATCAGCATCGAGGACGGCTACGCCCAATCCCTGCTTGCGGTCGCCGGCAACCCGCCGCCGCTGACCCAGGGCGACTCGGGCGTGGGTCACGCCAACTAGGGAAAGTCTGATCAATCGATCTTCTGCTCGTCATTCCTGCTAAAGCACACTGCTGTCCGGAATAAATTCGCTAGTCCCCGACTCGTTCAGTCTCATGTCGAGCGGACTCATGCGAACAGCCCGGGTTGCCACGGTTCGCCGGGGTGGACGGTCTTTCGTCGCCGGTCGCGTCTACGTCCCGGCACCGCGCTGACCGGGCGTTGGAACAAGCCGGCGCGGAGCTCGGCAAGAAAGAGCCACAGCGTGGTGGCCGAGGTGCTGGCGCGATGGGCCAGCGCCACCAGCAGATAGGCCACCAGGGCGGTGAGGATCTGGATCTTCACCGCTCTCTCGCTGCGACCGAGGAAGCGCCGTAACCGCAGGTGTTGCTTGATCCACTTGAAG
>NZ_FOSR01000008.1 GCF_900114325.1 Rhodanobacter glycinis
GGCTCTCTCGCGTCTGGTGTGGTTGACACGACGGCGATCTTGCCTCGGATGCGGTGCTGAGTGCACGCTTGGCGGATGGAAACGCTCTTTACCCAAGCTCTCGGGCTGGCCGCGCCGTGGCGCGTGGCCCATGTCGACTTTCAGCAGGCCGCCGGACGCATCGTGTTCACGGTCGAGTGCACGGCCAAGCGGCTGGCGTGCCCGGCGTGCGGCGCAGCCGATCAGCCGATTCACGATCGCCTGCCGCGTCGCTGGCAACACCTGAACTTCTTCCAATATCGGGCCCTGATCGAGGCCAAGGTGCCACGCATCGGTTGCCGGGAGTGCGAGAAAACGAACCAGGTCGACGTGCCATGGGCGCGCGCTGGCGCGGGTTTCACCGAGACACTGGAGGCCTTCGTCATCGCGCTGTGCACGCAGATGCCGGTGAGTGCGGTGGCGGCGCTGCTGGGCGTGTCCGATGACCGCATCTGGCGTGTGCTGGACTTTCACGTCGAAGCCGCTCGGGCGCGCGAGGACTTTTCGGACGTGCGCCGGGTCAGCGCCGACGAACGCAGTGCGCGCAAGGGACAACGCTTCCTCACTTTGTTCTGCGATCTGGCCGCACGCCGCCTGCTGTTCGCCGTGCAGGGCCGCAAGGCCGACACGTTCAAGGCGTTCGCCGGCGACCTGGCCGCGCATGGCGGCGATGCGGCGGCGATCACCGACGTCAGTCTGGATCTTGGCGCGGCCTATCAGGCCGGCACGCGCGAATACTGCCCGAACGCGAAGATCAGCTTCGATCCGTTCCACGTGGTGGCATTGGCCAACGAGGCGTTGGATCAGGTGCGGCGCGCCGAGGTCAAGCAGGTGGATGGTCTGAAGGGCATTCGCTGGGGCACGCTCAAGGACGCGGCGAACTGGACGCGCAAGCAGATCGACCAGATGCACTGGCTGCAACGCTCGAACCTGCAGACGGCACGCGCGTGGCGGCTCAAGCAGGCGCTGCGCGCGGTGTTCGCCAAGGGCGGCCATCTTGCCCAGGCCACCATCCTGCTCGATGGGTGGATCCACTGGGCAAGGCGCTGCCGGCTGACGCCGTTCAAGCGGCTCGCCGCGACCATCAAGAAGCACCGCGAAGGCATTCTTGAACACTTCCGCTCCGGGCTCAGCAACGGTTTTGCCGAAGGGATCAACGGGCGCATCCAGGCGGCCAAGGCGTGGGCCCGAGGCTACGGCACCGACCGCCACCTGATCGTCATGAGCTACCTGATCTGCGCCAACCTCAAGCACCTGCCGAAAAACCCGTGGACGCATGCGGCTCAACAGGTGGTCGGGTAAAGGTCAACCACACGAATCGAGAGAGAGCCGAATTACCGCTGTATCTGGATTTCAGGATACGGAAATGAGGAGTGAGCTATGACTATTCGGGCTTGGGTCGCCAGAAAAATCTGGTGCTGTGCCATCTTGTTGGTGCCGGCGCTACTGGCTGGTTGCGGATCTTCAAGCGGTTGCAGCGATCTCGAATCGGATGTGGTGGTTACCACTTGGAGCAATCCGATGACCCTCTCGATCAACCTGGTAAACCGCAGCGACAAGCCTCAACTCGTCGATCTTGTGCTCCACCAGCCTGGCAAGGCGGACATCAAGGGCGGGCCGTACCGGATAGATGCCAAGTCCACGCTGTCGCCGGTGGCAAGCATAGATATCGGTTATGTGAGTGATTCCTCGATCATCATGAAGCGAGCGGAGGATCAGAAGGTCACGTGGGCTGATCTTGAAGGGGTGGGCTACTCGCTGGACGTAAAATGTGAATAGTTGGAAGTGGAAACAGGTTCCAGGGTCAGGGAAGGTCTGACCAATCGGCTGTTTGCTCCGCATCCCTGCGAGGCGTTTTTCAACAGCCGAAGGCTGGCCAGGCAAGTCAAAAACGAGCGCAGCGAGTCATTCCAGAGCCTTTGCTTTCCAGTGTGTTGAAGACGCTGGACCCCAGCTTGCGTCGGGGGTGACGGAGATTTTTGAGGTTTCCTACTGCATCGTCACCGACTTGCGGTTGTCGTTCGGCACCTTGTCGATCAGCTCGTTGTAGGGGTCGATGCCGGCCATCGTAGGCTTGCCGTCCACTAACACGGTGATCGTGCTGTCGCCGTCGGGCAGCGTGCGTTTTTCCAGGTACAGCGGCTTGCCGTCCTTGCCGCCTTCGCCTTGAGCAAACACGCCGATCTCGATCGGGATGTTCGGCGCGGCTTTCGTCTCCTTGCCCTTGCCGTCCGCATAGACCATGCCGGCGTGCACCTTCATGGTCACCTGGTACTTGCCGTCCGGCAGCTTCTTCGCGGTGGCGTCGGTGATGCGGTTGTCGAACAGGGTGATCTTCCAGAAGAAGTCGTCCAGCATCGGCTGCCACTTCGGCCCCAGCGCCTTGGACAGCGCATCCATGAATTCCTGCGAGTCGGTGTACGGTGGTTGCTGGAAGCCCTTGTCGAGCAGGAACTGCTTCAGCATCGCGTCCAGCTTGTCCTCGCCGACGTAATCCTGCAGCGCGTAGAACACCAGCGAGCCCTTGCGGTAGTGGATGTACGGCTGGTTCTCCACTTTCGCCAGCGGTTCCTCGGCCACTTTTTCATTGGCGCGGCCGGCGAGGTAGGAATCCAGTTCGTACTTGAGGAACTTGCGCATCTGGTCGGCGCCGTACTTGTGCTTCATCACCATCAGCGAGGAGTACTGCGCCAGCGATTCGCTGAGCATGGTCGAGCCCTGCATGTTGGCGCCGATCACCCGGTGCGCCCACCACTGGTGCGCGATCTCGTGCGCGGTAACGTCGTAGACGTAGTCGAGGTGGCTCTTGTCGCGCAGGTCGGCAATGAAACCGATCGCCTCGGAGAACGGAATGGTATTGGCGAACGATTGCGCGAACGCGGCGTAGTCCGGAAATTCCAGGATGCGCAGCTGCTTGAACTGGTACGGCGTGTAGTGACTGTCGTAGTAGTCCAGCGAATCCTTCGCGCTCTCGATCATCCGGTCCACGTTCCAGGCGTGCGCCGGGTTGTAGTAGACCGAGATGTCCACGCCCTTCCAGTCCACGCTTTTCACCGTGTAGCGGGCGGAAAGATAGGCGAAGAAGTTCAGCATCGGCTGCTGCATCACGTAATGGAAATAATTGCGGCCGTTGGCCGTCCATTTTTTCTGCAGCGTACCGGGCGCCAGCGCGATCTGGTCGGCGGCAGTGGAAACCGTGGTGTCGAAGCTGATCCAGTCGGCATCGTTGCTGATATAGGTATTGGCCCGGGCCTTCTGGTCGCCCAATGGCGGCATGCGCGGCACGTCGAGCTTCAGGCCGTACTTGCGGCGATCGTTGCGGTCGGTGAGCTGGTACTTGGTCTGGTAGCCGAACTGCGGCAGCAGGCTGTTGTTGAAGAAGGTGCCGTTGTGGACGAGGAAGGTTTCGCCGGTTCCGTTGGTGAAGCCCTTCGGCGCGTAGTCGATGTCGAAGTCGAACGGCATCGAGGCGCCTGGCGCCAGCGGTGTCTTCAACGTATAGATCGCCACGCCCAGACGCTTGTCGAAGCTGGCAGTGGCATGCGGGGCGAAATGCAGCGAGGTTGGCACGAAATCGTTGGTGTAGTTCACCAGCAGTTTCGTGACCGGCACGTCGTGCTTGTTGACCAGGGTGTAGTGCGCGTGGATACGCAGGCGACGCTTGTACGGATAGATGTCCACGTCGGCCTTGACCGCAGTGATGCGCGGCTGCGGCAGGTCGGCGTACTTCGCGTACTGCTTTTCGTAATCGGCTTGTTCGCGTTTCTGCGCCGTGCTGTTTTCGTAATGGTTGAGCACGTTGGTGTTGTAGAAGATCCAGCCGCCCAGGCCGAGGAAGGCCAGTAGCGCCGCGGCCAACAGCGCAGCCAGCGGTGGCCGCGCACGCACGCGCGCCTCGTGCAACCGGTCACGCCACGACTGCCCGGTACCGCGCACCCACAGCAGTGCCGACAGCACCAGCAAGGCCATGGCGAGGCAGCCCCAATAGGCGTCGAACCACAGCGCGCCGACGATGAAATGGCCGAAGCCGTTCATGTCCGAATACGGCACGCCGGGTGTGCTGCCGTAGTTGTACAGGTTGTGCTCCCAGTGCAGCAGGCTGAAGCCCAGCGTGCTGGCCACTACCCAAATGATGTTCAGCAGATAGCCGAAAAATTTGTTGTTGCTCGCCACCTGCAGGAACAGCGCCAGCACCGCCATCAGCACGAACGGGATCGCATTCAGTGCCAGCATGCCCAGATACAGGCCAGGCTCCAGATGGGTATAGCCATGCGCCAGCTGCCAGCCCATGCCCAGTACCGCACCGATCAGCAGCATCAGCACGATGATCGCCAGCAGCGCGCCCAGCTTGGACAACAGTGACACCCAGTCCGGCACCGGGAACGCGTCGCTCACCTCGGCCGATTGGTGCGTACGCTCGCGCCAGACCAGTTCGCCGGCATAGAAGATCACGATGATGATCAGCGGCAGGGTGAAACTGCCGTTGATCGCGCCGAGCACGTGGTGGGTGACCGGCCATACCGGCGTGCCGTAGACCAGCCCGGACGAGATCAGTGCCACGATCATCACCACCAGCGACAGCACCAGCAGTACCAGGAATGCCGCGCCGCGCAGTACGCCCCTGGTGTCGAACATGAACTGCGTGCGTAACTGGATCAGGCGTGCACGCCAGTCGTGGTGAAGCGTGGTGTGGGGCAGGGCAAGTGCAGCCGGGCCGGCCTGCGGACGCAGCATGGGCGGTTCGGCGCGCTTCTTGCGACGCGGCAATTGCAGCCCCTCGCGGTTGGGGCGGAACAGCACGAACGAGGCGACCAGCATCAGCACCGACACGCCCAGCCACAGCAGCCGGTTGAACAGCAGCACGCCATGCAGCGTCGGCAGCAGGTGGTTGGCCTGGTCGGGCGACCAGTAGCGAGTGACGATGGCCAGGGTGCGGGTGCCGAACGGATCGAGCATCGCCGCGATGACATGGTTGTTGACGTCGCGGCTCAGGTAGCCGGCCACGCCATGCAGCACGAAGTAGGCAATCACGCCCACGTAGCTGGCCAGCAGCGAACGCGTGGCAGTGGCCAGCAGAAACAGCAGCGCGGCGATGAACAACATGTTCGGCAGCACCATCACGCCGAAGCCCCAGGCATAGCCACGCCAGTCGGCAGCGCCGAGCCGGCTGGCGTCGACCCATGGCATCGAGCCGCCCAGTGCCAGCCCCAGCGCGCACACCACCAGGATCAACAGCAGGATCAGGTAGCCGGCGGCGAAGCGGCCGCCAAGATAGGCGCCGCGGCTCATGGGCGTGACGAACAGCAGCTCCGCGGTGCGCTGCTCGAAATCGCGGATTGCGGTGTTCGCCACGAACACCACCACCAGCAGGATGCTGAGCGCGGCGAAGGCATTGAGCAGGCGGGCGATCACCAGCGGTGCATTGCGCAGCACATTGCCGCTGGCGCCGCCCATGACGGTGACGGCGTCGGTGCTGGTGACGGTGAAGGCCAGCCCGGCGAAGGCCGCCAGGATGATCCAGAACAGCGGTGCCCTCAGCTGCTGGCGCCATTCGAAGCGGAAGATCTCGAAGAACATGCGGTGATCCTGTCTGGTGTAGGAGCGCAGCCTGTGCGCGATGCTCTGCGTCACGCCGAAGGAAAGCTCGCGCACAGGGTGCGCTCCCACGAAAGTGCAAGTGGCGTCAGGCGGCCCGGGCGGTGGCCTGCGCACGCAGGCGGCCGAAGTAGACGTCTTCCAGATCGGGGGCGACCGGCTCGAAACCTTCCTCGGGGCGGCTGTCGGCCAATACGTGCAGCAGGGTGCGTCCGCCGGACAGCCGGGTGGACAGGATGTTCATGCGGGCGCGATAGCTGTCCAGCTCGGCCTTGTCGATGCTGCGGCGCCAGACCCGGCCTTCCAGCGAGCGGATCGCTTCGTGCGGCTCGCCGGCCAGCAGCACCTGGCCCTGGCCGATGATGGCCATGTGCGAGCACAGGTCGGTGACGTCTTCCACGATATGGGTGGACAGGATCACCACCACGCGTTCGCCGATTTCCGCCAGCAGGTTGAGGAAGCGGTTGCGCTCTTCCGGATCGAGGCCGGCAGTGGGTTCGTCCACGATCACCAGCTTCGGATCGCCGATCAGCGCCTGGGCGATGCCGAAGCGCTGGCGCATGCCGCCGGAATACGTGCCCAGCTTGCGCTTGCGCACGTCCCACAGGTTCACCTGGCGCAGCAGCACTTCGATCAACTCACGCCGCTCGCCCTTCGCGGTAACGCCCTTGAGCACGGCGAAGTGGTTGAGCATCACCTCGGCCGACACCTTCGGGTACACGCCGAATTCCTGCGGAAGGTAGCCGAGCAGCCGGCGGGTGGCCTGCTTGTCGGCCAGCAGATCAACGCCATCCAGCGCGATCGTGCCGGCATCCGGATCCTGCAGGGTGGCGATGGTGCGCATCAGCGACGATTTGCCCGCGCCGTTGGGGCCGAGCAGGCCGAACATGCCGTTGGGGATGTCGAGCGTGACGCTGCGCAGCGCCTTCACGCCGTTGGCGTAAGTCTTGGACAAATCGCGAATGGCCAGCATGGGTTCCCTCCGGCGCCGCCCCGCGCAGCGCTTGCAGGCATCAGACTAAGGTATGAGGGGGTGCGCGTGTACGGGCCCAAGGTCATGCATCCGCACGTTTCGGCCGGTTTGCATACGTATGCGGATGGACGATTTGGACGTCCGGAATCGCCCGCAGCGGGGCCATGTTCGTTATCATTGAAGCCTTGCGACCGCCATCCCCCGCGGTCCCACTGATCCGCAGGAGAACCCATGGCCGACCTCAAAGAAGTCCACGTACCCGATATCGGCGGTCACGACAACGTGCCGGTGATCGAGGTATTGATCAAGCCCGGCGACCGTGTGGAGAAGGATCAGAGCCTGATCACGCTGGAATCGGACAAGGCCACCATGGAAGTGCCCGCGCCGTTTGCCGGCACCGTGAAGGAAGTGAAGCTGAAGGTGGGCGACGAAGTGTCCGAGGGCGCGGTGATCGCGCAGGTCGAGGCCGACGGTGCCGACGCCACGGCTTCGAAGGCCGAAACCCCGGCTGCAGCGCCCGCTCCGGCACCCGCGCCCGCGCCGACGCCGGCACCTGCTGCCGCCCCTGCCGCCGCGCCCGCCCCGGCGGCGGATGCCGCAAAGTCCGCCGCCCCGGCCCCTGCCGCCGCGCCGAGCCCGCGTCCACCGCTGGACGCCACCATCGTCATGCCGGGCGATGCGCCCTACGCCAGCCCGGCGGTGCGTGCGTTTGCGCGCGAACTGGGCGTGGACATTGCCCAGATCAAGGGCAGCGGTCGCAGTGGTCGCATCCAGCGCGAAGATGTGTCCGGCTACGTGAAGCACGCGCTGGCGTCCGGTGCCCGTCCGGGCAACGCGCCGGTGGCTGGCGGCAACGGCCTCAGCCTGCTGCCGTGGCCGAAGGTCGACTTCAGCAAGTTCGGCGAGATCGAGGAAAAGCCGCTTTCGCGCATCCAGAAGATCTCCGGCGCCAACCTGGCGCGCAACTGGGCGATGATCCCCCACGTCACCCAGCACGAAGACGCCGACATCACCGAGCTGGAAGCTTTCCGCAAGAAGCTTGGCGAAGAGAACAAGGAACTCAAGATCACCCCGCTGGTGTTCCAGATGAAGGCGGTGGTGGCGGCGCTGAAGGAGTACCCGCAGTTCAACGCCTCGCTGGACGAAACCGGCGAGAAGCTGATCCTGAAGAAGTACTTCCATGTCGGCATCGCGGTGGACACGCCCGATGGCCTGGTGGTGCCGGTGATCCGCGACGTGGACAAGAAGGGCCTGCTCGACCTGGCCCGCGAGCTGGGCGAAATTTCGAAGAAGGCGCGCGACAAGAAGCTTGGCCCGGCCGAGATGTCCGGTGGCTGCTTCTCGATCAGTTCGCTGGGCGGCATCGGCGGCACCGCGTTCACGCCCATCGTCAACGCGCCGGAAGTGGCCATCCTCGGCGTCTCCAAGGCGGCGATGAAGCCGGTCTGGAATGGCAAGGAATTCGCGCCGCGGTTGATGTTGCCGCTGTCGCTGTCCTATGACCATCGCGTGATCGACGGCGCGCTGGCCGCACGTTTCGCGGTGTTCGTCGCCAAGCAGCTCGGCGACATCCGCCGCCTGCTGCTGTAACACCGACCCGGTGCTGGTGCCTGCTTCAGCAATGCGTGTCGGCCTGGCGCCGGCCATGGCCGCGCCCATGGCCATCCCGCCGGGCATGAAGCAGGCGCAAACGTGGACGGATCTCGGATTCACCCTGGGCGAAGTCAACGTGACAGTCGGCTCCGCCTTGTGCGGCGTGTTGCTGTTCGCGCTGTTCCTGGCAGGCACTGCGCTGCTGCGGCGTCTGTTGCGACGTTACGGCGAGCGGCACGAGCACATCAGCCCGTCCAACCTGTACACGGTCGAGCGCCTGCTGCAATACCTGCTGCTCACGGTCGGCCTGTTGTGGGCGCTGGACGTGGTGGGCATCCCGGTGGCGAAGATGGGTGTGTTCGCCGGGGCCTTGGGCGTGGGCCTCGGCTTCGGCCTGCAGGCGATCTTCAACAACTTCGTTTCCGGCCTGATCCTGTTGTTCGACCGCAGCCTGAAGGTGGGCGACTTCGTCGAACTGGCCTCTGGCGTGCATGGGCATGTGCGGGAAATCCGCATCCGCGCCACCCTGGTCAGCACCAACGACGATATCGACATCCTGGTGCCGAACTCCGAATTCGTCACCGGCCAGGTGGTCAACTGGACGCTGCGCGAGGTGGCGCGGCGCCAGAAGATTCCGTTCCGCGTTCCGTATGGCACCGACAAGGAACGGGTCAAGGCGGCCGCGCTGGAGGCCGCCGCCGCGGTGCCGTTCACGTTGACCATGGATGGGCCGCGCCAGCCGCAGGTGTGGCTGACCGATTTCGGCGAATCCTCCTTTCATTTTTCGCTGGTGGTCTGGCTCAATGCCGAAGCCACGCGACGCGTCGGTGCAGTCAGTGCCGCGTACAACTGGGCCTTGCACAGCGCACTGGAAAAGTATGGCATCCAGATTCCGTTCCCGCAGCGCGACGTGCATGTGCACAGCTGGGTCGGCCCTGGCGGTGCCGAGGATTCCGGCACCACCGAGCCGCGCGCGCAAGGCCGGCACGAGAGCGGAAACGACGCCGTGCGGGATGTTCGCCGCGACATTGCCGAAAGCGCCAGCCAGCACCCGAAACCCACCACTCCCCAAGATCCGGACGCCCGCTGACGTCCCGCAACACGAAGGAAACACATCATGGCCAACACCATCGAAATCAAGATTCCGGATATCGGCGGCCACGACAACGTGCCGGTGATCGAAGTGCTGGTGAAGGCCGGCGACACGGTGAGCAAGGACCAGAGCCTGATCACCCTGGAATCGGACAAGGCGACCATGGAGATTCCCTCCAGCGCCGACGGCGTGATCAAGGAGCTGAAACTCAAGGTCGGCGACGAGGTGTCCGAAGGCACGGTGATTGCCGTGCTCGAGACCGACGCCAGCGGAGCCGACACAGCCTCTCCTTCTCCCCAGCGGGGAGAGGGCCAGGGTGAGGGGGCGAGCTCGCCGCAGTCTGGCGACGAAGCGAAAGCGGCTGGCAACTCTGCCGCGAGCACCCGCCCCTCACCTCAATCCCCTTCGACCAGCTCAGGGCAGGGCTCTCCCCAGCGGGGAGAGGAGGCGAAGGCGCCGCAAGCGGCAGCTTCTACCGGAAAGGCGGCCGACATCGAGTGCAAGCTGGTGGTGCTGGGCTCCGGCCCCGGCGGCTACTCCGCCGCCTTCCGCGCCGCCGACCTGGGCGTGGATACCGTGCTGGTGGAACGCTACGCCACCATCGGCGGCGTCTGCCTCAACGTGGGCTGCATCCCGTCCAAGGCGCTGCTGCATGCCGCCGCGGTGATCGACGAGGCCGAGGCCATCGGCGCGCACGGCATCAGCTTCGGCAAGCCGAAGATCGATATCGACAAGCTGCGCGAGTTCAAGACCAAGGTGGTGGGCCAGCTCACCGGCGGCCTGGCCGGCATGGCCAAGCAGCGCAAGGTGCGCATCGTGCAGGGCACCGGCAGCTTCGTCTCGGCGAATGAAATGGAAGTGGAGACGGCCGACGGCAAGAAACTGATCCGCTTCGAGAACGCCATCATCGCCGCCGGTTCGCAGGCGGTGCGCCTGCCGATGTTCCCGTGGGACGACGAGCGCGTGATGGATTCCACCGGCGCGCTGGAACTGAAGGACGTGCCGAAGAAACTGCTGGTCGTCGGCGGCGGCATCATCGGGTTGGAAATGGCCACGGTGTACGCCGGCCTGGGCAGCGAAGTGACCGTGGTCGAGTTCATGGACCAGCTCATCCCCGGTGCCGACGCCGACCTGGTCAAGCCGCTGGCCAAGCGCATCGGCGGCAAGCTCAAGGGCATCCACCTGAAGACCAAGGTGGTCTCGGCCAAGGCCACCAAGAAGGGTATCGAGGTTGGCTACGAGGGCGACAGCATCCCCGACACCACCGTGTTCGATCGCGTGCTGGTGGCGGTGGGCCGTTCGCCCAATGGCAACAAGATCGGTGCGGACAAGGCCGGCGTGGCGGTGACCGAACGCGGTTTCATCAACGTCGATACGCAGCTGCGCACCAACGTGCCGCACATCTTTGCCATCGGCGACATCGTCGGCCAGCCGATGCTGGCGCACAAGGCTACCCACGAGGCGCATGTGGCGGCCGAAGTGGTGGCTGGCGGCAAGAGCCATTTCGACGCGCGGGTGATTCCGTCCGTGGCCTACACCAATCCGGAAGTGTCCTGGGTCGGCGTGACCGAGCGCGAGGCGAAGGAAAAGGGCCTCAAGGTCGGCGTGGGCAAGTTCCCGTGGGCGGCTTCCGGTCGCGCCATCGGCATCGACCGCACCGAAGGCTTCACCAAGCTGATCTTCGATGAGGAAACCCATCGCATCGTGGGCGCCGGCATCGTCGGCGTGAACGCCGGCGAGCTGATCTCCGAACTGGCGTTGGCGATCGAGATGGGTGCCGAGGCCGCCGACATCGCGTTGACCGTGCACCCGCATCCCACCCTGGGTGAATCGGTGGGCATGGCCGCCGAAGTCTACGAAGGCACCATCACCGACCTGTACATGCCGAAGAAGAAAAAGTAAGGCGGCACTGCATTGGAATACGAAGCCCGGGTTCGCCCGGGCTTTTTTTGTGCCTGTGCTTTCGCACCAGAAAGGACGCCCCCTGCGTGCACGGGAGGAGGCGAGCGGGCGGGGATTGCGGCGGCTTGCTACCGCCGAAGGCCGCGGCCATTTGCACGCAGGGGGCTTGGGTTATGACGTTTGTGCCGTCGCTTTTTGAAAGATCGCCGCCAAGTGCGCTTGCAGGCGGCTGTGCCCGTGGCCTGTATGGATGGCGACGTCATGGTTGCTCGCGGTTTGCCGGCTCGTCCGATCCGAGTGAATCAGGCCAGCGGGTGCGCTTGCCCGCGCGGCTTCAGTTTTCCCAGCAGCCAGGAAAGCCCCAGACAGCCGGCGAAGGCCAGTGGCCAGCGGATGGCCTGTGGATCCAGCGCCGGCAGCGCGATGCGCAGGGTGGCCAGCCAGTCCAGGTGGTAAAGGACGGTGGTCGCGGCACCGGCGATGACGAAGATGCCGATCACGCAGGTGAACAAGGTGGCTTCAAGACGGCGCTCGCGGGGCGTTTCCGCGGAGACGGCATGGGGCGCCACCTGCGCGGCCATCTGTTGCGCAAAGTCGGCGGGCAACGCCTCGGCTGGTGGCTGGCGCAGGGCGCGGGTGATCAGGCGGTAGCGCTGCACGCGGGCGTCGTCGCGGTTCGCATCGAGGCCGAGCCGTTCGGCCCGCATCGCGCGTTCCTGTGCCTGCCACTCGCGTTCGCTGGCGTGGTCGTCGAAGGGAGGGGTGTCGTGGTTCATGCTGCAACTCCTGTGCGGGTTTCGAGTGCGTCGCGCAGGCGCAGTCGAGACCGGAACAAGTGGCTCTTGATGGTGCCACTGGCCAGGCCAGTGATGTCGACGATGTCCGGAATCGTCATTTCCTCAAGGTAATACAGCGTCAGCACGGTGCGTTGCAAACGCGGCAGCGCCTCGATCGCTTCATGCAGGTGCCGCGATGTTTCCGCGTTCGCGCAGGCGGCTTCCAGGTCGAAGCCGTCGCTGACGTTTTCCACCAGCGGGGTGCCTTCGTCATCGGCATTTTCCACCAGCGGGATGCGTTTGCGCTGCAGGTGACGCAGCGCGATGGAATAGGCCACGCGGCCGATCCAGGATTTCAGCGCGCATTCGCCCCGATACTGGTGCAGGCATTGGTGCACGCGCAGGAAGGTGTCCTGGCACAGCTCGCGGGCATCTTCGGGATTGCGAACCATGCGCAGGATCAGGTGCCAGCACAGCCGCTGATGCTCGTGCACAAGGCGCTCGAACGCGCCCGGCCGGTTGGCCAGCACGGCATCGACCAGTTCGCGGTCTGGGTGGCGAATGTCATCCATGACCGGATGGATACGTGCGCGCGCACAACGGTTGCACGCACGCAACTGCAACCGTTGCGCGCCGACTGGTATCCATGTTCCCGAAGCTCGCCATTTCCATCCTTACCGCCAGGAGCAACCCATGAACATGGCCATACTGATTCCGATGGTGCTGTTTGTCTGCATCGCTTATTCCATCAAGGTCTGCATTGACGCGATGGTGCGCAAGCGCATGGTCAGCGCGGGCGGCTCGCCCGAGCTGATCGACGCGATGCTGCGCGACGAGGAGCAGCGCCGGCGCCATTCCTCGTTGCGCTGGGGCATCGTGCTGCTGTCGCTGGCCCTGGGTTTTGGCCTGATCCAGTGGTTCGGCTGGACCGAGGTCACGCCGGGCCTGATCGCGGTGCTGGCTGGCGCCACTGGCCTGGGCAACCTGGTGTTTTTCGCGATCTCGCGTCGCCTGGGTTGAGCTGTTCTCGCTATAAAAAGGCCCGGGGTCGAACCCGGGCCTTTTTGTCGTGCGGATGTCCGTGGCGGGTTCAAACCACGGTGAGCGTCACGTCGATGTTGCCGCGGGTGGCGTTGGAGTAGGGGCACACGATGTGTGCCTTCTGCACCAGCGCCTCGGCTTCGGCGCGGTCCAGGCCGGGCAGGTGGATCTTCAGTTCGACCTCGATGCCGAAGCCGGTGGGGATCGGGCCGATGCCCACGTTGCCTTCGATGCTGGTATCGGCCGGCAGGCTGCGCTTCTGCTGGCCGGCGACATACTTGAGTGCGCCGAGGAAGCAGGCCGAGTAGCCGGCGGCAAACAGCTGCTCCGGATTGGTGCCGGTGTCGCCGGCGCCGCCGAGTTCCTTCGGGGTGGTCAGCTTGACGTCGAGTACGCCATCCGAAGAGGTGGCGTGGCCGTCACGGCCGCCGGTGGCCTTGGCATGGGCGCGGTAGAGAACGTTTTCGATGGACATGGGTGTGACCTCATGGGGTGGGTGACCGGGCGGGTGGTCGCGAATTCGGGAGTGCCCGGCGTGGCTCCGTCAGTTAAGTTGTTCAGTATTAAATAGTGCGATAAGTAAAAGTGAAAAGCGGTTGCGCGTGATGGCCATGATCAGAGGGCATTGGCCAGCCGGGTGCGCAGCTGGTCCAGGTCCTGCTTGAGGGTTTGCAGCTCGTCCGGCGCGCAGCCAACGGCGCAAAGGACACCCTCCGGCACGGCGGCGGCCCGCTTTTTCAGCGCGCGGCCTTCGGCGGTCAGGCTGATCACCACCTGGCGTTCGTCGGCGGTCGAGCGCACGCGATCGAGCAGGCCATTGGCCTGCAGGCGCTTGAGCAATGGCGTGAGCGTGGCGGAGTCCAGGTGCAGGCGCTCGCCGATGTCGGAGACGGTGAGCTCGTCGCGCTCCCACAGCACCAGCATCACCAGGTACTGCGGATAGGTGAGTTCCAGCGTGGCGAGCAGCTTGCGATAGACCTTGCCCATCGCCAGGTTCGCCGCATACAGCGCGAAGCACAGTTGCTGGTCGAGCAGCAGGTGCGAGGTACCGGTAGTGGAGGCGTGCCGAGCGTTCATGTGGCGAATATATATAGTGCACTATTTGATTGCAAGCAAATTATGCGTGTCGACGGCAACACATTCGGCAAGCCGTGAGCGCGCGAGCAAAAACTGGTTCAATGGCAGCCTTCGCCGCGCCGTCGGCATGTCCGCGAGCGATCTGGTTGCATGAATGAGCACCTGCTGTTCAACCTGGTCGACCTGGCCGGTACGTTTGCCTTCGCCATCAGCGGTGCCACTGCCGCGCGACGGGAAGGGCTGGATCTCTTCGGCATCCTTGTCATTGCCTACGTCACGGCGTGTGGCGGCGGCATTGCGCGCGACCTGTACATCGGGGCGGTGCCGCCGGCCGGTCTGTCCGAGTGGCGCTACCTGCTGACCGCGGTGGTCGCTGCGCTGGCCACTATCGTGGCCTACCGTCAGGTGGAGCGACTGGACCATCCGGTGCGCCTGTTCGACGCGATGGGACTGGGCCTGTTCGCGGTGTACGGTGCGCATAAGGCGCTGTTGGCCACCGGCAACATTGAGGTGGCGATCATCCTGGGCATGGTGACCGCGATTGGCGGCGGCCTGGCGCGCGACATGCTGCTGGCCCGTGTGCCGGTGGTGCTGCAGCGGGAGATCTATGCGTCGGCCGCCTTCGCTGGCGCGGCCTTGGCCGTACTCGGCGAGCGTGTCGGGTGGCCCGTCCTGTGGGCGACCTGGCTGCCGATCCTGCTGTGTTTCACGTTGCGCTTCGTGTCCTTGCGCTTTGGCTGGAATCTTCCCCGTTTCGGCGGATCGTCCAGCGAGAGCTGAGCGCGGGTGCCCGGCGTCTTGGCACGATGTAGCGGGGAAGGCGTGGCGTGAGCCGCCAGGCTTGAACGCCAGGCATGAAAAAGCCCGCCGAAGCGGGCTTCTCCAAAACACCTTGGAAGGAGGCTTACGCCACCTGCACCTGGTCGGCCTGCAGGCCCTTCGGGCCCTTGACGACGACGAAGGTGACCTTCTGGCCTTCCTGCAGCGACTTGAAGCCGTTGCCCTGGATGGCACGGAAGTGGACGAACAAGTCGTCACCACTTTCCGGGCTGATGAAGCCGAAGCCCTTGGCATCGTTGAACCACTTGACTGTACCGCTCTGACGATCCGACATAACACGTAACCTTTGAAACATGGATGATTTACGGCTTGGAGTGAGGCGAACTCGCCGTAAGGGTGCGCAGTGCATCCGGAGTTGCCTCAAGCGCTGCCTCGCCAGCATAACCCACAATTCACGTGCGTGCGCGTGCTGGAGATAACCGGCTTGTCGGGGCGGCCCCGAATGAGGGATGACGGGGGTGGCCGGGGCGGGCTCGGCCGGGGGCCACGCAGTGCGAATCCGGTCGATGAAAACGGCCTGGAATGAGTCGTGGCAACGGTTTCCAGCCGATGTGGAGGCGTGGGCGCGCGCGGCCGGATGTGCCATGGCAAGGTGCCTGGCGGCGGGTGATCGGTGCCTTCCCGGCGTCCCTCGCCGGGCGAAATCCATGCGCCGCCCCGGCTTTTGGGTCGAAAAAGTGGCCGGCGGCGTGGTCGCGGACGCTCAGCGGGGGTCGAACAGGTCGCGCTGGGCGGCATAGCTGTCGGCCTCGACAAAGCCGGACACCCCCACGCCGACCAGCCGATAACGGGTATTCGCCGGACGTTCCACGCGGTCGCGCAGGGCGCAGGCGATGTCGGCCAGCTCGCGCGCGGAAGCGGGCCGCAGCGTCGGCGTGAGGCTGCGGGTCAGGGTATGGAAGTCCGAGGTCTTCAGCTTCAGCACCACCGTGCGCGCCACCCGGCCGCCTTCCACCTCGCGCTGGTGGCCGGCCCAGGCTTTTTCGGCGAGGCGGCGGATGTGCGGTTCGAGTTCGTCCAACGGCAGGTCGTTCTCGAACGTATCCTCGGCGGAGACTTGCAGGGTGGGGCGATCCGGCTGCACCGGGTGTTCGTCGATGCCCAGCGACAACTCGTGCAGGCGCCGGCCCCAGCGGCCGAAGCGTTGTTCCATTTCTTCCGCCGGCACCGTGCGCAGCTCGCCCACGGTGGTAACGCCCAGCGCAGCCAGCCGCCCTTCCATCACCTTGCCCACGCCCGGCAGGCGCGCGACGGAGAGCGGGGTGAGGAAATCCATCACCTCGCGCGGGCGCACCACGAACAGGCCGTCCGGCTTGCGGAAATCCGAGGCGATCTTGGCCAGGAACTTGTTCGGCGCCACCCCGGCCGAGGCGGTAAGCCGGGTTTCCGCGCGAATCGCGGCGCGGATCGCCTCGGCCGTGGCGGTGGCCGAGGGCAGGCCGGTCTTGGCGGCGGTGACGTCGAGATAGGCCTCGTCCAGCGACAGCGGCTCGACCAGGTCGGTGTGCTCGGCAAAGATCGCGCGGATCTGCCGCGACACCGCCTTGTAACGTCCGAAATCCGGCGGCACGAAGATCGCCTGCGGGCATAGCCGCTCGGCCCGCACCGCTGGCATCGCCGAGCGCACCCCGAACGTGCGCGCCTCGTAACTGGCCGCACAGACCACCGAACGCGCGCCACGCCACGCCACCACCACCGGCTTGCCGCGCAGCGAAGGATCGTCGCGCTGCTCCACCGACGCGTAGAACGCGTCCATGTCGACATGCAGAATCTTGCGGGGTGGGGCGGTCACGCTTCGCCGGGAGATCGGTGGGATGTCGTCGATTCTAGGAGCGTGGGCGACAGAAATCTTCCGGGCTGCAAAAGTGTCTGCGTGGTCCATATGTCCGTCGCCTCTTGGCCTATAGAACCACTATGGGCCGGCGAATCGTCGAAAATCTGTCCTCACGCAGCCACTTTTTCGCCTCGAAAGTTTCTACCGCCCACGCTCCTAGACGGTTCGCTGCCACGCCGTTCGCCAGCGCGTATGCTCGGAACCTGTCGCCTGCTTGCCTGCCGAGGTTTCCATCCATGCCGATCGATTGGGCTCATGCCGGGGCCACGCTGCTGGCCTCGTTCCTTGCTTCGCTGGTGGAATGCGTGGAGGCGCTGACGGTGGTGCTGGCGGTCGGGGTGACACGCGGCTGGCGCAGCGCGGTGACCGGTAGCGCGTTGGCCGTGCTGGTACTGCTACTGATCGTGGCGTTGCTGGGTTCGGCGCTGACCCGGGTGCCGCTGGGCGACATCCAGTTGCTGGTTGGCGCGTTGTTGCTGCTGTTCGGCATGCGCTGGCTGCGCAAGGCCATCCTGCGCGCGGCCGGCGTGCTGGCCTTGCACGACGAGGCGTCCATCTACGCGCGCCAGACGCAGGCGTTGCAGGGTTCGGTGGTGGCGACGCAGGGTTGGGACCGACTGGCCTTCACGACCGCATTCAAGATCTGCATGCTCGAGGGGCTTGAGGTGGTGTTCATCGTGATCGCGATCAGCGCCGGCCGGCCCGGCCTGTGGCTGCCGGCCAGCGCAGGCGCGGTGGCAGCCCTGCTGGTGGTGATCGTGCTGGGGGCGGTGGTGCATCGCCCGCTGGCGCGGGTGCCGGAGAACACCTTGAAATTCGTCGTCGGCGTCTTGCTGTGTGCGTTCGGTACGTTCTGGGTGGGCGAGGGCATCGGGGACGCGTGGCCCGGTGGTGACGTCGCGATCCTTGCCCTGATCCTTGCCTATCTGGTCGCGGCCATGTTTGCCGTGCGCGGCTGCCGTCGTGCCGCCATTCGTGGAGCGTCGGCATGATGCGCTGGCTGCAGACCATCATCAGTGAACTGTGGGGCCTGTTCGTCGATGATGGCCGCTATGCGCTCAGCATCGTGGCCTGGCTGCTGCTGGCATGGCTGGCGTTGCCGTTGCTTCGCCTCGGCGGTGGCTGGAACGCGATCATCCTGTGCGTCGGACTGCTTGCCATCCTGCTCGAAAGCGCATGGCGCCGCGCGCGGCGATGAGTGCCTGCTTGACCGAATGAAACCGATCGCGGATCTTCAGGTCGAACCCGCACGAATCGGCAAATCAAGGGAGATGGACAATGCACAAGGCGTGGCTATGGGGATTGGCGGGGCTGCTGGCGGGAACGGTAGCCGTGGCACAGGCGGCCGACAGCGACGACGCGCAAATGGCGCGGCAATGCCCGAACTTGGCAGCGTGGATTCAGGCGAAGAAAGCCGAAGTGGCTGCCCAGCGCAAGGCGCATCCACCGACCAAACCCGTTGAACCAGCCCTGCGTACCGAATTGCTGAAGATGAGCGATGCGGACCAGAAAGTGCGCAACGCCCTGATTGCCGCGGGCACTCAGAACCAGGCTGCGATCAAGGCCATGCTGGCCGTCGATGCCCATAACCTTCCCCGTATCAAGCAGATTGACGCGAAACAGGGTTTCCCCACCCGTGCCCAAGTGGGGCGAGATGGCGTGCAGGCGGCATGGCTGCTGGTACAGCATGCCGACCGCGACCCGGTCTTCCAGGCACATGTGTTGGCCGAGCTGCAGCCGCGCGTGCGAGATGGCGGCATCAGTGCGCAGGAATACACCTTGTTGACCGACCGTGTACTGGTCGCGCAACACAAGCCGCAGCGCTACGGCACCCAGTTCAAGGTGGTGAAGGGAAAGCTGCAGGCCGACCCGATGGAGAACCCGGCCCATGTGGACAAGCGCCGCCTTGCCATCGGTCTGCCATCGATGGCCGATTACGAATGCGCGCTACGCACGTACTACCACCTGCCGGCGAAGCCCTGAGCGGCGTGCGTTCAATGCTTCGCGGCAGGCGGCGGGTTTGTCTGCACCAGGTAGATCCGCACATTGGCCTGCCCGCTGGGTAGCGCAAGCACGGCGCCGTTGATGACCCGGATGCCATTGGCCTGCGGTGCCATGGCTTCGCGCAACGCACGCGTCAGCGCGGCCGTGCGTTGCTGGCGTTGCACGACACCGGGCAGCCAGAGGCTGACCAGCAGAATCATGGCGCAGGCGCCAGCGGTGGCGGGCAGCCAATGCAGCACACGCGGACGGGTTCGCGTGCGTCGCCCCCGCAGGCTGTGCTGCAGTCGTGCCAAGCCGCCGGGCGGCGGTTCGAGATCGGGCAGCAGGTGTTCGAGTTCACGCATCGATGGCTTCTCCCAGCAAGGCTTTCAACCGTTCCATGGCGTGGTGCTTGCGCGAGGCGACGGTGCCGGCGGGAATGCCCAGCACCTTGGCGATTTCCGCCCCGCGCAGGCCGCTGAATTCGGCCAGCAGCAGCACGTCGCGCGAGGTCGATGGCAGTTCGCGCATGGCCAGGCGCAGGCGGCGTGTGGCGAGAAAGTCTTCCGTGTCGGTGGCGTCATGCGCCATGGCGTCGACTTCGTCCAGCGGGGCCTGCCGCCACAGGCGCCGCCAGCGCAGCCGGTTCCGTGACAGGTTTAGCGCGGTGGTCCAGATCAACGCGTCGAGCGTATCCTCGTCCACCTTTGCACGTCGCTCCCACACCCGCATGAACGCATCGTGGATCACGTCCTGGCAATCCTGCGCCTGCCATAGCTGGCGGTAGAGCACGTTGTACAGCGGCCGTTCCAGTCGCCGATAGCTGGCCTGCAGCGCATCCTCGCGCAGCGTCATGCAGAAGGCTCAGGCTTTCGCGGGCAAGCGGTCCACCTGCACGACCAGCAGGCGCATGGCGGGTTTGTTGGCGCAAGTAGCTGCGCTTGTATTCGTGGGTGGCTGCGGGCAGGCGCCGGGGGCTTGTGCCAGCACAATGTATTGACCGAACGTGGCATCGATGTGGGTGTCGAGTTTGCCCAGGCCGTGCCCGCCGTTGTCCTCGTAGCTGAGTCGCAATCGGGCCGTGTTGCCGGCGATCGTTTCGATGTGGAAGTAGAAGCTGCGGGTGTACGGGCCGTCGGCAGTGACCAGCGAGCCATTCTCGCTGCTGGTGCCTACGAGGGCAGCGGCTTGGTCAAGGTGAAAATGCAGTGGCCCCACGGTCTGCCGCAGCGACGAGAGGCTGCCGACGAGATCCTTCAACGCGGGATCGTCACTGCCAGCGCCGGATTGGCCATCGACAACCCAGAAATGCACACCTACCTGCACGGGTGCTGCCTGTTTTTCTGCAGCGTTGTCCAGCGACTCCATCGCCTTGCCGATGGAGGTCTGCGCATCACGGGGGGCATACACCAGCAACTTGCCCGGCCCGGCAGTGGAAACACTGGCCTTGTCGCGTAATGCAGAGCTCAGCGCTTTATTCACTTCGTCAGTCTTGGCTGGCGGCACGTTGTAGACCTTCAACTGCATTGCCGCAGAGGTGTTGCCAGTCGCGGGCGCATGGCAGGCCACCAGTACCAGAAGCAGCGCTGATCCGGCAATGAGTTGGAATATCTGTTTCATGCGATTCCCTCGCGGCAAGCCAGATGGCTGCCTTCCTGACTATATACACGCCAGCACGGATTTCTTTCACCACGCGTGATCTCAGCCGGCGTCTTCCCACTTCACATCGATCGCATCGCCATCCATCACCCCCCAGTAGCGCGTGCCCAGCCGCACCCAGGCAGTGCGGATGCGGTGGGTGGATTCGTCGTACAGCGAGACGTGGTAGACGACCTGGTATCTGGAGGTGGTGAACATCATCGACAGCGGCAGGAACATGCCGCGCCTGGCGTGCAGGATGCGGAACCGGTTGGCCTGAGCCCAGTCGTAAAGCAGCGCCTTGGCATTTACGTAGTGGCGGTAGCTGAGGTAGCCGGCGGCTACGAACAGCAATCCCATCAGGACCACCGTGGCGTGGTTCATCAGCGTGGTTTCCTTAGTTGGCCCCTGCGGCCGGAACGACCGAGTACGCAGCATAGCGCCCGTCGGTACTCGGGGGACTGGCCGAAACCGCCCGCGCCATGCCAAGGTTGCGGGATGACGACCGAAACCAGTTCCACTTCGTACCTGCGCCGCCTCGGGGTGTGGGACGGCGCGATGATCGTGATCGGCGGCGTGATCGGCGCCGGCATCTTCCGCACGCCGGCCACGGTGGCCGAACGCACGTCCTCGGGCCTGCCGCTGCTGGCGTTGTGGGTGCTGGGCGGTCTGCTTACCTTGACCGGGGTGCTGTGTTACGCGGAGCTGGGTTCTCGGCGGCCGCAGGCGGGCGGCATCTATCTGTATCTGCGCGAGGCCTTCGGCACGCTGCCGGCGTTCCTGTTCGGGTGGACGATGGCGCTGATCAATTACCCTGGCAGCGTGGCGGCAGTGGCCACCACCTTCGCCGACTACTTCTGCAAGGCGGTCGACCTGCCGTTGCTGTGGGTGAAGCCGGTGGCGGTGGGGGCGATCATCTTCATCGTCGGCGTGAACCTGTTCGGCATCCGTGCCGGCGCGCTGATGCAGAACGTCTTCGCGGTGCTGAAGCTGACCGCGATCGCGTTGCTGGTGGTAGTGGGACTGGTGCTGGCGCATGGCCATCTGGGTGGCGTGCTGGCCACGGATGCCATTCATCCGGCGACCCGCGGCGCCTTCGTGGGTGCCTTGCTGCCGGTGCTGTTCACCTACGGCGGTTTCCATTACCTGAATGACATGGCCGGCGAAGTGCGCGATCCGCAACGCACCTTGCCGCGTGCGTTGACGCTGGGCATGGTCGGCGTGGTGGTGGCTTACGTGCTGGCCAACATCGCTTACCTGGTCGGATTGGGCCACGCCGGGCTGGCCGCGAGCCAGGCACCGGCGGCGGACCTGATGCACCGGCTGTTCGGCACGCCCGGCGCGAAGGTGATGGCCATCGGCATTGCCTGCTCCACCTTCGGTTATTGCAGCATCGCCATCGCCGGTGGCGCGCGCGTGCTGCAGACCATGGGCGCGGATGGCATGCTGTTTCGCGCGGTGGGTTACATCGAACCGCGCACGCGTGCGCCGCAGGTGGCATTGGCGCTGCTGGGCGCGTGGACGGTGGTGCTTACGTTATGGGGCAACTTCGGCCAGTTGGTGGACTACACCACGGTGGGCGAATGGCTCGGCCATGTGTTCGGCATCGGCACGCTGTTCTGGTATCGCTGGAAATTCGTTGACGAACCGGCGCCGTATCGCGTGCCGCTGTTCCCGCTGCTGCCGCTGGTGTTCGTGGTGACCGTGCTGGGCGTGATTACTGCCACCGTGATCGAGACACCGGGGGATGCGGGGATGAGTCTGGTGATCATCGCGTTGGGGGTGCCGGTGTATTGGGTTTGGCGGCGCTGGCAGCGTCGCTGAACTTGCGTCGATGGCCAGCCTGTAACGGCGTGTCATGCGGTGGCCCTGTCTACCCGGGCCCTGCTGTCGGACAGGTTTATGAGAGCGTGGCCGCCTTGGTAGATGAACCTCGGTTACGTGCCGCCACCTGTGGTGACGGAGGTTCCGTCCGCCTGCCGGCGGCCGGGTTCATTTTCTCGCTTGTCCGAGAAAACGGAACCAAAAGAGGGACACCCTGCGTTCGCGCCCACCGGCTCTGCGAGCCGGCGGGTCCGCGCACGGCTACGGGGGTTCGCCGACAGGGCTTCGGGCAACTGCGTCCTGTGTTGCCTCAACTCCGGCATCCATGCCGTCGCCTGCCCTGGCGTCGAACTGACCGGCATCCATGCCGGTCACCCTGCGGGCCTTGTCCTCCACCGTGCGCCGCTTCTCGAAGGGTTCGAAGTGCCGCACGTCGTGGCGGTGGAACGATCGCGAGCAACTCGTCCAATGGGGGCATCGCTTTCATGCGCCGAGATTACGTGCCGCCGGAGTGAGCGCTACGGGCCATCCGGTTGCCCGTTGCCTGACTTGTGGCAATGCCGCAGCCAGACACGTTCCAGCCAATGGCGCGATACTCGGCCAATCCGGTGATGGCGAGGCGGCAATGAAAATGATGACGCGAATGGCGGCAACTTGTGCGGCAATGCTTTTTGCCAGTCAGTTGTCGGCGACGGAAGTTGCCAGGCTTGCGGCGCCGGATGCCTCGGCGCGCATCGTGCTGCAGCAAGTGCAGCGCACGGGGCACACGGAAACGGCTGCCGATGGTGTTATCCAGCAGCGTTACGAGTTTCAGCCTGCCGCGCAGCCGCAGATTGTCATCCAGCCGGCTCAGGGTGCGTGGAACTGGAGCGGGCAGGGTGAGCTGCATTTGCGCGTGCAGGATGCGATGGCCTGGGCGGTGACGCTGGATGTGGATATCGACAGCGGCGCCGGCAAGCATCTGCACGCCACGCTGGGCGTGTTGCCGGGGCCGGCGCAGACGCTGGTGTTGCCGCTGCGCGCCATGTCGTCGCGCGCTTTCGGCATGCAGGTAGGTCCGCCGATGCCGTTCAACGATCATGGTCGGCCGGTGTTGCTGGCGACCACGGTGCAGGGCGATATCGACCTGCAGGCAGTGCATGCGATCCGCCTCGGCATGCCGGCGCCAAAGGCCGCGCAGACCTTGCTGCTGGGGAACATCGAGGTGGAAGTGGGGGATGCCACGTCGCGCAATGCCTACACCGGCATCGTCGATCGCTACGGACAATATACGCGCGAGAACTGGCCGGAAAAGGTCGACAGCGATGCCGCCTTGCGTGCAGCCCATGCACGCGAGCGGGCGACGCTGAAGACGGAGCTGGCCGAAGCGAAAGGACTCGATGCGTACGGCGGCCGCATGGACGTCCCTTTGCGCAAGACCGGCTGGTTCCACACGCAGAAGCAGGATGGCCGCTGGTGGCTGGTGACGCCGGACGGCCACGGCTTCTTCTCGCTGGGCGTGAATGCGATAGCCGCCAGCCAGGACCCCACCTATGTGCAGGGCCGCGAGTTCATGTTCCGTGACCTGCCGCCGGACAGCGGTGCATGGGCGGCGTTCTGGGGCACGGGTGACGATCGCCGTCCCGATGCGGGTGCCGGTGCCGGCATCGGTTACGACCACGGTCGCTGGTTCGATTTCTATCAGGCCAACCTGTATCGCGTCGATGGCAAGGGCTGGCTGGCCGCGTGGCGCTCACGCACGCTGGATCGCCTCAAGGCCTGGGGCTTCAACACCATCGGCAACTGGAGCGATCCCGCGCTGGGCCAGGCACATCGCCTGCCGTACACGCGCTCGATCGATATCCGCGGCGACTTCGCCAATGTCTCATCCGGCTACGACTACTGGGGGCGCATGCCCGATCCGTTCGATCCCCGTTTCGTGCAAGCGGTGAAGGTGGCCGTGGCGAAGGCGAGTGCAGACGTGCGCAATGATCCGTGGTTGCTCGGCTACTTTGCCGACAACGAACTGGCCTGGGCCGGTATCGGGCCGCAGGGGCGCTGGGGGCTGGCCACCGGCACGCTGCGCGGTGACGCACGCAGTCCGGCCAAGCAGGCCTTCATCGCAGTGCTGAAGAAGAAATACGGCACACCGCAAAAGCTGGCCGCCGCCTGGGGCATGGCATTGGCCTCGTGGAACGCGCTAGAGACCACCGGCTTCGCCGCGCCGGCGCCGAACGAGGCGCACCCGGCCATCACCGCTGATTACGAGGCGTGGCTGCGTAACTATGCCGACACTTATTTCCGCACTGTCGCCGCGGCGATCCATCGGGACGACCCGCACCATCTGTTCCTCGGTGGTCGTTTCGCGGTGCGCACGCCCGAGGCCGTGGCGTCCTGTGCGCAGTATTGCGACGTGGTCAGTTTCAACACCTACACCGACATGCCGCAACATGGTTTCGATGCCGCCACCATGCACAAACTCGACAAGCCAGTGCTGATCTCCGAGTTCCACTTCGGCTCGAATGACCGCGGTCCGTTCGGCAAAGGCGTGGCCTCGGTATGGAACGAGTCCGAGCGCGGCCCGGCCTATGCGCGCTTCGTGCAGGCCGCGGCGAGTGATCCGGATATCGTGGGCACGCACTGGTTCGATTACACCGACCAACCCGTCACCGGTCGCCTGCTCGATGGCGAAAACTCACACATCGGCCTGGTCGGCATCACCGATATTCCGTTTGCGGGTTTCGTGAAGGCGGTGCGCGAAGTGAACGAGCAATTACGGTCGGAGCAGGCTAAGTAAGTGGGGCCGGCACACGGGATCGATGGCGCCGCGCAAACGCCAGCGCCAGCAGCAACGCCGCGAGGGTGGCGAGGCCGGCCAATTCCAGCGGTGCGGCAAAGCCGTGCCGGTGCGATGCCAGGGTGGCGGCCACCAACGGGCCGATGATCTGGCCGATGCCGAAGGCTGCCGTCAGTGCACCGATCAGCCGGGTGGGGTCGCGTGGTGCCAGTACGGCGGCTTCGCGCATGGTGAACATCACCACCGGCGTGAGCGCGGCACCTTCCAGCACCGCACCCAGTGCCAGCCCGGTGGGCGTTGGCCAGTACAGGCAGGCCAGCGTGCCCAGCAGCATCGAGAAACAGCAACCGGCCAGTCCCACGTAATTGCTGCGCACGGTGGGCAGCACGCCCAGCAACAGGGTCGCCAGTACCGTGGCCACGCCGTACAGCGGCCAGAACCACTCGCGCAACGCAGGCAGGTGCAGTTGCGCGTCGGCAATCAGCGGCAGGAACGTCGCCGGAATCACATAGGCAAAGCCGAACAGGCCGTAGATGGCCACCAGCGGCCAGGTCGGGCCGCTTTCATGCCGCACATGGGATGCCGCCGGCGTTTGGCCGGGAGCGGCCAGCGTGCGCCAGGTCAATACGGTTACCACGGCACACAATGCGCCGGAGAGCAGCCACCAGCGTGCGGAATCCAGTCCGCCACCGTGCAGGGCGGCGACCAGGGTGCCGCTGACCACGATGCCGATGCCGGGGCCGCTGTACAGCAGTGATTCCAGCCCGATGCGGCCATGCGTGCGCAGGTGCGCCGTGCACCAGGCAATGCCATGCACCATCAGCATGGCGGCCGCCACGCCGGCCACGAAACGACACAGCAGCCACAACGCCAGTGACGGCGCCAAGCCCATGCCCAGCGTGCCCAGGGTCACCAGCAACATGCCAAGGCGCAGGGTGGTGCGTTGCGGCAGCGCCAGCGCCGCGCACAGCAAGGCGCCCAGCAGGTAGCCGATGTTATTGACCGAGGCCAGCCAGCCACCACCGATCAGGCTCAGTCCCGCATCGGCCTGCATCAACGGCAACAAGGGCGTGAGCATGAAGCGGCCGATGCCCAGCGCAATGGCCAATACGGTCATGCCGACGACGGCGAGACGGACGGGGGATCGCATGATGCGCTTCCGGCGATGGGGATGCGGCCATGCTAAGTCAGGCGTACCATCGTATATAGCGAATAATTACGAACATCATCATCGGAAAAATCGATCATGGACTTGCGTGCACTTGAAACCTTCCAGGCCGTCGTGGCGACGGGTGGCATCGGTCGTGCGGCGGCGAAACTGCACCGCGCCCAGTCCAGCGTCACCAGTCGCATCCACCAACTGGAGCTGTCGCTGGGCGTGCAACTGTTTCATCGAGAAGGCCAGCGCCTGCATCTCACTGCCTCGGGCGAAGCGCTGGTCGATTACGCCGGGCGCATGCTGGAATTGGCCGAGCAGACGCGCGCCGCCGTGCGTGACAACGAGGCGGTGGGCCAACTGCGACTGGGCGCGATGGAGAGCGTGGCCGCCAGCCGGTTGCCGTATCCATTGGCGGAGTTTCATCGGCAGCACCCGCAGATCGTGGTGAATCTGCAAACCGCTTCCTCGCGTGGGCTGGTGGCGGATGTGCAGGCTGGCACGCTGGATGCGGCCATCGTCGGGGAGTCGGTGGATACGACGCGCTTCCGCAGTGTTCCACTGTACGTGGAAGAGCTGGTGCTGGTGGCTGCTCGCGGCAGCGCGCTGTTGCGCGAGCCGAAGCAGTTGGCCGAGGGTACCGTGCTGGTCTACCACAGCGAAGGGTGTGCCTACCGGCGACGACTTGGGCAATGGCTGGAGGCGCAACATATCGTTCCCGCACGCATGCTGGAATTCGCGTCCTACCACGGCATCTTCGCCGCGGCCGCGGCCGGCGTGGGTGCGAGCCTGGTGCCACGGTCGGTGTTGGAGGTGTTTCCGCAGCGCGATGCGTTGTCGGTGCGCGACATACCGCCGCGAGTGGCGCGACTGCAGACGGCGCTGGTCACGCTGCGCACGCGGCATCTGCCGGTGCTGGCGAAACTGGAAGCGTGCCTGCGTGAGGACGCTGCGGCCGTGCGCGGTGGGACTCGGCGAGGCAAGCGCACGCGGGGATGACCATGGCGGCTCTCCCCGTGGCTCGCTTCGCGCCTACGCTTGGAGCCTGTAAAAAACATCCTTTCGCCGAAAGCCCACGGCAGGAGCCCGCTCGCGGGCGATGCTGATGGCCGGGATTCGGGAGAGCATTGCCCGCCAGCGAGCCCCTGCACGATTACTGCGGAAGCCGGATTTCAATAGCCACGTTTATCCCGCTCGCGCTTGCGATGCTCACCCTCGGTCATCGCCTTGAAGCGGTTCATGGTCTGCAGCCACAGCGCGTTGTGGTCGGCTTCGTTTTCGCTGGCTTCGGGGATGCGGCTGAACGGGATGCGCATCGGCGCGGCGTCGTGGGCGAGGGCGTCCTGCATGCCGCCGAAGTAGACCTTGTTGAGGCCGAACTTGGTGTTGATGCGATCGATCACCGTGTCGACGTCACGTGCTGGCGTGGCCTGGGCGAACAGCGAGCCGCTGGTCTGCGTGCGTTCGCCGAGACGATGCAGGGTGACGCTGACCGATAGCGGTACGGCGCGCGCCGGACCGGGCAGCAGATGCCCCGGTCGGCGCCCGGCATCGAGCATGCCGCGCAGCAGGTGCAACAGCTCGCGGCTGTCGTCGGTGGGGCCGAAGTTGAGATTGCCTTCCCAGCGTTGGTCGACCCCGATGTAGCGGATGCGCACGGCCATGGCGCCGGCCAGCAAGCCATCGCGGCGCAGCCGCATCGCCGCCTTCACCAGCAGTTTCTTCAGCACCGCGCGGGCGCCTGCCGGCGTGCGCAACTCCGGGCCGAGTACATGGGAATGACCAAGCGAGCTGCGCGTGGTTTCGGTGGTCGGCAGCCATGCACCGCGCAACAGACCCCACATGCGTTCGCCCTCGATGCCGCCCCAGGCCCGGCGCAACACCAGTTTCGATGCGGCAGTGAGTTGCGCCACGCTGCGGATGCCTTCCGCGTGCAGGCGCGCCTCCATCGAGGCGCCGATGCCACACAGGTCGCGCAGTTCCAGCGGATGCAGTGCCTGTGGCAAGTCGGCCTGTTCGATCACCACCAGGCCGTCGGGCTTCATCATGTCGGTGGCGGTCTTGGCGAGGAAGTCGTTCGGCGCGATGCCGACGGAACAGCGGATGGCGCCACCTGGCGCAGCCTTGGCGATCTCGTCTTTCACCTGCTGCGCGATCTGTTCGGCGACGACGCGCTGGCGCTGGCGGCCGACCAGCTCGCAAGCCATCTCGTCGATCGAGCCCACATGTGCAATGGGAATCGCGCGATCGATCGCCGCTTTCAGGGTGCCGTGCCAGGCCACGTAGCGTTCGGGTCGTGCCACCACGATGGTGATGCCGGGGCAGCGTGCACGTGCCTCACGCACCATCGTGCCGGTGCTCACGCCGAAGGCCTTCGCCTCGTAGCTGGCGGCGATCAGGCTGGTGGTTTCCGCATCCACCGGCACCACGCCCACCGGCCGCCCACGCAGCGCCGGCACCTCGTGCTGCTCGACCGAGGCGAAGTAACTGTTGAAGTCGACGAAAAGGCTGCGCAGGCTCATGACATGGGTTCCGGGACAGACCGGAACTTATAGTCTGCGCCTGTCGCGCGAGTGGAGACAGTGCCGACAGCGATCGGCCCGGATTCCGGCCACTTTCGTGGCAAGCATCCGGGCCGCACCCAGCGCTCTTCAGCCGGGATGCCGCTTCCGCTTATCGAATCGCAGTGACATCAACCGGCGATGTGTACGAGCCGTAATCGATGAGCGAGACGGTGCCGAGGCCACCCGGTGAACTGTCAGTCTTCCATACGGCAATGGTGATGTCGTTCTTCCCGTGCGGATCGATGATGCCGTCGGGAATCGGGAAGCGATGCTGCGGGCCGAGATCGGCGATGTAGTTGCCCATCTGCCAGCCGTTGACGAAGATCATCGCGCGATAGTGCCGACCCGGCGGATCGGTGATCTCCAGTCCCAGCGACGTGTCCTGGCCCTTGGGCAGGGCTAGCGAAACGTTGCTGCGATACCACGTCACACCGGGCTGTGCGGTGTTGGCCGGCAAGACTGCGGGGTGCCAGTCGGCAGGCTTGCCGGGCTTGATCGGCCACTCGTGGCGCTCGCCATACAGACCGCCGAAATTGTATGGACCGCGTTGCGGGTTTTCGTCGGTGATCGCCCCTTGCAGGCGCCAGGTGACCGCCTTGGCATCGGCGCCGATCGGCTCGGCCGAGACGATGCCTCGCGCCGTACGGTTCTCGCCGGTGGAGTCGTAGTCTTCCTCGTGCCCCATGTCGACGGTCAGTACCGAGACGACGTTGTCGCCCGGCACAAGCATGGCGGCGGGGAAGCTGAAGGCGCCGATTTCGCTGCGCGTCACGCTGCCAAGGAAATGGCCGTTGAGCCATGCCGAGAAGGCGCCGCCCTTGCCGCCGCTGACCACCTTGAGCTTGAGGCCGGAGGGGGCGGCGTGGTGGGCGTCGACGGTGAAGTGGCCGCGATACCAGGTGTTGCCGGTATGGAAGCCATAGTCATCGGCAAACAGCACCGGTAGCGTGCCCGGCTTGGTGACGCTGCTGGTGGTGGTGAGGTTGGCGACGCGCCATTGGGCATCGTTGAAGTTGCGGGCAATCTCCGGGGCGCCGGCGCGACGCGTCCAGTGATCGAGCTTTGGCAGCGTGATCGGTTGCGGCACCGGCAGGGTCACGGCCAGGCTCCCCGAAGCGGTGTGCGTGGCGGCGAGCGGCCGGCCATTCCAGGTGAGTCTGGATGCGTCGCCGGCGAACACTTCCGCACGGGCATCGCTGTCGCCATCACCGGTCAAGGCCAGGGTGCCATCGTCGTACTTCGCGCTGCGCAACAGGTGCGAACCGATCATCAATACCGAACCCTTGGGGGTGTCTTGTCGCCAGACGCGCTGCGTGGCCTGGTCATCGCCGATCAGCAGCAACAGCGGCCGCTGGCCACCGTCGATCAGCACGCGCGCCAGACCGTCATGCCGGTAGTCTAGCCGCAGCCCGTGCTTGCCCCAGTGCTGACTCACCGTACCGGACAACACCGTGACCTTCGGTTGGGCGGCAAAGCCGAGCAGTGTCTCGCCATCGCTGCCATGGCGGCCGTAAAGCACGGCGATGTCGCGATTGCCGACCGTCGCGTCGGTCATCAGTTCGGATGTCGAATAAACCAGCCGTGTCGCACCGAGCATGTAGTCGGCCAGCAGCAACTTGCTCTCGCGACCATCGATGGTGATCGCGGTGCCGGCTTGTTGCGGCACGGTGAACGAGCCTTCCTTCAACGACAGTGTCAGATGCGCCGCTTCGACCGTCGATGCGGTGGTGTCGCCGTGGCGAACAAGATGGAATTGCGTGCCGGTGTCCGGATTGATCCGCGCCCGATCGACGACACGCGGATTGTCGACCCGGCCCGCCGCCAACGCGTTGGTCTTGGTGATGGGCGTGACGGCGTGAAGGAAATAGCCGATCCGCTTGTCCTCGTAGTACTTGGGATCGAACTGGCGTCCCTCGGTGATCGCCGCACCGTAATCGTAGGAAGTGTAGTTCTGCGGGATCGCCTGCCAGCCCCACGAGGTGCCGCCGAACAGCATGTAGAAGTTCTGCGCCGTCGCCCCCGCCGCGATGTTTTCCTTGTAGAACACGTTGGCGAAGCGGTCGTTGATCAGCTGCGCGCACTTGGCGTAGCCGGGGCCGCCCCAGGGGTCGAACGCACCGCCCTGGAACTCGGCGGTGAACAGCGGCTCGCCGGCGAAGCGATGCGCGGCCATGTCCGGCGCCGGTTTCCATTGCGACGGATGCGAGCAGTCGAAGCCCTGCGGGTAATAGTCCCAGCCGCTGACATCGACCGCGCCTTTGCCGCTGACGAAGGTCGCGTTGTGGTTGCCGACCAGTGGCACGGTGATGCCGTCGGCGCGTGCCTTGTTCTCCAGGTGCTGCATGTATTCGCGACCCGCGGGCGAGCCGTTGTAGTACTCGTTTTCCACTTGATAGGCGATCACGGTGCCACGGCCGTCGGTGAGCTGATGCCGGGCCAGGATGCGGTCGATCTGCGTCATCCACTGGTCGGCAAGCTTGAGATAGGCAGGGTCCGGACTGCGATTCTTGACCGGCTTGTCGGTCAGCCACAACGGGAATCCGCCGCTGTCGACTTCGGCGTTGATGTAGGGGCCGGGACGCGCGATCACGTAGATGCCGGCATCGCGCGCGTCATCCAGCAGCTTGTCGAGATTGCGCACGCCGCTGAAGTCGTACTGGCCTTCGCGCGGCGAGTGATATCCCCAGGAAAAGTAGATCGATGCGGTGTTGAATCCCGCCGCCTTCATCTTCTGGAAGATGTCCGGCCACAATTCAGGGCTCGGCAGGCGATAGGGATGGACTTCGCCCGACCAGAGATAGGTGCGCTTGCCGTCGATCAGGAAACTGTATTTGTCGAAGCTGACGCGGTGGGCCGTCGGCGTGGGTGCGGGAGCCGTGGCTTCGCCGCTCGTGCGGGCTGATCCGGCGGCTGCGAGTGCGAGGCTGCTTGCGACCAACCCTGCCTTGATCCATTGACGATGCTTCATGACGGCCCTCCTCGTGATGTGATCAACGCAACTGGCGGAGCCCTTTGCCTTTCAGGTTGGTGTCGCCTCAGTGAAGCGGGCTTCCTGAAAGCCATCATGCCTGCGCGGTCAGAAATGCGTGAGCTGGATTTTGACACTTGTCAATTGTCATATTATATGTTCTCGTTCATGCGTGCTTCACGCGTTGGCTCCCATTCGGCAGGGCATCATCATGAACAAGCGTCTATTCGGAAACACCCTTTTCCTGTCGCTGCTGGCGACGTCTTCGCTGGCCATGGCAACGGATGCCAGGAAGGCCGTTTTCGGCACCATGCCCGATGGCCAGAAAGTCGAGGTGGTGACGCTGGACGATGGGCATGGCTTCACCGCACGTGTGATCAGCCTGGGCGCCGCCCTGCAGTCGCTGATGCTGCCGGATCGCCACGGCAAGTCTGCCGATGTGGTGCTGGCCTATCCCGACCTGCACGACTACCTGGCCGATCCGCAGTACTTCGGTGCCTCGGTGGGGCGCTTCGCCAATCGCATCGGCAAGGGTCGCTTCACGCTGGATGGCAAGACCTACCAGCTCACGCTCAACGATGGCCCCAATTCGCTGCACGGCGGTACGAAGGGTTTCGACAAGGTGGTGTGGCAGGTGGTGAAGGTGGTGAAGTCACCCGAGCCCAGCGTGACGCTGCGGTATGTCAGTCCCGACGGCGACCAGGGCTATCCGGGCACGCTCACCGCCACTGCCACTTATACGCTCAAGGCCGGCCACGAACTGGATATCGATTACACCGCGACCACCGACAAGCCGACCATCGTCAACATCAGCAACCACACCTACTGGAACCTGGGCGGCGAAGGCTCGGGCAGCATCTACCACGACATCCTCACGATTCCAGGCAACAGCATCACGCCAGTCGATGCCACGCTGATTCCTACCGGCGAATTCCGTTCCGTGGCGGGCACCCCTTACGACTTCCGACATGGCAAGCCGATCGGTCGCGACATCCGCGACGGCAAGGAAGAGCAATTGCTGCGCGGGCATGGTTACGACATGAACTGGGTCATCAGCCGCACGAAGGCCGCCGCGCCGCGCCTGATGGCGAAGGTGGAAGATCCGCACAGCGGCCGCGTGCTGACGCTGCTTTCGGCGCAGCCGGGCCTGCAGTTCTACTCGGGCAACTTTCTCGACGGCACCAGTGTGGGCAAATCCGGACGCATCTATCGCCAGGGCGATGCCTTCGTGCTGGAACCGCAGATGTTCCCGGATACGCCCAACCACCCGGATTTCGGTTCGGCACGACTGGCACCGGGGCAGACCTATCACAACCACATCATTTATCGGTTCTCGGTGAACAAGGAAGCCGGGAAGCACTGAATGAAAGCATGCCGCCCCGGTTGCCCTCGTGGCCCGGGGCATGTATCGAGGCCACCGCGTCGGCGGTGATGCCGCCGTCACCGGAGGTTTCATGAAACACATATGGTCCTGTCTACTGGTCGCCCTGGTGGCGATCATCACAGGTGTCCCGGCGCATGCGGATTCATCCGCTTCCGCGCGTTGGACGAAGGCGCAGGCAAATGCCTGGTACGCAAAGCAGCCTTGGCCGGTGGGCAGCAACTATGTCCCCTCCGATGCCATCAACGAATTGGAGATGTGGCAGGCTGCCACGTTCGACCCGAAGCGTATCGACCAGGAACTGGGCTGGGCGCAGTCGCTGGGCATGAACACCATGCGCGTATTCCTGCATGACCTGCTGTGGAAGCAGGATCCGGCCGGTTTCAAGAAGCGCATCAACGCTTTCCTGGTGATCGCGGCGAAACACCATATCAAGCCGATCTTCGTGCTGTTCGATTCCTGCTGGGATCCGGATCCGAAACTGGGTCCGCAGCATCCGCCGATTCCCGGCGTGCACAACTCCGGCTGGGTACAATCACCAGGTATCGCGATGGATGATCCAAGCCAGTACCCGCGCTTCGAGCATTACGTGAAGGACATCGTGGGCAGCTTCGCCAAGGATGATCGCATTCTCGCTTGGGACGTGTGGAACGAGCCGGACAATCCGGGCGGTGGCAATTACGCCGATCACGAGCCGAAGGACAAATTCCAGCGTGTGGCCGAGCTGCTGCCGCAGGTATTCACCTGGGCACGCAGCGAGCATCCGACGCAGCCACTCACCAGCGGCCTGTGGCATGACGATGACTGGAGCCCCTCGGCACACCTCAACGCTGTCGAACGGACGCAGGTCGAGCAATCCGACATCATCAGCTTCCACAACTACGGCTGGCCAGAGGATTTCCTGCGGCGGGTGGACCAGCTCAAGCCGTATGGCCGACCGATGATCTGCACCGAGTACATGGCGCGCGGCGCCGGCTCCACCATCGATGGCGTGCTGCCGATCGGCAAGCGGCTGAATGTCGGCATGGTCAACTGGGGCTTCGTCAACGGCAAGACACAGACCGACCTGCCATGGGATTCCTGGCAGCGGCCCTATACCGAACAGCCGCCGACGATCTGGTTCCACGACCTGCTGCATGCGGATGGCACGCCGTACCGCGAGCGCGAGGCGCAGATCATTCGCGTGCTGAGCCATTCGCCCAAGGGTGTGGTGCCGGCATCCGCTTTGAGCCCCTGAAGGTCTTCTGACAGGCGGTGATTCAAAGCCGCCACTGCACCGGTCATTGACCACGAAAACGCCCGGCATGCCGGGCGTTTTCACGTGTGCGTGATACGCAAATTCGAGGCGCTGCGCTGCAGCATGACAAGCGAGTGCAACTGATGCATTGTTGGTCATATAGTACGACAAATGCAAAATTGTCAGACTATTTGAAATTCCGTCGAATCGGGCTTTTCGGTGCGACGGGCGTGCTTTTGAGGAGCGTGCCAACGGGCTGTCGAGCCGGTATGGGCGAAAGGCACCGAAGAGCGAAGGCAATGCTCTACCCGATCATCACGACATACAGAAAAGTTCTGGGGAGAATTTCATGAAGCACCCGATGTTGGTTACTTGCACGGTAACGCTGCTGGCCAGCGCAATCAGTGCCTGCCTGTTCCCGGCGCACGCGACGGGAACTGCTCCGGCAGGCGATGCCGCTGCAGTGCAGACGACGGATACAGTGGCCGATGGCAATGGCGGAAAAGTCACGTCGGCAGACAAGAAGCGCCAGCAGGATCAGGCCAAGAAGAATGCGATTGATCTGTCGACCGTCACCGTGACGCCGTTGCGCAACAGCCTGGAAGGCGCAGAGACGATCAAGCAGAACTCGCGGATGATCGTCGACTCGATCGTGGCTGAAGACATCGGCAAATTCCCGGACAACAGCGTGGCCGATGCCATGCAGCGCATCACCGGCGTGCAGGTCGCGCAGGGCTTCCAGGGCGAGACCAGTTCCGTCGTGATTCGCGGATTGCCCAACGTGGCCACGACGCTGAATGGGCGGGAAATATTCAGCGGCGTGGGCCGTGGCTTCGCGTTCCAGAACCTTCCGGCCACTGCGGTAAAAGCCGTCAAGGTTTACAAGACCAGCGACGCAAGCCTGATCGATGGCGGCATTGCGGGCCTGGTCGACATGGAACTGTTTCGCCCCTTCGATTTCAAGGGCAGCAAGGTGGCGGCGACGGTTACCGGCACGCACAGCAAATACGGCGGCCATACCGACCCCAACGCGAGTTTTCTGGTGAGTGACCGCTGGGATACCGATATCGGCGAGTTCGGCGCGTTGGCCAACGTGGGCTATATCCGGCAGCACTACGATTACAACGCGGTATGGGGCGACTTTCCCAAGTTGCTGACAGATGGTTCCGGTACCCCCATTCGCACGTCGAGTGGCAACCTGATCGCGGCGCCGAACGGTTTCGGCGCGGATTACAACATCGGTGATCGCAAGCGCGAGGAATTCAACTACGCGCTGCAGTGGAAACCCAACGATGCCACGGAAATCTATGCAGAAGGCCTGTACGACTGGGACCACGACAACTACAACCAGCCGTTCTACTTCAGTTTCCCGGTCGGGTCGGTGACTCCGTCGCAGTACACGGTAGGCAACAACTGTTACGCGAACCAGCTGACTGGCTCGCCATATGAAGGGCAGACGATCTGTGATGCGACCAGCGGCA
The DNA here is from genome assembly GCF_900114325.1 of Rhodanobacter glycinis. Lineage (GTDB taxonomy): Bacteria > Pseudomonadota > Gammaproteobacteria > Xanthomonadales > Rhodanobacteraceae > Rhodanobacter_A > Rhodanobacter_A glycinis. The sequence goes on from NZ_FOSR01000008.1 coordinate 35,751, forward strand.
CCTGGACGGGCAATACCTACGCAGCGACCAGCACGCAGGCACACCAGGAGCGAGGCCACGATATCCAGAACGCGATCGGGGTTAAATGGCACGGCGACCGCCTGAACCTGTCCTCCGACCTGTCGTACAACTCGACTTCGTTCAACGAGCAGACTTTCATTGTCGATACCTTCCTGAAGGCGCCGATCACGACTGCATGGAGCGGCACGTCCGGCAACCAGCAGAACTGGCTGCTGGCGGGGAATCCCGAACTCGATCCTGCCAATTACTACCTCAACGGGCTGTTCCAGGACTGGAACAACCAGAAGGCGACGCAGTGGGCATGGCGTGGCGATGGCAATTTCGATATCAACGGCGATTTCTTCCAGTACCTGGATTTCGGCCTGCGTTACGCCGATCACAAAGCCAGTTACAGCGGCAGCTATGACATCTCCACGCCGCCACCGGGTGGCACCGGCGCCATCTCGATGAACCCGAATCCGGCGAACCAGGTCATTGCACGTTTCCCCAGCGGCTACTTCTGCAGCCAACCCACGACCTCGGCCATTCCCGTGTCATGGCTCAGTGGCTGCTTCAATTACCTGACCAATAATGCCGATGCCATCCGCGCGTTGTACGGCTTGCCCTCCGGGCTGGCAGCCGAGAATCCCGGCCGCTATTACCAGATCGAGGAAAAGTCCACGGCGGCTTACGCCCAGCTTGGTTATGGCAATACCCTTTTCGGCATTCCCTTTGATGGCTTGCTGGGCATGCGCGTGGAGCGCATGAAGCGCAACCTCAGTGCGTATTCCTACGATGCGTCGACCAATGTCTACTCGCCGCTGTCGGATTCCACCAGTTCGCCGGTATACCTGCCCAACCTGAGCTTCAATCTGCACTTCACCAATGACCTGCAGTTGCGCCTGGTGGGGGCCAAGACAATAACGTACCCGGGCTTCGGCGCACTGAATCCATCGATCTCGTTGAATCCGGGAACCATCAACCGGGCCGGTGCCGCCAGTAGCGGCAATCCGAATCTGAGGCCTATTCGTTCCAACAATTACGATGCGTCACTGGAGTGGTATTTCAATTCCGCCAGCTATATCAGTGGTGGCGTGTTCTATCGTGACATCAACGGCTACATCCAGAACTACACCACGGATGTGACGATAGGTGGCCAGCCTTACCAGCTCAACTCGCCGCAAAGTGCGGGTTCCGGTCACCTGGCCGGCGCCGAATTCGCCTACCAGCAGTTCTTCGATTTCCTGCCAGGGGCACTCAGTGGGCTTGGTGCGCAGTTCAACTACACCTTCATCAAGGGCTCGACGCGCTCGCCGCAATACCTGGGTGGCCCGGTCGTGGCATCCCCGCTGCAGAACGTGTCGAAGAACAACTACAACGCAGTGCTGATGTACGAAAAGTACGGCTGGTCGGCGCGTCTTGCCTACAACTTCCGCAGCCGCTTCATCGACGGCTTCAACCAGCCGACTGTTGCTGGCGTCTATGACGAGATCAAGCCCGCCAACCAGGTGGACTTTTCGCTCGGTTACGACATCAACAAGAACTTCACCGTGGTGTTGAACGCCAGCAATATCCTAGGCGCCGATTTGCACCAGTACTGGGGTTCCGGTAACTCGCGGCCGCGCGATATCCGTTATCAGGATCGCACGGTGGGCCTGGGTGTGCGCTTCAAGTTGTGAGTGTGGTGGCGGTGGCGATTCCTCCCTGCGCCACCGCCGCTTTTTTCAAGGCAAGCCGGCTTGATGCCCGTCCGCAGGGCTGACGGGTGTTCCGCGGATTTGGTGCAACCGGCGGTGCTTGCTCGATCGCGGATGGTTGCGGGTCATGGTTGTTTTCGTGCCGCCGTTGTGCCGTCCCTGCACTATCTTTCCGCGCTGAATCAGGAGCCTCTGCATGCTTTCGCGCATTACCTTGTCTTCCTTTGTCATGGCATGTTCAGCGCTGGCATATATGTGCCCGAGCGCAGCGCGGACGCCAGATCAAGCCGGTGGCACTTACCTGGCGCAAGGCGTGGGTTATCCCGCGCTGGTTCGACTTGCCCACCAGACTGATCCGTCGGCCAATGGCCGGGTGCTGCTGGTGTTCGAACGTGATGGCATGGACGGGATACCGTTGTACGTGCGATCTCCCGGTAGCCAGGACTGGCATTTCTCGGAGAACGTGACCGATCAGGCGCATCACGGAGATGCCAGCTGGCAATTGCGCTGGCAGCCCAATATCACCGAGCTGTCACGTGCCAGTGGATCACTGCCGGCCGGAACGGTTTTGCTGGCCGCCAATGCCACCGGCAATGATGCGAAGGGCAGGGTGGTGGCTGAAGACCTGCAGCTCTACACCTCCAGTGACGGCGGTCACAGCTGGCATTACCGCAGCTCGATCATCAAGGGTGGTGGCAAGCCGTCGGAGAAGGACAACCACGGTGTGTGGGAGCCGAACATGCGCGTGCTTGACGATGGCCGCATGGTTGCCTATTACTCCAGTGAGCAGCACAAGGCCGAAGGCTTCAATCAGTTGCTGGCGCACAAGGTCTCGCGCGATGGCGGACTCACGTGGGGCGCGGAACATGTCGACGTGGCGATTCCCGGTGGTGTCGAGCGCCCCGGCATGGCCGTGGTCGACCGCCTGCCCGACGGCCGTTACGTCATGAGTTACGAGGACATCGACGGACCGCAGAACGGCCATGTGTACCTGAAGTTCAGCCGGGATGGACTGGATTGGGGCGATGCTGCCATGCGGGGCACACCGGTGCAGACGGAAGCTGGCGCTTGGCCGGCCGCGTCACCTATCGTGAAATGGCTGCCCGTGGGTGGGCACGACGGCGTGATCGTGGTACTGGCGGAGCGTGCCGGTGGCGGCGGCGATCCCGGCGGTCGCTCGATGTACTGGAACAACGATCTTGGTCGCGGCCCGTGGTGGGAAGCGCCGGCACCGGTGCAGAAGCAGACCGGCAACATCCATGCCGGCTGGACCCAGGCATTGCTGTTGCAGAAGAACGGAACGCTGTTGCACATCACTTCGTCGTCCACGGACAAAGCGCCGGCTGATTTGCGTGGTAATGTCATCCTTTATGCCGCCGCCACGGAACGCTTCGACCGTTATGAGGCGGAAGATGCTGCACGCCATTGGGCCGTGCAGATCGGCGATTCCACCGCATCCAATCAACAGAAGGCACGCGTAGCCGCATGGCCGCAGGGGCGTCTCGATTTTTCCGTGCATGTCGCTACGTCAGGGTCAAAGTCGCTGCGTGTGCGTTGGCAGGATCTCGGCTTCACCACGAAGCCGCTGGTGCGTATCGATGGGCACGCCATCGCCGGCGGCGACGACAGGAATGATCGCGACGGTTGGCACGTGACCACGTTCCATACGACGCTGCAGTCCGGCGACCACACCATCACGTTGGGCGGCGAAGGACACGCGCTGGATATCGACTATTTGCAGATTGACCGTTCGGGTGCAGTTGCCGAGAGTGGGCCCAACGCCTGACTTTCGCCGCGTGATGCACACTGAACCAGGTGACTTCGTCGTCGAGATCCGTCACGAATCTGGGCTGGCTGCGGGTTGTATTTCAATCGCGGCGTGATCGTGAGGCGCTTGGACTGAACAGATCAAAGCGAGCGCGGTGTGCTACCGCGCTCGCTTTGAATGTCACGGCTTGGCCGTCTGCCCCGAGGGTACCGCCAGCGGCACGCCCGCTTTCACCGGTACGCCGAAGTCGGGCGTGCCGTCGGCGCGCCAGTGCACTTGCTGCATGCGTGGCGAACGACGCGGGCCGCACTTCCAGTTTGGTCCACCGTTGGCGTGGTAGATGATCCAGGTCTGCTTGCCGTCGGGCGATTTGAAGAAGCCGTTGTGGCCGGGTGCGTAGACACCGTTCGCGGGTGACTCGGCGAATACCGGCTGCGGCGATTTGTGCCACGAGGCGGGATCGAGCGGGTCGGCATCCGCCGCAGCACTGAGCAGGCCCAGCGCATAGTGATCGGACCAGCAGGCGCTGGCCGAATAGCTGAGGAACAACTTGCCGGTCGGTCCCTTGAGGAACTCCGGTCCTTCGAGAATCTTGCGTCCGCCCTGCATCTCCCACGCATACGTGGGGTGGGCAATGTCGACCTGTGGCGCGGCCAGCGTCCACGGATTGCTCATCGGGGCGATGACCAGATCGCTGTGGTCACCCACATAGGCGGAATAGACGAAGTACAACTTGCCGCGCAGTTGGAACACGGTGCCGTCGATGCCGTTGTAGCCGGTCTTCAGCGCACCGCGCGAAATCCAGTGCCCCGTGGTTGGATCGGGCGAGGCGTTTTCCAGTACGTACAGATGGCGATGGGCGTCGTCGTCGTGCGCCTTGTCGGCGGCGGTGAAGTACAGGTACCACTTGCCATCGAGGAAGTGCAGCTCCGCCGCCCATACCGACGCCGAACCCGGCCCGCTGGCCGGGGCGCGCCAGACCACGGTGACGGGCGCCTGTGCCAGGCGCCCCATGTCGCGTGTCTTCCACAAGGCGATGCGGTCGCCCAGCGTGTTGGTGTAGTAGTAGGTGCCGTCATGTTGCGCCACCCACGGGTCGGGTCCCGAGGGCAGCAACGGGTTGGTGAAGGTCTCGCCGGCGCGGACGTGGCCGGGTGCCGCGCCCAGCGCAGCAAGCAACACGGCAACCAGCGCGACCCGCCGGTGCTTCCATGCACCGTTGTGCGTGTGGGTCACGGCAGGCGGCAACATGCCCATCGGTTTACTGCCCGATCCGGCGCAGCGGCTTGCCGGCCATCAGGTTGCGCTCGATGTGCTCCAGCGAGATGTTCTTGGTTTCCGGCACCAGCCAGAAGGTGAGCAGGATGAACACGGCGTTGAACGCGGCGTAGAGCCAGAAGGTGCCGGCGTCGCCGATGCCGTTGAGCAGGCTGAGGAAGGTGCCGCCCACGATCATGTTGGCCACCCAGTTGGTGATGGTGGAGCAGCCGATGCCGAAATCGCGGCCCTTCAATGGCTGGATTTCCGAACATACGGTCCAGATCAGCGGGCCGGCGGACATCGCGAAGCCGATGATGAAGATCAGCAACATGCCGACGGTGAACAATTGCTCGGCGTGGGTGTGGATGCCCAGATGCATCATGGTGCCGACGATGCCCAAGCCGATGGTCATCACCACGAAGCCCGCATACAGGATCGGTTTGCGACCGAGCTTGTCGACGAAGGCAATTGCAATGAAGGTGGCCAGCACGTTGGTCAGGCCCACGATGGCGGTGAACCACAATTGCGATTCGGTGTTGTAGCCCATGCCCTGGAAAATGCGCGGCGCGTAGTACATCACCACGTTCATGCCGGTGAGCTGCTGCATCACCTGCAGCACGATGCCCAGGCCGACCGAACGACGGAAATTGCGGTTCTGGAAGAACAGGTGGAAGCCACGCTGCGGCACCTTCAGCTGTTCGGTGATCTCGGCCAGCTCCAGCGCGACGGCGTCCTTGTCGGCGCGCAGCTTGTGCAGCACGCGTTCGGCCTCTTCGTGCTGGCCGCGCATCATCAACCAGCGCGGGCTGCACGGCAGGAACACCACGCCGAACAGGAACAGCACGCCGGGAATGGCGATGACGCCCAGCATCCAGCGCCAGTTGCCGGTGTAGCTGAAGGCGGTGTCGGACAGGAATGCCACCAGGATGCCGATGGTGATCATCAACTGGTACAGCGAGATCATCGCGCCGCGGATTTTTTCCGGCGCGATCTCGGCCAGGTACAGCGGCGCGGTGAAACTGGCGATGCCGATGGCCACGCCAAGAACGATCCGGCCCACGATGAGGATGGCGGGTGAGCCGGCCGTGCCGCACAGAATCGAGCCGATCACGAACAACACCGCACCGATGATCAGCGAGCGCTTGCGTCCCAATGCCGACGACATCCAGGCTGCGCCCAGCGCACCCAGCGCCGCGCCGGCCATCATGCTGCTGACCACCCACTCGATGGTGTGATCGCTGATGGCAAAGTCTTTCTGGATGAATTGCTGTGCGCCGGAAATGACGCCGACATCCAGGCCGAACATGAGTCCGGCCAGGGCGGCGAGTATGCAGGTGAAAACGGCAGTAGCTTTCGAGTGGGTGGCAGCGGGCGGTGCGGTGGCGTTCATCGATCTCTCCCCGAGGAATGGCGTAGGTGCAGCATCGTTTGCGATGGTTCGATCAACCGGTTTTTTTGCCCGTCATTCCAGCGAAAGCCGGGATGACGAGCGAGGTCGAGGCATTCACAAGCATGAATCGGATCACGGAGTGCCGCCCACTGGCGGCCTGCCGGCAAAACGAGGTTCAGGCAAGCCGCGCGCGTCGATGCGTGCGGCGAACAATGCGCCGGCCAGCGGATCGGCGGCCAGTTCCGTGGCGTCGAGCCCGTCGCGCGCGCTGGTGACATAGAGTGTATCGAGCGCCGCACCGCCGAGGGCCGGTCGCGTGGGTTGGCGCGCTGGTACCGGGATCACGCGATCCTCGCGGCCGTCGGGGTGGTAACGCACCACGCGGCCCATGCCCCATTGTGCGTTCCACAGACCGCCGTCGGCATCGACGCAGGAGCCGTCCGGCTCGCCGCTGATGCCGCGCAGGTCGACGAAGTTGCGCGATGGGCCGAGGGTGTCGCCGTACTCGCAGCAACGGATGATGCGCGTGGGCGAATCGCAGTAGTACAGGGTGCCACCGTCGGGACTGAAGGCGAGGCTGTTGCTGATCGCCACGCTTTCCAGCGGCAGGCGTTGCAGCGAGAGATCGCCATCGAGTCGCCAGAAACCGCCGATGGCCTGCTTCGGCCCGCCGCCGGCGGGTTCGTGCAGGGTGCCGAACACGAAGCGACCCTGGCGATCGCAGGCGCCGTCGTTGCAGCGCGTCGGCAGCTTGGGCTCGACTTCGCACACGGTGTGCAGGGCGCCGTCGGCGAGGCGAAAGAAAGCCAGTCGCGAAGCCAGTGCCAGCAGCAGCCAGCCATCGGCTTCGCACAACGCGAATGAGGCGAGGCGTTCGGGCAAGACCCAATGCTGCGTTTCGCCGCTGGCCGGTGCGTGGCGCCACAGCGTGCCGGCCTGGATATCGGTCCAGTACAACGCCTGCGCCCGGTCGCACCAGACGATGCCCTCGCCCAGCACATTGCCCGCTTCCAGTACGGTCTGCATGGGAGCGGGCGACGAATTCATACCCAGCCGCCGTCGACGATGAAATCCTGGCCGGTGCACATGCGGCTGTCGTCGGCGCCGAGGAATAGCGCCATTCGCGCCAGATCGTCGGCCATCAGATAGCCGGGCATGCATTGCACGCGCGCGATCTCGGCTTCGCCTTCGGCGTCCAGCCACAGCGTGCGCTGTTTTTCGGTGATCACCCAGCCGGGCACCAGTGCGTTGATGCGGATGCGTTGCTGGCCGAGCTCGCGGGCCATGCCGTTGACGAAGCCGTGGATCGCAGCCTTGGCCATCGCGTACAGCGGGTAGCCGGCGTTCTTCTTCATCCAGCCGGTGGAGCCGAGGCAGATGATCGACCCGCCGCCGAGTCCGTGCATGTCCGGAATCACCGCCTGCGTGGCGAAGATCTGGTGGCGCAGGTTCACCGCCACGTTGCGCTCGAACGCGGCGGCATCGATGTCATCCAGCCCGTGGCGGGCGTCGTTGGCGGCATTGTTGACCAGCACTGCGATCGGACCGATCTGCTTGCGCGCTGCGTCGATGGCGCGTTGCAGTGCCGCCAGGTCGGTCACGTCGCAAGGCAGGAAGTGCGGGGCGTGCGTCACGTCCTCCAGCGTGGCGAGCAGCGCCTGCGCGCCGGCTTCGTCGCGGTCGAGAAAAGCGACCTTCGCGCCTTGCCGCGCAAAGTGTTCGACGAAGGCCGCGCCGATGCCGGTGGCGCCGCCGCTGATCAATACGCTGCGGTCGCGCAGGCTGGGGTAGCTGGCGTACATGGCACTCACCATTCGGCCACGCTGCCGTCGTCATGCCGCCAGATCGGGTTGTGCCACTGGTGGCCGACCTTGGCACGTTCGGCCACGTAGGCTTCGTTCACCTCGATGCCCAGGCCGGGGCCGGTCGGCATGCTCACGTAGCCATCGGCATAGGCGAACACGCCGCGATCGGTCACGTAGTCGAGCAGGTCGTTGGTGGCGTTGTAGTGGATGCCCAGGCTTTGTTCCTGGATGAACGCGTTGTGGCATACCGCGTCCAACTGCAGGTTCGCCGCCAGCGCGATCGGGCCGAGCGGACAGTGCAACGCCAGCGCCACGTCGTAGGCTTCGGCCATCGCGGCGATCTTGCGCGTCTCGGTGATGCCGCCGGCGTGCGAGGGGTCGGGCTGGATGATGTCCACGCCACCGGTCTGCAGCACGCGCTTGAAGTCGTAGCGCGAGTACAGGCGCTCACCCAGCGCGATCGGCGCGGGCGAGATTGCGGCCAGTTCGGGCAGGCATTCCAGGTGTTCGGACAGCACCGGCTCCTCGATGAACATCAGCTTGTACGGCAGCAGTTCGCGCATCAGCACCTTGGCCATCGGTTTGTGCACGCGGCCGTGGAAATCCAGGCCGATGCCGATGTCCGCGCCCACCGCATCGCGGATCGCCTGCACGTTCTCCAGCACCCGCTCGACCTTGGCGTGCGTGTCGACGTACTGCATCTCCTCGGTGGCGTTCATCTTTACTGCGGTGAAGCCGCGCGCCACGGCATCCTTCGCCGCGCGGGCGGTGTCGGCCGGGCGGTCGCCGCCTACCCACGAGTACACACGGATGCGATCGCGCACCGGACCGCCGAGCAGTTCATAGACCGGCCGGCCCACGTCCTTGCCCTTGATGTCCCACAGCGCCTGGTCGATGCCGGCAATGGCACTCATCAGGATCGGGCCGCCGCGATAGAAGCCGCCGCGATAGAGCACGTTCCAGTGATCCTCGATATGTCGCGGGTCCTTGCCGACCAGGTAGGTCGACAACTCCTCGACGGCCGCGGCGACGGTCTGCGCGCGCCCCTCGACGACCGGCTCGCCCCAGCCGCTGATGCCGGCATCGGTATCGATGCGCAGGAACAGCCAGCGCGGCGGAACGAGGAAGGTGGTGATGGCGGTGATCTTCATGCGTGCGTACTCAGCGAGTGCCAGGCCTGCGCGAAGGCGCGGGCGCGGGAAGCGGTGTCGTCCAGGCTGCGGCCGTGTGCGTACAGTGCCGAGCCGATACCGAAGCCGGCGGCGCCGGCGGCCACCCACGGGCCCATGTTGTCGGGCGTGATGCCGCCGACCGGCAGCACCGGCACGTCGCGTGGCAGCACGGCGCGCCAGGCCTTGAGCACGGCTGGAGCGGCCTGTTCGGCCGGGAACAGCTTCAGCCCGTCGGCGCCGGCGGCCAGCGCGGCAAAGGCTTCGGTGGGCGTGGCCACGCCCGGCACGCAGAGCAGGCCGGCGGCCTTGGCGGCGCGGATCACCGCGGTGTCGGCGTGCGGCATCACGATCAGGCGACCACCGACGGCGGCGATGGCTTCGACGTCGGCCGTGCTCATCACGGTGCCGGCGCCGACCAGCACGTCGTCGCCGAGTGCTTCGGCGAGCTGGGCAATGCTGTCCAGCGGCCGCGGGGAATTGAGCGGCACTTCCAGTACGCGAAAGCCGGCGTCGACGAGGGCATGGCCGACGGGCGTTGCTTCGTCGGGTGTCAATCCACGCAGGATCGCCACCAGCGGCAGCGGCGTGAGCCAGGGGGTCAGCATGATGCAATGTCCTTGGGGGCCTGATGAACCAGGCCGGCGTGCAGGGCGAGCTGCCACAACCCGTGGGCGGCGGCATCTTCCAGCGGTGGGTCCAGTTCGATATCGAAATGCGTGGCGGCGCGACGGTAGCGTTCGCAGAGCGCCACGTCGCCGATCAATTGCAGTGGCGTGTCGCGGTGGGCGAGGCCATCGGCCAGCGCGGCACGAAACTCTTCGCCGACCAGCAGGCCGGACAGATAGTCGGGCACGCTTTCCGACGCCAGCGTGCCGTCGAGCATCAGCGTGCGGGCGGAGAACAATCGGCTCAGCGCGCCGGCGGCGCCGCTGTCGCGTGCCGTCACCACGCCACGCGCGAAAGCGTCCGGGTTTGCCGTGGCCGAAATGGTTCCGGTGCCGAGGATGGAATGCTGCTGCAGCAGCGCGAACAGCTCGCCGGTCATCAGGGTGCGAAAACCGGTGACCTTGCCGTCGCGCACCGTGACCCACTTGCTGTGCGTGCCGGGCAGGATCCAGCTGGATGTGCCGGCGAGCGCCGGACGCAATGACAGGGCGCCAACCAGTTGGGCCTCCTCGCCACGCATCACGTCCGGCCCGTGCGGATCGCGCAGACCGGGAGCGATATGGACGTCCATACCGTCGGCAGCCATCAGTCGACCCAGGGCGTGGCCGATCTCCGCCGCGCCGGCGGGCAGGTCGAGATAAGGCATTTCGCGCCAGCCATTGCGACTGCCGACCATGCCGCAGGCCAGCCTCGGCAACACGGGCCAGCCCTTGGTGACGGCGGAGAGCGCCGCATCGAAGCCACCCTCCGGCAAGTGACGCAGGCCCCATGGGCGGTGGCGGGTTTCCTCGATGTGCCCCGCGCCATCAAGACGGTAGGCGCGGAGGCTTGAAGTACCCCAGTCGAGTCCGATCAGGCCGTTCATGCGCAGATTCTTCTCAAGCCTTCTTCGAATGGCGGCGAATGTTGCTGCGCGAATCGCTCACCATCTTGACCATGGCCTGACGCGCCACTTCCGGCTGGCGCCGGCGGATCGCATCGAGCACTTTCTTGTGGTGCGGCAGCGAGTACTTGAAGTTGCTGGCGGTGCGCGCCGACAGCACGAAGTAGGTGCCCAGCGCGGTTTCGACCACCGAGAACAGCGAGACCATCAGCTCGTTGTTGGTGGCGTGCAGCATCGCTTCGTGAAAGGCCAGGTCGGCCTCGGTCCATGCATCCAGGTTGGCCGAAGCGGCCATCGCTTCGTAGGCAGTGGCGAGGGTCTCCAGTTGTTCGGCGGTGCGGCGGCGTGCGGCGGCGGCGGCGGCGGCCGGCTCGATGATCTCGCGCATTTCCACCAGTTTCTCGACGAAATCCTCGGTAGGCATCGAGGCGCAGCGCCAAGCCAGCACGTCGGCATCGAGCTGGTTCCAGTGGATGGTGTCACGCACGCGGGTGCCGGTTTTCTGGCGCGACTCGATCAGCCCCTTCGCCGACAGCACCTTCATCGCCTCGCGCAGCGCGGTGCGACTCACGTTCATGCGCTCGGCCAGCAATTCCTCGCGTGGCAGACCCTCGCCGGGTGCCAGTTCGCCGCTGACGATCAAGCGACCCAGCTCGTGGATCACCTGATTGTGCAGGCTGCGCACGGCCATGGGTTTCACCATTGTTGCTCTCCTTGGAAGGTGCCGGGCGTGCCACGATTCCGGGCCGCCTTGTTGCCTGTCGAAGGGCGGGGAAGCCAAAGCCCCGGCCCGCCCTTATTATTTGTACTACATAATTACCTTATAGCAGGTCACTTGGGAAGCGTCATCTGTTCGAAGCCGCTGATCTGCTGCATCAAGGACGTATCCCGGCCCGGCGTCGTGCCGGGTGGACGTGCGCGGGAGTTCGCCCAGGATCCTCCTGCAAGGATTGCGATCGGGGCCGCCTGCAGGCGGCTCGCAGGAGCCCGCTCGCGGGGGATGCTCTTGGCGTGGCATCCGAAAAGCCGAAAGCATCGCCTGCGAGCGGGCTCCTACAGGCCGCTGCTGCATGCACCGGGAGGAGGCTCGGGACGGGCGACGCGGGGTGGCGCGTCAGGCGGGGCGGAGCAGAGTGGCCAGTTCGTGCGGATGGGCAGCTAGCGCCTGTGCGCCGGCCTGCTGCAGCTCCTCGCGGCTGCCGAAGCCCCACAGGACGCCGATGCCGGAAACTTCATTGGCCACCGCCCCCTCGATGTCGAAACGGCGGTCGCCGATCATCACGGTGTCTTGCGGCGCCGCGCCGAAATCGGCGAGCGCGGCGGCGATCATGCTGGCCTTTTCGCTGTGCGCACTGCTCGGGTCGGGCCCGTACAGCTTTTCGAAGGCATCGCCGAACGGCAACGATTCGATGATCGGCGCGGCATGTTCCATCGGCTTGCTGGTGACGATGGCGAGTCGATGGCCGGCGCCGCGCAGCGCGGAGATGGCCTCGGCAATGCCGGGATAGATCGCGTGTTCGCGCCAGCCCTGCGCCGAAAAGCGTTCGTGGTAGTAATCCACGGCGGTTTCTATGCGCAGCGCATCCCGGTCGAGCAGCGGCGCGAAGCTGTGGCGCAGCGGCGGGCCGATCCACGGGCGCAGGTCGGCAGGTGCCGGCACGCCCAGTTTGGTCAGGGCATGCCGGATGCAGGCGGTGATGCCCGGCTCGGAGTCGATCAGGGTGCCGTCGAGGTCGAACAGGCAGAGCATTACTTCGCGGCCCGGGCCTTGAGTGCAGCGACGGCGGGCAGTTCCTTGCCTTCGAGGAATTCGAGGAAGGCGCCGCCGCCGGTGGAGATGTAGGACACCTGCTTTTCGATGCCGTACTTGTCCACCGCGGCCAGGGTGTCGCCGCCGCCGGCGATGGAGAACGCACTGGAATCGGCAATGGCACGGGCCAGCGTTTCGGTGCCCTTGGCGAACGCGTCGAACTCGAACACGCCGACCGGACCGTTCCACACCACGGTGCCGGCCTTGGCGATCAGCTCGGCGTAAAGCGCGGCGGTCTGCGGGCCGATGTCGAGGATCATCTCGTCATCCTGCACCGCGTCCACCGGCTTCACCGTGGCCGGTGCATTGGCGGAAAACGCCGGCGCCACCACCACGTCCACCGGCATCGGCACTTCGGCGCCGCGGCGCTTGGCGTCGGCCATGACTTTCTTCGCGGCATCGAGCAGGTCCATCTCGACCAGCGAATTGCCGACCGAATAGCCCATCGCGGCGATGAAGGTGTTGGCGATGCCACCGCCCACGATCAACTGGTCGACCTTGCCGATCAGGTTGTCGAGCAGGGTCAGCTTGGTCGAGACCTTGGAGCCGGCGACGATCGCCAGCAGCGGGTGTGCGGGATGTTCCAGCGCGCTGCCCAGCGCGTCCAGTTCGGCGCACAGCAGCGGGCCGGCCACGGCGATGGGGGCGAAGCGGATCGCGCCATGGGTGGAGGCCTGCGCACGGTGCGCGGTACCGAAGGCATCCATCACGAAGATGTCGCACAGCGCGGCATATTTCTTCGCCAGGGCCTCGTCGTCCTTGCCTTCGCCCAAGTTCATGCGGCAGTTTTCCAGCACCACCACCTCGCCGTCGGCAAGCTCGACACCGCTGAGATAGTCGCGCACCAGCCGTACAGGCTTGCCGAGCTTGTCGCCCAGCCAGGCGGCGACCGGCGCCAGCGAGGCGGCTTCGTCGAACTGGCCTTCCTTCGGGCGGCCCAGGTGCGACAGCACCATCACCTTTGCACCGGCGTCGCGCGCGGCGGCGATGGTGGGCAGGGCGGCATCAAGGCGCTGGGTGGAGGTGATCTGGCCGTGATCGTCGAACGGCACGTTCAAGTCTTCGCGGATCAATACGCGCTTGCCGTTGAGGTCGATGTCGCTCATGCGTAGGACGGTCACGTGGGAACTCCCGTGGATTGCAGATGGGCTGCCATGCGGCAGGAACCGCGCATTGTCGTGCCCGTCCCGTGGCTATGCAAATTACACTGGGCGCTTTCCCGTCACAGGAAGGGCACATGGCCTCCGATCTCGTGCTGTACGGCTACTGGCGTTCCACCGCCGCCTATCGCGTCCGCATCGCCCTGAATCTGAAGGGGCTGGCCTTCGAGAATCGCCCGGTGCACCTGGTGCGCGGCGGTGGCGAGCAACATGCGCCGGCGTACGCGGCGTTGAACCCGCTGGAGCTGGTGCCCAGCCTGCGCGATGGCGAACGGACCTTGACCCAGTCGCTGGCGATCATGGAATACCTGGATGAAACCCGCCCCGAACCGCCGCTGCTGCCATCCGATGCCGCCGGACGGGCGCGCGTGCGTGAACTGGCGCAGATCGTGGCCTGCGATATCCACCCGATCGGCAATTTGCGCGTGCTGCAGCGGTTGGTCACGCAGTTCGAGGCGCCGGAAGGCGAAAAGGTCGCCTGGTCGCGGCACTGGATCGCCACCGGTTTCCACGCGCTGGAAACGATGCTGGCGCGCGATTCCGCCACTGGTCGGTACTGCCACGGCGACACCCCGGGCCTGGCCGACGCCTGCCTGATCCCGCAGTGTTACAACGCCCTGCGTTGGGGCGTGCCGCTGCAGGATTACCCCACGATCCAGCGCATCCACGCGGCTTGTGGCGAGCTGGACGCGTTCAAGGCTGCCGCGCCGGAAGCGCAGCCGGATGCACCGGAGAGCTGAATGTAGGAGCGCACCCTGTGCGCGATAAGCTTTACCGCATTTTTGCGGAGGCGCCGGCGGTCCATGTCAAAAGCATCGCGCACAGGGTGCGCTCCTACGCTCCTTCAGAACCCCATGCCGTAGGGGTCGTTGGTCAGCTCGGCAGAGGCGCCGGCATCGCTGCCACCCTCGGCCAGGCGCACCTTGAGTGCCAGGCCATCGCGCGAGTCGGCCTTCGACAGCGCTTCTTCCAGCTCGATGCGGCCGCTCTTGTAGAGCCGGTACAGCGACTGGTCGAAGGTCTGCATGCCGTCCTGCAGGCTGCGGTCCATGGCCTCTTTCACTTCGTGGATCTGGCCACGGCGAATCATGTCGCGGATCAGCGGGGTGTTCAGCAGCACCTCGGTGGCGGGGATGCGGCGGCCGTCCTTGCCGATCACCAGGCGCTGGCTGATCACCGCGCGCAGGTTCAGTGCCAGGTTCATCAGCACGTTCTTGTGCGCCGATTCGGGGAAGAAGTTGAGGATGCGTTCCAGCGTCTGGTCGGCATTGTTCGAATGCAGCGTGGCCAGGCACAGGTGGCCGGTTTCGGAGAACGAAATGGCCGCTTCCATGGTGTCGGTGTCGCGGATCTCGCCGATCATGATCACGTCCGGCGCCTCGCGCATCGCGTTCTTCAGCGCCTCGTGGTAGCTGTGGGTGTCCAGCCCCACTTCGCGCTGGTTGACGATGGACTTCTTGTGGCGGTGCAGGTATTCGATCGGGTCCTCGATGGTGAGGATGTGGCCGGAGCGGTTGGAGTTGCGCTGGTCGAGCATCGCCGCCAGCGTGGTCGACTTGCCCGAACCGGTGGCGCCCACCACCAGGATCAGCCCGCGCGGCTCCATGATCAGGTCACGGAAGATGCCGGGAAGCTGCAATTGGTCGATACTGGGGATCTCGCTCTTGATCGCGCGGATCACCATGCCCACTTCGCCGCGCTGCTTGAACACGTTGATGCGGAAGCGGCCGGCTTCCTTCACCGCCAGCGCCATGTTCAGCTCTAGGTCGCGTTCGAACTGCGGCACCTGGCCCTCGTCCATCAGCGAGTAGGCGATTTTCTTCACCATGCCGCTGGGCAGTCCGGTATTGCCCAGCGGATAAAGCTTGCCCTCGACCTTGATGTTCACAGGGGCGCCGGTGGACAGGAACATGTCCGAAGCGCCCTTGTCTACCATCAACTTGAGGAAGTAACCGATGTCCACCGTGTGAGCCCCTGTTTCGTGCGCATTGCAATAAGCGATTATGCCTGCTCACAATATGCGTTGACATGCCATGAGGACTGCGTGATGGCCCACAGATTTTCCCTGTTGCCCGGGTTCGGCTGGTGCCGGACCGTTCAGGTGGCAGGTGCGCTGCCGTTGCTGGCGGCGCTGCTCGTGCTTGGCGGCTGCGCCAGCGTACCGCCGCCGGATGCGGCCATGAACCAGGCGCAAGCCGGGCTGCAGGCTGCGCGACAGGCCGGTGCGGCGGATTACGATCCGGTCGACCTGGGCTTCGCGCAGGACAAGTTCCAGCAGGCACAGACGGCCATGTCCAACCGCAAGTTCGGTCCGGCGGCGGATCTGGCGGCCGAGTCCAGCGCCGATTCCTCGCTGGCGCGGACCAAGGCCATGCTGGGCGCCGCACGGGCGCAAATCCAGCTGAAGCTGCAGGCGAACACCCGCCAGCGCGCGCAGAACGAACAAGCCAAGGCCGAGAACGCCCAGCACGAGGCGCAGCAGCGGGCACAATTGGCGCAGCAACAGGCCGCCACGCAAGTGGGGCCGGATGGCCAGCCGGCGTCGGCATCCTCCACGGCTGCGCCTGCCAATCCGGCTTCGACCGGGCTGCCGGCCCAGGCACCGATGCAGCAGGACATGCCGGCACCGTCCGCCGCGACGCTGGCGTCCCCGACCCAACAGGGCGGCAACGGTTTCCAGACCGTGCCTGATGCCGGCCAATCGGCCGGCAATCCTGCCAGCAGCTCATCGACGAACACGGGAGGCCAGCCATGAAGCGGTTCAGCAGACTTCTTGCGGTTGCCTTGCTGGCGCTGGGCCTGGTTGGCGTAGCCCAGGCGCACAAGGACGACATCGACATCAATCGCCTGAACAACAGCCTCAACCAGCTGTCCAGCGACCCCACCCTGGGCATGTATGCCCAGGCCGACCAGGCCCTGGCCCGCAACGCCATTGCGGAGCTGGCCAATGCCAGCTCGCACGACCGGCCGCATGCGCTGTACATGGCCGAGCGCCGGGTCGACCAGGCCAAGGCCGCCGCCCAGCTGGAAGATGCCCGCACCCGCCTGGCTCAGTTGAGTCGCGAGCACGACCAACTGCTGCTCCAGCGCAGCCAGATCGATGCGAATGCGGCGCAGAAGGAGCTGGAATTCCAGCGCATGCAGTACCAGATGGCGCAGGAAGAGACCGCGCGCCTGCAGCAGCAGGGTCTGGAAGCCGCGAATCAGGCGGACCAGGCGCGTGCCGAAGCTGAACATGCACGCAAGCTGGCAGCGGCGCAGAGCCGGGTGGCTCGGGCAGCCCGACGTGAAGCGGCACTGGCGGCCGAAGCGGCGCGGGCGATGCGTTCGCAAATGCAGCAGGACAGCGGGTCGGCGGCCCCGGAGCCCGTCAAGAAGAAGGCTCATCACGCGGCCGATAGCGGTCACTGAGCTCGCCAGGGCGTTGTTGCAACTTGCGGTTTTTACGGGTTTTTTACGTCGAATCGTGTGCTGGCGCGGGTTGCCGCGGGGTGCTTGCGCCCCCTGTGGACGGGGAGTAGGGTCAAGTTGCCGTGGGGCATTTTCGCCGCACGGCTTACTGACCTGAAACATGCGCCCATCCTTTCTCCACCGATGGTTCCGTGACCCGCCGAAGCGGCACGGAACGCGGGTGTGTGCGTGCTTTCTTCCGTTCGAGGGTGCACCGGTCAGGCGCCCAACGTCCCATTGCGAGGAGGTCGGATCATGTTTGAAAGCCAGCAGCGTGACGATATCGAGGCATTGATGAAGGCCGATGCGGAGTTCCGCCGGCTCTACCAGCATCACAAGGAACTCGACAGCAAGGTGCACGACGCCGAGATCGGCGTACTCCCCATCGATGACGCCACCCTGATGGGCATGAAGCGGGAAAAGCTCCAGGCCAAGGAACGTCTGCAACGCATGTGGACGGACAAGGCCCACCTCATCAACTGAGCCTGCACGGTTTCGCATGACATGCGGCCCCGGGGCACTTCCGAGCAGGAAGTGTTGCCGGGGCCGCCGCGTTTAGCCTGAAGCGTTCCGGTACGGGGAGTTCCGGGTCGCTGCAGTGGCTCGGGTATCATGAACGTTCATACCGGAACGCCACGGCGTTCCATTGCTTTGGCCACGGAGCCCCCATGACTGTCCATGCAAGTGTCCTTGAACTGATCGGCCGTACCCCGATGGTGCGCGCGCAGCGCCTGGAGGCTGGCTCGTGCGAGCTGTTCCTCAAGCTCGAGAGCGCGAACCCAGGCGGTTCGATCAAGGATCGCATCGGCTTGTCGATGATCGAGGGCGCGGAGAAAGCCGGGAAGATCCAGCCGGGCGCGACCCTGGTCGAAGGCACCGCCGGCAACACCGGCCTGGGCCTGGCGCTGGTGGCGCAGGCCAAGGGTTATCGGCTGATCCTGGTGGTGCCGGACAAGATGAGCCGCGAGAAGATTTTCAATCTCAAGGCGATGGGTGCCGAGGTGGTGCTGACCCGTTCGGACGTGGCCAAGGGCCATCCGGAGTACTACCAGGACATGGCCGAGCGGATTGCCCGCGAAACGCCCGGGGCGTACTTCATCAACCAGTTCGGCAATCCCGACAACCCGCGCGCGCACTACGAAACCACCGGTCCGGAAATCCTCGAGCAGATGGACGGCAAGGTGGACGCGGTGGTGGTGGGTTGCGGCTCGTCCGGCACCATGACCGGGCTGTCGAAGTTCTTCGCCGAGCACTCGCCGTCCACCGAGATCGTGCTGGCCGACCCGGTCGGCTCGATCCTGGCCCAGTACATCAACGAGGGCACGCTCTCGACCAAGTCGGCGAGCTGGATGGTGGAAGGCATCGGCGAGGATTTCCTGCCGACCATCAGCGACTTCTCGCGGGTGAAGAAAGCCTATGCGGTATCCGACAAGGACAGTTTCCTCGCCGCGCGCGAACTGCTGGCGAAGGAGGGTGTGCTGGGTGGTTCGTCCACCGGCACCCTGCTGGCTGCGGCGTTGCGTTATTGCCGCGAGCAGACCGCGCCGAAGCGTGTGGTGACACTGGTCTGCGACACCGGCAACAAGTACCTGTCGAAGATGTACAACGACTACTGGATGCTGGACAACGGCTTCCTCGAGCGCGAGCGGCACGGCGATCTGCGCGACTTGCTGCTGCGTCCGTTCGCCCAGCGCGACACCGTGGTCGTTGGCCCCAACGAATTGCTGATGACCGCCTACACCCGCATGAAGCTGTACGACGTATCGCAATTGCCGGTGATGGATGGCAGCAAGCTGGTCGGCATCGTCGACGAGTCCGACGTGCTGATGCACGTGCATGCCGACGAGGCGCGTTTTCGCGACCCGGTGTCGGTGGCGATGATCAGTGACCTGCACATGCTGGACGTGCGCTCGCCGATCGAATCGCTGCTGCCGGTGTTCGAGCGCGGTCATGTGGCGATCGTGGTCGATGGCGAACAGTTCCTCGGCCTGATCACGCGCATCGACCTGCTCAACTGGCTGCGCCGCAAGGTGCATTGAGCAGTCAGTGTCGATTCGGCTCGCATAGGCATAATGCGCGGGCCTGAAAGCCCTTTGAAATGGTCCGTCGTTATCTTCCCGGAAAGCGACGGCACCCGTTTCGCTTCGACCTTAAGGATGATTGTCCATGTGTGGAATTGTTGCTGCCGTCGCCCAGCGTGATGTGGCCCCCTTGCTTATCGCCGGCCTGAAAGAGCTGGAATACCGCGGCTACGACTCGGCCGGCCTGGCCGTGCTTGAAGGCAACCAGGTTCGCCGGATTCGCGCCAAGGGCAAGGTGCGCGAAATGGAGTCGTTGTACCAGGCCGATCCGTTCCCCGGCGGCACCGGCATCGCGCATACCCGTTGGGCCACCCACGGCATGCCCAACGAGGCCAACGCGCATCCGCACGTCGCCGGCCGCGTCGCGATCGTGCACAACGGCATCATCGAGAATTACGCGCCGCTGCGCGAGGCATTGCAGGCGCGCGGCCATGTGTTTACCTCCGAGACCGACACCGAAGTGATGGCCGCGCTGATCGACGCGCGCATCGATACCGGACTGGGTTTGCGCGAGGCCGTGCTGGCCGTGGTGCGTGAACTGGAAGGCGCCTATGCCATCGCCGTGATCAGCCGTGACGAACCCGATTGCGTGATTGGTGCCCGTCGTGGTGCGCCGCTGCTGGTGGGCGTGGGCATCGGCGAAAACTTCCTCGGTTCGGATGCGCAGGCGCTGATCCAGGTCACCAACAAGATGATCTACCTCGACGAGGACGATGTCGTCGAGATCACCCGCGAGCGCGTGCAGGTCTTCGGCCTCGATGGCCGGCCGGTCGAGCGCGAAACGCACGAGAGCGAACTGTCCGCCGATGCCGTGGAACGCGGTGAATACCGCCACTACATGCAGAAGGAAATCTTCGAGCAGCCGCGCGCGGTCGCCGACACGCTGGAGTCGCGCATCGGCCCGCATGGCGTGTTGCCGAACATCTTCGGTGTCGGCGGCGACGAACTTCTGGCAAAGGTCCGCGGCGTGCACATCATCGCCTGCGGCACCAGCTACCACGCCGGGCTGGTGGCGAAGTACTGGATCGAGGAGTACGCGCGCCTGCCGGTAGCCGTGGAAGTGGCCAGCGAATACCGCTACCGCGAAGCGGTGGTGCCGGCGGACACGTTGTTCGTGGCGATCTCGCAGTCCGGCGAAACCGCCGACACGCTGGCGGCGATGCGCGAATCGCGTCGTCGCGGCTATCTGGGCACGCTGGCCATCTGCAACGTGCCGGAGTCCTCGGTGGTCCGCGAGGCCGATTTGAAACTGATGACACGCGCCGGTCCGGAAATCGGCGTGGCTTCGACCAAAGCTTTCACCACCCAGCTTGCAGCACTGGCCTTGCTGACGTTGCGGCTGGCCCACGAGCGCGGGCTGGACGAGACGCGCTATCTCGCGCTGTGCGAGCAGTTGCAAAGCCTGCCGCGGATGATCGAGCAGGCCTTGCAGCTCGAGCCGGAAATCCAGGCGCTGGCCGAGCACTTCATTCCACGCCATCACGCGCTGTTCCTCGGCCGCGGCGTGCAGTTCCCGGTGGCGCTGGAAGGCTCGCTCAAGCTCAAGGAAATCTCCTACATCCACGCCGAGGCCTACCCGGCGGGTGAGCTCAAGCACGGCCCGCTGGCCTTGGTGGACGAGGACATGCCGGTGGTGGCAGTAGCCCCCAACGGTCCGCTGCTGGACAAGCTCAAGTCCAATCTGCAGGAAGTGCGCGCACGCGGCGGCGAGCTGATCGTGTTCGCCGACAAGGCCGCGCCGATGGACGGCAACCCCTCCCGTGGCAGCGTGCTGCGCGTGGATGCAGGCGGCGAATTCATCGCCCCGGCCGTGTTCACCGTACCGCTGCAGCTGCTCTCCTACCACGTGGCGGTGCTGCGTGGCACCGACGTCGATCAGCCACGCAACCTGGCCAAGTCGGTCACGGTGGAGTAAGTCGGCAGATCGCGAAAGATCTTCCTGTACGTGATGAAACGAAAAGCCGGCTATTGCCGGCTTTTCGTTGAAGGGTGCAGCCAGGGATGGCTGCCCGTTTGATCTTCGCGATCAGGGATGACCGCAAAAATCACTCGGTGTGGTGATGGTATTGCGGCGACATCGGCATCATGTTGGTGTTTTCGTTGTACATGACCCAGATGGATGCGCCCAGCACGATCACCACCAGCACGATGGTGAAGATGAAGGCCAGCATGTTCCAGCCGTCTTCGGAATGTACGTCCAGGTGCAGGAAGTAGATGATGTGCACCAGGATCTGCGCGATGGCGAAGAGCAGCACGATGGAGATGGTCAGCCAGGGGCTGCTCAGCACGTGGCCCATCACCAGCCAGAACGGGATGACGGTCAGGATCGCCGCGAGTACGAAGCCGGTCAGATAGCCACGCAGGCTGCCCTGGTGCACGTGCAGGGCATCGTCGCCGTGGCCCGCCGGTGTGTCGTGGCCGGATGCAGAGGGGTGGTTCATCGCAACACTCCTGCCAGATAGACGTAGCTGAAGACGCCGACCCAGACCAGGTCCAGGAAGTGCCAGAACATGCTCAGGCAACGCAGGCGCCGGATGTTGGCTTCGGTCAGGCCGAACTTGCCCGTCTGGACCATCAGCACGATCAACCAGAGAATGCCCACGGACACATGCAGCCCGTGCGTGCCGACGAGGGTGAAGAACGACGACAGGAACGCGCTGCGGTCGGGGCCGGCGCCCTCGGCGATCATGCCCGCGAACTCGTGGATCTCCAGTCCGACGAACGCCGCTGCCAGCAATCCGGATACGGCCAGCCAACCAAGCATCGCACGCTGGTTTCGGCGTGCCATTTCCAGCATGGCGAAACCGAAGGTCACCGACGAAATCAACAGCAACGCGGTGTTCACGGCCAGGCCGGGCAGGTCGAGCACCTGGGCGGCTGACGGCCCCCCCGCGTAGTTGGTGCCGAGCACGGCATTGCAGGCAAACAGCGACGCGAAGATGAAGCAGTCGCTCATCAGGTAGATCCAGAACCCCAGCAGGGTTCCGTTATGTACCGGCGGCTCTTCGTGGCAGATGAAGCGCGAGGGTGCCGTGCCCGCGGTGTCGATGGCGGTGGTATTCATGCGCGCACCTCCGCGGTATCAGGCTGCCAGCTGTTCGTGTGTTCGATCTTTCGCACCTCGTCCGCGGGGATGTGGTAATCGCGGTGATAGTTGAAAGTGTGGGCGATGGCTACGGCGATGACGCCGACGAACGACACCACGGCCAGCCACCAGATGTACCAGACCAGGCCGAAGCAGCAGGCGAAGGACAGCACGCCGATGATCGCGCCGGCTGCGGTGTTTTTCGGCATGTGGATGGTGTTGAAGCCTTCCATCGGCCGCTGGTAGCCATGCTTCTTCATGTCCGTCCAGGCATCACGCTCGTGCACGTTCGGAATGAAGGCGAAGTTGTAGTCCGGCGGTGGCGATGAGGTGGCCCATTCCAGGGTGCGGCCATTCCACGGATCGTTGCCCACGGCATATGCCTCGCGCCGCTTGATGCTGATGCCGATCTGGATGACGAAGGCCAGGATGCCGATCGCGATCAGGAAGGCACCGAACGCGGCGACCACGAAATACGGTTGCAGGGCCGGATTGTCGAAGTGGCTCAGGCGACGGGTCACGCCCATCAGGCCGAGGATGTACAGCGGGCCGAATGCCACCCAGAAGCCGATCTGCCAGCACCAGAAGCTGACCTTGCCCCAGAACTCGTCAAGCTTGAATCCGAATGCCTTGGGGAACCAGTAGTTGACGGCCGCGAACACGCCGAACACCGTGCCGCCGATGATCACGTTGTGGAAGTGCGCGATCAGGAACAGGCTGTTGTGCAGCAGGAAGTCCGCAGGCGCCACCGACAGCATCACGCCGGTCATGCCGCCGATGGTGAAGGTGAACAGGAAGCCCATCGTCCAGAGCATCGGCACGGTGAAGCGCACGCGTCCCCGGTACATGGTGAACAACCAGTTGAATATCTTCACGCCGGTGGGAATGGAAATCATCATGGTGGTCAACGAGAAGAACGAGTTGACGTCGGCCCCCGAGCCCATCGTGAAGAAGTGATGCAGCCAGACCAGGTAGGACATGATCATGATCGCGACGGTGGCGTAGACCATCGACGAATAGCCGAACAGCGGCTTGCCCGAGAACGTGGGCACGATTTCCGAGTACACGCCGAAGAGCGGCAGGATCAGGATGTAGACCTCCGGGTGGCCCCACACCCAGATCAGGTTGATGTACATCATGATGTTGCCGCCGAACCCGCTGGTGAAGAAGTGGGTGCCGAGGTAGCGGTCCAGCGAGAGCAGGAACAATGTGGCGGTGAGGACGGGGAACGTCGCGATGATCAGCCCGCTGGTGCACAGCGTGGTCCAGCTGAATACCGGCATCTTCATCAATGACATGCCGGGCGCGCGCATCTTCACGATGGTGGCCACGAAATTGACGCCGGTCAGCAACGTGCCGACACCAGCCAGCTGCAGGCCCCAGATGTAGTAATCGACGCCGGGCCCTTGCTGCAGCTCCGAGATGGGCGGATAGGCGAGCCAGCCGGCGGTCGAGAAGTCACCGATGAACAGCGACACCATGAACAGGATCGAGCCCCAGAAGGTGAACCAGAAGCTCAGGTTGTTGAGGAACGGAAACGCCACGTCGCGCGAGCCGATCTGCAGCGGCATGGCGAAGTTCATCAAGCCCGTGATGTAGGCCATGCCCACGAAGAAGATCATGATCGAGCCGTGCGCCGAAAAGATCTGGTCGTAATGTTCCGGCGGCAGGTAACCCATGTGCGGGCCGAAGGCGACGGCCTGCTGAGCGCGCATCATGATGGCGTCGGAGAAGCCGCGCAGCAGCATCACCGTGGCCAGGATCATGTACATGATGCCGAGCTTCTTGTGATCCACGCTGGTGAACCACTCGTGCCACAGATAGCCCCACAGGCGCTTCTTGGTGACAAACCCGAGGATGGCCAGTCCGCCGATGAGCACCACGATGAGGGTGACAAGAACGATGCGGCCTTCGAGGTCGGGCTGCAGAAACGGCAGCGAGTCGAGCGACAGCCGGCCAAACAGGAAATTCCAGATGGCGGCGCGATGAGGCATGGCTTCGGGCATGGTTTGAGTCTCTGAAAACAGAATCAGTGCGTCTTCGCGGCTTGCGCGGGTGCTGCGGCATTTCCGGACGAAGGTGCGTCGACATGGTCAGCCGGGGCAGGCATGCCTTGCATGGCATGGCCGGCCTTGGCATCGGCGGACATCATCTGGCTTGCGCACACCTGGCCGGGATCGACGCAGCGATTGAGGATGCGGGTGTACAGGCCGGACTCGAAATGGGCGTAGTAATGCACGGGCGCATTGCGGTCGGGCTGGCGCAGTTGGTCATAGGCCGAGCGATCGAGGTCGGTGCCCTGGGCGCGAACCTTGGCAACCCAATCCTTGAAATCCTGCGGGTTCATGCCATCGAAGCTGAAGCGCATGTCGGTAAAGCCGGCGCCGCTGTAATTGGCAGAAAAACCCTTGTATTGCCCCGGCTTGTTGATGACGGCGTGCAGCATCGTCTGCATGCCGGGCATCGTGTAGATCTGGCCCGCCAATGCCGGCACGAAGAACGAATCCATCATGGTGTCCGACGTGAGCTTGAACTTGATCGGGACATTCACCGGCGCGGCCAGCTGATTCACCGTGGCAATGCCGTACTGCGGGTAGAAGAACAGCCATTTCCAGCGCAGCGAAACGACTTCCACTTCCAGCGGCTTGGTATCGGCGGCAATCGGTTTTCCGGGCGCCACCCGGGTAAGTGAGCGATAGGGATCGAGCTGGTGGGTGCCGATCCAGCTGATGGCGCCGACAATGATGATGATCAGTACCGGCGCGGCCCACACCACCAGTTCCAGCTGCGGAGAGTGGTCCCATTCGGGGTCGTGACGGACTTTCTCGTTGGATGACCGGTAACGCCATGCGATAACCCCGATCGCGATCAGCACCGGCACGATAATCAGCGCGATGATAATCGTGGTGATGATCATGACATCGCTTTGCTGGCGCGCGACGTCGCCGGAGGGGCTGAGCAATACGAGGTGGCAACCACCCAGCAGAAGCGCAAGGGGAAGCAACAGTAAACCGCGGAGATGTTTCACTGTCATGGGTACCTGTGTACCAAGCAACGGACCGGTGCATACACTACTCTTCGAGGTGGGTTTACACTACTCGCACGAACACCACTCCCCGAAAGTGCGCTGCTTGACCCGGCTGGTTTATCAGGGCCTGATTTGTAGCCGTAAAGGGAGCTTGTGGAGTCCGGAACAAGCGGCTGCTGCGTCGTTATACCGCACCGATTTGTCTGGCACTTGTTGCACGATCACCGTCGTCGTCGCCACGGAATTGTCATGTCTACTAGCAATATCCAATCAGCCCCGGGTTCTGTGGTCCATGCGCATGGCGGTGGCTCCCACACGGAGCAACTCGCGGCAGGAGATCTTGCCGTCGGCGTGGTGGTCGGGCGCATTTCCCAATCGTTCGATTTCTTCGTGTTCGGCATTGGCTGCGTGCTGGCGTTTCCGGCCGTGTTTTTCCCGTTCGCCAGTGAGCTCGACGGGGTTTTCTACTCGTTTGCGGTTTTCGCGCTGGCTTTCATCGCGCGCCCCTTGGGCTCCATGTTCTTTCTGGTGGTGCAGCGGTATATCGGGCTTCCCGCGAAACTGACCATCACGCTGTTTCTGCTGGGCATGGCGACGGCTGGTACGGCGTTCCTGCCCGGATACGGCTCGTGGGGGTGGGCGGCGATCGCGGTGCTGGCAGTGTTGCGTTTCGTGCAGGGTTTTTCGCTGGGCGGAAGTTGGAACGGCCTGGCTTCGTTGATGGCGATCAAGGCGCCCAAGGATCGGCGCGGCTGGTACGCCATGCTGCCGCAGTTGAGCGATCCGATCGGCTTCATCCTTGCTGCGGCGCTGTTCGCCTACATAAGCGCGAGCCTGAGCCACAAGGAGTTCATCGACTGGGGCTGGCGCTATCCGTTCTTTGCAGCGTTTGCCATCAACGTGGTGGCCTTGTTCGCCCGGCTGCGCATGGTGGTGGCGCCACGCTATGTCGAGCAGCTCAAGGAGCGTGACCTGATGCCCTCGCCGATGGGCGAGCTGGTTCGTTCGCAAGGCGACAACATCGCGCTGGGCGCCTTCGCCCCGCTGGCGAGTTATGCGATGTTCCACCTGGTGACCATCTTCGCGTTGTCGTGGGCGTTGCTCTTCACGCAGCAATCGGTGCCCGACTTCCTCGTGGTGCAGATCGTCGGCGCCTTCGTGGCGCTGCCCTGCATGATCCTGTCCGGCAAGGTGGCGAATCGGTTCGGCCGTCGCACCACGCTGGCCGCGGGTGGCGCAATGATCGCGGTCTACAGCGGCTGGACCGCGCTGCTGCTTGCCGACGGCACCATGCACGGCTATTTGTTCATCATCATCGGCTATGCCCTGCTCGGCTTCACGCACGCACAGGCAGCCGGTGCGGTGAGCTCGAATTTCCGACCGGAATTCCGCTATACGGGCGCCATGATCACCTCGGATCTGGGTTGGCTGATCGGCGCCGGCTTCGCGCCACTGGTGGCCTTGGCGCTGGCCCGCTATGCCGGTGTGCCTTACGTGGGGCTTTACCTCCTGTCCGGCGCCATCGGTACGCTGGCGGCTCTATGGTTCAGCCGGCGCTCGGGTGGCCTGCCCAACGACTGATGCGCGAATCCATTCATTGCCCGTGATGTCAAACGACCAGGCCCGCATCAAGCGGGCCTGGTCGTTTCTGCGCACTGCGACATCATGGACATCTTCACGAGGGTTTGGCCGGTTCCGCCATGCCACGCATGGTGCGATCATGCACGGCTATGTCAGACACAGATACTTCGCCGAACGAAAATGGCCGCAACGTACGAGGCCCGTTGGCGCTGAGCCTGCTCGCGTTACTCGGCCTGGTGCTGTTTGTCGGCTTCGTGGCGTTGGGTACCTGGCAGGTGCATCGGCTGGCCTGGAAGACGGCGCTGATCGCCCATGTCAACGCGCGCGTGCATGCGCCGCCGGTGCCTGCGCCGGGTCCGGCGGACTGGGCTGGCATCACCGCGGCCAGCGCCGAATATCGCCACGTGCGCTTGTCCGGCACCTACCTCGACGACCGGCAAACGCGGGTATGGACGGCCACGGACAAGGGCAGCGGCTACTGGATCCTCACGCCGCTGCGTCGCGACGATGGCAGCATCGTGCTGGTGAACCGCGGGTTTGCGGCGGAGGGCTGGTGCGACCTCAAGGGGCATTGCCCGCCTCCACCGACGGGCGAGGTCACCGTTACCGGCCTGCTGCGGATCAGCGTGCCCTCCGGGCTGTTTCGCCACAACGATCCGACCACCGATACCTGGTACACCCGCGACGTGTCGGCGATCGCCAAGGCCCGCGGCCTGCACGACGTGGCACCGTACTTCGTGGATGCCGATGCCCATTCCAACGCGGATGGCAAGCCCTGGCCCGAGGGTGGCATGACCGTGATCCACTTTCCCAACCACCACCTCAACTACCTGATTACCTGGTACATCCTGGCGTTGATGGTGTTGGGCGCGGCGGGTTACGTGGCGCGCGACGAGTACCGGTTGCGCAAGCGAAAGAAGTGAGTGGAGAGGAGTGAGAAGTGAGAGAAAAGCACGGGCGTGCTGCGTGACGCCGCTCTCTCTCACTTCTCACTCCTCTCCACTCACTCCTCGCCTTCAGGCTCTCCCGTACACGTCGTCGAAGCGCACGATGTCGTCTTCGCCCAGGTAGCTGCCAGACTGCACTTCGATCAGTTCCAGTGCCACCTTGCCGGGGTTGCGCAGACGGTGCTTGCTGCCCAGCGGAATGTAGGTGCTCTGGTTTTCGCCGAGCAGGAACACCTTGTCGTCGCAGCTCACTTCGGCGGTGCCGGAGACCACGATCCAGTGCTCGGCGCGGTGATGGTGCTTCTGCAGGCTCAGGGCTGCACCGGGTTTCACCACGATGCGCTTGACCTGGAAACGCTCGCCGGCTTCCAGTGAGTCGTAGCTGCCCCAGGGGCGGTGTACCACGCGGTGGACCGAATGCTCGCTGCGGCCGGCGGCCTTCAGTTGCTCGACGATCTTCTTCACGTCCTGGGCGGCATCGCGATGTGCAACAAGGGTGGCGTCCGGCGTGGTCACCACCACCAGGTCGTCCACACCCACGGTGGCGACGAGGTGGCGCTCGTGCGAGCGCAGCAGCGAATTGTGCGTGTTCACCACCAAGGTATCGCCTTCGCGCAGGTTGCCGTCGCTATCGTGCTCGCCGGCCAACCAGAGCGCCGACCACGAACCGATGTCGCTCCATGCGCAGCTCACCGGGATGACCGCCGCACGCGTGGTCTTTTCCATCACCGCGTAGTCGATGGAATCGTCCGGCACTTTGGCGAAGGCATCCTTGTCCACGCGCACGAAATCGAGATCGGCGTGCGCGGAGGCGTGCGCGGCGCGCACCGTGGCGAGCATGGCCGGGGCGTGCTGTTCCAGTTCCTCCAGGTAGCGCGCGGCCTTGAACAGGAACATGCCGGAGTTCCAGTCGTAGCTGCCGTCGGCCAGGTAATCCTGCGCGGTAGCCAGGTCCGGCTTCTCGACGAAGCGTTCGACCTGGAAGCCATGCGCGCCCAGTGCCGCGCCACGGCGGATATAGCCGAAACCGGTCTCGGCGCGATCGGGGCGGATACCGAAGGTGGCCAGCCAGCCCTCCATGGCCAGCGGCAGCGCCTGTGCCACGGCAGCGGCGAAGGTCTGCGTGTCGCCGATCATGTGGTCGGCAGGGAGGACCAGCAGCAAGGCATCGGGATCGCGCTTGATCGCCTCCAGCGCACCGAGTGCGATCGCCGGGGCGGTGTTGCGCGCGACCGGTTCGAGCACCAGGGTGCCATCTTCGATGCCCGCTTCGAGCAATTGCTCGGCGGCGAGGAAGCGGTGGTCCTCGCTGGCCACCACGATCGGTGCAGCCACATCGGGCAATTGCCGGGTGCGCGCAATGGTCTGCTGGAACAGCGTGCCTTGTCCGGCCAGGGCCAGAAACTGCTTGGGCATGTTTCGGCGCGAGATGGGCCACAGGCGCGTGCCGCTGCCGCCGCTGAGGATCAAGGGAATGAGCATGGTGGATCTACCTGCGAGAAAGCGTTTGCCCGGGGCATCGCGGCTCGGCCGACAGGCGCGCCGTTTGCGCGCCTGTCGGCCTGTTCAGGCATGCGGGTGCGCGAGCGCGTCCAGCACGTCATGCAAGCCGGTTTGCCAATCGGACAAAGCATAGCCGAAGCGGGCGCCGAAGCCGGTGTTGTCGAGCACCGACCATGCTGGGCGCGCGGCCGGGGTGGGGAACTCGGTGGTGGCGATGGGCGCCACGTGTGGCTGGCGTTCGAGCAGCCCCCGCGCATGGGCCGCGTCGAAGATGGTGCTGGCGAAGCCATGCCATGAGGTGTGCCCGCTGGCGACCAGGTGGTGGGTGCCGACGAGGGTGCGTCGTTGTGCGGCGTCGGCCTGTTGCCAGGCATCCAATGCGGCCAGCGTGCCGCGCACGATCAGCGCGGTGCTGGTAGGGGCGCCGATCTGGTCGGCAGCCACGCGCAGCTCGTCGCGCTCGGCGCCCAGTCGCAGCATGGTGCGCAGGAAGTTGTGGCCATGCGGCGCATACACCCACGCGGTGCGCAGGATCAGGTGGTCGGCGCCGCTGGTGCGCAGCGCGCGTTCACCAGCCAGCTTGCTGCGGCCGTAGGCACCCAGCGGCGCGACGGGCGCGTCGACCGGATACGGTGCGGTGGCATTGCCGTCGAACACGTAATCGGTGGAGTAGTGCACGACTAGCGTGCCATGCGCTGCAGCCCAGCGGCCGAGAGCGCCGACGGCGTCGCCATTGACACGGGTGGCCAGGGCTTCTTCCTGTTCGGCACGATCCACCGCGGTATAGGCGGCGGTGTTGACGATGAGGTCGGGGCGCAGGCGATCGAGCAGGGCGGGCAGGCTGTCCGGCGACGACAGGTCGGCGACTTCGGCCGGGCCGTCGTCGAAGCGATGGCCGTCGCGGCTGGTGACCGTCAGCTCGCCGCGTGCGGCCAGGCCACCGTCCTCGACAAAGCTGCGGCCGAGCTGGCCGTTGGCGCCAAGCAGCAGGATTCTCATGCCTCGAACACCGGCAGCCGTTCGGGCGGCACGTCGGCGAGCAGCGGCGTCTTGCCATCCTTGTCCGACAGCAGCGGTGCGCTGACCGGCCAGTCGATGGCCAGTGCGGCGTCATTCCAGCGAATGCCGGCGTCGGCCTTCGGGTCGTACAGTGCAGTGCACTGGTAGCTGAAGGTGGCGAATTCGGAGACCACGCAGAAGCCGTGCGCGAAGCCTTCCGGGACCCAGAAGTGGCGATGATTGGCGGCGGTCAGCATGACGCCGGTGGCTCGCCCGAAGGTGGGCGAGCCGCGACGAATGTCCACCGCCACGTCGTACACCTCGCCTTCCAGCACGCTGACCAGCTTGCCTTGCGGGTTTGGCCACTGGTAATGCAACCCGCGCAGCACGCCGCGGGCCGAACGCGAGACGTTGGATTGCACGAAGCGGCGGTCGATGCCGGCCTCGCGGTATTTCGCCTCGTTGTAGCTTTCGTAGAAGAAGCCACGGGCATCGCCGAACACCTGCGGTTCGATCACCACGGCGCCGGGCAAGGGGGTAGGCAGCACCTTCATCGGGCCAGCCCCTGCGAGACCAGTCGCTGCAAGTACTGGCCATAGCCGGTCTTGGCCAGCGGTGCAGCCAGGCGCAGCACCTGTTCGGCATCGATCCAGCCGTTGAGGTAGGCGATCTCCTCCGGGCAGCACACCTTCAGGCCCTGGCGATTTTCGATGGTCTGGATGTAGTTGCCTGCTTCCATCAGCGACTCGTGGGTGCCGGTGTCCAGCCAGGCAAAACCGCGCCCGAGCTGTTCCAAATGCAGTGAATCGTCATCCAGATAGCAGCGGTTGAGGTCGGTGATTTCCAGCTCGCCACGCGGGGAAGGCTTCAACGCGGCGGCGTAGTCGCACACCCGGCCGTCGTAGAAGTACAGGCCGGTGACGGCGTAGTTCGACTTCGGCTGGGCGGGCTTTTCCTCTAGCCCGATCACGCGGCCTTCGGCGTTGAATTCGGCCAC
Source organism: Rhodanobacter glycinis (assembly GCF_900114325.1). GTDB lineage: Bacteria > Pseudomonadota > Gammaproteobacteria > Xanthomonadales > Rhodanobacteraceae > Rhodanobacter_A > Rhodanobacter_A glycinis. The sequence continues at coordinate 67,033 of NZ_FOSR01000008.1, forward strand.
GCCGTAGCGTTCCGGGTCACGCACCCAGTAGCCGAACACGGTGGCGCCGTGCTCGCGGGAGGCGGCACGCTTCAGTCGCTCGGTGAGGCCGTGGCCGTAGAAGATGTTGTCGCCCAGGACCAGGCAGCTCGGCTTGCCGTCGATGAAGTCGCGGCCGATGGTGAATGCCTGCGCCAAGCCGTCGGGCGAGGGTTGCACCGCGTAGCGGATGTCCAGCCCCCATTGCGAGCCATCGCCCAGCAGGCGCTGGAACATGTCCTGTTCGTGGGGGGTGTTGATGACCAGCACTTCGCGGATGCCGGCCAGCATCAGCGTGGCCAGCGGGTAGTAGATCATCGGCTTGTCGTACACCGGTAGCAGCTGCTTGCTGATCGCCTTGGTGATCGGATAAAGCCGTGTGCCGGAACCGCCGGCGAGGATGATGCCCTTGGTGGTGTTGCTCATTGTCCCAGCCGCTCCATGCGATAGCTGCCGTCGAGTACGCGTTGTACCCACGGTTGGTGATCGAGATACCAGTCCAGCGTGGCCGCAATGCCGCTTTCGAAGGTCTGCGACGGCTTCCAGCCCAGCTCGCGCTGCAACTTGGACGAGTCGATGGCGTAGCGACGATCGTGGCCGGGGCGATCCTTCACGTAGGTGATCAGCGACTCGCGGGCACGGCCATCGGCCAGCGGGCGGCGCTGGTCGAGCAGGGCGCAGATGGTCTTCACCACGGTGATGTTGGTGCGCTCGGCATTGCCGCCCACGTTGTAGGTTTCACCCACGCGACCGGCGTCCAGCACGCGGCGGATCGCCGAGCAGTGGTCGCCCACGAACAGCCAGTCGCGGATGTTCAGGCCGTCGCCATAAACCGGTAACGCTTCGCCGGCCAGCGCCTTGGCGGTCACCAGCGGAATGAGCTTTTCGGGGAACTGGTACGGCCCGTAATTGTTCGAGCAGTTGGTGGTCAGCACCGGCAGCCCGTAGGTATGGTGGAACGCGCGGACCAGGTGGTCGGAGGCGGCCTTGGACGCCGAGTAGGGCGAATTGGGCGCGTAGGCGGTGGTTTCGGTGAACTGACCTTCGTCGCCCAGCGAGCCGTAGACCTCGTCGGTGGAGACGTGCAGGAAACGGAACGCCTCGCGGGCCGCGCCTTCGAGGCCGCGCCAGTAGTCGCGGGCGCATTCCAGCAGGCCCAGGGTACCGACCACGTTGGTCTGCACGAATTCGGCCGGGCCGTCGATGGAGCGGTCCACGTGCGACTCGGCGGCAAAATTCACGATCGCGTCGGGGCGGTACTCGGCCAGCAGCTTCGCCACCAGCGCCCGGTCGCCGATGTCGCCCTGCACGAACACGTGCCGGTCATTGCCCTGCAACGAAGCCAACGTGTCGAGGTTGCCGGCATAGGTGAGCTTGTCCAGATTCACCACGCGCAGGCCGTCGGCAACCGCCTGCAGCACGAAATTTGCGCCGATGAAGCCGGCGCCGCCGGTGACGAGAAGGGTGGTGGCGTGACTGGATGGGCTGTTCATTCGGCCTTCTTTGATGTCATATGCCGTACATTCGCCGGCGAATGGTTGCTATGGTTGCACCTGTGCCGCGCGAACAGGACCGGCGCGGCGATATTCGTATAGTTTGCCATTGATTGGCTGAAGACGAGGAGCACGGAGACTCCGCAAGTAACGGGTGTCTGCTGCATGGCACCGCGGTGTGACCGTAAATTCTAGGTTCGGGTTGCGAGTATGGAATTGATGAAACTGTCCTTGTTCGGGCGCCTTTGGCTCAGACGGGACGTGTTTGTGGAACTGACTCGCCGCGACATCGAATCGCGTTACAGCGGCTCGTTCCTGGGCCTGTTCTGGTCGTTCTTCAATCCGCTGCTGATGCTGGCGGTGTATACCCTGGCCTTTCGCGTGTTCCTGGGTATGCGCTGGCCGGGCATGGCATCGGGGAGTGCGTTTTCGCTGATGATTTTCTGCGGCATGGTGGTTCACTCGGCATTGTCCGAGTGCATTACCCGTGCGCCGGGCGTGATCGTTTCGCAGACCAACCTGGTCAAGCGGGTAGTGTTCCCACTGGCGGTGCTGCCATGCGTGATGGTGGCTTCGACCCTGTTCAACATGCTGCTCAGCCTGCTGGTGCTGTTGCTCTTCGTGCTGCTTACCGGCCATGCGCTGCATCCCGTGCTGTTGTGCCTGCCGCTGGTGTACGCGCCATTCGTGCTGCTGTTGTGCGGGGTGAGCTGGTTCATGGCGTCGCTGGGGGTGTTCGTGCGCGACGTGACACAGATTGCCGGTGTGCTCTCGTCGATCCTGATGTTCCTGAGCCCGGTGTTCTATCCGGCATCCAGCCTGCATGAGCCTTTTCGCAGCTGGATTCTGTTCAATCCCCTGACGTTGATGATCGAGCAGACACGCAAACTGGTGCTGTTCGGGCAGGCACCCGACTGGCATGCACTGGGAATTTACACGCTGGCGGCCGTGGTCGTATTCCTGTTCGGCTATGCCTGGTTCCAGCGCACCCGGGATGGGTTTGCCGATGTCCTCTGAGACCATGACGGAACCGGTGGCAACATCCACCGAAGCGGTGATCGAGGCACGCGCGCTGGGCAAATGCTACCAGCTTTACGACAAGCCGATACATCGCATGCTGCAGAGCCTGGTGGGCAGACGTCGCACGTTCTATCGCGAATTCTGGGCATTGCGCGGGGTCGATTTCGAGGTGCGTCGGGGCGAGACCCTCGGCATCGTGGGCCGCAATGGCGCGGGCAAGTCCACCTTGCTGCAGATGCTGGCCGGTACGCTTAAGGCCAGTGAAGGGCAAGTTGCCACCCATGGCCGCGTGGCAGCCCTGCTGGAGCTGGGCAGTGGCTTCAATCCGGAGTTCACCGGGCGCCAGAACGTCTATCTGAATGCCTCGATCCTCGGGTTGAGCCGAAGTGAGGTGGAAGCACGGATCGGCAGCATCCTGGCTTATGCGGATATTGGTGAATTCGTCGATCAGCCGGTGCGCAATTATTCCACCGGCATGGTGATGCGATTGGCGTTCGCTGTGGTGGTCCACGTGGATGCCGATGTGCTGATCATCGACGAGGCGCTGGCGGTCGGCGACGCATTTTTCATGCAAAAGTGCATGCGCTACCTGCGCGAGTTCCGCAAGCGTGGCAGCATGTTGTTCGTCAGCCATGACAGCAGCGCGGTGGCGAGCCTTTGCGATCGCGCAGTGTGGCTGGAGCAGGGGCGGGTACAGCGCATCGGCGAGGCACGCGATGTCATGCAGGACTACATGCAAGCCTCGCTCAGCGAGTCGCGAGCTACGGAGAAACCTCTTGCTGGCGTTGATCGCCGGCGCCAGAGTCCTGCCCGGCGACTGGTGGATCCACGTCAGGAATTGTTCGACCGTTCCACTTTGCGCAATGACGTCCGCGTTCTGCCATTCCAGCCGGATGCCAAGGCATTCGGCGAGTGCCGGGTGCGGATCGAGCACGCGGAGCTTTGCGACGAGCACGGGCAGGCGGTTTCGTTGGTGCTTGCCGGCGAATGCGCAGTATTGAGAGTGGAGCTGGTTGCCGATGCGGGCGTGGGCAATGCGATTACCGGCTTCTACGTGAAGGATCGCCTGGGTCAGTTGCTGTTTGGCGACAATACCGACCTGGGGCAGGTGGGTGAGTTTTCGCTGGTGGCCGGAGAACGTGCTGTTGTCAGTTTCAGCTTCGTGATGCCACGGTTGCTGCCCGGGGATTATTTCGTGGCCATCGGTGTGTCCGAGGGCACCCAGGAGCAGCACGTGGTGCAACACTGGATGCATGAGGCATTGCGCTTCCGAGCCGAAGGCGGATCGATGGTTACCGGGCTCATCGGTCTTCCCATGTTGGACATCCGTCAGGAGCGATTGCATGACGAGCACTGAATTCCGGATGGAGGATCACCCGCTGGTAATGATGCGCCCTCGGATAGTGCAGCCCTACAGCTGGGTGGGTCACATTCCGTTCGCCTACCTGGCGGTCGACCTGTTGAGGCCGTCCAGCCTGGTCGAACTGGGCACGCACACGGGCAATTCCTATCTGGCGTTCTGCCAGGCAGTGCAGGCGATCGGCTTGTCGTGCCAGTGCACGGCGGTGGACACCTGGCAGGGTGACGCCCACGCACAGCATTACGGCGAGGACATCTACCAGTCGCTGCGGGCGCGGCATGAGCCGCTGTATGGTGCGTTCTCACGGCTGTTGCGAAGCACGTTCGACGAAGCCGTGGGTGCGTTTGCCGACAACAGTATCGACTTGTTGCACATCGATGGCCTGCACACCTACGAGGCAGTGCGACATGACTTCGAGTCCTGGTTGCCCAAGCTGAGTGGAAACGCAGTGGTGTTGCTGCATGATACGGCGGTGCGCGAGCGTGGCTTCGGCGTGGCCCGCTTCTTCGAGGAGTTGGCTGCGCGTTACCCGTGCTTCGACTTCATGCACAGCCATGGCTTGGGCGTGGTAGCCGTGGGAGCGCAGGTGCCGGAGTCGTTCATGGCGTTCCTCCGCCAGGCGCAGGCGAAGCCGGAAGCAACTCGTGCCTATTTCGAGGCCATGGCTGGCACCTTGGTTGGAGACGCCGGGCCTGCTGGCAGGGATGCGCCGGCGAATGTGGCGTGCCGACTCTATTACCGGCGACAGGACGAGTCATACGACGATGCACGCGTGTTGCAGCAGTCGCTGGACGCCGCTGACGGTGTACTCGAATTGCAGTTCCGTCTGCCGCATGGTGAGCGGCCCGACTATCTTCGGCTGGACCCGGCCGAAGTGCCGGGCGTCTACGGCATCGGTCCGGTCCGTTTGCGGCTGGTCGAGACTGAGGCCAGTCATGAACTGCCGGCACTGGAAGATCGCCTGGGGCACGTCAACGGCGAGCTCGTGCCCGCAGCGGGCGGATCATCGGTCCGCTTGCTGAGTTTCGACGACGACCCCTGGCTGGAATTCGAAGTGGGCAGCGCGCTGGCATCAGGTGCAGACGAAATGGTGGAGGTCACCGTACGCATCGCGTACGAAGTGGTCGTACGCGATGCCGCGCTGCATCGTTTGCTGGATCGGCATGCTTCGGCACTGGCCGACATGCGCCAGCTTGCCCGCGAGCGGGTGGGCATGCAGAACCTGGATCGGGTGCTGACCCGTCAGCAAGCTGTCCTGCAGCAACTGCAGCAGGAACAGCGGCGGCTGCAACAGGGGCAGCAACATCTGCAACAGGGGCAGCAACATCTGCAACAGGGGCAGCAACATCTGCAACAGGGGCAGCAACATCTGCAAAATGGGATCGATCTTCTCGTACGCCGTAACGCCTGGTCGGTGCTGCGGCGATGGTTCGGGCGGAGGGCCAGCGGATGAAACGCCTGCTTCGTTCCGTGGCTCGTCGTCTGCGTGCGTATTGGCCTGGCGTGGCCTTGTCATTGCGCCCGTTGGGAGAGATTGAGCCCGTGACTGGGCACCAAGACACTTGGCGCAGCCTGGGCACCGATCCGCGTTTTGTCTGCGAAGGCCCTGGCTTTCCACTGAAGGCCGGCTGGTACGAGTTGTCGATCGAATTGCAGGCCAGCGGTGATCATCGACTCGAGCCGGTGCTGTATTTCGACTACGGGCAGGGCATGCACGAATCGTGGTCGCTCTATTTGAACTTCGTGCGGGCCGGAAAATCACGCCATCGTGGCGTGGTGCTGCTGCCGGATGACGTGCGCCAGTTGCGGCTGGATCCGGCGCAGGCGCCGTGCATGTTCCGGGCGCGTGGTTTGCGGCTGCGCCGGCTGGGGCGCGCCGCCGCGGCATGGCGCATGTGGCGTTCGGTACGCGGCGGGGTGAAGGCTTCGGGGGGCGATGTGCGTGCGTTGCGCGCTGACGCCAGGCGCCGGTTGCAGGGAACTTCCGGGCAGCGGCGATTTGGCGAATGGCTCCATGATCGCTATGTGCGCCGCGGATCACGGGAGACCACCTACGAGCGCTGGCTGCAATTGTATGACCCGCGTCGATCCGAGCCGCGTCATGCCGATGGCCCGCTGGTGTCGATCCTGTTGCCGACCTACAACACGCCCGAAGCATGGCTGCGGCGTTGCCTGGATAGTGTGCTGGCGCAGACGTGGTCGCACTGGGAATTGTGCGTGGCAGACGATGCCTCGACCGAGCCGCAAGTGCGGCAGGTGTTGCAGGAATACGCTTCTCGCGACGAGCGTATCCGCATCGTCTGGCGCGAACGCAACGGTCACATTTCCGCGGCATCCAACAGCGCGTTGTCGCTGGCACGGGGCGAGCGGGTGGCGTTGCTCGACCACGATGATGAGCTGCATCCGGCGGCACTCGCCACGGTGATGGATGCGTGGCGGGAAAACCCGCAGTGGCAAATGGTCTACACCGACGAGGACAAGATCGACGACGAGGGACATCGCTACGAGCCCTACTTCAAGCCCGACTGGAACCATGATCTGCTGTTGGGGCAGAACTGTGTCAGCCACCTGGGCGTGTATGCACGCGACCTGTTGCAGGCGGTAGGTGGATTCCGTGAGGGCCTGGAAGGCAGCCAGGACTGGGACTTGGCGCTGCGTTGCAGCGAGTGTCTTGCACCCGGACAGATCGGCCACATCCCGGTGGTGCTCTATCACTGGCGTGCAGTGGAAGGCTCGACGGCGCGTGGCGTGTTGCAGAAAAGCTATGCCCATGAGGCCGGTCGGCGCGCATTGCGCGAGCATCTTGCCCGGTGCGAAGAGCATGCCGAGGTCCTGGATATCGATGACATGCCGGGCATGTTCCGCATTCGACGGCCGCTGCCGGATCCCATGCCGCGCATCAGCATCGTCATTCCCACGCGTGACCATGTCGAGTTGTTGCGCCAGTGCGTGGAGTCGATCCTGCAGCACACAACTTACACGAATTACGAGATCGTGCTGGTAGACAACCAGACAAGCGAGCCCGGTGCGCTGGCTTGCCTGCTGGAATATTCCCGGCATCCGCGCATACGAGTATTGAAGCATGACCGTCCGTTCAACTACTCGGCGATCAACAACGAGGCGGTGGCGACGTGCGAAAGCGGGCTGATCTGTCTGCTCAATAACGACATCGAGGTCATTACGCCAGGTTGGCTCGAAGAGCTGGCCAGTCATGCACTACGCCCACAGGTGGGTGCGGTAGGTGCGATGCTGTATTACCCGAACGACACCATCCAGCATGCCGGAGTGGTAACCGGCGTGCATGGGGTGGCCGCCCATCCGTATTGCGGCATGCCGCGTGGTTATCCGGGCCTGATGGCGCGGGCCAGGCTGGTCCAGTCGATGAGTGCGGTGACTGCCGCGTGCCTGATGGTTCGGCGCGAAGTCTATGCCGATGTGGGTGGCTTGGACGATGAGCTGCAGGTGGCATTCAACGATGTGGATTTCTGCCTGCGGCTGCGTGAGCGTGGCTATACAAATGTGTGGACTCCATTTGCCGAGTTGTATCACCACGAATCCGCCTCGCGAGGCCACGAAGACACGCCGGAAAAGAAGCGGCGCTTCGCCAGCGAAGTTGCCAGCGTGCGCAGGCGCTGGGGTGGTTTGCTGGAATCCGACCCGGCCTACAGCCCGAACTTCACCCTGATCGGCGCCCCGTTCTCGCTGGCTTTCCCGCCGAGGAAGTGGCCCGTGGCACCGATGGCACCGATGACGGGTGACACGGGATGCCGCGCATCGAATCACTCCCCCGTCGATGCACCCGGCGAGGTGTTGTGCATCGGGCACAGTCACCTGGCCTGCGTGGCACAGGCGGCACGCGATACCGGGTTCCATTTGCGCGCGCTGAACTTCTGGGAGATGCCCGAGGCAGTGGAGAAGCTCGAAGGCGAGCCCCGCTTGTGCAAATCGGTGCAGGAGCAATTACGCAGGTACAAAGGGCCGGTTTTTTCGCTGATCGGCGGCGGTGCGTATGGTGTGCTTGGAACATTGGTGCATCCTCGCCGTTTCGACTTCGTACTGCCGGAGGAATCGCAGTTGCCGCTGGATCCGGCCGCCGAATTGTTGCCAGCGCTCGCGGTACGACGTGTGATGGAGTCGCTGCTGGCCGAATACCTGTCGCTGATGGCGCAGGTCCGCGAGCTTTGCAGTGGACCGATGTTTCACATCGAGCCGCCGCCGCCGTCAGCGGACAGTGAGCGCATGCGCGAGGGCGTGATCTGGGCCATGTTTCCCGGCATGTTGCATGAGATCTCGCCGGCGGCCTTGCGCTACAAGCTGTGGCGGATGCACTCGCACATCGTCGCCGAATGGTGCGAGAAAGCGGATGTGCATTTCGTGCCGCGCCCATCCGAAGTGGTCGATGCACATGGTTTTCTGCAGGATGACTATTACGGGGATGGCGCGCACGCGAATCCGGCTTATGGCGAGCGGGTACTTGCGCAGATGAGGTCGTTGGCATGAAACACCCCTATCAGGACATTGATGCCAGGCAGCGGTGGAGCCGGGCCGTAGCCGCTTTCGACCCCGCGCAGATCGATCCGGTGATGCCGCCGTCATTCCACATCGGTCCGCGCACGCGAGTCGTTACCGCCGGCAGTTGCTTTGCGCAACATGTCGCTCGTCATTTGCGGGAGCATGGCCTGCCTTGTTTCGAGACAGAGCCGGCGCACCCGTTGCTGGGCGACGAGTTGGCCAGGAACTTCGGCTACGGGGTCTATGCAGCACGCTACGGCAACATCTATACCGCCCGCCAGCTTCTGCAACTGTGGCGGCGTGCAACCGGGGTATTCGTCCCCGCTGATGATGCATGGGAGCAGGATGGCAGCTGGTTCGACCCGTTCCGGCCCACGATCCAGCCAGGTGGTTTCGCGTCAGGGCGCGAATACCGCGAGGATCGGCATCGTCATCTCGCGGCAGTGCGCAAGGCTTTCACTGAGATGGACGTGTTCGTGTTCACCTTGGGGCTTACCGAGTGCTGGAGCTCGCGGGTCGATGGTGCGGTGTATCCGTTGTGTCCTGGAGTGGCTGCGGGTCATTACGATTCCCGGCAGCATGCGTTGCTGAATTTTGGCGTGGCGGAGGTGGTGGCCGATCTCCACGCCTTCCTTGATGAGGTGCGCCGGGTCAATCCAAGCATGAAAATGATTCTGACCGTGTCTCCCGTTGCGCTCGCGGCCACCGCCGAACCCCGCCACGTATTGCTGTCCAATACCTGGTCCAAGGCGGTGTTGCGCATTGCGGCCGAAACGCTTTCTGCTTTTCCGGATGTTTACTATTTTCCGGCTTACGAGATCGTCAACGCGGCTGGGCATGCCTATTTGGCCGCTGATCGCCGCACGGTGCTCGAACAGGGCGTGCGTCGCGTCATGGAACTGTTTTTCCGACACGTGGTGTACAGCGACGAATCGGCTCCCGACGTGCCAGCGCCGCCCGATTTCCTCCACCAGGGTCAGGTGCTGATGGATGTCCTGTGCGACGAGCAGCGATTGGACACCCCGGCGCGCGAAAGCGAGCCAGTGAATGGAGGGGCCCATGAATCAAGCCGATGACAGGTTGGCACCCGCGCGCGAGATGATGCGGCAAGGCCGGCATGAGGAGGCTATCGCCTGGATGACGGTCTTGCGCCGACGTGCTGTGGACGAGGACGTTGAACGCCTGTTGGCGCGATGCCGTTACATGGCGTATGTGGAGCACCCACCTCGTGGCGCAGAGATTGAACCGTGGCCAGGGTGCATTTCCGATCCGTTCGCCGCTGTGGCAGGTATTCCCGAGGTCCCGGCGTCACGGCTGGACGCGCATTCGATGGCGGCGGGGATACAGCATCATGGCGCTCTGCTCGTACGCGGCCTGCTGTCGCCCGATCTGGCAACGAAGCTGGCTGGCGATGTGAAGAGCGTGATCGATGCCTGTGCCTCGTGGCATGAGCACGGTGGGGTCGGGGCAGGCAATCCTTGGTACGCACGCCTGCCATTGCGCGAAGATTGTCAGCTGGCGCAGGCCCGCACCTGGGTGGAGGGCGGTGGCGGTGTGTGGTTGGCCGATTCGCCGCGCATGCTGTTCAAGCTCACTGAGCTGTTCGGGGCCAGCGGAATCGTCGACATGGTATCGGCGTACTTCGGCGAGCGGCCCATGTTGTCGGTGGGCAAATCCACCTTGCGTTGCGTGCCGGGCAGTATCCGACATGCCGATTGGCACCAGGATGGCGCCTTTATGGGGGCAGGAATTCGCAGTGTGAACGTCTGGCTTGCCCTGTCCCACTGCGGCGTGGATGCGTCCGGGCTGGAGTGCCTTCCGCGACGGCTGCCGGAAGTGTTGCCCACGGGCAGTCATGGAGCTTATTTCGACTGGTCGGTTGGCCCCGGCATGGTCGCGGAGGCTGCACAAGGCTTGGCGACCGTCAGCCCGGTCTTTGCTCCGGGTGACGCCTTGTTGTTCGATCACTTCTTTCTGCACCGCACAGGAGTGCCGGCGGCGATAGCCAAGGACCGCTACGCAATCGAATCGTGGTTCTTTGCGCCTTCGTCCTATCCTGCCGACCAGGTGCCGCTGAAGATCTAGCTGCGCGGCGGGCTGGGCCGCATCAGCGGCCAGCAGTTGCTGCGCCTTCAGTGAGCGCGGCGAGCTGCTGGCGCTGGGCCTCGATCACGTCACGGGCGCGCTGCAGAGCTTCGGTGCGACGACCCAGCAGCGCTTCGGTGCGGCCCAGCTTGGCGCGCAATTCCATGCCGTCGGCCTCCAGCGACACGCAAGCCTGCAGCAGGCTTTCCGAGCCGAAGAAGCTGTCAATCAGGGCCCGCAGTTCGGGCGTCATGCGCGAAGCGGGTACCAGGATGGCCAGGCCATTGAAGAACGGCAAGGTGTGCAAGGTGTAATCGATATTGATGCTGGCGACATAGTCTTCGATGGCGGTCAGCACACCGTTGCGTGGGCCGCCTTCATGGGTGGCGTTGGCCAGCCAGCCGTTTACGCCGCGCTCGTCCAGTTCGGACTGGTTCGGCACCATGCCCTTGTAGCTGTAAGGGTGGCGCTGCCAGCCATCGAGGTCGTCCGGGCTGTAATACATGTCGCGCCGGGCGTAAGGCCACGCGGCATCGTGTGCCACCACGATGGGCGGCGCCTTGCCAGCCTGTTCGGCACACGACTGCAAGAGGTTGAGTTCGTGGAAAACGGTAGCCCAGTTGTGGTCACCGTCGATCAGCGCGATGTCGGGCGTTTGCAGTTGTGGAATTGCGGCCAGGCTCTTCAACGGCAGGAAGCGGTATTCGGCAGGACCGAACTGGGCCAGCTCTTCAAGCAGGCTGGGCAGCGGTACTGGGTCGACGATGTCGGCACGCGCGCCATGCGCGCGACAGTAGGCCAGGATGTGACGTGTGTTCCAGCCGAACTCGGCACCGATTTCCAGGATCTGGTGCGGCTGCACGATGTCGAAGATGGGCTGGATGTAGCGTGGCCAGAAGCGGTTCATTGCAGGTTCTCCGTGAGTGCAGGCAGATACGGCGCCAGGTCATCGAGTGATACGTCGTAATGCGCGTCGTCGACGCTGCCGCCGACCTTGCGCAGGTAGCCGTATGGGCTGGTGCTGATCAATTGACGGGTACGGCTGCGGTCGATGACGAAGGCGGGCGTGTCCGCGATGAAGTCGCGGATCATGCGCAGCGGTTGCCGCGTCGAATAACCGAGCCAGGGTTGGCCGAAGACCGTGCCCAGGCAAACCAGATACGAGCGGTGCGACACCAGGCTGCCCCAGGCCTTGAGCAGCTCCGTCGAAACCGTGGGCATGGCATCGATGGCCAGCAATACCAGCACCGTTTCGGCACCGCCGACTTGGTCGCGCGCTGCCGCCACGGTCGCCACGTCATCGGGCGGCAACGACAGCCGGGTCACGCGGCCCGATGGCGCCGGTGCGGCAGCCGTACCCACCGACAGCACGCGGGTCCCGGTCAGGCCAGCGGCTTGCACGGTGTTGTCAACGAAGAAGCCCAGGCCTGGCTGGGCGGCCACCACCACGATGGCGTCGGGACGGATGTCGTGGATGACATCCGCGATGCCGAGCAGGTCTGCCGGCGCGACGCCGGTGGGCATGCCGAGCCACTGCACCTGGTTGCGCAGGTTGCATTCGGCGTACACCCCCATCAGGTACGACTGTGCGCCGTCGTCGAACTGGGCCGACAAGCGGCCCGGTCGCACTTCGCCGGTAACGGGAAGGTGCATTGGCATCAACATGCGCTGACGCTGGCCGGTGGCGAATTCCGAAGAAATGCGGCCACGAAAGGAGAGGCGGTCGCGTTCGATCCGCACGAAATCCTCGCCGCGGACGCGGCGGTAATCGCTGGCATAGGCGCGCACCAGCTTGTCCTTGCCGAGATCGTCGACATTGGTGGTGGTGCCGCCGTGGAACTGGTGGAAACTGGCTTCCCCGATCAGCGCCACCAGCGGTGTGGATGCATCCTGGCTGGCGCGTCGCCACAAATCCAGGTTGGCAAAGCCGCCGCCGGGTTGGTCGAATGCTTCGTCGAAGCCGCCGATGCGGTCGTACAGTGCGGTCGGCAGCATCAGGCAGTTGGTTTCGGTGATGCCGTCGAACCAATGTTCGGGGTTGTCGCTCATCGGCTGGCCGATACGGAACAGGTCGTAACCATTCAGGGGCCAACGGATGCGATCGAACAGCTTGTCTTCCATCTCGCGCGTGTAGCCCACCAGGGTCAGCCAGCGTTGGTCACCTCCGATGAACCACTGGCGCAGGGCGATCACTGCTTCGGGCCGTTCACGCCAGGCTGCAAGTGCCTCGCGGAATGCGCCTGGACTGAGCACGTGGGCACCATCGATCATGACCGCGAGGTAGCGCCCGCAGGCCATCAATGCAGCCTCGTTGAGCGCGCCGCACGGCGACGGATGATGACGACTGGGACGAACCAGCCGGAACTCCGGCCCGAACCCCATTACCCAATCGGCATCCAGCGGCGGACTGGAGCCGTTGTCGATGCATAGCACCTCGTAGTCGAGATCGGTGCAATCGAGTTGATAGTCGCGGCTGAGCGAGGCGAGGGTACGCTTTGCCTCGCGCGACATGTTGTAAAAATTGACGATGATCGAAAGCGTCAGTGGCGCGGGGACTGCAGCGCGCGTCAGCGTTGCGGGCAGGCGCGTCGACTGCGCGGGCCTATCCGCGCGCGAAGCAATGTGGGCACGGAAAGGTGCCGGAAGGACCGGTCCGCCGGTTTCGACGAGACGCAAGTCCAATCGATGCGTCTGACCATCGCGAAGTGACTCCGGCAGCGGCAGTTCGAAACCGCTGCAGCCGTCACCCTGGTGCAGTTCGGCAATATCGGCGCGCCACTGATTGGCCGCGAAGCGCAGAATCTCCGTGTCGCCTTCGTACAGCGCCAGGATGGGCGATTGCTGGTTGCCGTCCAGCCATCGTGCCCAGCCACGCAGCAGGTGGGGGCCGCATTGATCGAGCGAGCCATGCAGCTGGGGGCTGCTGATGGGGATGGGCAGGATGTCGGCGGAGGCTGGCACGGCTTCGCGCGGTGGCATCGTCCGGGCCACGTTGAACGGGCTGCCCGACAGGGGGTAGCGCGTATCGCTGCCGGCGATGGCCATGGTCACTGCAAGTGCAGACCCGCTGGGAGGCGGAGGATCGAGCGCAATGAAAAAGGCGCAATGGCCGCCCCGTTTGCCTGCGGCAGCCAGATCGGCGCGGAAATGGGTGGCATCGCCTTGGCCGAGCAGAGTGTCGCCATCGCGCACCTCCACGCGAACAGGAGGGGATGCTTCATCGCCGGCCCAGGCCCACCCTCGCAGGATGTGCCCGTTCAGTCCATCCACGACGCCTTCCGGCAGGTTGGACGGCGGTGTTTTGGCCGGCTTGTTCATGGTAGGCAATGGCATCCCGTTGGCATGGCTTCCGCGGATGGCATCTATCCCGCGGAACAAAATGGAACCGTAAAGATCGCGGTTCCCGACAGGATGTGCAATACGCATGCGCATGGAGCGTGCGTTAGGACATGAACGGAATAGCGTTCGCGGATTCAGCAAACACACCATCGCGGGTAAGATAAGCGCTTTGCCCATCCCCGCGGGCAGGATGTCAGCCTCATGAAAAATCGCAGCACACCGGTAGCCTTGGGTCTTGGAACCCGCGCCATCCATGCCGGCCAGCACCCTGACCCGAGCACCGGCGCGATCATGACGCCGATCTACGCCACCTCCACCTACGTGCAGGAAAGCCCGGGCAAGCACAAGGGTTACGAGTATTCGCGCTCACAAAACCCCACCCGCATGGCCTACGAGCGTTGCGTGGCGGATCTGGAAGGCGGTGTGGCCGGCTTCGCCTTTGGTTCCGGGCTGGCGGCCGCCTCCACGGTGCTGGAACTGCTCGACTCGGGCAGCCACGTGATCGCCATGGACGACCTGTACGGCGGCAGCTACCGCCTGTTCGAGAAGGTGCGCCGGCGTTCGGCCGGGCTGGATTTCAGTTTCGTCGACCTGAACGACGCCAAGGCGCTGAAGGCGGCCTTGAAGCCAAACACGCGGATGATCTGGGCCGAGACACCGACCAACCCGATGCTGAAGCTGGTCGACCTGGCCAAGATCGCCGCGTTCGCGAAGAAGCACGGCCTGATCCTGGTGGTGGACAACACGTTCTGTTCGCCTATGGTGCAGCGCCCGCTGGAATTCGGCGCCGACCTGGTGCTGCATTCGGCAACCAAGTACATCAACGGCCACTCAGACATGGTCGGTGGCATCGTGGTGGCCGGCAACAAGGAGTTGGCCGAGCCGATGGCCTTCCTGCAGAACTCCGTGGGCGCCATCGCCGGCCCGTTCGACGCCTTCCTCGCCATGCGCGGCCTGAAGACCCTGCATCTGCGCATGCGCCAGCACTGCGCCAGCGCGCTGGAGTTGGCTGGCTGGTTGGAGAAGCATCCGGCGGTGGAGCGCGTCATCTATCCCGGTTTGAAGAGTCACCCCCAGCACGCTTTGGCCAAGCGTCAGATGAACGGCTTCGGCGGCATCGTCACGATCGAGGTGAAAGGCGGCCTGAAGAAGGCCCGGCGCATGCTGGAGCGCTGCGAGCTGTTCGCGCTGGCCGAGTCGCTCGGTGGCGTGGAAAGTCTGATCGAGCATCCCGCGATCATGACGCACGCCTCGGTGCCGGCCGCCAATCGCAAGCGCTTGGGTATCAGCGACGGGTTGGTGCGGTTGTCAGTGGGTGTCGAGGATATCGCTGACTTGCGCGCCGAGCTGACGGCGGCGTTGGGATGAGTCGTGCCGCGAGACGCATGCGCAGGCATGGTTTTCGGGCGAGGTGGTGCTTGTCGATCACGATGGTCCGGATCAAGACAGCGAGTGCCGGTCGAGTCATTTTTGCGGGAATCGTTGGTTAAACATGCTCTCCAATTATCGTCTGCGGGACCCGCTTTCTCCCTACCGAGCCTTGACTCGCCATCTTGCACTGACCGTGCAGATGGCCAAACGCGATGTGGTAGGGCGTTATCGCGGATCGTTCATCGGCCTGATGTGGGCCTTCTTCAACCCCTTGCTGATGCTTGGGGTCTACACCTTCGTTTTTGGCGTGCTTTTCAAGTCACGCTGGAGTGCACAGAGTTCAGGCCATCTTGAGTACGCGGTCATCCTGTTCGCCGGACTCAACATCAATTCCCTGTTTGCGGAATGCGCCAATCGCGCGCCATCCCTGATTATCGAAAATGCCAATTTCGTGAAAAAGGTGGTGTTCCCACTCGAGACCCTGTCCTGGAGTTTGCTGGGCTCGGCACTTTTTCACCTGCTTGTTTCGACGGTCGTGCTGTTGGTGTTCCTGTTGGTGGTGAAGGGCGCAATCCCGTGGACGGCTGTACTTTTCCCGATTGTGGTCTTGCCATTCATTCCATTCATGATCGGGTTGATCTGGCTGTTGGGTTCGCTAGGCGTATTTTTGCGTGACCTCAAGCAGGCCATCACGGTCATCACTCCGATGATGATGTTCCTGGCCCCCATTTTTTATTCCAAGGAACTGATCTCGCCGCGGTTCAGGGACCTGCTCTACCTGAACCCGCTGACGCTCATCGTGGAGGCTTCGCGCGACGTGTTGGTGTGGGGACGTCTTCCGGCGTGGGGGATGCTAGGCCTGTACACCCTCATATCCTGCCTGTTCGCGTGGGCAGCATTCAGTTGGTTCGAGCGTACGCGTCGAGGATTTGCCGATGTCCTCTGACGAAATTTCCGTATCCGTTGAGTCGCTCGGGAAGCGCTATGACATCTATGCCAAGCCGGTCGACCGGCTCAAGCAGATGGTGCTGCCACGACTGGGGCGGATCACAGGGAAGCATGGGCAGTCGTATTACGACGAATTCTGGGCTTTGCGCGATGTGAGCTTCAGCGTCAGGCGTGGCGAAACGGTGGGCATCATTGGACGCAATGGTTCGGGCAAGTCGACCTTGCTGCAGATGATCTGCGGCACCTTGCATCCTACCGAGGGCTCGGTGACCTCGCACGGTCGCGTCGCGGCCTTGCTCGAACTGGGGGCAGGGTTCAATCCCGAGTTCACCGGTGAGGAAAACATCTACCTGAGCGGTTTGTTGTACGGCATCGCCGAAAAGGAATTGCGCAAGCGGTTCGACTCCATTTTGGCCTTTGCCGAGATTGGCGATTTCATTCAGCAGCCGGTGAAAACCTATTCGAGTGGCATGTATGTGCGCCTTGCCTTTGCGGTGGCGGCGCATGTGGACGCCGATACGCTGATCATCGACGAAGCACTCAGTGTCGGCGACGTGCGGTTCACCCAGAAATGCATGCGCTTCCTGCGCGAATTCCAGAAGCGCGGGACGCTGTTGTTCGTCAGTCACGATACGAGTGCCGTAACCAATTTGTGCAGCCGCGCGGTATGGCTGGATAGCGGGCACCTTTTGATGGACGGCTCGGCCGGGGAGGTCGTGGAAAGCTACCTGGCGGCCCAGCATGCCGCCGACCGGGCTGCGTCGGGCGAGAAAGTGCAGGTGCGCAGCATCAAACGAAGCGCAGGTTCCGTCGCACCGCCGCGTGCCGCGCCCGTACCCATCGACGTGAAAGACCCGAGACAGGACCTGCTCAATGCACAAGGCGCGCGCAATCATGTGATGCCGTTCGAATTCGACCCGCAAAGCATCGATCGCGAGTTTGGCGCGGGGGCGGCACGCATCGTCGATGTGAGGCTGTTCGGCGAGGGGGGCGAACAGTCGCTGATGCAAGGTGGCGAAGTCGTCGAGCTGGTTATCGATGCTGTGGTGCATGAATCCATCGTGGCGCCGATTTTCGGTTTCCACGTCAAGGATCGCCTGGGGCAGCATTTGTTTGGTGACAACACCTATATCAGCTATCACGAGCATCCGCTGTCGTTCGCTGCCGGCGATGGCATGCAGGCCCGGTTCCGCTTCCGGATGCCGGTGTTGCCGAATGGGGATTACTCCATCGACGTCGCGCTGGCGACAGGCACGCAGGACGACCATACCCAACAACACTGGATGCACGATGCGCTTGCTTTCAAGGCGAGCGAAAGCACCATGCGACATGGCCTGGTTGGCATCCCCATGCATTCGATCAAAATCGTACAGGTTGGAGTTTGACCCATGGAATTCACTGGCGAGCGCTTCATGCCGAGCGAGGCGGGGCAGATCAGGCATGAGCACATGCATCGTTATGCCTGGTGCTGCTCACTGGTCAGGGGCAAGACTGTGTTGGATATCGCCTGCGGTGAAGGTTACGGCAGCGCCATGCTGGCGCGTCATGCTGCAGGAGTGACGGGAGTCGACATTGCCGAAGAGGCAGTCGAACACGCCAAGCATGCCTATCGGGACCAGGATAATCTGACTTTTCTGCAAGGGAATGCGGCTGCCATCCCGTTGCCGGATGCCAGCGTGGACGTCGTGGTTTCCTTCGAGACCATTGAACATCACGACCGTCATCAGGAAATGATCAGCGAGATCCGCCGCGTACTGCGTGCCAATGGGGTGTTGATCATTTCGTCGCCGAATCGACTGGTTTATTCCGAGCAGGCGGGCTACCACAACGAATTCCATGTCAAAGAGCTCGACTTCGGCGAGTTTGATGGCTTGCTGCGTCAGCAATTCGGAAACATACGGTATTACGGCCAGCGATTGGCGGTCGGTTCGGCCTTGTTCGCACTGCAGCCAGAGGACGCTACCAAGTCCGTTGCCGCTTTGACCGATACCGGAACGGATATCGTCGAACGCAGCACGTGTTTGATCGACCCTATCTATTTCGTGGCCGTGGCTACCACAGGCGACATACCTCTGCCGGCCATGCCGTCGTCCGTGCTGTTTTCAGAAGCGGAAGACCTTTATACCCATCATCGGGAAGTCGCAGCCTGGGCCCAGCGGTTGAGTGTTGAGCATGCTGACGCACTGGACCAGATCCTGCACCTTACCAAGGGAAGGGAGGCCGCCCAGTTGGAAGCACAAATCGCGACCAAGGGAAGGGCAGCGGCTCAACTGGAAGCCGAGGCCGCAATAAAGGCAAGGGAAGCGGCCAGGATGGAAGCCGAGGCTGCAGTAAAAGGCAGGGAAACAGCTCAGTTGGAAGCCCAGCTCGCTCGCCAGGAAATTCATGTGGTCGAGCAAAAAGCCCAAGCGGCCTTTCAGGAAGCTGAAGGCATGTGCGCGCGGCAGCGTGCCGAGTTGATCGAGGCGCGCGGCGAAGTCGCCAAGCGCAACGCTCGTATCCAGCAGTTGGAAGAGGCGCGCGAGGAGTTGGAGCTGATCAAGTCCAGCCGCTCATGGCGCCTGACACGGCCGCTGCGAGTGGCGCTGCGTCTGCTGCGGCATCGCGGCCTGGGTGCGGAAGACCGCGAAAAAATGAGGCAGTTGTGGCGTCGTGGGGCTGGCACTCAGGCGGAATCATTGCCCCCCCCGACGGTCGTGGCCGCCCCTGACTTGTCAGCCGTCGGAGATGTAAACGAGCAGGTGATGCACGTCATGCCACAGGCGGCGGGGCGGCGCGACTATTTCATCTGGTCGGTGATCGATTGGCATTTCCGTACCCAGCGTCCCCAGCATCTTGCGCGTGAGTTGGCGAAGGCCGGCCATCGCGTGTTCTACATCTCCAACAATTTCATTGATCATCCGGCGGCTGGCTTCGCCGTGGAGTCGCTGGATGACAGCGGCTGCCTGTTCCAGGTCAATCTGCATGCGAAAGGCCGGCCGGCGATCTATCACGCAGCCCCCAGCGAGAACATTCGCGAGCAACTGCGCGCCGGTATCGGCCAATTGTTGGCGTGGACATCCAGCCGGGCCTGCGTGTCTCTCGTGCAACATCCCTACTGGCTGGAAACGGCGCGTGTGTTGCCGAATGCATGGCTGGCTTACGACTGCATGGATCATCACGGCGGCTTTGCCGACAATGGCACGGACATGCTGGTGCGCGAAAACGAGCTGATGCGCACGGCCGACCTGCTGGTCGTGACCTCGGACTGGCTCTACGAGGAAGCCGGCAAGTACAACCCGCATCGACTGATGATTCGGAACGCCTGTCAGTACGAGCATTTCGCCGCACAGCCCGAACACGTTTTCAAGGACGCGCAGGGACGCAAGGTGATCGGTTACTACGGAGCGATCGCCGAGTGGTTTGATCTTGATCTCCTGGAAAAGGTGGCGAAGCGTTTCACCGATTGCCTGGTGCTGATGGTTGGCGCGGATACCGCCGGTGCGCAGAAACGCTTGCAGCATTTGGACAATGTCGTTTTCACCGGCGAAGTGGCTTACGCCAAATTGCCTTTTTATCTCGCCGGTTTTGACGTCTGCCTGCTTCCGTTCCAGGTGATTCCGTTGACCCTGGCCACCAATCCGGTCAAGGTCTATGAGTACTTGAGCGCGGGCAAGGAAGTCGTGTCGATTGCATTACCGGAGATTCGCCAGTTTGGCGACTTGGTACGTACTGCAGGCGACCACGCAGGGTTCCTCGCGGCCGTGGCTGCTGCCCTGAATGCGTGGCCCGATGCTGCTCGGATCGCGCAGCGGCAGCATTTTGCGGAGGAGCAGACCTGGAGCCATCGTGTACAGGATCTGCTGCAAGGCATCGCGGCATTGCCCGAGCCGCGAGTCAGCGTGGTAGTGGTGACCTACAACAATCTCGATCTTACCCAGCTCTGCTTGCGTAGCCTCGAGTTGTACAGTAGTTACGAAAATCTCGAAGTGATCGTTGTAGACAATGCGTCAGCCGATGGTTCGCCAGCCTGGCTGCGGGAATGGGCGGCTGCCGGTGCAGATCGCCACCTCATTCTCAATCCCGACAATCGCGGCTTTGCCGCCGCCAACAACCAGGGGTTGGCGCTGGCCAGTGGTGATTACCTGGTCATGCTCAACAACGATACGCATGTGACGCCTGGCTGGATTGCGACCCTGGTTGCCCACCTGCGCCACGACCCTTCACTCGGGATGCTTGGTCCGGTGACCAACAACATCGGTAATGAGGCCCGCATTGCCATTCAGTACGACGACATGGACGGCATGCTGTCCGCGGCGGCCGACTACACCGCGCATCACGCCGGGCAATTGACGTCGTTGCGGACGGCAGCATTCTTCTGCGTGATGATGCCGCGCGCCGTCTACGAGAAGGTGGGGCCGCTGGACGAAGCCTTTGGTATCGGCTTCTTCGAGGATGATGACTACTGCCGTCGGGTGGAGCAGGCTGGTTGGACCATTGCCTGCGCCGATGACGTGTTCATCCACCATAATCTATCGGCCTCGTTCAACAAGCTCAAACAGGAAAAGCGCCAAGCGCTGTTCGAGCAGAACAAGGCAATATATGAGGCGAAATGGGGGGCGTGGTCGGCTCACAAGTACCGGGAACAAAAAAATGAGCAGTAGCCCCGCTACCGGCACCCTTGCGAGGGGCGTGGTGGATTTGGAATCCGTTGGCGCTGCTGTTCGCGTGGATGTTTCGGTCGTCTCCCCCGTCTATGGTTGTGCAGTCTGCTTGGAAGAACTGGTTGATCGCATCGAGGCCGCCTTGCGGCCGAGTTGTGGGAGCTACGAAATTATTCTTGTTGATGACTCCAGTCCGGATGGTGCGTGGGCGAGAATCTGTGAATTGGCACGACTCAGGCCGTCCGTCCGAGGCGTGCGTCTTTCACGTAATTTTGGGCAACATGCGGCGATCACTGCTGGTCTGCGCGAGGTCAACGGCGACAGGGTCGTCGTAATGGATTGCGATTTGCAGGATCGCCCGGAGGAAATACCGAAGCTTCTGTCTGCCTTGTCAGGTAGTGCGAAAATCGCGCTTGCCCAGCGTGTGGAGCGACAGGATGGCGCGCTCAAGCGTCTTTGTTCGTGGGGTTTTTATCGCTTCCTTGGCTGGTTGACGGGTGCTGTGTATGACCATACGACTGCAAACTTTGGAGCCTATAGCCGCAATGTGATTGATACGATCAATGCGATGCCTGAACATGACAGGTTTTTTCCAATGCTGGTGCAATGGACCGGATTCGAGACGGTGCGGGTTCCAGTAACCCATGAGAGTCGAGGGCACGGAAAAAGCGGCTACAACTTCCGACGGCTGCTCCGGCTTGGGCTCAACATCGCGCTGTCTTATTCGGACAAGCCATTGATGCTCGTGGTGAGCTTGGCATTGTGCTCGGCTGTGCTGGCTATTGGTGTGGCGGCCTACAGCATAATGTCGTATGTGGAAGGCAAGACACAGGTAGCCGGTTTTACCAGTATCGTTGCATCCGTCTGGCTGATTGGTAGCGCTATGTTGGGAAGCATTGGTGTGGTTGGGTTGTATGTGGGCCGACTGTTCAACAGCGCCAAGGGCCGGCCGCATTTTGTGATCGCCGAGAAGGTTGGAAAGCAATGAGTACCCGCGTACTCGAGCTTTCAGAAGTTGATACGGCGCGTTTTGGCTTTCGCATGGCGCGGGGGCGACTGGAATTGGATGATGACGTCTCGGATCGGCTGATCAGTGAGATTCACGAGCATCGATATGATATCGAGATCCTTCGTGTTCCGGCCGGCGCATTGCAGACGCTGCGGGGGGCCAGGCAGCGTGGAATGATGCCTATCCACGCCGATACCCTCGTTTACTATGAAGCATCTCTGCCTGGTTCGATCTCCCCGTCGCACGTCAATGCAGGGATACGCTACGAGCTTGCTACAGCAAAAGATATTCAGGATGTGGCACGTGTGGCTACCGAGGGCTTTGCGCAGTATCGGAACCACTATCATGCCAATACGCTGCTGGAGCCGAGTGCGATTCTGGAGGGTTACGTGCAGTGGGCGACTTCCAGCCTGGTGCGCCAGTGCGAGGGTCAGGTCACGTACATCGCCAAGAGCGGCGAACAGACGCTGGGATTCATCGCCTGCCGGCTGAATCGGGAAACGAATGTGTGCGAGGTCATCCTCAACGCCGTGGCGCCTGATTGCCAAGGGCGTGGAATCTACACGCAAGGACTTGTCCATGTCATGTCGACGGTTTCTGCGGTGGGTTATCGCCGATTGGTGATATCCACGCAAGTCTGGAACTATCGGGTGCAGCAGGTCTGGGCGAGGCTGGGGATGTCGTTGTACCAAGCCTACGATACCTACCACTTCAATAATGTGGGCGGGCTGTCAGCTCCAGCCAGCAATGGAGTGATTCATCGCGCGGAGTGGGGCCAGTGAGTTACTTCTTTGTTGCCATGACAATCGCCCTGACCGTATACGGGCAGCTTGTCTTGAAATGGCAGGTGGGACTGCGCCCTTACCTTGTCCAGGCTCCGTACACGGTCGCGAATATCATCAGATTGCTGGCCAATTTATGGGTCATCTCGGCGTTTGCTGCTGCATTCGGGGCGTCGCTGTGCTGGATGGCCGCCATCAGCCGACTGCCTATCAGCAAGGCGTACCCGTTCATGGCCCTCAATTTCGTGCTTGTTCTGCTATTCGCAACCACGATCTTTCACGAAAGCCTCGATATCTACAAGGTGGCAGGCACACTCGTCATCGTGATCGGCGTAGTCCTGCTGTCCTGCTCTCCTGCCTAGTTTCGACTGCCAACCCGGAATTTCCCCTTGATACCCTTCAACAAGCCCTACATGACCGGCCGCGAGCTTCCATGCATAGTGGAAGCGCATGCCAACGGTCATCTCAGCGGCGATGGCCCTTTTACCAAGCGTTGCCACGAATGGTTGCAAAACCGTACCTCAGCAGCCAAGGCGTTGTTAACGCATTCCTGCACGGCTGCATTGGAAATGGCGGCGATTCTTCTTGATTTCCAGGCGGGTGATGAGGTCATCATGCCCTCCTTCACTTTTGTCTCGACGGCGAATGCCTTTGTGCTGCGGGGTGCCGTACCTGTATTCATCGATATACGCCAAGATACCCTGAACATCGATGAGACCTTGATCGAGCAGGCAATCACCCCGCGGACCAAAGCCATTTGCGTGGTGCATTACGCGGGCGTGGCGTGCGAGATGGACGTGATCCTGGATGTCGCGCGACGGCATGGTCTCGTGGTAGTCGAAGATGCTGCTCAGGGCATCATGTCCAGCTACCATGGTCGCGCCCTGGGTACCTTGGGCGAGCTGGGGGCCTTTAGCTTTCACGAAACCAAGAATATCATTTCCGGAGAGGGCGGCGCACTCCTCTGCCGGGATAATACGTATTGCGAACGGGCGGAGATAATCCGCGAGAAGGGAACCAATCGCAGCAGGTTTTTCCGAGGGCAGGTCGACAAGTACACATGGGTGGATGTTGGCTCTTCGTATTTGCCCGGGGAAATAACGGCTGCATTCCTGGCGGGCCAGATTGAGGAGGCGGATTCAATCACGGCCGCGCGTTTGCAGCTTTGGAATACCTACCATAGCTTCTTCGCGACTTTTGAGGGGAATGGAAAGCTGCGTCGTCCGATCATTCCGCCGGGGTGTGTGCATAATGCACACATGTATTATCTGTTGCTCAATAGTGTGGATGAGCGTGGCAGATTCATCGAGCAGATGAAGGCGCTCGGTGTGCAGACGGTATTTCACTACATTCCGCTACACAGCGCGCCCGCAGGTCGTGCGCATGGTCGCGTCAGCGGCAGCATGGAAGTGAGCGACTCTCTGAGTGAGAGGCTCGTGCGGTTGCCTCTGTGGGTTGGGCTGGAAGAGCACATGCCTCACATCCTGGATGCGGCAAGCAAGTGCCTGGTCTGAGCGGCATGGCGCGACAGGGCGGTGCTTTCAGGCGCCGTTTTCCCACGATTTGACAGACATGGATAGATGAGCATCGAGTCGAACAGCCAGAGTCATCGCGTGACGCATTTCGGGGGGTGGGGTGACCGTCTTGTCAGGTATCTGGCATGGATTTTCGGCATCCTGACATTTCTCAATGCGCTGTACTACATCCTGCGTACGGCGAACCCCGTCATCCGTTCCGACGGTTGGTACTTTCTCGACGTCTTTGTGCGCCGGGTGCTCGACGGAACCGCGGGGCTTGGCGATTTTTTCGTTAAGCGGCATGGTGCTGATCATGCGCAACCTATGGGCAAGCTGCTTCTGCTGGCGCAGTTGCACTACTTCGATCTGGATTTCTCTATCGAGTCGATTGTCGGTGTCCTGTCGGCTGCGGTGTGTGCCTTGCTGTTGTATTGCGTCATTGCCAAATCACGGTGGAATGATCGTACGGATGTGGGGCGGCATATCGCCTGGGCGGCGATGTGTGCCGTTCTGTTTTCCCTGAACGCACCTGGGATCTGGACGTGGCCGTTGGTGGCCATGCAATACCTCACATTCATTCCTGCGTTGCTATTCACATGGACCGTGTGGCGGTCGTGGCAGACGGGCAGATATGTCTTGTTGGCCGTGGCAACAGTGACTCTGGGTGTTGTGGACGACGATAGTGCAATCATCATTGTTGTTGCCGTCATCGTTGCCATGTTGTTTGCCATGATTTGCAACACGGCGCCGCGCGACAGGAAGGCTTGGCTCACGATTGCCGTGGTGCTCCTGTGCATGTCTGTCGTGCGCATGTGTTACGGCCTGGCTCCCGTCGAAGGAGGCGCGCCGATGTCGCCTCTCTCCAGTTACCTGACTTCCTTGCATGGGCGATTGAACGAGGGGGGCGGTCTTTCGTGGATCTTCATTCCACTGGGGCTTTCCGTCATGCCGCGGGCTCCTTTATGGGGCTTTACCGCCTCGTCGTGGAGTCATGTCGTGGCTGGTATCGTGGCAATATTGCTGATTGCGCACGGCCTGTTCTGGTGGCGCGCAATTCGCACTCGTTGCAATCTGGCGACCTTCATTGCAGTTTGCCTGATGTTGCTCTCTTATGCATGGCTGGCCGGGGTTCTGGTGTACAGGGTTTCTGATTACGGTAATGACTACCTCTACCAGGAGCGTTACGTATTTCTCTATCAGTTCAACCTTATTGCCTTGTTGCTGTTCTGGGCGGGGTTGCCCAAAATCGGGCCTGAGGTGTCAACGACAAAATATGGTTGGATCGGGCGCTGGCTGCCTGTGTTCGGATCGCTGGCGTTGATCCTGTTGCAAGTGCCATTGTCTTCGAGCGCATGGCATTCGAGAAAATATCTCGTGGCGTACTACCACCAGATGGCAGTACAACTCGAACAGTTAGCCGATAATCCCGGGAATACGAAGGGTTGCTTGCCCGAGTTGGTGGTTTGCACACAACCCCTGCCTGTGCGAAAAGAACTGGTTCAGCTCTTGGTCGAGCATCGGCTCAACGTCTTTTCGCCGCGGATGCATGATTGGCACCCGTATATACCCAAGTTTCAGGCCATCCCTCGAGAGGGTGCTCGCAAGGATTCGTCGTCACGTTGAATCCGTTATTGCCTTGGGTATAAAAGCCCGATTGTCTGGCTGCAGGCGGCTCGCTACGAGCTTGATCGCAGCCCTAGTATTACTGTTGCCTTCTTGGAATTGAGTGCGCACATGAGTCAAGCCAAACACATCCTGTGCATCGTCGGCACTCGGCCGGAAGGCATCAAGATGGCGCCGTTGATCAAGGCGCTGAAGCGCGAGCCGTGGGCACGGGTCACGGTGTTGGCCACGGCGCAGCATCGTGACCTGTTGGACCAGGTGCTTTCCCTGTTCGATATACGGCCTGATGTCGATCTGGACATCATGCGGCCGAATCAGACGTTGCCGGAACTCACGGCGCGTTTGATCACGGCGCTGGACAATAAGTTTGCCGAGCTCGCGCCCGATGTAGTGCTGGCCCAAGGCGATACCACTACGGTGATGACGGCGGCCCTGGTGGCGTTCTACCGACGCATAGCGTTCGGACATGTTGAAGCCGGCTTGCGCACCCATGATCTGGACAATCCTTTCCCCGAGGAGATGAATCGGGTGGTGGCGGGGCATTTGGCACGCTGGCATTTTGTGCCAACCGAACGGTCGCGCCAGAACCTGCTGCGCGAGGGCATTGCCGACACGGCAGTACATGTCACCGGTAATACGGTGATTGATGCCCTGCTGGAAGTCGCCGCCAGCGACTGGCCGCTGGATATCCCGCTCGATCCGTCGAAGCGACTGGTACTGGTCACCGCTCATCGGCGCGAGAATTTTGGCGAACCTTTCCGGGCAGTATGTCGGGCGATCCGGATTCTGGTCGATCGTCATGAAGATATCGAGGTGCTCTACCCGGTACATCCGAATCCCAACGTGAGCGCTACTGCACGGGAGCTGCTCGGCGACCACCCCCGTATCCGCTTGTGTGCTCCACTCGATTATGCCCCGTTTGTCGAAGCACAAAAGCGTGCGTATTTGATTCTTACGGATTCCGGTGGGGTGCAGGAAGAAGCGCCAGCATTGGGCAAACCCGTGCTTGTCCTGCGTACCGAGACCGAGCGCCCCGAGGCCGTGGACGAGGGTGTGGTGCGGCTTGTCGGGACCGATCAGGCGCGCATCGTCGAGGAGGCATCGCGGCTTCTGGATGACGAGGAAGCCTATCGTGCCATGGCGCGTGGTGTTTCTCCCTACGGCGATGGCGAGGCGTCACGCCGCATCGTCGAGGTACTTCGCGGGGAGCTTTAGGCCGGTACGCCGGCCCGAAAACGCTGCGGCACGTCAGAAAATGAGGAGTGGGGGCTTTCGGCGGTAGCTGTCACGGCCGCGTTCTCTTGTAAGCTTGGCGAAGGTTACAAGGAGATGGCAATACGATGACAGAGCGAGCGCGGCCAAACGGGGTCGCTGATCACCTATTGCTTGCGAATACGCCTTGGGCAGTCGGTGCCCGTTTGCTGCTGCTGGCTCTGGCAAGCCTGGTCCTGGTGTATGGGCGAGATCCGGCCTTGCATTCGGGGTTCCATGCCGGCCTGCTGTGGCGCAATGCGCTACCGGTTTTCTTGCTGCTTCTGCTGCTCTACGGCTTCAGCGGGCGCACCCTGCTTTCGATTCTGCTGGGTACTGGCGTCACGTGGCTGGTATTCAGCGTGAATGCCATCAAGGAGCTCAATATGGGCGAACCTCTGATGCCAGGCGATCTCGTGCTGGTGCATCAGGTGCTGCACAACATCGGCTTCTTCGCGCATTACACGGGACATCGGCGTGTGCTTCTGCTGCTTGCCATGCTGGTGTTTGCAGGTTTGTTGTGGCTGGTATGGAAATTGGAGAAACGCTGGTTTCGGCTTCGATGGATGCCTCGACTCGGCCTGGTGGCGTTGTCGCTGGTCATGCTGATAACGCTGCATCGCGGCAACGGCTTCTGGCAAGAAGCCTATGCGAATGAAGGCCTGGTCGGCTATCAACCGTGGGCCCCGCTTGAAGCGGTGGAAAAAGTCGGGTTCATGGCCGGCCTGGTGCGGATGACCCAGGATTACCAGATCACTCTGCCAAAGGCCGACAAGGCGTTGGTGGCCCATTTCGCGGAGAGCCATGCCGACGACGTGCAAGCACGGATGGAACGGAAACTTCCAGCCGAACTGCCCGATATCGTAGTGGTGCAGAGCGAGGCTTTTTTTGATCCAGGCGTGCTGAAGGGCGTCAATTTCGGCGAGTTCACGCCGAACTTCGAGCGATTGGCGGCAACCGGCATTACCGGCAGCTTGACGACGCCGACCTATGGCGGGGGCACGATCCGTACCGAGTTCGAGACGCTGACCGGTTATCCGATGCAGGCGTTTCAATCCGTGGTTTACCCTTATTACGGTTTGGTCAGACCCTGGATGCCCAGCGTGCCACGCCGGCTGCAGGCGTTCGGATATTCCACCACGCTGTTTCACCCCTTTCTGGGCAGTTTCTGGAATCGCGATCAGGTGATGCCGCAACTGGGGTTCGAGCATCTGCATTTCGTGCAGGATTTCGGCGATGCGCAACATGCCGGCGCCTATGTGTCAGATCACGCATTGTTCGATTACGTGCTGGCGCACCTGGATGCGAACAGCCACCAGCCGCAGTACGCCATGGTGATCACCATGGAGAATCACGGCCCCTGGAACAATGACCCGGGCGCCCTGGCCAGGGTACTGGATGGCCATCCGCTGCCATCGGGCCTGTCGCCTGCGGGTACTGGCGAGTTGACCTATTACCTGTCTCATTTGGTCAATGGCGATCAGGCGCTGGGTGATTTTGCCAAGCAGCTTCTCGCACGTCCGCATTGGACCGTATTGGTGTTCTATGGAGATCACTTGCCTGCACTTCCGCATGCTTTTTCCGATCTCGGATTCGATGACGGCAAGGGCGATACGGAAGAACACACCCGCTACCTGCTGGTATCCAATCGGCCTTTGGTACCACGGCATGCCGATTTGAGTTCTTATGATCTTCCGGGGTTACTGTTTGACGTAACGGGATTGCCCGAGGACGGATATCTCGCGTTGGCGTCGACGATCCGGCAGGCTTGGGCGCAGGATCATTATGAACATGGTCCGCACTTCGGCCAGATCCAGTTCAATGCGGCGATTCTGGAAGTGAACTGTGGGCACAAGCTCAGCAAGACCGGCAAGTGCAAGCGACACCTGTTACCCGTTGCTGATTCAATATCCAGCCATGCACATTGACGGTTCGGTACAACCTTACAAGTTTGCGGAACAACCCTGGCAGGATGCTGTTGCACAGGGTGATGCCGAGTTTCAACGTGGAATCATGAAGAAGCCAAGGCATGCCAGACAGTAGACTGGCATGCATCGTTCTATTCCTTGCAAGGGATACCGCCAATGGTGATTTCAGCCAGTGAATCGCCAGTGTTGGCGTTTGTCATGCTTATCTCCGTGCCCGCCACAACCCAGAAGCCCGTTTCGGCCGTACCTTTCGGCCCCCGTTGGGCCCATAGCGTGGGCTTTGCATTGGAAAAGGCGCCGTGATTTTGTACCCACAGCTTTACGCCACCGCCGTTGGTTGCCTTGGTGGCATCCCATGAGACGCTGACCGTTTGCGGATGGTTGGCGCCACCGCATTCGCTTACCGACGAGGGTATTGCCTCGAGATGACCTGAACCATGGCAACCTGCGAGAACCGCGGCGCAGAGGATAATGAGAGCAATTCGGTTGTACATGATCTGGCGCCCCCGGGGGGCTCAGTTCAGTTCGTGCAAGTAATGGAAGATCCATGTGTAGTACGAGCGCAGGAGTGGTTTGTCCGGACAGCTTTCGTAGAGGCCATGGCAGCGGTTGCGGAAGCTTGTCAGTGCAGAGAAGTAGGGATCGCTGGGCAGACCTGCTGCTTGCAGCACCATGCTGGGCAGGTAGGCGATGTCGAGCATGGGATAGCCGGGTAGTGCGGGGCCGGCGAAATTGCTCTTGATCATGTAGTAGGTGAGATTGTTCTGGTACGGCTGCAGGGCAGCCGGCAAGGTGCGCTGCATCTTGCGAATCAGCCCGCCGAAGGATGGCAGGTGGTCACCGAAATGCACGATGACCGTGGGGTCGGGACGGTCGAGAAAATCGTGCTCCAGCCGAGCCATGCCCGTGTCGGAGTCGTGCACGCGCGACAGGTACGTCTCCATGTTCAGCGCCTGGTCGGGCGACAGGTCGTGCAGCGGGTCATGGTTGTACGGTGTCGGTAGCGAGGCCAGTGGTTTGGTGTCGTGCGGGCCGTGCTCTTCCAGCGTCAGCACCATGATGAAGACGGGCTGGCCCGGTTTCCTGACCTTGTCGTAGATGCGCTTGGCCGCAGCGAACATTTGTGCGTCGCTGGTATGCCACATGGTCAAGCCGAGATCGCGGACGTCGTAGAACTGGTCAAAGCCATACGCGTGGTATGCATTGCGCCCGTTGAGGAAGCCACCATCCGTCGGATAGATCCCCACGGTGAGATAACCCAGTCGGCGCAACAGCTTCGGCAGCGTGTCACTGGTGCGTGGTGCCAGCACGAAAGGGGCATACATGCCGGCAGGTCCGAAGATGTCCTGAGGCATGCCGGAGAATACGGAAAACTCGCTGACCCAAGTGCCACCACCGAATGTATGTGTGCGCAGCAGGCCATGTCCGCGAGTACGTGCATCTGCCTGGAACATCGGCAGCTTGCAAAGCGGAATGTTGCAGGCCGTATAAGTCGCTGGATTGAAGGTGCTTTCCTCGAGAACCTGCACGATGTCGGGGTAAGGCTTGTGGGCGGGGAGCGCGACTGTTGCCGGAGTTGCAGTGGCCGACCAGTTTTTCTCCGCCAAGGCATCGTCAGCCATCGCGGGCATGCGGATGGCTGAATCGTGAATCGTGATGAAGAAATTTGTCAGGTGCGCCTGGTCGGAGAGCTTGTTCCACAGGCCTTTGTTGTAGATCGGGGAAAATGGTCCTTGCGGAAGCAGGAAATACCAGAGTGCCAGCATGCAGCCAGTTACGCCGACGGTGCGAATGCCGTAATGAAGCCAGCTGTGCATGTGCGAAAGCGGGCGGTAATCGACTCGCCACACCAGCACCAGCACCAGCGGCGCGATGATGCATACGGCAATACCCAGCCACAGAAGGTGAGGGTAATGTTCCAGTGTCTCCACCAGGCTGCTTCGTGCGAAATAGACGAAATCGGCCGGCATCAGCGGCGACTCGAGGTAACGCAGCTTGGTGACAGAAATGAACTTCAGCAGAAGGAACAAGCCGCCGCTGACCAGCAGGCTGCTGGCGGGCCGTGCGAATGCGAACCATAAAGTGCCACCGATGCCAACCATCAAAGCCAGTACGAAGAGGCGTTCCTGCAGGTCGGGTTCGTGCCATGCAACTGCCCAGATGGCAAGGGCGAATACGAGAACACCGAACGACAGCGCGACGTTGCCGCGGGCTATCGATGGCAAATGAAACTTCATAGAGTCCGTCCTATGGCTCTGGAATCGATGAGAACAAACGAATAACGCCGTGCAGACTGCACGGCGAGTGCGTTTGGCGGTATCTGATTCGCCCCTGTAGGCGCCGGATCGTTATGCGTCGATCCGTTTCAGCTGTGATGCAGAATATTGACTGACTACAAACACATGACACAATTTTTTGCTGACGTTTGGCTTTCAGTGCCTTCTTGCGCCGGAAGGTTGTGTATACAGCTGGCCTGGCATGCCGCGGGCGAGGTGCATTTGTATGGGAAGACGATCAGTAGTGGGCTATGTACCGTCTTGGGGTGCGAGGCTGCCCCAAAGGAGTGGTTCATCGATCGCAGCTACCGTGTGGCACATCGTCAAGGAAGGTCTGATCAATCGGCTTCTTGCTCGTCATTCCGGCGCAGGCCGGAATCCAGCAGTTGCATAGCCTGAGCAGGCGTGATCGCTACTGGATCCCGGCCTACGCCGGGATGACGAGCCGAATCAGACCTTCCCTAGTCGATATGTCTCCGCTCAAATGCAAACAAGCCGAGCTCGCAGTGATCTGAGCCCGGCTTGTTTGCCGTCATCGGTAAGGCATGAAGTCAGCCCAGGGCAGCTTCCAGCTCCGGCAGGATCTTGAACAGATCCCCCACCAGCCCGAAATCCGCCACCTCGAAGATCGGTGCCTCGCCGTCCTTGTTGATCGCCACGATGGTGCCGGCGTCCTTGATGCCGGTGAGGTGCTGGATGGCGCCGGAGATGCCGATGGCCATGTACAGCTCCGGGGCGATGATCTTGCCGGTCTGGCCGACCTGCAGGTCGCTGGGGACGTAGCCGGCATCCACGGCGGCGCGTGAGGCGCCGACGGCGGCGCCGATCTTGTCCGCGAACTTGAAGATGATGTCGAAGTTTTCCTTCGAGCCGACGCCACGACCGCCGGAAACCACCTTGCTGGCGCTCTGCAGGTCGGGACGATCGCTGGCACCCTGCTTCAGTTCGACGAAGCGGGTGTGCGAAGGCAGGGTCACGTCCAGCGTCAGCGCTTCGATCGGCGCGTTGTTGGCGCCGCTGGCCGCGGCCGGCCACGAGGCGGTACGGATGGTGGCGACCACCACGTGCGAAGGCTCGGCCTCGACGGTGACGATGGCGTTGCCGGCGTAGATGGGGCGCTTGAACGTGTGCGTGCCTTCCACGCTCATCACGTCGCTGAGCTGGGCTACGCCGAGCAGGGCGGCGGCGCGCGGGGCGACGTCCTTGCCGAAGGTGGTGGAGGGCACGAATACGTGGCTGTAGCCATCGGCGGCCTTGGCGATCTGCGGCGCCAGCACGGCCGCCAACGGATGAGCGTTCTCCGCGCGGGCGACGGTGAGAACCCTGCTCACGCCGTCGATCTTTGCCGCATCGGCCGCGATCGCATCTACGTTGTCGGCCAGCACCAGCACATCGATGGCTTCGGGCTTGACGGCGGCGGCGGCGCTGACGGCGCGCGCGGTGGAGGAGTTCAGCTTGCCGTCCAGATGTTCGGCGATGACG
The DNA here is from genome assembly GCF_900114325.1 of Rhodanobacter glycinis. GTDB lineage: Bacteria > Pseudomonadota > Gammaproteobacteria > Xanthomonadales > Rhodanobacteraceae > Rhodanobacter_A > Rhodanobacter_A glycinis. Next base: position 99,690 of record NZ_FOSR01000008.1, read on the forward strand.
AGAATCTTGCTCATATGTGTCTCCGAAGCTTTCGTGTCCTGTAGGAGCCGCGCTTGCGGGCGATGCCTTTGCTCTGAATCCCCGCGGGGAAGAGCATCGCCCGCGAGCGGGCTCCTACAGGACGACAGGAGTGGGGATTACAGCAGGCCTTTTTGCTTCAGCGCCGCGACCAGCTCGGCCGCGTCCTTCACCATCACGCCCTTGCTGCGCTTGGGTGGCGCGGCATAGTGGGTGGTTTTCAGGTGGTCGCCGGAGTCGATGCCGAGCGAGGCGAACTCGATGACGTCGATCGGCTTGGACTTGGCTTTCATGATGTCCGGCAGCTTGATGAAGCGCGGCTCGTTGAGACGCAGGTCGGACGTGATGACGGCGGGAAGCTCGACCTCAATGGTCTCCAGACCAGCGTCCACTTCGCGCGTCACGGTGGCCTTGCCGTCAGCGATCTCGACCTTGCTGGCGAAGGTAGCCTGCGGACGATCCCACAGTGCGGCGAGCATCTGACCGGTCTGGTTGGCGTCGTCGTCGATGGCTTGCTTGCCCAGGATTACCAGGCCGGGTTGTTCCTTTTCGATCAGCTTCTGGAACGTGCGCGCAGCGGTCAACGGCTGCATGGCTTCGGCGGTAACCACGTGGATGGCGCGATTCGCCCCCATCGCCAGTCCGTTGCGCAGGTGCGCGGTGAGATCGGCCGGACCGATGCCAACCACGATCACTTCCTCGGCCACGCCTTTCTCGCGCAGGCGCAGCGCTTCTTCCAGCGCGATGTCATCGAACGGATTGGCGGAAAGCTTCACGCCATCGGTCACCACGCCGGTGCCGTCGGGTTTGACCTGGATGCGCACGTTGTAATCCACCACGCGCTTGTAGCCGACCAGAATCTTCATCTGCGGTTCCTTCAAGTTGCCGAGCGCCTTCCAGCGCAGAAAGTGGGATTCAAACACTCATTCTAACTCGATATCTGAAACTCATGCGGCGCAAATGGACTATGCGGCCCGCGGGTTACAAGTTCAGAATGCCGGGCGGTGCAAGCCGGGCTTGCCCGGCAGAACGCGCTGAAGCGTTTCCCGCGCGGCATCGAATGAGAAATGCCGATGCACGTTTTCTAGTCCAGCTTCCGACAGGCGCAGCCAAAGCAGCTCGTCGTCATACAGTCTCAGCACGGCTTTGGCGAAGGCTTCGGCGGTATCACCCAGGAGGATGTTCTCTCCGTCATGCAATTGCATGCCTTCAGCGGCCAAGGGTGTGCCCACCACTGGCAGGCCATGGCTCATGGCCATATTCACCTTGCCTTTGACGCCGGCCCCATAACGCAATGGGGCGAGAGACACGCGGCAGCCATTCATCCACGGATCGAGTTGTTCGACACGGCCGTGGATATGAATGCCCTCGTGACTTAGCGCCGGGCGCGCAGTTTCCGGGATATCGCCAATCAGGTGCAACGCGATATCCGGTCGCTGTGCGTGGATCAGCGGATAGATCTCCTCCGCCAGCCAGTGCACGGCGTCCACATTGGGTGGATGTCCGAAACCGCCAACGAAGACCAGGTCGCGCCGCGCGGCGAATCCGTTGCTGCAGCCGTACACGTCGTGCACGTTGGACAGAAGTTCGATCTGGGTGTCGGGCAGCTCTGCGGTCAACAAGGCGTGCTCGATCGGACTGACCACGAAGCTGACATCACTGGCGCGGATCAACGCCAGCTCACGTTGCCTTGTCTGCGTGGCCTGTCTGGCCAGCGCCGTGTTGTTCGTGTGTTCGGCGGCGCGCTGCTCGCGCAGAAAATGCAGGTCAACCGTATCGAACAGCAGCTTGGCGGTAGGCGCAAGCCGGCGCACCAGGTCGAAGTGCGGTTGCGCAACATAATGACGGCACAACATGACTGCATCGAGCGAGGCACCTTCGCGCCGCAACCACCCCGCCAGCGGGGGCGTCCACGGTTTGCACAGGGTGTGTGCACCGGCGCGCCCGAGCAGGGCGATTTCATTGGCGCTGGCTCGCCGGTTGTCGGCCATGAAACTGATGCGCCATCCCAGCTCCTGCAACAACTGCAGGATATTGAACATGCGCAGCGAGCCCGAGTCACGCGCCGGCTCGGGCATCAATGCATCCACGATGAGAATGTGTGGACGGTCGCCATGATGGATGGCCAGCTCGGCCGGTGTGCCTGGCGCCGGTTGATCGGCCAGCGCTTGGCTCCACTTTTGCGCGAACTTGCCGCGATTGATGGTCTGATATCGCTTGACGCCGGCCAGTGGGTCGGTGCCCGAACTGATACCTTCAAAGTGAATGACCAGGCTTTCCGGCTGGTAGATCACGCGGCGACCGGCGGCGCGGACGGCAAATGCCAGATCCGTATCTTCGTAATAGGCCGGTGCGTAGCGACTGTCGAAGCCACCGAGTTGCCGGAACAGGGCGGCGTCAACCATCAGCGAGGCGCCGGAGATGTAATCGGCATCGCGCCGGTAAAGAAAACGCGGATCGGCGGGATGTTCGAAGCGGCCGTAGTTCCAGCCGGACGCATCGGAGAACACGATGCCCCCGGCTTCCTGCAGGCGGCCGTCCGGATAGACGAGGCGGCTGCCTGTCAGGCCGCATTGCGGGTTCTCGGCAAAGACATCGAGCAGGCGATCAAGCCAGCCTGGTGTGACCTGTGTGTCGTTGTTGAGGAACAGCAGGTAATCGCCATGTGCGCTCGCAGCACCTGCGTTGCAACTGCCAATGAAGCCGAGGTTTTGTTCGTTGCGCAGCAGTCGCAGGCCGGAAATTTGAGCAAGCGTGGTGGCGCTATCGTCAGGCGAAGCATCGTCTACCACGATTACTTCAAACGGCGCCCGTGCGCCATGCCGGGCTATCGAACGCAGGCAAGCCAGCGTGTACGGCAACTTGCCATGCACCGGGATGATCACCGAGACCTGTGGTGTGCTGCTGGAGGGCAATTCAAACGGACTGAACGGCACGTCAATGACATCCAGTTGCCATGCCGGATCACGGGCTGGACGCGGGCGAAATTCCTGCGTGATACGCGAGATCGTACCCTTCAGGCCGCGCTGGGCCATGCTGCCGCTCAAGCGCCTGAACAGATAGTGCAGACGCTTGAGCTGCCATCGTGTCGTGCTGATCAGAACTGCATCCTCGTTGCGGTCAGGCGCGCATTATCTCGCCATCGCGAGGCGGTGGGGTCGTCCATTGCTCTACAGGTTCTGGTAATTCGGCCCCGAACCGCCTTCCGGGGTGACCCAGGTGATGATTTCGTACGGGTCCTTGATATCGCAGGTCTTGCAGTGCACGCAGTTGGCGGCGTTGACCTGCAGGCGCTTGCCGTGTGTAGCGCTGGTGTCTGCCACCATCTCGTAGACGTTGGCCGGGCAGAAGCGGGTGCAGGGGTTGTCGTATTCCTCGACGCACCGGGTCGCGCAGATGTCGGTGTCGGCCACGTGCAGGTGGATCGGCTGGTCTTCGTCGTGTTCGGTGGCGGCGAAGTAGACGCCGGCGAGGCGGTCGCGCGGCGGCAGTTCGCGTTGCACGTAATCGCGCTTGGGCGCTTCGTATTCGCCCAGCTTGTGCAGCGACGACCAGTCGGGCTTGTTCTTCAGCGTCCACGGCGAGCGGCCGCCGGTGACGGTTTCCCAGGCGGCGTTGAGCATGCCGAACCACAGGCCTTTCTTGAAGGCGGGCTTGATGTTGCGCACCTTTTTCAGCTCGGCCATGGCGTCCGAGTTGCGCAGCCTGGCGTCGAAACCTGCTGCATTGAGGCTGTTCGCGGCCAGGTGTTCGGCGGCGAGCATGCCCGAGCGGATGGCCTGGTGCGTGCCCTTCACCTTGGGCACGTTGAGCAGGCCGGCGGTGTCGCCGATCAGCAGTGCGCCGGGCATTTCGCATTTCGGCAGCGATTGCCAGCCGCCGGTGACAATGGCGCGGGCGCCAGCCGAGAGGATGCTGCCGCCTTCGAGCAGCGGTTTCATCATCGGGTGGTTCTTCCACTGCTGGAAGGCTTCCCAGGGCTGGTATTCCGGGTCGGTATAGTCGAGTCCGCTGACGTAGCCCAGCGCGACGCGGTCCTTGTCCAGGTGATACAGGAAACTGCCGCCGTAGGTGTGGCTGTCGGCGGGCCAGCCGAAGCTGTGCACGATCTTGCCGGGGGTGACGCGCCCGGCCGGCAGCTGCCACAGCTCCTTGATGCCGATCGAATAGCCCTGCGGATCGCAGTCGGCATCGAGCTTGAAACGCTTGATCAACTGCTTGGTGAGGCTGCCACGGGCGCCTTCGGCCAACACGGTGACCTTGGCCTTGATGTCGATGCCTTCGGTGTAGCCGGGCTTGTGCGTGCCGTCCTTCGCCACGCCCATGTCGCCGATGCGCACGCCGGCGACCGAGCCGTCCTCGTTGTAGACGGTGTCGGCGGCGGCAAAGCCGGGGAATACGTCCACCCCCAGCGCTTCGGCTTGCGGTGCCAGCCAGGCGCACATCGCGCCCAGCGAGACGATGAAGTTGCCGTGGTTGCGCATGCCCGGCGGCACCATCATCTTGCGACCGCCGGTCTTGTTGAGCAGCCAGAATTCATCCTCGCCGGCCGGCACGCAAATCGGCGGCGGGTTGTCGCGCCAGCCGGGCAGCAGGGCGTCCAGTGGCTGCGGCTCGATCACCGCGCCGGAGAGGATCTGTGCGCCGATGGTCGAGGCTTTCTCGATCACGCAAACACTGGTTTCGGGCTGCAACTGCTTGAGGCGGATCGCGAACGACAGGCCGGCGGGACCGGCGCCGACGACAACGACGTCGTATTCCATGGTTTCGCGTTCGCTCATGGCGGACTCCAGTTCGATAATGGCTGGCACGGGCGTTCCGTGCGTGGCAGTACGGATTTCAGACGGCCCATTGTCCGGATTCCGGACCCGGGCGGCAACGCGTGCTGCGGCACCGCTTGCAATCGCTTCACGTCGCAAGGTGATAATCGACCTACCTCAAGGGAGCCTTCATGAACTCATTGCCGCCGATCGCCGACCTCGACCTGCGCCGTGCCACCGTCTGCCAGTTGCTGCACTGGCTGGCCACCGACCGGGTGAGCCCGCGGGTACTGGCCGACACTTGCCAGTCGGCGATCGATCGCCTCAATCCCCAGCTGAACGCCTTCGTGGGGCTCAGCTCGGGGCTGTTGCAGGAGCAGGCGCGCAACGCCGAACACCGCCGTCGCGATGGCGTCATCGGCCGGCTCGACGGCATTCCGGTCGCGCTGAAGGACAATTTCGACATCGCCGGCTGGACCACCCGCGCCGGTTTGCCCGGGCGCGAGCAGCCGGCAGAGAACGATGCCCACGTGGTGGCGCGGCTGCGTGCTTCCGGCGCCCTGCTGGTCGGCAAGACCAACATGGATGAGGGCGCGCTGGGCGCGACGACCGACAACCCCCACTACGGCGCCACCCACAATCCGTGGAAGCATGGCTACAGCGCCGGTGGTTCGTCGGGCGGTGCGGCGGCGGCCGTGGCCGCTGGCCTGGTGGCGGCGGCGGTGGGTTCGGACAGCCTTGGCTCGATCCGCATTCCCGCCAGTTATTGCGGCCTGTATGCACTCAAGCCCACCCATGGCGAGATTTCCGCGCGCGGCATGGTGCCGGCGGCGCGTCGGCTCGACGCGGTGGGTTTGTTGGCGCGCAGCGTGGCCGATCTCACCGTGTTACTGCAGGTGCTGGCCGGCTATGACGCGGACGATGCACGCTCGCGTCGCCGCCGCGTGGCGTTCGCGTTGCCGGACTGGGAGCCGGGCAAGTTGCGCTGCGGCCTGTTGCCTGATCTGGCCGCCGTGGGCGTGCAACCCGAGGTGATCGCGGTGTTCGAGGCGGCGCTGGCAAAACTGCCGCGCGAGCTGGGCGAACGCCGTACCGTGGATTTCGACGACTGGCCGTTCGCGCGCACCCGTCGCGCCGGCCTGTTGTTGATGGAAGCGGAAATGCTCGGCACCTTCGCCGAGGACCTGGCCGACACCGAACATCCGGTTTCCGGGCGCTTCCGCAGCATGCTCGATTACGCCGCGCGCAAGAGCGCCGCGGAATACGCGGCGGCCGATCGCGTGCTGGATGCCGCCACGCTGAAGATGCGCCGGTTGTTTGCCCAGGTCGACGTGCTGGTGATGCCGACCACGCCGCAGGGGGCATTCCCGCTGGATGGTCCCGCGCCCGACACGCAGGCGGACCTCACCAGTTTCGCCAGCCTGTCCGGCTGCCCGGCGGTGAGCATTCCGATGGGCACCTTGCCCAACGGCTTGCCGATCGGCCTGCAACTGGTGGGTGCGCGCGGTTCGGATTTGCGCCTGCTGGAGCTGGCCGCGGTGTGCGAGGCGACGCTGGATGCGGACCCGGCGTACCCGGCGATCCGCTGAACCAAGGCCTCTGAGCAGGGCCTGTGAGGGCGTCGACGGCATATGCCCGACGGTCATTGTTCCATGGGCCTTGGTTGTTTCTGGAGACCTCGGCCCTCGCGTAGCATGGCCAAACGGTCCAGCATGAGCGTGGCCGCGCACCACGTCCGGATCCCTCTATATCCATGAGCACACGCAACTCTTTCCACGGCGCCCACTTCGACCAGCTTGAAGCCGAGAGCATCCACATCTTTCGCGAGGTGGCCGCCAGCTTCCAGCGGCCGGTGATGCTGTATTCCATCGGCAAGGATTCGTCGGTGCTGCTGCATTTGCTGCGCAAGGCGTTCCACCCGGCCAGGCCGCCGATGCCGTTGTTGCACGTGGATACCACCTGGAAGTTTCGCGAGATGATTGCGTTCCGCGACCAGGTGGCGGCTGCCGGCGACGTGCAGGTACTGGTGCATATCAACCAGGACGGCGTGCGCCAGGGCATCTCGCCGCTGACCCATGGCGCCACCGTGCATACCGACGTGATGAAGACCCAGTCGTTGAAGCAGGCGCTGGACCAGTACAGGTTCGACGCGGCCATCGGCGGCGCGCGGCGCGACGAGGAGAAGTCGCGCGCGAAGGAACGCGTGTTCTCGTTTCGCAATGCGCAGCACCGCTGGGACCCGAAGCAGCAGCGGCCGGAGTTGTGGAACCTCTACAATACGCATATCCATCAGGGCGAAAGCGTGCGCGCGTTCCCGCTGTCCAACTGGACGGAGATGGACGTGTGGCTGTACATCCGCCGCGAAAACATTCCCGTGGTGCCGTTGTACTTCGCCAAGCCGCGCCCGGTGGTGCAGCGCGACGGGGCGCTGATCATGGTCGATGACAACCGCTTCACCCTGCGTGAAGGCGAACGGATAGAGACGCGCATGGTGCGTTTCCGCACGCTGGGCTGCTATCCGCTCACCGGCGCGGTGGAATCCGGGGCCGACACGCTGGACAAGGTCATCACCGAGATGGCCGAGTCGCATACCTCCGAGCGGCAGGGCCGGGTGATCGACCAGGACCCCACAGCGTCGATGGAACGCAAGAAGCAGGAGGGCTACTTCTGATGGCCGCGCAGATCGAAACCTTCGTCGCTACCGAGCGCAGCCTGTTGCGCTTCATTACCTGCGGCAGCGTGGACGACGGCAAAAGCACCTTGCTGGGGCGACTGTTGTACGACGCCGGCATGCTGCCGGACGACCAGCGCGAAGCGCTGGAGCGCGACAGCCGGCGCCGCCATGGCGACAGCGGCGTGCTCGATTTCTCCCTGCTTACCGACGGTCTCGATGCCGAGCGCGAACAGGGCATCACCATCGACGTGGCCTATCGCTACTTCCACACCGCGCGACGCAATTTCATCGTGGCCGATTGCCCCGGCCACGAGCAGTACACGCGCAACATGGCCACGGGCGCCTCCACCGCCGGACTGGCCGTGGTGCTGGTCGATGCGCGCAAGGGCGTGCTCACGCAGACCCGCCGGCATACTTATATCTGCGCACTGCTGGGCATTCGCCAGGTGGTGCTGGCGGTGAACAAGATGGACCTGGTCGGTTACGACCGGGAAACCTACGAGGCCATCCTCGACGAATACCGTGCGCTGGCGTCCGACCTGGGCATCACCACCGTCACCGGTTTGCCCGTATCGGCGCTGCTCGGCGACAACGTCGGGCATCGTTCCGCGCAGATGCCGTGGCATGCGGGTCCGACCCTGCTGGACGCGCTGGAGTCGGCCGAAACCGCCGTCACGGTGGCGACGAACTTCCGCATGCCGGTGCAGTGGGTCAATCGTCCCGATCAGTCGTTCCGCGGTTATGCCGGCACGATCTGCGGCGGGCACGTGGCCGCGGGCGACGAGATCGTGGTGCAGCCCGGCGGCCAGCGCGCGCGCATCGAGCGCATCGTGACGGCTGATGGCGATTTGTCCGAAGCCGGCCATGGCCAGGCCGTGACGCTGACCCTGGACCGCGAGCTGGACGCCAGCCGTGGCGATGTCATTGCCGACGCTGCGCATCCTGCGCCGCAGTCCGACCAGTTCGCCGCGCACGTGTTGTGGATGGGCGACGAGGCATTGCTGCCCAACCGCAGCTACTGGCTGAAGATCGGCACGCGCACGGTCAATGCGCGCGTCACCGCGATCAAGCACAAGGTGGACGTGAACACCCAGGCGCAGCTCGCGGCACATCGGCTGGAACTGAACGAAGTCGGCTACTGCAATATCGACCTCGATCACGACGTGGCCTTCGAGGCGTATGTCGACGATCCGGCGCTGGGTGGCTTCATCCTGGTCGACCGCCAGAGCCACGCCACCGTCGCCTGCGGCATGCTGGACTTCGCATTGCATCGCGCCGCCAACGTGCACTGGCAGCACACCGACATCGACAAGCATGCGCGCGGTCTCAGCAAGGGCCAGCAACCACGTTGCCTGTGGTTTACCGGCTTGTCCGGCGCGGGCAAGTCCACCGTCGCCAACCTGCTGGAGCGGCGCCTGCACGCGCAGGGTTACCACACCTATCTGCTCGACGGCGACAACCTGCGCCACGGCCTCAATCGCGATCTCGGCTTCACCGCCGAGGCACGCGTGGAAAACGTGCGCCGCGTGGCCGAAGTGGCGCATCTGATGGCCGACGCGGGCCTGATCGTGCTGGTATGCGTGATCTCGCCGTTCCGCAGCGAGCGCCGCTTCGCCCGCGAATTGTTCGACGATGGCGAGTTCGTCGAGGTGTTTGTCGACACGCCGCTGGAAGAGTGCGAGCGACGTGACCCGAAGGGGCTGTATCGCAAGGCGCGTGCCGGCGAGATCAGCAACTTCACCGGCATCGACTCGCCGTACGAGGTGCCCGAGTCGCCGGAAATCCACCTGCGCACATCGGGCTTGCGCGTGGAGCAGATGGTCGAGCAGTTGGCGACGCATCTGCTGGACGAGGCGGCGAAAGGCTAAGCCGCCTGTTCCAGGTTCCGCGCATCCCTCCGCCCCATGCCGGCGGTTCGTAGGAGCCCGCTCGCGGGCGATGCTCTTGTTTTCCAGAGCGCCCCACAACAAGAGCATCGCCCGCGAGCGTGCTCCTACATGGACGCCGTTGCGCTTTCGTACTAGAACGTACGCTCTTTACCCACAGAGCCTGGTGCATGCCCGCCGAATCCAGTTCCTCACCCTTCCTGGTCTTCGGCGCACCGCAGATCGACGAGGCCGAGATCGACGAGGTGATCGCCTGCATGCGTTCGGGCTGGCTGGGCACCGGGCCGCGGGTGGCGCAGTTCGAGCGCGACTTCGCCGCATGGCGCCGCGTGCAGCCGTCCCAGGTGGCCGCGGTGAACTCCTGCACCGCTGCGCTGCACGTAAGCATGGTGGCGGCCGGCATCGAGCCGGGCGGCGAAGTCATCACCACGCCACTGACCTTCTGCGCCACCGTCAACGCGATCCTGCATGCGGGGCTGACGCCGGTGCTGGCGGATGTCGATCCGCACACGCAGAACATCGACCCCGCTGCCATCGAGGCCGCGATCACGCCACGTACGCGAGCGATTCTCCCGGTGCATTTCGCCGGGCGGCCGTGCGCGATGGATCGCATCATGGCGATCGCGAAGAAGCACCGGCTGGTGGTGATCGAAGACTGCGCACACGCGGTGGAAACCGAATTCCGTGGCCAGCCAGCCGGCACCTTCGGTGATTTCGGCTGCTACAGCTTCTATGTCACCAAGAACGTGGTGACCGGCGAGGGCGGCATGGTCGTGGGGCGCCGCGAGGCGGATATCGCGCGGGCGCGCATGCTGGCGCTGCATGGCATGAGCAAGGACGCCTGGCATCGTTTCGGCGATGCCGGCTACAAGCATTATCAGGTGCTCGAATGCGGCTTCAAATACAACATGATGGACTTACAGGCGGCGATCGGTCTGCACCAGTTGGCGCGGGTCGAGCCGAACTGGCAACGCCGGCGCGAGCTGTGGCTGCGTTATGACACGGCGTTTGCCGGACTGCCCATCGACCTGCCCGCAGCGCCGGAGGCGGATACGCGGCATGGTCACCATCTTTATACGGTGATGATTGATCCGGATCGCTGCGGCATCAGCCGCGATGCCTTCCTCGATGCGATGAACGCCGCGCGCATCGGCACCGGCGTGCATTACCTGTCGATTCCCGAGCACCCGTATTACCAGCAGCGCTTCGGCTGGCGGCCGGAACAATGGCCGCATGCGATGCGGCTGGGTCGGCAGACGGTGAGCCTGCCGCTGTCACCGGCGATGTCGGACGCCGATGCCGGGCGGGTGATCGAGGCGGTGCGCCGCATCGTGGGTCATTCGTCATGATCCATGACGGCGAAGGGTCCGATGTTACGGTGGCGTGCCGGACGCCATGACCGACCATGGGTCCGCCGACTTGTTCGCTGGCATGGGCAATGTGGCTGGCGGTCGTGACGGCTGGCAGCCGCTCGATCTGCCCGGCGCGGAGGTGGCGCTGTTGCCGCATTGGCTGGCAGCTGATGAAGCCGATGCGCTGATGGATCGGCTGCTGGCGGATATTCCGTGGGAATCGCATCGCCTGCGCCTGTTCGGGCGTGAGGTGGCTTCGCCGCGCCTGAGTTGCTGGATCGGTGATCCGGGCGCGACATACACGTATTCAAGGTCACGTTTCGAACCGCGAGCGTGGCCGGCGGCGCTGGCGGCGTTGCGGGAACGCATCGAGCAGGCCTGCGGTGGCCATTTCGACAGCGTGCTGGCCAACCTGTATCGCGACGGCAACGATTCGATGGGCTGGCATAGCGATGACGAGCCGGAGCTCGGTCCGCAGCCGTTGATCGCTTCGTTGAGCCTGGGTGCCGAGCGCCGTTTCCGGTTCCGCCGTCGCCGCGTCCGTGGCGAATCGGTGCAGGCGGGTGACACCCTGGAACTGCGATTGCCGCACGGCAGTCTGCTGCGCATGGCCGGTGATACGCAGCGCCTGTACCGGCATGACTTGCCGAAGATGCGCGCCGTCGTGGCGCCGCGCATCAACCTCACCTTTCGCCGCATTCTGGTGCCGCGAGAGTCCTGAGCATCCGCGCTGGTATGGCGGGTCGCTTGGCTTGTGGTGGCGCGACAGCGATAATTGGTCTTTCCCCAAGGTGCCTGCGCGATGACCGACAAGACCGTACTCAACGCCACCCATCGTGCGCTCGGCGCGCGCATGGTCGACTTCGGCGGTTGGGACATGCCGATCAATTACGGCTCGCAGATCGAGGAACATCACGCCGTGCGCCGCGACGCCGGCATGTTCGATGTCTCGCACATGACCGTGGTCGACCTGCACGGTGCGCGCACCCGCGACTTCCTGCGCCACCTGCTGGCCAACAGCGTCGACAAGCTCAAGGTGCACGGCAAGGCGCTCTACTCGTGCATGCTCGACGAGCAGGGTGGGGTGATCGACGACCTGATCGTGTACTTCTTCGACGACAGCCATTACCGCGTGGTGGTGAATGCCGCCACCCGCGCCAAGGACCTGGCGTGGATCGAAAAGCAGGCCGCGCCGTTCGGGGTCGAAGTGAAGGAGCGCCCTGACTACGCCATGATCGCCGTGCAGGGCCCGAACGCCCGCGGCAAGGTGCTGGACCTGCTGCATGCGGAAGACCGTCCGCGCATCGAGAAGCTGGGCAAGTTCGCCGCTGCCGCCGCGCAGGGGCCGGGTGGCATGCCGCTGTTCGTGGCACGCACCGGCTACACCGGTGAGGACGGCTTCGAAATCCTGGTGCCCGAAGAGAAGGCCGTGGCCCTGTGGGAAGCCCTGGCGGCAGCCGGCGTGCGACCGGCCGGCCTGGGCGCGCGCGACACCCTGCGCCTGGAGGCGGGCATGAACCTCTACGGGCAGGACATGGACGAAACCGTCTCGCCGTGGGAAGCCAACCTTGGTTGGACCATCGTGCTGGACGAGGGTCGCGACTTCATCGGTCGGGCCGCGCTGGAAAAGCAGAAGGCCGAAGGCGTGAAGCGCGTGATGGTCGGGCTGGTGCTCGACGAGAAGGGCGTGCTGCGCCATGGCCAGAAAGTGCTGACCGCGAACGGCGAGGGCGAGATCCTGTCTGGCAGTTTCGCCCCGACGCTGGAGAAAGCGGTGGCCTTCGCGCGCATCCCGGCCGGCGAGCCCGGCGATATCCGCGTGGACATCCGTGGCCGCGAGGTACCGGTACGCCGGGTGAAGTATCCGTTCGTGCGCGACGGCAAGCCCTGCGAAGGCATCTGATGCAAGAACCGGGCATGTTGCCCAAGGGCGGAAATGGCTAGAATCGCCACCTGCCTCACCCGACACCTAACGACTGGACCCGATCATGAGCGAGATTCCCGGCGATCTGAAATTCCTCAAGTCCCACGAGTGGGCCCGCGTCGAAGACGACGGCCTGGTGCGCGTGGGTATCTCCGACCATGCCCAGGGCCAGCTTGGTGACCTGGTCTATGTCGAGCTGCCGGAAGTCGGCGCCAGCGTCCAGGCCGGCAACGGCGCGGTGGTGCTGGAGTCGGTGAAGGCGGCCTCGGACATCTATTCGCCGGTTTCCGGCGAGGTGGTGGAAGTGAACGAGGCGCTCAGCGACAAGCCCGAGATCATCAACGAAGACGCCTATGGCGATGGCTGGATCTTCACCGTGCGCATGAGCGATCGCGCCGAGCTGGACGAGTTGCTCGACGCCGATGCCTATGCCGAGTTGATCGAGAACGAAGACCACTGATCGCATCACGTGCACCAGGACGCCGTCGGCCGCGCAAGCAGCCGGCGGCGTTTTCGTGATGCGGCTGGTCGCGGTGGATGCTGCGCGAGCAGGCAGGGAACGAACGGGGTTTTCGTTGTCGCTCGATCGCGTGACGTGCGTGCATCCTGCACACCGATCCCGTCGCGCGGGCTGTGCGCGATGGACGTCCATCGCAGATGCAGGCGCGAGTGGGTGGATCGATTTTCCGCATTCGCGTGATGCCGCCAGGTGCTCATCGGACTCTCGTCGGCACGCTCGTGGCGATGTGCCTGATGCTTTTTTCGCTGGTCGATGGATGGATTTCAGTGGCGTTCCGTTCATGCGGCAGGAGGTATTCACGACCCTGCGGAACGCGCTTTCCGGCGCCATCATTCGACACGTCGGCATATGACGCAAGTTGCGTGATGGCGTGGATCAACACGGGGAAAGCCTTGTGCCATGCGGCCTCCCGTGGATGGGGTTGTTTTGCGCTGTTTCAGTGATGGACGTATGGACGTCCATTTGCATATTTCCAAATGGCTCTCGGAATGCCGCAGTGACGGGCTTCCGGGCCCCTTGCGGGGTGGATGAAACAGATTGATTTCATGGCTAAAATCAATTGACAGAAGAAATCTTCAGGAATAGCTTTCGCTTCAGATTACGGGGAACAGGCGTCATGGCACTATCGAAATTCGTAAAGCCCTATGTAGAGCACGGTGAGAAGGCCGGGTCGGTACGCAAGATCACGGTCTCCATTCCGATGCATGTGCTTCGGCTTCTTTCCGATCTGCGTACCTATCGCCAAGTGAACAATCTTCGGCACGCCACCAATAGCGACTTGTTGGTTGAGGCGTTCCTGCACGCTTTTACTGGGCAAACACTGCCAACTGATGAGGAGCTGAGACGAACCATGGCCACTGCCAAGAAAACCACTGCCAAGAAACCGGCCGCCAAAAAGGCCGCCAAGAAAGCCGTCAAGAAAACCGCAGTCAAGAAGACTGCCGTGAAGAAGGCTGCCGTGAAGAAAGTCGCGGCGAAGAAGTCTTCCGCCAAGAAGCCGGTGGCTCGCAAGCCGGCTGCCAAGAAAGCCGCTGCGAAGAAGGTCGCCAAGAAGGCGACTGCCAAGCGCCCTGCTGCCGCCAAGAAGGCTGCGGTCAAGAAGGTCGCCGTGAAGAAGGTCGGCGCAAAGAAGGCTGCACCGCGCAAGGCCGCTGCCAAGAAGGCTGCACCGGCACGCGTGGTCAAGGCCACCCGTACCGCGAAGCCCAAGGCGAAAGCCAAGAAGAAGTAAGTACACAAAGACAAGATCGTAGATCGACTTGCCTCCCTGCGGTGCCCAGCGCGGGGAGACCTTTCGAGAGTACTTCGTCCCGGCCCCGTGCCGGGACGCTTCGTTTCCGGGGTGACATTTTGCGGCCATGCGGCTAGAGGAAATCCGGCCGGCGTGCCGTGATCCCGGCCCCGATTTGCCGAGCTGGCCCAATAGCGCTACCTTTCCGCCATCCGCGCTGCGGCGAGCCAGGGGGCTCGGCGCTCCTGGATTCACAGGGGGGAAGCGCGGGTATCTGATGCCACTCAGCGAGAGATCATGGATACCCGATACATGTACAGTGCGCGCCGCCGTGCGCGTGGGGCCGTCCGGCCCGTCATTCTAGCCGTCGTCGTCGTCGTCGTTTTGCTGGCCGCCGCCGCCTGGTTCCTGATTTTCATGCCGCACCAGGAATTGGTGGCTGCGGACAATGGCGGCCATCCGTCCACGCCCGTGACCGTCGACCATGTCGCCGCGGCTCCGGTGAACGTGGAAGCGATGAGCGTGAACCAGCTGCTGTCCGAAGCTGGCAAGGCGATGAAGGAACAGCGTTACCTGGCGCCGGCCGGCAACAACGCCTTCGAGTTCTATCTGAAGGTGCTGGAGAAGCAGCCGGGCAACCAGGTTGCCACCGATGCCTTGCGTGAAACGTTCCCGTTCGCCGCCTCCGCGGCGGAGCAGACGATCAACCAGCGCAACTTCGACGAGGCGCAGCGCGAGATCGACCTGCTGACCAAGGCCGATCCGACCAACTTCACTCTGACCATCCTGCGTTCCAAGCTCGATGCCCAGCGCAAGACGCTGGACCAGGAGCAGCAGAAGCAGCTCGATCAGCAGCATCAGCAGCAGCTGGCCGCACAGAAGGCCGCCGCGGACAAGGTGGCGGCGGCGAAGCTGGCGCAGGAGCAGGCTGCCGCGCAGGCCGAGCAGCAGAAGCAGCAGGCGCTGGCTGCACAGCAGAAGGCGCAGCAACCGGCATCCGCCTCCCCGGAAACGGCTGCTGCCAGCGGGCCCGCCAGCAGCACGGGTGTGACGCGCGATGCCGTGCTGACCCGGCAGGTCAATCCGCGCTATCCGACCCAGGCCCAGCGATCGGGTACCGAGGGCTGGGTGGAAGTGGACTTCAAGGTGGATACCGAGGGCAAGGTGCGTGATGCCAAGGTGGCGCAGGCACAGCCACGGCACGTGTTCGACCGCTCCGCACTGGAGGCCGTGAATCGCTGGAGGTTCCAACCGGCCATGCGCAACGGCCAGCCGGTGGCCACCGAACTGCGTCGTCGCATCCAGTTCAAGCTGCGCCAGTAACGCCGCGGGTTGTACCACTACGAAAAGGGCGGAGCATTTCGATGCTTCGCCCTTTTTCGTTGGCTGCCGCTGTCAGTCGCGACCGTGCATTCGCCCGGCGCCCGTGGAAAATTCGGCATCATGCGGAATTTTCCATCGGCACGTCCGGCGCATGCCCCGGGCCTTCGCGGAACATTCATCGGCTTTGCGTCCGGCCATCGGGTAGTCGCCGCTCCTGCGTAGCCTCATGCCGGTCATCCATGACTTTGCCACGGCCGGGCCGTGAGCTTGAAAATTCACGAACGCTCAGCGTCGGTGATGGCGAGCCCGGCTGCGATGGTGTCGGGTGGGGCGGGCTTTCTTCACGGGCAGCGGGTGTTCGACCCCGGCCCAGTCCTCATGCGGCAGGCCGAGCACGCTGTCGAACAACATCGGCACCACGGCGGCGGGCGTCAGTCCGGGCGAGTCGCGCAACATCACCACGCCGAAGCGGTATTTCGGGAAGAACGCGATCAGCGTGCGATAGCTTTCCACGGCGCCGGCATGGAAGATCATGGTCTGCCCGGCGTAGGTGAACACGCGCCAGCCCAGTGCGTAGTTGGCACTGGTGAGGCGGGCACGCCGCCACGGCGTGGAGTGCAGTTCCGAAGGTGTGGCGACGCCGGGCGCGTGCAGCACCTTGAGCAGGGCCGGCGACAGCACGTCCGGGCGTCCACCCATTTGCGCGACCAGCCATTTCTCCATGTCACGCAAGCTGGCGTTGACGCCGGCGGCAGGTGCCACGCGGTAGTAGGCCTCGCGGGGTTCGTAGGGCACCCAGCCATCGCGTCTCTTGCGATGCGGATGGGCCCAGTTCTTGTTGGCTTCCAGTGCGGCGCGCCCGTAGCTGGCCGAATGCATGCCAAGCGGGAAGAACAGGCGCTTGTCGACCTGGTGGTAGTAGAAGTCCCCGGTCTCGGCGTAGATCACGTCGCCGATCAGGCTGAAGGCCACGTTCTGGTAGCCATAGCACTGGCCGACGTCGCAGGTGAGGTCCACTTCGTCCAGCTTGCGCACCAGCTCCTCGTAGGGGACGTTGTCCTCGAGCAGGTTGTCGTAGGTATTGCGTGGCAGGCCGATGCGCTGGCCGAGGATGTCACCCACGGTGGCGGCGCTGGACGCCTGCGCATCCTTGAGCTTGAAGAACGGCAGCACGTCGATCAGCTTGGTGTTCCAGCTGAAGCGGCCATCATCGATCAGCAAGCCGGCCGTCGCGGTGGCGAAGGCCTTGGACAGCGAAGCCAGGCGGAACACGGTGGTCGGTGTCACCTTCGAGCCGGTGGCAGCGTCGGCGTAGCCGCTGGTGTGTTCGTAAATCACCTTGTCGCCGTAGACCACCGCGGTGGCCAGTCCGGCCACTTCGTGACGCTGCTGCAGCGTGTCCAGCCAGCGGGTGTAGTCGGCAAGGGCCGCTTTCACGCGTGCGGGGGACAGTGTGTCGTGCGTGGATTGCGACGTGGGACGCGTGGCGGGTTGCGTGGGTGCAGCAGCGTAGGCGCTGCAGGGCAGGCTGGCCAGGCCGAGCAGGCCGGCGATCAACAGGGACATGGAGCGAAACGGCATGGGGCGGCGGTCTGACTTGGCGTTGGAGCGTGGCCCGGAGGCGGCGAAGATGCGGATGCGTGGAATCATTGCGTGCGTTCGTGGTCCTTCCGATTGTCATGCAGCGTGTCGCCGTTCACAACGGCGCGGCGACGGGCGCGTGCACGTGGGGTTCAGGGCAGGCGGAGATGCTGGAGACGCTACAGTCTGCGACAAGTCTCAGGCCAGTTCGTTCGGATCCGGATGCAGGCATCATCCGGCAACGCCGCAAAACGGCTCGTCGAGGATCCATGCGCTGGCGCGCTCGGCGATCATGATCGTCGGTGCGTTGGTGTTGCCGCTGGGCAGCGTCGGCATCACCGAGGCATCCACTACGCGCAAGCCTTGCACGCCATGCACGCGCAATTCGCTGTCGACCACGGCGGCGTCGTCGCTGCCCATGCGGCAGGTACCCACCGGGTGATAGATGGTCTCGGCCTTGCGTCGGATGAACTCGGCGTATTCGGCGTCGCTCTGCAGCCGGCGTTCGGGGAATACCGGGCCTCCGCGATAGGCGTCGAACGCCGCTTGGTCGAGGATCTCGCGCGACACTCGTGCCGCCACGATCATCCGCTGCAAGTCGAATCCTTCCGCATCGCTCAGGTAATTCGCGTGGATCGCGGCCGGTTGCGCCGGATCGGCCGAATGCAGCCGCAACTGGCCGCGGCTGCGCGGATGCAGCACGCAGGCATGCAAGGTGTAGCCGTCGCCGGGCAAGCGGTGGCGGCCGTGGTCGTCGAGCAGGGCCGGCACGAAATGGAACTGCAGGTCGCAGCGTTCGTCCTCGGCCAGTGCGCTGCGCACGAAACCGCCGGCCTCGGCCACGTTGGAACTGCCGGGCCCATCGCGATGGCGCCACCAGCGCCAGCCGGTGGCGAGTTCGTTGAGGTGGTCGTAACTGACGTGCGGTCGGCAGCCGTCGAGCGTGCAGATATCCAGGTGATCCTGCAGGTTGCCGCCCACGCCCGGCAGGTTCGCGATCGGCGCAATGCCGTGCTCGCGCAAGTGGTCGACCGGGCCGAGGCCGGACAACATCAGCAGTTGCGGCGAGTTGACCGCACCGCCGGCAAGGATCACTTCGCCGGCCTCGATGCGTTCACTGCCATGGCGGCCACGCACTTGCACGCCGACGGCGCGACCCTGCTCGATCAGCACGCGCTCGACCAGCGCATGCGTGCGTACATGCAGGTTGCTGCGCTCGCGCACCGGCTTCAGGAAGGCCGTGGCCGTCGAACAACGTGCGCCGTCGCGCTGGGTGACCTGGTACAGCCCGAAGCCGGCGTGGCTGGCGCCATTGAAGTCGTCGTTGCGGGCGTGGCCGTCGCTGGCCGCCGCATCGACCAGGGCGGTGGAGAGTTCGTTGTGATAACGCAGGTCGGAGACGCCCAGCGGTCCGCCGGTGCCATGCCAGTCGCTGGCACCCCGGCTGTTGTCCTCGCTGCGCAGGAACCACGGCAGCACCTGTGCCCACGACCAGCGCGGATCGCCGGTAGTGGCTGCCCAGCCGTCGTAGTCGCCCGGCACACCGCGTATGTAGCACATGGCATTGATCGAGCTGGAGCCGCCCAGGGTGCGTCCGCGCGGCCACCACAGGCGTCGTCCGAGCAGAGCCGGCTCCGGCTCGGTGACGTAACCCCAGTTCAGCTGGCGATTGTTGGCCAGTCGGGCGATGCCTGCGGGCATGTGGAGCAATGGGTTCCAGTCGGACGGGCCGGCTTCCAGCAGCAAGACGCGGCGCCCCGGCAAAGCGCTGAGCCGGTTGGCCAGCACGCAACCGGCCGAGCCGGCACCCACGATCACATAGTCGTAGTTCATCGGTTCCCCCCGTAGTCTGAACGGAGTCGCGCGCATGCTAGGCTTGCCGCGACCCATGCTGGATACCATCGGTGAGCTCGTCCCCACAAGTCGCTGCGAGCGAACGCTCCACCGCCGTGCTGTCCGCACTCGCGTTTTTCTTCGTGCTGACGTCGTATTACATCATCAGACCGGTGATGAACCAGCTCGGTGGTGCGGTGGGCTCGCAGTCGTTGCCGCTTTTCTACGGCGCAGTATTTGTGGTGATGCTGCTGCTGACGCCAGTCTTCGGCATGCTGGTGGCGCGTTTCCCGCGTCGCCGGCTGCTGGGCTGGAGCTACAGCTTTTTCATCCTGTGCCTGCTGGCCTTCGTGCCGGCTTTTCTCGCGCAGGACCGCATCGGTGCGCGCACCCTGGGGGTGGTGTTTTTCGTGTGGGTCAGCGTGTTCAACCTGTTCGTGGTGTCGCTGTTCTGGAGCTTCATGGCCGACATCTTTTCCAGTGGCGAGGCGCGCAAGGCATTTTCGCTGATCGCGCTGGGCGGCATGGCCGGAGCCATCTTCGGCCCATTGGTGACCAAGTTCCTGGTGCAGCTGATCGGGGTGGCTCCGCTGCTTGTGGTGTCGGCGCTGGCCTTGAGCTTGTCGCTTGCGCTACTGCTGCGCCTTTCGGCGCAGGCGGACCTCCAGCCGCACAGCCGTGGCAACGATGTGATCGGTGGCTCGTTGTGGGCCGGCGTCCGCGCACTGTGGTCGCAGCCGTTCCTGAGGTACATGGCCCTGCTGATGCTGTTTGGCGACGGCATCGGTACGCTGGCTTACGCGCTGGTAGCCGACTATGCCAAAGCGCACTTCACCGGCGAGGTAGCCCGCACCCAGTTCTACAACAACCTCGATTTGGCCACGAATCTGCTTGGCGCGGTGTTGCAGCTAAGCGTGACGCGCTGGTTATTGGTCCGGCATGGTGCCGGCTGGGGGCTTGTGGTGCCATCGTTGGTGAATGTGGGGCTGCTGGCGGCGGTAGCAGTAGTCGGTGCAGGTAGCAGTCTGATCCTGTTCGGTGCGAGCGTGCCGCTGCTGGCCGTACTGATGGTGGTCACGCGCGGCTTTGCCTACGGCATGACCAAGCCGGCGGTGGATGCGCTGTATACCCGCGTGCCGCGCGAGACGCGATACAAGGGCAAGAATTTCGTCGAGACCGCGGTATGGCGCTTCGGCGACCTGGTCGTGACCAGCGGCGTCAGCGCACTGGGCAAGCTGGGCATGGGCGTGGCCGGCATGGCGCTGATCGGCGCAGGGATATCCGGGGTGGCGACCTGGGTGGCGCGGCGTGCCGGACAGTCGCCGGACCTGTTGCCGGAGGACCGCCCGGCGCCGCCGGCCCACGCCGCATCGCGTGCGGGTTGAGCGGCACGTCGCCTCGTTCCTTCTGGTGGGAGCGCACCCTGTGCGCGAAAGGTTTTCGCGATACCTCCCAGGAGCCTTTCGCGCACAGGGTGCGCTCCTACGCGTCCAGCCGGGAAACGCTTCTAGCTGCTGATATAGCGCTGCAACTGCTCGATCTGCTCGGCCTGCGCTTCGATCACTTCCTTGACCAGGTCGCCGATGGAGATCACGCCAACCACGTTCTCGCCCTCCACCACCGGCAGGTGGCGGATGCGGCGGTCGGTGCACAGGCGCATGCAGTCGAACACGTCGGTGGCGGGGCCGACGGTGAGCGGCGGGCTGCTCATGATTTCCGACACGGCGGTGTGGGCTGACGAGTGGCCTTGCAGGATCACCTTGCGGGCGTAGTCGCGCTCGGACACGATGCCGAGCAGCCGTTCGCCGCGCATGACCAGCAACGCGCCGACGCGCTGTTCGGCCATGTGCTTGATCGCGTCGAGCACGGGCGCCTCGGGCGCAATGGCGAAGATGTCGTTGCCTTTCCGTTCCAGCAGATGCCTGACCTGACGCATGTCGAACCTCCCGGCGGCCGCGGGCTGGCCGCGTGGGGTCAGTCTAGCGCGGGCGCGTGCGGCGGGCGTGAAGCCGGCGTGGGGGCGCCGGGCCGGCGTTGTTCCTCGATGAAATACAGCGGGCGTTGCTTGCTCTCGGCGTAGTTGCGGCCCAGGTATTCGCCGATCACGCCGAGTGCCAGCAACTGGATGCCGCCGAGGAACAGGATCACCACCATCAGCGACGGATAGCCGCGAACAGAGTTGCCGTAGAGCAGGGCGCTGGCGAGCACCCACAAACCGTAGACGAAGGCGAACAGCGCCGCTGCCAGGCCGGTCCAGGTGGCTAGTCGCAGCGGTGCGGTGGAGAACGAGGTGATGCCCTCGATGGCCAGCTGGGTCAGGCGCCAGTAATTCCATTTCGTCTGGCCGGCCTGGCGCGGGTCGCGCTGGTAGTAGACGGCGGTCTGGCGGTAGCCGATCCACGCGAACAGGCCTTTCATGAAACGCTGGCGCTCGCGCAACTGGCGCAGCGCGTCGAGCGCACGACGCGAAAGCAGGCGGAAGTCGCCGGTATCGCGCGGCACCGTGGTGTCGGACAGCTTCTCCATCGAGCGATAGAACGCTGCCGCGGTGAAGCGCTTGAAACCGCTCTCGCCGGCACGCGCGCTACGCGTGGCGTAGACCACGTCGTGTCCGGCCTGCCATTGCGCGACCAGTTCGGGAATCAGCTCGGGGGGATCCTGCAGGTCGGCATCGATGACCACGGCGGCATCGGCAACGACATGATCCAGCCCGGCAGTGAGCGCGGCCTCCTTGCCGAAGTTGCGCGACAGCTTCAGCCCGCCGCAGCGTGGATCGCGCGCCGCCAACGCCGTGATGATGGCCCAGGTATCGTCGTCGCTGCCGTCGTCGACATAGAGCACGTCGCAATGCAGCGGCAACGCGTCGAGCACCGCGCCAAGGCGCTGGTGGAACTGTTCCAGCACGGCGGATTCGTTGTAGGCGGGAACGACGACGGTGAGCTGCGACATGCACGGCACCTTGCGAGGAAACATTCGCATGCTAGCGAAGTGCTGCGGCTTTTACTCCATCTCTCCGGCGGAGAGATGAAGCGAACGGCACGGGCGGTTTCGAATCCGGGGAAAAGCTGACGCAGCCGGCATCAACGGGAGAGTTGCTTCAAATAGTCCGTGCCGCCCAACTGGCGCATCTGCTGGCCGATCCAGTCGGTACGGCGCTGCACGTAGGCGCTGGGGCGGTCGACGTGGAAACGTCGCGGGCTGGGCAGTACCGACGCCAGTCGCGCCGCCTGTGCCGGGCTGATGCGCGCGGGCGGTTCGTGGTAGTAGATGTCGCTGGCCGCACCCACACCGTAGATGCCGTTGCCCAGCTCGGCGATGTTCATGTACACCTCGAGGATGCGCTGCTTCGGCCAGGTGATTTCCAGCAGCACGGTGAAATACGCCTCCAGCCCCTTGCGCACGAAGCTGCGGCCATTCCACAGGAACAGGTTCTTCGCGGTCTGCTGGCTGATCGTGCTGGCGCCGCGCAGGCGCTTGCCCTCGTCGGCGGCATCGATCGCCTCGTGGATCGAGTCGAAATCGAAGCCGTGGTGGAACGGGAATTTCTGGTCCTCGCCGGCCATCATCGCCAGCGGCACGTAGGGCGACACTTGCGACCACGGCACCCAGTGGTGGTGCAGGTGGAAATCCTTCTCGCCGTGGACCCACGCGCCGAGCTGGCGCTCGATCATCACCGCCGAGGTCAGCGGCGGCACGAAGCGCATCACCAGCACCGCCAGCCAGGTGAGCGACACCCAGGCCAGCACGAGGATCGCGAGCCAGCGCAGCAGGCGACGCAACAAGGGACGACGGGACATGGCAACCAGGCAGAGTGAGCTCGGGTCAGTATAGGGAATCCGGGGAAATGGCCGTGTGAGCGGCTTCCAGACCTGGCGCCAACCC
The DNA here is from genome assembly GCF_900114325.1 of Rhodanobacter glycinis. Taxonomy (GTDB): domain Bacteria; phylum Pseudomonadota; class Gammaproteobacteria; order Xanthomonadales; family Rhodanobacteraceae; genus Rhodanobacter_A; species Rhodanobacter_A glycinis. Next base: position 122,674 of record NZ_FOSR01000008.1, read on the forward strand.
TGTCTGCGGGTGGGTTCCCGTCGCCCGGGTCGGGGACGTCGTGTATTGTCCCGTGCCATGCCGGCCCCATATCAGGCGGCTTGTATCGATGCGAGGTGAACCGTGGAAACCGTGCTTGTCGATGATGTGCTGCATCGCTTCCTGCTCGAAGGCGCCGGCGTGCGCGGCGTGCTGGTGCGGCTGGGCCCGGCGTGGCGCGAGGTTGCCGGCCGTTCCGACTATCCGGCCCCGCTGCGCGCGCTGCTCGGCGAGGCGCTGGCGGCCAGCGCACTGCTCACCGGCAACATCAAGTTCGAGGGAGCGCTGTCGATCGAGCTGAAAAGCGCCGGTGCACCGCATCTGCTGTTTGCCGAAAGCACCGACCAGGGCCGCTTGCGCGGCCTGGCGCGCTGGCATGGCGAGGTGGCCGATCCGCTGCGGCTGGATGCGCTGGCACAGGCGGTGATGGCGATCACCATCGGCCATGCCGAGCGTGGCCAGCGTTACCAGGGCCTGGTCGAACTGCAGCATGCCGATCTCGCCGGTGCGCTGGAAAACTATTTCCGCCAGTCCGAGCAGTTGCCGGCGAAAATCGTGCTGGCTGCCGACGGTGAGCATGCCGCAGGCCTGATCCTGCAGAAGCTGCCGGGCGAAGGCGGTCACGATGCGGTCGAGGATGACGCTGATGCATGGACGCGCATCGAGCATCTCACGGCCACGCTCGGAGCCGCCGAGCTGCTCGCCACGCCACCGGAACAGCTGTTGTACCGGCTGTATCACGAAGAGTCGGTGCGCCTGTTCGAGCCACGCCCGCTGGCGTTCGGTTGCAGCTGTTCGCGCGAGCGGGTGGAGACGATGCTGCGCTCGCTCGGTCGCGACGAGGTCGAAGCCGCGCTGGCTGCACGCGATGGCGAAATCGAGGTGATCTGCGAATTCTGCGCGCAGCGCTACACCTTCGATCGCATCGATGCCGAGCATTTGCTGGGTGGTGGCGGCACAGCGGCACCGACCGTGCAATAACGCGGGACACAAGCTCGTGCAGGAGCCCGCTCGCGGGCGATGCTTTCCTTCCACGACAGTCCGGCAAAAGCATTGCCCGCGAGCGGGCTCCTGGAAGCGGGCTGGCCGGCGAGTGCTCAGCCGGTCGTGGCCAGCGCGGCGTCGAGCCATTCCTCGGCGGCGCGCGCATGGGAGAACAGGAAACCCTGGCCGAAGCGGCTGCCGATCTGCAGCAGGGCCTGGCGCTGCTGTTCTTCCTCGATGCCTTCGGCGATCACCTGCATGCCCAGCGAGTCGGCCAACACCTGGATGGCGCGGACCACGGCCACGCCGCCGGCGTGTTCCATTTCCACGATGAAGGAACGATCGATCTTCAGGGTCTGGATCGGGTACTGGTGCAGGTAGCTCAGCGAGGAATAGCCGGTGCCGAAATCGTCCAGCGCGATGCCGGCGCCATGGGCGCGCAGGTTGGCGAGGATGCGTTTCACCTGCGCCGGGTTTTCCAGCAGGGTGTGCTCGGTGACTTCCACGCGCAAGCGGCTTGCCGGCACCTGGTAGGCCTGGAACAGGTCGAGCAGGCGCTGGTCGAGGTCGGGGGAACGGAAGTGCCGGGCGGAGACGTTGAAGCTGATGAAGCCGTGGTCGCCGATCAGTGAACGGGCTTGCGCGCAGACCTGTTCGAAAATCTGCCAGTCGATGTTTTCCGCGCTGCCGTTTTCCTCGGCCACGGCAAGGAAGTCGCCGGGCGAGAGCAGGCCGCGTTCCGGATGGCGCCAGCGCAGCAGCGCTTCGTAACCCACGGTGCGACCGTCCTCCAGCGACACGATGGGCTGGTAGAACGGCACAAACTCGCGCCGGTTCAGCGCCCGGCGCAGGTCGCCTTCCATCTCCAATAGCGACAGTGCTTCATAGCGCAGGCGATCATCGAACACCGCCGTGCAGTGACGGCCGGCGTCCTTGGCGCGATACATTGCCGAGTCGGCATCGCGCAGCAGTTCCTCGGGGCGCTGGTAGTGCGGGCCGGCGATGGTGACGCCGATGGAAGCGGAGGTGAACACCTCCTTGGCACCCAAGCGGAATGGCACCTGCAGCTCGCCGATGATGCGTTCGGCAATCTGCACCGCGGTGGCCTGGCTTTCCACGTTGCCCAGCAAGACCGCGAACTCGTCGCCGCCCAGTCGCGCCACGATGTCGCGCGTCTTCAGGCAGGCGCGGATGCGGCCACCCACCTGGAACAGCAGGTCATCGCCGATCAGGTGGCCGACCGAGTCGTTGATCACCTTGAAGCGATCCAGGTCGATGAACAGCACGGCGAACAGCGTGGCGGGATCGTGCTGGTATTTCTGCAGCGAGTGTTCCAGCCGTTGCAACAGGAAGGTGCGGTTGGGCAGGCCGGTGAGCGAGTCGTGCAGGGTCTCGTATTTCAGCCGTCGTTCCACGCGTTCGCGCTCGGCGATCTGTTCACGCAGGTCGCGGTTGGCCAGCGCCAGCGCGCGGGTGCGTTCGGTGACCCGGCGTTCCAGGTTGGCGTAGGCGTGCTTCAGCGATTCGTTGCCGTGCTTGCGTTGCAGCGCATTGGACACGTGGTAGCTGACGAAGGTCAGCAGTTCCTGGTCGCGCGCGTCGTACATGTGCTCGGGCGAATAGCTCTGCACCACCAGCGCGCCCTTCACCTGGTTGTCCCAGCGCAGCGGCACGCCAAGCCAGCACACCGAGCGCGCGCCGGTTTGGGTGCATTCGCCCTGTTCGGCGAGACGGTCGAAGGCGGCACGATCCGCCAGCAGCGGCTGGCCATGGCGCAGCACGTATTCGGTGGCGCCGCAGCCGGGCTCGCGAGCAAGGCGCACGCCGTCGATTTCGTCCACCGAATAGGGGAAGCTGATGCGCTGACCCTGCTCCTCGAGCAGGGCAATGTAGAAGTTGCGCGCATACAACAGGCCACCGATCACGCGATGCATGGCCGCGTAGAAATCATCGCTGCCTTCGGGGGCGCTGGCCAGTTCGGCGATGCGAAACAACGCCGTTTGCAGGCGTTCGCCACGCTGGCGTTCCAGCACCTGCTGGCGCAGTACGCGATTGGCGGCACGCAGCGCCGCGGTGCGGTCGGCCACGCGGTGTTCCAGTTCCGACTGCGCCTCGCGCCGTTCCAGTGCGGTCTGCACGTGCTGCGCCACGTAGCCGAGCAGTTCGCGGTCCTGCGTCGTGTAGTGCGTATCGGTGCGATAGCTCTGGATCACGATGCCGCCGACCACGCGGCCATCGCGCAGCAGCGGCACGGCCAGGAAGTGTTCGCAGGCTGGTCCGACCAGTTCGAAATGACCTTCGAACTGCCGCATCAGCTCCGGCATCGAGCCCATGATCGGCTGGCTGCTCTTGAGCAGGTTCCAGGTCAGGCTGTGGTGGATGTCCTGCAGTGGAATGTCCTGCTCGGGCAACGGCGGCTGCGGATCGGCCGTGTCCACGAAGTAGGGATAGCGCACGGTGCCGGTGCTGGCGTCGTACAGCACGATGAAGAAGTTCTCGGCGTACATCAGGCTGGCGACGATGGCGTGCAGCGAGCGCATCATCTCGGGCATGGAGTGCGTCGATCCGGCCTGCTCGGCGATGGCATACAGCGCGCGCTGCAGGCGTTCGGCCAGGGCCAGGCGTGAAATCGCTTCGTACAGGCGGCTGGTTTCGGCCTGCTGGCGCAAGCGGCTGGTCACCAGTCGGCCCAGCCAGGCCAGTTGATCGCGCAGGACCGGGTCGAGTGCGCCGGGGTCGTCCAGCACCAGCGTGCGCAATCCTTGCGCATCTCGCGCAAGATCCAGTGCCGTCGGGGCCGCGGGTTCACTGGTCGGGCGCCAGTGGACGTGGCCGCGGATGCCGAGCCGATGGATCGCCTCGGTACAGATGTTCAGCACGCTGGCGGCGTCGCTGGCGTCAGACAGCTGTTCCACGCTGTCGTACAGCACCGCCTCGGCCGCCCCTTTGGGCCGAAGGGACAGGGCGGGACTGCTGTCGGGCACTGAACTCATCGGAGGGTGTCGGGTCTATGCAGCTGGATGACGCCGTGACTATATATCCGGATGGCGTGGCTTTGTCGTGAGCAATTGCGGCGATTCCCCGACCCGGACGCCTCTCGTAGCACGTTTTGTGCCGGTTTTCGGGCGAAAAAAGGATCATTTCGTGCCGCAAACCGCAAAAACAGGGTGTTAGAAAGAAGTAAAACGACGTATACTCGGTGCCGTGGAACTTCCTGTCTCCACAGGCTTTATCTGTTAAACGGGGGCTTTAGCCAGATCATCATGCGCCGCTTGCTGCTTACATTGCCGCTGTTGCTGCTGCCGCTTGTCGCGGCAGGCCAGTCGCTGGGCGGCAGTTCATCGCAGACGATCGGAGACAGCCTGTTGCAGGCGCCTCCGGCACAGGCCGGTGTGCGCTCGACGGATGCCTCCGCCGTGCCGCTGTGGCGCGGCGCGAATGGCCATGTGCTGTCAGTGCAGTCGAGTGCCGTCGACGCAAGCGAAGCCGAGCAAGGCTCGCCGCTGTCGTTCCGCGGCGTGGATGCCGGCACGGTGGCTTCGAGCAGCCTGAACTATGGACTGGCGCCCCATCTGACCGCGCATGCCGGGGTCAGCGAGCACTCCTGGGCCAATCGTGCGCCACGCGTCGTGGGCAGCGAAGTGGGCGCCAGCTACAACGCGGGCCGCTACAGCGTGGGCCTGAGCGTGGGCACCAACGGTACGTCCAACAGCCCGACGCTGCCGCGGGTTCTGCCCGGTGCCACACCCAGCGTGAACGGGTTGAGCGACTTCGACAGCAGTACCCAGTTCAATGCCCGCGGTCGCATGTCCTTGGGCAGCGGCAGCGGTATCGACATTGGTGCCAGCGTGGGGCGCATCCGGTTGTTGCCGGGCAATGCGCTGGGCCTCAATACGCTGGACCAGAAGGCGCTGAGCTTCGGCGTCGACCACGGTTCGATCAGCGGCAACATCATCGGTCGCGTGATGCAACCGGAAGCCGGCGTGCCCGGTGCCCTGAGTGGCGACCACCGCTGGAGCAGCATCGATCTTGGCGTCACCTGGCACCTGCCGTGGCAGGGCTCGTTGAGCTTCGGCGCGCAGAACGTGTGGTCGTCCGGCAATGCGGCGAACACCCCGGTCGGCCCCGAGCCGGACCAGTCACGTACGCCATACGTGCAATACCACCAGGATCTCTGATCCCCGACGCGGTATCGGATCGGCGCGTTGCGGTCGCCGACGAATCCGTCTGACCCACTTGTCCCGATAACCTTCCGGCCATGCGGCTTCCCGTGTCGCGGGCCGTGCGCGTGGGCGGCGATCAGCCCTGCTTGCGGATGCGCAGGTCGCCGCTGAAGGTTTCCACCTTGATCGTGCCGCGGCCGTCGCCGACGGTGGTGTCCAGCGCGCTGCCGGGGCCGTGCGCGGATGATGTCGGCGTGCCGAAATCGCTGTGCAGGTCGCCGCTGAACGTGCTGGCGTGGATCGAGCCGGACAGGCCGGAGGGCAGGCGCAGATCGATGTCGCCACTCATGCTGTCAATGTTGATCTGCCCGTTGGTGGCGAGGTTGCCGCTGATCGTTGCATCGCCGGAAACGGTACCGAGCTTGAAGTGCTTCCACGGGCCGCCGCTGACCTGGATATGGCCGGAGACCGTTTGCAGCCTCGCGTCGTCGCCCAGCGATGGCGCGAGGATATCGCCGCTGACGGTCTGCAGGTCGGCGCGATCGGCGTGGCCGGAAAACGCGATGCCGCCGCTGACACTGTCCACGTCCAGACTGGGGGTCTGTGCGTTGACGCGGACCCGGCCGCTGATGGAGTTGAGTTTCAGCGTGCCGCCGCGGGTGCCGTCGATGGCCAGCGGTGCGCTGACCACGTTCACATGCAAGGTGGCGCCGCGCGGTACGCGCACGTCGAGCGTGGTGGCGCCCATGTGGTTGCTGTCGCCCCAGTCGAACCAGCCGCCACCGCCCTGCGGCTGCACCTTGATCGACAGATTGTCGTCGCTGCCGGTAATGGCCAGCGGCTTGGCGCCATCGCCGAGTTGGCCGCCGACCTGCACCTCGTTGCGATCCCATGCGGTGACATGCACTTCGCCGGCGACGTTGCTGATGCTGATGCGGGCAGTGGACGTGGCGACGTGTTGCAACTGGATCGGCGTGTCGGCCAGTGCGTGGCCGAACGGGAGGCAGAGCAGCAGCGGGAGGTAGCGTGCGGTTTTCATGGGAATCCTCGTGGCCTCAGCCGGCCTGGTGTTCGAGCTGGCGCAGGCTGGCCTGCTGTCGTTCGGTGTTCGCCAGCAATTGTTGCAGGGCGGTTGAATTGGGCGCCTGTTGCAATGCCTGGCGCAGTTCGATCTGGGCAGCGGTGAGCTCGATCGCGGCGCCGGCCAGGCGCGGGTCGGCCGGTTTCCATGGTTGCGACGCGGATGCGACGGCCGGGGTCGGTTGCAGTTGCTGCTGCAGGCGGCCGCCGAACCAACCGGCAAGGACCAGCGCCGCGGCGATGCCGATGGCGGGCAGCCAATGCCACGGCCGGCGCACCGGTTTTGCCGCCGTCGTGGCGCTGTCCAGCGCGGCATCGATGCGGTTCCACAGCTCGTGCGGGGGCGCAAGCGGCTGGCGCAATTCGCGCATTTGTCGACGCCATTCGAATTCGTTCATGAGTCTTCTCCGAGTGCCTTGCGCAACAGACCGCGGGCACGATGCAGTTGTGCCTTCGACGATCCCACCGCCATGCCCAGCTCCAGTCCGATGTCCTCGTGCCGCCAGCCTTCCACGTCGTGCAGCACCAGGACGGCGCGGGCGCGTGGCGGCAGGCGTCCGATCGCGTGTTCCAGCTCTTCGCGTTCGGCGGCGCAGAACGGCGTTTCGCAGTGATCGGGCAGGCTGTCCTCATCCATGAAGCCGACCGGATCGGCACCGCGCGCGCGGATGTCCATCAGCGCCACATTCACCGCCAGACGGTACAGCCAGGTGCCGAATGCGCTTTGTCCGCGAAAGCTGTCCAGTTTTTGCCAGGCACGCACGAAGGCTTCCTGGGTGAGATCTTCGGCGCGTGCGTGGTCGTAGCCAGCCAAACGGTAGACCGCGCCGTGGACGCGACCCACGTGTCGCTGGTAGATCCGCTGGAACGCCGCCCGATCACCGCGCACCGCCGCTTCCACGTCGACCGTGTCGGGGTGTCCCTCGGCAGGAGCAGGTGGCATGGAACTTCCGGTGGTGCAGGCGGCGATCATCTTGCCAGCTTGGATGCACGCCCGGGCACAAGCGTTTAAGCGGATTGCCGCAATGTCTTGCTGCAGCCTCTCTTTCCGCGCACAGGGGAAGGGCCGCACGAATCGCAGCGCGGTAGCGACTCCGTATCCTCACCCCAAACTCCTCTCCCGGAGGGGTATGGGCTCAAAAGCGCCGCGAGGCAACGCGTGTGTTCCCTTCTCCCATCGGGAGAAGGTGCCGGCAGGCGGATGAGGGTTCAGGCTAGCTAGTTCTACTGTGTCAATAAAAACACGGCATGATCACGGCATCTTCTAGCAACCTGCGAGGAGGTGGGTCATGGGCATCGGTCTGGAAGCACGGTTTGAACAGTATGGCGAGGCGATGGTTGCCGCCATGGGACACGCGGACCGGGCATTGCCTACGCGCTGGTACCTGCAGGGTTTGATGCTGCCTGGCGGGCGCAAGAGCGTGGAGCCGATGGCAGCACGGGTGCGACCGCAAGACGTGCGCTCGACCCATCAGTCGATGCATCACCTGGTGTCGACGTCGGCATGGAGCGACGACGCCTTGCTGGCCGCTGTGGCCGAGCAGGTGTTGCCTGTACTGACGCACGGCGGCACCGCACCGCGCTTCTGGATCATCGATGACACCGGCTTTCCGAAGAAGGGTAAGCACTCGGTGGGCGTAGCGCGCCAGTATTGCGGGGAGACCGGCAAGACCGACAACTGCCGGGTGGCGGTGAGCTTGTCGCTGGCGACGGACTCAAACAGTCTGCCGTTGGCGTATCAGCTGTACTTGCCGGCCGAATGGATCGACGACCCGCAGCGATGCGCCACTGTTGGGGTGCCCGCTTCAGTCGGCTTTCTGACCAAGAACCAGATCGCTGCGGCACAGATCCGCGCCGCCGTTGCGGCGGGCGTGCCGCGAGGCGTCGTGTTGGGTGATGCCGCCTACGGCGATGACAGCACGCTTCGCGATGAGCTGAGCACGCAAGATCTGATCTACGCGCTGGGCGTCAGGCCGCTCACGGCGGTGTGGTGGGGTAAGCATCAACCGGCCACGCCACCACCACCTGCGACGGGGAGCGGACGTCCCCGCGTGCGGGTATGCCGCGATGCGGCGCACCGACCGATCGGTGTGCGTGCGCTGGCGCAGGCGTTGCCGGCGCGAGCGTATCGCACCATCACCTGGCGGCAGGGTTCCGCCGAACCCTTGTCCGGCCGCTTCGCCCGCGTACGTGTGGTCGCCGCCCACGACGACCGTGATCGTGCGCCCGAATGGCTGGTCATCGAATGGCCTAGCGGCGACGCCGAACCGCTGCGCTACTGGCTTTCGACGTTGCCGGAAGCGACCCCCTTCAAGGCCCTTGTCGGCACCATCAAGGGCCGCTGGCGCATCGAGCGGGACTACCTGGAACTCAAGCAAGAACTCGGCTTGGGTCACTACGAAGGGCGCAACTGGCGCGGCTTTCATCACCACGCCAGCCTGTGTATCGCGGCCTACGGCTTCCTGACGCTGGAGCGCTTGCGCGGCAGTAAAAAAAACCGTGCTCGATTCAAAGCACCTGCCGTACCCGAAGGCTTCCGCCCGCGTGGGGCTGGGACCGATGCAGCGCCATCAACCGCTCTCGATCGCAACCGTGCACTTTCGTCTCGCCCGCCTGATCGCGCGACAGTTGGCGCGATGTCCTTGCTGCGGCAGGGCGCATCCGAGTATTAGACGTATTTATTGACACAGTAGAACTAGGGAAGGTCTGATCAATCGGCTTCTTGCTCGTCATTCCTGCGGAAGCAGGAATCCAGTGCCTTTGCATTCGAAGACCTACAGGCACTGGATCCCAGCTTTCGCTGGGATGACGAGCAAAATCAGACCTTCCCTAGGAGCGTGGGCGGCAGAAATCTTCCGGGCTGCAAAAGCGCCTGCGTGGTCCATATCTCCGTCGCTTCTTGGCCCATAGAACCACTATGGGCCGGCGAATCGTCGAAGCGCTTCATAACAGCGAAGCTGGTCAAATCTGTCCTCACGCAGCCACTTTTTCGCCTCGAAAGTTTCTACCGCCCACGCTCCTAGGCCGTGGCGGTGCGGGGAGAGGTGGCGTCCGCATCCAGCGCATCGGCTACGCGCTGGCGCTCCTGGCGCAGGCGTTCGGGCAGGCGCGGGCTGAAGCTTTCCAGGTATTCGCCGATCGCTTCGATTTCAGTCTGCCAGCCGGCGTTGTCCACCGCGAGCAGCTCGTCGATCTGGCCGGGCTTGAGGGCCAGGCCGTCGAGCTTCAGCTCGTTGCGGGCGGGCAAGGTGCCGATCGGCGTCTGCACGCCGCGTGCGGTGCCCTTCACGCGCTCGATCATCCATTCCAGCACGCGCAGGTTCTCGCCAAAGCCGGGCCACAGGAACTTGCCGTCGGCGCCCTTGCGGAACCAGTTGACGTGGAAGATCTTCGGCAGCTTCGCGCCGGCCTTGTCCAGCGCCAGCCAATGCGCGAAGTAGTCGCCGTAGTGATAGCCGCAGAACGGCTTCATCGCCATCGAGTCGCGGCGCAGCACGCCGACCGCGCCGGTGGCGGCGGCAGTGGTTTCCGAACCCATCGCGGCGCCCATCAGCACGCCATGGGTCCAGTCACAGGCTTCCATCACCAGCGGCAGCAGCGACGGCCGGCGCCCACCGAACACGATGGCGCTGATCGGCACGCCTTGCGGCGCCTCGGCCTTCTCCGACCAGGTCGGACATTGCTTTGCGCTGACCGTGAAGCGCGAGTTGGGATGCGCGGCCGGGCCGTTGGCGGGATCGTACGGGCGCCCCTGCCAGTCGGTGACCGGCTCGCCGGGCAGGCCGTCCCACCACGGCTGGTTGTCGGCTGTGACGGCGACGTTGGTGAAGATGGTGTCGTGCGAGACGCTCTTCAGCGCGTTCGGGTTGGTGCTGTTGCTGGTGCCCGGGGCCACGCCGAAGAAACCGGCCTCGGGATTGATCGCGTACAGGCGGCCATCCTTGCCCGGATGCATCCAGCAGATGTCGTCGCCGACCGTCCACACCTTCCAGCCATCGCGGCGATAGCCTTCCGGCGGAATCAGCATGGCGAGGTTGGTCTTGCCGCAGGCGGACGGAAACGCGGCGGCGATGTAGTGGGTTTCGCCCTGCGGATTCTCGATGCCCACGATCAGCATGTGCTCGGCCAGCCAGCCTTCCTCGCGTGCCTGGTTGCTGGCGATGCGCAGGGCGTGGCACTTCTTGCCCAGCAGCGCATTGCCGCCGTAGCCGGAGCCGTAGGACTTGATCGATTTCTCGGCCGGGAAGTGCATGATCCAGCGCCGTTCGGGATCGAGCTCGCCGGTGGAGTGCAGGCCCTTCACGAAGGCCGCTTCCCGCTCGATGCGCGCCTGCGCGGCCGCGCCCATGCGGGTCATGATCTTCATGTTGGCGACCACGTACGGGCTGTCGGTGATCTCCACGCCGCAGCGCGACAGCGGCGAGTCGATCGGCCCCATGCAATACGGGATCACGTACATGGTGCGCCCTTCCATGCAGCCGTCGAACAGCGCGTCGATCTTGGCGTGGGCGTCGGCCGGAGCCATCCAGTGGTTGTTCGGGCCAGCGTCTTCCTGCTCCGGGTGGCAGACCAGGGTGAGCTGCTCGACCCGGGCCACGTCGGACGGGTTCGAGCGATGCAGGTAGCAGCCCGGATGGGTCTGCTGGTTCAGCTCGATCAGGGTGCCATCGGCCAGCATTTGCCGTACCAGGGACTGGTATTCGGTGTCCGATCCGTCGCACCAGTGGATGTGGGCGGGACGGGTCAGGGCGGCCACGTCGTTGACCCAGTGTTGCAGCGCTTCCAGCTTGCTTGCCATGGTTTCTCCCAAGTTGGTCTTCAAGTTTGGTCTTCAGCCAAATAAGAGCCAAAACACTATGTTGCGAAAACTGGCATTGCAAGGTCAGACGCAGCAAAAAGGGCGCCCCGAAGGCGCCCGTGTGCTCGTGTTCAGGTTTTCGCCGGGATCAGGCGGGGATCAGGGTCGCGATCATGTGTTCGATGTAGGCATCGAACTCGTCGTGGCCCAGGCGCGGCAGGCCCAGCGTGAAGTTCAGCTGCAGGAAGCCGACGTAGGCGGCATAGGTCAGTCGCGCGCGGTTGATGGCGTCTTCCGGCGGCAGCCCGGCTTCGCGATAGGCGGTGTTGAGGAAATCGGTACGGCGCTGCGACACGCGGGCCATCACCGGCACCACCAACGGGTGGTCCAGCGCCTTGAGCAGGGCGGCGTAGACCCGGTGCGGACGCAGTTCGTGGGCCACGCGGCGGAACAGTTCGGGCAGGCGTTCGCGCGGGTCGGCGATGGTCTCGATCTGGCCCAGCACTTCACGCTCGCCGTACTGTTCCCAGCGCTCCAGCGCGGCCAGCAGCAAGGCCTCGCGGGTGCGGAAGTGCCAGTAGAAGCTGCCCTTGGTGACGCCAAGCTGGCGCGCCAGTGCTTCCACGGCCAGCGCGCCCACGCCCTGGTCGGCGATCAGGCCGAGCGCGGCCTCTTCCCAGTCCTCGGCGGAGAGGCGGGTACGTTCCGGTTTGCTGCTTGCATTCATGGCCGTATGGTAGCCCAGACCGGGTAGCACAGGCAGTGGTGGCCCGGATGCACGGTGGGCGGTGAGATTGGCGAGTCTGGGAGGTTGACGGCACTGGGCGTGGCGATCCATACTCAAGCGTATGGAAAAGACCCGCCCTCAGGCAGAGCCCTTTCGGACTGGCGACGGTATCGCGCTGGCCGTGGAGTCGTTGAATCCGGCCGGCTCGCCGACGTTGCTGTTCGCGCACGGCTTTGGCCAGACCCGTGGCGCCTGGGGCGGTTCGGCCGCAGCCTTGGCTCGACAAGGTTGCCATTGCGTCACGTTCGACACGCGCGGGCATGGCGAGAGCGAACGTTCGCCGGATGGCAGCTACCACATGCAGCAGTTCGCTGAGGACCTGCTGCGACTGGCACGCGCGCAGTCCCAGCCGCCGATCCTGATCGGCGCCTCGATGGGCGGCCTGCTCGGTTTGGTGGTGGCCGGGGAAACCCGTCCGGCACCGTTTCGCGCAATGGTGCTGGTGGATATCACGCCACGCTGGGAGACGGCGGGGGTGGAGCGCATCCTGGCCTTCATGCAGGCGCACCCCGATGGTTTTGCGGATTACGCCGAGGCCGCCACGCAGATCGCCACCTACCTGCCGCAGCGCAACGGTCGCAAGAGCGAGCAGCAGCTGCGCCCGTTGATGCGCGAAGCGGCCGATGGCCGGCTGCACTGGCACTGGGACCCGGCCTTGCTGGCGGGCGGGCTGGTGCAGGAGAGCGAACGCTACCAGCCGCGCCTGCTGTCCGCCGCCGCGAAGGTGGATGTGCCCGTATTGCTGCTCTCCGGTGAACGCAGCGACGTGGTTTCGCGCGACACCGTCGACGAATTCCTGCAGCTCGTGCCGCATGCCCGACACGTGGAGGTGGCGGGCGCCACGCACATGGTGGCCGGCGATGCGAACGATGCATTCACGCGCGAGATCGCAGGCTTCATCCATACCCTGGACGACGCGGACGCCCGGCGGGGCGTTCGGGTTTCATAGTCACCACAAGTACGCACCGCAACGAGGAAGTCGAGATGTCCGTGATACTGACCCTGCTGGCGGCGCTCATCGCGACCGGCGCCTGCGCTTACCACCGCACGAGCCTGCGCACCTGGGCCATCGCCACGCTGATCACCACCATCGTGGTGGGCCTGCTGGTGCATGCACCCGTGACCACCGTCATCCTGGTCATCATCGAGCTGGCGATCGCCATCCCGCTGCTGTTGCCGACGTTCCGTCGCAAGCAGATCAGCGCGCCGCTGCTGAAGATGTTCGCCAAGGTCACGCCGAAACTGTCCGCGACCGAGCAGACCGCGCTGGAAGCGGGCACCGTCGGCTTCGAAGGGGAGCTGTTTTCCGGCAAGCCGGAATGGAACGAACTGCTGCGTCAGCCGAAGCCGGAACTGAGCACCGAGGAGCAGGCCTTCCTCGATGGCCCGGTGGAAGAACTCTGCGCGATGATCGACGATTGGCAGATCACCCACGAGCTGGCCGACCTGCCGCCGAACGTGTGGGAGTTCATCAAGAAGAACAAGTTCTTCGGCATGATCATCCCGAAGCAGTACGGCGGCCTGCAGTTCTCCGCGCTGGCGCATTCGGCGGTGCTGCAGAAGCTGTCGACCATGTCGGCCACGGTGTCCTCCACCGTCGCGGTGCCGAACTCGCTGGGGCCGGCCGAATTGCTGCTGCATTACGGCAGCGAGGAGCAGAAGGACTACTACCTGCCGCGCCTGGCGGTGGGCGAGGAAATCCCCTGCTTCGCGCTGACCGGCCCGTATGCGGGCTCCGACGCCACCTCGATTCCGGACTACGGCATCGTCTGCAAGCAGATGGTGGACGGCGTGGAAACGCTGGGCATCAAGCTCACTTTCGACAAGCGCTACATCACGTTGGCGCCGGTCGCCACCGTGGTCGGCCTCGCTTTCCGCATGTACGACCCGGAACACCTGCTGGGCGACAAGGACGACCTGGGCATCACCCTGGCGTTGCTGCCGCGCACGACGCCGGGGCTGCAGATCGGTCGCCGCCACTTCCCGCTCAACATTCCGTTCCAGAACGGCCCGATCCACGGCAAGGACGTGTTCGCGCCGTTGTCGGTGCTGATTGGTGGCCCGCAGATGGCCGGCCACGGCTGGCGCATGCTGGTGGAATGCCTGTCGGTGGGGCGCGCCATTTCACTGCCGTCGAACGCCACCGGCGCGATGCGGGCCTCGGCCGCGGCCACCGGCGCCTACTCGCGCATGCGCAAGCAGTTCGGCCTGGCGATCGCCCGCTTCGAGGGCGTGGAAGAGGCATTGGGCCGCATCGGCGGCCTGACCTATGCCACCACTGCGCTGTCGCGCGCCACTGCGGCCGCGGTGGATCGTGGCGAGAAGCCGGCGGTGCCCTCGGCGATCGCCAAGTACCACGCCACCGAATGGGCCCGTACCGTGGCCGGCGACACCATGGACGTGCACGGCGGCAAGGCGGTGCAGCTCGGTCCGAAGAATTACGCCGGGCGTGGCTGGTCGTCCGTGCCGATCGCGATCACCGTGGAAGGCGCGAACATCATGACGCGCAGCCTGATGATCTTCGGCCAGGGGGCCATCCGCTGCCATCCCTATGTGCTGAAGGAAATGCAGGCGTTGTCCATGGCCGATTACGGCGAGCGCCTGCGCACCTTCGACAAGGCACTGTTCGGCCATATCGGCTTCGGCATCTCCAATGCCGTGCGCAGCTTCGTGATGGGCTTGTCCGGCGGTCGCATGGGCGACGCGGCGGGTGATGCCTACACGCGCCGCTACTACCGCAAGCTCAACCGCTACTCCGCCGCGCTGGCCTTGTGCGCGGACGTGTTCATGGGCGTGCTGGGTGGCAAGCTGAAGTTCAAGGAGAAACTCTCCGCGCGGCTGGGCGACGTGCTCAGCTATCTGTATATCGCCAGCGCCATGCTCAAGCGCTACGAGGATACCGGCCGGCCGGAAGCGGATCGCCCGTTCCTGGCCTGGGGTTTCCACGAGTGCATGTGGCTGATCCAGAACGCGCTGGACGGCGCCATTCGCAACTTCCCGGTGCGTCCGGTGGCGTGGCTGTTGCGCGTGCTGGTGTTTCCGTTCGGTCGTCGCGAAGTGCCGCCGTCGGATCGGCTGGGGCGTCGCGTGGCCGCGCTGCTCACCGCACCGAACGAGGCACGCGGGCGCCTGCTGGAATGGGTCTACCTGACGCCCAGCGCCAACAACACCGTGGGCCGCATGAACGCATTGCTGCCTGACGTGATCGCCGCCGAGCCGGTGGAGCGGAAGTTCCTGAAGGGGCTCAAGGCGGGCCAGTTCAAGGCGCACGACTACGACGGCCAGCTGGCCGAGGCGCTGGCGGCCAACGTGATCAGCCAGGCCGAGCACGATCTGCTCAAGCGCGTGCATGCGGCGGTGTTCGAGTTCATCTCGGTGGACGATTTCGATCCGTCCGAATTGCGTGCGGCCGTGACGCGCGCGGACGAGAAGAAGCTGACCCGCGTGGCTTGACCAACCCGTGAGTGACTGCGGCCCGGGTGTCGAATGCGCCCGGGCCGCGCTGTCAGCTTTCCTGGCTGGACAGCACGCAGCGGTTCTTGCCGCTGCCCTTGGCTTCGTAGAGTGCACGGTCGGCGGCCTGGATCAGCGATTCCTCCGCATCCACGGCGCCGTTCCACAACGCGATGCCGATGCTGGCACTGACGGTGGCCACGAATTCACGCTGGCCGGTTTCCAGCGGATAAGGCAGCGCCAGCATGTCGCACAGATGCTGGCAGCGTTCCATCAGCAGCGGTACGTCGCCCACCTCTTCGAGGATCAGCGCGAATTCGTCGCCGCCGAGGCGCGCCACCGTATCGTTCGCCCGCACATGACTGCCCAGCCGGGCGGCAATCGAGCGCAGCAGCGCATCGCCGGCCGGATGTCCCCAGGTATCGTTGACCGCCTTGAAGCCGTCGATGTCCAGCATCGCCAGTGCAAAGCCGCTGTCATGGCGCGCGCCGCGCTGCATGGCCGCTTGCAGGCGATCATGGAACAACGCCCGGTTCGGCAGGCCGGTCAGCATGTCGTGGGTGGCCTGGTGGCGCACCTTGGCCTCGGCGCGTTCGCGCTCGGCGATCTCGATGTTCAGTTGCGTATTGCGCTCGGCCAGCTCGTCCAGTGCTTGCTGCAATTGCATGCGCGCGGCGTACAACTCCAGGAATACGCGTACCTTCGATTGCAGGATGGCGTCGTTGATCGGCTTGGCGATGTAGTCCACCGCACCGGAACGATAGCCGTGCAGGCGATTGAGGTCGTCGGCGTAGGCGGCGGTGACGAAGATGATCGGCGTGCCCTTGAGCTGGTCGGTTTCGCCGAGCAGGGCCGCCACTTCGAAGCCGTCCATCCCGGGCATGTTGACGTCGAGCAGGATCAGCGCGAATTCGTGGTCGAGGCACAGCGCCAGTGCCTGGTTGCCGCTGTCTGCCTCGACCAGTTCGGCATCGAAGCCGGCCAGCAGTCGGCGCATCGCCACCAGGTTGGCGTGGGTATCGTCGACGACGAGGATCTTGGGGCGGCTTGGGTTCATGCCAGGCACAGGCGGTTGAGCAGCGCCGGAATGGCCTCCAGCGGCACGCAGTGGTCGGCGCCCGCCAGGTCGAGGGCAGCCTGCGGCATGGCCGGCGCCTGTGCGCTGGCGGGTGATTGCACGATGGCGATGCCACCGTAGCGGCGGATCAGGCGCAGGCCTTCGGCGCCATCGGTGTTGGCACCGGTGAGCACCACGCCGACGAGGCCGGCACGCCACGCCTGTGCGGCGGAGCAGAACAGCACATCGATCGACGGCCGTGCGTGTGACACGTGCGGGTCGACCGAGAGCGCAAAGCGATTGTCGCTTTCCATGAGCAAATGGTATCCCGGTGGCGCCAGATGCACCACGCCGCCGCGCGCCGGTTCGCGTTCCGCGGCCTCGACCACCGGCAGCCGCGAGGAGCGGGCCAGCACCCCGGCCAGGTTGGCGGAATCGTCCGCACTGCGGTGGCAGCACACCACGAGGGCTTGCGCCAGGCGGGGATCCAGTCCGCCGAGCAGGGTTTGCAGGGCCGTCACGCCGCCCGCCGAGCACCCCACCACGATGGCGGTCACCGTCATGCCTTGCTTCCTGCGGCCGGATGAATGGATCGCCGGTAGATGCGCTGTGGTTCGTCGAACGGGTCGAAATCCGCCGCGGTGGTGGCGAAGTCGGTGCTTTCGCGCAAGCCGAGGCACAGAAAGCCGCCACGCACCAGGCTGTCGCGGAACAAGGCCAGGGCGTGGCTTTGCAGTGGGTTGGAAAAATAGATCAGCACGTTACGGCACAGCACCAGGTGCGCCTCGCAGAACACCTTGTCGGAAACCAGGTTGTGCTGGGCGAAGGTGACATTCCGGCGCAGGCGCTTGTCGATCTTGAGCAGGTTGTAGCGCACGCTGTAGTAGTCGGCGAACGAGCGCGTGCCGCCGGTGGCGATGTAGTTGCGCGACCACTGCTGCGCCTCGCGTGCCGGGTAGATGCCTTCCTGCGCATGCTGCAGGGCGCGCGTGCTGAGGTCGGTGGCGAAGATGTGGCTGCGTTCATACAGCCCGGCTTCTTCCAGCAGGATGGCCAGCGAATAGACCTCTTCGCCATGCGCGCAGCCGGCCTGCCAGATGTCGATGCGCGGGTACGATGCCAGTATGGGCAAGACCTGCTCGCGCAGCGCGCGAAAGACGCGTGGGTCGCGGAACATGTCCGAGACCGGTACCGACAGTCCTTCCAGCACGCGGGGCAGCAGCTCCGGCTGGTGCAGGGTGCGGCTGGTCAGTCCGCTGATCGTGCCGCATTCGAGGCTGTTGGCCAGCTGGCGCACGCGGCGCAGCAACGAGGCCGGTGCGTACTGGCTGAAGTCGTAGCCGTGGCGGCGCTGCATCGCGCGCACGAACAGTTCCAGCTCGATGTCGGTGAGCGCAGCCTCGCCGATGTCGTCATGGCTTGGGGATTCCGGGTCCATGCGGGCTCAGCGGCGCAACCAGACGCGGATCATCGAGGCGAGCTTGTCGATGTCGATCGGTTTGGACAGGTAATCGTTGGCGCCGGCTTCCAGGCATTTCTCGCGATCGCCGCGCATTGCCTTGGCGGTGAGCGCGATGACCGGCAACTGCGCGAAGCGGGGCTTGGCACGGAGGGTGCGGATCGCCTCGTAGCCGTCCATGCCCGGCATCATGATGTCCATCAGCACCAGTTCCAGTGCGTCGTTCTCGTCGAGCTGGGCCAGCGCCTTGGGTGCGTCTTGCGCCATGCTGACCTGGATGCCCCAGTCGCGCAGCACCTTCGCCAACGCGAACAGGTTGCGCATGTCGTCATCGACGACCAGCACGTGGCGGCCCTTCAGTTCGTCATCCGTGGCTGGACCGGTCGACGCGCCTTCGGGGGCGCGGTGGATGCTGTGCAGGAACAGGCTCACTTCGTCGAGCAGGCGTTCGGGCGAACGCACACCCTTGATCACGATGCTGTCGGTGTACTGGCGCAGTGCGAGGTTTTCCTCGCGGCTGAGCTCGCGCCCGGAGTACACCACCACGGGCGGCACGCTGCCTTCGCGCGCGAGCTGTTGCAGCAGCTCCAGGCCGGACATGCCGGGCAGGCCGAGGTCGAGCACGATGCAGTCATACCCGGTGGCGGCGATTTTCTGCAGGGCTTCCTCGGCCGAGCCGGCCTCGTCGATGCTGACGTCGTCCTGGCGCAGCAGGCTGCGCACGGCGCTGCGCGCATCGGCTTCGTCATCCACCACCAGCAGGCGGCGCGGGCGCCCTTCGGCGAAATGCAGCAGGCGCTCGAAGGCGCCGTCGAGTGCCTCGCGACTGACCGGCTTGGTCAGGAAGCCGACCGCGCCGAGCTCGCGGCTGCGCTCGGTCTCGTCGATGGCGGACAGGAAGTGCACGGGAATGTGCCGGGTGGCCGGCTCGGCCTTCAGCCGTTCGATCACGGTCCAGCCGTCCATGCCAGGCAACATCACGTCGAGCAGGATGCCGAGCGGGCGAAAGCGCCGCGCCAGCTCCAGCGCGCTCTCGCCGTCCGCGGCATGCAGCACGCGATAGTTCTTCTGCCGTGCCATGCCGGCGAGGATGCGCGCATAGGCCAGGTCGTCCTCCACCACCAGGATGATGCTGTCGCCGGGCGCGATGTGTTCGCGATCGTCGCCGATGTTCTGTGCCGGCATCGCGGGGATGGCGACGGGGCGCCGCATGGCTGCAGGTTCCGGCGGTTTCGTCGCCGTGTTCGCGGGCGCGCGTTCGGGCAGCAGCAGGGTGAAGGTGCTGCCTGTGCCGATTTGGCTCTGCAACACCACGTCGCCGCCCAGCAGTTCGGCCATCTGCCGCGAGATCGACAAGCCCAGCCCGGTGCCACCGTAGTGGCGGCTGGTGCTGGCATCCACCTGTTCGAAGGCGTTGAAGATGCGCTGCTGCTTGTCTTCGGGAATGCCGATGCCGCTGTCCTGCACGCTGATGGCCAGCAAGGGCTGGCCGAGCAGTGCCGCAGGTACCGGCAGCTCGGCCGCGGGGCGACCGATGACGGCCCGGACCGTGCCGTGCGACGTGAACTTGAATGCGTTGGAAAGCAGGTTGTTGGCGATCTGTTCCAGTTTGCCCGGATCGGTGTGGATCTGTTCCGGCAGGCCGGCTTGAAGCACGACCTCGTAGGCCACCTGCTTGTCGCGGGCCACGTGGTCGAAATTGCGGCGCAGGCTTTGCGCCAATTGTGCCAGCGGGTAATCGACGGTGGACAGTTCCATCTTGCCGGCCTCGATCTTGGACAGGTCGAGGATGTCGTTGATCAGTCGCAGCAGGCTGGTGCCGGCGTCGTTGATGATGCGTGCCGATTCCACCTGCTCGTCGTCCAGGTTGCCGTCGCGGTTGTCGGCCAGGCTGCGCGAGAGGATCAGCAGGCTGTTCAGCGGCGTGCGCAGTTCGTGCGACATGTTGGCGAGGAATTCGCTCTTGTACTGGCTTGCGCGCGCCAGTTCGGCGGCCTTTTCCTCGGTGTCGCGCTGCAGGGTTTGCAGGGTGCGCTTCTGCTCGCGGAGCGTGTCGGTCTTCAGCCGCAGTTCCTCGTTGGATGCCTGCAGCTCATCGGCCTGCACGCGCAGTTCCTCTTCCGAGGCGAGCAGTCGCTGCGACTGCTCTTCCAGCTCCATGGTCTTGCGCTGCAGCGACTCGTTGCTTTCGGTCAGCGCTTCCTGCTGCTGGCGCAGCGTGATGCCGGAGACGCGCAGGTCGTCGGCCTGCTCGCGGGTCTGCTCCAGCAGCTCCTGGGTGCTGACGGCCCGGTTGAGGTTTTCCAGGGTCAGCGCCATCAGCGGCAGCAGGGCATCCAGCAATTCTCGTTGCAGGCTGGTCAGTGGCGCGAAGCTGGCCAGTTCCAGCACGCCGATCAGTTGTTCGCGCAGCAGCACCGGCAGGATCGTGACGCAGTGCGGCAGCGCGGCTCCGCTGCCCGAGTCGATGCGCAGGTAGTCCTCGGGCACCTGGTCGAGCAGGATCGGCTGGTGGTCCAGCGCGCACTGGCCGACCAGGCCTTCGCCGGGGACGTAACGGACGCCGGCCTGGATATCCATGCGCAGGCCGTAACTGCCGAGCAGGTCCAGACGCTGGCGGTCAGCGTCGTAGCCATAGAAAAGGCTGATGCCGAGCTGCAGCAGGCGCGACAGTTCGGAGGTCAGCCGCTGGCCGAATTCGCGATGGGTCGTGGCTTCCTGCAGCTGCAGGGAGACCTCGCCGATGCGCCCCTTCAGCCAGTTCTGTTCGGCAGTCTCGATCGCCATCTGCTTGAACACCTGCAGCGCGCGGGCAATCTCGCCGATCTCGTCGCGCCGGTCGACGCTGCGGATCTCGATGCCGTAATCGTGCGCGGCCAGCCGGTTCATCTGGTTGGTGATGCGCCGCAACGGATGGGTGACCAGGCGCGAGGTCAGCGAGATCACCATCAGCCCGAGCGCCAGGCTGAGCAGGGCGAAGATGCCGCTCAGCAGCCGGTTGACCAGCAGCATGTGGTGCAGGTGCGTACTGCGCTGGTCGAGCAGGGTCCGCTCGGTGGCATTCATCTGCGCCAGCACGTGGCTGATGTCCTGCATGCTCACGCTACGGTGCGCGAAGTAATCGTCCCCGATGATGTCGCTCTGTTCGGCGGCCTGTTTGGGGTCGACATTCGCCAGTTTGCCCAGCGGCAGGATGACCTTCTCCTCGGCTTCCTTGTGCCATTGCGCCAGCATCGACTCGAAGTGGTCGAGGCGGGATTGCTGCAAGGGGTTGTCGATAGTCAGCTGACGCAGCACGGGAACCTGCGCATCCAGTTGCTGCATGCCCGTGTTGAACTGATCCAGCTCGCTGGGCCGGAGCGAGAGCAGGTATCCGCGCAAGCCCAGTTGGCTGGATTGCAGGTTGCGCTGTTGCCGGGCGATGGCCAGTTGCACGTGATAGCCGTGATCGGTCCAGCGCCGGCTGGTTTCCTGCTGGTTCTGGGTATACAGCGTGATGGAACTGGCGATGAGGAACAGCCCGAGCAGCAGCACGATCCCGAGCAGGATTTTCCGGCTGATCGGCAAGTGGGCCAGCCAGGAGTATTTCCTCACGGATTGCCGGGGTGTCGGAGCGGCGGTCATGCGGATTCCAGTCGATAGGATCGGGCGCAGGCGGATGCGCAACGAGGCCAGATTAGCGAGCTGGATGTGATGGCGGTAGCTTGATCGTCATCTGCCGATGCCCTTGGCCCCGTGCCGCTGCGTCACGCTCCTGGGGCGCTCAGCGGCGTCGCCAGCACGGCGGCACGAACAGGCGCCGGCGCCACGCCACCACCAGCAGTGCCACCGAGCAAAGCGAACACAGGGCCAGCGCCACCACGGAGGCTTCGGCGCCGAACGCGCCGCCACTCAGCCAGTCCGGGCCGCTGCGGCTGGAGACCAGCCAGCCATCAGCGTGGGTGCCGGACACCGGGATACCGTAGATCGTGCCCTGCGCGATATTCCAGGCTGCGTGCAGGCCGATGCAGGTCCACAGCGAGCGCGTGACCAGATAGAGCAGGGCCAGCAGTATCCCGGCCTCGATCGCGATGGCCGCCGAACTCCACAGCGTGGCGCCGGGGTTGGCAATGTGCGCGGCACCGAAGAAAACGGCCGAGATCAGCAGGGCCCAGCCGCTGCCCAGACCTTCCTCGGCCACGCGGAACAGTACGCCGCGCGTGATGATTTCCTCGGCGATGCCGGCGCCGATGCCGGCCACCAGCACTTGCGGCAGCCAGTCGGCATGAGGGTTCGTGCCCAGTACGTGATAGCTGCCCAGCAGCCACAGCAGGCCGACCACCGCACTGAAAAGAATCAGCCCACCCGCGAAACCGCCCAGCCCGAACGTGGGAACATCGCGCAAGGCCAGTTCGCGAAGGCGTCGCCGCTCGATCGCCTTCACCAGAATGGCGTAGGCAATCAGCGCGGGCAGCAATTCCACGGCAAGCAGGGCGAGTGCGAAGTGCAGGGGGCCGGCGGTCTTGGCCGTCCATCCCAACGATGCAACGACGGCATGTGCGGCAAAGCCGAGGATCGCCATCGTGACGGCGAAGAACACGATGCGCGCACCCGGCGAGAACACCAGCCAGCGCTGCCAGCGCGGAGCGTCGGGTGGGGTGGAGAAGGCGATGGCGGCTGCGGACATGGCGGCGCTTCCGTGGAAAACCGGCAGATTATCAGCATGGCAGCCATCGCTCCCGCAGCAGGGTGCCGCCGGAAGAAGGGCGGACTGGTCGCGAGGCTGCTTTGGCCCCTTTCCGACCCGATGCTCCGGACTTTGGCGACACGGCCGAGAACTCGTCATTCCAGCGAATGCCGGAATCCGGCGTCTTCGTGCATGTCAGCGCTCGGAGTCACTGGATCCCGGCATTCGCTCACTGCTGTCCGGAATAATCCTGGGATGTCCTTCGAGAGTGAATACCCGCGCCGCTTGCGCGAGATGCAACAAGGGGGCGATTCCATTTCTGGCAGCGACCCCCTCTCCGGCTCGTCATCCCGGCGCAGGCCGGGATCCAGTAGCGATCACGCCTGTCCTAGCCATACGGCTACTGGATTCCGGCCTGCGCCGGAATGACGGGCAAAAACCGATTTCGGCATATGCCACCGCACGACTGCAGGTATTCGAAATTATTCCGGACAGCAGTGGGCAGTCGCCGGGATGACGATCCTGCAAGGTTCGGAGCAGGGTCTTCGGCCCTCCCCTGCGTGCAGGGAGGGCCGGACATCAAACCTCGATGGCCGCCGCGTGTTCGCGCGTGGCGGCGAAGCGCACCTGTGGCCAGCGCTCCTGCGCCAGTTGCAGGTTGACCCGGGTCGGGGCGATGTAGACCAGTTCGCCGGCCGCATCCAGCGCCAGATTCATCGCGTTCTTCTCGCGGAATTCCTCCAGCTTCTTCTCGTCGTCGCAGTGCACCCAGCGCGCGGTGGTCACGCTGACCGGCTCGAACGTGGCGTCCACGCCGTATTCGTCCTTCAGCCGGTAGGCCACCACGTCGAACTGCAGCACGCCGACGGCGCCCAGGATCAGGTCGTTCGACATCAGCGGACGGAAGAACTGCGTGGCGCCTTCCTCGGACAGCTGGGCCAGACCCTTCTGCAACGCCTTCATCTTCAGCGGGTCGCGCAGGCGTGCGCGACGGAACAGCTCGGGCGCGAAGTTGGGAATGCCGGTGAAGCTCACGGCTTCGCCTTCGGTGAAGGTGTCGCCGATGGAAATGGTGCCGTGGTTGTGCAGGCCGATCACGTCGCCCGGATAGGCGCTTTCCACGATCTCGCGATCAGACGCCATGAAGGTGAGCGCGTTGGCGATGCGCACGTCCTTGCCGGTGCGGGTCTGGATCATCTTCATGCCGGCGGTATAGGTGCCCGAACACACGCGCATGAAGGCCACGCGGTCGCGGTGCGCGGGGTCCATGTTGGCCTGGATCTTGAACACGAAGCCGCTGAGCTTTTCCTCGTCCGGCTGCACTTCGCGCGAGGTGGTGGTGCGGGCGCGTGGCGCGGGGGCATGCTCGACGAAGAAATCCAGCAGCAGCTGCACGCCGAAGTTGTTCACCGCCGAACCGAAGAACACCGGGGTGAGCTTGCCGGCCAGGTATTCGTCCTGGTCGAACGAGGGCGCGGCGCCCTGCACCAGCTCCAGTTCCTCGCGCAGCTCGGCCAGTGCCGCGGCGCCGACGGCCGCTTCCAGTCCCGGTGCATCCAGACCCTTGAAGATGGTCGAATCCTGCCGGGTGAAATTCTTGCCCTGCTCGAACACGTGCACTTCGTCCAGCAGCAGGTGGTAGACGCCTTTCAGGCGCTTGCCCATGCCGATCGGCCAGGTCAGCGGCGCGCAGGCGATGCCGAGCACCGACTCCACTTCGTCCAGCAGTTCGATCGGCGAGCGGCCCTCGCGGTCGAGCTTGTTGATGAAGGTCATGATCGGCGTGTCACGCAGCCGGCAGACTTCCATCAGCTTGATCGTGCGTTCCTCCACGCCCTTGGCGCAGTCGATCACCATCAGCGCCGAATCGACCGCGGTCAGCACGCGGTAGGTGTCTTCGGAGAAGTCCGCGTGTCCCGGCGTGTCGAGCAGATTGACGATCTTGCCCTCGTACGGGAACTGCATCACCGACGAGGTGACCGAGATGCCGCGCTCCTTTTCCAGCGCCATCCAGTCGGACGTGGCGTGGCGTGCCGCCTTGCGCCCCTTCACGCTGCCGGCCATCTGGATCGCGCCACCGAACAGCAGCAGCTTTTCGGTCAGCGTGGTCTTGCCCGCGTCGGGGTGGCTGACGATGGCGAAGGTGCGGCGGCGGCGGGTTTCTTGCAGATGGGAGGGCATGGGATACGGTCAGGCAGCGGTATGCGAACCGCTCATTCTACCGTGAATCGGGCCGTGGCCCTGTGTCGCGTCAAATGGCCGAGGGCCGCGATGCATCGCGGATGGCACGCATGTCGGAGGCGTCGTCGTGGCTGACCAGGGCGTAGTTGTAGCCGTTGCCGGACCAGTACGACGCGACCAGTTGCCCTTCGCGCCGCTGCCCGCGCCGCAGGGTGCCGGTGTTGGGCGATGGCGGCCGGATGTAGAAACTGATGGCATCGCCCTGGCGATCTTCGTACAGCACCATCGCGGCGGGCCCGTTGTCGGTCGCCAGCAGGCGGCCGCCGACGGGGCGAAAGCCGGAGTCCGCCAGGTTGGGCAGTCGCGCCGCGTTGCGGAAGTGCTGGTCCAGCCAGCCTTGCAGCTCGCCGGCATGCTGCTGTGTCACATCGAGGTTGACGTGCCGGTTCAGCGCGAACATGCGGTAGGCCTGCAGTGCATCGGCCATGGGTGCCGCGGCCGTCGGCATCGTCATGCGCCGCGCCTGCCAGCCACTGATCGCGCCCACGCCCAGTGCCAGCACCAGCATCGCGGCCATGGCAAGGCGCGCACGCACGCGGTGTCGGCGTCGTGCCCGGATCGTCGCCGGGTCGAGGGCGGCCTGCCCGGTCGAAGCGGGCAGGCCGCCCAGCATGGCGCGCAACTGCTGGGCATCCTGCTGCCACCCGCGAATCTCTTTGGCGCGTGCCGGGTTGCGCTCCAGCCACGCCTCCATGCGGGCGCTGTCGGCTTCGTCCAGGCGGCCGTCGATGTACGCGTGGATGTCGGCTTCGCCGGGAAACGGGGTTGTCTCGTTCATGTCGTTCACTTGAGTAACCGCAGGGCGGGTGTCTTCAATGTTTCGCCATCGCTCAGTCGGTGCAACGCCGCCCGAGCTCGTGACAGGCGCGACATCACGGTGCCCATGGGCACGTCCAGAAGCTGGGCCACTTCACGGTAGCTGAGGCCTTCCACCGAAACCCACAGCAGCAGGTGCCGCTGTTCGTCGGGCAGGCGTTCCAGCGCCTGCAATGCCGACTGCGCCATCACCTCGCGTTCCACCGACGGCTGTTCGCCTTCGCTGCCATGGTGCAGGAACCTGAGCATGCTGGCGTAGCGCTGCGCGCGGCGTTTGCCATCCAGGAACAGGCGATACGCGATGGTGAACAGCCACGCCCGCAGCGCGGTGTCGTCACGCCGGCTTTCCCAGCGTGAAAGCGCCCGCTCCAGGGTCGACTGGACCAGATCGTCGGCATTGTTGACGTCGCGCGTCAACCAGCGCGCAAAGCGGCGCAGGCGCGGCAACAACTCGCGCAATTGATCGTCGATGTCGTGTTCGAGCATGGCCGGAGAGGCCTCCCGCGGCGTGGCAGATGCAGGGCAGACGCTATCGCGCGGGAATTATTCCCGGTGCCGGGGAATAAATGTCGACGCGGGGCGTCTGCCTTGTGCAACCCGGACCGTCGAAGGCCCGGGTACGGTTCACGGCGAACATCCATGACCGCCGCGAACGAATGCAAACAGATCCTCCCACATGACAGGAATTGGCATGAGTTTGAGCAATAACCTTACGACAGGCGGCCTGCGCCGCACGCTGGCCTGCTGCGCCGTGACGCTGGTGCTTGGCGGCGGTATCGCTGGCGCCCGTGCGGCCGAACCGGAAAGCCTGTTTCCCGCACCGGTCTACGTGACCTTGCAGGCGGGCAACGCCGTCGAGAACATGCCGTCGGGCAAGACGTGGGGCGACGTGGCCAGTGCCCACTACGACGCCATCAGCCGGGATGGCAAATATCTGCTGGCCAGCAGCAAGGATCGCCCGGAAGCCTATATGCTGGACGCGCACAGCGGCAAGAAGCTGGCCACTTACGACATCGGTCCGACGCCGCAAGGTGTGGCGATCAGCCCGGATGGACGCTGGGGCATGGCAGTCAGCGCGGGTAATGGCACGGTGGCGGTCATCGACATGGCGACTCGCAAACTGGTCAAGTCGATTGCGGTCGGCAAGGTGCCGCACAACATCCGCTTCATCGCGGACAGCAAGCTCGCCTACGTGACCCTGCAAGGCGGCACCGGCGTGGCCGTGGTGGACATGCAGTCGCTGAAGAAGATCGACGAAATCCCGGTGCCGGGCATCCACGGTCCGCACAACCTCGATCTTTCCGCCGACGAAAAGACCCTGTGGGTACGCGACCTGGTCGGCAAGGTCGCCGTCGTCGACATTCCGTCGCGCAAGGAGCTGGCAGTGATCCCGGTGGGTCTGGGCCACGCCGGCATCGACGTCATTCCCGGTGGCCGCTACGTGTTCACCGGGGCGATTGCCGACCACGTGGTGGACGTGATCGACCCGACCACGTTCAAGGTGGTCAAGCGCATCGATGTCGGCCAGGGGCCGCATGGCGTGCGCGCCAGCCGCGATGGCCGCTGGGTCTACGTGGGCGTCACCGGCACCGACAAGGTAGCGGTGATCGATTCCCGCAGCCTCGATGTGGTGAAGCAGATATCCACCGATGGCAAGTTGCCGTTCTGGCTCACCGTCGTCGGCAACGACTGAGCCGAGCCGGTTTCCATGGCGCAGGCAGCCGGCTTCGCGCGGGCTGCCGCGCCCATCACTTTTCCATGAACACGAGAACCCAGGTCATGACCGACTCATTCAACCCCGTCATTTCGCGCCGCCTGATGCTGCGGCACATCGCGGTGGCCGCAGGTGCGGTCGCCAGCTTGCCGCTGCTCGCCCGACCCGCCCTGGCGCGTGCGGACGCGGCTCCCGCCTCCGGCACGGCGGCCAAATCGGCGTTGCAATACCAGGATCACCCGAAGGGCACGTCGGCGTGTGCGAACTGCGCCAACTACATCCCGGGCAAGGACCCCAAGGCCGACGGTCGCTGCATCATCGTGGCCGGCGATATCAGTCCGAAGGGCTGGTGTCTGGCCTACGCCGGCAACGGTTGAGGCCGCCGTTGCCCTGGCTTCGGCGCGGCGGAACAGGGAAAGCCCGTCGCCGCGGGAATAAACCGGATGGCCCGGGCGTCTCTCTCCTGACCACGCGGCCATGCGATGGCCGCTGAAAAGCCCCGCAAGGGATACCCGTACCCGGATCAGGACACGCTGATGAAACCCGTCATTCCCGCTTTGCTTGCCGCCGTGCTGCCGTGGGCACTCTGCCTTTCGGCAACGGCGCACGAGATACCCGACCCGACGATCGTGCACAACGCCAGGGACGGCGTGGTGCGGTTGTACGGCGCCGGCGGACCCGACACGGCTTTCCGCAAGGTGGCCGCGGCATACCAGAAGAAAACCGGCGTGCAGGTGGTCATCACCGCCGGCCCCGAACCCACCTGGACGAAGAACGCCCAGGCCAACGCCGACATCCTCTGGGGCACCGCCGAGCAGGACATCACGGCTTTTCTGGAAACCTACAAGACGTTTTCTTCCCGCGATGTCATGCCGATCTATATCCGTCCCGCGATCATCGCGGTGCAGAAGGGCAACCCCAAAGGCATCCGCGGCTTCGACGACCTGCTGAAGAATGGCATGAAGATCGTCGTCACCGAAGGTTCCGGCGTGGCGAATACGTCCGGGACAGGCGTGTGGGAAGACGTCGCCGGCCGCCTGGGCAGCCTCGATGACGTCAAGCGCTTCCGCACGAATATCGTTGCCTTCGGCAAGGGCAGCGGTGCGTCCTACAAGGCCTTCGTCAGCATGCATGCCGATGCCTGGATCACCTGGCCGGACTGGCCGATCACCCATCCGGAGCAGGCGGACCTAGTGCCGCTGTCCAAGGCGCGAACCATCTGGCGCGACGTCAATGTCGTGCTGGCTCCGGATGCCGACCCCGAGGCCCGGAAGTTCGTGGGTTTCCTGACCAGTGAAGAGGGCGCCCGCATCATGAAAACCGAGGGCTGGGTGCGCTGATCCGACAACCCTCGTGGTCGTGGCACATGCGGCACGTCCCTATGGCTCTGGGGGCGAGTGTGTCATCGGCCCTTCGGCCCCGATGAATGGGTGCCTCGCCCTGCAGTGCCATCTGGCGTGCACTGCAGGGCGACTTTTTGCCTGCTTCATCCCGCCGGCACCGCGTGCCATCGCGGATGAAGGAACACGACCTACTTGGTCTCTTTTTCCATCAGCTTCTCGACCATGTGCGAAGGCACTTCCTCGTAGTGGTCGAAGATCATCGTGAAGGTGCCGCGACCCGACGTGGCCGAACGCAGGAAGTTGATGTAGCCGAACATTTCCGACAGCGGCACGTGGCCGTCGACGTAGGCCTGCGTGCCGCGCTGGCCCTGGTCGTTGATGGTGCCGCGGCGGCGGTTGATGTCGCCGATGACGTCACCGAGATAAGTGGCCTCGGTGACCACCTCCAGGCTCATGATCGGTTCCAGCAGTTTCGGGTTCGACAGTCGCTGCGCCTCGCGGAAGCAGGAACGGCCGGCGATCTCGAAGGCCAGTGCCGAGGAGTCGACATCGTGGTACTTGCCGTCGATCAGGCGGGCCTTGAAGTCCAGCACTTCATAGCCGGCCACCTGGCCCTGCAAGGCCTCGGTGCGGATCGCATGCTCCACCGCCGGAATGTATTCGCGCGGCACGCGGCCACCGACCACCTCGTCGGAGAACACCACGCCCGAACCGGTCTCGCCCGGCTCGAAAATCATCTTCACCTCGGCGAACTGGCCCGAGCCGCCGGACTGTTTCTTGTGCGTGTAGGTGTGCTCGACGCTCTTGCCGAAGGCCTCGCGGAAGCTGACCTTGGGCTTGCCCATGTTGGCTTCCACGCCCAGTTCGGTGCGCATGCGGTCGATGGTGATTTCCAGGTGCAGCTCGCCCATGCCCTTGAGCACGGTCTCGCCGGTTTCCTTGTCCACTTCCATCTTCAGCGAGGGGTCGGCCTTGACCATCTTGTAGAGCGCGGTGGACATCTTGTCGACGTCGTTGCGGCTCTTCGGCTCCACCGACACGCTGATCACCGGATCGGGGAAGCGCATGCGCTCCAGCAGCACCGGATGGCCCGGATCGGTCAGCGAGTCGCCGGTCTCGGTTTCCTTCAGCGAAACGAAGGCACAGATGTCGCCGGCGCGGACTTCGTCGATCTCCCTGGTGTGATCGGCCTGCACTTCGACGATGCGGCCGATGCGCTCCTTCTTGTCGCGGGTGACGTTGTACAGCGCGTCGCCCTTCCTGATCACGCCGGAATAGATGCGGGTGAAGGTAAGGGTGCCGAACGGGTCGTTGATGACCTTGAACGCCAGTGCGCGCACCGGGGCATCGTCGGTCACCGCCTGCTCGCCGACGACGTTGCCGTCCTCGTCGACCACCGAAATGCCACCGTTCTCGCCGGGGTAGGGCATGTAGTCGATCACCGCATCCAGCAATTGCTGCACGCCCTTGTTCTTGTACGACGAGCCGCACAGCACCGGGATCAGCGTGCCGGCCACGCAACCCTTGCGGATGCACTTCTTCAGTGTTTCCAGCGAGGGCGTTTCACCGCTGGTGAGGTAGGTATCCATCACCGCGTCGTCGGCTTCGACTGCGCTTTCGATGCTCTGCTCGCGCAGCTTGGCCAGGTCAGCCACCCATTGCTTGTCGGCGCCGTTGGTCAGCGCCTGCACGCGCGGATGCGCGGCGAGCTCGTCCAGCGGAACGGTTTCCCACTTGCTGTCCTTGTCGTCGCCCAGCCAGATATAGCCGACGCCCGCGATCAGGTCGGCCATGCCCATGAAGTCGTCATGGCTGCCCAGCGGCACCTGGCACAGCACGGCGTTGGCACCCAGGCGCTCGCGGATGCCCTTCACGCAGTGCGCGAAGTTGGCGCCGATGCGATCCATCTTGTTGATGTAGCACAGGCGCGGCACCTTGTACTGGTCGGCCAGGCGCCAGTTGGTCTCGGTCTGCGGCTCCACCCCGGCCACGCCGTCGAACACCACCACGGCGCCATCCAGCACGCGCAGCGAACGGTTCACCTCGATGGTGAAGTCCACGTGTCCCGGGGTGTCGATCACGTTGATGCGGTGGTTCTTCCACTCGGTGGACACCGCCGCCGACTGGATGGTGATGCCGCGCTTGCGCTCCTGCTCCATGTAGTCGGTGGTGGTGGAGCCCTTGCCGTCCTTGGTGTCGTGTACGTCGATGATCTGGTGCTTCCTGCCCGTGTAATACAGCACGCGCTCGGTCGTCGTCGTCTTGCCGGCGTCGATGTGCGCGATGATGCCGATGTTGCGGTACAGGTTGAGCGGTTTCTGGCGGGCCATGAGCGGGGTTCCGGGTAGAGACGGAGTGTGTGGGACAGGACTGTCACATGCCGTTGGGCAGGCGGTTTTTCAACGGTGCCGCGGTGGTCGTGGCCCGACCGGGGCCAGCGTCACGCTTCGAGCAGGTCTTCGTAGAATGCGCCGAATGGCTCGCTGGGATGCGCAATCTGGATTTCCAGCACCCACAGCCCGCTGGACGGGGTGTGCTCAAGATCACCCAGGTTGCCGCCCTTGTGCACCGAATGCGGGAAGTCGCCGAGGCGGTGACCCTTGATCGCGTGGTTGAAGCGCCAGCCCATGGCCTGTGCGCGCTGTTCGGCGAATGCGTACAAGGCTTCGCCGCTCAGTCCCTGCGTACGCCAGGCATCGGCGACGTCATGGAACAGCGTGCGGGCGGCGTCGGCGCAAGCCTGTCGTTCCGGCGCCTCACCGACCACGAAAGTGTCGCCGACATCGCCCTCGTGACTGTCGAAGACCAGGCCGAGGTCGATGAAGCAGATGTCGTTCTCACCCAGTCGCACGCCCGGGTCAGAGCGCTGGCGATAGGTTTTGGTGGTGTTCGGTCCGAAGCGGATGTACGGCGGATGCCACAGCCGTTCGACGCCCAGTTCGCGAAACACTTCGGCGGCGGCGACCTGCGCCTCGTCTTCGCTGATGCCGGGATGGATGCGTGCCTGGATGCCGCGCAGTGCCAGCCAGGTCTGCTCGCGGGCGCGCCGCATCAGGGTCGGGTCGAAGCGGGTGCCCACGGCTTCGCGTGATATGGGTGACATGGATTTTATCGATTCCGTTGCTGCCGACTGCATATCGGTAAAGCGGTTAAAAAACGAGAAGCAGGCATCGCACGCCGCAAAGCGTGATGAGTCCTATGATCAGCCAATAGGTTTTCGGATTCTTGTCCCGAGTCATCACCACATTGGTGATGCCTACGATGGCGCGCCTGTTGTAGACATATTCGCCAGCGACCGAGAAGCACCAAAGCGCGCCGAACGCCAACTCAGCACCCGAGATTCTTTGTGAGTGATCGTGCCCGATAATCAACCACACCACCAAGCCAGCCGATAAAATTCCATTGGCGATGAGCCATAGCTTGGACTTCGGGGTCTGTACCGTGGTTTGGTTTCTTTCGGAGCCCGGCTTGTAGGGTTCGACTACTTGCTGGTCTGAATGGTCGGTCATGGGGCGCTCCCTGAATCCATTGGAGACTACGCCAACAGCAGCACCAGGCCGATCGCGGCCGGCAGCGCCTGGATCCACAGCACCCGGCGCGAGGTGGTGAGGCCGCCGTAGAGGCCGGCGATCAGCACGCAGCCCAGGAAGAACAGTTTCACCGGCAGCCCGGCGTGGCCGAGGCTCAAGCCCCAGATCAGGCCGGCGGCGAGGAAGCCGTTGTACAGGCCCATGTTGGCGGCGAGCGCCTTGGACTGGGTGGCGAAGGCCTGCGTGATGCCGAACGCGCGCAGGCCGGTGGGCTTGTCCCACAGGAACATTTCCAGCACCAGGAACCACGCGTGCAGCAGCGCGATGATCGCGATGACGATGTCGGCGGTGAGTGCCATGCAGAGATTTCCGGCGAGTGGGTGCGGCTCAGCCCAGCGCGTGGCCGAACTGCTCTTGATACTCGGCAGCGAACTGCGCGTAGTCGAAGTGCTGGTTCTGCGTGCCGGGGTGTTCCACTTTCAGTGCGCCCATCAGCGAGGCCATGCGGCCCACGGTGGGCCAGTCGTAGCCGCGCATGATGCCGAAGATCAGGCCGGCGCGGTAGGCGTCGCCGCAACCGGTGGGGTCGATGATCTCGCGTTCGCGCGCCGGCGGAATGTCGTAGACGGTGCCATCAGCATGGATGCACGAGCCGCGCGGCCCCAGCGTGACGATGTAGGCCGTCACGTGCGAGGCGATCTCGTCCGCGCTCCAGCCGGTGCGGGCCTGCAGCAGCTGCGACTCGTAGTCGTTGACGATGACATAGGTGGACTTTTCGATCATCGCGCGGAATTCGTCACCGCTGAACAGCGGCATCGCCTGGCCCGGATCGAAGATGAACGGCACGCCGCGCGCGGCGAACTCGTCCACGTGCTGCAGCATCGCTTCGCGGCCATCCGGCGCCACGATCGCGAAATCGATCTGCGGGATGTCGCGCACGTGGTTTTCCTGCGCGCTGGACATGGCCCCGGGGTGGAAGGCGGTGATCTGGTTGTTGTCCAGGTCGGTGGTGATGAAGCACTGCGGGGTGAACTGCTCGTCGAACACGCGCACGCCGTCGAGCCGGATGCCGCACTTTTCCATGTGCGCGCGGTAGGGCGCGAAATCCTGGCCCACGGCCGCCACCGGCAACGGGTCACCGCCCAGCAGCTTGAGGTTGTAGGCGATGTTGCCGGCGCAGCCACCGAATTCGCGACGCATCCGCGGCACCAGGAACGACACATTCAGGATGTGCATCTGGTCGGGCAGGATGTGGTTCTTGAACTGGTCCTGGAACACCATGATGGTGTCGTAGGCAAGCGATCCGCAGATGACGGCAGACATGATGGTGACGTGGCCCCGGTGTTGGTGTGATGGCTGCGCGGACTGGACTGGACGCAGCCGGGCGGTCGGCCCGCACCTTGCGCGGGTTCCGCCCAAAGTACGCCATCGTACCGTCATCGCGGCGTGCTGGCGACTTTCTGCCCATCGCTGAAGTTCGCCGTGGATGACAGGAAACGTGCATATCATCCTGCCGCGCAAGGATTTCTTAACGTTGGCGTCCTTGCGGATCGGGTCGGCGCTGACTAGACTGGCGCGCTTACTTTTTAGCCAGGTCGACGCGCGGCGAATCCCATGTTCAAGAAGTTTCGCGGAATCTTTTCCAACGACATCTCCATCGACCTCGGCACAGCCAACACGCTGATTTACGTGCGTGGCCAGGGCATCGTGCTGAACGAGCCTTCGGTGGTGGCGATTCGCCAGGATCGCGGCCCGGGTGGCCCGCGCACGGTGGCGGCGGTGGGCGGCGACGCCAAGCGCATGCTCGGTCGCACCCCCGGCAACATCGCCACGGTGCGGCCGATGAAGGATGGCGTGATCGCCGACTTCACCATGACCGAGGCGATGCTGCAGCATTTCATCAAGCAGGTGCACAAGTCGCGCATGCTGCGGCCCAGCCCGCGCGTGCTGGTCTGCGTGCCGTGCGGCTCGACCCAGGTCGAACGCCGTGCCATCAAGGAATCGGCCGAAGGCGCCGGTGCCCGCGACGTGTTCCTGATCGAGGAGCCGATGGCCGCTGCGATCGGTGCCGGTATCCCCGTGCACGAGGCGCGCGGCTCGATGGTGCTGGACATCGGCGGCGGCACCTCCGAAGTGGCGGTGATCTCGCTCAACGGCATCGTCTACTCGCAGTCGGTGCGCGTCGGTGGCGACCGCTTCGACGAGGCGATCATCAACTACGTGCGGCGCAACCACGGCACCCTGATCGGCGAATCCACCGCCGAACGGATCAAGCTGCAGATCGGCTGCGCCTTCCCGCAGTCCGACGTGAAGGAGATCGAGATCTCCGGCCGCAACCTCGCCGAAGGCGTGCCGCGCATGTTCACGATGAACTCCAACGAGGTGCTGGAAGCGCTGCACGAGCCGTTGTCGGGTATCGTGGCCGCGGTCAAGTCGGCGCTGGAGCAGACACCGCCGGAACTGTGCTCCGACGTGGCCGAGCGCGGCATCGTGCTCACCGGCGGCGGCGCGCTGCTGCGCGACCTGGATCGCCTGATCTCCGAGGAAACCGGCCTGCATGTGCAAGTGGCCGACGATCCGCTCACCTGCGTGGCACGTGGCGGCGGCAAGGCGCTGGAACTGATCGACCAGCACGGCAGCGACTTCTTCGCCCCCGAATGAAGCGCGCCCGCAAGGGCACAGTATCTCCCTCTCCCCGGCGGGGAGAGGGTTGGGGTGAGGGGCGGGTGCTCGCGATAGCGCCGATCGAAACGCGCTTTTCCCTGCCTCTTCCCGACAAGGTGAGGCAAACGCGCGGCGTCACTCGGACCCGCATCGTTATGCATCCGGGTACTCTTGGCTGTCGCCGTCTTCTTTCTGGGTTTGCTTGATGGGTCCGGAGTCGTCTTCACCCCTGTTCACCGGCTCCGTTGCCGGTACGCTGCGGCTGATCTTCTATCTCGCGCTGGCCATGGTGCTGATGGTGCTCGACCATCGCAACGGCTGGCTGTGGCGCGTGCGTTACAACGCGGCGGTGGTGGTGGAGCCGTTGTACAAGCTGGCCGGCATGCCGTCGGCAGGCATGCACGCGCTGGGCGTGGCCTTCGCCGATCGCAAGCTGCTCACCGAGCAGAACCAGCATCTGCGCGAAGACCTGCTGCTGGCCAATGCCAAGCTCAACCGCATGGCTGCCGTGGCCGAACAGAACCAGCGCCTGAAGGAATTGCTCGATACCCGCCACAACCTCACGCTCAAGGTGCAACTGGCGCGGGTGGTCGGGGTCGACCTGGGGGCCTATCGGCACCGCCTGATGCTTGACGCGGGCGCGCGCCAGGGCGTGAAGACCGGGCAGCCGGTCATCGATGCGCATGGCGTGATGGGCCAGATCGTGCATGTGTTGCCGTCCACCTCGGAGATGATGCTGGTCACCGACCCGGACAGCGCGATCCCGGTGGTGATCGAGCGTACCGGCCTGCGCACCGTGGCCTACGGTTCGCGCGAGGGCGACCAATTGACCCTGCCGACGATTCCCCGCGCCGCCGACGTGAAAGCGGGCGACCACCTGCTTACGTCCGGCATCGGCGGACGATTCCCGCCGGGCTTCCCGGTGGGCGAGGTGGTGTCGGTGGCGCCTGCGGCGACCGGAACCTTCCTGGAAGCCCACGCCGAGCCCAGCGCGGACCTCGACCGCAGCCAGGACGTGTTGCTGCTGCATGACCTGGCCGCGCCGGCCGGACCGCCCGCGCCGGCGCCCGAGGCCGGGCCGCCGGCATCGCTGGCGCCGGCCGTCTCGTCGGCCGCGCCGGCGCCCGCCACGCCCGCCACGGGAGCTGCCCGATGAATCGCACCCGCCTGGCCCGCTGGTGGTTTGCCGGTACTTTGCTGGTCTCGCTGCTGGCGATGCTGCTGCCGTTGCCGACCGTGCTGGAACCGTTCAAGCCGTACTGGCCGGCGCTGGTGCTGTTGTACTGGACGCTGGAAGCGGGCGACCGGATGACCCTGGGGATGGCGTTCGCGCTGGGGTTGGGTGCCGATCTGCTCGACGGGGTATTGCTCGGCGAACAGGCGTTGCGCCTGACCGCGCTGGTCTTCATCGCCTTGCGCTTCCGCTCGCGGCTGCGCTTCTTCCCGATGTGGCAGCAGACCCTGGCGGTGCTGGCGTTGCTGGTCAACGATCGCATCCTGCTGCTGATCGTGCGCGCGTTCGCCGGCGAGGCACTGCCGCCGCTGGCGTGGTGGGTTTCACCGTTCGTCGGCGCGGCGTTGTGGCCGTTCCTGTTCCTGCTGATGGACGACCTGCGCATGCGCTTGCGCATCCAATGAGCCGGCGCGGGAGCATGATGATGGCCGACATGCGCGAGGCGGGCTGATGCAGCAGCGGCGTTCGATCAAGGACCACCGCAGCGAGGGCGCGCTGTTCCGGCGGCGTGCGCTGGTCGGGTTTGCGCTGATCCTGCTGGGGCTGTGTGCGCTGGTCTCGCGTTACGTTTATCTGCAGGTGGCGCGACATGACGAGTTCGTCACCCGCTCGGTGAACAACCGGGTCAAGCCGCGCGTGCTGCCGCCGCCGCGCGGGCTCATCTACGACCGCAACGGCGTGCTGCTGGCGGACAACGTGCCCGCGTTCCGGCTCGAGGTGGTGCCCGAGCAGGTCAAGGACATGAAGGCGATGCTGGCGCAGCTCGGCATGGTGGTGCCGCTGAGCCAGGACGACATCGACAGCTTCCTCAAGCAGGTCAAGCAAAGCCGTCGTTTCGACAGCGTGCCGTTGAAACTGCACTTGACCGAGGACGAGATCGACCGTTTCGCGGTGAACCGCTGGCGTTTCCCCGGCGTGGACGTGGTGCCGTACCTCACGCGCAACTACCCGCTGGGCAGCCTGTTCGCGCATGTGGTGGGGTACGTGGGCCGGATCGACGCCGACGACATGAAAAAGCTGGACGAGGCCAGTTACAAGGGCACCACCCATGTCGGCCGCATCGGCATCGAGCGTTCCTACGAAAGCGTGCTGCACGGCACGCCGGGCTATGAGCTGGACGAGGTGAACGCCAACGGTCGCGTGCAGCGCGTGCTGGAAACCCATCCGCCGTCGCCCGGCAAGAATCTTTACCTGAGCATCGATGCGCGCATCCAGAAGGCCGCCGAAAAGGCCTTCGACGGGCGCCCCGGCGCGGCGGTGGCGATCGACCCGCGCAACGGCCAGGTGCTGGCGATGGTCAGCGTGCCCACCTTCGATCCGAACCTGTTCGTCGACGGCATCAGTGCGGCCGATTACCACGCCTTGCTGTACGGGCCGGACAAGCCGTTGTTCAACCGCGCGATCAGCGGCGTGTACCCGCCCGGTTCCACGGTGAAGCCGCTGCTGGCGCTGGGCGGGCTGGAGCTGGGCCTGCGCACGCCCGAGGACACCGTGCTCTCCACCGGCGTGTTCTATATCCCGGGGCAGAAGCGCGGCTACCGCGACGACCGCCGCGGCGGCTTCGGCACGGTGAACATGAAGCTGGCGATCATGTGGTCGGTGAACACCTACTTCTACAAGCTGGCACTGGACATGGGCATCGACCGCTTCAGCAAGTGGATGGGCCGGTTCGGTTTCGGCAAGCCCACCGGCATCGACCTGGACAACGAGGCCGCCGGCGTGCTGCCGTCGCGGGCGTGGAAATCGAAGCACTTCCGCCAGCCGTGGTATCCGGGCGAAACCGTGATCGCCGGCATCGGCCAGGGCTACTGGGCGGTGACGCCGTTGCAACTGGCGCATGCCATCGCCACCCTGGCCGGGCACGGCGTGCCGTATGCGCCGCGACTGGTGATGTCCGAGCAGAGCGGCGAGAACAACCCGCCCGTGCCATTGGTCAATCCGCCGACCGGGCCGTCGCTGGTGACCAGTGAGGCAAACTGGAACACGGTGGAGCAGGGCATGCAGATGGTGGTGAACGATCCGCGCGGCACCGGCTACGGCCTGGGCAAGGGTTTTCCCTATACCGTCGCCGGCAAGAGCGGCACCGCCGAGCGCTACTCGCGCACCACCGACGCCTACAACACCAACAAGAGCACCGCCTACCTGGCCAGCCGCCATCGCGCCTGGTTCGAGATGTTCGCGCCGGCGGAGCATCCGCGCATCGCCGTGGCGGTGGTGCTGGAATCCGGAGCCTGGGGCGCGGCGGATGCGGGCCCGATCGCACGCAAGATCCTCGACGCCTGGCTGTCCACGCAGAAAGACCCACCGCCGGACACGCCGCTGCCGGAGTCGCGCACCAAGGCACCGCCGCCGTCGACTGCACCGGCACCGGCGCCGACGGGAGCGACGCCATGATCGAACTGATGCGAGTACGCATGAACCGCTTCCTGCGCCGGATCCTGACCCGGCCGCGAATCGATCTGCCGTTGGCTGCAGGTCTGTTCCTGCTCGGTGCGGTGGGTCTGGCCACGCTGTACAGCGCCGACGGCGGCAACATGTCGATGGTCGGCGGCCAGGCCGCTCGTTTCGTGCTGGGCGGCGTGCTGTTGTTGCTGGTCTCACGCATTCCGCCGGCAACGTTGCGCACCTGGACGCCTTGGCTTTACATCGGCAGTACGGCCTTGCTGGTGGTGGTGGCGGTCCTGGGTGAAGGCCGCGGCGCGGATCGCTGGCTCGATCTTGGCGTGATGCGCTTCCAGCCGTCCGAACTGCTCAAGCTGACCATGCCGATGATGGTGGCGTGGTATCTGCACGCGCGGCCACTGCCCCCGAGCTGGAAGGACATGGCCGTGGTCGGCTTGCTGATCGTGGTGCCTGCCGCATTGATCGCCAAGCAGCCAGACCTCGGCACCGCGCTGCTGGTGACCGCCGCCGGCGCGTTCGCGCTGTTCCTCGCCGGCATGGGCTGGTGGCGCATCGTGGCCTTGCTGGCGGCGGTGGTCGGCATGATTCCGGTGGCTTGGCATTTCCTGCATCAGTACCAGCGCGATCGCGTGCTGACCATGCTGAACCCCGAATCCGATCCGCTCGGCAACGGCTGGCACATCATCCAGTCGCAGATCGCGGTGGGTTCCGGCGGCATCTTCGGCAAGGGCTTCGGACACAGCTCGCAGTCGCGGCTGGATTTCCTGCCCGAGCACACTACCGATTTCATCTTCGCGGTGTTCTCCGAGGAATTCGGCCTGATCGGCGTGTGCCTGCTGCTGGCGCTGTACGCCTTCATCATCGGCCGCTGCCTGTGGATCGCGATGCAGGCGCGCGACACCTATTCGCGGCTGCTCGCCGGGGCAATCGGCATGAGCTTCTTCGTCTACGTGTTCGTCAACGGCGGCATGGTTGCCGGCATGCTGCCGGTGGTCGGCGTGCCGATGCCGATGATCAGCTATGGCGGCACCTCGGCGGTGTCGCTGCTGGTGGGTTTCGGCGTGCTGATGTCGATCCACGCGCATCGCAAGATGCACGACTGAACGCCTGCCATGCGAATGCCTGCAAGCCGCCGCGGATTGCGCCGGGGTGCATGTTAGGCTTGCCGTGATGCCATTCACGAAAGCAAGGCCGTCCATGCCATCGAGCTTCATGCCGCGTCGCCGGCTGACTTCCCTGTTCGTCCTGACCCTGGTCGCGATCGGCGCACTGCCGACGATGGCCCTCGCCGGCACGCATCCCGGCCAGGCCGAACTGGTGCGCGAAGTGGCACGCGATACCGGACAGAGCCCCGCTGCGCTGAATGCCTTGCTGGACAAGGCGCACAAGCAGCAGAGCATCCTCGATGCGATCAGCCGCCCGGCCGAGAGCAAGCCGTGGAGCGCGTACCGGCCGATCTTCCTCACCGGCAAGCGCATCGATGCCGGCGTGGCGTTCTACCGCGAACACCGGGCCATGCTGGAACGCGTGGCGAAGCAGTACGGCGTGTCGCCCGAAATCATCGTGGCGATCCTTGGCGTGGAGACGTCCTACGGTGGCAACACCGGGCATTACAAGGTGCTCGACGCGCTGGTCACGCTGGGCCTGTACTACCCGCCGCGCGCGAAATTCTTCCGTTCCGAGCTGAAGACCTTGCTGGAATTGCCGTCGAACAAGCTGGCAGGTCCGATCGACACGCTTACCGGCTCCTATGCCGGGGCACAGGGCTGGGGCCAGTTCATGCCCGACAGCATCCGCGACTACGCGGTGGATGCCGATGGGGACGGTCGCATCGACCTGCACGATTCGTTGCCGGACATCCTCGCCAGCGTGGCCAACTATTTCGCCAAACATGGCTGGGTGCGCGGCGGCCCGGTGGCCGCGCAGGCGCAGCCGGACGCGGCGGCGAAGAAGCTCGACTGGCAGGCCGCGCCGCAGTGGTCGCTGGAGCAACTGGAAGCCTGGGGCTATGCGCCGCTGCAACGGCTCAATCCGGGCCAGTCGACCAGCCTGCTGACCCTGGATGGCGCGCGCGGCCCCGAATACTGGTTCACTTTCCAGAATTTCCAGGTAATCACCCGCTACAACCGCAGCCCGCTGTACGCGATGGCGGTGTACCAGTTGTCGCAGGCGATTGCCGCGGGCGTGCACGCTGACGACATGGCCGGGACCGCCACGCGATGAGGGCGGCGTGGCGCTGGCCGGGACTGCTGGCGATCATGCTGGTGCTGGCCGCCTGCGGTGGCCGGCATGCGACCCGGCCGTCTGCCGGCGGGGCGGCTGGCAAGGCACACCACGGCTGGTTCCATCACGACGGCGTGAGCGACGACACCAGCCTGCCGCAAAGCCGTCGTTACCGCGACAACGACGACAGCACGCCGGCCGGTGCGCCACCGGCCTTCATCGCCACACTGCCCGAGCCGGTGCCGAAGGTGGAGCCGCGTGCGCTGTACGGCAACAAGTCGCCGTACTCGGTGCGCGGGCAGAGTTATCGCGTGCTGCCCAGCGCGCGTGGCTACGACGAGCGCGGCATCGCCTCGTACTACGGCAACAAGTTCAACGGCTACAAGACATCGAGCCTGGAGAACTACGACATGTACAAGTTCTCCGCCGCCAGCAAGGTGTTGCCGCTGCCCAGTTACGCGCGGGTGACCAACCTGGCCAACGGCAAGAGCGTGATC
Source organism: Rhodanobacter glycinis (assembly GCF_900114325.1). Taxonomy (GTDB): domain Bacteria; phylum Pseudomonadota; class Gammaproteobacteria; order Xanthomonadales; family Rhodanobacteraceae; genus Rhodanobacter_A; species Rhodanobacter_A glycinis. The sequence goes on from NZ_FOSR01000008.1 coordinate 163,804, forward strand.
GTGCGGGTCAACGACCGCGGTCCGTTCCACGAGAACCGCATCATCGACCTGTCCTACGCCGCGGCGGTACGCATCGGCATCTGGCCCAAGGGCACCGGACTGGTGGAAGTGCAGGGCATCGATCCTTCGACGCCGGCTCGGGAACTGCCGCCGCCGCCCGTGGTCACAGGCGGGTCCGCGCACCCCGGCATCTACCTGCAGGTGGGCGCGTTCGCCGATCCGGCCAACGCCGACCGTGTGGCTCAGCGCTTGCGCCAGGCCAGGCTGGCGCCGGTGCAGGTGGTCGATGCGATAGTCGGTGGCCGGCACGTGCGCCGCGTGCGGCTGGGACCACTGGCCGACGCGGATGCCGCCGACCGGGTCAGCGACCAGATCGTGCGCATGGGGCTGCCGCACCCCGAGGTCGCGGTAGACTGACGTTTTCCACAGATCGTGACGGCGCCCAGGCGTCGATGATTCATAGACCGGATAGATAATCGTGATGAGCCTGTTTCGCCGTTCCCTCACCGCTTTTGCCGCCCTTGCATTGACGGTGGGTGCCGCCTCTGCCCAGCAGATGCCACCCCGCCCCGCGGCAATTCCCAAGCCGACCGTGCCGCAGGTGCCGGTGCCGCCGCCGCCGGATGTGGATGCGCAGAGCTACGTGTTGATGGATTACGCCACCGGCCAGATCCTGGCTTCGCGCAATCCGGACGAGCGCCGCGAGCCGGCCTCGCTGACCAAGGTGATGACCGAATACGTGGTGTCCGCCGAAATCGCGGCCGGCCGCATCCATCTCACCGACCCGGTCACCATCAGCGAACACGCATGGAAGGCCGGCGGCGCCGGCACCGACGGTTCCACCAGCTTCCTCAAGCTGGGCAGCACGGTGAAGCTGGAGGATCTGCTGCGCGGCATGATCATCCAGTCCGGCAACGATTCGGCCATCGCACTGGCCGAGCACACCGCCGGCTCCGAAGATGCCTTCGTGGGCCTGATGAACGCCTACGCCAAGCAGTTGGGCATGACCGGCACGCATTTCTCCGACGCCTCCGGCTATCCGGTGGCCGACCATTACTCCACCGCCCGCGACATCGCGATCCTGTCGCGCGCACTGATCCACAACTTCCCCGACGACTACGCGATCTCCAAGATCAAGGAGTTCGAGTGGAACGGCATCAAGCAGCAGAACCGCAACGAATTGCTGTGGCGTGACCCGGCCGTGGACGGCATCAAGACCGGCCATACCGCCGCCGCCGGCTTCTGCCTGGATGCGTCGGCCAAGCATGGCGACGAGCGCATGATCGCGGTGGTGATGGGTGCCAGCACCAATCGCGCCCGTGCCGACTCGGCGATGGCCCTGCTCAACTACGGCTTCCGCTTCTACGAGACCCACAAGCTGTACGAGAGTGGCAAGCCGCTGGCTACGCCGAAATTGTGGAAGGGCGAGGCCGACCAGTTGCCGCTGGGCGTGGCGCATGACGTGCTGGTGACCGTGAAGACGGGCGAGTACGACAAGCTCAAGGCCAGCATGGACATCCCCTCCACCCTGATCGCGCCGTTCAAGAAGGGCCAGCAGGTGGGCACGCTGAACGTCACGCTGGACGGCAAGCCGCTGCAGAGCGTGCCGTTGATCGCGCTGGACGATGCGCCGCAGGGCGGTTTCTTCAAGCGCCTGTGGGATTCGATCCTGCTGTGGTTCCACCACGACGACAAGAAGCCCGACGCCGCCCCGGCGGCCAAGGCTGCGGACGCCAAGTGATGCAGGAGATCGACTTCAGCCAGGCCAGGCGGGAGGGCAAGGGCTTTGTCTTTCCCGGTGAATTCGAGGTCACTGCGATGGGTGATGCCCAGGCCGACCTGAAGGCCCGGGTACCGCAGATCCTGGCGGATCTGGGCCTGCAGGTGCTGCACGAAACGGTGCGGCACAAGCATTCGCGCGAAGGCAAGTTTCTTTCCGTGACGGTGAGCTTCCGCTGCGATACCCGGGAGCAATACGACGCCGCGCATGCGGCGTTGCGTGCTGATCCGGATATCCGCTTCACGCTGTAAATCCATGGCAGGTGGTGGCCGGAGGCGTATCCTTGGCCACCGGCGAGTGTCCCGGTAGCCGCTTTCGCTGCCATGGCCTTGCATCGGCGTCATCCGGCTCCAGATTTCCCCCTTTCCCCGAGGTTGTTCCAGTCATGTCCCTGCCACTCAAGATTCGCCGCCTGGGTCGTCAGCCTTACGACGTGACCTGGAAGGCGATGAGTGCGTTCACCGACAACCGCTCCGCCGACACGGCCGATGAATTCTGGCTGTTGGAGCACGATCCGGTGTTTACCCTGGGCCAGGCCGGCAAGATGGAGCACGTGCTGGCGCCCGGCGACATTCCGGTAATCCCGGTGGATCGCGGGGGGCAGGTGACCTACCACGGCCCGGGCCAGATCGTCGGCTACCCGATGATCGACCTGCGCCGCGCCGAGGTGGGCGTACGCGAGATGGTCAACAAGATCGAGCAGTCGCTGATCGATACGCTGGCGCACTGGGACATCCACGCTGAACGTCGCGAAGGCGCGCCTGGCGTATACGTGGGCGGCGCCAAGGTGGCCGCCCTTGGCCTGCGCGTGCGGCGTGGTTGCAGTTTCCACGGATTGGCCTTCAACGTGAACATGAACATGGAACCCTTCCACCGCATCAATCCTTGCGGCTACAAGGGTTTGGAGGTCACTCAGGTGCTAGACTTGGGTGGTCCGTCGCGGTTGGCGGACGTGGAAGACGCGCTGGTGGAAGAGTTCTGCCGCCAGTTCGGTTTCACGGCCGAACCGGCTGCCCCCATCATCCCCGAACTCCCCGCTCGTGTAGCGGTTTGAGCAGGCCTGCATGAGTGACGTTTCCCCTTCCGTTTCCAAGACCATTCCGATCAGCGTCGTCGCCGGAGCCCCGGCCGTCGACAAGCAGCTGGGCAACGACAAGATCGGGCTGAACCGCGCCGGCTTCGACACCGCCGTGCCGACGTTGCGCAAACCCAGCTGGATCCGCGTGCGGTTGCCGCAGGGCAATGCCGTGCAACAGCTCAAGGCACGCCTGCGCGACAACTCGCTGGTGACGGTGTGCGAAGAGGCCAGTTGCCCGAACATCCACGAGTGCTTCAGCAAGGGCACCGCCACCTTCATGATCCTCGGCGAGGTATGTACGCGGCGCTGCTCGTTCTGCGATGTGGCGCATGGCCGTCCGCAGCCGCCCGATCCGCTGGAGCCGGCACGCCTGGCCGAAACCATCGCCGACATGCGGCTGAAGTACGTGGTGATCACCTCGGTCGATCGCGACGACCTGCGTGATGGCGGCGCCGAGCATTTCGCCAGCTGCATCCGCGCGGTGCGCCACGCCAGCCCGAACATCAAGATCGAGATCCTCACCCCCGATTTCCGCGGCAAGGGCCGCATGGAGCGGGCGCTGGAAGTGCTGAAGGACTTCCCGCCGGACGTGTTCAACCACAACCTGGAAACCGTGCCGCACCTCTACCGCGAAGTGCGTCCGGGCGCCGATTACCAGTGGTCGCTGGACCTGCTGAAGCGTTTCAAGGCGCAGCACCCGGAGGTGCCGACCAAGTCCGGCATCATGCTGGGCCTGGGCGAGACCCATGAGCAGGTGCTCGAGACGTTGCGCGATTTACGCGCCCATGACGTCGAGATGATCACCATTGGCCAGTACCTGCAGCCCACGCCGCACCATCATCCGGTGGTGCGGTACTGGACTCCCGAAGAATTCGACGTGCTGCGCAGGGAAGGCGAGGCGATGGGTTTCCATCACGTCGCTTCCGGCCCGCTGGTGCGATCGTCCTACCACGCCGACCTGCAGGCCCATGCAGCCGGTGTCACCGAGCAAGTCTGACCGAGACCTCCATGACCTTTCGTCCCGCGCTCGCCCTGCTGTTCGCCTTCATCGTTGTCGCTCCCGTCTGCGCCGCCCAATCGGCCGCCGACCTGGGTGCCGGCGCCAAGCCGCGCAAAGAGTCCACCCTGCCGCTCAAGCCGACGGCTGACGAAGCCCAGGCCGCGCAGCTTTCCGCGCGCTTCCTGACCCGCTTCCACTATGACGCGTTGCCGCTCGACGACGCGATGTCGGCGAAGATCTACAAGGCCTACTTCAAGCTGCTGGACAGCGAGAAGGTGTTCTTCACCCAGCAGGACATGGCGAAGTTCGCCAAGTACAAGGACCAGCTCGACGATGCGATCTGGAACGAGGACCTGTCCGCGCCGTTCGACATCTTCAACCAGTACGTGATGAGCGCGGTCGCCCGCATGGAGTACGCGCGCAGCCTGCTGAAGAAGGGTTTCGACTTCAACACCAACGAGACCTACGACTTCGACCGCAAGCATGCCGACTGGCCGAAGGACGAGGCGGCGCTGAACGACTTGTGGCGCAAGCGCACCATGAACGACTGGTTGCGCCTGAAGCTGGCCGGCAAGAGCGACGACGAGATCCGCAAGATGCTGGACAAGCGCTACAGCGGCTACATCGACCGCGTGAAGCAGCTTGATGGCGAGGACGCGTTCCAGACCTTCATGACCGCCTATGCCGAGTCCACCGACCCGCATACCGACTACCTCGGCCCACGCGAGGCGCAGAACTTCGACATCGCGATGAAGCTCTCGCTGGAAGGCATCGGCGCGGTGTTGCAGGCGCGCGACGACTACACCCAGATCCGCGAACTGGTGCCGGCCGGCCCGGCCGCCAAGTCCGGCAAGATCCACGTGGGCGATCGCATCGTCGGCGTGGGCCAGGGCGAGAAAGGCCCCATCGTCGACGTGATCGGCTGGCGCCTGGACGACGTGGTGAACCTGATCCGCGGCAAGAAGGACACCGTGGTGCGGCTGGAGATCCTGCCGGCCAGCACCGGCCTGGACGGCAAGCACCAGCTGGTCACGCTGGTGCGCAAGAAAGTCACCATTGCCGAGCAGGCGGCCAAGAAGAAAGTCGTCACGATCACCGACGGCGGCGTTACGCGCAAGATCGGCGTGATCGAGCTGCCCACCTTCTACTCCGACTTCGGTGCGCGTCGCGAAGGCGACAAGAACTTCAAGAGCGCCACCCGCGACGTGGCCAAGCTGCTCGGCGAGCTGAAGGCCGAGGGCGTGCAGGGTGTCATCGTCGATCTGCGCAACAACGGCGGCGGCTCGCTGTACGAGGCGAACGAGCTCACCGGCCTGTTCATCGACAAGGGTCCGGTGGTGCAGGTGCGCGATGCGCGTGGCCAGGTGGAGGTGCAGGGTTCTGACGAGCCGAAGATGACATGGAGCGGCCCGCTGGCGGTGTTGGTCAACCGTGGTACGGCGTCGGCTTCGGAAATCTTCTCCGCCGCGATCCAGGATTACGGCCGCGGTCTGATCATCGGTACGCCGACCTTCGGCAAGGGCACCGTGCAGAACCTGGTCGACCTGGATCGTTTCGGCAGCGCGGACGGCAAGAGCAAGCCGCAGTTCGGCGAGCTGAAGATGACCATCGCCGAGTTCTTCCGCATCAATGGCGGTTCCACCCAACTGAAGGGCGTGACGCCGGACATCGAGTACCCGCAGAACGGCGACGACAAGGACTTCGGCGAGTCGACCTACGACAACGCGCTGCCGTGGACGCACATCGCGCCGGCCGACTACAAGCCGGTGGCCAACATGAAGGCGTGGTTGCCGCAGCTCAGGCAGATGCATGACGAGCGCGTGGCCAAGTCTCCGGCCTGGAAACTGATGCTCGACGAACTGGCGCAGTACAAGAAGATGCGTGCCCGCACCACGGTGTCGCTGAACTTCGCCAACCGCGAGGCCGAGCGCAAGGAGCTCGACGCCGTGCAGACCGGCTTCCGCAACCGGCACAAGGCGATCGACGGCAGCGATGCCGCGCTGGTCGACGAACAGTCCAGCCTCGATGACGGCCTCACCCCGGGCGAGCGTAGCCTGAAGCAGGAGCTGAAGGAAGAGAAGGACGCCAAGAAAGCGCCGGATCCCGTGCTGGACGAGACCGCGCACGTCCTGTTCGACGCCGTCGGCCTGATCAAGGCCGAGCCGAAGCTCGCCGTCGAGGTGGAGCCCTATGGCGGCAAGCTGGATACCGCCGTGGTCAGCGCCCAGCCCGCGACGGCAACTCCCGAGGCGTTGCCAAAGCAGCATTGAGCTGTTCGTGCCCGGAAAGGTGGCGATCCACGCCGCCTTTCCAGCACGCGGATTCTTACAGCGGGTAGCCGAGGCGTTCGATCCACGGCTTCAACACCGGCAGCACCGGTTCGAACTGCTTCCGGTAGTTCTGCCAACGGCCGACCGCCTGGCGATGAACGCCTTCGGTGACTTGCGCGTAGCTCGGCGTGCTGATGTAGCGCTTGCGTCTGGCGTGCTCGGCGAAGCGCGTCAGGGGGGATGCATCCGCGATGTCGAGAAACTGCCCCAGCCGTGCCACTTGTTGGTCGAACTGGTCGACCACGGACTCGTAGCGCCACGCCAGCACATGCGGCGCCAGCGCCTCGATATCGTGATGCCATTGCGTGAAGGCATGCACATAGCCCCGTGCCAATCGCTCCAGCGACGAACACAGCACCATGAAGGCCGGTGAGCGAAACGGCTGCATGCTGCAGCTGAGCAGCACGTCGCACGGATGGCGCAGGCACAGGATGATGCGCGCTTGCGGGAACAGCCGCATGATCATCGGCAGGCACAGCATGTTGAGCGGATTCTTGTCGACCAGGCGTCGGCCGGCCAGGTCAGGCAGTACGTGTTCGACCTGGCGCCAGTAGATGGCACGCAGTTGGTCGGCGTCGCGCTGCGTCAGGTCGGTCAGGGCTGCGGGATAGCGCTGGCCCGCCAATGCCATGGCTTCGATCAGGTCATGGATGTAGGAACGCTCGTCCATGGAGCGGAAATCCGGGTGGGCATCCAGCATCTGCTCCAGCAAGGTGGTGCCGGAACGGGGGAAGCCGACCACGAAAACCGGGCTGTGCCGGCTGTCGGGCGAGTGCAGCGGTTTCCAGTGGGTACGGGCATCGCGTTCGATGACGTCCGGCGCCACCTGCAATGGCTGGCTGTCGGGTGCCAGCAGCTCAGGGACGATATTCCCGGCTGTCTCCAGTTGCGTCGCATGCGCCGTGAGCAACGCCTGCCAAGCCTGCGCAGGCCGTCCCTGGCGGTCGCGTGCCGAAGCCAGCCCGAACGCGGCGCTGGCCCGGCTTTCGTGGTCGTCGGCAAAGTCGAGCGCCCGCTGGTATGCCGCCTCGGCGGCATCGCAGTCACCCGTGCGCAGCGCCAACACCGCATGCGCGCGCCAGCCGTCGGCCCGGGCATGTCGTGCGTGCGCCGGCAGCGCGTCGAGCACGGTCGGCGGAAGCTGCCGCAGTTCGCATTGTGCCGCGTCGAGCCGATTGTTCCTTTCGTACAGCAGGGTTCGCAGCGCGGCGATGCGCACACGCATGATTCCGGCGGCGGGTTCGGCGGGCAGTCGGGCCTGGTCCAGCGTGTGCAGCGCGGCGTCCAGGTCGCCCTGGACCGATAGCATGGCGGCGAGGACCAGCGCCTGTTCGGCCGGCTGCGGCGGCCAGTCGATGGCTCCGCACAGCATGGCTTGCTGGCCGGTATTGTCGCCGCAGACATGGCAGGCCCATGCCGCCTGCAGGCGAGCCTCGATGAACGCGGGAGCCCGTTGCGTTGCGTCCAGCAAGCTTTGCCGGGCCAGTAGCCAGCGTTGTTGCTGGATGTAGAGCAGGCCGAGGTTGTAGTGCACCTCGGCGTCGTCCGGGGCCAGCGCGAGTGCCGTGTGCAATGCCTGTTCGCCGGCCGGCAGGTCGCCGGCCTGTCGACAGGCCAGCGCGAGGTTGTTCCAGTAGGCCGACACGCCGGGATGCCGTTGCGCCAATCGGCGGAATGTCGACACGGATTGTGGATGCTGACCGGCAGCCTGCTGTGCCAGTCCGAGGAACATCAAAACCCCTTCGTTTTCCATGTCGGTTGGCGTGGCGTGCTCGGCGAGTGCGATGACCTGGTCCGCTTCGCCGGCGTTCCAGGCCATGGCCATCGCTCTGGCCAGGTCCATGGTGGGAATGGGCATGCCTTGCTCCGGCAGTCGTCTTTCGAATGACCATTATGCAAGAGGGTCGCGAACGCGTTCGCGACCCTCTTGCCGGCTCCGGAATGTCCGGAGATTGCGGGTGGATCAGTACCTCAGAACTTGACCGTGGCACGGGCCCAGTAATAACGCCCGAGCACGTCGTAGGTCGCGGTATCCACGTTGTAGTTCGCGCCGTTCTGGTAGATCAGCGGCGGCAGTTTGTTGCTGAGGTTGTCCACGCCGACATCGAACCGGGTGTGGATCGATGGCACGGCGTAGCCAAGCTGCAGCGAGTGGTAGGTCACCGATGCCATCGGGATGTTCACCCCGGAGATGGCTGCATCGGCATTCAGGGCGGTCAGCTTGTTGATGTAACGCGACTGCCATTGGGCGTTCCAGTTGCCCTTGTTCCAGTTCAGCGTGACCGTGCCGCGCCAGCGCGAGATGTTGCCGAATTGCTGGCTGTAGGTGCCGGCGTAGTTGATCGTCCTGGCGCCGGGCTCGCCCGGTGTCGCGCTGTTCTTGTAGGTGGAGGTGTAACTGCTGCTGAGGCTGGCCTTGAAGTTGCCCGGATCCATGTCGCCCAGGTTGAAGTGCGGGATCTTGTAGCGCAGCGTGTAGTCGATGCCGGTGGTGCTGAGGTTGCCCAGGTTCACCACCGGCGTGTTGATCAGGAACACCTGGCCGGGCTGGCGGCTGGTGTTGTCCTGGCGGTGGATGAACGAGCAATACGGACTGGCGTTGTTGTTGTAGCAGGAGCTGACCACCGTATCGCCCTGGATCGCGGTCAGCGTGTCGCTCAGATAGATGTGCCAGAAGTCGACGCTGGTGGACAGGCCGGGCAACCAGCTTGGGTCATAGACCAGGCCGATGTCGATCGATTTGCCTTTTTCGGGCTTCAACTTCGCGTCCACCGTGGCGGCACCGGAATAGAACGTGTTGACCTGCGCCGGCGAGTTGCCGGCCCAGTTCGGTGGCACGTACTGGCAGGCGGCCGGGTGTTGCGCGAGCTGGGCCGCGCTGAGATGGGCGCAGGGATCGTTCAGTGTCGGTTGCACCAGCGTGCGCCCGTCGTAAAGCTCATCGAGGTTGGGCGCGCGGAATACCTGGGACACGGTGCCACGGACCAGCAGGTCGGCGATCGGCCGCCACTCGATGGCGATCTTGCCGTTGGTGGTGGTGCCGGTGGTGCTGTAGTTGGAGGTGCGCACGCCAAGATCGAGGTTCAACGAGTACGCCAGCGGTTGTTCGGAAAGCAGCGGGATCAGCGTCTCGGCAAACACTTCCTTGACGTTGAAGCTGCCGCTGCCGGGCGAGCCGCAGGCTTCCTGCAGGATCTGGCAGGTGGTGGTCACCGGATCGAGCACGGCAAAGGAGCTCACCGTGTATTTCATGGACTGCTTGCGGTACAGCGCGCCGGCGGACAGCTGGATGGTGCCGGCGGGCAGGTCCCACAGTTCGCCACTGGTATCGAACTGCACCTGCTTGGTGGCCTGGGTGAACACGTATTCCGGCGTATCCACGCCTTTCTTCAGCAATGCGCTGACAGAGGGATCGGCCTGGTCGAAGATGTTCGCGCCGGCGTCGACGGCGGCCTGCAACGCCGGGATGTCGATTTCGTTGGTGTCGCGCTGGTCGCGTTTGGTATGGCTGTAGTTGATCGTGGCATCCCAGGTCCAGCTGCTTTCCTGGCCGAACCGGCCGCGCAAGCCCGTGTTGATCTGCCCGGTGTCGGTGGTGTAGCTGTGCACGCGCGTGCCGCCGCCGGTCAGCCGGGTCTGGAAGTTGTAGCCGCTGTTCGGATCGCCCGCGATCGGATTCTGGCTGAAGGTGACGCCGAACGGGTTGATCGGATTGCTGGCGGGAATGATCAGGCCGTCGCCGGTACCCACTGGCGATGGCGCATCCTGCCCGCTGGACACCGTGTGGTTGTAGAACGCATCGACGAACACGCTCAGGTTGTCGCTGAAGTCGTAGCTGCCCAGCACGAAGGCGTTGGTACGCTTCTGTGCGGTCTGGATGTAGTTGAGCGCGGCGTAGTTGTACGTATCGGAAGGCAGGCGGCAGCGATAGTCGCTTTGCGATGACCCGTTGCCCTGCGCCAGCGTCACGTTGGCGGTGCCGCTGGAGTTGATGTCGCAGCCGTACTGGCTGGCGATCGAGCCAGGCAACTGGATTCTGCCGGTGGGAATCGAACTGGAGCCCGCCGCCACCACCGAACCGCTGGACAGGTACAACTGCTGTTTGGAGAACTTGCGCCGGACGCCGAGCACCGGGTCGTACTTGTTGTAGTCGATGCCGCCGGTGATGCTGTAGTTCTGACCGGTCTGGCCGGCGGTGAGGTTGAAGCCGCGGCGTTGCCCATCGCCATGGCTGGAAATGCCGTCATTGAGGCTGAACTGCACGCCCTTGAAGTCCTTGCGCAGGATGAAATTGACCACGCCGCCGATGGCATCGGAGCCGTATACGGTGGAGGCGCCTTCGGCCAGCACGTCGACGCGTTCGATCATGTCCGGCGGAATCAGGTTGATGTCCGCGTTGGCCATGCGCTGGCCGTTGACCAGCACCAGCGTGCGGTTGATGCCCAGGCCGCGCAGCGAAACGCGCGAGGCGCCATCGCCGCCTTCCAGCAGCGGGCTGGCGACACCGCCGCCATTGCTGTTGTTCTGCGGATTGGTGGCATTGCCGGAGATGGCGGGCATCTGCTGCAGCACGTCGCCGAGGACGGGTTTGCCGGAGTTGTTGATGGTCGAGCGGTCCAGTGTCACCACCGGGCTGGCCGTCTCGACGTCCACGCGCCGGATCAGCGAACCGGTGACGGTGACGGCTTTCAGGGTCTTGGCATCATTCTTTGACGGAGGTTTGGCCTGGTCCGTCGAAGGCGGATTGTCCGCTTGCGCTGTTTGTGCCTGGGCAATGCCCGCCATCGCGAAAATACCGGCGGTCAGGCCAAGACGTATGGCCAGTGACAAGCGATTCATGTCGTGCTTCATGGTGTCTCCCCAATGCATGTTGGTTCCCTTCCCCCTGCTTTGCCGAACTGACCACGCGCCTCCTGGCACGTCGGGTCACACTGCAACAACTGTCCTGCTGCCCAACGACAAGGGGTTATCGAAGTGGATAACCCCTTGTCTGCATGTGTTTCCGCTTGCTGAGAAAAACCTCCCGTTCGTCGATTTCGTTTCTGGGTGCAACGTCGCATCCGTGCTGGGTTCCCGGGTCATGCGGGCTCTCCGGTCCGTGCCGATGCCGAATTTTCGCTGCACCGGTTGAAGTCGCCGATCGCCGCGACCAGGTCGGCGACGGCGGCTTGTTCCACTTCGCTCAGGTCGGGGTTCCAGCTGTCCATGATCAGCACCACGCGATCGCGGTCGCTGTGGTTCCATGCCTCGTGTTCGAAGGTGTCGTCGAAGGTGACACAACGACCCTCCTGCCACGCGTGGGTTTCGCCACCCACGCGCAAGGCGCAGTCCGGCGGCACGACCAGCGGCAGGTGGGTGACCAGGCGGGTATTGGTCACGCCACGGTGCGGCAGGATATGCGTGCCCGGGCGCAGTATCGAGAACAACGCTTCCGGTGCGTGGTCGCGAATGCGCACGAGGGCCATCGAGTCCAGCCATGTGCTGGTGCGGGGACAGCGCACGCATTCGCTGTCGTGGCGCACGCCATGGCGATGGAAGAAAAACGCGTCCCATGCGGGAGGTTGTGTGCCGGAAGATCCAAGCAATCCAGCCGCCGCGGCCTCACCCGCCGGGGCACCCAGAAAGGGCACGAGTTCGTCGCGTGCCTGCGCCAGCACGGCGTGCAGCTCCTCGCGTATCGCCTCGGTGGCAGCCTCGAGCCGGGCGTGGGCGGGAAAGCGTTCGCGCGGGTAGAAGGGGCGGCTGGGCAGGTCAGGGAAATAAAGGAATGTGGGGCGTTGCCGTGGATCGGGCGATGCGGTGATCCGCTCGCCGAGATAGATGGCCAGGCACGCATCGACGCGGGTCAGTTCGGCGCGACCGTAGCGTTGCCGCAACGGTTCCATCGCCGCATCGAACACGGCGCGTCGATGCGCGGCTACGTAACGCGTGGCATGCTTCACCGCTTCGCGCAGGCCCGCTGCCGTGGTCGCGTCGCTGAGCCAGCGCCCCTGCGCCTGCGCCGCGTCGATTGCGTTGAGGTAAGCCAGCATGGCAGCGTGCGATTGCTGCAGTTGTTCGAGCACGACGCCGAGGCGAAGGCGCGCCACGAACATGCCCGGTGCCAGTGCCAACCCCGCACGCAGGCTTTCCGCGGCGCCCTGCAGGTCGCCAGCCAGCATCTGCATCTCGCCAAGCTGGTGCAGGGTGGCGGGGTCACGCGGGTCTGATCGCCGGGCCTGCTGCAGCTGTTCGATCGCGCCGGCCGTATTGCCGCGGGCATGTTCGCGGGCAGCGAGGAATCGCCATGCCTCCGCGTCGCCGGGCCGTGCCTCCAGCTGGTGCCGGAACGCCTGTTCCGCCGATGCCACGTCGCCGCGTTCCAGGGCGGCAAGCGCCTGCCCATGGAACGTTGCAGCCATGACATCGGTTGGCTTGTTCATCGGACGGGGCACCATTGAACGCGCCCGATGAATATGAGCATGCGAACGGTGGGCAGGCAACCGTCGAGTGCCGGAGGTGTGCGCTACGTTGCCTCTGGCCCGGGGTTCGCCTCGGGCAGGAGTGCCAGCGGGGATGTTCCGTTGGACCGGCGCATCACGTCGCGTAACGGCTTTTGCGATGACGATCGACGTGCTGGCCCCTCCATGGGCAGCACGTCCAGTCACGCAGCGCGCAAGCGCGAGGGATTACTTCCGTGCGACGTGCTTCGCCCGTTGCTGGTCCCGCCACTGCAGGAATTCGGTGATCCGCGGTTCATCGCGCAGCAGCACCGAGTGCGGGTCGATGGTCACCAGTGCATCGGCAGGTACTGCGAGGCTGCCGTGGCCGTCGGTCATCTGCACGGTGTGCAAGGTGTTGCCGACCTGCACGTCCACCGGCATCGGGAACGGCAGGTGGTGCGGCACCTGCCAGCGCAGGTCCAGCGTGTCGCCGTGGCGCTGGACGTCCAGCTTCGGCAGCGCCGCCTGGTACAGGTAGACCTTGAAGAACCAGTCGAGCTTCTTGCCGGTGACCTGGTCCACGATGCGCATGTAGTCGGCGGTGGTGCGGTACTGCGGCACGAAGTTGCCGGGTTTCGGGTCCGGACGGCCGTAGATCAGCAGGCGGATGCTGTCGTAGAACGCCTGGTCGCCGATCAGGTGATGCAGTGTCTGCAGCATCAGCGCGCCCTTGTTGTAGATGTCCTGGCCCGGGCCGCTTGGGTCGTAGACCTGCTCTTCGGTCTTGCTTGTTCCAGAGACCACCGGGGCGTGGTTGCGAATCAGAAAGCGCAGGTGGTGCAGCCAACCGTAGTACTCGGCATCGCCGTCCAGATAACGCGCGTACAGCGGCTGCATCAGGGTGGCGAAGCCCTCGTGCAGCCACATGTCGTCCCAGTTCGCGTTGGTCATCTGGTTGCCGAACCACTCGTGCGAAAACTCGTGCTGCATCAGCCAGTCGAAGCCGCTGCCATCCTTCGCGTAATGGTTGCCGTAGGCATTGATGGTCTGGTGCTCCATGCCCAGGTAGGGTGTTTCCACCACGCCCATCTTCTCGTCGCCCCACGGATAGGGTCCGATCTTCGCCTCGAAGAAACGCAGCATGCGCGGGAACTCGGCGAACAGCGCCTTGGCCTGGGTGTCCTCGCCGGGCAGGTACCAGTAGTACAGCGGAATCGTGTTGCCGAAGCGGCTGTGGTATTCGCCGTGCAGTTCCTTGTACGGGCCGACGTTGATCGATACGGCGTAGGTGGTGGGGTGCTTGGCGCGCCAGTGATAAGTACGCTGATTGCCGTCGTCGGTGACGCCGATCAGCACGCCGTTGCCCGGCGCCACCAGCGGTTTGGGCACGGTCACGTACAGGTCGACCAGGTCGGGCTTGCCGTCGGGCTGGTCGATGCACGGCCAGAACAGGTCGCAGCCTTCGCCTTCCACCGCGCTGCCCACCCACGGCTGGCCATCCTTGGTGTGGCTCCAGACGAAGCCGCCGTCCCACGGCGCCCTCTTCGCCACGTGTGGCTTGCCGCCGTAGGTGATGGTGGTGGTGACCTTGTCGCCAGCGGCGAGCGCGTGCGGCAGCTTGATCTTCAGACGGCCATCCGGATTGCTCCAGTCGCTGGCGGCGAGTGGTTTGCCGTCGACGGCCACGGCACTGATCGGCAGGTTGCGGTCCAGATCCAGCAGCAGCACGTCGGTGGCGGCCGTCGCGCTGAAGGTGAGCGTGGCGCTGGCGGCAATGCTTTGCGTGGCCGGCTGCACCGTGATGTGCAGTGCGGCGTGGTCGAAATGCACGCGCTTCTGCGCGGCAGGCATCGGCGTGCCGGAATCCTTGGTCAGCGCGGTAAGCGGTGGCTGGGTCGGCGTCGTGGTGGCCGCATGGGCGAAGGCGGTACCGCCCAGGCCGAGTGCGAGGCCGAGTGCGAGCAGGGTAGGGCGCATGGGCAATATCTCCGCGGGGATCCAACCTCGCACCATGCCACTTTGCACGCCGGTGCGATATCGCCGGAAGTCATGCAAAGCACCCCACCCCAACCCTCCCCTGCGCGCAGGGGAGGGGGTCCGCACGCTGCGAGGTTTCGCTCTTCCTGCGTGCAGGGAGGGAGTCTGTGCGTTGCGAGATTTTGCTCCTCCCCCTGCGTGCAGGGGGAGGCTGGGAGGGGGTCAGCTCTTGCGGTAACGCTGCTCAAGCATCGCGAACACCGCGCGCAGCCCCATGGCCTCGCCGCCACGCGGGCGGCCGGGGCGGTCGGCGTCGTTCCAGGCGTAGGTGTCCAGATGCATCCAGCGCTGGGCGTCGGGGACGAAGCGTTCCAGGTACAGCGCGGCGGTGATCGCACCGGCGTGGCGTGACGGCCCCGCGTTGGCAAAATCGGCCAGGTAAGAGTCCAGCATCTTGAAGTAGGGACGCCACAACGGCAGCCGCCACAGTGGATCGTTGTTTGCGCGGCCGGCGGCGAGCGTGGCCTCGGCCAGCGCGTCATCGTTGCTGAAGAGTGCGGGCAGGTCGGGGCCCAGCGCGACGCGGGCGGCGCCGGTGAGGGTGGCGAAATCCACCATCAGGTCCGGCTTCTGCTCGGCGCCGTAGGCCAGCGCGTCGCACAGGATCAGGCGACCTTCGGCATCGGTGTTGTCGATCTCCACGCTGTGGCCGGCGCGGGTGACGATGACTTCGCCTGGGCGCATGGCATTGCCGGCGACCGAATTTTCCACTGCGGGCACCAGCAGGGTCAGTCGTACCGGCAGCCTGGCCTGCATCACCAGGCCGGCCAGCGCGATCGCATGGGCGGAGCCGCCCATGTCCTTCTTCATCCAGCGCATGCCGTCGGCGGACTTGAGGTCGAGACCGCCGGTGTCGAAGCACACGCCCTTGCCGACCAGCACCAGTTTCGGATCGTCGAGCTTGCCCCAGCTCAGCTCGATCAGGCGCGGCTCGCGATGGCTGGCGCGGCCAACGGCGTGGATGGTGGGGAAGTTGGCTTTCAGCAGTTCGTCGCCGACCCAGTCGCGCACCTTGGCCTTGTGCGTCTTGCCCAGCGTCTTGATGGCGTCGCCGATCTGCTCGGGGCCCATGTCTTCGGTGGGCGTGTTGACCAGGTCGCGCACCAGCGCGGTGGCGTCGACCAGCGGCTGCACGGCGGCGAACACGGCGGCGTCGACGCTCAGCGTGGCCGGCTCGCGCTTGGCCTTGCGATAGCGGGTGAACTGGTAGGCGCCCAGCGCCCAGCCCAGTGCAGCCTGTTGCGCATCGAGTGCAACGCCATCTTCGGCAAGTTGGTAGGTGCCTTCGGGCAGCGTCGCCGGAAGTGCGGCCAGCGCGGCGAGTGGCTGCGTGGCGTCCACGCCGACCAGCACCCGCTCCAGCTTGCCATTCGCATCGGGCAGCAGCAGCGTGCTGCCGGGCTTGGCATCGAAGCCTTGCGTGGTCAGCCAGCGGCGCTGCGTGGCACTGAGACGCTTGCGCGTGGCGGCGAGGTGGGAAGTGTCGGTGGCCTCGACGGCAATGCGTTGGCGCGGGGCGGATGAACGTTCGATCAGGGCGGGCATGCGGACTCCTCTTGGCGCGTTGCGACGCGTCTTCATTCGGTTATGCCAGCCGCACATGATGCGCGCATTCGCTGGCGCTGCCTATGCGGATGGGCCATGTGCCGGTTGCGCATCGAGCCAGTCCGCCAGGGCGCCGAGGTCGCGCAGATCCAGCTCGGGCGCGGGGCCAAGCGCCGCGGGCCAGGGTTCGCCGGTGCGATTGATCCATGCCGCGTGCAGGCCGGCATCGCGCGCGCCGGCCACGTCCATCACCGGGTCGTCGCCCACGTGCAGGATCTCGTCCGGTGCCACGCCCAGGCGTTCGGCCGCTGCGTGGAAGATGCGCGGATCGGGCTTGGCGACGCCGGCGTCACGTGCGCACACGCGTGCGGCGAAATGCCCGTGCAGGCCGATGCGCTCGAGATCGGCATTGCCGTTGGTCAGGCTGGCCAGCGGCAGGCGTGCGGCCAGGCGTTCCAGCGCGGGCAGGGCGTCGGGATACAGCTCGACACGATTGCGCGCGCTGAAGTAGACCTCCCACAGCGCTTCCAGCGGTGCCTCGTCGATGCCGCAGGCGGCGAACGCGCGCTGCATGGTCAGGTGGCGCTGGGTAGTGAAATCATGCGCCAGGTCGAGCCGTTCGGCGGCGACCTGCGCGCGCAGTTCGCGCATGGCCGGGATCGGCCACGCGCGGGCGACGTCGGGGTGATTCGCCTGCAGCCACGCATCCAGTTCGCGGTCGGCGGACTCCAGGGCCGGCAGCACCGGCCACAAGGTGTCATCCAGATCCAGCGTGATGGCGCGGATGCGCACGCTCAACGCGCGCTGAGGCGCAACACTTGTCCCGCATGCACGGTGTTGCCGGCCAGGTGGTTCCAGTCGCGGATCTGCGCCACGTCCAGGTGGTGCTTGTGCGCGATGGAGTAGAGCGTTTCGCCCGGGGCCACCTTGTGGGTCGGGACGTGGACGGAAGCAGTCGCCCGCTCGTGCGTGCGGGTGTGTGTGCTGGTGGGACGGTCGCGGCTCACGTAGCTGTCCGAGCGCACGCGGGCGAAATCGCTGCCGCGGCTGCCGGTGTCCGCCACGGTGACGGCATCGCTGCGCACGCCCTTGAGGCCGCTCGGCTCCGGCGCGGCGACCACACTGCTGTGCACATCGGCAAGCTTGGGCGTGCTGGCTGTCTTGCTGGCTGTCTTGGCCGCTGCCGCGGTTGCCAATGCATCGCGACGCGCGTTGCGTTCGGCCAGAGCCTCACGCGCGGCGAGCGTGCGCTGGGACGTCGGCGCAGACGCCACGCGCGAAGCGTAGGTGGCACCCGGTGCGGAAATCGGCGTGGTCGACTGGCTCGGTGCCGTCGGCACCCGACGCGCGCCCACTTCGGCAAGGATGCGCGAGCGGCGCGCGCTGTCCATCGAGGCCAGCACGGTGCCGTCCTGGTACGGCAGCAGGTGATGCTTGCGCAGTACGGCCTGGCCCTTGGCGCTTTCGGTGAAATCGATGAACGATTTCGCCTGGGCGGCATTCGGGCTGTCGGCATGGGTGACCAGGTAGATCGGCGTGTACAGCGGGTAGCGACCGCTGGCGACATTGGCCACGGTCGGGGTACTGCCATCGATGTGCAGCATCTTCACCTTGCGGTTGCCCTCGACGCTGGACAGCGTGGTGGCGCCCAGCGAATGCGGATCGAGCGCAATGCCCTGTTCCAGCGAGGTGGTGGTGAGGTACAGGCGCGGCGCGGCGACCGGCTGGTTGCCCCGACCGAACAGCAGCTTGCGCAGGCTGAATTCCACGCCATCGCCGGGGCTGGCCACGGCATACACGTTGATCGGTGCGTTCGGGCCGCCCACTTCGCTCCAGTTGTGGATCTTGCCGTAGTAGATGTCGTGCAACTGCTTCAGCGTGAGGCTGTCGACCGGGTTGTTGGCGCTGGTGATCATCACCAGGCCATCCCATGCCACCGGCGTGAAGGTGAGGCCGCGATCTTCGGCGCTGCCGTCGCTGCCGCGCACGCTGCCGGCGAGGTCGGCCGAGCCGTTGTTCACCGCGTCGATGCCGGCGGCGGTATTGAACGGATGCCCGACCAGCTTGCCGTGGCCGGACTGTTGCCAGGCCTTGGCCATGCCTTCGACCACGCCGTGCGCCGTGACGATGTCGCCGCTCCACGTAAGGGTTTGACTGGCCGCGAAGGCGGTGGTGGCGATGCAGGCGCAAAGCAGCGCGGCGGGAAGCAGGCGCGTGGAACGGACGGACATGATGATGGATAACCCCGGTAATGAAGAGGGCAAAGGGTGCCGCCAGTGGGGCGGTGCTGCAGTGACGCAATCGCGGTATTTCAGCCGTCGGCGGCAAAAACATCAAGCATGGTCATGTGCTTGCGTTAAGTATTGCCGCCACGGAAGGCGAACTGGCTAGTTCAGTAAAAGGGGGTAAATGTTCGTCATTCCAGCGGAGGCTGGAATCCGGTGCCTCTGCCGTGTGGCGAAAATCATGTGATCCCGGCTTACGCCGGGATCACATGCATCGGAGGTCGATGGCGCCGTGAGCGTCATGGAATCTGTACGTAATGCAGGTTGCCGTGGCTGGCGACCACCAGCGTCAGCACGCGTGGCTGCATGCCGGCCAGGCGCTGCATGTCGCGCACGCTGGTGACGCGATAGTTGCCCACGCCGACCACGATGTCGCCGGTGGCCAGACCTGCCTGCGCGGCATCGCTGCCCGCGCGCACCGACACCACGGCGACGCCGGCCACGCCCTGGCTGCGCTGGTTCTCGCCCAGTTCGCTGAATTCCACGCCGGCCAGGCGCGGATCAAGCGCGCGACCGTCCAGCGTGGCGAGTTTCTCCGGCGTCAGCGTGGCGCTCACTGTCCGCTCGGCGCCGTTGCGGCGGATGGTCATGTTTACCACGCTGCCGACCGGCTCCAGTCCTTCGGTGTTGTGCAATTGCTGGCTGTCGTGCAGCGGCTTGCCGTCCACCGCCGTGATCACGTCGCCGACGGCGAGCCCGGCCTTGTCGGCCGACGAGCCGCGCACCACGTTCGTCACCACCACGCCGTTGCTGTTGGACAAGCCCAGCATGCGCGCGATGCGTGGCGTGATGTCCTGCGTCTGCAGGCCCAGCGTGCCGCGGCTGACCTTGCCGTGCGCGATCAACTGGCGCATCACCTCGCCGATCAGGTCGGACGGAATCGCGAAGCCGATGCCCGCGCTGGCGCCGGAAGGCGAGTAGATCATCGAGTTGATGCCGACCAGTTCGCCGCGCAGGTTCACCAGTGCGCCGCCGGAGTTGCCGGGGTTGATCGAGGCGTCGGTCTGGATGAAGTTCTGGTAGCCCGAGCCACCCAGGCCCGAGCGACCCAGTGCCGAGACGATGCCGGAGGTGACCGTCTCGCTGAGTCCGAACGGTTCACCCACCGCCACCACGAAGTCGCCCACGCGCAGCTTCGACGAATCGGCCAGCGGCAGTGCCTGCAGATGATCGGCCTTGATCTTCACCACCGCCACGTCGGTGGCCGGATCGGTGCCGACCAGGGTGCCCTTGAAGCTGCGCCCATCCTGCAGCGTCACCGTGATGTCGTCGGCGCCGCCCACCACGTGGTTGTTGGTGATGATGTAACCCTTGGCCGCATCCACGATCACGCCCGAACCCAGGCTTTGTTCCACCCGTTCGCGTGGCGTGTTCGGCAGGCCGAAGAACTGGCGGAAGATCGGATCGCTGAAGTACGGGTCGCGCACGGCCACGCGGGTCTTGGTGGAAATGTTCACCACCGCCGGCGTCACGTGCGCCAGCATCGGTGCCAGCGACGGCATCGGCTGGCCATCCACCGACGGTGGAATGCCGGCGTGTCCGGGCAACGAAAGCGCACCGCCGAGCACGGCGACAAAAGCGGCGGCAAGCCAGCGCGAAGCGCGGGAACGATGATGCGGCATGGGTTCCTCCTGCATGCACGGTTAAGCGGTGCTGGTTCGACTCGCGCCGGCGGCTGCGGTTCCTTTGAACGGGCATCGGCGAATATGGTCGCGGGTACTTTACAACCACCGGCCCCGGGTTTACTTTGCCAACTCACCAGCAACCACAACATCTTGTGTGTTCGTGAGGACGGGGAGCCCAGATGCAGGTGATGATCACCAGGTCGTCGTGGGCTTCGAATGAGGATCCAGCGGGGCGCCTGGCCGCCCGGGAGATCGGCAAACAATGACTACCGTGCGCGCTCCAGCCGCTCAACCCGACGTTGCGGAGATTCCCCTGCAGCCGGCCTCCCAGGACATCTGGGACAAGAAGTACCGCCTGCGCACCAAATCGGGTGAACCGGTCGACGCCGATGTCGATGGCACCTGGCAGCGCGTGGCCCGTGCACTGGCCGACGTGGAAGCCACTCCGGAGCTGCGCACGCACTGGAACGAGCGTTTTCTGTGGGCGCTGCGCCATGGCGCGATCCCGGCCGGCCGCATCACCTCCAATGCCGGCGCGCTGGCGCACAAGCCGGCCACCTCCACGATCAACTGCACCGTCTCCGGCACCATCCGCGATTCGATGGACAACATCCTGGAGAAGGTGCACGAAGCCGGGCTTACGTTGAAGGCCGGTTGCGGCATCGGCTACGAATTTTCCACGCTGCGTCCGCGCGGTGCGTACGTGTCCGGCGCCGGCGCGTACACCAGCGGCCCGCTGTCGTTCATGGATATCTACGACAAGATGTGCTTCACCGTGTCGTCCGCCGGCGGCCGCCGAGGCGCGCAGATGGGCACGTTCGACGTCAGCCATCCCGACGTGAAGGAATTCATCAAGGCCAAGCGCGAGGACGGCCGCCTGCGCCAGTTCAATCTCTCGCTGCTGGTCACCGACGGCTTCATGCAGGCGGTGGAGCACGACCAGGACTGGCCGCTGGTGTTCCCGGTGCACGTGAAGGAACGCGACGAGGTCAACCTGGACGATCCGGCCCAGGTGGTCTGGCGCGAATGGCCCACCCACGAGAACTACGTCGACCGCGAGGATGGCCTGGTCGCCTGCAAGATCTACGGCCACATCCGCGCGCGGCACCTGTGGGACATGATCATGGTTTCGACGTACGACTACGCCGAGCCCGGGTTCATCCTGATCGACAAGGTCAACGAGATGAACAACAACTGGTGGTGCGAACATATCCGCGCGACCAACCCTTGCGGCGAACAGCCCTTGCCGCCCTACGGCTCGTGCCTGCTCGGTTCGGTGAATCTCACCAAGTTCGTGCGCGATCCGTTCGGGCCGAAGGCGCGTTTCGACTGGGACGAGTACCGCGAGGTGGTGAAGGTATTCACCCGCATGCTCGACAACGTGGTCGAGATCAACGGCCTGCCGCTGGAGCAGCAGCGCAACGAGATCATGGGCAAGCGCCGCCATGGTATGGGCTTCCTCGGCCTGGGCAGCACGCTGGCCATGCTGAAGATGCGCTACGGCGGGACCGAAGGCGTGGCCTTCACTGAGGACGTCTCGCGCGAGATGGCGGTGGCCGGTTGGGAAGTGGCACTGGACCTGGCCAGGGAGAAGGGCGCCGCGCCGATCCTGTTGCAGGACTTCACCGTCACCGGCGACATGCTGCGCAAGCGCCCGGAAATGGCGCGCGACGGCTACAAGGTCGGCGACAGCATTCCCGGTCGCGTGCTGCACGCCAGGTACAGCCGCTACATGCAGCGCGTGGCGGAAGTGGCGCCCAACCTGGTCGAGCAACTGGCCGAGACCGGCGCGCGTTTCACCCACCACACCTCGATCGCGCCCACCGGCACCATTTCCCTGTCGCTGGCCAACAACGCCAGCAACGGCATCGAGCCGAGTTTCGCCCACCACTATTCGCGCAACGTGATTCGCGAAGGCAAGAAGTCGAAAGAGAAGGTCGAGGTCTTCAGTTTCGAGCTGCTTGCCTACCGCGCGCTCATCAACGCCGGCGCCATGCCGCTTTCCGAAGACCCGGCGACCAAGCTGCCGGACTATTTCGTCGCCGCCGACGACATCGGTCCCAAGCAGCACGTGGACATCCAGGCCGCCTCGCAGAAATGGATCGACTCATCCATTTCCAAGACCGCGAACGTGCCTACAGACTACCCCTACGAAGACTTCAAGGACATCTATTTCTACGCCTACAAACAGGGCCTGAAAGGATGCACCACCTTCCGTTTCAACCCTGCCGCATTCCAGGGCGTACTGGTCAAGGATGCCGACCTTGCAAATACCCTCTACCACTTCGAACTGGAAGACGGTAGCGTTATCGAACTGAGAGGCAATGAAGAGGTGGAATACGACGGTGAGATGCATACCGCCGCCAACCTTTTCGATGCCTTGAAGGAAGGGTATTACGGCAAGTTCTAGTTGTAGTTCCAACCCACGAGAAGTACATACAACCGTCCGAGGGGATCACCTGCATGTCCATCGATAACGAGATCGAAGCGCAAGACAGCGCCGCACCGGCCGCTCCGGCGGTTGAGGCTCCTGCCGCTCCCGCTGCTGCACCCGTCAAGAAAGCACCGGCCCGCAAGAAGCCTGCTGCCAAGAAGGCTGCGGCGAAGAAGCCGGTTGCGAAGAAGGCCGCCAAGAAAGCTGCACCCGCCAAGAAGGCAGCGGCCAAGAAGGCCGTGAAGAAGGCGGCCACCAAGAAAGTAGCCAAGAAGGCTGCGGCCAAGAAGACGGCGAAGAAGGCTCCGGCCAAGAAAGTCGCCGCCAAGAAGGCCGTGAAGAAAGCCGCCAAGAAGGTGGCCAAGAAAGCCACGGTCGCCAAGAAGTCGGTGAAGAAGGTTGCCAAGAAGGCAGCCGGCAAGGCGAAGAAAGTGGCCAGCAAGCCGGCGAAGAAAGTCGCCGCGAAGAAGGCCGGCAAGAAGGTCGCCGTCAAGAAAGTAGCCAAGAAGGCCGGCGTCAAGAAGGCCTCCGTGAAGAAGGCGGCGCCGAAAAAGGCCGCCGGCAAGAAAACCGTCGCCAAGGCGTCGGTGAAGAGGTCCACTGCCAGCAAGAAGGTGAGCGTGAAGGCGGCCAGCAAGCCTGCCGCCAAGAAGGCCACCCGCAAGAAGTAAGTCCCGACACGCCCGGTCCGGCCGCGTGCCGGACCGGGCGCGTTTTTTCCGCGCCGCGCGCCGCCATCCATCCAGGAAGAACACACCATGGCGATCAAGATCGAAAAGAAGATCACGGGCTACAACGTCGTCAAGCCCGAAGACAAGGCCGCGCCGGCCGCCGCTTCCGCCTCGCCCCAGGTCGTCGCCAAGCCCGCCGAGCCCAAGCAGGCCGAAGTCATCCAGATGCACGAGAGCCTGGAGCGTCCCGAGACGCTGGTCGGCTCCACCTTCAAGATCAAGTCGCCGCTGTTCGAGCACGCGTTGTACGTCACCATCAACGACATCGTGCTCAACGCCGGCACCAGACACGAACAGCGCCGCCCCTTCGAGATCTTCATCAACTCGAAGAACATGGACCACTTCCAGTGGATCGTGGCGCTCACCCGCATCCTCTCCGCCGTGTTCCGCAAGGGCGGCGACGTCACCTTCATCGTGGAAGAGCTCAAGGCCGTATTCGACCCGCGCGGCGGCTACTTCAAGTCCGGTGGCATCTACATGCCCAGCATCGTGGCCGAGATCGGCGCGGTGCTGGAGCAGCACATGAAGAACATCGGCCTGATCCACGACCCGGAAATGAGCGACAGCCAACGCGCACTGATCGCCGAAAAGCGCGCCGCTTACGAGGCCGCCAGCGCAAAAAAAAACTCTGACACCAGCTCTGTAGGAGCGCACCCTGTGCGCGAAGCTTCCGCCACAACTGAGTCCGAAACCGAATCCGAAACCTCCAGCTTCCCGCCCGGCGCCACGTTGTGCCACAAGTGCAACACCCAGGCGCTAGTGCTGATGGACGGCTGCCAGACCTGTCTCAACTGCGGATATTCGAAATGCGGTTGATGTGACCATCGGCGTCGCTTGGATAGGGGCGGGACTCTTTTTTAGCGACCCTCGATCCCGGCGTTGCCATCTGGCAATGGTTGGACCATGGCCATCGCCAGCATCCAAGGATGTCAGTCAGGCAGCGCTGCCACTTTTGCCATTACTGCACGTAGGCGTCTCGCCGGCTTGTCCTCTCGCCCTTCGGAACGCCATGCGACGACGCCGTCGGGGCGCACCAGCGAACAGCCTTCGTGCGTCACTCCGAAAGCATGTTCGAATGGCATGTCCGCGGGGAATTCCGCATCCATGCCGACCTGGATGCATTCCAGCGGAATGTGGATGTCTTGGGCGACTTCCCGGGCGGCCGTGACCCACGTCGGGTCAGGCGTCATCAGGACGAAGTTCCGGGTGAACATGTCGATCGTCGAAATCAGTTTCCCGTCGCGTTTCACCCAGACGTGCGGAGCGCGCACGCCTGGCTGGCCCGCCCAGGTTTCCGGCTCGGCAGCCGGTGGCAGGTCCATACCGGCGCCGATGACGGCACTCGACCGCGATAACTGGCCAAGCTCCATGGCTGCGGCGCTGTACAAGAGCTTGTCGTCTACGCTCCCACCTACCCACCGCGCGTAGTCCGGACGTGCGAATGTCTGCTGGTGGCGCAACCAGCCAATGGGCTGGCGCTCATCGTTGTAGGTATCGAGCAGCGCGTCACCTGCGCCGTGCCGGAGTACCAGTTCGAGCTTCCATGCGAGGTTGTAGACATCGTCGATGCCGGTGTTTGCGCCAAAACCGCCGCGTGTTGGTGGCAGTTGATGTGCAGCATCCCCCGCGAGGAATATCCGGCCCACGGCATAGCGTTCGGCAATGCGCCCGGCCATCTCCCATCGGCCAGTGGCCAGAATGTCGAAGGTCATCGGCTTGCCGAGTGCTTGCGCAACCGCGGCCTTGAGTGCCAATTCGTCCCGCTCATCGTCATCGTGGAACATCAGAACCCAGCGACCATCACCGTAGGTCGTCAGGAAGGCTTGCAGGCCGGGCTGCTCGATCACGAACTGATGGATGCCCCGGTCGAGGTAGGCATCTGCCTCCCGACACCGGAACAAGACGCTTCGCATCGTGCGAAGATACCCAACGCCTTGGCGTGCAATGCCGAGTCGTTCGCGAACAAAGCTGTCTGCGCCATCGGCCGCGATGAGATACCGGGCGCGCATGCCGTATTCGGCACCTGTTGCGCGTTCGCGTACATGCACCGTCACGCTGTCCCCATACTGTTCGAATGACAGCATCTCGACGCCTAGGCGAAGGTCAGTGCCCAGTTCCCGCGCGCGCTCGCGCAGCAGTGGCTCAAGCACGTCCTGCGCAACGGCAGCGCCCGTGCATGGCGATGCGGCGCTGGTCCCATCGTTCTCGGGACTTTCACCAGGTGTCCACGGTGTTTCACCGATCCACTCGCCAGCCAGGCTTATCGCCCTGGTCCGGCGTAACCGCGTTCCGGGGGCGACTTGGGGCACTTTCTCATCGAGCCCTGTGGCGCGGAAGAATTCCAGCGTGTGCTCGGTATATCCCATGGCGCGTGGATGGGGCGAACTACCAGTGTGTTTTTCGATCACTGTGGCGCTGACGCCGCGCCAGCCGAGGAAGACTGCAGCGGACAATCCGACAAGGCTGCCGCCGATGATGAGGATGTCTGTCTGTTGCATGCGGGATGCTCCTGTTATCCGTGAGTGGCATATCAGGACGCGTCAAGTTCACTGGGCGGAAGGCCCGCGGTTGCGACTGCAAGCTCGCCTTTTGCGGGAAACACGACCAGAAAGCGAGACACGTCGCCTTCTGTCGTGGTCCGCGGCCCGGAGGGCTGGATTGAAGCTTTGGGGAAGCTCCCCGAAAGCCGACCGGGGCTTACCAGACCGGTCCACCATTTTCGACGCGTGAAAGTTACCTGGCCGTGGTTGAAAAGACAAAGGGGTAAAGGTGCCGCCAACGCAAACCTTGCGAACCCGAGGGTCAGATCAAGTGCGAACCTGTGGGCCAGTGACTGGAAGTCCTTGAAAGCACAGACGCTGGATTCTTGCTTGGCCGCCCCTTCGGCCGTTGAGAGCCGCAGGAATGACGAGCAGAAAGTCGATTGATCGGACCTTCCCTAAGCCGCTGCAAGACGACCATCGTGGCCTACTCTGGTAACGCGCGCTGCGCCGTCCGCAATGCGTCGGGCGAAGGCGGTGCCTGTGTGCGCGACGCCCGATTCCGTGCTGGCGCGAGCACCCCGCTGATCGCAAACGCTTGCGACGAAATTCATCCTGCGTTTGGCACCGCCAAACAATGCTGGACGTCCCACAAACAGCGCGGAGAGTGTCATGGGAATTCTGGATCTTGCGGGTGAGATTGCAGGTGCAGTGGCCGCGGTCGAGGGTGCTGAGAAGTTGGATCCGAATGCAGGGCTGTTGACCAAGGGCGTCGCTGCCTTTGCCGGTTTCAAGGGCGCGGGTGCGCTGGAGTCGATGATCGGCAACAAGGAAGAAGCGGCCGATGCAGACTCGGCAGCGCCGGATGCTGACGCCGATCCGCAAGCCTGATTTTTCTGTTTTGATTGATCCGGGCCAGCCCTTTCCGGGCTGGCCTTTTTGCGTTCCTGATTAGCTTTCCAGGCCGGCGCGCGGCCATCCGTGCGGAAGAAACATGGGATTCGGAGCATTGAGGCCCGCCGCTCTAGGCTGAAGGAGCGCCGAGCGGGCCAAGACCGACGACACAATGGTGCGTGGTTGCCCGTTGATTAGCATGGTCCTGGGTTACGACGACGACACTGGTGAGTGGTTCACGCCACATCCCGATGAAGAGAGTGAGTATATCGACGTCCCCTTGCCCGCCCGACGCTTCGATGACCTATGTTGGAGATGACCATGGCGACAGGCAAGCGTGGGTTTGAGTTGGCCCATCCGAACGCGGCGGGCATTGACGTGGGTGCGAAAAGCCACTTTG
>NZ_FOSR01000016.1 GCF_900114325.1 Rhodanobacter glycinis
AAAACACGCTCTTCGCCAAATCCACGCCGATGGTTATAGTGCTCATGGAGACTTCCTCTTCGTAGTGACGGTTGTGTCGCAACACCATCATGGCCCTCGAGGCCGAAAGGGAGGGGAAGTCTCTTTTTACTCGTTCAAGGCGGACGGCTGCGCCGCCGCTCAATTCCAGCGTTAGGCTTGCAAGAGAACATCGCGTATCGTGATGTCGTTTTAACAACAGGAGACATGCCATGGTCAAAGTAGCCTTGTTTGTTCGCCTTGAAGCGAAACCCGGAAAAGAGAAAGAGGTTGAGAGCTTCCTTGTGAGTGGCCTTCCCATCGTCAATGAGGAGCCTGCCACCACTGCGTGGTTTGGCATTCGTCTTGGACCAAGCACTTTCGGAATCTTTGATGCTTTCCCGGATGAAGCGGGTCGGCAGGCCCATCTCTCCGGCAAGGTCGCAGCCGCGTTGATGGCAAAGGCAGGTGAGTTGTTCTCCGAGCCCCCGTCCATCGAAAACGTTGATGTACTTGCGGCAAAGCTACCTGGCTAGCAAGCCTAACAATTCATTCAAGCCGACGCCGCTTCGCGGCGCGGCTTAATTCAGGCGTTAGGCTTTTGATCGGAGGATCGCTCCATGGACAATGAACAGCCAGATGCCGACCGTATGGCCAAATTTGCACAAGTCGGGCAAAAGCAAGCTCGCCAGCTGGCATTTGCGCCTTACTCGGCGAACGCCCGCCATGGCGCTTGGTTCACTATCTGCGGTTTGGCGTTAGGTGCAGCAATTGCTCTACTCGCAGGTCTCGGCATGTTTATTGGCGCTGCATGCGGTGCAATGGTTGGCTCATATACGAGCTGGCTTTTCTTGTGGCTTCGCAAAAAGTCGCACGCCGCCTAACCACTCATTCGAGGCGGACGGCTTCGCCGCCGCTCAATTCCAGCGTTAGGCCTCAATGACCACCGTCATCATTGCCAGTCTCACATTAGCGTTCGCCGTCTACTTCTGCATCGCAGCGTTTATGGCTCACCGATCGTGGAAGGGGTTTTGGCTCAACTTCAGCATTGGCCTGCTTGTGCTATTAGGGCTGGCCGCGTCTCACACCGACCACGACACGCCAGCGGATGGTTTGATAGAGGTGCTCATTGCTGCTCTATTCGCAGCCTTCTTTGTTCTTACTGGCTTGGCTTGCCTTTGTTCTTGGGTGGTTCTCCGGGGGTCTCGCTACTGGCGCAAGGCCTAACATCTCGTTCAAGGCGGACGGCTTCGCCGCCGCTTAACTCCAGCGTTATAAGTCAAAGCCATGAAGAAGGTTGAGACAATTCCATGCCCGGCCTGCGGCGTAAGCATAAGAACAACTAGGCTTGATGGTCACCTACGGCGTGTTCACAACCCAGACGCCGAAACGCGTAGACGTGAACGGGAACAAGAGCAAGAGGAAAAACGGGTTGCGGCTGCGAAAGCCAAGGATGAACTCATTGTGTGCGAAGTGTGCAACGAGCAAGTAAGGCGCAGGGACATGAATTCGCATAAGGCCACGAAGCACAAGATTTTCGCCAAGCTCAAAGTGGGTAGCACCGAATGTTTGCGTGGCCGAGTGACCCGAAGTTGCATGAGTTGCGGCAAACCAACAGCTCGCCCATGGATTTACGGGCTATCAAGCAAACAACCCGTGTATCTTTGTTCAAAGTGCAAGCCGGTTGTCCTAAACCGCAGTTTCAGTCGAAACGCAAGGCTAAACAGCAGAATGATTTCTAGTGGTTTCGAGACAAGCCGGCGAAAACATTGACTTATAACAGTTCGCTGCAACCGACCGCCATCCCGCTACGCGGGCTGTCGGCGGCTGAGCTCAAGCGTTAGGCGTTAAAAGCATGCGTGTTTGGCTAATCGTGCGGTGGGCACTCATTGTTGCGTCAGCGGTTGGCACATTCTTCGTGCCCCTTGGTCCTCAGGCATCGCCACCCATGGGGTGGGGCGCGTTACTGGCCATCTTCGCTTTCTGCCCAATTGGTCTGCTGCTCGTTCTCGGGCTTCAAGTCATCAACCCACGCTCGGCAAAGGCGTGGTTTCGTCCTTCATGGCATCTCAACCCGTTCAACTTTCGGCAGCCTCTTCAATTCTTCCATCTGGGCGCTTACGTCTGCTTGGCACAGGCGCTTGTGGTTTTAGCTCGTCTAGCCGTCTCACCAGTTTCGTTCTATGTTGAGGCTCTGGTACCTCTGGTCATGGCTACCGGCATTCTCCTTGGCCTTCAACTAGTCACGTTGGTGTTCGGCGCAAAAATCGAGCATCGCGCCTAACATCT
Organism: Rhodanobacter glycinis; assembly: GCF_900114325.1. Classification (GTDB taxonomy): domain Bacteria; phylum Pseudomonadota; class Gammaproteobacteria; order Xanthomonadales; family Rhodanobacteraceae; genus Rhodanobacter_A; species Rhodanobacter_A glycinis. The sequence goes on from NZ_FOSR01000016.1 coordinate 2,287, forward strand.
CGTTCAAGGCGGACGGCTTCGCCGCCGCTTAACTCCAGCGTTAGATTACACAGGGAGTCTTATCGTGCGTGTAGCTCTCTTCAAAGACAGCCAGGGCTCGTTCACTGAGGCGCTCGAAGACGCCGGCATTCCGTACGAGGAGTTGCGGCCGGTTCCCGGGCAGGTCATGGCTGCGGGGACATTAATCACCATTGCACTAACGACAGCTATTACTGGTCCGATCGCCACGGTACTCGTTGCTTGGCTCAGAGCTCGCGCAAGCCGCAAGGTGATGCTGACCCTTCGCGACAAAACAATCGTTCACCTTGAGGGTTACTCCGTAGAGCAGGTTCAGCAGGTACTTGAGCTTGTCGAGTACGCCACTGTCATAGACACGAAGCCGGCGGAGTAATCTAACAGTTCGTTCAAGGCGGACGGCTTTGCCGCCGCTTAACTCCAGCGTTAGGCCTTACAAGCGGGGGCAATATGGCTCTAATTCAATGTCCAGAATGCGGTCGAGAGATTTCCGACAAAGCTGCAGCCTGCCCCGGCTGTGGTGCGCCCACTCCGGCGACGGCCGGTGGGCTGCCGAGGGTCGAGCCGTCTCCCAGCCACATTACTTATGACGCACAGACCGACACCTTTGTTGGCACCATGACTACAGTGGTCAAACTCGCCATGCGGGCGATTCAGCACTTAGACTGGAAGTTGGACAGCGCTAACGAAAACCTGGGTTTGGTTACGTTCCAGACCGGAATAAGTTTCGGCTCGTGGAGCGGTATCTCAGGCTCCCTCAACATCGAGGAGATCGAGGATGGCCATTTCAAAGTCTCGGGCACGGGTAAGCAAAACCTTCGTGGCGGTCAACTAATCGCATTGAATATTGCCGGTGAGGCACAGGGCAAAGCACACAAAGCAATAGAAGTGATGAAACAGCTTATAAGCGTCATTCCGGATAATGAGGCGCGATACGCATCAGAAGAAAGAGCGAAGCATGAGCGTCATTTGCAAGCGCGCGACTTATGTTATGAGCTTAAACAAAAGCCTATAGACCTGCGATCGTACATGTTGTTAGCAGAGCAAGCTGGCGGCTATATTGAAGCGAGAGGCCTTTTTACTGAAAATTACGTTTATATAAAGAATGGCAAGCTTACGAAGCTAGGTAAGCTTGAACAATTAAGGCCTTGGTTCATTGAGAACATCCTTCCCGTGATTGAGAATGGTGTCTAACAGTTCGTTCGAGGTGGACGGCTCCGCCGCCTATCAAATCCAGCGTTAGGCCGCACTATGTCCGAAGGATACCAACTCGATCGGCACCCAATCCCTGACGGCTTTCAGATATTTGAAGAGCGCCTGGATGTTGCTGGACTGCAGTTTCGAAGAGAAGACGCTGAGGCATTTATTCTTCGAGGAGGCCAACGGCTAGAACTGGAGCTCGATCCGGGAAATGAGCATGATCCAAACGCTATCAAAGTGATTGGTTGCAACGGCACTTCATATAGTACTTGCAGGTACTTCATAGGTTTTGTTCCAAAGAACGTCGCACGGGCTGTCGTTAAAAAAGGTTTCTGGGGCTCGGTCCAACCTCGCCTGTTAAAGACTTACGTCAGCCCAAGCGGCTTCGTTGAGATCTTGTTCCAGTTGCTTGGTCCCAAAGGTCGTAAAAAAGAATACACCGGTAGCCGGCGTTCACGGGCCTAACATCTCATCCAAGCGGACGGGACAGTTCCTACGCTTTAGTGGATACCGTGCCGCACTGATGGGGAACGAAGCGATGCCGGGAAAGTTTTGGACTCATATCGCGATTCAGCGTTCCGCGCGTTCGAATGCCGAGACAAGATAGTCGATGAATACCCGCAGCCTCATCGGTATCCGTCGTCCTGATGGATAAACAAGGTGGATGGGAACGCGCTCCGGTTGTAACTCGGGAAGCAGCACCTGGACTACGCCGGAGCGGATTTCGTCTGCCACCAGCCAGTAGGGTGCCTGGGCGATGCCGAGGCCGCAAAGAACTGCCGCACGAATCTGTTCGGCGTCGCCGGTTATCAGTGAGCCGCGCGGAACGTAGGAAACCTTTTCCCGCTTGACCTTGAGCGACCAAGGGTAACGCTCGCGGTCTTTTGCAAAGGCAATGCATGCGTGCCTGTCCAGATCCGCAAGCCGGGTCGGCAGTCCTTTCGCGGCAAGGTAGCCCGGGCTCGCCACCAGTACGAAATCCATCTCGGACAACTTCCTTGCGGTGAGCGTGGAATCCACCAGCCGACCGTGGCGGATAGCCAGGTCGATGCCGTCTCCCACCAGGTCGACGTGCCGCTCCGATACCGACAGTTCGATCGCGACATCGGGATAGCGTCGAAAGAATCCGGGGAGTAACGGCGTGATGCATAGCCGGCCATGGGCCGGCGCGGTATTGATCCTGAGCATGCCTCGCGGCGACTGCTGACGCTCGCCCACGGAAGATTCGAGCGCGTCGAAGCCATCCACGAGCTGCTTGGCCGTCGCGTAGAACGTTTGCCCCGCTTCGGTGATGGTGATTTGGCGCGAGGTGCGCAAGACGAGCTGGGCGCCGAGGTACCGCTCCAGCGCCAGGATTTGCTTGCTTACGGCCGGTTGTCCGATGCCTTCCTCGCGTCCCACGGCGGAAAAGCTGCCGCATTCGACGAGGCGCACGAACAGGCGAATCGCATTCAGGCGATCCATGGCCACCACCTCATTCATTCCGAATTGGCATGGATGGTATGCCCACGAGCGGTGTTCCGGCAATGGATGGCATTGCTTATGGTGCGGGCTGTGCCATCACCGATATCCAGAACGAAGGAACCTGCTGATGAAAGCGATTTGCGTGACACCAGAGCGGGAGTTGGAGGTTTGCGCCATCCCGACCCCGAGCGAGCCGGCAGCAGGCCATGTCCTCGTCGACATGGATGCCTCGGCGATCAACCATGGCGACAAGGCGTTCCTGAAAATGCCGGGGACGGCCGGCAACGCGCTCGCCGCCAGCCAGCACGACGTATGGGGTGCATCGGGATCGGGACGGGTGTTGGCCGTGGGGGCAGGCGTCCCCGCGGACTATGCCGGCAAGCAGGTGGCCATCTATCGTTCACTCGGCAGAAGCCCGGAGACGATCGGGCTGTGGTGCGAAAGGGTGCAGGTGCCCTGGACGAGTTGCCTGATCCTGCCGGATCACGTGCGCGCCGCGGACTACAGCGGGTCATTGGTCAACGTCATGACGGCATACGCCTTTCTCGAAGAAATCGCCGAGGCGGGACACCAGGGGGTCATAGTCACGGCCGGAAATTCGGCCACGGGCCACGCCATGGTTTCACTCGCGCGCCGCAGGAAGCTGCCCGCGATTTTCCTGGTGCGCAGCGAGGCGGCGCGGGAGACGCTCCGTGGCTTGGGTGCGGAGCATGTCATCGTGACCCACGAAGGCTTCACCGATACGCTCGCCGCGTTGTCCGCCGAACTGGGTGCGACGGCGGTCTTCGATGGCGTCGGCGGCGATTTGCCGGGGCGGCTGGCTCCCAGTTTACCGATGAATTCAACGATTTATCTGTACGGTTTCCTGGGTGGTGCCACGCCGTTCGCCATCCCGTCCGTGGTTTTCATGATGAAGAACCTGACGGTACGCCGGTTCAGCAATTTCGAGAGCAGGACCGTGAAGGAGCCGGAAAAACTCGCTTCGGCGCTGAGAGCGTTGGAGGGGGTGATTGATGATCCGGTGTTCACTACCCGGATCGGGAAGACGTTTCGCTACGACCAGATCGAAATGGCCATGGCCTACGAGGCGCTGGCGGGTGCCAAAGCCGTGCTGGTTGCATAGTTGTTCCGATTCCCGGCACGTCAAACAGAGAATTACTCCTCGTCCGCCGGCAACGCTGGCACGGCGCCTTGGTCGACGGCGAGCTGGCTGGCGAGCAGGGCGACCTGGGTGCGGTTGTTCACGCCGAGCTTGCGCATGATTGCGGTCATGTGCGCTTTCACGGTGGCTTCGGAAACGCCGAGGTCCCAGGCGATCTGCTTGTTGAGCAGGCCTTCGGCGATCATGGTGAGCACGCGGAATTGCTGCGGCGTCAGTGCGGCGATGCGCGCGGCGGCGTCGGCTTCGTCCGGTTGCAGCGGGGCGTGGCCGCCAAGCAGTTGCGGCGGCAGCCAGGTGTCGCCGTCGAGCACGCGGCGGATGGCTTCGGCGATGGTGCTGCCGTCGGTGGATTTGGGAATGTAGGCGGCCGCGCCGTGGGCCAGCGCGCGGCGGGCCACGGTGGCTTCCTCGTGGCCGGATACCACGATGATCGGCAGCCCCGGGTACTGGCCGCGGATGTGCGCCAGCGCGGAATAGCCACGGGCACCGGGCATGTGCAGATCCAGCAACAGCAGATCGGCGTCGGGATACTGTTCGATCAGCCCCATCAGGTTGTGCACGTCGTCGGCGCAGTGCACCCGCGCCTGCGGCAGCGCGCCGAGCACGGCGCGTTGCAGGGCATCGCGGAACAGCGGGTGATCGTCGGCAATCAGTACGTCGGACATGGTTTTCGCCAAAACTGCAGGAGCGCACCCTGTGCGCGATGCTCTTTTCTGCATCATTGGGCACAAGCATCGCGCACAGGGTGCGCTCCTACACGGTTACCTTATTTGATGAGTCGCTCGTCCACCAGGTTCTTCACTACGCTGGGGTCGGCCAGGGTGGTGATGTCGCCGAGCTGGTCGGGCTGGTTTTCGCCGATCTTGCGCAGGATGCGGCGCATGATCTTGCCCGAGCGCGTCTTCGGCAGGCCGGGAGCCCACTGGATGTAATCCGGCGTGGCGATCGGGCCGATTTCCTTGCGTACCCAGGCGATCAGTTCCTTGCGCAGTTCCTCGCTGCCGGTTTCGCCGGCGACCAGGGTGACATAGGCGTAGATGCCCTGGCCCTTGATCTCGTGCGGGCAGCCGACCACGGCGGCCTCGGCCACTTTCGGATGCGCCACCAGCGCGCTTTCCACTTCGGCGGTGCCGAGGCGATGGCCGGAGACGTTGATCACGTCGTCGACGCGGCCGGTGATCCAGTAGTAGCCGTCTTCGTCGCGACGCGCGCCGTCGCCCGAGAAGTAGTTGCCGGGGTAGGCGCTGAAGTAGGTATCGATGAAACGCTGGTGGTCACCGTAGATGGTGCGCACCTGGCCGGGCCAGGAATCGGTGATCAAGAGATTGCCCTCGCAGGCGCCCTGCTGCACTTCGCCGTTGGTATCGACGATGGCCGGCTTGATGCCGAAGAACGGCAGCGTGGCCGAGCCGGGTTTGGTAGCGATGGCGCCGGGCAGCGGCGAGATCATGATGCCGCCGGTTTCGGTCTGCCACCAGGTGTCGACGATCGGGCAACGGCCTTCGCCGACCACGCGGTGGTACCACTCCCACGCTTCCGGGTTGATCGGTTCGCCGACCGAGCCGAGCAGGCGCAGGCTGGCGCGCGAGGTCTTCTTCACCGGTTCCTCGCCTTCGCGCATCAGTGCGCGGATCGCGGTGGGCGCGGTGTAGAACAGGGTGACCTTGTGCTTGTCGACCACCTGCCAGAAGCGGCTGAAGTCGGGGTAGTTCGGCACGCCTTCGAACATCACCGTGGTGGCGCCGTTGGCCAGCGGGCCGTAGACCACGTAGCTGTGGCCGGTGACCCAGCCGACGTCGGCGGTGCACCAGTAGACGTCGTCCTCGCGCAGGTCGAATACCTGTTCGTGGGTGTAGCTGGTGAACACCAGGTAGCCGCCGGTGCTGTGCTGCACGCCCTTGGGCTTGCCGGTGGAACCGGAGGTGTACAGCACGAACAGCGGGTGCTCGGCCTCGACCGGGGTGGGCGGGCAATCCGCGCTCTGGCCTTCCATCAGGGTGTGGTACCAGCGGTCGCGCGGCGACTGCATCTCGATGGTGCCGCCGGTATGGCGCACCACCACCACGGTTTCCACGCTGTTGGTGCCCGGGCGCTTCAGCGCCTCGTCCACGTTGACCTTGAGCGCGATGCGCTTGCCGGCGCGCAGGCCTTCGTCGGCGGTGATCACCACCTTGGCCTGCGAATCGACGATGCGACCGGCCAGCGAATCCGGCGAGAAGCCGCCGAACACCACCGAGTGGATCGCGCCCAGCCGCGCGCAGGCCAGCATGGCCACCGCGGCCTCGGGGATCATCGGCATGTAGATGGCGATGCGATCGCCCTTGACCACGCCCAGGTGCTTCAGCGTGTTGGCGAACTTGCACACTTCCTCGTGCAGTTCGCGATAGGTGATGTTGCGCGAGTTCTTCGGGTCGTCGCCCTCGAACACGATGGCCACCTTGTCGCCGCGCTTTTCCAGCTGGCGGTCGAGGCAGTTGGCCGACACGTTCAGTTCGCCGTCTTCGTACCAGCGGATGTGCAGGTCGTTGCGGTCGAACGAGACGTTCTTGATCTTCGTCGGCGGCTTGATCCAGTCCAGTCGCTGGCTCACGCGGGCCCAGAACCCTTCCGGGTCTTTCACGGACTCGGCGTACAGCCGTTCGTAGTCGTCCTTGCGGGTCAGCGCCTTGGCGGCGAACTCGGGGGGAACCGGATGGATCGTGGACATGCTTGCCTCCTGCTGGCGGAATGATGGGCAGAGCGCAGCGGCAGCGCGAGGCGTCGCGCACGGCGCGGAGATACATGGTCGTCGATCGAGTGTAGCGGTTGGCCGATGGGGTGGGCACTGGTGGCTGTTCGACTTTGGTCGAGTCTCGACCAATGGCCAATAGGCGCGTGCAAGCCGGCGCGCCCATGCTCGGACCGCATTTGACCCGGGGAGACAACCAGCTCATGAATTCGCCCAGCCCACGCCGTCGCGTTCGCGCGCTCGCCTTCGGCATCGCCTGTGCCCTGAGCCTGCCGCTTGCCGCACAGGCGCAGACATCCGGTAGCACCAGCGGCAACGTCAGCGCGCGCGAACAACAACTCGAACAGCGCGTCGATCAGCTGGAACAGGAGCTGGCCCAGCTCAAGGGCATGATCCAGGCACAGAAGACGGCGCAACCGGCGCCCGCCGCCGCGCCGGCCGCCCAGGCACAGAACGTGGCGGCAGCGCCCGCTTCGGCCAAGCCGGTGTTCACCAGCGCGCCGGGCGTGTCGGTGGCGCTGCACGGGTTTATCAACGCCAGCGCCTTCAGCCAGAACAAGAGCTTCACCTACGGCAACGGCCAGAACGCCTTGTTCCCGGTGCCGGGTTCGCAAGGCTCGCTCAGCGGCGTGGACGTACGCAACACGCGCTTCTGGCTCGACTTCAGCGGCGCCAAGTTTGCCGGTGACTGGGTCGGCGGTGGCCGCATCGAGATGGACTTCTTCGGCGGCTTCAACGGTACCGGGGCCTACAGCCGGCAGCAGATCACCCCTCGTCTGCGCCAGGCCTACATGGACCTGACCAACCCGCTCACCGGCACCACCATCCGCATCGGCCAGCAGTGGGACCTGATGTTCCCGCTGAACTCGCCGACCTCGCTGGCGCATATCGCGTTCCCGCTGGGCTTTGCCAGCGGCTATGGCGGCTGGCGCTTCCCCGGCATCGTGTGGATGCAGGATCTCAACCATGGTTCCAGCGGACCGGCCTGGCGCCTGGACCTGGGCGCGTTTGACGGTTCGTGGAGCGGTCCGGGCAACAACGTCAATTACCTGTCCGCCGGCAACGCCGGGTTCCGTCCGCAGGTGGAAGCGCGGCTGAGCGTGAAGGACAAGAACTGGCTGGTCTATGGCGCCGGGCATTACAGCCGGATCGATCTGAGAGGCGTGGGTGGTGATGCGCCGACACCGATCAAGTCCGACCTGAAGAGCACCGGCTACGAGATTGGCGGCAGCTGGAAGCCCGGTCCGTGGGACTTCAAGGGCGTGGCCTATACCGGCCGTGCGCTGGGCGAGATCTTCGGCGCCATGTCGCAGTTCGGCGATATCCAGGAAAGCGGCGGCTTCGTGCAGGGTGGTTACCACTTCACGCCGAACTGGAGCCTGTACGCGTTCTACGCCTACGCCAGCCCGGACAACAACGACGTGATCCGCTGGCTCGGCCATGGTTCCACCGGTCTGCTGAAAAACCGCCAGGCCGCGTTGAGCCTGCAATACGCCGCCGGTGCCTACGAACTGGGCGTGGAGCTGCTGCACGACAAGCTCGACTCCACCAGCAACGGCATCGATCGCAAGACCACCACCGGCAACCAGGTCAGCCTGAACGCGCTGTACCACTTCTGAGCCTGACGGCGGCGCTTCGGCGCCGCTGTCCATTCCACTTGAAGCAGCGGGCCTGCCCGCGATGACACGAGCCGAGCGCGGCGCGTGGATGGCTCGCCGCGCGCGCTGGAGACGGCTTCCATACCGCCATCCGACCACCTGGGGACACCACGATGAGCGATGCAACCTCGCAAGTGAAGTTTTCCAATCCGGCGCCCCTGGGGCTGGCCGGGTTCGCACTGACCACCTGGCTGCTCAGCATGATCAATGCCGGCTGGTTCAGCGGTGAATCGATGGGCCTGGTGCTGGCCGTGGCGCTGGCCTACGGCGGCACCGCGCAGGCCATTGCCGGCATCATGGAACTGCCGCGCGGCAACACCTTCGGCGCTACCGCCTTCCTCAGTTACGGCGCCTTCTGGTGGTCGTTCGCGCTGTTCGTGCTGTTCCTGCACGGCAAGGTGCCGGAGGTTTTCGTCGGCTGGTACCTGTTCCTGTGGGGCGTGTTCACCTTCTACATGTGGCTGGCCTCGCTTCGTGCGGCGCGCGCGCTGCAGCTGATCTTCCTGGCGTTGTGGATCACCTTCTTCCTGCTCGCGGCGGGTGAATGGACGGGCATCGCCGGGGTGCACCAGGCCGGTGGTTACATGGGTCTGCTGACGGCGGTGCTGGCGTTCTATCTGTCGGCGGCGGAAGTCATCAACGAGTCGCACCAGCGTACGGTGTTGCCGGTAGGGGCACCGCGCTCGGCGTGACCGCTTCCCGGCCTCCCCCTGCGACCGAAGGAAGTCCCTTGGGGCAAGCAAGGGGAGGCGCAACACGGACGCCCTCCCCTGTTCCGCAGGGGAGGGTTGGGGTGGGGTAAAACACGTTGCTTCAAGGTGTCGCCCATCCTGAGACAAGCCCGTTGCACACTGGCGGAATGAACGGGTTTCCCCACGCACACAAGGGTCGCGGCGCGGCTTCCAATCCGGAGGGGCGCTTCGAGTCGATTCGGCATCATGCCGAGGATGACGGCTGGCAGAGCCTGCTGCTCGACGAGGACGCGCCGCGGCCACGTACCGAAGTGACCGACGAGCGCGCGAAGAGCGTCATCACCCGCAACGACTCGCCCGACATCGCCTTCGACCAGGCGCTGAATCCGTATCGCGGTTGCGAGCACGGCTGCATTTATTGTTTCGCGCGGCCATCGCACAGCTATCTCAATCTTTCGCCCGGGCTGGATTTCGAGACGAAGATCCGCGCCAAGGGCAACCTCGCCGAGGTGCTGCGTGCCGAACTGGCGAAGCCGGGCTACGTGCCGAAACCGATCAACATCGGCAGCAATACCGATCCGTACCAGCCGATCGAAAAACAGTGGCGGCTGACTCGCGCCGCGCTGGAAGTGCTGGCCGAGTGCAAGCACCCGTGCACCATCGTCACCAAGAATGCGCTGGTCGAACGCGATCTCGACATCCTCGCTCCGATGGCGCGCGACAAGCTGGTGCAGGTCTTCGTTTCGGTGAATTCGCTGGACAACCATCTCGCCGCGAAACTGGAACCGCGCGCCAGCGCACCGCACCGGCGCATCAAGGCGATTCGCACGTTGACCGACGCAGGTGTGCCGGTCGGCGTGCTGGTGGCGCCGATCATCCCCGCGCTCAACGACAAGGACATGGAAGCGGTGCTGGAACGCGCCGCCGACGCCGGTGCGCGCAGTGCCGGCTACACCACGCTGCGGCTTCCATGGGAATTGAAAGCACTATTCCGCGAATGGCTGGCGCTGCACGCGCCGCAGCGCGCGGAGCACGTGATGAGCCTGGTGCAGCAGATGAACGGTGGTCGCGACTACGACAGCGACTTCCGCACCCGCATGCACGGCCAGGGCGTCTTCGCCGATCTGCTGCGCAAACGCTTCGAGGTCGCCTGCCGCCGCCACGGTTTCGCCCGCGCCCGCGAGTCGCGGCTGGATACCTCGCACTTCGTACCGCCGCGCAAACCGTCGCCGCAGGGCGAGTTGTTCTGATGTGATGCCTCGTGCCCGGGACACTCAGCCTTGGAAATTGTTCTGACGCAGGTATTGCTCGGCGGCTTGGCCGATTTGCAATCTGATCGTGGTGAAGAATCCGGGCCAAGGACGTTGGAGGTAGCTCTTTGCGAGATTGGCCAAGCCTTGTTGAGCGTTGAACCCTTTGTCGCGCTGCTGCTTCTTGGCTCTCTCGATAGCGCGTACCACCACAAGGCGAGCGCGCATGAGTCGATTGCAGTTGAGGTTGAGCATGTCGATGGTGTGCTTGACCAAATCGAACGTGCTGGCGTGATGATTGTCCGGCGCCGGTGGTGCATTGCCACAGGCAACGTCATCTGGTTCGATCGAGCCGTCCGATGCGTTTACTTTGAAGAGGCACGGGAAGGCAAAAATCTGCTGCGGGTCGAGGATCCATCCGGCGCAGTCGGCGGTGAGCGCACCAGACTGGACTTGCCTGTCTTTGTAGGCATCACAGCTGAGGTTTTCAGGGAGCGGTTTCAGGAAGTATGTCGGATCGCTAAGCGCTGATTGGCTGCCGCCACTGCAGACGGCAAGCATGTTGCCCCAGTCCAACGCCCAGTTGTGTGCGGCATTCACATCCGACTTGGGATGAAAGTGCTCGATGCGACACTTCAACGGATCGTAGCCGCCGATGTCGATTTCGCAGTACGCGCAGAGACCACCTTGATCAGTGAGCACCCTGTCACGGCAATCGGTGTATGCCATCTGGCCGCCCCAGTGTGCGTCATTACGCATGGCTTCCCACGTGCCTGCCGGCACGGCGTTTCGATATGTGGCCAAAGATGCGGGCTCTTGTCCCTTGCGGACCCGCTTCACGCTTGTTGCTCCCACTCCTTGTTTTCGATCAGAAGGTCGGCTTCGAGCAGTGCGGGCTCTTCGCCTTGATAGCGCTGATCGAGCCTCTTTCGCAGACCCAGCGCTTCATCGGTCTTCCACTGGCCGTCATCTACCAGTTTCAAGTACCGGCGCAATTCTTTCGTAGCGAGGTTGTGCTCTGGCCGTGGATCAACGCCGAATACGCTTTCAAGAAGGCGTCCGGCCTCCGCGCCTTCCGTGCCTGCGGGAGCTGCCATCACGCCATCGCTGGTCAGGATGCGCAAGGACTCTGCCGGAACGGTCGTAGCCACTTGGGGGCTGTGTGTGGTGACAATGAACTGGATGCACGGAAACGCCTCGCGCAACGACCCCAACACAGTTTGTTGCCATGACGGATGGAGGTGCATGTCCACTTCGTCGATCAGTACGATGCCATTGGTCCGGCTTGTGGCATATGGGCCGAGATTGGGGTTGAGCTTGACCATGCGGAAGGCAATGTCAGCCACGAGCGTCAGCATGCTGCGGATGCCGTCGCTGAGCATGCCCACGGGAAGCTCGCCATGATCGGGGTGGCTGGCTACCAGTTCCTGCAGATCAAGACTGAAGTCGAGATGGCTCCAGCCCGAGGGTTTCAGGCAGCAGTCGGTTGCCTTGCGCACGGCTTCGATGGCGTCATCGGCACTGGATGGCAAAGCTTCGCGCAGGCCTTGCAACACCTTCTGCTGGTGCTCCAGCGCACTGATGCTCCAGTAGCGAAACCAGTCCGCCATCAAGCGGAAGTCCGAACCGGATTCCAGACAGTGCGTGTAGCCAACCATGCGCGAGGTCCGTGGAAGCTTCTTGTAGGGAAGTCGACGGAGATTCCACAGTCGATCCGTGGGGTAGTAGGCAACCAGTGGCAGGCAGGTGCCAGTGGCTTGTGTCTCGGCCTCCTGTCGCACCTGGTCTTGTAGCGCTTTGCCCCATGCTGTGAGCGCAAGAGCGTCCTTGCGCGTGGTGCGTGCCTTACGGCCGGCAAGTTGGCGACTCCAAGTCGCGGGCTGGAAATCCACCACACCATTGGCTGTCAGCACGACGCCCCCTTTGGCCCATTCCATGGTATTGCCGATCCCGGTGGGTAGCTTGCGGACGTCGTCTTGCGCAAAAGCGTGGTCTACACCTTCGTCAAATGCACTGACAAAAGGCCCCAACGCCGTGGCCACGGCATTCAAGACGGCCGTCTTGCCTTGGCCGTTATTGGCTACGAGTACTGTCAGCTGCGGGTGAAACGGCACGTTGAGTTTGGCAAAGCAGCGATAATTGGTAAGCCTGAGCGTGTCAATACGCAAGCTTGCGTTTGGTGGTGGTGTGGTGGACTGCATGGCGGTCTGCTTGCCTTGGCCGGCGAATGGACTTGTTGAATCCTAAGGCTTTCGGTTATTGATTGTTGAGCCTTTCGACAGGTTGATTTTAGAGGCATTGCACAAATGGTCAGAGTTTGGCATCCAAGATCATCGCTTCGGGCCAGCGTTCGTCGTGGTATTGGGTGCCTGGTAACGAGTGGTGAGGTGATCGAATCGAGTTACAAATCGATCCGCGCGCCGATCTCGATCAACCGGCGCGGCGGGATGCCGTAATACGTGGTCGCCGGGGTGGCGTTGCGGGCCATGTAGGCGAACAGCCGGGCGCGCCAGCGGGCCATGTGGTACGACTTGTCATCGTCGGCTTTCACCTCGTCGTGGCCTATGAACCACACCACCTTGTCCGCTTCCAGCGTGGGGTCGAGCTTGAGCTGGCGCAGGCGCGCAGGTACGTCGATGGATTCGGCGAAGCCGAAGCGCAGCGTCACCCGCCAGAAACCGTGCGCCAGTTCCTCCAGCTCGCTGCGTTCGTCGCCGCGGGTGCGCGGCTGGTCCAGGCCATCGACGGTGAGCACCACGTTGCGTTCGTGCAGCACATGGTTGTGCTCCACGTTGTGGCGCAGCGCCTGCGGCACCCATTGGCCGTCACCGGTAAGGAAGACCGCGGTGCCGGGTGCCTGCAGCGGCGGGTCGTCCTGCTGGTGGTCGATGAAATCTTCCAGCTTCTCGCCCTCGGCATGCAGCTGGCGCTCCATCAGATGACGACCGCGCCGCCATACCGTCATCACCACCATCATCACGATGGCCAGGGTGATCGGGAACCAGCCGCCGTTGGCGAGCTTCAGCGTATTGGCGCCGAAGAAGCTCGCATCGATGAACACGTAGACGATGCCGAAGGCCAGCAGGCGCGCCCAGCCCCATTGCCAGCGCATGCGCGCCACCACCAGCAGCAGCAAGGTGGTCAGCAGCATGGTGCCGCTCACCGCAATGCCGTAGGCACCGGCCAGTTTGTCCGAGCTGCGAAAGCCAAGTACCGCGATCATCACCGCCACGAACAGCAGGAAGTTCACCGTGGGCAGATAGATCTGACCTTCCATGTCGCCGGAGGTGTGTTCCACCCGCGAGCGCGGCAGATAGCCCAGCTGGATGCCCTGGCGCACCATCGAGAAGGTGCCGGAGATCACCGCCTGCGAGGCGATCACGGTGGCCGCGGTGGCCAGCACGATCATCGGATACAGCAACACGTGCGGCACCAGCGAAAAGAACGGGTGTTGCGCGCCGGACGAATCTTGCAGCAGCTCCGCGCCCTGTCCGGCGTAGTTCAGCAGCAGTGCCGGTAGCGCCAGGCCAAACCACGACAGCCGGATCGGGAAACTGCCGAAGTGGCCGATGTCGGCATACAACGCCTCGCCGCCGGTCATCACCAGCACCACCGCGCCGAGCGACGCGAAACCCTTGAAGCCGTTGTGCGCCATGTATTCCACGGCCCAGCGTGGATTGGCCGCGGCCACCACTTCCGGATGACGCAGCAGGCTGTACACGCCCAGCGCCGCCACACTCAGCAGCCATAGCGTCATCACCGGCCCGAACAGCGAGCCGACCAGGCTGCTGCCGCGTTTCTGCAGCGCGAACAACAACACGATGATGGTGGCGCCGATCGGCAGCACCCATTGGCCGAAGGCCGGCGAGGCCAGTTTCAGGCCCTCCACCGCCGAGAGTACCGAGATGGCCGGAGTGATCACGCTGTCGCCGAAGAACAGGGCCGCGCCGGCCAGCCCCAGCATCACCACCCACCAGCAGGCACGCGAATTTTTGCGTACCGCGTTCCGCGCCAGCGCGGTCAACGCCATCATGCCGCCTTCGCCGTGGTTGTCCGCGCGCATCACGAACACCACGTACTTGATGCTCACCACCAGCACCAGCGCCCAGAACACCAGCGACAGCAGGCCGAGGATATTGTCGTGTCGCGGCGCGATGCCGCCCTTGCTGAAAGCCTGCTGCATGGAATACAGCGGGCTGGTGGCAATGTCGCCGAACACCACGCCGATCGCGCCCAGCAGAAGTTTCGGCAGCGCCGGCTTTTCGTCGGAACCGCTGCCGTCGTCTTCTTTGGGCTTTTCCGCTTCCATCGATGGCGGCCTCGTGGCGAGTGGATGCATGCATCCGTGCGACGGCAAGCGCTGCACGCGAATGCAAAACATGTGGCGGCCGGCGTGACCGGCGTGTGATTGCGGCCGTCGATGCGTCCCGGCGGCGGGTTTGCGGCCGGTTCAAAACCCGTCCTTTGTATAGGCGCAACGGTAGGAGCCAGCTCGCGGGCGATGCTGTTGTTTTCCGTTCGGGGAGCGAGAGCCAAAGCATCGCCCGCCAGCGGGCTCCTTTGGAATGGTGGGGTTCTGGCGGGCTCCAGACAAAGCGCTTACGCGATTTCGCGCCAGCGGTAGTACTTGCGCTGCGCCATTGCCAGCATGGCTTCGTCTTCATGCGTATCGCCGTAGGCATAGCATTGCGCGAAAGCATCGAGGCGGTGGCGTTCGCGTATGCGACACGCCTTCTCCTCACCCACGCATTGCGCACCGTGGAAGCGCCCGGTAAGGCGGTTGCCCTCGGTTTCCAGTGTCGAGCAGATCAGTTCCAGACCATGTTGCCGGCACCATGGCGACAGATAAGCATCAAGGCCACCAGAGACGAGCACCACCCGATCACCTTGGCGCTGGTGCCAGGCAATGCGTTGCATGGCCTCGGGCCGTAGCACGCCAGGCAGGCACTCGCTGGCGAAACGCTCCCCTGCCTTGTGGACGTGCTCTGCGGGGATACCGCGAAAACCGAATGCGACCACCGCTGCGCGAATGCTTGAGCCGGAAACCATGCCGAGTTTGTAGCCTGCCAGCATTGGCGCAAACAGCGGTGCACCCAGTGCGCGTCGTCGTGAAGTGACCGCAAAGCGCATGAAGTCACCGAAGGTTTCGCGGGTGGTGATGGTGCCGTCGAAGTCGAACAGGGCCAGATTCACGGGGTGTCGTCATCCATGTCGAAGCGCCGGCGCAGCCGGCTCAGTGTCATCTGGTTGGCTTCGGCGATGCGACGGAAGTCGTCGCTGATCGCCTGATGATGCGCCACGCGTTGCCAGTAGTTTTCCGCCCACGCCGCGGCCTGTCGCCAGCTCGACAAGGTAGCCGGCAGCGGCGGTGGCGGTTCGAAGCTGCGCGGTACCACGGCGCCGTTGCTGGCGGGGCGATACAACATTGGCAGCATGTCGTAACTGGGCGCGAGTTGCAGCGGCAGCGCCTCGTCCAGATAAACGCCGAGGTTGCCGAAATGCATGTCGGTATTGCCGATCAGGCGGCCGAACCACCAGCGCAGTCGTACCTGTTCCAGTGCATCGGCGTGCAGCCAGCCATCCCGCGCCATGCGTGCGGCGGTGGCGGCCCAGTCGTCGCGTTCGCCGTCGTGCGCATCGCTCCATGCCGCCAGTGTCACGAAGCCGCGTCGCCCATGTTCGCCGATGCGGTCGAAGCGGGTGGATTCCAGGCAGGCGCGCCCCTGTGACCAGACCAGCTCGGTGTGCGCACAGGCATGGCCGTGCTCGGTCAACAATTCGGCGGCCAGGTGTTCGCCGATCAGCAGGTCGGCCCAGCGGCGCGCGGTGGGGCTGGTGTCCAGCGGTTCGCTGAACTTCACGATGACGTGGCGCAGGTTGCCGTCGGCATCGGTTACACAGGCGGTGAACTTGGGCTGTTCGCCCGCAGCCGAGGGGGCCATCCGCTCGCCGGCAAGCGCAGCCTGCGCCCATTTGGCGTAGCGCTGTTCGCGTGTCGCGACAGGGATCGCGGTGGGCGTGGCGCGCAGGGCGATGTCCAGCGCGGCTTCGCCCAGCACGAAATTGCCGGGGCCATCGTCGCCATGCAGCAACAGCGCGGCGAGCACGGCGTCCTCGTTCCAGCGCAGGATGTCCGCGGGCAGTCCCAGCTCGCGCGCCCAGTGCTGGGCGAACTGGCGGCCGAGAAAACCTTGCGGGCGCTGGTCGTCGAGGAACCAGGGCAGGCCGGGGAACAGGCCATCGGCGAATTCGCCTTGCAGCCAGTCAGTGGGCGTGGTGGTGGTGACCAGGCAGCGGTCGCCATGCAGGGCGGTCAACTGGCCGAATGCGTGGGGCTGGCCATGGGTGTCGATGCGATACAGCGGCCAGTGCGAGCCCAGTCCGCGCACGTCGCGCACGCTGGCGTAGCGACGGCGCCGCGCCTGGCCGATGGGGGTTACACGTGAGCCGGCCGTTGCCAGTGCCCGCGAAATGCTGGGCTGGCTGAGGCCCAATGTCTCGCTCAGCTCGCGTGCGCTGGCGACCCCGCGCAGGCGCAAGGCGTCGAGCAGGCGCTCGGTCGGGGTGAGTTCGTCAGCCATGAAATGAATAGATACATGAATAGATACTTCGCATCAAATAAAAGTATATTCAGTGAGTTATCGAATTCATCAGGCCGTTCTTGAATAGATTCTGGAATGGCTGACCGGCCTCCCGTCATCGGCGAGGCCGGCCATGCTTCTTACTTCGAGGCCGGCAGGTACTTGGCGAACCAGTCCAGCGAGCGCTGCAGCACGTCACGCACGTGCTTGGGGTTGGCGAAATGGTGACCTTCGTTCGGGTACACCACCAACTGCGTGGGCACGCCCAGGGTTTTCAGTGCGTGCCAGTATTCGAACGACTGCGGCGCGGGGCATTCCTCGTCGCGGTCGCCGACCACGATCAGGGTGGGCGTCTTCGCCTGCTTGACGAAGTTGATCGCCGAGCTCTTGGCATACACGGCCGGGTCGTCGTACAGCGAGGCGCCGAAGAACGGGATCATCCACTGATCGATGCGGTTTTCGCCGTAGTAGCTCTGCCAGTCGGACAGGCCGGCGCCGGCCACGGCCGCGCGGAAGCGCTGCGTCTGGGTGGGCGTGAACATGGTCATGAAGCCGCCGTAGCTCCAGCCGGTGAGGCCGAGGCGGTGGTCGTCGACCGGCACCATCTTCTCCACGGCATCGACGCCAGCGAGGATGTCGCGCAGGTCGCCGTAGCCGAAGTCGCGACGGTTGGCCTGCACGAAGGCTTCGCCCTGGCCGTAGCTGCCGCGCGGGTTGGGCATGAACTCGAAGTAGCCGGTGGCGGCGTACATCGCGCCGGTGCCGGGCCAGCTCGACAGCACGCCCCAGGCCGGGCCGCCGTGCACGCTGACGATCATCGGATAGGTCTTGTGCGGGTCGTAGTTGGCCGGGTACAGCAGCCAGCCCTGCACGTGGCGGCCTTCATTGGTCCACTCCACCGAGACGGCCTTGCCCCAGCTTGGCTTCAGTGCGGCGTTGAACGCGGTGACGGCTGGCGGCGGCGTATGGCCGAGCGGGCCGGCGTGCACTTCCGGCGCATGCTCGAACGAGCTCTGCGAGAAGGCGACCATGCGATGGTCGGCCGACAGCGACACGCCCAGCACGGCGCGACCGTTGCCGATCATCGCCGGCACGGTGAAGTACGGCGTCTGCGCCTTGGCGCGATCACCGGACACCGTATAGGCGGCCAATTGCACCTTGCCTTTGGCGTTCTGGCTGACCAGCAGCGACTGCGGGCCGGTCCAGCTGAACCACGACAGCGTGACGTCCACGCCCGGGGTGAGGTTGCTCAGCGCGCCGCCGTTGGCCGGCACGCTGTAGATGTCGCCGCCGGTGGCGCCCTGGTCGCTCATCAGGCCGCCGATGAAGGCCACGCGCGAGCCGTCCGGTGACCAGCGCGGCAAGGCCATCTGCAGGCCGTGCAGCGAGCCCTTCACCGTGGACGGATCGACCACCACGCGCGGCGTGGCACCGGGCTTGGCGTCCTGCACATAGAGCTTGTTGATCCACCAGTTGTTGTCGCCCGGCGGCGGTGCCGCGGTATAGGCGATGCGCGCGCCATCCGGCGACCAGTTGAATTCATACGCGTACAGCGAGGCCGGAGTCAGCTCGTGCAGCGTGCCGCTAGCCACGTCGAGGCTGGCCACGTGCTGCACTTCGATGCCTTCCTCGCCGATTACGCCCACTTGTTCCTTGCCTGCCGCGGTGGCGCTGGCATGGCGGGTGGCGCCGGGCACGAACAGGAAGCCCAGCGACTTGCCGTTGTTCGTCCACGCCATCGCACGGGCGTAGCCGGTCAGGCTCGCCACTTCGCGTGGTGCGGCCTTGCCGCCGACGTCGGCGAGATAGACGTCGTTATGCATCGGCTGGGTATTGGTCAGGTCGTGGCTGCAATCGGCGATGAAGGCGAGCTGGCGCGAGTCCGGCGACCAGGCGATGTCGCGCTTGCTGCATTCGGCAAGCTTGGCGCCCACATCCAGCACATGCGCGTTGCGACCGTTGGCATCGGCCAGTTCGATCACCGGCTTGTCCTTCACCGACATTGTCCAGGCCAGCTGACGACCGTCGGGCGAGATCGCCACGTCGCCGATGTGCTGCACCTGATCGAGCTGCTTCAGCAGGTGTTCGATGCGCGGATCGGTGGCCGGCGTTGGCGAGGTATCGGCAAACGCCGTGGGAACGAATGCGGCTGCCAACAGCGGCAACAGCAGGTGGACAGGCTTGAGCATGACGACCGTCTCGGTGCGTGGGGAAGCCGCCACCTAAACGCATGGCATGGCTTCCGTGCAAGTGCGGCAAGGCATGCCCGTTGGGGGCGGTGGCGGGAGAAGCACCCCACCCCGACCCTCCCCTGCGTCGCAGGGGAGGGAGAAAAGCCGGCGTCCCGCGGAGGAGATGCCAGCGACGTGGGCGGTTGACGCCTCCCCCTGCATGCAGGGGGAGGCCGGGAGGGGGTCAGCCCTTCGGTGTGGGCCCCTTTACCGCGGTGACAAACGCGTCGGTGCGGATGTGTTTCGCATAGGCCTGCTGCACGTCCTTGGCGGTGAGCTTCAGGTAGTGCTCGCCGGCGACGGTCATCGCGTCCAGCGGCTTGCCTTGCTGCGACAGCGTGAGCAACTGGTGGCCGATGGCACCGAAGCTGGATTCGCGCAGCGGCAGCTGGCGCAGCAGGATGCCCTTGGCGCGCTTCAGGTCGCTGGCGGAGACCGGCGTGGCCTGCATCTGCTTCAGGTCACGCAGCACCATGGCGCGGGCGGCGGCGACCTTGTCCGGATCGCAGCCATAGCTCACGTTGTAGGTACCACGGTGCTTGTCCAGGTCGAAATGGCTGCTGACGGTGTAGACCAGCCCGGCCTTGTCGCGCAGGTCGTGGTAGAAGCGCGAGGCGTAGAAGCCGCCACCCAGCACCTGGTTGCCCAGATTGAGTGCGAAGCGCGCGGGGTCATCGCGGGTGACGTTGACGGTCTGCGCCAGGGTCACGCTGTCCTGCACCGCGCTGCTGTCGGGCACATGCAACTGGCCGACCTTGTTCGGCGGCACCGCGGCGTAGTCCACGTCCGGCTTCGGGCCGCTGGCCTTCCAGCCGCCGAAGGCCTGTTCCACCGCCTGCTTCGCCTGTGCCGGGTCGACCTTGCCGACCACCACGATCGTGGTCATGTCGGGACGGAAGGCCTGTGCGTAGTACTGCTTCACCTTGTCCAGGCTCAGCCCCATCACGCTCTGCGGCGTGGGATGGCGCAGGTCCGGATCGTGGGCCGGGAACAGCGCCTTGGCCAGCCCCAGCTGCAGCAGGGTGCCGGGCGATTGCAGCTCGCCGGCCACGCCGGCGGCGGTCTGGTGCTGGACCACGGCGAAGGCTTGCGCGGGCAACGCCGGATGCAGCTCGCCAGCGGCCAGCAGCTTGATGCCCTCATCGAAGTGCGCCGAAGGCACCGCCAGCGAGAAGCTGGAACCGTTGCTGACATGCGCGCTGATCTGGTCCAGCGCCTGCTGGAACTGCAAGCGGTTCATGTCGGTGGTGCCGAACGGGAACAGGCCGTCGAGCACGTCGGCGACGCCTTCCTCGCCCTTGGGCGCCTGCAGGTCCTGGTTGGTGTTGATGTTGCCGAACACTTCCACCGTGTCGCTGACCGATTCCGGTTGCACGATCAGCTTCAAGCCGTTGGGCAAGGTGTAGCTCACCGGCTTCAGCGCGGAACGCGGCACCTCAAGCTTGGCGAAGGCGTTGGCGGCCCAGCCCGGCAGGGTCACCGGCTTGTCCGGGCTGGACGCGAAGCTTTCCGCGCCGCCGAAACCCTTGCCGGCCACCGGCTTGCCGGAGCTTTGCGGCGTGAGGATGGCGGTGATCGCATGGGCGGGATCGAAGGTGGCCTTGGCCAGCGCGTTCACCTGCGCCGGGGTCACCGCCTCGATCGCCTGCTTGATCTCGTCGGGCGATTCCGCGCCCTGCATCGCCAGCGCGCTCGACCAGGCGTTGGCCAGGCCGTCCACCGAATTCTTCTTGAACTCCAGTGCGGCGATGGCCTTGCGCTTGGCCGCCTCCACCAGTGCCGGGTCGACACCTTTGCTCGCCGCTTCGGCCAGGATCGACTGCATGCGCTTGAGGATAGGCTGCGGGTTGCCGCCGCGAGGGAAGATGCCGATGGCGTAGTCGACGCCGGCATGCGGCAGCGCCTGGCCCATGAAACCGCCGAACAGCGCGGTACCGTCAAAGCGCATGCCGGCCAGCGCGGCGCGCTGCGAACCCAGCGCCTGGCTCAGCACCAGCGAGGTGGCGTAATCCTTCGAGGTCAGGCCCGGTGTGCGATAGGCGATGGCCACCGTGCCGTACGGCGTGTCGGTGGGCAGGCTGACCGTCTTCGCCTGCACCGGCTTGAAGTCGAACGCGGGCTTGGCCGGAACCATGCGGCGCGCGATGCCGCCGAACTCGGCCTTCACCTTGGCCAGCGTGGCGCTCGGGTCGACGTCGCCGGCGATCACCAGGATCGCGTTGTTCGGCGCGTACCAGGTGTCGTGGAATTTTTTCAGCATCGCCGCGGTGGTCTTGTCGAACGACTCGCGCGTGCCCAGCGGGGTATGCGCGTACGGCGTGCCGGCGAACATCTGCGCCATCAGCTGGGAGCGGAACTTGAACGACGGCGAGGACAGGTCGCGCGAGACTTCCTGCTCGATCGCGCCGCGTTCCTTCGCCCATGCCGCCGGCGCCATGTCCACGCCGCGCATGCGCAGGCTTTGCACGTGCAGCGCCACGTCCAGATCCTGCGCGGGCGCCACGAAGTAATACTGCGTCACGCCCTGCGTGGTGTCGGCGTTGAACGCGCCGCCCATGTTCGCGGCCACCGCGGCAAGCTGGTCCTTGGAAAGCCCGGGGCTGCCGCGGAACATCATGTGTTCCACCGCGTGCGCCGTGCCGGGGAAACCGGCCGGCACTTCGTCCGAACCGGCCAGGTAATTCATCTCGGTGGTTACCACCGGCGCCAGCGTGTCGCGCACGATCACCACGCGCATGCCGTTGTCGAGAGTGGCGCGGGTGACGTTGGCGTCATGCGCGGCGGCCATCGCGCCAGTGGCTGCCAGGCCCAGTGAAATGGCCGCGCTCAGGCGTAGTACTCGTTGCTTCATCGTGCTGTCCTTGTGTGAATGGCGAAAACGGACGCGTGTCTCGCGTCCCGAGGTGAAGTCATGCGACGGGTTTGTTCCTGGCGCTGGCACGCCATGCGCGTGCGGCGGCGAGGATGGGCTCGCGGGAATCGTGCTGGATCAGATACAGCTGCAGGAAGACCAGCACCAGGCCCACGAACCAGCATGCCGCGCTGATGGCTTTTGGCCAGTGCAGATCGAAGATGCCGGAGGATGCCGACGCCAGCACACAGATCGTGGCCACCAGCCACAGGGCTCGATGGCGTCGGGATGCCGCGCTGCGGTGTTCGTTGATCAGCATGGACGCCTTGAGAATCGGCAGGCCGAACTCTCGCTGCAAATATCTGACGGTGACGAGTGCCATGCGCATTTCCCTTGTTTGGCATCAATTCGCAAGGAACGGATGCGGCCGTGCCAGCAAGCCGCGCCAACCACGCCGTGCCAGCCACAGCAGCGCCGCCACCAGCACGACCCAGCACGCCAGCAAGCCGTGCTCCAGGGGCGCGAGGCCATCCCATGGATGGTTGTCCGTACCCAGCAATGGAACGAAAGTGCTCAGGCAGAACAACACCGTAAGTACAACGTAAATCGGCGCCAAAACCCCCATGTGCAACTGGCGACCACCCAGCGTGCACAGCACCTGGGCCGCCATCGCACCGATGGCGGCGAACTGGGCCAGCGCTACCAGCAGGATGGCGAGCGGTGGCAAGTGCATGACGATGGCGGCTGCCAGCACACAGGCCAGCAACAACAGCTGGGCCTTGACCGGCGCGCCGAAGGCGGCATGCAGCAGTGCATGCCGGCAAGCGCGGGCATCGCCCAAACCCGGCAGCAGCGCCAGCAGTGGCAGTTCCGCATTCACGCGCTTCCAGCGTTGGTGGATCACCAGTGCAGCCATCGCGGCCAACATAAGGCCGCCGAACACGCCCAGCCAACCCACCACGCCGATACCGATCGACAGCAGTACGGATCGCACGGCATGGCCGTGGCGGGCTTCGCCGGCCTGCATGAATGCCATCACCGGGATGTATAGCAGGATCGGCAACAGCACCGGCGCCGTCGCGCGCAGATGGCCCGCCAGTGTCTTCGGCATGTACCAGCCGCCCAGCGCCACGCGCAATGCGCGTACCGGCGACTGAGGTCCCACCTTGCCGAGATTGGCGCGCGGCTGCATCCAGTCCGGGCGCTGGCGGATCAATTGGCCGCCGTCGAGTTGTTGCAAACCGTTCCATCCGCCAGTCCCGCCCTGGCGGCGGAGTTGCAGCAGCATCGAGCTGGTAAAACCCAGTTCCTTGTCGGCATCGCTGCGCAGCAATTGACGCCA
Organism: Rhodanobacter glycinis; assembly: GCF_900114325.1. GTDB lineage: Bacteria > Pseudomonadota > Gammaproteobacteria > Xanthomonadales > Rhodanobacteraceae > Rhodanobacter_A > Rhodanobacter_A glycinis. Next base: position 25,461 of record NZ_FOSR01000016.1, read on the forward strand.
GCGCAGCGCGTCGATCAGCAGCAACACGAGCAGCGCCGCCATGCCCCAAACCAGCCAGCGCGGATCGGACCACGGCGGCAGATGCGCCAGGCGATGCAGCCCGCTACCCAATGCTGGCGCGAAGCCGATCACCATGGCGCACCAGCGCGGCAACAGCACGAAGGCCATGCCACCGGCCATCGCCAGGGCCACCAGTTCGGCCACGTAGCGCATGTCCGCACCGCAGGCGCCCAGCACCAACACCGGCAGCAGCAGGCTCGGCAACGCGTACAGCCACAAGCCGAGCGCCGCCGCCCGCTGCATGCCCGGCAGGCGCAGGCGGCGGGCGTCGATCGCCAACAGCAACATGGTGGGCATCCAGAACGCCCATGCGAACCCCACGCTGAAGCAGTAGACCATCGTGCTGGCCAGCCACCAGTGCGGCTTCGACGAATACACGCCGATGGCCATCGCACCCAGGCTGCAACCCAGCATGAGGAACAGCATCAGCCAGTGCAGCGAACGGCGGCTCGAGCGCCACGGCGCGAGCAGGGCGCTGCCGAGGGCGATGCGCGGTGAGTCAGAAGCGTTCATGTCCATCGATCAGTCCTGCGGCAGGAAGGAATGCGGGCATGCATGCACGGCCATGCCACTCGTTGGAGATTCACTCGGCGATCTCCACGAACAGGTCTTCCAGTCCCAGTGCGTCGATGCGCGCGCCGGGCAATTTCGCGGCTTCCGGCCACTGGCCGTAGGCGTCGCGTTCCACCACCAGGCTCAGGCTGCCGTCTTCGTGGCGGCGTCGGCTGAGTGAGTTGTCGGGCGCGGCGGCGCTCATTTTTGCCGGCAGCCACAGGCGGGCGTAGCGTTCCTTGGTTTCGTCCACGCCACAGCGCAGCAGCAGGCGGCCTTCGTGCAGGAAAGCGATTTCCGAGGCCACGCGCTCCAGGTCGGACACGATATGCGTGGAGAACAGCACGGTGGTGCCGGATTCGCCTGCGCGCAGCGCCACTTCGCGCAACAGCTCGCGACGCGCGACCGGGTCGAGTGCGGCGGCGGGCTCGTCGAGCACCAGCAGTTCCGGCTGCGAGGCCAGCGCGCGAATCAGGTCCACACGCTGGCGCTCGCCCGGCGACAGCTTGGCCAGCAGCTTGTTCGGCGCGATCTTCCAGCGCTCCAGCGTCTTGCGCGCAAACGTGGCATCCCAGCGCGGGTAGAAGCGGCCCACGTAGTCGAGCATCTGCTGCGCGGTGAGCCAGGCCAGCGCTTCGGGTTGCTGCGGCACGTAGGCGAGGCGGGCCTTGCTGTCGTCGGACAGTTTCAGCGCCGGCTCACCGAACACGAAAGCCTCACCGGCCAGTGGTTCGAGCAGGCCGAGCATGGCGCGGATCAGCGTGGACTTGCCCGCCCCGTTGCGTCCGATCAAGCCCAGCACGCTGCCCGGTTCCAGCACCAAGTCCACGCCGGCCAGCACGCTGCTGCCCTCGTAACAATGCGCCAGGCCACGCACGGCAAGCGGTGCGGTGGTGTGTACGGTGTCCTTCAGTACGGCATTCATTGGTCCTTCCCCCAATCTCGGTCAACGGTCGTCGCGATGGTGCGGCGAATGGCATGGTGAGTGATGGCCGATGCCCCTACGCCGGCCTGTGCGAAGCCTTATGGCGGCGGGTGTGCGCCAGCAAATGGGACGTCAGCCGGCACGCGCACCAGCATGGCGCGCAGGTCGATCAGCACGTGCAGCAGCATCGGCAGCAGCAGACTGCCGGTGGCCCAGTACAACCAGGCGAACAGACCACCGAGCGCGGCGGTGGCCAGCACGCCCGTCCAGCCCTGGTAGAGGTGCGCCCAGCCGAACGCCAGCGCAGCCAGCACGATCGGCACGGCGATCGGCGCGTGCGGCAGCAGCGCGAACAGCAGGCCGAGGCCGAAACCGCGCCAGATCACTTCCTCGGTGATGCCGGCCGTCACGGCCAGCGCGGCGAAGCTCCAGCGTTCGGCGCGGGTACGCGGAAGCATGCGCAACAGCTTGTCGCCGCCGGCGACACGGGGCGAATGCGTGGGCGTCGCATCCTTGCGTCGGCGCGCCAGCGCCAGCCCGATCACGATGCCGCCCACCGCGGCCAGCGCCGTACCGACCGCGAACCCGGCGATCAGGCTGCTGCCAGCCGCACCGGATGGCAAACCCGTCGGCCAATGCGGTACGCGCAGGCCGAGTTGCGCCGGAGTCCATCCGGCCACGCCCAGGGTCACGAACAATGTGACCAGCAGCAAGATCCAGCCCTGCCATGTCCATTGACGGTAGAAGCGTCGCCGCGCGCCCGGTGCGTCCGCATCCAGCGCGGCCAGCAACTGGCGATGCGCATGGCGGCCCAACAGCGGTTCGGCGGTCAGCAGGTAAAGCGCGAGTACGGCGATGGCGAGCGAGGCAAGCATCTCAATCCCCCAGCAGCTTGGTCAGGCGACGCAAGACGGGTTCGGCGGGCAGCTCCAGTTCGCGCACGTGCCGCGCCAGTTCCAGCAACTGCGGTTCCAGCAAGGCCAGCCGCTGGTGCTGGGTGTGCGAAGCCTTTTGCGTGGCCGCCACCGCCATGCCCTTGCCGCGCAGGCGTTCCAGCAGGCCCTCGCCTTCGGCGATGCCGTAGGCGCGCGACACCGTCATCGGGTTCACCGCGTGGAAACCCGCCATTTCGCGCACCGACGGAAGCAACTCACCCGGCGCGATCTGCCCACCGGCAATCAATCGGCGCAACTGTTCCACGAGCTGGCGGTAAATCGGCTCGGGCGCGGCGGGTTGAATGGTGAACAGCGATGCATCCATGTGTATCAATACAACAATACACTTGAGTGGGTGTCAAGCGTGACTTGTGGCAGGAAGCGTTCGTCAAGAAGCTGTTGGACAAATAGCGAAGACGTGACTGCGCCGAGTTGGCACAAGGAGAGCGGGCCTGACCAGCGCGTCATGCCGCACATGATCGTGCGTATTCATGGCCCTCCTTGAAAACGCCCATCCGTGCTCTGGTTCAAGGCTTTGCCAAGACTGAGTCTAGGCGTCTGGCACTGCGCCTGCGTTTGCATATCCGCATCAGGCTGGCCGCACGATGAGCGGCGATGCCTGCACCCCAAGCCAGCAAGCCATATGCGACGCCAGCCGATGCACTGTCGTCGTTGACGCCCTTCGCAAACAGCAACGCGGCACCGAGGCAGATCACCGGCAGAGGGATCGTGATCATGTCGAGTATGGAACGCCGCAGACTGAACGAGGCGGCTGCTCTGGTAGAAAAAACAAGTCTTGCAAATTCAGCCTCGCCTCCTGCGTGGCGGACCAAGGGGGCCATCTGCATGTTTGAAAAGGCCATCACGCAGGACATTGTCCCAACCACGATCCCGAGAAAGGGCGAGGCAAACGCGAACAGTGCCAGAAGAACCGACGCCAAGACATATTTCCAGCCGAACCGGTGTGCCAGCCAGTTGCCTTCCAGCCGGAGCGTGGGGGTAACCAGGAATGTCGACGTCACGTCCAGCACCCTCCCTGCCAATGCAAATCCGAACGCGTACCAAATGTCTATAGCGCTTGTTGTCGCCATGCCACACCCCTGACTCGACTGGGAGGAATCTTGCACCGAGCACGACAGACATATCCACTGGAAGGGCCGGCCATCGTCCAGTCGCAACCGATGACGTCGTTACGGGACTTTTATCTGATTAGCTTCTCAATCCCATGTCGAGGCAGGTGTTCGTTTCGACCGTTGCCGTTGCCGGGTACCAAAAAGGGCGCGCATCGGCACCGATTGTGGCGCATCGATGCACGGCGTGAGTCGGCTTGCTGATGTTGTGCGCGGGATGCGCCGGAGGGACATGTCGTCCATGTACCCTTGCGGTGTGGAAGGGTGCGGAGGTCCGCGCCGTTGGTTCACTGGATCGGGGGAACACGGAAGATGAGCACGCTGCAACGTTGCATGATCCTCGCCGCCACCTGCGTGCTGGCGTTCATCCAGACCGGCGCTGCGCGCGCCGCCGATGGCGACTTGCAGGTGCGTCGCATCTCGCCGTCGGGCACGAACGTGCAGCCGGGGCAGGAGGCGGTGATTCAGTTCGATCGGGCGATGGTGCCGCTGGGCCACATGGGCCGCGACAGCGCCACGCTGCCGGTGCATATCAAGCCCGATCCGGGTTGCCAGTGGCGCTGGCTGGATACCAGCGAACTAGCTTGCCGCCTGGCCGGGCAGCAACGTTTCAGTCCGGCCACGCGCTACACCATCACCGTCGGCACCGCGCTCAAGGCGATGGACGGCAGCCACTTGGCCGCGCCGGTCACGCAGGATTTCACTACCTGGCGTCCGCAGGTGTTGTGGAGCGAGTTCCGGCACTGGCTGTCGCCGGTGATGCCGCAATACCTGTTGCGCTTCAACATGCGCGTCACCGCCGCCGAAGTGGCGCGACATATCGGTTTCGATGACGGTCACGGCCACGTGGTGGCAGCGAAGGTGACACCGTTCACCAGGAAACGGCAGGGCCCACTGTGGCTGCCGGTGCCGGGTGCGCCGGGCGCCGTGGTCGAGGTGGATGCGCCCAGCCCGGATACCCCGCTGGATGCTCACGCCGACGCCACGCAGGGTCGGCGGGTGTGGCTGGTCAAGCCGGCGCATGCGCTGGCGCCGGCGCAGCATTACACGTTGCTCGCGCAGCCGGGCATGCGCTCGCCGCTGGGCCCGTTGCCGAGCAAGCAGACCGATCTCGATGGCGATACCGGCATCACCACCTACGGCGCCTTCGCCTTCGCCGGCATCGGGTGTCGCGACAGCGGCGACCGTGCACAGATGCAGGCGCCCGGCGATGCCGTCGGTTCGCGTTGTCGCCCGAACAGCCTCAATCTGCTGTTCAGTTCGCCGGTGCCGCGCGCGACGCTGGCGGCGATTCGCTGGAAGCCGTTGCCGATGCCGCGCGATCGGCTGGCGGCGATCTGGCGTGATTACCCGCAATGGTTCCTGCGCGAGCCGCGCAGCCCGACCGATGCCGAGCAGCCTGACCGCTTCCCGTTGACCTTCAAGCTCGATCCGATGCGCGACTACGCCGTGACCGTGCCGGCCGGGGTGAAGGATCGCTTTGGCCGCACGCTGGCCAAACCGGTGACGCTCACATTCCAGACCGGCCATCGGGTGCCGTTCATCAATCCGCCACCCAGCGAAGCCGTGCTGGAAGCTGGCCAGGCCACCATCGCGCCACTGAGTTTCACCAACCTCGACCGTCTCGATTTCAACTATCGCCGCCTGTTCGCCGGTGATCTGGCTACGGGCACGTCGCCCGCGCCGGCACAGGATGCGGATCTGCTCAAACGGCCCGACCTGGCGGTGGCGCCGGATCGGCTGGTGCGTGGCCGGCTCGGCGTGCGCAAACTGCTCGATGGCCGTTCCGGCGTGCTCTGGGGCACGCTGGATTGGTCGCCGAACCATCCCTGGCAGCCCTATGACTTCATGGGCGAAGTGACGCCGTACCAGGTGCTGGCCAAGGTCGGTCATTTCGACACCCTGGTCTGGGTCAGCCGCCTGGACACGGGGGCGCCGGTAGCCGGCATGCGCGTGGGCATGTACGTCGGGCAGGACAATGCACTGGACCCGCTGGCCCTCGTCGCCGGCAAGCCGGTGTCCACCGACGCCCATGGCGTGGCCGTGTTGCCGGGTGCCGCGACCTTGCCCACGTCCTGGTTCGAGCCGTGGAAGACGCACAAGCATTTCTACATCGGTGCCACCCGCGCCGACACGCTGGCGCTGCTGCCGCTGGACTGGTCGTTCAAGCGCTCCGTCGGCGACGCCAGCCATTACGCCTTCAGCGCCAGCAACGCGCCGGCGCACGGCCACATGCGCGTGTGGGCGGTGACCGAGCAGGGCATCTACAAGCCCGGCAGCGACGTGCGTTTCATCGCCTTCGTGCGTGATGAAGGCCGCGCCACCCTGGTCGCGCCGCCGGCGCTGGATTACACGCTCCAGATCACCGACCCGACCGGCAACACGGTGCTGGAGAAGAAGCACGCCAAGCTGTCGTCATTTGGCGGTATGGACGGCCAATTGCACATACCGGCTACCGCTGCCACTGGAAGCTACAGCATCTCGCTGAGCTGGCCGACCGCCACCGGCACGATCAGCCGGCAGGCCGGGCAGTTCATGGTCACCGACTTCGTGCCCGCAACGTTCCAGGTGCGCACGCTGTTGCAGGGCACGCGTTTTGGCCCCGGCGAAAAAGTGGATGTACGGGCCACCGCCGCGCTGCACGCCGGTGGCCCGTACACCGACGCCAAGGTGCGCTTCACCACGCAACTGATCCCGCGCGCCTTTGCACCGGATACACCGGTGGCTGCAGGTTTCGACTTCAACGACGACGAGGCGACCTACGTCGGCCCGACCACCGTGGCACAGACCGAAGGCATGCTCGGCCACGACGGCGCGGCCGCCACGCAGGTGGTGTTGCCGAAGGACAGCCCGGTGCTCTACGGCGATATCGCGGTGGAAGCCGCGGTGGAATCGGCCCGCGCCACCTGGGTGGCCAACAGCGCGCATGCCGTCTACGCCGCGCGCGACCGTTTCGTCGGCGTGCGCACCAGCGACTGGATGCAGACCGCCGGCAAGCCGTTCGACGTGCAGTATCTGGTGGTCGATGCGGCGGGCCAGCCGCAGGCCGGCAGCCCGGTACGGATCGAACTGCAGCGCCAGGTGATCAGCAGCGTGCGGGTGAAGAACGGCGCCGGCGATTTCACGCCCGACCAGAAAGTCGACTGGAAGACCGAGGCCGAATGCAAGGCCAGCTCCGGCAAGGCTCCGGCGAAGTGCGCGTTGACGGCGAAACAAGCTGGCAGCTATCGCATCGTCGCCCACGTCACCGACACCCGCGGCCGCGTGCAGCGCAGCACCCTGTCGACCTGGGTCACCGGTGCCGGTGGCGTGGTCTGGCCGCAAGGCAAGGGCGTCACCCTGGTGCCGGACAAGTCCAGCTACCACGTCGGCGACATCGCCCACGTGCTGGTGCAGAACCCGTATCCGGGCGCCCGCGCGCTGATTACAGTGGAACGCTACGGCGTGCTGTGGAAGAAACTGGTGACGCTGAAGGGCGGCGCGCCGGTGATCGACGTGCCGATCGGCGCGGACTGCTTCCCCGGCGCCTATCTGTCGGTGGCGATCTTCTCGCCGCGGGTCAGCCCGCCGGCGGATCCCGATCTCGGTCGTCCCGAGCTGGCGCTGGGTTACATGGCGCTGAAGGTGAGTGGCAAGGGCAGCGCGTTGAAGGTCGACGTGAAACCCGCAGCGGCGCAGTACAAGCCGCGCCAGACCGTGCAGGTGGACGTCGACGTGCACGGCCAGGATGGCCACGCGCCCGGTAGCACCCGGCTGGTGGCGATCGTGGTCGACCAGTCGGTGGTCGATTTGTTGCAGCAGGGTGCGAAGTACTACGACCCGCTGGCACGCTTCTATGCACCGCCGGACGGCCCCGATGTCACCAACTTCAGCCTGGCCGAGCAGTTGCTGACGCAGTTGCAGCCGAAGGCCGGCAAGGGCGAAAGCCCGGGTGGCGGCGGTGGCGAAAGCGCCGGTCCGAACGTGCGCAGCAACTTCAGCTACGCGACCTACTGGAACGACAAGCTGACCACCGATACGGCCGGCCATGCGCATTTCAGCTTCACCGTGCCGGACAATCTCACCCGCTGGCGCATCCTGGTGATCGCGATGCGGCCCGGCGCGGAAATGGGCCTTGGCAACACCAGCGTGCAGGTCAACCTGCCGCTGCAGATCCAGCCTGCCTTGCCGAACCAGATGCACGTGGGCGACCAGTTCGGCGCCGCGTTCAATGTCACCAATCGCACCAGCAAAACCTTGCACGTGCATACCCGCATCGAGGCCAGCGGACCGATCGAAGGCGGCAAGGCCGCGGCGACCGATGCGTTGAAGCTGGGCGCCTTCGGCCACGGCCTGCGCTGGTTGCAGCTGGCGGCGACCGCGCCGGGCAGCATCACGCTCACCGCCAGTGCGCAGGCCGGCAAGCTGGGCGACGCGGTGCGCGCGCAGATTCCGGTGACGATCGCCGGCACCGAGGTGGTGGCGGCCGAGTACGGCAGCACGCTCGGCGCCAGCGCGCAGGTGCCGGTGAAGGTGCCGGCGCAGGCGTTGCCGGGCACGTCGAAAGTGGAAGTGAAACTCGCGCCGACCCTGGTCGGCGGCCTCGACGGTGCCTTCGCGGTATTGCGCGACGACTTGCTGCGCACCTGGGAAATCCGCCTCAGCCGCGGCGTGCTGGCGTCCGATTACCTGCGCCTGAAACCGGTGCTGGGCGATACCGTGACATGGCCGCACGCGGCGAAGGACATCGACGCCACGCTGGCGGCTGCCGCCGATTTCCAGGCGCCGGACGGCGGCATGGCGTTCTGGATTCCGCGCGACCATTTCGTCAGTCCCTACCTCAGCGTCTACACCGCGCTGGCCTTCGACTGGTTCGAGGAAGCCGGTCATCCGGTGCCGGCCTCGGTGCGCGAGCATCTGCAGGGTTATCTGCAGCAGAAGATCCTCGCCAAGGGCGCCAACCCGGATGATGTCGCCGCGCCGGTGCTGCGCGCCGGTGCGCTGGCGGCCCTGGCGCCCAGCGGCAAACTGCCCGCAGGCGCGGTGGCCGGCATGCTGCCGGAACTGCCGAAGCTGCGCCTGTTCGGCCAGGCCTTGCTGCTGGATGCCGCGCTGGGCACGCACGACCACGTCAGTGCGCAGGTGATCGTGAAGTCGCTGCTGTCGCACGCCGAGGAATCGGCCGGCGAAATTTCCTTCAACGAGGACGAACCGGGCATTTACCTCGACCTGCTGGGCACGCCGCTGCGTTCCAACTGCGCCGTGCTCGACGCGCTGTCGCGCTACAAGACCGAGATCGGCGAGCAGGGCCTGCTCGGCACCACGCCGCAGAAGCTGATGCGCTGGGTGGCGTCGCGGCGACGCAATGCCGGCGGCTGGCCGAACAGCCAGGAGAATGTGTTCTGCACCAGCGCCATCGTGCATTACGCCGATGCCTACGAGCCGCCGGTGCACGATTTGTCGGCGCAGGTGCAGTGGCCCGGGCAGGCGCCCGCCACGGCGACATTCGCGGCGCGCAGCACGCCGGGCACGTCGATCTCGGCGCCCGCGGCGGCGCCAGGCCAGAACTTCAACGTCGACGTGACGCATGGCGGCCAGGGCCGCCTGTACTACAACGTGCTGGTGAGTTACGCGATGGCGCCCGATGCGCTGCCGCCGGCCGATGCCGGCTTCACCCTCAAGCGCAGCTATGCCGTGCAGCACGGTCGCCACTGGGTGCCGGTGGGGCCGGCCAGCGTGCTCAAGCGTGGCGATATCGTGCGCGTGGCGCTGGATGTGGATGCGCCCACCGAACGCCACCACGTGGTGGTGACCGATCCGTTGCCCGGCGCCTTCGAGGCGGTCAACCGGCAACTGGCCACCGCCGCGCAGACCACGCCGTCGGCGCAGCCCGGCTTGTCGGTGCTGATGTTCGACAGTGGCCCGTGGCCGAACATGTCAATCGTCGACGGCGGCTTCTACCACCGCGAGACCGCCTTCGATGCCGTGCGTTTCTATGCCGACGACCTGCCGGCCGGGCACTACCGGCTGGTGTATTCGGCGCAGGTGATCGCGCCGGGTCGGTTCATCGCGCCGGCGCCGCAGGTGAAGGAGATCTACCAGCCCGACGTGTTCGGTCGCGGTGCGCCGCAGCACCTGCGCGTGATCTTGCCGGAGGATTGAGGCGATGCGGCGGTGGCTGACAGGGGTGGCCGCATTGGCCGTGGTCGCCGCCGTCGTCCTGGCGGTGGCGACCTGGCGTGCGCTGCCGCCCCTGCCGGCGGCGCTGGTCTCGGCGTCGTCGTCATCCGTGCCGCTGCATGTCGTGGCGGCCGACGGCACGCCGCTCAACCGCAGTTATCGCGGCCGCTTCAACCATGTGGATGCGCTGCCGGCGTGGCGCATTCCGGCGCTGCTGCGTACCGCCTTCGTGGCCTCCGAAGACCAGCGCTACTGGCAGCACGGCGGCGTCGACTGGCGTGCGCGTTTCGCGGCGCTGTGGGGCAATTTGCGCGCGGGGCAGGTGCAGCGCGGCGCCAGCACCATCGGCGAGCAGGTGGCGCGCATCCTGCAACCGCGTCCGCATACGTATTGGAGCCACTGGGTCGCCGGTATCGAGGCGGGCCGCCTGTTGCGCCGCTTCGGCCATGCGCAGGTGCTGGATTTCTACCTCAACCAGGTGCCGTACGGCGCGCGCCGGCGCGGCGTGGCGCAGGCGGCGCATTACTATTTCGGGCGTGATCCGGATGCGCTTGATCCGGCCGAGCAACTGTCGTTGGCGGTGCTGGTGCGCTCGCCCAGCCGCTACGATCCGCGGCGGCATCCGCAGGCTTTGCGCCAGGCCGTGGATCAACTGGCCGGGCGCATGCGCGCAAGCGGAGCGATTGATGCAACGCAGGCCGAGGCGATTCGACGCGCGCCGATCCAGCCCGGCCAACAGGCGCTGGCGGTCGAAGCCGGCCCGTTCGTCTTGCATGCCGCCGAACGCGCCCGTGCGCTGGGCCTCACTGGCCCGGTGCTGAAGACCACGCTCGACCCCGACCTGCAGCGTTTCGTCCAGCAGGTACTGGGTCAGCGCGTGCGCACCCTGGCCACGCGCGGCGTGCGCAACGCCGCGGCGCTGGTGGTCGACAACGCCACCGGCGCGGTGCTGGCCTGGGTGGTGGCACCGCAGGATGGCCCGTTCGCGATCGACGCCGTGCTGGCGCCGCGCCAACCGGGCTCCACCTTGAAGCCGTTTGTCTATGGCCTGGCGATGGCACGCCTGGGCTGGCAACCGGACACGGTGATTGAGGACACCCCGCTGGCCGAGAACGTGCGCGAAGGCCTGCATCGTTATCGTAACTACAGCGGCCGCTACTACGGCAAGGTCAGCCTGCGTTACGCGCTGGCCAACTCGCTCAACATCCCCGCGGTGAAGACGGCGCAGGCGGTGGGCGTGCCGGCGATCCTGGATCTGCTGCACCGGCTCGGCTTCGGCACCTTCGAGCAGACGGCCGATTTCTACGGCCCGGCGATCGTGCTGGGCGATGGCGGCGTGCGTCTGTTCGACCTGGTGCAGGGCTACGCCAGCCTGGCCCGGCACGGCCGCTACCTGCCGTTGCACGTGCTGGCGGATACCCCGCAGCCCGACCCGGTGCCGGTGTTGCCGGCGCCGGTCACCTCGCTGCTGGCCAGCATTTTGTCCGACCCGAACGCGCGCAGTGCGGAATTCGGTGCCGACAGCGTGCTCGACCTGCCGATGCCCACGGCGGTGAAAACCGGCACCTCCAGCGACTACCGCGACATCTGGACCATGGGCTTCGATGATCGTTACACCGTCGGCGTGTGGATGGGCCGGCTGGATGGCGGTTCCACCGATGGCCTGACCGGCTCCAGCGGCCCGGCGCCGGTGTTGCGGCAGATCTTCGCGCGCCTGCGCACCGCCGCGCCGTATGCCGGCCTGTGGCACAGCCCGGCGTTGCAGCCGGTGCACACCTGCGAGTGGATCGGGCCACCGCCGTGCGTGCAGCGCGACGACTGGCATCTGGGCGACGTGCACGCGCCCGTGTCCGCGCCATCGACCACGACGCGTCGCGTGGCCATCGCCCGTCCGCTGCCCGGCGAAATGCTGGCCATCGATCCGCGCCTGCCGGCGGCCACCCAGCGCTACCGTTTCTCCCTCGACACGGCCGGACAGGCGATCAAGCGCGTCGTCTGGCAACTGGACGGCAAGCCGCTCGCCACCACCACGGAGGCCGCCACTTCATGGCAGATCGTGCCCGGCCCGCACACGCTCAGCGTCCGGGTCTGGCTCGATGGCGGGAATCCCGGCCACGCGCTGGAACTCGGCCCGGTCGCGTTCAGCGTGCTGGGGCAGGCGCCGCCGCATGAGGGGAGTCCCGAATAACGCGTTTTTGTAGGAGCGCACCCTGTGCGCGATGCCTTTCGTCACGTTATGAGAAAGCATCGCGCACAGGGTGCGCTCCTACCGGCGGCTTCGACAGGGTTTTTGAGGTTGCCATTCGAGGCGCCCCACCGCCGCTCGTCCGCCCTGTGCTGCGGACCTGTCACGCCGCATCCCCTACAATGACGCGATGAAAATCGCTTCCTGGAACGTGAATTCGCTGAACGTGCGCCTGCCGCACCTGCTGCAATGGCTGGCCGATGCCCAGCCGGACGTGGTGGCGCTGCAGGAAACCAAGCTGGAGGACGCGAAGTTTCCCGCGGACGCACTGGCCGCGGCTGGCTATCGCAGCGTGTACTCGGGGCAGAAGACCTACAACGGCGTGGCGATCCTGGCGCGCGACGAACTGCGCGACGTGGTCACCGACATTCCCGGGCTGGACGATCCGCAGCGGCGCATCCTCGCCGCCACCGTCGGCGATGTGCGCGTGGTCGATCTCTACGTGGTCAACGGCAAGGCCGTGGGCGACGAGAAATACGCCTACAAGCTGCACTGGCTGGAACGCGTGCACGCGTTCCTCGAAGGCGAGCTGGCGCGCCATCCGAAACTGGTGGTGCTGGGCGATTTCAACATCGCGCCGGACGACCGCGACGTGCACGATCCGGTGGCCTGGGGCGAGGACATCCTGTGCTCGCCGCCCGAACGCGCGGCGTTGAAGGCGATCACCGACCTCGGCCTTGCCGACAGCTTCCGCCTGTTCGAATCCGCCGGCGAGCACTACAGCTGGTGGGACTATCGACAAGCCGCGTTCCGGCGCAACATGGGCCTGCGCATCGACCTGATCCTGATCAGCGAGGCACTGAAAGCCGCGGCCGCGGCGGCCGCCATCGACCGTACGCCGCGTGGCTGGGAACGGCCCTCCGACCACACGCCGGTAACGCTGGACCTGGACCTGTGATGAGTACGAAAACCGATTGGCCCAGCTCGCTGGACGACAACGAACTGGACGAACTGGACCGCTACCTGCGCGCGCATGCGCAGGAAGGCGACGGTCGCCTGCTGCTCGACGGCGTGCACGGCATGCTCAGCGCGCTGGCTGTCGGCCCGCTGCAGGTATTGCCCGAGGAGTGGCTGCCCGAAGTGCTGCACGAGCCGTTCACCAGCGAGGCCGAAGGCAACCGCGTGCTGGCGCTGCTGGCCAAGCTCAACGACTCGATCAGCGCCGAAATAGACGTGGATGCCTACGAGCCGATCCTCGGCGAGGTGGAAGCCGAACCGATGCCGGTGCTGTCCGCCGCGGGCTGGTGCGAAGGCTTCAGCCGCGGCATCGATCTGCGTGCCGGCCTGTGGGAAAAACGCCTGGCCGACGACCCGTCACTGATGGAATTGCTCGGCCCGGTGATGGCGCTGGCCGTGGACGAAGGCGTGCTCAGCGCCGACGCCACCTTCGACAAGCTCGGCGACGAGGAATACGACGAGTGCCTGTCGCGACTCCCGGCCGTGCTGGTCGCGGTAAGCCACTACTGGTACGAACACCCCGCCACCGAAGAAGAACTCGAAGCGCTGGTGACGGAGCCCGCCAGCGAGGACGATGCGCAACATCCGCCGCGGCAGCGCAGTGGGCATTGGGTGCATTGAGGCAGCGCGCGCAGTGACGCTTTGGTAGGAGCCCGTTCACGGGCGATGCTTTTCCGAGCTCCGCGTTCCGCAGAAAGGCATCGCCCGCGAGCGGGCGCCGGCCGGTCGTTTCGACGCCGGCGCTGATCTCAGGTCCCATCGCCGCGCAAGGTCAGCACCTCGACGCCATCGCGGGTCACTGCCACGGTGTGCTCGAATTGCGCGGACAACTTCCGGTCCCGGGTGACGACCGTCCATCCATCCGGCTCCGTCGAAACCATGCGGGTACCCTGATTGAGCATCGGCTCGATGGTGAACACCATTCCTTCTCGCAATTTCAGGCCGGCGCCCGGCCGGCCGTAATGGAGCACCTGGGGGTCCTCGTGCATCTCCCGGCCGATGCCATGTCCGCAATATTCCCGCACGACGGAATAGCCATTCTTCTTGGCGTGCCGCTCGATCGCGAAACCGATGTCGCCCAGGTGCGCACCGGGGCGAACCTGCTTTATCCCCTGCCACATCGCCTCTTGCGTCACCCGCACCAACCGTCGCGCAGCCGGTGGCACGTGGCCCACGAGATAAGTCTTGCTCGAATCCGCAATGAAGCCGTGCTTTTCCAGCGTGATGTCGAGATTGATGATGTCGCCATCACGGATGATCTCGTCCGGATCGGGCACGCCATGGCACACGACATGGTTGATCGAGCAGTTCAGGACATACTTGAAACCGTACTGCCCCTTGCTCGCCGGCCGCGCGGCAAGATCCACCGTGATGAATCGCTCGACCAGGTCGTTGACCTGCATTGTCGACAGCCCGGCAAGCGCCTGCGTGTCCAGCATCTCGAAAACCGATGCGAGCAGCTTGCCCGATGTCCGCATGAGCGCAAGCTCATCGGGGCTCTTGACCACGTCAGGCAACCGCTCTGCCAGCCATCTTCATTTGCGCACTCTCGAGTTGCATCTTCACGATGTCGTTGAAGGACAGGGTGGGATTCGCCTCGGCAAGCATCCCGACCTTCATCCAGAACTCGGCCTGGGCATTGATCGAGCGGCACATGACCGTACTGGCCCGGCGAGCGTCTTCGTGAAGCTCGTCTTCGATTTTTACGATGCCCATCGAGTGCTCGGCAGAAAGTTGGAATATACGAATCATATATGTTTCGTATATTCATGTTCAATGGGGATGATCCAAGAATTTCCGGCTTGATGGTCATGGGATTTGGACTCGGACGCCTCTCTGCTTGCACCCCACTAACACTCCCCACGCAACAATCCGTTCGCATAACGGGGCTTGGACAATCCCTCGCGCGGGATCATCTTGGCGGCATCCATTTCCCACGGGAGACTGTCATGAGTGAGCGTCGCATTCTTCGCCGCATCCGCGGCACCGATACTGCCGATGGGGCGGGGGTCAAGCTCAAGCGCATCATCGGGCAGCCGGGGTTGGACATGCTCGATCCGTTCCTGTTGCTGGACGAGTTTCGTTCGGACAGTGCGGACGATTACATCGCCGGCTTCCCGGAGCATCCGCATCGCGGCTTCGAGACGGTGACGTACATGCTGGCCGGGCACATGCAGCATGGCGACAACAAGGGCAACCGCGGGGATCTGGTGCCAGGCAGCGTGCAGTGGATGACGGCCGGTCGCGGCATCCTGCATTCGGAGATGCCGCAGCAGGAAAACGGCCTGATGTGGGGTTTCCAGTTGTGGGTGAACCTGCCGGCGGCGGACAAGCTGACCGATCCACGCTACCAGGACATCGGCCCCGAACGCATCCCGAGCGTGCAGCCGGCTGAAGGCGTCACGGTGAAGGTGATCGCCGGCGAGCTGGCCGGCGTCACCGGTCCGGTGGCTGGCATCACGACGGCGCCGGTGTATCTGGATATCGCGCTGGAACCCGGTGCGCAGGTGACGATTCCGTTGCCGGAAGGTCATCATGGTTTTGCCTATGTGTTCGATGGTGCGGATGCGCAGGTGGCCGGTCAGATCCTGCGACGCAGCGAGCTGGCGGTGCTGTCCGAGGGCGACAGCCTGGTCGTGGGCGGCAACGAGGCGCCGGCGCGGGTATTGCTGGTTGCCGGCCGGCCGCTGGCCGAACCGGTGGCGCGTTACGGCCCGTTCGTGATGAACACGACCGAGCAGATCCACGAGGCGATTGCCGACTTCCGCGCCGGCCGTTTCTGATATATCGCAGGTGCTGGCTATTCCGATCACCGTCACGGCGTGACCGGGTTCGGCATGGGGCGCCGATGCCGAACTCGCCGGTGGACCGGTTGAAGCCCGGCACCATCCGCGGACGCCGGAAACGCGACACGCCGAAGCGACGCATCGGCCTCGGTCAGGCGACCCGAATCGTGCCGCGGATGCAGTTGCGGCCCGAGCGCTTGGCTTCGTACTGGGCCTCGTCGGCGTCGTGCAACAGCGTTTCGCGATCTTCTTCCGTGGACAGGTGCCGGCTGGCAATGCCGGCACTGATGGTGATCTGGCGGGTGGCTTTTCCCGCCGACGTCACCGCCAGCCGGGCCACTTCCGCGCGCATCCGCTCGGCGATCACGCGGGCTTCCGGCAGGTCGCAGTGGCGCAGCAGGCAGGCGAATTCCTCGCCGCCGTAACGGGCGACCAGGGCATCGGCGGGCACGTGCTTGCGGATGGCCTCGGCGACTTCGCGCAAGGCATGGTCGCCGGCCAGGTGGCCGAAGTCGTCATTGAATGCCTTGAAGTGATCCACGTCGATGAAGATCAGCGAGGCGAGCGTGCCGCGATCTTCGCGTTGCAGCGATTCCATCAGCCAGCGGCGGTTGGATACGCCGGTGAGGGCATCGTGGTGGGACAGTTCAAGCAGCCGGCGGTTGGCGTTGTTCAACTCGGCAGTGTGCTCGGCGATGCGCTGTTCCAGTGCGCGTTGCTGTCGGCGCAAGGCATGCGTGCGCCAACGCAGCAGGACGGCGACGAGCAGGCCCGCGACCGCGACGAACAGCAACCACGCCCACCAGCGCTGCCACCAGTGCGGCGACACCACGATGGGCAGCAGGATCGGCCTGCTGAGATTGCCTGCATAGTCGCGTGCCTCGATGTGCAGCACGTAGTCGCCGGGTGGCAAGGCGCCGATCTCGCGAAAGTTGTCCTGCGTCCACGCGCCGGGCGTGCTGCTGAAGCCCTGCAGCCAGGTGCGGAAGCGCGATGCGTCCTCGTGTCGCCAGGACAGCAGCGCGAAATCGACGCGCAATTCGTGGTGGCCGGACGGAACGCGCACGCGATCGTCGTTCACGGGCTTGCCGTCCATGCGCACCTGGATCAGCTTCAGCGGTTTGGCCTCGTGGTCCGGCTTGAGCGCCCCCGGGTCGTGGACCATCAGGCCGCCCAGCGTGCCGGTCCAGTAGCGGCCATGCGTATCGACGAACTGCGCGTTGGCGTTGCATTCGTTGTTGACCATGCCGTCGCGCACCGTGAACACCTGCGAGCGATAGCCACCGGCGTGCGGCGTGAGCATCTGCACGCCGGAGTCGGTGCAGATGTAGATGCGGCCGTCGGCATCGGCCAGCGCATCGTCGGCGGTTGCATCGGGTGGTGCGGGCAGGTTGGCCGGCAAGGTGTGCGGCTGCAGCGGATCGCTGGCATCGACGCGGATGATGCCGTGCGCGCGGCTGCCGAGCCAGAGAATCGGTTTCCCCTGCGCATCGGGAATCAGCCGCATGCCGAGCAGGTCGGTGCCCGGCAGGCCAATGTCGCGTCCCAGCAGCATCCATTGCGTGCCGTCGAAACGGGCCAGTCCCTGGTTGCTGGTGGCCCATAGCCAGGCATGTCCGTCGGGCGTGGTTTGCGCCAGCAGCTTCACCACCTCCCAGCGGCCGTGGGCGGACTTCGGACGGAAAGCCGTCCATACGCCCTCGCGCAGGCGGTAGATGCCGGATGCATCGGTGGCGAACCATTGCTCGGTCTGCCCGCCGATGCGCCGGCTGAGCATGGCGTTCACGCTCTGCCCCGGCGGGTGTGGCCACGGCGTGGCGACCGGCTTGAAGTGCAGCGTATCATCCACGCGCCACAGGTGGCCGGCGCCGGTTCCCAGCCACACGGTCGGCTGGCCTTGCCAGTCGTCGGCGTGCGCGATCATGTTGACGACGGAGTCGCCGCCCACCTTGCGGAAATAACGCCAGCGGCCGCGTGTGTACAAACCCAGGCCGTCGCCATCCGAACCCGCCCACAGGCGCTCGTTGCCATCGTGGTCATGGTCGACCAGCACGCCGAGCACGCCTGTCTGGTTCGCACCCAGCAGGGACACGGCTTTCCACGCATGCGTGCCCACGATGACCCGCGCCACGCCATCCTCGGTGGCCAGCCACAGCACGCAGGTGCCGTTGGGACTGCGCCACAGGCTGAGGCCGCGAATGGCGTTCGAGAGCAAGCCGTAGCGTCGGTCGAACACGCGCACGCGGTCGTGGTAGATGCGCACCAGCCCGTTGCGCGAAGAGGCCCAGATCGCCTGGCCGCCGTCCGGCGTGGGCGTGGCGACCATGTTGTACAGCACGTCGGTCGGCAGATCGCCGGTGGCCACGCTCCAGTGATGCAGGCCGTGGTCGTCCAGCCGCCACAATCCGGAATTGAACACGGAAATCCACAGCGCTTCGTGGCCCTCGTTGCGCGTGGCCAGCAGGTATTCCAGGCCGTTGCCGGCGTCGAAGCCGGGAGCCCGGAAGCGCTGCCAGTGGCCGCCTGGTACGCGATACCACAGGCCGCCGCTACCGGCGACCCAGAGGCGTTCCTGTCCGAACAGCGTGTGGGTCTGCGCCAGTGCCAGCGTGTAGCCGTGCGGCAACTGGGCGTTGCCCGGGTCCGCCTGCCAGCGACCGTGGTCGCGATAGAACAGGCCCTTGTCCGTGGTCACCGCCCACAAACGCTTGCCGGCCGGGGTGTCGGTCTCCACCAGCCGGCGCACGTTGTGGTCCGTCAGGCCGTCGGCGGTGCCCTCGACATGCCAGTGCTTGCCGTCGTAGCGCGCCAACCCGAACGTGCTGGCACAGGCCCACAGCGTGCCTTCGTGGTCGACGAACAATTGCTGGATGTAGCCGCGCAGGGCCGGGTTGTCGAGCGCGTGCCAGCGCAGGCCGTCGTACCACGCCAGTCCATGCGGGGTGCCGACCCAGACGAAACCTTGTCGGTCGGTACGCACCGTGACGGTGACCGGCCCGGGCAGACCGTCGCGCGTGGTGAAGGTGGTGAACGAAGGCGCGCCGAGGTCGAACAGGTCGAGCGGCTGCGTGTCGTGCGTGGTGGTCGCGGGGTGTGCCGATAGCGGGCCGAGCACGCCGAATGCCATCAGCGCGACCCAGGCCAATCGAATCAGTCCCCCTGATCCATGTCCCATCGATTTTTTACCCAGGTACGCGCGGCTATGGTGAAGGTGTCCGTCGGGCGCTTTGTCGCAGAATATCAGAGGGGATTCATCACACAGGTGAAGCGCGCACGTGGTTGCGGCGGATCGGCGTGTCTGGCCGCCGGGCCGCCGCGCGTCATCGTCGCAGGCATACTGGGCTTTTCCCCGGGTCGTGCCGTCTTGCATGTGAACGAGGAAGCCATTCCATGAAAGTGCGTGAAAGCGGCATGCCCGAGGAAGCCCGCTGGGCCGGCTTCTTCGATGGCGAGGCCGCCATCGGCCGCTTGCTGGGAGCGACGGTGCACGGCGATGTGCTCGAGTTCGGTTGTGGCTACGGTTCCTTCACGGTGCCGGCGGCGCGACGCACGAGCGGCGTGGTCACCGCGCTGGATATCGAACCGGCGATGATCGAGCGCGTGCGCGGGAAGGCGGCCAGCCTGGGCTTGCGCAACATCCGCGCCGAGCTGCGCGATTTCATCGCCGATGGCAGCGGCGTGGCGGCCACGTCGCAGGCGCACGCGATGATTTTCAACCTGCTGCATCTGGCGCAACCGTTGCCCTTGTTGCGGGAGGCGCACCGGGCATTGCGCGATGGCGGCGTGCTTTCGGTGATGCACTGGCGCAGCGACATCCCGACCCCGCGCGGGCCGCCGCTGGCAATCCGTCCGACGCCGCAGCAGTGCCGGCAATGGCTGGAGGAAGCGGGGTTCCACGGCATCGAATCCGTCGATCTGCAGGATGGCTGCCCGTTTCATTTCGGCCTGATCGGACGACGCTGATTCACCCGCGAGTGTTGCGCATGCCAGCGTGAACGCGGGCGGCAGCGAAGGCGCCGCGTGATGACACGCGAATCAATTCGCGGCGGATTCGCCCGTCGCCAGCCATTGCCGCGTTTGTGCCAGCAGCTCGCCGGGCGGGGCGGGCGGCAGGATCAGCGCGGCTTCGTCCACCGTCGGCGGTTCCAGCGTGGCGAGCTGGCTGTCCAGCAGCGACGGCGGCATGAAGTGTTCGCGTGCGCGCATGCGCCGGTCCAGTTCGTCGCGCGGCACCTGCAGGTAGACGAAGCGCACCGCCCCGGCCCGACGCAACCCGTCGCGGTAGCTGCGCCGCAGCGCCGAGCAGGCCACCACCACGCTGTATCCGCCGCGCAGACGATCGCTCATCCACGTTTCGATGGCGGCCAGCCAGGGCGCGCGATCGGCATCCGTTAGCGGTTGGCCGGCCTGCATGCGGGCGATGTTGGTGGGCGAGTGCAGGGAGTCGCCTTCCAGGAAAGGCCAGCCCTGCGCCTTGGCCAGTGCCGCGCCGAGGCCACTCTTGCCGCAGCCGGACACGCCCATCACCACCACCGCCACGGCCTTGCCCATCTGTTTGCCCTTGCACCGGTTTGCGATGGGCCACCGTAAGTGCGGCGGCCTGCTGGCGCAAATGATGCTTTGTCTTCGGGCGAGGCGGCGGGCTTGTTTGGCCCCTTCAGGCCCCTGCGGGAGGCTGATGTTCAAATTCCGTGATGAAACCGCTTGAAAGACGTTTAAAATCGGCGTTAAATTAGGATTAAGCCAAGAGCATTCAATTGCCTGTAAGCTGTTGTTGCAAGCCAAACAAAAGAAACATCATATAACTGGTTGTTTTCAAGATGATTATCTGGACCACCTTGCTGCTGTGCCTGTCGACCATCGCGTTCTGCGCGGTGAAGCGGGTGCCTGCGGGGCAGGTCTACAGCCTGTACCGGCACGGCAAGCCGACGCGTCTGCTGCAGCCGGGCACGCACGTGGTGCTGCCGCTGCTGGACCGGGTGGCACATCGCATCGACCTCGGTGGTCGCGTGCTGCGCTTCCAGGAAGCGCTGGCCGATGCGCGCGACGTGCACGGCACGGTGTATTGGCAGGTGCTGGAACCGGATCGTGCGGACGCCATGATCGACCAGGCCGACCAGCTGATCCGCCGTGGTGCGCTGGAAGCATTGCAGAGCGAGCCGGCCAACATCGCGGCCGACCGTCGCGAGTTGGGCATGCAGCTCAAGCAGCGCCTCAACGGCGTGCTGCGCGAGCGCGGCGTGATGGTGACCCGCGTGGAACTGGATATCGCCTGAGCCGACGATATGAAATGGGGATGCAGGGCTGCCCGAGAGCGCCCGCACTGGGGAAATTGCAAGTCTTGACCCGCCACCCGGCGGGTTTTCCTTTTGGCGGCCACGCCGGATACTGGCCGACCCATTTGACACCACGGAACTCCGCATGACCGCTCGCACCGCCTTGCACAACCGACTGGAACAGGGCGTGGCCACGCTCGGCCTGTCGCTGCCCGACGGCGCGCTGGAACGGCTGCTGGATTACCAGGCCTTGCTGGAACGCTGGAACGCCGCCTACAACCTCACCGCGGTGCGCGATCCGGTCGAGATGGTCACCCGCCACTTGCTCGATTCGCTGGCGATCCTGCCGTACGTGCAGGGCGAAACCCTGGCCGACCTCGGCACCGGTCCGGGCCTGCCCGGCATCGTGCTGGCGATCGCGGCGCCGGGGCGACAGATCCTGCTGGTGGATTCCAATGGCAAGAAAGTCCGCTTCCTGCGCGAGGCGATCCGCGCGCTGAAGCTCGACGGCGTGCGCGCGCTGCAGTCGCGGGTGGAACAGGTGGAAGGCCAGTTCGATTGCATCACCGCGCGCGCCTTCGCCAGCCTCGCCGACATGCTGGGCTGGGGCGGCCACTTGTTGGCGCCCGACGGCGTGTGGCTGGCGATGAAGGGCCGCGATCCGGCCGACGAGCTGCCCGGCGTGCCGGCCGGTTTCGCCGTGCGTGGCATCCACGCACTGGCGGTGCCCGGGCTGGAGGCGGAACGCCGCCTGGTCGTGCTGGGCCGCAGCGGCGCTTGAGCTTCGCCCGTGGCCCGACCAACCCACCAAAGCCCGACAGGCTCCCGGCCGGCCTGCTAATCTAGCCCTCCTTTCGCTCGCTTACGGTATCGACGACCCATGGCCCGCATCATCGCCGTCGCCAACCAGAAGGGTGGCGTCGGCAAGACCACCACCGCTGTCAACCTTGCTGCCGCGCTGGCCGCGGCCAAGCGCAAGGTGCTGCTGGTCGACCTCGATCCGCAGGGCAACGCGACGATGGCCTCGGGCGTGGACAAGCGCGAAGCTCGCCCGAACGGTTGCGAAGTGCTGCTCGACGAAGCACCGATCGAGCAGGCCATCGTGGCCACCGAGGCGCATTTCGACCTGCTGCCCGGCAACGGCGACCTCACCGCCGCCGAACTCAAGCTGATGGATGCGCTGGCCCGCGAGAGCCGGCTGAAAGAACAGCTCGCCAAGATCGCGGACAAGTACCAGACCATCCTGATCGACTGTCCGCCGTCGCTGCACCTGCTCACCCTCAACGCGCTGACCGCGGCCGACGGGCTGCTGATTCCGGTGCAGTGCGAGTACTTCGCGCTGGAAGGCCTCTCGAGCCTGCTGGAGACGGTGAAGGCGGTGCGCCAGCGGCTGAATCCCGCGCTTGAGATCGAAGGCCTGCTGCGGACCATGTACGACGTGCGCAACAACCTCGGCAACGAGGTCTCCACCCAGCTCACCGAGCACTTCGGCGACAAGGTGCTGCGCTCGATCATCCCGCGCAACGTGCGCCTGGCCGAAGCGCCCAGCCACGGCCAGCCGATCCACCTGTACGACCGCAGCTCGCGCGGCGCCATCGCCTATATCGGCCTGGCCGGCGAAATCATCCGCCGCGAACGCGGCGCGCAGGCGGCGGTGAACGCCTTGCACGACATGCACGACGACGGTGTCCACGAAGAAGTGGTCGACACCGCCGCGTATCTACACCAGGAGCACTAAGCAGATGGCCGCCGCGAAGAAACGGGGATTGGGACGCGGGCTCGACGCCCTCTTGGGCGGCGAAGGCAGCGCCTCGCCGGCGGTAACCGAACAGGAAGGCGAGCTGCGCAACCTGCCGATCCAGCAGATCCAGCCCGGCAAGTACCAGCCGCGCCGGCACTGGAACGAAGACGCGCTGGACGAACTGGCCGCGTCGATCAAGGCGCAGGGCCTGATCCAGCCGGTGGTGGTGCGTGCCATCGGCAAGGACAAATTCGAGCTGATCGCCGGCGAACGTCGCTGGCGCGCCGCGCAACGCGCGCAGATGAGCGAGATCCCCGCGCTGGTCAAGGAAGTGGCCGAAGCCGCCGTGCCGGCGATGGCACTGATCGAGAACATCCAGCGCCAGGATCTCACCCCGCTGGAAGAGGCCGACGCGCTCAAGCGCCTGGTCGAGGATTTCGACCTTACCCACCAGCAGGCGGCCGACGCCGTGGGCCGCTCGCGGGCTTCGGTGTCCAACATGCTGCGCCTCACCGAATTGCCGGCGCCGATCCGCAAGCTGCTCGACGAAGGCAAGCTGGAGATGGGCCACGCCCGTTGCCTGCTGACTCTGGACGAAGCCATCGCGCTGCCGCTGGCGCGCCAGGCCACCACCATGGGCTGGTCGGTGCGCGAGCTGGAAGACGCCGCGCGTCGTGCGCAGACCGCGCCCAAGGGCAAGGCGAAAAGCGTTTCGCGCGATCCCAACATTGATGCGCTGGAGCGCGAGCTGGCCGAACGCTTCGCCACCCGGGTGGAGCTGGCGCAGGGCCGCGGCGGTCGCGGCAAGCTGGTGATCCACTACCACAGCAATGACGAGCTGGACGGCATCCTCGGCAAGATCCGCTGAAACAGCAGCAGCGAGTGAACAGAAGTGAGGAGTGAGAGCCGAACTTCAGGCCTTCTCTCACTTCTCGCTCCTCTCCACTCACTTCTCACCAGGTTATTTCCTCATGCCACAACTCTCCGTCGTCGTTCCCGTGTTCAACGAACGGGACAACATCCCGCCGCTGCTCGCCGAGATCGCTGCCGCGCTGCGTGGCAAGGTCGACTACGAGGTGATCTACGTCGACGATGATTCCGTGGACGACAGCCGCAAGGTGCTGACCGTGCAGAAGGCCAGTCATCCGGAATTGCGGGTGTTGCACCACGTCACCCGCAGCGGCCAGAGCACGGCGGTGTGGAATGGCGTGCGCGCGGCGAAGTCGCCGTGGATCGCCACGCTGGACGGCGACGGTCAGAACGATCCGGCCGACATTCCGAAGCTGCTTGCCGCGCGCGCTGCCGCTTCACCGGAAGTGAAACTGTTCGCCGGCTGGCGCACCACCCGCCGCGACAGTTTCAACAAGCGCATCTCCTCGAAGATCGCCAACGCGGTGCGTTCGCGCATGCTGAAGGACGCCACGCCGGACACCGGTTGCGGCCTGAAGTTGTTCGAGCGCGAGGTGTTCCTGCGCCTGCCGTATTTCGACCACATGCACCGCTACCTGCCGGCGCTGGTCAAGCGCGCCGGTTTCCAGAGCCAGAGCGTGCCGGTCGGGCATCGCCCGCGTACCGCCGGCACCTCCAAGTACGGCATGCTCGACCGCCTGTGGGTGGGCCTGGCCGACCTGCGCGGCGTGGCGTGGCTGATGCGTCGCGGCAAGGTGACCCGGGTCGAGGAATCCTGAAAGCCCGTCCAGAATCTTCCCCCGTCGAGCGCACAACTTGACGGGGTAGGTGCCCGCTCGCGGGCGATGCTTTTGCTCTGGCGCCCTTCGACACGTTCAATACAAAAGCCTCGCCCCCTGGTGGGTTCCTGCAAGCTGTTCCTGGTGACAGAAGCGGCGTTGCCTGGGCAAGGCTCTGGATCGGCGCTACTGATCTGCGTCACGCCGCGTCGATGACGGCGGCGTATGCTTGAAGCTTCCCGCCAAGGGAGGTTTGTCGTGAGCATCAGTGTCAAGCGTGTGTACGAGCCCGCTGCGAAATCCGATGGCCAGCGCGTGTTGGTCGATCGCCTGTGGCCGCGGGGAATGAAGAAGGAAGACGCCGCCATCGATCTGTGGATCAAGGATCTGGCGCCATCCACCGAATTGCGCCAGTGGTTCGGCCATGACCCGGCGCGCTGGGAAGGTTTCCGCCACCGCTACGCCAGCGAACTGGACGAGTTGACCGAGCATTGGCGAGCGCTGGCCGAGCAGGCCGAGCGACATCACATCACCCTGCTGTTCGGCGCGCGCGACGAGGAGCACAACAACGCGGTGGTGCTGAAGTCGTACTTGGAAACCTGGCTGAAGAAGCACGGCCCGGGTTGAGATGCCGGAGCTCCCTTTCCCGCTTGCAGGACAGGGTTGGGGAAGTGACCAGTGGTGCTACGCGCGCCCCGGATGATGCTCGCGCCAGCCTTCCAGCACCTCGCGGGTGCGCTCGCGGCCCAGCTCGATCAGTTCCCGGGCGCGGTAGAACTCGTAGACGGTGGAGACATTGCGCGGCAGCTGGATCAGCAGGTCCGGCTCGTAGGCGGCCAGGCGCAGGCGTGCCAGGTTGGCCTGCATCAGGTCCATCGAGCGCCCCATCAGTTCCAGCACGCCCGGTTCGTGGGTCTTCACCTCCGGTTTGTCGCCGCCATGCGGCAACAGGCGGCGCAGCAGGCCGCGATGCCGGGTCTTGTCGTCCAGCGTGTCCGGCGTGGCGGGTTCGGCCGCGCCATCCAGGCTGACCGCGACCAGGTAGTCGGCCGGATCGCGGATCAGCGGTGTCACCGGCACCGGGTTGAGCAGGCCGCCATCGAGCAGCCGGCGGCCGTTGATGGTGTGCGGGCGGAAGATGGTGGGAATGGCGATGGAGGCGCGGATCGCCTCGAACAGCGAACCGCGGCTCAGCCATATTTCGCGTTCGCGGTCGATGTCGGTGGCCACCGCGGTGAAGGACAGCGGCAGGTCCTCGATCTGCTCGTCGCCGATCATTTCCAGCAGGGTGCCGATGATCTTCTCGCCCTTGATCAGGCCGCCACCTCTCAGCGTCCAGTCGACCAGCTTGAGCACGTCGAGCTTGGCCAGCGTGGTGACCCAGTCGCGATATACGTCGAGTTTGCCGGTGGCGTAGATGCCGCCGATCAGCGCGCCCATCGAGCAACCGGCGATGGCGGTGATCTGGAAACCCTGGGCGGTCAGTTCCTCGATCACGCCGATGTGTGCCAGCCCTTTCGCGCCGCCCGCACCCAGCGCCAGCGCCACGGTGGGCTTGCGTGGGGCATCGCTGTCGGTGAGGGCGGGAAGCGTGGTGTCGTTCGAAGGCATGTTCGGCGGCTTGCGTGGGATCGGGGTGGAGGTTTCTTGCGGGCGGCAGGGCGCGAAGCGCGGCGCCGCTGGTGGGCTGTCGTTGCGCCAGGCACGTGCCCGTGTAGCATGCGTCCATGCCCTGTCGGCAGCAACCCAGCATGCGCCATTCCGTGAGATTCGTGAAAACGCCAGTGTGCCGCGCCGTTTCCTTCGTCCGCATCGACGGGGAGCGCGCATGAGCTGGCAGGCCTGGGCGACGGTGGCCATCATCGTGCTGGCCATGGCGCTGTTCGCCAGCGAAAAGGTGCGCATCGACCTGGTGGCGCTGATGATGCTGGCGGCGTTGGTGATCCTGGGCATCGTCAGTCCGCTCGATGCGTTGAGCGGTTTCAGCAACGAGGCCACCGTCACCGTGGCGGCAATGTTCGCGCTGAGCATGGGCATCGAGCGCTCCGGCGCGCTGGAACCGCTGATCCGGCTGCTTTCGCGGATCCGGCAACCCTGGTTGCTGACTCTGGCGATGATGCTGGCGATCGCGCCGATCGGCGCCTTCGTGAAGAACATCGCGCTGGTGGCCACGTTCCTGCCGTTGGCGTTGCGCGTGTGCCAGCGCACGCACACCTCGCCAGCGCGGGTGCTGATGCCGATGGCCTACGCGGCGCAGATGGGCGGCGTATGTACCTTGATCGGCACCTCGTCCAACCTGCTGGCCGACAGCTTGGCGCGCAAGCATCACCTGCAGGGCTTCGGCGTGTTCGAGTTCGCGCCGCTGGGCGTGGTGCTGGCGGTGGTCGGCATCACCTACCTGATGCTGGTCGGTCGCTGGCTGCTGCCACGTCATGTCGATGCCGAGCAGCCGGTGCAGGCCGATGTCGGCAAGTACGTGACCGAGCTGGAAGTGACGGCCGATTCCGCGCTGATCGGGCAAAGCATCGCCGCGGCGAAGCTGGGCGAGAAATACGGCGTGTACCCGCTCGAATTGCTGCGCGGCGAAAAGCGCATGTGGTCGCCGCACTCGCAGGAGATCGCCGAGGGCGACGTGCTGCTGGTGCGCGGCGACTGGGACAAGATCGAGGATTTCCAGCACCGTGCCGGCCTGCGCAACGCACCGGAAAGCCGCTACGTGAAGGATCGCGAACGCAGCCGCGTGATGATCGAACTGATGGTCGCCCCGGCCAGCCCGGTCGAGGGCCGGCGCTTCGCCGAAACCGGCATCGGCTGGCGCTACGACGCGGTGGTGTTGGCGATCCACCGACGCGGCCAGGTGCTGCGCGACAAACTCAGCGACGTCGGGCTGGCGGTGGGCGACGTGTTGCTGGCGCTGGTCGACGAAGACGCCCTGGCCAACCTGCGCAACGACGAGGCGTTCATCGTGCTGAGCGAGCGCGACGAAGCCCATCGCACCCCGCGCAAGGCCTTCTACGCGGTGGGCATCATGCTGGCCGTGGTGGTGGTTTCGGGCATGCGCTGGTTGCCGATCCCGATTGCCGCGATCTGCGGCGCCGTCGCGATGGCGCTGACCGGCTGCTTCGGGCGCAAGGACGTCTACGAAGGCATGGACTGGAAGATCATCATCCTGCTCGGCGCGATCCTGCCGTTGGGCATGGCGATCGACAAGACCGGGTTGTCACACACCTTGGTGCAGCTGGGCCTGGGCGTGGTCGGTTCGCACGGGCCGCTGGCCGCCCTGCTGATGGTGTACCTGCTCACCGCGCTGCTTACCGAACTGATGGGCCACAACCCGTCGGTGGTGCTGATGGTGGGCATCGCCGCGTCGGTGGCCGGCGCGATGCACGTCGACCCGCGGCCCTTCGTGGTGGCGGTGGCATTCGCCGCGGCCACCTCGTTCGCCACGCCGGTGGGTTATCCGACCAACACGATGGTGTACTACGCCGGGGGCTACCGCTTCACCGATTTCATGAAGGTCGGCATTCCGCTGATCCTGGTGTTCTGTGCGCTGTCGATGTGGCTGATCCCGCACTTCTGGCCGTTCCATCCCGCCGCCGCACACTGATGCCTGACTCCCTCTCCCCGCCGGGGAGAGGGTTGGGGTGAGGGGCCAACCTCGCTGAAGGTGGCATCGGAACGAGCTTCGTGCCGTACATGATGGTGCTGCGCGTTTTCATTCCCTCGCGCTCAGGCAACGTAGCCGCCGGCGTCCTTCATCGCGCTCAGGCGTAACCGCTCAGCGACAGGTGCAGCAGCGATTTCATCTCTTCGCGCAGCGGCACCGGCGCCACGATTTCCGCGTCCGGGCCGTACTTCAGCACGTCCATCAGCAACTCCCTGGAATTGGAATACGGCAGTTGCAGTTCGTAGCGTCCGTCGGGCAGCCACGTGCCTTTCTGCTGCGAATGCCAGTGTTCGTCGGCGACCCAGCGGGAGGCATGTTCGGAGAAACGGATGGTGGCCCACGCCTTGGGCGTGCCGGCGAAGATGCCGTAGCTGGAGGCCAGGGTCTGGTCGAGCTGGGCTTCGGCCACGTCGATGGCGGCGGTGTCTTGCGCGCGTGGTTCGACGATGCGGTCCACCGCGAAGCTGCGCAGCGCCTCGCGGTCGTGGTCCCACACGTCGAGGTACCAGTTGTCGCGATAGTGGGTAAGACGCTGCGGCGATACCGTGCGCCGGCTGTCGCTGTTGGTGGTGCGCGCGCGATAACGGAAGCGCAACTGCTTCCGTTCGAGCACGGCACCGGCCACGGTGCGGAATACCTGCTGGTCGAGCTTGCGTTCGCCCCACGGGATCACCCGGATGCGTTCGATCGGCAGCACCTTGCCGCTGCCCTGGTCGCTCAGCAGGTGTTCGATGCGCGCCTTGAACGGGGCCAGTGCGCCGGCCAGCACGCCGGGTCCGCTGCGCCCGATCAACTCGTTCAGCGCCAGCAAGGCGGCGAGCTCGTCGGAAGTCAGCCACAGGCCGGGCAGTTCGAAGCGTTCGGCTTCGCCCTGCTCGTAGCGGAATGCCGCGTGTTCGCCGCCGGCGCTTTCGATCGGTGCGCCCAGCGCATCGCGCAGGAAGCCGATATCGCGGTACAGCGTGGCGCGCGAGCAGTCGAGCTCGTCCATCAGGCTGGGCAACGGCACGGGATAGCGTGCCGATTTCAGCACGCGGTGCAGGGTATTGATGCGCTCGTAGCGATCCATGGCAGTCATCGGAAGCAGGCTTTGTGTAGCATGGGGACGCCGCGCCGTGGCTGCAAGCCCGTGCCGGTTGCGCAGATTCCCCCGTTCCCGCTGCCAGAGAGGATGCATGCCCGACGAAATCAGCCCGCCCACCGGATGGGCCGCGACCGTGTTGCGAGTGCTTGCGGTATGCGGCTATGGCATGTGGATGCTGCTCGGGCTGGGGTTGGCGCTGGGCGTTTACAGCAATGGCCGTGGCGAATCGCTGGTGCCGCTACTGGTGGGCGCCGTGTTCGCCAGCCTCGGCCCGCTGCTGGCCAGTGTGGGCGTGCCGGGGTTGCGTGACTGGCGCGGCTGGCGGCTGGATTCGAGCCTGCGTCCGAGCCGCGAGGCGCTGCTGGCGATGCTCACCTACCTGCCGATGCTGGGCGTGGCCGCACTCGCACGTGGCGACAACGATTTCTGGGCTACCCGGCTGGTCAGTGCCGTACTGGCCGCCTGCAGTTTCGCCTGCCTGGTGTATGCGGCGCGGGGCCAGCGCCCGCGTCGACGCGGCGGCCTGACCGGGCAGTTGCCGGTCGATCGGGTGATCACCGCCTGTTACGGCGGCGGCCTGTGGCTCTTGCTGTGCGTGGTCTCGCAGGATCCGCTGGTGCGTACCGGCACCACCCGCATGTGGATCATCGGCCTGCTGTTGCTGGCCCTGCTGCTGGGCTTGGCGGAAGGCATGCGCTGGCAGTCGGTGGCCGGTCCGGTACGCAGTGCGCCGCGGCGCTGGCAGCGTCGCTTCATGGCCGCCGTGCTGACTTACGCGGTGCCTTGCCTGGGCTTGTTGCTGACGCATTACTGGGCCGATGCGCGCTGGCTGGTGTTGCTGGCGGCGCTGTGTTGTGTCGTGGGACGCAGCATCGAGCTGCGCTTGTTCGAAGCCGTATCGGGACGCTAGGCGCGTGGCTGCCTGGTCCGGCCGGCTTCGGCAGACACGGGCGGCAGGTCCGGCTCGCTGGCCGCCAGATAAACGCCTTGCCGGGATTGTTCACGGCGGATTCAAGCCATCCAGCTATGGTGCTCATCCAACATTGTTTTAACAATAAGGGACCTTACCCCATGAAAAAGATCCTGCTTGCCAGTCTCGTCCTCGCCTCGCTCGGCTGCTTTGCCGTCCAGGCCCAGGATGCACCGGGCACCAATGTTCCTGCCAACGGCGACTGGACGGGCTCGGGCGAGCTCGGTTTTGCCTCCACCACCGGCAACACGCGCTCGCAGAACCTGGACGCCAAGCTGGGTCTGAACCAGGAAAACGCGCAGTGGAAGAACAGCTTCTTCCTCGACGCGCTGCGTTCGAAGAGCCAGGTGAAGGTGGTGAATCCCGACGGCACCACCTACAAGAAGTACAACACCACCGCCAACCGCTACGACGGCGGCGCGTCGGTGGGCTACAAGCTCGATCCGCGCAGCTACATCGTGGGCGCGGGCCGTTACGAGCATGACGACTTCGGCGCCAACCGCTGGCAGGCGATCGTCTCGATCGGCTACGGCTATATCGCCCTGAAGACGCAGCGCACCGAGCTGTCGTTCGAAATCGGTCCCGGTTTCAAGGAATACCAGCCGGCCGACACCACCGTGACGGTGAACGGCGTCAGCCACCCGTACACGCAGGATCGGCAGAAGGAAGTGGTTGCACGTGGCCTGGTCAACTACAAGTACCGGCTCACCGCCAACACCTCGTTCGAGAACACGTTCCTGATGGAAGCGGGCTCGAAGGACAAGTACTTCCAGGATGATGCCGGCCTCAACGTCAGCATGACCAAGAAGCTGTCGCTGAAGGTGGGTTACGAAGTGCGCCATCACAGCACCGTGCTGCCGGGCGTGAAGAAGACCGACACGCTGGCCACCACCAATATCGTCTACAACATCTGACCGGGCGGCAGCGCCTCGTAGATGCCGCCTTGCCGCCGTCAGGCCAGGGCGATGCTTTTGGAGCCCGCTCGCGGGCGATGCTTTCCCGTGCCCCCGCACCAAGAGCATCGCCCGCGAGCGGGCTCCTACACTCGTTGCTGCAGCCCCAAGGGGTGCGCCCGGAATGGATTGAACCGGCGCTTGTCCGCGTAGAGCGCGAAAAACCTGTCGCGCATGTATGGCTTCAGCCTTCCAGCAAGGCGCGTGCGCCTTGCGCAAACAGCATCTCGGCGACTTGTAGACCCAGGGCCTCGGGCTGGTCGTGCGTACCGGTGGCTTCGGCCAGCAGCAGGCGACCGGTGGCGGCCTCGCCGACCATGCCGCGCAGGTGCAGGCCGTGTTCGGCCACCGTGCACCATGCGCCGACCGGCACCGTGCAGCTGCCGCCCAGGGCGTGGTTCATCGCCCGCTCGGCACTCACCGCCAGGCGCGTTTCGGCATCGTCCAGCACGGCCAGCCGCTCGTGCACCGCGGCGCGCTGCACGCGTGCCTCGACGACAATCGCTGCCTGCCCCGGGGCCGGCAGCCATGCCGGTGCCACCAGCCGGCTGCGAATGCGCTGGTGCAGGCCCAGCCGTTCCAGCCCGGCGCAGGCCAGCACGATCGCGTCGTAGTCGCCGTTGTCGAGCTTGGCCAGTCGCGTGCCCACGTTGCCACGCAGGTCGAGCAATTGCAGGTCGGGCCGCGCGGCGCGCAACTGCGCCTGCCGGCGCAGCGACGAGGTACCTACGCGCGCGCCCTGTGGCAGCGCGGCCAGGTCCGCGGAGGTGTTGCTGACGAAGGCGTCGGCGGGGTCGGCGCGCGGCAGGATCGCCGGCAGCGCGAAGCCCGCTTCCAGTTCCGCCGGCATATCCTTCAAGCTGTGTACGGCCAGGTCGGCGCGGCCGTCCAGCATCGCCACTTCCAGCTCCTTGAGGAACAGCCCCTTGCCGCCGATCGCCGCCAGCGGCTTGTCGAGGATTTCATCGCCGCGTGTTGTCATCGGCACCAGTTCCACGCGCAGGTCCGGATGCGCCGCACGCAGCAGCGACGCCACGTGTTCGGCCTGCCACAGCGCAAGCGCGCTCTGGCGGGTGGCGATGCGCAAGGTGGTGGGGGACATGGCGACTCCGCGACGAAACAGGACAGGGCGGTATTGTCGCGCAATCAGCTCACGCCCGCGGGCGACGTGTTGCCGCGCCCGGGAGCCTCGAAGACATCGTCATTCCAGCGAAGGCTCACTGTTGTCCGGAATAATTTTGAGCCCTGTGGTTCCACATGACTTGTATCGATACCGCACCCTCGCTCGTCATTCCGGCGCAGGCCGGAATCCAGTAGCCGTATGGCTTGGACAGGCGTGATCGCTACTTGATGACCAGACAGCCGTCTGTTGAAAGGCGCCTCCGGCCTGCGCCGGGATGACGAGCCGGAGAGGTGGTCGCTGCCAGAAATGGAGTCGCCCCCTTGTTGCATCTCGCGCAAACGGCGCGGGTATTCACTCTCGAACGACATCCCAGGATTATTCCGGACAGCAGTGAGCGAAAGCTGGAATCCAGCGTCCTTGGTTTTTCAACGGCCTGAAGTCGCTGGATTCCGGCTTGACCGGCCCTTCGGCCGCTGAGAGCCGCCGGAATGTCGTATTCAACGGAGTTATGCGGGGCGCCTAGCCCATGCGCAGCAGTTTGCGCACCGCCGGCAGGTTGCGCCGGCTGACTTCGGGGCTGAGATCAGTGCCGGCGAGACGTGCCAGCACGCGGCCGTCAGGCAGGCTTTTCAGACCAACCAGGCGTGGCGTGGGCACCAGGCAGTTGCGGTGCAGGCGGGTCAGCTGGTCGGGGTAGGCGTCTTCCAGCTGGCGCAGCGATTCATCGATCAGCAGTTCGCCGCCGGTGTGGCGCACCAGCACGTATTTCTCCTCGGCGAGCAGACAGATCACCTCGTCCAGCGCCACGCGCACCTGTTCGCCGCGCACGCGTGCGTGCAGATGGCCGGATGGCTCGCGTGGCGTGGCGTCGAGCCGCTGGCGTGCACGCTGCACGGCTTCGCGCAGGCGTTCCAGCCGCACCGGCTTCAGCAGGTAATCCACCGCGCCCAGCTCGAACGCATGCAGCGCATGGTTTTCGTAGGCAGTGCAGAACACCACCTGCGGGCGCGCGCGTCCGGCCAGCCGTGCCGCCAGCGCGGTGCCGTCCAGGCCAGGCATGTTGATGTCCAGCAGCAGCAGGTCGGGCTGCAGTTCGCCGAGTGCGTCGAGCGCGGCGTCGCCGTCGCCGACACTGCCGGCGATATCCGTGCCGTCGCATTCGCCCAGCAGGGCGGCAAGCCGCGCGCGGGCCAGCGGTTCGTCATCGACGATCAGTACGCGCATCGTCGTTTCCCCCTTGATTCAACGTGTGTTGCTTGTCGTCCAGCGGCAAGTGCAAACGCACCACGAAGCGGTCGCCCTGCGGACCGGCCTGCACCTGTGCCCGCGTACCGTAACGGAAGGCGATGCGTTGGCGCACATTGTCCAGGCCGTGGCCATTGCCGGTGCGCGCCGGCGTGGCGGGCAGCGGGTTGTCGATCACGATGACCAGTGCGCGTGCTTCGCGTCGACCCTGCAGGATCACCTCGCCGCCTTCGCGCAGCGGCTGGATGCCGTGGCGCACGGCGTTCTCCACCAGCGGCTGCAGCAGCAGGCGCGGCAACGGGAAGTCGCGCGGAAGTTCGTCCAGTTCGCGGCGCACGCGCAGGCGTTCACCCAGCCGCAATTGCTCGATGGCCAGATAACGCTCCACCAAGGCCAGCTCGTCGCCCAGCGTGCCGTCACGGGTTTCGTGCTGGCCCAGCGCGGCGCGGAACAGTTCGGAGAGATCTTCGATGGTGCGTTCGGCGGCGGCCGGGTCCACCCGCACCAGCGCAGCCACCGTGTTCATGCTGTTGAACAGGAAGTGTGGCCGGATGCGTGCCTGCAGCGCCTCCACCTGCGCGCGCGTCACCGCCGCCAGCCGTGCCTGCCACTGCGCCAGCACATAGAAGTAGCGCAACATGGCGGCGCCGAGCAACGCGGCGATCAGCGCGTTGTCGCCGATGAAGCGCAGGTTGCCGCCGTGGATCAGCTCCAGTTGCAGCGCGCTGTCCATCCAGCGTGCGACCGCGCTGGCCAGCACCACGATCAGTACCATCAGCAGCCACACGCCGGCATACGGCCCATAGCCGGGCAGCCGTTGCAGGTACGGCGACAGCTTGCACAGCGCCACCGCCAGCAGCAGCGCCAGCCATGCCACGAAGGCCATGCCGATGGTGAAGGCGCGCCAGTCACGCGCGCCGTCCGGCGCCAGCCACATCACCGCCACGGTGAGCGCGCCGACCACGAACAACGCGAACAGCGCCGGCAGGCTGCAGAAGTCCGGCAACGGATTGCGTTCGGCGCGTGGGCGGGCGGGTTCACTCATGCGGCGCAGTATGCCGCAGCGGAAGGTTCAGCCGGCGAGCCGCTGGCCCAGCCAGTGACGCAAGTCGGCAATTTCCTCGGCGCAGACGGCGTGGGCCATCGGGTAGGTGTGCGCATCCACCGCGTAGCCCAGCGCTTCCAGGCGCGCGCGGGCATCGGCGCCACGCGGCGGCACGACCACCGGGTCGAACGTGCCGTGGCCCTGGAAGATCGGCGTTGCCGCATTTGCCGCGTTGCGTTCGGCTGCCAGCGAATCGCCCAGCACCAGATAGGTGGACAACGCCACGATGCCGGCTAGCCGGCGCGGATGGCGCAGCCCGGCCGCCAGTGCGATCGCGCCGCCCTGCGAGAAGCCGGCCAGCACGATGTGCTCGTCCGGCACGCCGCGCGCGTTCTCGCGCGCCAGCAGCGTTTCCACGGCCTCGATCGAGGCGCGCATGCCGGCCTCGTCCTGGCGCGCGTGCAGCTCGAAATCGGCGATGTCGTACCACGCCCGCATCGGCATGCCGCCGTTGATCGTCACCGGTCGCGTGGGTGCATGCGGAAACACGAAGCGCAGCGCCGGCCACTCCGGCGCCACCAGCTCCGGCACGATCGGCGCGAAGTCATGGCCGTCGGCCCCCAGGCCGTGCAACCAGACGATGCTGTGCGTGGGGTTCGACGCGGTTTCGTGTTCGATGGCGGGCAGGAGTTCGGACATGGCGGGTATCGCTGCAGGGAAACGCACAGCTTAATGCCTTGTCGAAGCCAGCTCTGCCGGGGAGGTTTCAATGCGCCTGAGGCCCGCGCGCCTCCCCCTGCATGCAGGGGAAGGCTGGGAGGGGGGGTAACCTGGCTTGCCGCAGGGCGGGCTGACCTCGGTCCTCCCTTGCTTCCACACAGTAAAGGGCAGCGAACGTCAGGCTATCGCGGCAGTCGATGCCCGCGCGCGCTGGTGCGAAGCGTGGATGGTATCGCGTTCCGGCAGCGTGCCGTTGGCGACGTGGGCCATCCATTCGTCGGTGCGCATCACGGCGGCAAAGCGCGACTGCTCCACTACCGCGAATACGCGATGGATCTCCTCGGCCGTGGCGATGCCGGCACGATTGGCGTAGGGCACGCTGCCGGATGCATCCATCAGAAATTCCACCTGCAGGCCGTTATCGAAGGCGTGCTTGATCGTGGTGTCGTTGCAGTTGTGCGTCATGTAGCCGACCACGGCGAGGGTATCGATGTCGTGCCTCTTGAGCCAGTCGGCAAGGTCGGTACCACTGAATGCACTGGGCAGCAGCTTGCGCAGGTAGTGGTCGCGCGGGCGGCTGGCGACCACTTCGTGCAGCTTCCAGCCGTGCGAGTCGATGGCAAACAGTGGCGAATCGGCGGGCGACGTTTCCTGGACCACGATCACCGGAACGCCGGCGGCGTGCGCGGCATCCATCGCCTTGCCGATGTTCTGCAGCGAGTCGGCTATCGGTGGATATTCGATACGCAAACCGCCGGTCTCGTATTCATTCTGCACATCGATAACGACCAGCGCGCGACGTGGTGTGCCCGGATGCTGGGTGTGGGTCTGGCTCATGGCGATATGTCTCGGATGCTTGGGACGGTTGCCCCGGTGAGCAAATGATCCGCCGGTGAAGGCCCACTGGAGAGTGGCCCAAATGACATAATTAGTTAGAATCGGGCCATAAAGCAGGAGTCATGTCATGGCGTTGGTCAAGGTGGCCATTGCGGCATTCGACGATATCCGGCCGTTTCATCTGTCGGTGCCGTGCGCGGTGTTCGGCGAAGCGGCTGGCGCCGAGCCGTTGTTCGACGTGCGCGTCTGTGCGGCCGAATCGGGCGAGTTGCGCAGCCATGCCGGTTTTACCATCGGCACCCACCATGGCCTGCGCGAGCTGGAGCGCGCGCAGATCGTGGTCGTGCCCTCGTGGCGTGATGCACACGAGCCGGCGCCGGCGCCGCTGCTCGCGTCCTTGCAGCGTGTACATCGGCGCGGTGCACTGGTGGTGGGCTTGTGCCTGGGTGCTTATGTACTGGCTGAGGCGGGCCTGCTTGATGGTCGGCGCGCCACCACGCACTGGCGCTGGACCGAGCAGTTTGCGCAACGCTTTCCGCAGGTGCAGGTCGATCCGGGCGTGCTGTACGTGGACCAGGGTAACGTGCTCACCTCGGCAGGTACCGCCGCAGGTATCGACTGTTGCCTGCATGTCGTGCGTCGCGAATTCGGTGCCGAAGTGGCCAATCGTATTGCCCGCACGCTCGTGGTGCCACCGCATCGGCAGGGCAGCCAGGCGCAATACATCGAGCAGCCCGTGTTGGCTGCAACCAGTGAGGGTCCGTTGTCGAAGACGCTGGGATGGGCTGCGCGACATCTGGACACGGCACATAGTCTCGACTCACTTGCCGCACGCGCGG
This sequence comes from Rhodanobacter glycinis, assembly GCF_900114325.1. Lineage (GTDB taxonomy): Bacteria > Pseudomonadota > Gammaproteobacteria > Xanthomonadales > Rhodanobacteraceae > Rhodanobacter_A > Rhodanobacter_A glycinis. The sequence continues at coordinate 62,398 of NZ_FOSR01000016.1, forward strand.
CGATGAGCCGACGCAGCTTCACCCGGCATTTCCGCCAGCACACCGGCACCACCGTAACCCAGTGGTTGCTGAGCCAGCGCTTGATGCTGGCTCAGCGGCTGCTGGAAACCACCGCGCAATCGATCGAGCGTATCGCTGAGCGCGCCGGTTTCGGTTCCGCACTGTCGATGCGCCATCACTTCAGCGTGGCCTTCAATACGACGCCATCGATGTACCGACGGGAGTTCCGGGGTGGCTGACGCAACGCCACCAAGCTAACTGTGGTCGTCTGGCCCCAAATGCATCACGACGGGGCGGACCATGAGTGGTTTCAGAACGCTGGAAAGGACCAGCTGATTAACACCTGCCCTGACGTCATTGTCGGTAAAGCCATATTGGTGAAGTAAGGCGCGTTCCTCATGTGTGATCCCTGCCTCCTGAGCCAATGGCTTGTGCGTTACTGCGGTGACCGGTATCAGACGAAAGGTGACGAAGGCGCGGGCCTGTGCCGACACCGGCTGGCCGTCGATGGTTTCCGGAGTCCAGGTTCCATGCTGGAACCAGTCAACGACGCTGTGCCGCAATAGATTGCAATCCCTCTCGGCGCATTTGGCCAAACTGACAACCGCGTTGCCATGTGCGGGCAACGTGCCGAGCAAGAGGACCAGGCCCTGCAGACGCGTTCGCATCGCCTCGGGTGGATAGCTTGGACGTGCCTTGAACAGGCTGGTTTTCGGCCCTTGCCGTAGGTAGCTGACCTTCAGGTCGAGTTTGCCCCCCGCCGCCGGCAAGACGTCCAGACGGGCAGTGATGAATGTGTGCACGGGCACACCTTTGCCATTGCGTTGGACCGGTGCGAAACGCCAGTAGCGGATGGCCTGGTCGAGTACGCCGGCAATACCGGGGGCTACGCTTGGTTCCGCTTCCGTCTTCGTCACGGCGCCTTGCGCATTGACGATGGCGCCGACGGTGAACTCAGCCGCGCGCGCTTGCTGTGCGCAAACGCTGGATTGCCACATGACCAGCAGGCCTGCAGCTAGGAGCAATGCAATTCGTTTCATGGATCCCCCAGGCATGTATCGAGGGTCACTATACTGCGAGCATGGCATGCCTACTTGGCCGGTAAACCGAGCTCCTGCGCGAAGAAGGTCAGCATGATCGCGGTGTTGCCCACGCGCTGGCTGAACGGGGCGCCGAAGCCGTGGCCGGCGTTCATGCGGGTCAGCAGCAGGATGGGTTGTCCCGAGTTGCTGGCGCGTTGCAGGGCGGCGGTGAACTTGCGCGATTGCCACGGTGCCACGCGCGGGTCGTTCGCGCCGGTAGTCATCAGCACGGCCGGATACGCGGTGTGCGCTTTCACGTTCTGCAGCGGCGAGTAAGCCAGCGTGGCCTTGAACTGCGCGGCGTTGGCGATGCTGCCGTATTCGGGGATGTTGTATGCGCCATTGGAGAAGTTCGTCTCGTGGCGCAGCATGTCGTAGATGCCGACCAGCGACACCACTGCGCGGTAGTCGCCCGGATGCTGCACCAGCGAGGCGCCCATCAGCAGGCCGCCATTGCTTGCGCCGAGGATGCCGAGGTGCTGGCGGTCGGTCCAGTGCGTGTCGAACAGGGCGAGTGCGGCGGCGTGGAAGTCGTCGAACACGTTCTGCTTGTCCAGTTCCTGGCCTTGCGCATGCCAGCTCTGGCCGTCCTCGTTGCCACCGCGGATGTTGGCGAAGGCCAGCACGCCGCCGCGCTCCAGCCACGCCATCTCGGCGCCGACGAAGTGCGGCACCACGGGCAGGTCGAAGCCGCCGTAGCTGTACAGGATGGTGGGACGATGGCCGTCGGGGTCGACGCCCTGCATCGCCAGCACGGTCACCGGAATCTTCGTGCCGTCCTTGGAGGTGCCGTCGATGCGGTACGTGTGCACCTTGGAATAATCGGCGGCAGCCTTCACCTCGAACACGGTTTTCAGCGTGCCGGCCCTGGCGTCGTATTCCACCCAGCGTGAGGGCGAAGTCCAGCCGCTGTAGCTGATCAATGCGCGATCCTGGCCGTGTTCGGCGGCGATGCCGCCGATGCCGATGCCGTGCGCAGGCAAGGGCAGGCGGCGCACGAACTGGCCGTTGTCGGCGTACTGCTCCACCCACCAGTCCGGGCCCCAACTGCGCACCAGCAGGAAGCCGTCAGCGATCGGCTCGATGCTTTGCACGGCGCCTTTGCGTTCACCCAGCACTTCGGTGGTGTTGCCGTGATCATCGACGGCGAGCAGCTTGCCGCGCGGCGCGTTGGCAAAGCTCGCCACCAGCAGGCGGTTGCCCACCCATGCCGCGGTGCGCACGTTGGCGGCGTCGCCCAGTACCTTGGTCCAGTGCTTGCCCTCGCGCAGGTAGACCTCGGCCGGGCCGCCGTCGCCCACGTTGGCGAGTACGGCCAGTCGCTTCGCACCCGGCGAGGTGAGCAGGCGGTATTCGGCGATCTTCGAGAAGTCCTTGCCGAACACCACGGTGTCCTGTGTCGCCGGCTCGCCGAGCGTGTGGTGCAGCAGCGCGGCGTGGAACGGTTTCACTTCGTGGCCGGCCGGCGGTGGCGGCAGGCGCACATAGGTGAAGCCCTTTTCGTCGGCATCCCATGCCAGTCCCTGCGGGGTGGCGCCGCCACCGGCCCACGGCATGGCATCGGGCAGCACCTTGCCGCTGGCCACGTCGAGCACGTGGATGGTGGTCATCTCGCTGCCGCCCACCGCCGTGCCGTAGGCGAGATAGCGGCCACTGGGCGAGGGCCAGTACGCGACGATGGCGGTGTTGCCGCCGTTCGCGTTGAGATCCACCAGTACGCGCGGCTGGCCGTCGGGCCACGGCTGCGCGATCAGCTGCGGTTGCGGTTGCGGCGGGGTTTCCTGCATGTAGAACAACGTGCCGCCGGCCAGCATCGGCGAGGAGCGCGTGGTGGAGGTGATCGCCAGCTGCTGCACGCGCGCATTCATCGCCTTGCCGTCGGGCATCGCCGCCAGCACCTGGTCGGTGTAGGCGTTCTGCGCCTTGATCCACGCCAGCACGGCGGGATCCTCCGGATTTTCCAGCCAGCGGTAAGGGTCGTTCACGGTGACCCCGTGCAAGGTGCTGGAAGCCGTGTGGCGTGGTGTGGCCGGCGGCTGCGGCGCGGCCCGGGTGCTGCCGGGTTTCATGGCTGGGGCTGCAACGATCGGCATCGACGCACAGGCCAGCAAGAGGATGGAAAGGGCGAGACGCATGAGAATTCTCCGCGGCGGGATGGCAGGAAAACACGATGTGTTCGGTGTTTGCGTTTGGACGTCCATACGATGCAAGCGGCGATGGCCGTCGATGTGGATGCCCGGATCATGGCGCGCCTGATGTTCAATGCGAAGCGGCATCAGCCCAGGGCGAGCGACCGCCGTTGGCGATAAAGCGGTCGATGTGCTGTTCCAACACGGGCAGGGGCACCGATCCCGACGCCAGCACGGCGTCGTGGAAGGCGCGCAGGTCGAAGCGCGGGCCGAGTGCCTGTTCTGCCTTCGCGCGCGCCTGCACGATGCACATCTCGCCAAGGTAGTACGACAGCGCCTGGCCGGGCCAGGCGATGTAACGGTCCACCTCGGTGCGGACTTCATGCTCGCTGAGCGCGGTGTGCTCGCGCAGGTAGGTGCACGCTTGCGGGCGGCTCCAGCCGAGGTGGTGCAGGCCGGTGTCGACCACCAGCCGGCACGCACGCCAGGCCTGGTAGGCGAGGTAGCCGAAGTGGTCGTACGGGGTTTCGTACAGGCCCATTTCCACGCCCAGCTTTTCCGAGTACAGCGCCCAGCCCTCGATGTAGGCGGAAATGTGGGTGAGCCGACGGAACGCCGGCAGGCCATCCAGCTCGGCGGCCAGCGGCATCTGCAGCGCGTGTCCGGGCGAGGCCTCGTGCAGGGTCAGCGCGGTCAGCGCGTACAGCGGTCGCGAAGGCAGGTCGTGGGTGTTGAGGAGATACATGCCCGGACCGCCGCGACCGCTGGTGTAGAACGGTGCCAGTTCCGCCGGCACCGGCTCGATCGCGAAACGCCGGCGTGGCAGCCGGCCGATGTAGCGTTCGATGCAGCCGTCCACGCGACTGGCGATCCATGCCGCCTGCCGCAGCAATTGCTCGCCGGTCTGCGGGTAGAACTGCGGATCGGTACGCAGGTAGTGCAGGAACGACTCGAAGCCGCCGTTGAAACCAGTGCGGGTGATGGTGGCCAGCATCTCCTCGCGCAAACGCGCGACTTCCTGCAGGCCCAGCGTGTGGATGGCTTCCGGCGCCATATCCAGCGTGGTGAAGCGGCGGATCTGCGCGCGGTAGAACGCGGCGCCGTCGGGCATCGCCTCGGCGCTCAGGGTGGCGCGTGCCTGCGGCAGGTACTCGTCGCGGATGAAATCCAGCAGCTTCGCGTGCGCTGGCAACACCACCGTGCGAATGGCCGTGGCGGCGCGCTCGCGCAGATGCGCCTGCGTGTCCGCCGGGATATTCGCGGGCATCGTGCGGAACGGCGTGTAGAACAGGTTGTCCTTGATGCACGCGGTGTCGAGCACTTGCGCGATCGATTGCTCGCGGCCGGTCAATGTCACCCGCGGCACGCTGAAGCCGCGCGCCAGCCCGGCACGCATGTTGGCGATGTGCTCATTGAAGTAGCGCGGGATGTCGTGCAACTGGCCGAGATAGCGTTCGTAGTCGTCCGCGTCGTGGCGTGCGCGTCGCGCGGTGAAGCCGAGGTCGGTCCAGAACGCACTGTCGCTGTTGAACGGCATTTCCCAGCAGCGGAATTGTTGCTGGCTCAGCAGGGTTTCGATTTGTGCGCGGTAGACAGCGAAATCGGTGGCGTCGCGTTCGCCCAGCTGGTCGAGCGGGAGCGCGTCGAGCTGGGTGAGCACGTCGCGCCAGTAGTGCTCGCGCTGCGATTGAGTGGCGGCATCCACGCGCGGCAGATGATCGGCGGGAGCACCTTCGCCGTCCTCGTCATCGAAGCCGGCGAACTGTTCGCGCCGCCACGCCCACTCGCGTTCGTACAGCGCGCGCAGGCGGGCGCCGGCTTCGTTCGGCGGGACGCTGGTCGGGGCGGGCGTGGTGGTCATGGCAACTACTCCGCGAAGGGTTGGTCGATCGCCGGCGAGGGTGGGGTGAACCAGGCGGCGCCGTCCTCGGTGATGTGGAAGTGGTCTTCCAGGCGCACGCCGAAACGGCCCGGCACCACGATCATCGGTTCGTTGCTGCAGCACATGCCCGGCTGCAGCACGGTGCGGTCGCCGCGCACCAGGTACGGCATCTCGTGGATGCTCATGCCGCAGCCGTGGCCGGTGCGATGTGGCAGGCCGGGCAAGCGGTAGTCGGGGCCGAGCCCGGCGGCTTCCAGCACCGCACGCGCGGCCTGGTCCACCGACTCGCAGGTGGCGCCGGGACGCGCCGCCGCGAAGGCGGCCTGTTGCGCGGCCTGTTCCAGCGACCAGATGCGCGCCTGCTCGGCGTCGGGCTGGCCGAAGATGTAGCAGCGCGTGATGTCGGACTGGTAACCCTGCACGCTGCAGCCGGTGTCGATCAGCACCAGCTCGCCCTCGCGCAGGTATTGCTCGCCGGGAATGCCGTGCGGGTACGCGGTGGCCTCGCCGAACTGCACGATGCAGAAGGTCGAGCCGTTGTCGGCGCCGAGTGCACGGTGGGCGTGGTCGATGAACTGTTTCAGCTCGCCGGTGCCGATGCCTTCGTGGATGGCGCTGGCGGCCAGCCGCTGCACCTGCAGCGTCATCGCCGTGGCCTGTGCCATCAGCGTCAACTCGGCCGGCGATTTGCACATGCGGCAACCGTCGACGATCGGGCTGGCATCGAGCAGCCGGATCTGCGGCGCGACGGCGCGCAATCGCGTCGACACCACGAATGGTGCGGCCGGATCCAGCGCCAGGCGGTCGGCGTGGCGCTCGGCCAATGCCGCTGCGACCCGTGCCTGCGGGTCCTCGTGTTCCTCCCAAAGGCGCAGCCCGGCGGGAATGCGCAGCGCATGGTCCAGCGAGCCTTTCTCGAACGCGGGGCAGAACACCAGCGGGTCGCCGTCGAGGGTGATCAGCAGCGCCACCAGCCGCTCGCTGGCGCCCCACGGAATGCCGCTGAAGTAGCGCAACGAGGCACCGGCGGTCAGCAGCAGCGCGTTGCCATCGTGCTGACGCAGCAAGGCGCGGGCGCGTTCGATGCGCTGCTGGTATTCCGCGTCGTCGATGGGCTTGGCGCGCGGTTCGAACGGCACGAGGGAATCCATCGCCGCGGCCAGACTGCTGCCGCCGATCTGGCCGCTCATGGCGTGGCTCCCGTCGACGGCATGATGTTGGCGCAGGTCCATTGGCCATCGACCAGGCGCGGGATGGCACCGGGGTTGCGGTCACGCAATTCCACCGGCAGCAAGTCGTCGGGCACGCCGTCGTAGCAATGCAACGCGGCGAAACGGCGGATTGCCGCCGGCATGCCGACGGCGGTGAAGCCGGCGTGGCTGGTGCTGGGGTACGGGCCACCATGATTCATTGCCGGGCTGACGGCGACGCCGGTCGGCATCTTGTTGCACGACAACCGGCCCACGCGCGGACGCAGCACCGCGGCCACTTGCCGCCACGCGTCGTCGTCGCTGCCATCGGCGGCGCGATACAGGGTGCCGGTGAGGTTGCCTTCGAAACAGCCGGCGATCGCCACCATGGTCTCCACGCCGGAGGCGCGCACCAGCAGGCTGGCCGGCCCGAACGCTTCGCCCTGCAGCGCATCAGCGTGCGCAAGGAAGATGGCTTCATCCACGCTGAGCAGGGTGGGGGCGTAGTGGTGGCCGGGACCATCGCCCGGTGCGCCGCCGGCACGCAGCTCGGCGCCCGCATCGCGCAGCGCACGGATCGCCTGCTCAAGCCGGTCGCGCACGTTGCCGGCGAACAGCACGTTCGGCGCCGCCGTGGCGAAGTGTTCGACAGCCGCCGCGACGAAGGCGTCGCCGGCCGGGGTCATCGGTACGATCACGATGCCCGGGTTGGTGCAGAACTGGCCGCTGCCCATCGTGCACGAGCTGAAGAATTCCTGCGCCAGCGCGGCACCGCGTTCGGCCAGCGCACCGGGCAGCAGGAATACCGGGTTGACGCTGGACATCTCGGCGTAGATCGGCACGCCGGCACGGTCGGCCACGGCCTTCAACGCCATGCCGCCGCTGCGGCTGCCGGTGAAGGCGATTGCGCCCAGCCGGGCGTCGCCGGCCAGTTGCAGGCCGAGCGCATTGTCGAAGTGGTACAGCAACTGCACGCTGGCCAGCGGCAGGCCGCAGGCGTGCAAGGCCTCGTGCGCCAGTTCGGCCAATCGCTTGCTGGTCGCCGGATGCGACGGATGCGCCTTGGCGATCACCGGATTGCGCGCAACGATCGCCGAGGCGAAGTCGCTGCCGGACACCGCATTGAACGCGAACGGAAAGTTGTTGGGGCCGAACACCAGTACCGGCTTGCCCAGCGGCGCGTAATGCGCACGCAGGCCCTTGGTGGTGTCGATCACCGGCTGCGTCCAGCTGAAACGGCGGGCGGCCTTGGCCGCCTGGCGCAACTGGTCGCTGGTGCGTGGCAACTCGTTGCCGGCCAGCCGGGTCGGCGCCGCCAACGCGGTTTCCGCGTGGGCCAGCGCCACCAAGGTTTCGGCGTCCTTGTCGATCAGCGTGGCATAGGTGTCCAGGAACGCGGCGATGCGTTCCGGTGCGGCGGCCGCCAATGCGGCGGCGGCCTCGCAGGCGGCGGCCACGGCCGCCTCGATGTCGGCGCCACCGCAAACCGGAAACGCCGGACCGATCGGCTCGCCGTGGCTCGGGTCTTCGGCGCGGAAGCTGCCGCAGACATCGCGGGCCGCCTGCCATTGCCCGGCGATCAGCACCGGTTCGGTAACGCCCATCTCAAAGCTCCGGACGGGTGGCAATGGCGTGGCGGATGACGTCCAGCGCCTGTGCCCGCTCGTCGCCTTCCACCGGCAGCCGCGGCGCGCGCACGCGCTCGTTGCCCAGGCCGACCTGCTCCTGCACCAGCTTGATCAGCTGCACGAAGCGCGGCACCGTGTCCAGCCGCAGCAGCGGCAGAAACCATTGGTACAGCTTGTCGGCGGCCTTGCTGTCACCGGCGCGGGCCAGCTCGAACAGCTTCACCGATTCCTTCGGATAGGCGTTGACCAGGCCGGCGATCCAGCCGGTGGCGCCGGCCGCGATGCCTTCGACGATGGCGTCGTCCATGCCCACCAGCAACTCCAGCCGGTCGCCCAGCAGATGGCGGATGGCGGTGATGCGGCGCACGTCGGTGGAGGATTCCTTCACCGCCTGCAGGTTCGGATGGGCGGCGGCGAGTTCGGCGATCTGCGCGGGCAGGAAGTCGGTCTTGTAGGCCGGCGGGTTGTTGTAGAGCATGCACGGCAGGTCGGTGGCGCCGATCACCGCGCTGGCGTAGGCGCCCATCTCGCGCCAGTCGGTGGAATACACATAGGGCGGCAACACCATCAGGCCGCGGCAGCCGATCGTCTTGGCTTCGCGTGCCAGGCGCACGGCCTCGTCGGTGGACAGCGAGGCGATGCCCGGGATCACCGGCGCGCGATCACCCAGCGCTTGCACCAGCGTGCGCATGATCGCCAGCTTTTCCTCGAAGCCCAGCGTCGCCGCTTCGCCCAGCGAGCCCAGCGGCACCATGCCGACGCAACCGGCATCGATCATGGTGCGGGCATGCGTGGCGAGGAAGGCGTGGTCGACCGTGCCGTCGGCGGCGAACGGCGTGGTGATGGCGGGGAGCACACCGCGCCAGAGCGAAGTCGGATTCATGGATATCTACCTCAACAATCAGCAGTAACGGAAAGGTCGCCGGCGGATGCCGCAAGGCTGTCCAGGCGGGCGGGAAACAAGGGGGGGCGACCGCTGCCGGCCGGCATGAAGCGGCCCAGTTCGGCCAATGCGCTGCCGCAGATGCGGCCCTGGCAGGCGCCCATGCCGCAGCGGCTGGCCAGGCGCGCGGCGCGGGTGTCGGAAAAATCGTCCAGTGCGCCCAGTGGCACGTCTTCGCAACGGCATACCGTGGTCTGCGGCGTGGCCAGTGCGTGCAGGTGCGGGACGAGCGCAAAGCTGCGCGCCAGCAACCCGGAGAAACGGCGCGCGCGAGTACGGCGCCGTAGCAGTGCGGTCGCTGAAGCATCGTCGCCGGCAGCAGCATGACCAGCGATGGCCCCTTCGATGCGCGCCACGGCCAGACCACCGATGCCGCAGGCTTCACCAGCGGCGAAGACATGCGTCACGCTGGTGCGACCGAACGAATCGACGCGCACGCCAGGGTGCACCGCTCCGTCCTGCAATGCGCAGCCGAGCAAACGCGCGAGTCCGGTATCGGGAACCAGGCCGTAACCGACGGCCAGGTGGTCGCAGGCCACGCGTTGTACGCCGTGCGGACCGACGATCTCGACCGCTTCCAGCGTCTCGCGGCCGAAAGCCGCGCGCACATGCGAGCCGAAGCGATAAGGCACGCTGGCCAGCCGGGCGCGCAGGCCGAGTGCCTGCATGGCGCGCTCGGGCCAGCGCCAAAGCTGCGCGGTGAAGGCGGCCATCGTGCGCGCCGGGGCCTGTTCGTGGATGCCCAACAGCTGGGCACCGTGCGTGCGCAAGCTGTCGGCGGCGGCCAGCAGCAGCGGTCCGCTGCCCGCGACAATCACGCGCTTGCCGGTGATCGGCCAGCCCTGCTTGACCAGCGCCTGCAGACCGCCGGCGCCGGTGACGCCGGGCAGCGTCCAGCCGGGGAATGGCAGCAGCAATTCGCGGGCGCCAGTGGCCAGGATCAGTGCGCTGTATTCGAGGTCGTGCGCGCCGTGCGCGGATTCGGTGCGCAGCGTGTGGCCTTCGCTGGCGATCACCGTGTGGCCGGCCAGCAGCTCGACGTGATCGATCGCCGCGATGGCGGCTTGCGCGGCGCGGGTCGGTGGCTTCGCGATGTCGTGACGCCAGACCTGGCCACCGGGTCGCGCCTGCGCGTCGATCACGCCGACGCGTCGCCCATGGCTGGCCGCCGCTTGTGCCGCCGCCAGGCCGGCCGGGCCGGCGCCCACCACCAGCACGTCGTAGCGCTCAGTCATCGGTCTGCACCTGCATGCCTTCGCGTACCGGCGTCATGCAGGCGCGCAGGTTGGCGTGGCCGTCCACGCGCACGCGGCATTCGAAACACACGCCCATCCCGCACAGCGGCGCGCGTGGTTCGCCATGCACCGAACGGCGGAAACGCGTGGTCACCTGCGCCACCGCGGCGACGACGTTGGCGCCTTCGGGCACCGCCACCGACTGGCCATTGACGCACAGGTGGATCAGGTCGCCGCTCATGTCGTCACCCGCGATGGCGCAAACGGCGCGGGATCGATCGCCGGGGTGTCGCCGCGCAACAGGTCGATCAACAAGCGCGCGCTGCCCAATGCGGTAGTCACGCCCAGGCCTTCGTGGCCGGCGGCGGCCCACACGTCGCGATAGCCGGGTACTGCGCCCAGGTAGGGCCGACCGTCGATCGGCGTGGGGCGAAAACCGGTCCACGTGCGCAGCGCCTGCAAGTCGCGCAAGCCCGGCATGAAGGTGAACGCGCGTTGCAGCATGCGTTGCACCATCGGCGGCGACACCGCGCTGTCGCCGTCGCCGAATTCGCGCGACGAACCAATCAGGATCTGCCCGGTCGGTCGCGGTTGCACGTTGAAGGCCACGCTGCTGTCGGCATCACCATGCGCGCTGTCGGCGTAGCCCAGTTCCAGCACCTGATGATGCAGCAGGCCGGGATAGCGGTCGGTGATGACGAGGTGCCCCTTGCGCGAACGCATCGGCAGCTCCGGCAGCAATTGCGGCAGCGCACAGCCGGTGGCGACCAGCACCGGGCCTACCAGGCGACTGCCGTCATCCAGCGTCACCGCGCCATCGCCCAGCGTGAGCACGCGGCGCCCGTGATGCAGAGTTGCGCCGTGGGCGCACGCGCGCTTTACCAGATGCAGCGCCACCCGTGGCGGATAGACCACCGCGTCGCCGGGCACCCGCAGGCCACCGGCCATGCCGGGCGCCAGCAGCGGTTCGAGTCGATACAGCTCGTCGGCATCGACGGCGCGCGCCTCGATGCCGGCCGCGGCCAGTCGCGCAATGCGTGTGTCGATGGCGCCGATTTCCTGCGGGTTGCGCGCCACCCACAAGGTGCCGCAACGGCTGAATTCCGCCTCGGCCAGATCGGCAAAGGCTTCCCACAGTTGTAGCGAATAACGCGACAGCGCCAGTTCCACCGGATCGTCGTCCATCGCCACCAGATGCCCCATTGCCGCGGCGGTGGAGCCGCCGCCGATCGGACCCGGTTCGACGATGGCCACGCGCAGCCCCGCCGCCGTGGCCGCATCGGCGCAGGCCGCGCCAATGATGCCGGCGCCGACGACGATGAGGTCGAAGTGGCTCACGGGTGGCCGAAGCCCCACGCGAAGGGATCGTTGTCGTCGATCAACAGATTGGCCGTGGCGGTGATGTACGCGATGCCGGTGATGTGCGGATGGATGCCGCGCGGGCTTGGCGTGTAGCGGCCCTCAAACACGCTGCCGAGGATGCTTTCCTGTCGCCATGTTTCGTCCGCGGCAAGTTTGCCGTCGGCGGCGAGGCAGGCCAGCTTGGCGCTGGTGCCGGTGCCGCATGGCGAGCGATCCCAGGCCATGCCGGGGCACAAGACGAAATTGCGCGAATGCACGCCCGCTGTGGGCGATGCTCCGCTGAGCTCGATATGGTCGATCTCGGCACCGTCGGCGCCGGTGACATGCGCCGCTTCCAATGCGTGGCGGATCGCTTCGGTATACGCGCTCAACTCGCGCTGGTGGGCCAGGTCCAGCGGCAGCGGCACGTCGCCGGTGATGAAGAACCAGTTGCCGCCCCAGGCGACGTCGCCACACACGCGGCCGTAGCCGGGCACGTCCACGCACACGTTCGCGGTGTGCCGATAGCTTTCCACGTTGTCGATGGAGACGCGGTTGTCGTCGTGCAATTCCACGTCGACCGTGCCCACCGGTGTTTCCAGCCGATGTCGGCCAGCAGTGATACAACCCAGCTGCGCCAGCGTGCGCACCACGCCGATGGTGCCGTGGCCGCACATGCCGAGATAGCCGACGTTGTTGAAGAAAATCACGCCGGCGCAGGCATCGGCCGATCGCGCCGGCAGCAGCAACGCACCGACCATCACGTCCGAACCGCGCGGCTCGCAGATCACGGCGCGACGCCAGTGGTCGTGGTGCTCGGCGAAAGCCTGCCGCTGCGCCCGCAGGGTCGTGCCTTGCAGTTGCGGGAATCCGCCCACGACGACCCGGGTGGGTTCGCCGCCGGTGTGCGAGTCGATGATGTCGATGCTGTGCATGGCGTCATCATCGGCCTGCGGATCGGGTATGGTCTAGCAGCGTTTCTCGTTACTGGATGCGGAAGTCAGCACAATGGCCAAGGCGCGAAAATCTCCGGTTCGACCGGCTTCCGATGGCACGGGTCGGGGCGTCGTCGACCAAGTTGGCGGTATCGATTCCCACCCGCCGATGCTGGTGCCAGCCAGCGAACTGGAAGCGCTGCTGGACGCATTGCCGGACGTGGTGTTCTTCATCAAGGACACCGCCGGCCGCTACACCCACGCCAACCTCACCCTGGTGCGCCGGCTCGGCCTGAAACGGCGCGACGAAGTGATCGGACGCAGCGTAACCGAGCTGTTCACGGCGGCACTGGGCAGTGCCTACGCGCGGCAGGACCAGCGCGTGCTGCTGGGCGAAACGGTGGAAAACCAGCTTGAGATGCACATCTTCCCCAACCGCGCGCCCGGTTGGTGCCTGACCTGCAAGCGTCCGCTGCGCGAGCACGACGAAATCCGCGGCGTGCTGGGCATCTCGCGCGACCTGGGCCAGCCGGATGGCAAACACCCCATTTACCTGCGCCTGCGCCGCGTGCTCGATCACCTGAACGACCATTACGCGGAGAACGTGCGCGTGCAAACGCTGGCCGGCTTGGCCGATGTCTCCGTGGCCCAGCTCGAACGGTATTTCCGCCGCGTATTCCAGCTCACCCCGCAACAACTGCTGACCAAGCTACGCATCGAAGCGGCGATGCGCCTGCTCGCTGGCAACAGCAGTGTGGCCGCGATAGGCCAGGCCTGCGGCTTCGGCGACCAGAGCGCATTCGCACGCCAATTCAAGGCCACCGTAGGCATGACGCCACGTGACTATCGCAGCATGATTTCGCGCGGGGATGTGGCGCAGGTCGACTGAGCTGGCACCCGCAGACTGCATTTCGCCAGTAGTGGTGAGGTAAGGAATGCGCGTGCGTCGTCATCCCGGCCGGTTGCACTGTGCTTCCATCGCACATCGACAAATTCACCAACGACGGGTGCTGGCGGCGACGATGGTAGTGATTGGAGAGCACTGGCAGAACGAATTCCTCTGCCGCCGCATTGTGTATCCCGTCAGCGTGCGCGCGTGCAGTGGAGCGGAGTGTTCCGCTTGGAGCGCCTGGGTCACCGCGAGCGTGGATTGATTGACAGGGAGGCAGGCGAGATGCGCACGATGACATTCAAGTGGGTGGGGCTTTGCTTGGTAGGGCTGCTCAAGGTGGTCACGGCCCATGCCGGCACGGTGACGTATGTGTCACCGACCCGCAGGCACGCCGCTGGCCGAGGCTGATGCGCAGGGCCACATCACCGCCCGGTTCGATTACTCGCCGTATGGCAGCATCGCGCTGGGCACGGCGCCGAATGGACCGGGATATACGGGGCATGTGAACGACCCGGAGACGGGGCTCGTTTATATGCAGCAGCGGTACGATGACCCGAGTGGCGGTCGTTTCCTGAGCCCGGACCCGGTGGGGGTGAGCCCGGGGAATGTGTACAGTTTCAATCGGTATGCGTATGCGGACAATAATCCGATCAATCGCACCGATCCGGATGGGCGCGATAGCGTTGGCGAGATCATCGATGAGAATGCCCAGGCCTCGGCTAATGCTGGAAATCATCTAGCAACTTATGGTTGGGCATTTGCAGGGGCGGTGTGGAGTGCCCTCGGTGCAGAGCCGGTTAGCCAAGTGGCTGATAAAGGTACGGGTGCTGGCACCGGCAATATAGTCATGGCGGCCGTCACCATCGCGACGCTTGGCAAAGGTGAGGAGGCGGCTAATGTCGCCAAAGGGGTCGCCGAGGTAACTGAAGATGTCGCTAAAGATGCAGGGACTCTGTATCACTACACGGATGCTGAAGGAGCTTCTGCTATAAAGTCTTCTGGAGTGATTAAACCAGACAGTTCCGGGCGTGTTTTTTTGACTACCGATAAAATTGCTTCTAAGGATGCAAACAATGCGCTATTTATGGGTCAAGGAGGATCTAACAGGCTGTTGAGAATGTCGATTTCAAAGCTGCAGCGATAGAGTTTTTCTATCGCTGCAGGTGCATGTCCGTTTGGGTGAAGACCCTTTTCCAGGTTCCGGGCGCACGCCTCCCGTCGCGGCTCACGTTGGCGATGGATTCCACCACTCGCCAATGCCGCCGAGTCGGATCAGGTTGTATGCCGCAAACGTCCACGTCACCCAACCACGCACCTTGGGCAGCGATACCAGCGGCAACTTGTCCAGCCCGCCAACAGTCTTGATCCAGCCAAAACCCTGCTCGATGCGCTTGCGTACCTGAAGACTCATCGCGTACCCCTTGCCGCGCGCCTTGCGCGCATCGATGGCGCTACGCCGGCCCGAGGTGTTGCGCGCGATGTGTGGCTTGATTCCGCGCTGCTCCAGC
>NZ_FOSR01000004.1:0-35464 GCF_900114325.1 Rhodanobacter glycinis
CGGCTCTCTCTCGATTCGTGTGGTTGACCTTTACCCGACCACCTGTTGAGCCGCATGCGTCCACGGGTTTTTCGGCAGGTGCTTGAGGTTGGCGCAGATCAGGTAGCTCATGACGATCAGGTGGCGGTCGGTGCCGTAGCCTCGGGCCCACGCCTTGGCCGCCTGGATGCGCCCGTTGATCCCTTCGGCAAAACCGTTGCTGAGCCCGGAGCGGAAGTGTTCAAGAATGCCTTCGCGGTGCTTCTTGATGGTCGCGGCGAGCCGCTTGAACGGCGTCAGCCGGCAGCGCCTTGCCCAGTGGATCCACCCATCGAGCAGGATGGTGGCCTGGGCAAGATGGCCGCCCTTGGCGAACACCGCGCGCAGCGCCTGCTTGAGCCGCCACGCGCGTGCCGTCTGCAGGTTCGAGCGTTGCAGCCAGTGCATCTGGTCGATCTGCTTGCGCGTCCAGTTCGCCGCGTCCTTGAGCGTGCCCCAGCGAATGCCCTTCAGACCATCCACCTGCTTGACCTCGGCGCGCCGCACCTGATCCAACGCCTCGTTGGCCAATGCCACCACGTGGAACGGATCGAAGCTGATCTTCGCGTTCGGGCAGTATTCGCGCGTGCCGGCCTGATAGGCCGCGCCAAGATCCAGACTGACGTCGGTGATCGCCGCCGCATCGCCGCCATGCGCGGCCAGGTCGCCGGCGAACGCCTTGAACGTGTCGGCCTTGCGGCCCTGCACGGCGAACAGCAGGCGGCGTGCGGCCAGATCGCAGAACAAAGTGAGGAAGCGTTGTCCCTTGCGCGCACTGCGTTCGTCGGCGCTGACCCGGCGCACGTCCGAAAAGTCCTCGCGCGCCCGAGCGGCTTCGACGTGAAAGTCCAGCACACGCCAGATGCGGTCATCGGACACGCCCAGCAGCGCCGCCACCGCACTCACCGGCATCTGCGTGCACAGCGCGATGACGAAGGCCTCCAGTGTCTCGGTGAAACCCGCGCCAGCGCGCGCCCATGGCACGTCGACCTGGTTCGTTTTCTCGCACTCCCGGCAACCGATGCGTGGCACCTTGGCCTCGATCAGGGCCCGATATTGGAAGAAGTTCAGGTGTTGCCAGCGACGCGGCAGGCGATCGTGAATCGGCTGATCGGCTGCGCCGCACGCCGGGCACGCCAGCCGCTTGGCCGTGCACTCGACCGTGAACACGATGCGTCCGGCGGCCTGCTGAAAGTCGACATGGGCCACGCGCCACGGCGCGGCCAGCCCGAGAGCTTGGGTAAAGAGCGTTTCCATCCGCCAAGCGTGCACTCAGCACCGCATCCGAGGCAAGATCGCCGTCGTGTCAACCACACCAGACGCGAGAGAGCCGGTAATTCCGACATCGCGGATCCCGCCGGGCAGGTTGTCGAGAAACCTTATCGTCACTGCATAGGCTGCAAGCTGGCCGCACTGATCGGCTTCATGCCGGTCAATCCGACAACAGCCGAAAGGCCGGTCAAGCCGGGATCCAGCGCTTTCAAACCATTGAACGTAAAGGCACTGGATTCCTGCCTTCGCAGGAATGACGGGCAAAAAACTGGTTGATCAGACCTTCCCTGATGGCCCTCAATCCCCTTGAGTCGTGATCGACTGGTACACCACCCTGCCACACTCCCACCAACCGATCGGCATGCCCCGCCGCCGGCCGGTCGATGCAATCGTGACACTACAAATCCATGGTCAATTGCGCCTTCGCACCGTTGTCGCGCGATGAACCTGCGATCAGCCCGTCGTAGCCGAACGAGACGTGTACACGTTTGCCGACCGGGAAGCTGGCGCCCAATTCGACCTGCGCCGCATTCCTTGCCATGGGCAAACCCTGTACCGCGAACGCCGTGCCGCCTTGGGCAAACTGCGCCTGCACGGAAGGCCGGCCGAAACCGAACACATGCCGCCAACCCAGCGTGCCGTACCAGTGGGCCACGCCGGCGCCCACCGACCAACGCAAGCCCAGCGTGCCGAAGGTGGCGTGGTCGCTGCCGGACGCCACGTCCAGCGCGGTGGCGCTGCCGTGTTCGTGGACGGTATTGCTGTGCAGGCGAACGTGCGCCAACGCGACATAAGGCTCCACGTAGCGGCGTGCGCTGTACCCGAAGCGGTATCCCGCATCGACGAAAAGCTGGTCCGTACGCGCGTGGCTGTCGCTGTTCAACTGCTGCGGGACCGTGCCCACCGCGAAGGCACGGTTGGTGCCGATGTCGTGCCACGTCGCGGCCAGCCCGTAGCCGAGATCGAGATGGCCCGCCACGCTGCGGCCATAGAGCGCCAGGTGACGATCCTTGAGGTGCGCGGAACCCTGGTCGCCCATCCGGTAGGACGTCTGGCCCAGGCCGGCGGCCACGCCGAGCCGGCTGCCATCGCCCACGTCCGTGTCGACGCCCACCATCCCGCCGCTGCTGTCGGCCTTCGCGCCAGCCAGGCCATTCGAACCGTCCGCATGGTTCCAGTCGCCAAGCGCATGCACCCACCACGTTGTTCCATCCGTATCGCCGACCTGATGCAGGTGCTGCTTCACCGCATCGCGCGATTGCCGGCTGTCGTCCAGCATGACCCGGCGTACGTCCGCATGGATCGTTCCGGTCATGTTCTTGAACGCGAGCGCGGCCTGCCCCGCGCTGGTCAGCTGGCCGAACAACAGCATGCCCAGGGCGCTGTCCGGCGAGACTCCGTCCAGAGCCGCACCGAGCGCCCGCGCCTGCGGCGTATCGCCGACACTGGCGAACGAGGTGGACGAGCGTGTCACACCCACCACCACTTTGCCGTCCTTGTAGGTCACGCCATAACCCATGAAGTCGGTGATGTCGCCTTCGGTGTTGTCGAACTGGCCCTGCACCGTGCCCTTGCCCGTGCTCTGGATCAGGTCGATCTGCGCGCCGGGCGTCAGCGGCTGGTCGCCCAGGTTCTGGATCTCCAGCGTTGTGCCGGGCTGGATGGTGACGTTGCCGGCCACCTCGACGCTGTCCGACTTGCCGCTCGCCGGGTCGATCTGCGCCTCGTAGACCGAACCGGCCTGCATCACCAGGTCGCCCTTCACGTGCAGCGTGCCGGGCGAATTGCCGGGCGCCAGCGTGCCGCCTACCACGATGTCGTTGACCGTGCCGGTACCCTGCAGACGGGCGCCGGGCAGCACATCGATATCACCGCCCAGGCTGCCATTGACACTCAAGGTGCCGCCGCTCACGCCCACGTGGCCGGTATAGCTGCTGCTGTCGCCGGTCAGCTCCGTGAAGCCCGACATGGCCGTGATGCCGCCGCTGCCGGAAATATTCGCCGCGAATACATATTTGTTTTCCTCGGTGCTGGCGGAATGGTCGAAGGTCAGCATGCCGAAGGTCTGGTACGGCGCGTCCAGCTTCAGCGAAGGCGTATCGATCATGCCCGGGGCAAACAAACCAGTGCCACCGCCATCCGGATTGGCGCCGCCGATGACGATGGTTCCCCGCGGCCCGAGATCGATTCCGTCCGCCACCCTGACGGTGGCGCCATCGCGGACGGCCATTCGTACAAAATCGTTGTCGCTGCTCGTACCCAGTTTCAAGGTGCCGTCACCGCTGCCCGAAGACGATGCCGCGATCGACAGCGAGGACCCCGCACCCGAAACGGTGACATCACTTTCGATGGCCTGGTTATCCGGGATCGCCGCGTCGTTGATGCCCGCCGACACGGGGCCATGGAAGGACACTGAGCCACCATCGACAACGGACAGCGTGGAGTAACCCATGTTGCCCAACCGTGCGCCGCCATCGACGGCAAGCGTCGAGCCAGAGCCACTTACCGTGATGTCACTGCTGCCATTGCTCCCCGTCAGGAGTCCTATGCCCGCGGCGTCATGGCCGTGGACTAGTACCGCACCACCGTCGGAAACCGACAATGACCCAAGGCCGGCATTGCCGACCTGCAAGCCGCCGTCGGCAGTGAGTACCGATCCGATACCGCTGACCGTCACCTTGTTCTGGTTACGCGCGAGGTCGCCGACAATCACCCCCATGCCACTGGCATTGCTGCCGTGCACGGTCACCGTTCCGCCACCAGTGACCGTCAACGTGTTCTGCGTTCCTGACAGGGCGACCGACTGCCCACCCACCCGAAGCAGGCCTGCCACGTCGACACTGCCTTTGTCGTCCACGTTGAAGGTGCCGACACCCTCGTCCCCCGTCCCCACCACCAGATCACCCGCCCCGCCGGTTCCCGGATCCGCCGCCACTGTCAGCGCGGATCCGCTGCCCGACACCTCGATCATGCCGGTGCCACCACGGACGTAACCCGTGGGCTTGCCCGCCGGATCGTAGAGTTCGGCCGAGTCCCCCAGATAAACAGTGCCCAGGAAAGACGCCTTGCCGCCATCGAGGATCGATACGGTGCCGGCCCCACCCACGCCCACGTCCAGGCCATGAACGCTGTCCCACGAGGAACCTTCGCCGCTCACCGTGACCACGCCATGGCCATCCAGTTCCGGGAAATTGAAGGCACCATCCGATCGCAAACCGTAACCGACGGAATCGACCCAGGACGTTCCCTGGTCGCCATCCCTCACGTGGCTGGTCAGATGACCGCCCCCGGTGACAGCCAAGCTGCCGTTCAACAGATTGAAACCGCCGGCATAGTTCAGAGTCGACCCCGCACCGTCCACGGTGACCGTGCCCACGCCTTTCGCCACGGCCTTACCGCCATTGCCGTAATAGCCGAAGCCGACCAGCGTCTCGCTGTGTGCCGTGTCCAGGCCAAGGTTCGCCGCGCCGCCCTGCTTCACCATCAGTGAACCGCTGCCGCCGTTGCCGATTTGCGCTCCGGCATCGACCACGAGCGTGGATCCGGCACCGCTCACCGTTACGTCGCCTTCGTTCCCGGCAACGTCACCGAAAACTGCGCCCACACCATTGGTATCGCTGCCGTGCACGGCCATTACACCACCGTCGGCAATCGTCAATGTGCCCTTGGCCTGCCCGCCCACGACGAGCCGCCCCGCCACGTCGACGCTGCCCTTGTCGGCCACGGACAGCGTGCCTTCGCCCTTGTAGCCGACGAACAATCCCGTATTCGCGCCACTGCTGCCTGCAGGAAGCGCGGCAACCGTCAACGACGAGCCATCACCCGATACGTTCACCGTGCCCGTGCCAGCTTGGGTCAGGCCGGTCGACGAACCGCTGGCATAAAGCAGGGCCGCATCACCCAGATAACCCCATCCGGTGAAGGAAGCTTTGCCGCCGCCGAGCACATTGAGTGTGCCGGTGCCGCCGACACCGACATCGAGTGCATTGACGCTGTTCCACGTCGAGCCGGCGCCGGCGATCGTGGCGATCGCCGTACCGTTCAGCTGCTGAAACTGGATGTCGTCGTCGGCCGGCAGGCCGTAGCCGATGGTGTCCAGCCAGGCCGAGCCCTGGTCGCTGCTGCGCACCTGGCTGACCAGTTGCCCGCCATTGCTGACGGTCAGGCTGCCGTCGAGCACGTTCATGCCGCCGGCATAGTTCAGGGCCGAGCCAGCGCCATCCACGGTGATCGTGCCTGTGCCCTTCGCCGCATCCGGGCCGCCCGAACCGTAGTAGCCCAGGCCAACAACCGTTTCGCTGTAGGCGGTCGACAGCCCGATGTTGGCTACACCGCCCTGCTGCACCACCAGCGAACCGCTGCCAAGGTTGCCAACCTGCAAACCCGCATCGATCGTGAACGTGGAGCCGGCGCCGCCCACCGTCACGTCGCCCTCGCTGCCGAGCGCGTTGCCGAAAACCGCACCCATGCCGTTCGCAGCGTCACCATGTACGGCCAGCGTGCCGCCATTGGTGACCGTGAGCACGCCCTTGGACGGATCACCCACCGTGAGTACGCCAGCGACATCGACGCGGCCCTTGTCATCCACGGACAACGTGCCGTCGCCACCTTCGCCCACGATGAGATCGCCATTACCCGATCCGGCAGCAGCCACCACCGCCAGCGCCGAGCCTTCGCCCGAGACCTTGACGGTACCATCGCCCTGCATGCTTCCCACGGGGGTGTTCGTACCCGCTCCGGTGACCGGATCCTGAGTGTAGTCGTACGTCACGATCTCGCGCCCCAGCGCGACCTGCCCGCTGAAGCTCGCCGTCGCACCGTCCAGGATGGACAAGCGCCCCGTGCCGCCATCGCCTACGTCCAGGCTGTTGACGCTCTGCCATGACGAACCCGTGCCCGTGATCGTCGCCGTCCCCTGTCCGTCCAGCGCGTACTCCTGTATCAGGCTGTCCGGACTGGTGGCCACCTGGCCGAGGCCAAGGACGTCGATCCAGTGACCATCGGCCCGCGAATGGCTTTCCAGCCGGCCACCGTCGCTCACGGTCAGCGAACCGTTCAGCAGGTTGAAGCCGCCGGCATAGTTCAGGGTCGAACCGGCACCGCCCACCTCGACCGTGCCCGAACCGCTCGCGGCATCAGGCGACTGGCCGTAATAGCCGTACCCCACCAGGACCTCCGAGTACATCCCGGTCAATGCGAGATTGGCCGTGCCGCCCGCCGTGACCGACAGCGAGCCCGTGCCCTCGCTGCCGATTTGCACACCCTGGTCGACAGTCAACGTCGAGCCCGCGCCGGTAACGGTCACTCCGCCTACGCTGCCCTTGGCCTGGCCGATTATTGCGCCCGAGCCATTCATGTCGTTGCCGTGGACGGCCAGCACGCCTCCGCCCGACAGCACCAGGCTACCCGTGGCCTGATCGCCCACCGTGAGCTGGTCGATATCGACGCTCGATCCGGCCAATACGCTGCCGTGCGGCAGTGTCGTGTCGATGAAGACATGGCTGCCAGCCACCGGCGCCGCGTCCCAATTGGCCACATCGCTCCAGTCCGTGGAGACGGAGCCCCGCCAATGGCTTTCGACAGCCTGCGCAGCGGGCGCAGCCACGCCCATCAACAGACCGATGGCCACCGCCGTGGCCAGTGGACTGCGCACCGTGCGAACACGTGCAGCGGCGCCTTTGGCGCCATCGATCTTTCTGCCAGTCATGATGTTTCCCCTGAAGTGTTTCGATGGACAGACGTCCATGCGTCTGCACGATGCGGACGGAGCGCATGCCCCGCGCAAAGGCCCGTCAGCGTTTCTGCACGGCAAACGTGAGCCGGCCACCCGGCGCCTTGCCTGCGGCTCCCGGCACGTGCAGCAGCATCGCCGTGTAAGACCCCTGGTTCATGCCCGGGATGATCACGGCGCGGTAGACCGTGGTCAGCGCCGGGATCACGCCGAGATCGTCCGAGGTGTACTGGACGACCTGGTTGTCGGGACCGGCGACGAAATGCGCCTCCTCATCCAGCACCTGGCGTCCATCGGCGGACAGCCGCATCTGCGGCTTGCGCGTCCCGTCCGGGTTGAGCAGCAGGAAATGCGCCTGGCCGAGATCGACCGGGTCATAGCCCTTGTTCTGGATCCGGAAGACCAGCACCTCGTTGTCGGTGGTGAGCTGCTGGAAGTCCTTTTCTGCGGCAATCCAATGGGCGGCCTTCGCATCGTCGTGGTCCTCGAGGGCATAGGTACCCCCCAGACGCACCTCGTCGCGCGCCTTCTTCAATTGCACCGGCGTGAGCAGGCGCGATTCGTCGGCGGCAATGGTCAGCGCGTCGAGTGCGTAGCTGCCCGTCATCGTGACGCGGCTGTGGTTGAACCAGCCGTTCTGGCTTTCGTTGCGCGCCGTGAAGCCTTCCACCTTCTTGGTGAAGCCCTGCACGGTCTTCGTGAACTGGCTGGTGTCGCCGCAAGCGGTCAAGGCCAGGGACGAAGCCAGTCCGAATGCCGCCATGACGACCGTAATCCTGTTTGTAGCGCTCATGTATTTCCCCTGCTTTTGCGGTGGCTGCCTCACGGCTGGTTGCCGAATGTGAAAACGACGCTCGCCTGCTCCAGGCCAAGGGATCCAGTCCACCCGGCTCCGAATCGGCGCCGGATGCTTTCTCCTCAGGATCGGGGCAATGCCTTGACGAGGCTCATGCGGTAACGAACGAACTGGGACTCGCCATACTGGCTCGCATTGCTTTTCGGCTTGGAAGTGATGCCGTTCCTTGTCGTGGAGGGGTAGTCGTACCGCTCCCTGGCGACATGAATCTTGCTGATCTTGATGATCCCCGCCTCGCCGGGCTTGAGCAGCCCGGCGTGAACCGCCGCCGTACCGATATCGGACGCCTGCCAATAGAAGCCGTCCCCCCACACGTCGCCGTCATCCCGTCCGACAACGAAAAACAGTCCGTACTGGTTTTCGTCGAGCGGGAGCTCGCGGAACGAGCCGCCGGCATTGGCCGCCTTGTACTGCAGAATCAATGCTCGCTCACTGGCCTGATACTTGTCATGGGCTGCGACATCGGCCTCGAGCTTTTTCAACACCGGGCCATCGCGTTCCATCTGGACAACCCATGTGCCGTTATTGCCGGAGATGGACAACTTCCCGTCCGGCGTCATTTGCCATGAATCGCCCGAGCGGACAGCGAAGTCCACACCATTACCCAGATTGAGGTTACGGGTGAAATTCAGGGTAACGAACCGCCCCGCGGGATCGAGCTTGTAACCGACAGGCACGCTGGCCCGGTATCCCGGCGACTCGAAGTCGTAAAGCACACCGGTGCCGTCTCCGATGTCGTCATCGGTGTCATTGAAAGTCAGCTCGATGCCCAGCTTGTGGTTCTTGCCGGAGGCCCACATCGAACCGTTGTGGAACATCGGGTACCTGGCGGCCCAGGTGCCTTTCATAAGCTCGCTGAGCCGGGCGATGTTGGCGGCGCGATCGCGCGCTTCCTGGTCGGCCTTTTCCCGCGCGGCCTGCGCCTGTGCCTCGGCCGCCTTCTGCGCCTGCTCCTGCGCCTGCTTCTGCTCCTGCGCGAGCTTGGCCTTCAAGTCGTCGTAATCGCTCGAACCCTGCTCGACATAGCTGCCCGGCTGGAACTTGCTCTTCGCCGTACCGTCGATGTCGGGAATGTCGATGCGCTTGATCTGGATGTTCCACGCGTCGTCGCCCTGCGGCGTCGCCACCGTGATCAGGACACCCTTGATGTCGTCGCCCCGGGAATAGATCTTCTTGACGACATCCTCTTCGCCCAGATGACCGACAACCTTGTAGATGTCGTCGGTGAATTCCAGCTCGATATTGGAGCGTGTCTCGTAGCGTGGCTCGACCCTGGTACCTTCGTTCTGGGCGACCTGGATATCGACGTCGCTCGCCTTCAAACCATCGGGAAGCTTGAGCGTGAGGACTTTCGCGATCTGGCTTTCCGAGGGTCCGTCACTGTGCGAGCAGGCGGTCACCGCAAGAAGCGGGAGTGCGGCAAACGCAAACCCCGCCACAAGGCGAAGTCGCGTGGCTTTGAAACGTGTTTTCATCTTTCGATCCCCTGTTCGAAATCTGCACGGCATCAGGCCGATGAAAGGCCGGACGGCTCCAGCACAAACGTCCGCCACCCGGCTGCCCCCAAAGCCATGAACTCCGTGCAACCGCTCTTTCGAGGCCGACCGAAGACCCGAAACGAGCCGTGCTGCTGCCCTTGTCTGTTGTCCTATCTGGCGCAACGCGGCTAGGATTCGGCTCAAGGGGTGGACCAGAACGCAACGGGGGAAGCGTGACGTCCAGTGACAAGACGCCGCCATTGACCGAATGGCTGCACGAATGGCAGCAATCCGGCAACGACCGGCTCGACGACCGGCTGCTGGAAGTGCTCTATGACGAACTGCGCCGCGTGGCCGTGCAGCGACTGGCGCACGAGTCGCAGGCCGCCATCACGCCCACCGAGCTGGTGCACGAGACCTGGCTGAGGCTGAAACCTCCGAACACCCCGATCGTCGACCGCAACAGCTTCCTTCGCATCGCCTCGGTGGCGATGCGCCATCTGCTGGTCGACCAGGCACGCGAACGGCTTTCGCAGAAGCGGTATGGCGTGATGCAAACGCTTACCGTGTCGCTGGCGGAAAACGGCGCGCAACAACGTGCGCTCGACGACACCCAGCTGCTGGATCTTGACCGCGCTCTCGACGCCCTGGCCTCCGGCCATCCCCGCGTCGCCGAGGCGGTGGTGCTGCGCGCCTTCGCGGGTCTGGACCTGCACGAACTGGCCGGCGCGCTGTGCATCAGCCTGGCCACCGCCAAGCGCGACCTCGCCTTCGGCCGCGCCTGGCTCGCCGCCACCTTGAGGGAGCCCACCTGATGGACATCGACCCCGCCGAACTGGAACGACGCTTCTCCGAACTGGCCGAAGCGAACCACCAACAGCGCGCCGAGGCCCTGCGCGCCCTGCAGGCCGACTCGCCGGAACTGGCCCGGCGCCTGGCCCTGCTGCTCGATGCACACGAAGCCACCCGCAATCCGCTGGACCAGTTGCACGGCGAGGCCCTGCGCCACTTCGCCAGCTTCACCCCCGAAGCGCTGATCGGCCGGCAGATGGGCGACTGGACCCTCGTGCGCACGATCGGCCACGGCGGCATGGGCGTGGTCTACGAGGCGCACAGCGAGCGCGACGGCATCGCCCAGGGAGCCGCGATCAAGCTGCTCGCCGCGCCGCTGTTCAACCGCCGCGCCACCGAACACTTCGTGCAGGAAGCGCGCGTGCTGGCGCGACTCGATCATCCCGGCATCTGCCGCCTGCGCGACTGGGGCCACTCGCCGGAAGGTTGGCCGTACCTGGTACTCGACCTGGTGCGCGGCGAACCGCTGCCCGCCGACGGCGGTGGCCGCTCGCTGCGCGAGCGGCTGACGATCATGGCGCGGATCGCCGACGCGGTGGCCGCAGCGCACCGCCAACTGGTGGCGCACCTCGACCTGAAACCCGCCAACGTGCTGATGACCGCCGACCGCGGCCCGGTGCTGCTGGACTTCGGCATCTCGCGCGTGCTCAACGAGAACGACGGCGCCGGCGGCACGCTGACCCGCTGGCTGACCCCGGCCTACGCCAGCCCCGAGCAACTGCGCGGCGAGCCGGTCTCGGCCGCCACCGATCTCTACGCGCTCGGCGTGATGCTCTACGAGCAGGCCACCGGCAAGCCGCCGTTCGACTTCGGCAATGCCTCCCTCACCGAATCGCTGCGCCGCATCGAGCAGGGCGCCGTGCCGCCGGGCAAGGCTGGCACTGGACTCCCACGCGATCTCGACGCGATCTGCGCCCGCGCCATGCACCCCGATCCGCAGCGCCGCTACGCCAGCGCCGACGCCTTCGCCGACGACCTGCGCGCGCTGATCGAACGGCGCCCGGTCAGCGCGCGGCCCGACAGCTGGGGCTATCGCCTGTCGCGCACGCTGGCGCGGCACCCGGTCGCCTTGCCCGCCGGCGTGCTGGCTGCCGCCGCGGTCATCACCCTCGCCGTGCTGCTGGCGTTCCAGGCCAGCGATCTCAGGAAGCAGCGCGATCGTTCGACGGCCGACGCGCAGCGCGCCAACGCGGCGACGCAACTGCTACTGAACTCGATCCAGGCGGCCGATCCCACCGGTGCGGCCGGCCCGCACGCCACCGTAGCCGACGTTCTCGCCGCAGCGGAAAAACGCATCGGTACCGAGTTGGCGGACCAACCCCACGCGCGTGCGCAGTCGCTGCTCCAGGTAGCCAACGTGCACCGCAGCCTGGACGACAACAAGCAAGCCGTACCGCTATACCAGGCGGCGCTGAAAGCGCTGGAACAAGCCGGGTCGCCCGATCAGGCATTGCGCGTAAAAATCGTGTCCGGGCTGGCCGGTTCGCTGCGAAAACTCAACCGCCTGGACGAGGCCGTCGCATTGCTCGACGCAGAGATGGCCCGCGACAAGCCCAACGAGTATTGGCAACTGCTCCTGCCGCTGGGCACCACCCGCATCGCGCAAGGAAAGAAGGACGAGGGCGTAAACGATCTCAAGCATGCCCTGCGCCTTGCGCCCCGGAACGACGCGAGTCGCGCCAGCATGCTGACGGATATCGGCTATGCAATGACCATGAGTGGCGATTACCCGAGTGCGGCGACGTGGTACGCGCGGGCCGTGCAAGCCGCACAGACGCTGAAGCCGGTCAACCGGGAAAGCGTGGCCAATACGCTGATGAACCTGGCCGATGCCCAGTCAAAGACCGGCCACGTCAAGGAGGCCCTCGCCAACCAGCAGCGTGCGCTGGACATGCGCATCGCCATGTTCGGCGAGCACAACGCCAACACCATCGTAAGCTACGTCAGCCTGGCGTTCACCCAGATCGAGGCGGGCCAGTGGGACACGGCCATCGCCAACGCGCGGCACGCCGCCACGCTCGAACAAGCGCTGTCCGGCGGCCAGAGCAGGCGCATGATCAACATATGGAACGCCATCGGCCTGGCCGCCGACCGCAAGGGTGATCGCACCACTGCCAGGGAAGGCTTTTCCAACGCGCTCAAGATCGCGGAAAAGCTGCTTCCGCCCAACCATCCCTTGCTGGCCAACCTGAACAACAACATCGCCGACACCCTGATGGCGCAAGGCGACTACCAGGCCAGCCTGGCGCCGCTGCAACGCTCCTTCGACGTGTACCACGCCATCGCCCACGGCCAGCCGTCGCGCGGCGAGGCCATCGCCAGCGCCAACATGGCCGAATCGCTGCGCAACCTCGGCCGCACGAAGGAAGCGGTGCACTGGGGTGCACAGGCGGTGCAGGAGGCCGACAAGGTGCTGACGCCCAGGCAATGGATGCTCGGCAACATCCACCAGGTCTACGCCGAGGCGCTGCTCGCCGACGGTTCCCGCGACGAGGCGGAGCAGCAGGCGCTCCGCGTCGAAAAGATCTTCGCCGCATCGAGCGTGAAAGTGCCCCGGCAGATCGTCGAGGAAAACCTGCGCTTCCTCATCGGCATCTACAAAAAGAAGGGCGATGGCAAGGCTTTGGCTGCCTATCGCCAGAAGCTGACCACGTTGACGGCTGCCAGGCACTGACCCCGCCGGCATCGCTGGGCGCCATCCGTCTCGCCGAACTGGCCGGAAGGTCTGCGGCGGCAACCGCCACGCGGTGACGCTGCAGTAGCCGCTCCTGCGCCGGCAAGACGGGGCGTACATGTACAGGGTGAGATCTCATGTACGATCGGTGGTCGACGACAACAAGTCGGCCTGCACCACTTTCAACTCGCGCTGCGGCAGCGGGATGCTGATGCCCTTGTCGTCGAAGCGCTTCTTGATCGCGCCCAGCAGATCGGTCTGCACCGTCCAGAAATCCGCGGTGAGCGTCCATGCGCGCACCAGCAGGTCGACCGAACTCTCGCCCAGCCCATGGGTCCAGACGATCGGCTCCGGATCCTTAAGCACCCGGGCATCGGCTGCCAGCAGCTGGTGAATCTCGGCCATGGCGGCGTCGATGTCGTCCTTGTAGCCAATGCGCACATCGAGCTGGAAACGGCGCTTGCCGCGACGGTTGTAGTTGGTGATCACATCGCTGCCGACCTTGCCGTTCGGCACCACCGACTCGCGGCCGTCCGGCAGCAGCAATTGCGTGTGCATCAGATTGATGCTTTCCACCGTGCCATCGACACCCGCGACGGTAACGAAATCGCCCACCCGGAACGGGCGGAACATGATCAGCAGCACGCCCCAGGCCAGGTTGCTCAGCGAGCCTTGCAGCGCCAGGCCAATAGCCAGGCCCGCGGTACCCAGCGCCGCCACCATCGGCGCCGATGGCACGCCGATCACGCCCAGCGCCATCACCACCAGCACGGCGATCAATACGCCGAACAGCAGGTTGCGCAGGAAGCCGATCAGGGTGGTGTCGATCTTCGCCCGGCCCAGCGCACGCGCGGAGAAATTCACGATTCGCCGCACCACCCACGTACCGACCACCAGCAGCACCAGCGCGCCCAGCACTTTCAGGCCGACGCGCGTGAGCGTGTCCACGTTGACATAGTCGGAGAGAGAGGGAATCGCGGCGTGGCTGGCGGCGACTTCATGGGGCTGGAAAAGCATGGGGATCAGGCTCCGGCTGGAAAATCGGCCACAAGCCTAACAGCGCTGGCGAAAAGGTTCGGTGTATCCCGGGCATGCGTGGATGGCCCCGGTCGACATCCGCCGCGAAGGCGCCGATCACCTGCACCCCAGGCCTGCAGGCAAAAGAAGCCGCACCAGGCGTTGCGCCTGATGCGACATGCCGTGCGCGGCTAGGGGGGTACGCACGGTTGGGGAGTCACGCTGGAATCAGCGTATGGCGACTTGCCTTGCCTGGTTTTCATGCTCCGTATTCGTGTGTTTCAGCAATTGCAGCGCGGAGCCATCCGCCAGGCGGAAGCTGAATTGCTGCTGCAACTTGTCCAGTGATTCCAGTCGCGGACAAACGGCCTTGGCACGCGCCTCGAGTTGATCCGAGCGCTGGTCCATGGCCTTGTCGATCGATTGGTCGATTGCATCGGCACGTGCCTCGACATCGCTGGCGTGGCCGGTCAACACCGCCCACAGCACGCTACGGGTAATCGAGTGCGCCATGTCGTTGGCGGCCTCGGTCACCGGCTGCTCGATGGCCGAGCCGAAACCCTGCTGATCCCAACGCTGCGCGTTGATGTGCGCATCCAGCGCACGCAAGGCTTCGCGGCGCTGGTGGTTGAGCCGATCCACCAGTGCATCACGATGATGCTGGCTGCCGCCCAGTGTCGCCGCCACCGTGGACAACGCGTCGAACGCCATGCCGATCGCCTCGTTGGCAATGCCGGCCATCTGTGGCAGCAGGTCGCGCATATCGCTTTCGTAGGCGCGCAAGCGGGCCGCATCCGCAGGAGACACGGCCACCGCCTTGCCGTTCACCCGCAACTGGCCGTTGTGCATGAACACGTCGGAGGGATGGCCATCGCCACTGCGATGAAAGTCGATGCCATCCGGCTTCGCCTGCACGTCGTAGGCACTGCTGTAACCACAGTGTTCGTTGTCGACATGCAGGTCGCGGGCCGACGCCTGGGCCATCGCTGCCACACCCAGCGATACGGCCAAAATCATCCATCGTTTGCGCATGTTCGTTTCCCCGTGAACACGGACGGTCATCGTCCGAACCCGGCTTGGATGCCGCTCCATGCCGTAAAGGTTTAACCGGATCCGCCTTGCAGGCATGGGCCATGCGTCATCCCGTGCTGTTGGTCATGCTGTCGTGACCATGCCATCCGACACACGCAGCTCAATGGCAGAAACGTGGTCACACGCCAGGAGCGTGGGCGGTAGAAACTTTCGAGGCGAAAAAGTGGCTGCGTGAGGACAGATTTTCGACGATTCGCCGGCCCATAGTGGTTCTATGGGCCAAGAAGCGACGGACATATGGACCACGCAGCCACTTTTGCAGCCCGGAAGATTTCTGCCGCCCACGCTCCTAGGCAAGCCGCCACGGGCGAGCTAAGTTGCCAGGATCGACCGTCGTTCGTGGAGCAGCACATGCCCGATTCCACCGATGTCATCGTCGTCGGCGCCGGCCTGGCCGGACTGGTTGCCGCCACCGAGCTGACCAATGCCGGCCGCCACGTGCGCGTGCTGGAGCAGGAGCCGGAACAGAGCCTGGGCGGCCAGGCGTTCTGGTCGTTCGGCGGCCTGTTCTTCGTCGACTCGCCGGAGCAGCGGCGCATGGGCGTGCATGATTCGCATGCACTGGCGCTGGCCGACTGGATGGGCACCGCTGCGTTCGATCGGCCCGAGGATCACTGGCCGCGACGCTGGGCCGAGGCCTATGTGGATTTCGCCGCCGGCGAGAAACGCGCCTGGCTGCACGCCATGGGCATGCGCTGGTTTCCAGTGGTGGGCTGGGCCGAGCGCGGCGGCTATGGCGCGATCGGCCACGGCAACTCGGTGCCGCGCTTCCACGTCACCTGGGGCACCGGGCCGGGCGTGCTCGAACCGTTTGTGCGCCGCGCCGGCGAAGCCGTGGCCAAAGGTTTGCTGCGTTTCGACTTCCGCCATCGCGTGGACGAGCTGATCGTGGAAAACGGCGCCGTCGTCGGCGTGCGCGGCACGCGCCTGGTCGACGATGCCGCGGCACGCGGCAAGCCCAGCTCACGCGCGGCAGCGGGCGATTTCGAACAACGCGCGCAGGCGGTGATCGTGGCTTCCGGCGGCATCGGCGGGAACCAGGCACTGGTGCGCCAGAACTGGCCGGCACGGCTCGGCACGCCACCGGCGCACATGCTTTGCGGCGTACCCGCGCACGTGGATGGCCGCATGCTCGGCATCAGCGAAACCGCCGGCGCGCACCTGATCAACCGCGACCGCATGTGGCACTACGTGGAAGGCATCGAGAACTGGGACCCGATCTGGCCGATGCACGCCATCCGCATCCTGCCCGGGCCGTCGTCGCTATGGTTCGACGCCACCGGCAAGCGTCTGCCCGGGCCGCTGTGGCCGGGTTTCGACACGCTGGGCACGCTGGAATACCTGCGCCATACCGGCCACGACTACAGCTGGTTCGTGCTCGATCAGTCGATCATTCGGCGCGAATTTGCGCTGTCCGGTTCGGAGCAGAATCCCGACCTTACCGGCAAAAGCTGGCGCCAGGTGGCGAAGCGCGCAATCGGCAAGCACGCGCCGGCACCGGTGGAGGCGTTCAAGCAGCACGGTCGCGACTTCGTCGTGCGCGACACGCTGGAGGAACTGGTGGCCGGCATGAATGCACTGGCCGGCAACGCACTGCTGGATGCGGCGCAACTGCGCCGCGAAATCGAGGCGCGCGACCGGCAGTTCGACAACCCCTACAGCAAGGACAGCCAGGTCATGGCGATCCACAATGCGCGGCGCTACCGCGGTGATCGACTGGTGCGCGTGGCCAAGCCGCACCGCCTGCTTGATCCCTCGCATGGACCGCTGATCGCGGTGCGCCTGAACATCCTCACCCGCAAGACCCTGGGCGGCCTCGAAACCGACCTGCAGGCCCGCGTGCTGGGCCACGACGGCCAGCCGCTGCCTGGCCTGTACGCCGCCGGCGAAGCGGCCGGTTTCGGGGGCGGTGGCCTGCACGGTTATCGCTCGCTGGAGGGCAGCTTCCTCGGCGGTTGCCTGTTTTCCGGGCGCATCGCCGGGCGCGCCGCTGCGGCCGCCGTGGCATGAGCGAGAGCCGCTTGCCACGCATGGCCATCCACGGCGCCGGCCTGGTCGGCTGCTATCTGGGCGGACGTCTGCACGGCCACGCCGCCGTGCGACTGATCTGCCGGCCGTACATGATCACCGTGCTCAACGAGCACGGTCTCGGCACCAGTGACTTCCGCGGCCATCAGCGGCATGTCGCCGTCGACTCGCTGGACCTGCGCACGCATGCCAGTGCCGCCGTCGATGCCGAGCTGGTGCTGGTGACGGTGAAGTCCGCCGCCACGGCGGAAGTGGCGGAGAAGCTGGCCGGCGTGCTCGCACCCGGTGCCGTGGTCATCAGCTTCCAGAACGGACTGCACAACGCGCAGCAACTGCGCGCGGCGCTGCCGGCGCATACCGTGCTGGCCGGCATGGTGCCATTCAACGTGGTGCAAACTTCGCCCGGCGTATTCCACCAGGCCTCATCCGGCGCATTGATGGTGGAGGACTCGCCCGCGCTGGCACCATTCATGGAGGCCTTCGCCAGCGCCGGCCTGCCGCTGCAACCGCGCAGCGACATGCCCGCCGTGCAATGGGCCAAGCTGCTGCTCAACCTCAACAACGCGCTGAACGCGTTGAGCGGCTTGCCGTTGCGCGAAGAACTGTCGCAACGCGCATGGCGGCGTTGCCTGGCACTGGCCCAGCGCGAGGCACTGCACGTACTCGATGCCGCGAAGATTCGCCCGGCGCGACTTACGCCGTTGCCGCCCGGCTGGTTGCCGCGCGTGCTGGAATGGCCCGACCTGCTGTTCCGCCGCGTCGCCACCACGATGCTGGCAATCGACCCGCTGGCGCGCTCCTCCACCTGGGAGGATTTGCAGACGGGTCGGCGTACCGAAGTGGACTACATCAACGGCGAAGTGGTGAAACTGGCCGAGGCACACGGCCTGCGTGCCCCGGTCAACGCGCGCCTGGTCGACTTGATCCGCGAAGCGGAGCAGCAGCCGCGACACTGGCTTGGCGAAGCCTTGCTGGCGGAGTTGCGCAACGCCTGTTGACGCCAACGCCCTCCGCCTCATCGGCGACGTCGGTTCAGGACCGGCGTTCGTCGATATCGGTCACCAGGCCATCGACGATGGTCACCACGATCACGTGACCGTCGCGCCGATACTGCCAGCGCTGGCCGCCCGAGCTGCTGCGGCCTCTCGTTCCCCGGCGATGACGACCTCGCGAGCTGCCGCGATGCGCGCGATACGACGGGCGCCCCAGCAATTCCTGCACGTGCGCCGCGGTATCGCCCACCATCAGCAATCGATTGCCCACGCGCAAGCTGTCGGAGGCCTGCGCCACGCCGGCACAAGCGATCCACGCGAACCCGAAAAGCACGAACACCCACATACGATGAGGCATGACGTCTCCCTGTCTGTCGTTGCACAAGCCCGGCACGCCGCCGAGCGGATCCTGGACTGCCAGGAGCGTGGGCGGCAGAAATCTTCCGGGCTGCAAAAGTGTCTGCGTGGTCCATGTGTGACCAGCTTCGCTGTTATGAAGCGCTTCGTCGCTTCCTGGCCCATAGAACCACTATGGGCCGGCGAATCGTCGAAGCGCTTCATAACAGCGAAGCTGGTCAAATCTGTCCTCACGCAGCCACTTTTTCGCCTCGAAAGTTTCTACCGCCCAAGCTCCTAGAACCCCGCGCCTGGTTGCGCGAGATAGTGCAGTTCCTCCTCCGTGCTCGGTCGACCCAGCACGGCGTTGCGATGTGGAAAGCGGCCGAAGCGCGCGATCACTTCGCGATGACGCCGAGCATAGTTCAGCGAACTTCGGAAACGGGGGCGCTCCGCCGGCGTCACCTCCGCGTACAAGGCCTCGAACAACGCCACCGAACGCTGCTGCAGGCCTTCATTTTCAGCATGTTCCAGCGGCATGTAGGCAAACCCGCGCTGCAGCGGCGGAAGCTGGCGGTCGAAACCTTCGGCAATGCCCGACAAGGCAAGCCGCTGCGCACTGACGTCCTGCGCCCACGCGCGCGGGTCATCCCGATACAGGTTGCGCGGAAACTGATCGAGCAGGATCAGCAGTGCCAGCCAGCCGCGCGGCGTGTCCGCCCATGCATCGAGGCGACCTTCCGCGGCGGCCTGCACCTCGGCGCCGAAGCGGGCCCGAATCTGTTCGTCAAAGGCGGCACTCTTGGCAAACCAGCGTTTGGCCTGCTTGTCGGCGAACCAGAAATCCAGCAACGCGTCGGCGCGGGACGGTGTCGTGGACATGCTGAAGCCTCCTCGTGGCATCCGGACACCCGGGCACGATAACAGGCCTTCAGTAGCCCACCGCGCGGGCCAGGCTGCGCATGTCGCGATGCAGGGCATCCAGTCGCGGACGCTGTCGATGCAGCAGGGGTGCCGCATCGGTCGACGCCGTGGCCAGCGCCTGCTCGAAGCTGCGCAACAAGGCCGCTTCGTCGCGGGCCAGCAGGCGAATCCACAACACGTCGCTGCGCGGTATCGCGCGCCAGCGCCAGGCGTCGATGCGCGATTGCACTGCGTCCATCCAGTGTGCCTTTGGAGCCTGCGCAGCCACCGGCTCGCGGCCCTGCGCACGCCATTCGGCAATCAGCTGATCGAGCAGTTCCGCGTTTTCCAGCAGCACGCTGCGCAGACCCGGTTCGTCCACGGTGATGGCCGCACGACGATACGCCGCACGCAGGTGAAGACTGCGACGGATCATGCTGCGCCAAGGGTGTCGCGATACAGCGTGTCGCGATACGGGATGTTGCGATACGGGCGACACGGGGCCGCCTCCTGTCCATGGGGAACTGGTGGCCAGTTTCGAACCCGGCCACTTAGCGCAGGGTTAACCCGCCCCGCGCGTGGGCAAAGCACTCAGAATCCGTTCAAGGTTGGGCGACTCAATGACCTACCTCAAGCAGGTCCAGCGACCGCCCCTGATCGTCGCGGATCCCCTGCTGCAGCGAGGCCAGGCGCTGGATGTCCGGGCACAAGGCCTCGATCCGCGGGCGCAACACCTGCATGCGTTGCTGCAGGCGGGCCGGCCATGTGTTGGCCAGGTTGCTGGCGCGGTCGCGCAGGGCGGCGGCACCCTGCAGGTCGCCACTCATGGCCGCGGTCAGCGCCTGCTGCCCAAGATCGGCCGCCAGCAGCGGCACGATGTCGCTGGCCAGGCGCTGGGCATACTGGTTGGCGGCGGTACCGTGCCAGTCGTGGGTGCTCTGGCTGGCCGCGATGCGCTGTTTGAGGTCGGCCGCATCCGCCGCCAGCCGGCGATCCAGTTCGGCACGCGTATCGGCGCCCAGGTTCAATCCGCCCGCTTCGCTGCGGATGGCCTGCACCGCGACGTCCACGCCCTGGTCGGCCACGGCCTTCACCCGTGGCACCAGCGCACGAAGGTTGCGTTCGAACAGGCTCAGCCGATCCTGGTTTTCGTCATTCAGCGCCACCGCTTGGCCATCAACCCGCAGCGTGCCGTCCTCCAGCAGCACCCGTCGCGGTGCCGGGGCGGGCCGGTCGAACAGCAGGCTGTTCGCCTGCACGGTGAGGTCGTAGCTGCTGCTGGCGTGGCAGGTCGCCGCCAGCTGTTGCGCATGGACACTGGTCGCGGCAGCGAACAATCCGAACAGGATGAGGGGCAGATGACGCATGACGGGTTTCCGGCGGATTCCAGCGCACAGCGATACCCCGGCGCGAGCGAACCCGCGCTGAACCCGGGCCGGCCACGCCGCTGGATTCAGCGCGTCAGCGAATCCTTGCGCCCACGGAATTGCGCTTTCACCGACGGCTGGCCCAACCGCCACGCCAGCCATACCAGCACGGGCACCGAAACCACTTTGAGTGCCAGGCCGATGTGGTAACTGCGCCGCGCATGGTCCAGCAGCGCCTGCAACGCCACCGCCCCCTGCGGGCCGGCGGCAGCGGCCATCGCCGTCGCCGAATCGACAAAACCGTGCCATTGCTGGAACAGCCACAAGCCGCTCAATGCCGACCACGCCGCCAGGATTCCGGCAGCCACCTGCAGCGGCAGTCGCGACCAGGCCTGGTGCAGAATGCCGCCCGCGCACAACACGATCAGTGCAAAGGCCGCCAACAGGTACCCGGCATCCCAGGCCAGCATGACGCGAAGCCCCGCGGCCCTTTGCGCATCGCCAGACCCCAAAGCCTTCAGGTGCGCCCACACTTCCTGTGCGTGATGCACGTATTGCAGGCAGCCAAACGCGGCCAGCAGCAGGATCAGCCACAGCACGATGCGCCACAGCGCCAGTCTTGACGAGGATGCGCTCGTGCGCATGGTGAATGGCATCGGGAAACCACCTTTCTTGATGAGGCCAGGTCATGCAGAACCAGGCCGGAATTCGCTTTCAAACCCACGTCACGACAGACCTTCGCGACGAAACCCGTATGGATCGACCAGGCGCGAGGTGCGCCAGGCGTACTGCAAACCGGTCACCGAACCCGGTCTGTCATGGAGACGATACATGGTACTTCGCGGCGAACCGGGCGTGCGAGCTCGCCTCGCCGATACGACGAAGGGCGCCCGGAGGCGCCCTTCGTCGTCGCGTTGCCTGCCAGGATCAGCGGCGGCTGATGGTGAACTTGCCCACCGACACGCCAAGGTTCACGCCCTCGCCGGTACCAGCCAGCGCCAGCGACGTGGTGCCCTTGGTCAGCACCTGCGCGGTGCCGCTCTTGACCACGCCGGCCTCGGCGCCCGCCTGGGCGTAATCGCCGAATACGTCGGCGATGCTGCGCACATCACTGATTTCGCCCTTGCCATGGTCAATGCGGAACTTGCCCGCGGTGAGGCCACCGCCGACCACGCTGATCTTCACCGGTGCGCTCTGGCCATTGTCGCAAGTCACGAAGCCAGTGCCCTCGGCGTGCTTGTAGATAAGCGACCAGCCGGACAGCTTGAATTTCAGGTGACATTCCACCTTCGCCGTTTCGGCCGCATGCACGGGAGCCACCGGCAACGCCGTCATCGCACCCGCACACAGCATCAGGGCAGCCGTCAGTCCAAGGGTACGCTTGCTCATGGTCCTCTCCTTACGTTTGGCGTGATCGCCGGTTAAGCGTCCAGTCTCTGACGCAACAAGTGAACGAACAGACAAAACCGGAATACCTGTTCAGCGCCCGCACGGCAGCGTGACGGCGGCGTGCAGGTGCCGTCGCCGGGGTTTGGTCACGCATGCCTTGATGATTCACTAACAACCGGGCGCGCAAACTTCGTCACGCAGGCTCGACGCCGTCACCCATGGAGAAAACATGCTCAAACATTCACTGGTTGGTTACGACGGTTCCGAATCCTCGCAACAGGCATTCCGTTTCGCGATGGATGTGGCGCGGGCATGCGGTGGCCGCGTACGCGTGGTGTCCGTGCTGCAGGTCGCCGAGGGCGGCGACACCTGCGCGCTGATGATGACCGATGCCGGCGCGCAACGTGCGCAGGACCTGCTCGACGAACTGAAGACGCTGGAACCGGACGCCGCTGGCCTGATCGACCTCGAAGTCACCCACGGCAGTCCCGGCGACGTGCTGCTCAGCCAGGTGCAGCAACACGATATCGACCACATCGTGATTGGTCACACTGCCCGCGGCACGCTGGCGCGCTGGCTGCTCGGCTCGGTCTCCGGCGACGTACTGGCGCGTGCGCACGTGCCGGTGACCGTGGTGCGTTGACACCGGCACCTCGTCGAAAATACCGGCGAGTCGGTTCGCGTTAATCCACGCAGCGGTCCGGCCCTTATGCTGGATCGCTCATCGCCAGGTCACTCTGCGGCGTTTCTCGCCCCGTTCCCGGCCCATTCCCCCAGCAGGAACCCCACCGTGGACACCACCGACGCCCAGCCGTGGACGCTGGAAAATCTGGACTTGACGCGCATCGACGTCGCGCGCATCCGCCACGACGAAGACCTGTTCTTCCTGGTTTGCGCCGCGTCGTTCGCCGAACAGGCGGCACAGCCGCACATGCACGAACTGGTCAAACAGTTTGCCGGTGACCGCGCATGGCAAGCGTGGTTGCGCCAATGCTGGCAACCGGAAAAGTGCCAGCACGGCCATGCCCTGGCCGCTTACGTGCGCCATGTCTGGCCGGAATACGACTGGCAGGCCGGCTTCAAGGCCTGTCTCGATGCCGCCGTGGTGCAACCGCCCGAGCTCTACCGCGAGCGCGGCTTGACCCTGGCCGCACGTTGCGTGATCGGTGCCGGCGTGGCCAGCCATTACCGCGCGCTCGGCGAGATCACCGACGAACCGGTGCTGCGCGAACTGGTCGCCTGCATCAAGCGCGACGAAGTCCGCCACTTCAACCGCTTCTGCCAGCAGCTGGAGCAGTGCCGCACCGAAGAAGGAACCGGTCGCTACCGGATGCTTCGCGCCATGCTGGGCCAGGCCCGGCGCGGACGCGCGCCAAACCATGACGCGGCGCTCCAGCCGGTGTTCGCGCAGTGCTATCCGCAGCAAGTCGCCGACCCGGCCAGCCGTGCGCAGCTCGCCGACCGCGTCCATCAGCGCCTGCGCGCCCATTTCGGCGCCAACACCACGGCAAGAATGCTGCTCAAGCCGCTGGATCTGTCGCCACGCCTGCACGACATGCTGGAAAGGCCGCTGACACGGTTCAGCCACCGCGTATGGCCGCTGCCCTCGCGCGCCAATGCCGCGCTGGCGCCGGAACCCGCGCGTTCGTAGTTCGGTTGTGCGCTATCGGACCGGCGCCGCCGTGCGCGGTTCCGATTCGATCTTGCGCTGTTTCGCCTGCTCGATCTTCAGGCGCGCCACATCCACCGGGCGGATGCGCGTGATCGTGCAGGGAAAGTCGCGATGCCCGGTGAGCACCTTGTCGAAGTTCACCGACACTTCGTCCAGGTTCGAAGTCAGCCCGATCGCGTTGGTGAATTCGAGGTTCTGGCAAGCGCCGCCCACATCCAGCAGCCAGGCCTTGTTCGGCCGCGTGTAGACGGCGAGCTGCGTATCGCTCAGCGGCTCCCACGACCACAACGGCGCGAAGAAACGGAAGCTGCGCACCGGCGCGCCGGCTGCCGCGAGGTACGCAGCCTGGCGCTGCTGCTGACGCTGCGCATAGGGCACGCTGGAACAGGCGGCCAGCAGGCCGGCCAGGACGATGGCCATCAATACCCGCACGCATGACATGGTGGCTACCTCCGCTGGAAACCTGCCCATTACAACGCGCAAGCATCCGTGCCGTGCACGTGCCTATTTCTTCTTGCCGCCCTTGTGCATGGTCACCTTCTGCCACTTCGCCGGCTCGAACCCGGCCACCTCGTAGGTCAGCGTTTCGTGCTTGTCGCCATCGGTCAGGGTCACGTCCATGGTGATCTTCTTCGTTTTCGCCATGGCGTCGATGAAGGCCTGGTCGTCGCGGATGAACAGGGCCGGTTCGCCGCCGTTGGGCCGATAGGCGCGCAGTTTGCGCGGCTTGCCGTCGAAGGTTGCAGGAATCAGACAATTGCCCTTGCACACGAAGCCGTGGCCGCTGCCGAACAGGAACACGCTCTGGCCCCAGTCCGAATGCCGGCGCAGCACCAGCCGCACGGCGTCGTTGCCGCCCGGCTCGCTGCTGTAGATGGCTGCGGTGGACTGCGTGCCGCCTTCCATCGGCCCGAGCTGATACAGCCACAAGCCCTTGAGTCGACGCGATTCGCTTTCCGCCTTCCAGCGCTTCTCGATGTCCGGCAAGGTCTGCTGCACTTCCTTTGCCGCCGCGCTGTCCGGGAAGCGGCTGACGATGTCCTGGCCCAGCGAGGCTGCCATCTGGTCGTTCTTGATCTTCAGCAGTTCGCGATAAGTGGCCAGCTGGCGCGCCGCATCGGCCTGCCTGGCCTGAGCTTGCGCCTGCGCACCGCTGGCCGGGGCTGACGCATTGCCGCCCTGCTGCGAACAGGCGGCGAGCCCCAGCGCAGCGCACACGGCAAGCGCAACGAGACCATGGCGGAAGGTCGGCTTCATCATCGTCGGCAGATTCCTGGATAACAGATGCCTAGCTTGGAACGAGCCGGCGCCGCTGTGCAAGTTCACTCCACTGTCGCGGGCTGACCGGCGTGCTCGCGCAACGCGGCGCGATAGCGGCGACTGCACGGAATTTTCGCGCCATCACGCAGGTGCAGCCGTGCGTCGCCGGTGTCCAGCGGCTCGATCTCGGCCAGGTAATCCAGGTTGACCAGATAGCTGCGATGCACGCGCACGAAGCGCGCCGGATCGAGCCGCTCCTCGATGCCGGCCATGGTGGCGCGCAGCGGATAATCGCGACCGCGTACATGCAGGTTCACGTAATTGCCCGCCGCCTGCAGCCATTCGATTTCGCGCGCGGCAAGCAGGAATTCCTTGCCCAGCTTGCGCACCAGGAAGCGTTCGGGCCGATCCACCGGCTCCACCGGCACGCCTTCGTCCGGCTCGGCCAGCAACGTCGCCTCGCCCTGCTTGCGCAGCAGCCACAGCCGCGACAGGCAGATCAGCGCAATGATGAGGAAATAGTTGCGAATGTCCTTCAGGTACTCGTAACCGAAATTCGGCCACCACGCCCCGAAGCGGTAATGCCAGCCGACCAGCGCATAGGCCAGCTTGCGCAGCTCGACCATGCCGGCGACGTGCATCAGGCTGAACGCCAGGCTGGCCAGCAGATGACGGGGCAGGCTATGGCGCCAGGTATCGAAGCGGAACGGCCAACGCCGCTCCACCACCTGGATGAACGGAATCAGCAGCAGGACCAACAGCGAGCTGCTCGACTCCCATACCCACGGTTCCCATGCCGCCGTGCGGGAATGATCGATCTGCGCGACGATACCGTTGAATACCGTGTTGAGAATGGCCAGAGCCACCCAGAAGGCGACCTCGACCGAGCGCCCCCAACGCTGGAAATCCCGATATTCGACATCCGCCTGTTCGCTCATGCCGGCGATTCTACGTGGCGCTGGCGAAATCCCCATGTGCCTCGTCACGCGGCGGGATCGGTTCGTCCCTGCGCACCCGCGATTCGTCACTTCGCGCTGGGAAAGGCCGTGATCGAGGGCCACGCTGCGGCCATGCCCAGTCACCCCGGAGCCACCCGATGAAAAGACGCGACCTGTTGAAGGCAGCCGTCACCCTGCCCCTGCTGCCGCTGTTGATGCGCAGCGGCACCGCCTTGGCGCACGGCGCCGGCACGCTGGCGACAGCTCTGCGTTCGCGGGTACGTCCGGGCCAAACCGGCTGGCCGGCGACTGCGGAATGGGAACGACTGAAACGCGACGTCGGCGGCCGGCTGCTGAAGCTGGAGCCCCCGTTTGCCCAAGGTGCCGCGTCCCCGGCATTGAAACAACTCGCCAACCCGTTTGCAGTGGGTGACAACCCGGCCCTGACCCAGACCAGCGGCTGGGCTGATGCCTGGACCTCGCAACCCAGCTCCTATGCGGTGGCGGCGGAGAACACGGCCGATGTGGTCGCAGCGGTCAATTTCGCCCGCCAGCACCACCTGCGGCTGGTGGTGAAAGGTGGCGGCCACAGTTACCAGGGCACCTCGGACGCGCCGGATTCGCTGCTGGTGTGGACGCGCCACATGAACAAGATCGCGCTGCACGACGCCTTTGTGCCGCACGGCTGTGTCGGCCACATGTCGCCGCAAGCAGCGGTGAGCGTGGAAGCCGGCGCGATGTGGATCGACGCCTACAACGCGGTAACCACCCACGGTGGTCGCTACGTGCAGGGCGGCGGTTGCACCACCGTCGGCGTGGCCGGGCTGGTGCAAAGCGGTGGCTTCGGCAGTTTCTCCAAGAACTGGGGCACGGCGGCCTCCAACCTGCTGGAAGCCGAAGTGGTCACCGCCGACGGCCAGGTGCGCATCGCCAATGCCCGCACGAACCCCGAACTGTTCTGGGGCCTCAAGGGCGGCGGTGGCGGCAGCTTGGGCGTGCTCACGCGGCTGACCTTGCGCACGTTCGAACTGCCCGAGTTCTTCGGCGTGGTGGCTGGCACCATCCAGGCCGACTCGGACGCGGCGTACCGCGCCCTGATCGCCGCGGCGATGGATTTCTACCAGCGCGCGCTGTTCAACCCGCACTGGGGCGAGCACCTGAAGTTCCAGGGCGGCAATACGCTGGAAGCGATGATGCTGTTCCAAGGCATGAGCCAGCAGGAAGCCGAGCAAACCTGGGCTCCCTTCCTGGACTGGGTACGCGCCCGCAAGGATTGCCGCATCACCAAGCCGTTCCTCATCGCAACCACGCCGGCCCGGCATTTCTGGGACGCCGGGTTCTATCGCCGATACGCACCGCAGGCGATCGTGCCGGACGGCCGGCCGGGCGAGCCGAGCGACCACTACGTATGGGCGGGCGACCACGAGCAGGCGTGCTGGTTCATTCACGGCTACCAGTCGGCCTGGCTGCCGGCCTCGCTGCTGCAAGCCGGACAGCAGCCGAAGCTGGTGGATGCGCTGTTCGCCGCCGCGCAGCAGTGGGATTTCCAACTGCACTTCAACAAGGGCCTGGCCGGTGCGCCCGCCAACAGTATCGCCGCGGCCCGCGACACCGCTACCCATCCGCAGGTGCTGGACGCCTTCGCGCTGGCGCTCATCGGTGCAGCCGGCGCACCGGCCTTCCCCGGCATGCCGGGTGCGAAACCCGACCTATCCAAAGCAAGGCGGGAGGCGGCGGCCGTCGACAAGGCCATGGATGCGCTGCGCGCCGTAGCGCCCGACGCCGGCTCCTACGTCTCGGAAAGCGACTACTTCCTGCGCGACTGGCAGCAGGGATTCTGGGGCAGCAACTATCCGCGCCTCGCCGCGGCGAAGCGCAAGTACGATCCCGACGGGTTGTTCTTCGTGCACCACGGCGTCGGCAGCGAGGAATGGAACGCGGACGGCTTTACGCGGAAAGGATGATCGCGCCGCGGCACCACCGCACACCGGCGTCGGGTTCGAGCAAGCCGCCGGTGCGCAAACACATCGTGTTCCGCCATCCACTCAGGATTCACTGCCAAGGATCGAATCCAGATGCTCGACCCGCTCGATCTGGTCAAGCCAGATGCGCCGGTTCCATGCCGGTTCCCGCGGTCGCTCCAGGCGCAACTCGGCGTTGATGCCTTCGCGGCCACTCTGGTCGCGCATCACCTGCATGGTGGGACGTACGCTGACCACGCCCTCGCACACGCTGCCGTCCTTTTGCACGATCGACACGTGGCCGTTGCCCTGCAGATCGGCCACCAGCGACTCGAGGCGGCGTATATCGGCCGGATCGACACAGACACGTTCGACATATTGAGCCATCGCAACGACCTCCTCGGTGGGAATGCGCATCCACTCTGACGGATGCGCGGGTAAGCGCGAGTGAATTCGGCACGAACGCTTTCGCCGCGCAATGCGCGCAGGCACCCCGCCCTTGCTCGTCATTCCGGCGAAGGCCCACTGCTGTCCGGAATAATTTCGAATACCCGCAGTCGTGCGGTGGCATATGCCGAAATCGGTTTTTGCCCGTCATTCCGGCGAAGGCCGGAATCCAGTGACTGTGTGGCTTGAGCAAGCGTGATCGTCACTGGATCCCGGCCTTCGCCGGGATGACGAGCACGATAGGTCATCGCCAGCCGATGTGGAGTCACCTCCTCGCCGTATCCCGGGCAAACATCGCCACGCCTTCGCCTTGGGAGCCATGCCCGGGTTATTCCGGACAACAGTGGACCGACGCCGGGATGACGAGCAAAAAGCAGCTATTCGATATTCTTTACCCCGCGATCACGGTAAAGACCGGACTGAGCCGTGGGACAATGCGCGGCCCCGCCCGGATCCCCAGATGCCTTCTCCCACCGCTCCACGCTCCGATTCGCTGCTGCAACACCCCGCCTTCGTTGCCTTCTGGTGCGCGCGCATTGCCTCCGGCTTCGGCTTCCAGATGCTGTCGGTGGCGGTGGGCTGGCAGATCTACGCGATCACCGGACGCGCCTTCGACCTGGGCCTGATCGGGCTGGTGCAGTTCATCCCCTCGGTGTTGCTGGCGCTGCCGGCCGGACACGTGGCCGACCAGTTCGAACGACGCCGTGTGGTCTTGCTGGGGCAGATCGCGGAATGGACGGCCATCGTGTTGCTGGCCGCATTGACCATGACCCACCGCATACACGAAACGGGCATCCTCGCACTGGTGTTCGTGATTGGCGTGGCCAAGGCATTCGAGTCGCCGTCGATGCAGTCGCTGCTGCCGGCACTGGTGCCGACCTCGATGCTGCCGCGCGCGGTGGCAGTGAGCGGCTCGGCATTCCAGATGGCGATGATCCTGGGCCCCGCGGTAGGTGGCCTGCTGTACGTGGCCGGCCCCGGCGTGGTGTACCTCACGGCTGCCGCGTTGTATCTCGTCGCCGCCACGATGATGGCGCGCCTGCGCTACGAGCACACCCCACCGAAACGCGAACCGGCCACGCTGAAAACCCTGTTCGCCGGCGTGCATTTCATTCGCGCGCGCAAGGACGTGCTGGGGGTGATCTCGCTGGACCTGTTCGCGGTGCTGTTGGGTGGCGCCACCGCGCTACTGCCGATCTTCGCCAAGGACATCCTGCACACCGGTCCGTGGGGCCTGGGCCTGCTGCGCGCGGCGCCGGCGGTGGGCGCACTGCTGATGTCGGTATGGCTGGCGCGGCACGACATGCAGCGCCGCGTGGGCATGAT
Source organism: Rhodanobacter glycinis (assembly GCF_900114325.1). GTDB lineage: Bacteria > Pseudomonadota > Gammaproteobacteria > Xanthomonadales > Rhodanobacteraceae > Rhodanobacter_A > Rhodanobacter_A glycinis. The sequence continues at coordinate 29,610 of NZ_FOSR01000004.1, forward strand.
CATGTTCGCCTCGGTGGCCGGCTTCGGCGCGGCGACGCTGGTGTTCGCCGTATCCACCGCACTGTGGCTGTCGCTGCTGGCGTTGTTTGCGCTGGGCGCGTTCGACATGGTCAGCATGGTGATTCGCGGGGCGCTGGTGCAACTGGATACGCCGGACGCGATGCGCGGCCGGGTCAGCGCGGTGAACGCGATCTTCATCAACACCTCGAACCAGCTCGGCGAATTCGAATCGGGCATGCTCGCCGCGTGGCTGGGTGCGGTGAACGCCACCCTGCTCGGCGGCATCGGCACGCTGGTGGTGGTGGGCTTGTGGATGACGATGTTCCCCACCCTGCGCCGGCGCCAGAAACTGCATGTGGAGCCGGCCGACGTGGAACCGGCCGCCGACACGCTGTAGGCAGGCGGCATCGCGCAAAGCGCGACGGCAGCGTCGGCAAGCCATCGCGATGGCGTTTAAACTTCGCATTTCTGCCCGGGAAGTTCAGCCATGCTCGTCACCTCGCCCGCCGCCTTCCTCGAAGCCTTCCAGACACTCGCGCCGCAGCCCGGCATGGCCGCCACGGCGCGGAGCGCATTCCTGGTAGCGCCGGCGGACTTCACCCTGGCCGCAGAATCGGCGCGGGACAACCGCTACATGGCGATGGACCAGGCCGTCGACCCGCTGCGTGCGCTGGCCCAGCACCAGTCGCTGGCGCAGGCACTGCGCGAGGACGTGCCGGTAATCGTATTCCCCGGCGACCCGGCCACGCCCGACGCGGTGTTTCCGAACAACGTGTTCGGCACCGCGCCCGATACGCTGGTGGTCGGGCGCATGCGCCATCCTGTGCGCCAGCGCGAAGCGCAGCGCGGCGACATCCGCGCGTTCTTCGGCGAGATGCTGGACTACGACGAAGTCGACCTGTCCGGCTGCAATGACCTCGTCGCCGAACTGACCGGCTCGCTGATCATCGACCGCGCCCGCGGCATCGGCTACTGCGGCCTCAGCGAACGCTGCGACATGGCCGGTGCCGAGGCGATGCACAAGGCCTTCGGCCTGCGCCTGACGTTCTGTTTCGAGCTGACCAAAAGCGAATACCACACCAACGTGGTGTTCGCCCTGCTCGCCGGCCGCGCGGCGATTCTTGCCGCCGACGGCTTCCGTGATCCGGCCGTGCCGCAGGCCATCGCCAGCGCCTACGGCGACCGCGCACTCTGGCTCACTCCCGCCCAGAAACAGGCGTACGCCGCCAATGCCATCACCCTCGCCGACGACCGCGTGTGGATGAGCGCCGTGGCCGCCGCCTCGCTGCGCGACGAGCAGCGTGAGTCGCTCACGCAATGGGGCTTCCGCCTCGGCGCGGTGGACCTGTCCGAAATCGAGAAAGCCGGCGGCAGCCTGCGCTGCTGCGTGGGCGAGATCTATTGAGCCATTCGTCCCCCATCATTCCCATGTAGTAGGAGCCCGCTCGCGGGCGATGCTCCTGCTCTGGCGCTCCAGAGAGCGGAAAGCAAAAGCATCGCCCGCCAGCGGGCCCCTACACTTGGGGCCCCTGCCGGAGCGTTGCCATGATCACCGTCCATCACCTCAACAATTCGCGCTCGCAGCGCATCCTTTGGCTGCTGGAAGAGCTTGGCGTGCCCTACGAGATCAAGCGCTACCAGCGTGATCCGAAGACCATGCTGGCGCCGCCGGAACTGCGCGCGGTGCATCCGTTGGGCAAGTCGCCGGTGGTCGACGACGATGGCACCGTGCTGGCCGAGTCCGGCGCCATCGTCGAATACCTGGCCGATCGCTACGGCACCGGCACGCTGATTCCGCCGCATGGCACACCGCAGCGCCTGCGCTGCAACTACTGGCTGCATTACGCCGAGGGTTCGGCGATGCCGCCGCTGCTGCTGAAACTGGTGTTCCACCGCGTCGAAACTGCACCGATGCCGTTCTTCGCGCGGCCGATCGCCAAGGGCATCGCCGGCAAGGTGCAGCACGGTTTCGTCGATCCGCAGATCGCGCTGCACCTGGACTACATGGAAGGCGAACTGGGCAAGAGCGCGTGGTTCGGCGGTCCGGAATTCAGTGTCGCCGACATCCAGATGAGCTTCCCGCTGGAGGCCGCCGCCTCCCGTGGCGGGCTCAACGAAAGCCGGCCGAAGCTGTGGGCTTTCCTGCAACGCATCCATGCCCGCCCCGCCTACCAGCGCGCACTGGAACGCGGCGGCGAATACACGCTGGGCTGAACGGCCGGATGCCCCGTTTACGCCCAGCTCACGGGTCGGCTGGCAACGTGAACCGTCCCAACCTGAGGAGAATGTCCATGAGCCGGTCTCGCGATCTCGAAAGCCGCGTCGACGACCTCGGCGACCGCGTGCGCCGTTACGCCGGTGATGTCGGCGATACCGCCCAGGGCTGGATGGCCCGTGGCCGCCGCAGCGTTTCACGCCTGGGCAACCGCGACTATGGCCAGCGCGTGTCGCGCGCCGCCGAGGACCTCGCCGACGAGGCGAACTACCAGTACCGCCGCCTGCGTCGCCAGGTGAACCGCCATCCGGCCGCCACCGTAGCGATCGTGGCCGGCACCATCGGCGCGTTCCTGTTGCTGCGCAAGGTGTTCCGCAGCGACGACGAGGACTGAGCGCACCAACCGCTTGCCGGGTAGGAGCACCCTGTGCGCGATGGCTCCTGGTTTTGATCGGCGTCGAGGCATTCGCGCACAGGGGGCGCTCCCACCTTTCGATACCCACGACGACGCCCCATCTGTCGGGCGTTCGGCATCGAAAAAGGCTTTGCAAAAGAACCGGCTCCACGAAAAAGCCGCCCCGATGGGCGGCTTTTTCGTGGAGCGACGCGATGACTCAGACAGTCAACGGGTTGGGTTTGTCCGGATCGAGCTTGTATTCCTTGATCGCGCGCGCCACGTCCTTGGCGTTGACCTTGCCGTCCTTCGCCAGCGCGGCGAGGGCGGCATGGGCGATCCAGTAGCGATCGACCTCGAAGAAACCGCGCAGATGCTCGCGCGTGTCCGAACGGCCGAAACCGTCGGTGCCCAGCACGGTGTAGCGCATGCCGTCCGGAATGAACGCACGCACCTGGTCGGCAAACTCGCGCACGTAATCGGTGGCGGCAACGACCGGGCCCTGGCGACCTTCCAGCAAACCGGTGATGTACGGCACGCGCTGCTTGGCTTCCGGATGCAGGCGATTCCAGCGCTCGGCGTCGAAACCGTCGCGGCGCAGCTCGCTGAAGCTGGGGCACGACCAGATGTCGGCGCTGACGCCGAAGTCCTTCTCCAGCAGTTCGGCGGCGGCAATCACCTCGCGCAGGATCACGCCCGAACCCATCAGCTGCACGCGCGTCTCGCCCTTCTTCGGCTTGCCGGCGTCCTTGAACAGGTACATGCCCTTGATGATGCCCTCCGCGCTGCCTTCCGGCATGTCCGGGTGCGCGTAGTTCTCGTTCATCACGGTGATGTAGTAGTAGTGATCCTCCTGGTCCTGCAGCATGCTGCGCACGCCGTCCTGAAGCACCACCGCCACCTCGTAGGAGAAGGTGGGGTCGTACGAACGCACGTTCGGGATCGCGCCGGACATCAGGTGCGAATGGCCGTCCTCGTGCTGCAGGCCTTCGCCATTGAGCGTGGTGCGACCCGAGGTGCCACCGACCAGGAAGCCACGCGACCGCATGTCGCCGGCAGCCCAGCACAGGTCGCCGATGCGCTGGAAGCCGAACATCGAGTAGTAGATGAAGAACGGCAGCATCGGCTGGTTGCTGACCGAATAGCTGGTCGCCGCCGCCATCCACGACGCCATGCCGCCGGCCTCGCTGATGCCTTGCTGCAACACCTGGCCCTTCTGGTCTTCGCGGTAGTACAGCAGCTGGTCGGAATCCTGCGGCTTGTACTTCTGGCCGAACGGCGCGTAGATGCCGATCTGCCGGAACATGCCTTCCATGCCGAAGGTGCGCGCCTCGTCGGCGACGATCGGCACCACGCGCGGGCCGATGGCCTTGTCGCGCAGCAGCAGGTTCATGCCGCGGACCAGCGCCATGGTGGTGCTGATCTCGCGCTCGCCGGTGCCCTTGGTGATCTGCTCGAAGGCATCCAGCGCCGGCGCCTTGAAGCTCTCGTCGGCCTTGCGGCGACGCTGCGGCAGCGCACCGCCCAGTGCCTTGCGGCGCTCCAACATGTACTGCACTTCCTCCGAGTCCTTGCCCGGGTGGTAGTACGGCACATCCTTGAGCTGGTCGTCCTCGAGCGGGATGTTGAAGCGGTCGCGGAACGCGCGCACGGCCTCGTCGTCCAGCTTCTTCTGCTGGTGCGTCGGGTTCTGCGATTCGCCCGAACCCAGGCCCATGCCGTAGCCCTTGACCGTCTTGGCCAGGATCACGGTGGGCATGCCCTCGGTGTGCACGGCGGCGTGATAGGCGGCGTAGACCTTGTGCGGATCATGGCCACCACGGTTCAGGCGCCACACGTCGTCGTCGGACAGGTTGGCGACCATGGCGCGGGTCTGCGGGTACTTGCCGAAGAAATGTTCGCGCGTATAGGCGCCACCGAAGGCCTTGCAGGCCTGGTACTCGCCGTCCACGGTTTCCATCATCAGCTTGCGCAGCGTGCCATCGGTGTCGCGCGCCAGGAGCGGATCCCAGTAGCTGCCCCAGACCACCTTGAGCGCATTCCAGCCGGCGCCGCGGAACACGCCTTCGAGTTCCTGGATGATCTTGCCGTTGCCGCGCACCGGACCGTCCAGACGCTGCAGGTTGCAGTTGATCACGAAGATCAGGTTGTCCAGCTTCTCGCGGCCGGCCAGCGCGATCGCGCCGAGCGACTCGGGCTCGTCGGTTTCGCCGTCGCCCAGGAAGCACCAGATCTTGCGATCGCTCTTGGGAACCAGGCCGCGGTGCTCCAGGTACTTGAAGAACTGCGCCTGGTAGATCGCCTGGATCGGACCCAGGCCCATCGACACGGTGGGCACCTGCCAGTAATCCGGCATCAGCCACGGATGCGGGTAGGACGACAACGCGCCGCGGCCATGGCCCACGACTTCCATGCGGAACAGGTCGAGCTGTTCCTGGCTGATGCGACCTTCAAGGAACGAACGCGCATAGATGCCCGGACTGGAATGGCCCTGATGGAACACCAGGTCGCCCGGATGATCGGCGCTGGGCGCGCGCCAGAAATGGTTGAAGCCCACGTCGTACAGCGTGGCCGACGAGGCGAAGCTGGCGATATGGCCGCCCAGATCACCGGGCTTGCGGTTGGCGCGCACCACCATCGCCATCGCGTTCCAGCGGATCAGCGAACGGATGCGCCATTCCATCGCCGCGTCACCGGGGCTCTTGGCCTCGTTCGCCGGTGCAATGGTGTTGACGTACTCGGTGGTGGGGTCGAACGGCAGGTAGCCGCCGGAACGACGGGTGGTGTCGACCATGCGCTCCAGCAGGAAATGCGCACGTTCGGTGCCGTCGTGATGGATCACTGCATCGAGCGAGTCGATCCACTCTCGGGTTTCGGTGGGGTCGATGTCCTGGTGGAGGATATCGTCGAGCTGATCCATTGAAGGTTCTCCGCGGCGCCGTGCGGCGCAGATTCTGGGTGGGGAGGCTTGCCGCAGGGGGATGCAGCAGGCTGACAGTCAAGTCTAGCCCGCGGGGCACACGACTGCCAATTGGACGTCCGTCGATGGGCGTCCATGCGGTGGCGCATGGGGTGTTGCCTTTGCGCCCTCTCCCCGGAAGGGAGAGGAGGCGAAAGCCCGCAAGTTCGAGACGACGGTGCCGAAGAGCTACTCCCTCGCCCCTCCGGGGAGAGGGCTGGGGTGAGAGGACACGCTGGCGACGAGGGAGCTACGAAGCGCGCTTTCGTTGCGCGTCATCGCGAGCA
>NZ_FOSR01000004.1:35549-304305 GCF_900114325.1 Rhodanobacter glycinis
CTCCCTCGCCCCTCCGGGGAGAGGGCTGGGGTGAGGGGTCACGCTGGCGACGAGGGAACTACGAAGCGTGCTTTCGTTGCGCGTCATCGCGAGCACCCGCCCCTCACCTCAATCCTCTCCGCGACGGGGAGAGGAGGCGAAGGCCTGCAAGTTCGAGAGGACGGTGCCGAAGAGGCACTCCCTCGCCCCTCCGGGGAGAGGGCTGGGGTGAGGGGACACGCTGGCGACGAGAGAGCTACGAAGCGTGCTTTCGTTGCAGGCTACCGCGAGCACCCACCCCTCACCTCAATCCTCTCCCCAAAGGGGAGAGGAGGCGAAGGCGGTGGGCGGGTTCGCCTGCCGAGCGTTACTGGGTGAAGTAGCGCCCGGCTTCGAAACCAACTTCATTTTTTTGCGCGCGCTATGCGCGCGCGGCGCGGATCTGCGCATCCACGGCGGCGATGGCGGTCATGTTGACCACGCGTCGCACGCTGGATGCCGAGGTGATGATGTGCGCGGGTTTGTCCACGCCCATCAGGATCGGCCCGATCGCCACGCCGTCGGTCATCACGCGCACCATGTTGTAGGTGATGTTGGCGGCGTCCAGGTTGGGCATCACGAACAGGTTCGCGCGACCGGTCAAGGTGGTGTTGGGGAAGATGCGCCGACGCAACACTTCGTCCCACGCGGTATCGGCCTGCATCTCGCCGCCCATGTCCAGCTTGGGTGCGCGCTGGCGCAGGATTTCCCACACCTTGCGCATCTTCGCCGCGCTGGGGTTGTCGTGGCTGCCGAAGTTGGAGTGCGACAGCAAGGCCACCTTCGGTTCGATGCCGAACAGCTTGAGGCGGTACGACGCCTGCATGGTGGCCTCGGCGATCTGCTCGGCGCTGGGATCGGCTTGCACATGGGTGTCGAGGAAGAACCAGGCGCCCTTGTCATTGATCACGCCAGTCATCGCCGAGGTGCACGACACGCCCGGGTCCAGCCCGAACACGCTGCGCACGTAGCCCAGTTTCTTGTGGTAGCGACCGACCATGCCGCAGATCATCGCGTCGGCTTCACCGCGCTTGACCATCATCGCGGCGATCAGCGTGTGCCGCGATCGCATCAGGTTCTTGGCCGCGTCCGGGGTAACGCCGCGACGTTCGGTCATGGCGTGGTACTGCTGCCAGTAGTCGTTAAAGCGGGGATCGTCGTTGATGTTGGTCAACTCGAAATCCACGCCCTGGCGCATGCGCAGGCCCAGGCGCTCGATACGCATGTCGATGATGTCGGGACGGCCGATCAGGATCGGATAGGCCAGCTTGTAGTCGATCACCGACTGCACCGCACGCAGCACGGTTTCCTCTTCGCCCTCGGCGTAGACCACGCGCTTGCGGTCACTGCGGGCGCGGTCGTACACCGGCTTCATGATCAGGCCGGTGCGGTAGATGAACTGGCCGAGTTTCTCCTTGTACGCGTCCATGTCGGTGATCGGCCGCATGGCCACACCGGAATCCATCGCCGCCTGCGCCACCGCCGGCGCCAGCATCACCAGCAGGCGCGGGTCGAATGGCCGCGGGATCAGGTATTCGGGGCCGAACGAAGGCACCTCGCCACCATAGGCGCTGCCCAGGTCGGAGGCTTCCATCCGCGCCAGCTCGGCGATGGCCCGCACGCAGGCAGTCTTCATCGCCTCGTTGATGCCGGTGGCGCCCACGTCCAGCGCGCCACGGAAGATGTACGGGAAGCACACCGCGTTGTTGACCTGGTTCGGATAGTCCGAACGGCCGGTGGCGATGATGCAGTCCGGGCGCACTTTCTTCGCGTCTTCGGGCAGGATCTCCGGGTTCGGGTTGGCCAGCGCCATGATCACCGGCTTGTCGGCCATGGTGGCGACCATTTCCGGCTTCAGGATGCCGCCGGCCGACAGGCCCAGGAACACGTCCGCGCCGTCGACGATCTCGGCCAGCGTGCGCATCTTGGTATCGCGCGCGTAACGCGCCTTGTCCGGGTCCAGGCCCGCGCGGTCCTTGTAAATCACGCCGTCGCGGTCGAACGCAATGATGTGCTCGGGCTTCACGCCCAGCGCCACCAGCATGTCCAGGCAGGCGATGCCCGCCGCGCCGGCACCGGTGGTGGCGATCTTCACGTCCTCGATCTTCTTGCCCACCACTTCCAGCGCGTTGAGCACGGCGGCACCGACGATGATCGCGGTACCGTGCTGGTCGTCGTGGAACACCGGGATCTTCATCCGCTCACGCAACTTGCGCTCGACGATGAAGCATTCCGGCGCCTTGATGTCTTCGAGGTTGATGCCGCCGAAGGTCGGCTCCATCGCGGCGATGATGTCGACCAGCTTGTCCGGGTCGCGCTCGTTGAGTTCGATGTCGAACACGTCGATGCCGGCGAACTTCTGGAACAGCACGCCCTTGCCTTCCATGACCGGTTTGCCGGCGAGCGGACCGATGTCGCCCAGGCCCAGCACCGCGGTGCCGTTGGTGATGACCGCCACCAGGTTCGAGCGCGCGGTCATTTCGCTGGCCGCGTTCGGGTCGTCCACGATGGCTTCACAGGCGTAGGCCACGCCCGGCGAATAGGCCAGCGACAGATCACGCTGGGTCAGCAGCGCGGTGGTCGGCGTGACCTTGATCTTGCCCGGGTGCGGGTGACGGTGATACTCGAGCGCGGCTTGGCGCAGGTCTTCGGAGTGAGCCATCAGAAGTGTCGGAATCTATGCGGTAATGAAGGGAGCCACCGGCACGGTGGTGCGGCTCATGGTAGCACCGGGCCACGTCGGACCGAACGCATCGCCTGGCATGGACATGTCGCCGAAACAGCCCACCGTCTGCCGTTTCAAGCCTGGAACGTTTCGCGCCTGAAACGTGCGCCGCGGCCATCCTCGCAGGCGCTGCGCGAGGCGCGATCAGACACTCGCCGACAGCGCATCCGGTTCGACCCGCCCCATGCGGATGCCGTTGATGAACACCGAGAACGCCAGCTTGCCGGCCAGCCCGTGCGCGTGGCGCATCCACGGCGGCAGCCAGCGTGGCGACGCCAGGGTTCCATCGGCGAAATGCGGCTCCAGGCTGAGCACGTCCGCCAGCGCCAGCTTGCCGGCGAACAGGTAGCGCAGCAGGTCCATGCGCTGCTCGCGGAAGGCCCAGCGGAAGAAGGTGTGCACGGCAAGCAGGCCGGACAGGTACACGTTGTCCTTGGCGAAGGCCGCGCCGCCGGTGACCGGCACGCCGCGGAACACGCGCTGGGCGGAGTGGAAACTGTCTTCCACGCCCTGCCCGCGTTCGTGGAAGAAGCGGTACACCTCGACGAAATCCGCGCCATTCAATGCCATGTCGATGGCCAGGATGCGCAGGCTGATGCGCTTGAGCCGGGCGATATCGATGGCGCCGGACATCAGCTCGGCAAACACCGCCAAGCCCTCCTGCGTGGCGGTGACGCGCGGCGAGGTGCGCGCCAGCGAGGCCAGCAACGGCTGCTCGCGGCCGTTCAGCGCGGTCAGCGAGTGCACGTAGGCCTCGTGTGCCAGCAACTGGTGGCGGTCGTATTCGCTGAAGCAGGTGCCATCACGCAGACGGATGCGGGTGGCGCCCGCGGCGGCCTTGGCGGTGAGTTCGGCATCCAGTTCCACGGCAATGACGCCGGCGCCGAAGAAACCGTCCAGCGTGCTGGCCAGTTCGTCGCGCAAGGTGGCGGACGGGATGTCCACGCGAATGTCGTCCGCCAACAGGTCGGCGCCCAATTCGTCGGACAGCTCCACGAAATAGCGTGCCGCGTCGAGGTTGCTGCGATGGCTGCCGGGGATCACGTCACCCGGCTTGCCGTAGAGTGCGATCGACGGCGCGGTGACACCGGTGCTGCCCACCGCCTCCAACATCTCCGCTGCGATGCGCCAGGACTCGGCGGTACGGCGCAGGTAATCGCCTAGCGCATCGGTTTGCGCGGCACCGCCGGCTTCGCGCTCGATCGCCGCCAGTTCGGCGCGCGCTTCGGCCAGCTCAGGCCGACGATAGCTCACGTCCGGCAAGGCGAACCGCGCATGTGCAAAGTCGTCGATCATCCGGCGCTCCAGCGACGCCGGCCACGCCACCGCACCGAGGATATGGATGCCGCGCACCGCGGCGAGCAGGCGACGATCGAGGTCGGCGTAGCGTTGCAGGGCGCAGGCCATCGAGCCGGTCATGGCCCGTTCTTGCGCGCTGATCTTCTCGCCAGAAGCGAAGCCAGAAGCGGCATCACCGCGGCCGGTGCGATCACCAGCAGGAGACCGTCATGATGCGTGATCTCTCGCCACGCGCCAAACAGAACCAGCAGCCCTAGTGCAACGGAGGCCAATCCAATCCAAAGGTCGTGGCGACCTTTGATGGTCGATTTCGCGCAAGCGTCTTTCGCATTCATCGGGGTCACTCTTGTCTTTCTTCATTCCCGCTCGCGCTTGCCGCGCGGCGAGTGTGGACGGTCGATCGGGCGGCCGCCGCGTTGTCGGCGCAGGCGTGCTTCCAGGGTGGCGGCCTGGTCCTCGCGTTCGTCGCGCAGTTTGAGGTAGTTGCGCCAGCGCTCGGGCGTCAGTTCGCCGCTGTCCAGCGCCGCCTGCACCGCGCAGCCGGGCTCGCTGCCATGGCCGCAGTCGGCGAAGCGGCACTGTTCGGCCAACGCCTCGATATCGGCGAACAGGTCGAGGTTTTCCTCGCCGGTGAGCTTCAGTTCGCGCATGCCGGGGGTGTCGATCAGGCAACCGCCGCTGGGCAACTGCAGCAGCGCGCGATGCGTGGTGGTGTGGCGGCCGCGGCTGTCGTGCAAGCGCACCGTGTTGGTGGCCATCTTGTCCACCCCGAGCAAGGTGTTGGTCAGGGTGGATTTGCCTGCGCCGGACGAGCCGACCAGCACCGCGCTGTCGCCGAGCTGCAGGTACTTCGTCAGCAATTCGGCGCTGGCCGCTTCCTTGCCGTTGATGGCATGGATCGGCGTGCCGTCGGGCAGGCGCGCGCGCAAGGCGGCCAGCAATTCCTCGGCATCATCTCGGGTGTCCAGCTTGCTCAGCAATACCACCGGCTGCGCGCCGGAATCCTCGGTCAGCGAGAGATAGCGTTCGATCCGCGCCGGATTGAAGTCGCCATCCAGGCCGGTCAGCACCAGCACGTAGTCGATGTTGGCGGCGATCAGCTGGCGCTCATAGCGCTCGCCGGCGGCGGCGCGCGACAACACCGTGCGTCGTGGCAGCACGCGCACGATGTGCGGTGGCTTGCCCGCCTCGACCTCCACGAAATCGCCCACGGCGGGGCGTTCGGAAGGGTCCAGGCCACGCTTCAGGAAATGGCCGGCCGGCTGCGCGCTGAAGGCCTGCTCGCCGTCGTGCAGCTCGTAACCGGTGCGGTGCTGGGCCACCACGCGAGCCAGTCGCAGGTCGCCGCTGGGCAGGTGTTCGCCACGCCAGCCGATACGGCGAAGGCGCTCGATGTTCTGGACGTCCGTCATGGGGGGCGATGATGCCAGTCCGGGGGTTGTCCGAGAATAGCCCGGAATCGGCCCCGTGCGCGCCACCCCGGACGCTCGCGCTGCAGTGCATCACGCTGCTAGCATCGGCCCACCGGCGGTGGCGCCGGGCCTGATATCGAGGAATGCCGGTGGTGGCTTCGATCAAACCCAGTGCGCATCTGGCGGACGTGCGCTACGAAATCCGCGGTGCACTGACCCGTCGCGCACGCGAACTGGAGGCGGCCGGACGGCCGATCATCAAGCTCAACATCGGCAATCCGGGCCGCTACGGCTTCGAGGCACCGGCCCATTTGCGCGAAGCCATCGCCGCACATCTGCGCGACAGCGAAGCCTATGGCCACGAACAAGGCCTGGACGAGGCACGCGAGGCGATTGCCGCACAGCAACGCGCTCGCGGCGCACGCCATGTGGAGGTGGAGCGCATCTTCGTCGGCAACGGCGTCAGCGAGCTGATCGATCTTTCCCTGCGCGCCTTGCTGCAACCCGGCGACGAAGTACTGCTGCCTAGTCCGGACTATCCGCTGTGGAGCGCTGCCACCATTCTCAACGGCGGCACCCCGCGCCATTACCGCTGCCTGGCGGAGAACGGCCACCTGCCCGATCCGGCCGAAGTCGAGGCACTGGTCACCCCGCGCACCCGCGCGCTGGTGCTGATCAATCCGAACAACCCCACCGGCGCGGTCTACCCGCGGGCGCTGCTGGAACAACTGGTCGCCATCGCCGCGCGCCATCACCTGCTGTTGCTGTGCGACGAGATCTACGACGACATCCTGTATGACGACACGCCGTTCCAGCCACTGGCCGAAGTGGCCGGCGAGCTGCCCTGCATCAGCTTCGGCGGTCTCAGCAAGGTGCATCGCGGCTGCGGCTACCGCATCGGCTGGCTGAGCCTGTCCGGCAACCCGGCCCGCACGGCCGAGTACCGTGACGCGCTGCAGCTGCTGGCCGCGTTGCGCTTGTGCGCCAATGTCACCGCGCAATGGGCAATTCCCGCAGCACTGCAGGGCGCGCCCACCATTCACGCGCTGACCGCGCCGGGCGGCCGGCTGCACGAGGCGCGCCGGGTGATTCTCGAAGGCGTCGCCTCCAGCAACTATCTGGACCTGGTTGCCCCGGCCGGTGCGCTGTACGCCTTCCCGCAAGTGCGTACCGACCGTATCGCCACGTTTGACGACAACGCGTTCGCGCTGCGCCTGCTGGATGAGGAATCCGTGCTCGTGGTGCCCGGCACCAGCTTCAACGCACCGGCCAGTCGCCACCTGCGCCTGACCTTGTTGCCGCAGCCGGCGGACCTGGCCGAAGTGTTCGTGCGCATGGAACGCGTGCTGGCGCGAATGGCCACCGAGCAGCCGGAGCGCACCGTCGCTGCGGCGTAATCACCCCCTCCCTGCCTCCTCCTGCACGCAGCGGGAGGAGCCAAGAGCCCGGAACCCGGCATGCCCCTGAGTTATCTCGCCCTGGGCGACTCCTACACCATCGGCGAAGGCGTCGAGGCCACCGGACGCTGGCCCGTGCAACTGGCGGCCCGACTGCGCAACGAAGGCGTGCCGCTGGCCGAACCGCAGATCCTCGCCACCACCGGCTGGACCACCGACAAATTGGCCGCGGCGATGGATGGCGAACGCTTCGACCCGCCCTACGCCCTGGTCAGCCTGCTGATCGGCGTCAACAACCAGTACCGCGAACGCAGCGCCGAGGCGTACCGCGGCGAATTCGTGGCACTGCTGGGACGCGCCATTTCGCTGGCCGGCGAACGTTCGTCACGCGTGCTGGTGCTGTCGATTCCCGATTGGGGTGTGACTTCCTTCGCCCGCGACAGTGGTCGCGACTGCGCGAAGATCGGCGCCGAGCTGGACAGCTACAACGCCATCGCCCGCGACGAAACCCTGCACCGCGGCGCCCACTGGGTCGACATCACCGGGCTCTCACGCCAGCATTCCGCGCTGCTCGCCGATGACGGCCTGCATCCGTCCGCGGCGCAGTACACGCTGTGGGCCGAAGCGACGGTGCCGGTGGCACGCCAGGCGCTGCGATAGTCCTGCGGCAACGCCTGCGCCATCGCGGCTACCCTTCGACTTCGGCCCGCAGTGCCTGCGCTCGGGGCGAACGGGGGGACGGTTCACAACCGGGCTTTCTCGCTAATCAGCGCCCGCTACACACGCCTGCCCCATGCCGTCGCCGACAGCCCGATGGTCGATGCCGACCATGCGGTCAGCTACTTCGCTTCGCTGTCCTACGTCTTCTAAAGCCATGGACAGCGGAATCATCCGATGCATCGTGACCCTGGCCGAACGCCTGGAACCGGACCGCCAGGCCGTATGGAACTGGCTGTTCAACACGAAAATCGAGTCACTGGACCACCATGCCGCGATCGAACTGGCCTTCACCGGCCAGGGCGAAAAGGTGGTAACGATGCTCGAAACGGCACTGCACGACGAGACCGCAGGCCGCGCCACCGCCTGAGATCCGGGCAAGCCGCAGGGGGCGGGCTACCTTGAACCTGTCCCCTCCAGCAACATATCAGGGGTACCATTCCCTTTTAGCCAGCTTGCCGGAAGCCTTTCCATGTCCCTCGACGCCTCTACCCGCGAACGTATCGAAACCCTGCTCAAGGACCACCGTGTGGTGCTGTTCATGAAGGGCAACCGCCAGCAGCCGATGTGCGGCTTCTCCGCCGCCGCGACCAACACGCTCAACGAACTGCTGCCGGACTATCACACCGTCAACGTGCTGGACGACCCGGAAATCCGCGAGGGCATCAAGGAATTCGGCAGTTGGCCGACCATTCCGCAGCTCTACGTGGAAGGCGAGCTGGTCGGCGGCGCCGACATCATCCGCCAGATGTACGGCAGCGGCGAACTGCACCAGCTGTTCGGCATGCCCCAGCCGGACCGCACCCCGCCCGAGATCACCATCACCGACAAGGCCGCCGAGGCGATCCGCCAGGGCACGGCCAATGCCGAGGGCCTGGCGCTGCATCTGGAGATCGGCCCCGACCACAGCGCCGGCTTCCAGTTGGCCCCGGCCGGCGACGGCGACATCGTGGCGCACGCCAACGGCCTGGAAGTGCACTTCGACCCCGCCAGCGCGCAGCGCGCCAAGGGCATCGTGATCGACTGGGTCTCCACCGTACAGGGCGAAGGCCTCAGCCTGAAGTTCCCCGGCGCACAGGAGATCAAATCGCTCAGCGTGCAGGAACTGCAGCAGCGCCTGGCCGACGGCAGCATCACCCTGGTCGACGTGCGCCCCGCCGCGGTTCGCGCCCAGCTCGCCCCGCTGCCGCAGGCGCGCATCCTGGAAGAGGAAGGCTACGACGCCCTCGCCGCCCTGCCCAAGGACACCGCACTCGCCTTTATCTGCATGCATGGCATCTCCAGCCTCGACGTCGCCAGGCGCTTCGCGGCCCACGGCTTCGCCGACGTGCACAGCGTGGAAGGCGGAATGGAAGCCTGGAACGCCGCCGGCACTGCACGGCACTGAGCGTCGGCGCCGCCGCTGCCCCGTGCACGTGAAACGCCCGCAACCGGTATCGACATGACGGTGCCCCAACTCCTCCGCGAGGCTGGCGGAGCCTTGGGTTCCGGCCAGATCGACCTTGCCGAGCAACGGTTGGAGAAAGTACTGGCGCTGGCCCCCGGCAACACGGAGGCCCGCCGCCTGCTGGGCATTGCCGCCCTGATGAAGGGCGACCACCCTCGCGCCATCTCGCACCTGCGCAGCGTTCTCGCCACCAGGCCCGATGACGCCGTCGTCACCATGACGCTGGGCAACGCACTGTTCGAGGCCGGCGAAAGCGAAGCCGGACTGACGGCACTGCGACGTGCCAGCGAGCTAGCCCCGGGGATGGCTGCGGCCTGGTACAACCTGGGCCGCGCACTGCAGGTATCCACTCGCCCGGCAGAAGCGTGCGAGGCACTGCGGCACGCTGTGGCGATCGACCCGGACCATGCCAGGGCGCGCAACGCCCTGGCCACCGTGCTGACCAACCTGGGCGAGATCCCCGCTGCCGTGACGATGCTGCGCGAAACCTTGCGCAGGCAACCCGGGGACGTCGATGCGTGGCTTGCGCTTGGCAACATCAAGACCGAGGTCCTGGGCAACGACGACGTGGCGCAATTGCGCCAATTGTTCCGTCACCCCGGCGGCTCCGACGATGCCCGTATCGCGCTGGGCTTCACCCTCGCCAAGGCACTGGAAGACCAGGCCGACTATGCCGCCGCATTTGATGTAGTGAGCCAGGCCAACACACTCAAGCGCCAGACGTTGTACTGGAGCCGGGACGAGGAGCGCGCGCGCGTCGATGCCATTGCCGCGGCGTTTTCCCATCCGCTTCCCGCGCCACAAGACCCCTCACTGGGCCACGAAGTCATTTTCGTGACGTGCCTGCCACGTTCCGGTTCCACCCTGGTCGAGCAGGTCCTCGCTTCGCACCCGGAGGTCGCCGGTGGCGACGAGATCCCGGTGCTACCAGAGCTGCTCGACGAGGAATCTGCGCGCCGCGGCCAACCCTTCCCCCAATGGGTGCCGGCCGCAAGTGCCAGCGACTGGCATCGTCTGGGCGAAGCCTACCTGGCGCGCAGCCGTGACTGGCATGCACCGGATCTGCGCTTCACCGACAAGAACGTCAGCAACTGGGCCTTCGTCGGCGCAGCCCTGGCCATGCTGCCCGGGGCCCGGGTCGTGAATGCACGCCGCGACCCGCTGGAAACCTGCTTCGCCGCCTACCGGCAGTTGTTCACTACCGGCGTCCACTTCAGCTACGACCTGGACGACATGGTGGACTACTGCGCCGGTTACGAGCGCCTGAGCCGGCTCTGGCAGCAGCGATTCCCGCGGCAATGCTTCGACCACCGCTACGAGGCGCTGCAGCGCGACCCGGAAGGGCAGATCCGTCGCCTGCTGGATTTCTGCGGGCTGCCGTTCGACCCTGCCTGCCTCGCTTTCCACCGGACACCGCGCACCGTGCTCACCTTCAGCTCGGCCCAGGTGCGCCAGCCGCTGCGCCGGGATACCGCACGCGACTCGCTCTACGGCGACAAGCTGGCACCGCTGCGCAGTCGTCTTCAGCAAGCCGGCCTGCTGTCGACGGACAGGTAGTTCGCCACTCGAACCTGCACTGGCCGCCGGTTTCCTGTCCTCCGCCTTCCGGCAAGACAAAAAAAACCACCGGCCATGCAGGCCGGTGGTTCAAGGTTGACGCGAAATATCCGCTTATCAGTAGTCGTACGTGACCGAGAACCGCATGGTGCGCGGCGGCGTGGTGAACAACGGCTGGCCGTAGTAGCTGTTCACGTAGATCGTGTCGGACTTGCTGCTGTACGAGGCCGGGAACGACGGGTCGACCTGCGTGGCGCGCTGCTGGTTCAATGCGTTGAACACGTCCAGGTTGAAGCCCAACTTGCCGTCGGCAAACGACGGCCGGTAGTGCACGCCCACGTTGAGCAGCTCGGTCCACGGCGTGTGGCCGTTCGAGCCCGGCGACACGCGCTTGCCGTTGCACCAGTGGTAATTGCCGGTGCCGCCGCCGTTGTAGCCGGTCGGGTCGCCATTACCGTCGGGTCCGAAGTAGCCCAGGCACTCCTTCGGGGCACCGGACTGTGCCAGCAGGGTGGCCGAGAGCAGCCACTCCGGGGTGATCTGGTAGTCGCCGCGGAAGCGCAACTGATGCGTGCGCACGTTGATGAGATCGCCGTACTGGCCGTCCATCAGCTGCCAGCTATCCCAGTCCTCGGTCTTGGAAACGTCGCCCTGGCCGAAGTCGGAACGCACCTGGCCCTCGGTGTTGCCGAAGCCGCGGCTGAAGGTGTAGTCGATGCGACCGTACCACTTGCCGTCGAACGGATGCTCCAGGTACAGGTTCAGCGAGCCGTACTTGCGCACCGCGCCGCGTTTGAAGCCCCAGTCCTTCGTGGTCATCGATACCGTCACGTCCGGATGGCTGCCGTCGCTGGAGGCGACCAGCATCTGGTTGGTCATGCCGGGGTTGAACAGGCGGCAGTACGAAGCGCCGTACAGCGAGTCGTAGTAGGCCCCACCCGGTGCCGTCAGTGAGGGATCCACACCCATGGCCTGCATCTTGGCGTCGATCTGGCCCGGCGAGCATTCATCGTCGATGGCTGCCTTCAGGTCGCGCCACATGGCCTTGGCACCATACACCCAGTTGTCGCCCAGCTTCTTGTCGAAACCGACGATGAACTCGTCCTCGTACTCTGGCTTCAGATTGCGCGCGGCGACCTGTCGCGGATCCTTGGGAGCACCGCTTTCGCCATCAGGCGACGCGTATGGCGTGCAGTTGTATGCGTCCGTCGGTACGCCGGTGGCGGGATCGATCGTTTTGTACTGGCAGTGCGAGACCAAGTAGGTCGAGATGTTGGCCGCGCGCTCCGCCGCATTGTTGGGCAACGCGAGGTAGTAGCGGCCGGCGTTGCCGTAGACCTTGAACGAGGAATCGCCGAACACGTCCCAGCTGGCGCCGATACGCGGTTCCCACTGGTTCTTCTCGTCGACGAAGGCCTTCCCCAGGTTGTTGTTGTTGGTGAAGTGGTCGTTGCGCACGCCGATGCTCACGAGAAGGTTGGAAGCCACCTTCCAGTTATCCTGCAGGTACCAGGCCTTCTGCGACGTCGTCATGCTGGTGGCCCAGCCGATATTGCGCTTGTCCACCCGGTGGCTGCCATCGGCGTACTTGTCCGGGTAATAGCGCCAGTAATAGTCCAACGACGGATTGAACGGGTTGAACTGGCTCGGACCCTGGTCCGTGGCCTTCAGGTACATGTTGTCCATGCCCACCATCAGGTCGTGGTCACCCAGCCGGTAGTCAAAGTCCACGCGCAAACCGCGGCTGGCATTCTTGGCGCCGGCCAGGGTCCAGGTGGTGTTGGTCTGGGCGTTGTGCGGATGGCTGCCATCAGGCAGCGTCGCATTGGAGGCCCGCGAGATGAAGGGCAGCGGGCTGTTGTTGCCGTAGATCACCGGATCCTGGAAATGGGCCTTGCCGGCCAGGATGCTCAGCGTGGCCGCGTCGGTGATGTAGCTGGTGAAATGGGCAATGTAGAACTGCGCGTTGTCCTTGGTGACGTCGCCCTTGCTGGAGTACGCGCCCTTCTTCAGCGTGTCGTAGTCGAAGTCGTAGTACGTGCCGCCGCCATTGGAGACGTTGTTGCGCAACGTGGTCAGTTCCAGCACGTTGTTGTCGGTGATGTTCCAGTCCAGTTTGGCGTAGACCTTGGTCTGCTTGTCCTCGTATTCCCATACGTTGCCGCTGTCGACGCTGCCGACGCTGGTGCCCTTGGTCTTGGTGGATTCGGCAGCCAGGAAGAGGAACAGCTTGTCCTTGATCAGCGGACCGCCCAAGTAGGCCGAATACACGGTTTCCCAGGTCTTGTTGTCGTTGCGGTACCGGTACAGCGAGCCCGGCTTGGAGGAATCGTCCGGCTGATAGGTGAGCGTGCCCAGCGGCCCCGGGATCGTCGGATGGCCGTAGTGGTAGTTGACCGGATTGCCTTCCAGCGAACGCGGCTGCCACAGCACCTGTCCACCGAAGTGCCATTCGTTGGTGCCGCGCTTGCCCACCTGGTTGATCACGCCGCCGTCGGAACGGCCGTACTTGGCGTCGTAGCCGCCGGTCAGGGTTTCCTGCTGCTCGATGGCGCCGTAAGGCAACTGGAAGCCGCCGAGGTTCTTGTACGGCTCGCCGACGTTGTAGCCGTTCACGTAGTAGGCGTTCTCGGACACGCTGGAGCCGCCGAAGGACACCAGCGAACCACCGGACGGGCCGGTGAAGTAGCTGCTGCCCCCCGTGGTGTTGGGCGCCAGCAACGCGATGGCCTCGGCGCTGTGCGCCACCGGCAGGCGTTTCAGGTCGGCCGAGGTGATGACGGTGCTGGAATTGACGCTGCTGACGTCGATGGACGGCAACGCGTTGGCTGTCACCGTCACTGCCGACAGCTGGGTGGCGTTGCTGCTGCCGCCAGCCGCGGCACCGCTGGTGAAGTCGACGCCGGCGGCACCGCCAGTGGAGACATAGGTGCCTTTATGCGTGCTGACGACCGTGCCGTTCTGCTTGAGGGTCACCGTATAGGTGCCCACCGGCAGATGATCGACGCGGAAACGGCCGGCGCTGTCCACCGGCACTTCACGCGAGATGCCCGAACTGTTGCTTACCACCACGGTCTCGCCCGATCCGGCGGGCGCCTGTCCGAAGATGCTGCCGACCGTGCTCTGCGCCAGCGCGGCGCCAGCAAAACTGAGACCCAGCGCCACCGCCAGGGCAGTGCGGCGCCAACGGAAATTACCGGCGACGGTTCCGGCCCCATTAAAAGTAGTCATGTATTTCTCCCCAATAGAGATTGTCGCGAAGGGCGACGAAAAAACGAGGCAGACACTCAAAAACCCGAGTTCGCAATTACTTACCGTAAATACTTGCGAACTCCCCCATGGCTTGATCTACCGCTTCGCAAAATACCTCCGCAAAAACGCATGAGTCAACAAAATTTTTATGTTTGGCCCGGCATGTCGCGATAACACAATGCTATTCATTGCGTAATATCGGCCAGTCTCCGCCATTTGTTGCATATTGCTGCCGGATCTTCGCTATTCGTTACGCATTCCCCCGATCGCTCATCATTCACTCGTTCATGTCCGCAGGTATTTGAGCGCACGCACCAACCGCTCTACCATCCGGCAATGACTGCTTCCACAGACTCATCCGAATATGCGCCCGCCTCCGACACCACCCGGCTCGCCGAGATCCAGGCCATGCTGGAGGCCCGGCTGGTGCGGATTCCCGATGATGTCGCAAGCCTGGTCGAGCTATCGCGCACCCGCTTTCATCGAGGTCATTTCCGCGCAGCAAGTGCCCCTCTGCTGCGCGCCGCCGGCCATTTGCCACACGACGCACCGCAGATTGTTGCGCTGGTTCAGCGATTGATCGCTCAAGGCGAGATCGCCGTTGCCCGGCGCTGCCTGCAACTGCTGGCACAGGCCCCCCAGCCACCCGCTGACATGCTGGCCACCCAAGCCCACCTGCAATTCATGCTGGGCGATCACGACTGGGCCCTGCGCACGATGGCGGCGGCCGTCGACGCCGGCGTTGACGGCCCCGGCGACCTGTTCATGCACGCCATACTGCTGCAGTTCAGCGGCCAGGCGGACGCTACCCATGCCGTGCTGGAACGCTGTCTGGCCCGCTGGCCCGGCTTCGGCGACGCGCTGACGGTCCTCGTCAACCTGCGCAAACAGCGTCCCGAGACCCAGCGTCTGGATTGGATCGCCGCCCGGCTGTGCGAACTGCCCTTGGCCGGCACGCCGGAACAGCGCTTCGTGCGCGCCGAGTTCGAATACGCCCGCTTCAAGACCCTCGACGACCTCGACCGGCGCGACGAGGCCTGGGCGGCGCTGGAGAGCTGCAACGCACTGATGCGGGCGCTCAACCCCTACGACGCAGCGGCCGAGGAACGCGTCACCACGGCGCTGATCGGCATGCCCGTGTCACCATCCGGGCCCGTGCATGCGTGCTCGCCGGGTCCGCTGCCGATCTTCATCGTGGGCATGCCGCGCACGGGCACCACGCTGCTTGATCGCATCCTCTCCAGTCACTCGCAGGTGACCTCAGCCGGCGAGATCATCGACTTCTGGCGCCAGTTGCACTGGGTGGCGGACGTGCCTCCCGCGCGCAACGCGGGCCTGCTGGAAATCGTCCGCCGCAGCGCACGGATCGACTACCGGGAGCTGGGCGAGCGCTATCTTGCCCAGACCCGCTGGCGCGCGCAGGGCAAGGCCTGGTACGTGGACAAGCTACCGGCGAACATCCAACTGGTGGGGTTCATCCGGCGCGCGCTGCCGCAGGCGCCGATCCTGCACCTGGTGCGCGACCCCATGGATGTGTGCTTCTCCAACTACAAGGCGCTGTTCGGCAACATCTCCGCCTACAGCTACGGATTGGACTCCGTCGCGCACTACCACAGCCAGTATGCGCGGCTCGCGCGGCATTGGCGCAAGGCGCTGCCGGGCACCATGCTCGACGTGCCCTATGCCGACCTGGTGCAGCGCACCGAAGACACGGTAAGCAAAGTGCTGCAGCATTGCGGACTCACGCTCGAGAACGCCTGCCTGCACCCGGAACACAATGCCGCGCCGGTCGCCACGCCCAGCAGTGCCCAGGTCCGCGAAGCCATCCACCGCCGCGGCCTGGGGCAATGGCAGCGCTACGCCCGCGAACTGGAACCTCTGCGCCAGGCGCTGGCCGAACAGGAAAACGGAGCAGACTGACCACTGCGCGACTCGCCACAGCCCGCGCCGACATGACTACGTATCCGGCAAGGTTCCGCATCGGTGATGCCAGCCGGGCCGCTGCGCACAAAGGAAAGCCGCCGGACGAATCCGGCGGCTTTCCAATACGCCACGATGCCCGGTCGGGACCGGGCATGCTGCCTGTGCTTACCAGTCGTAAGTCACGCCAAACTGCACGTAGCGAGGCAGCTCGCTGCCCGCCGTGAGCATGTACGTGGACTCCGGTGCGGACGTCAGGCCATAGCCGTAGTCGTACTGGGTCGCGTTCTGCTCGTTGAACACGTTGAAGACCTGCACCTGGAAGCCCAGTTTCTTGCCGGCCCAGAGTGGGCGGTACGCCACTTGCAGGTCGAGCTGGTGCGTCCACGGGGTCCGACCGTTCGCGGCCGGCGGCATCGGCTTGCCACCGCAATAGTGGTAGTCGGTATTGCCGTAGTTGTTGAACTTCGATATCTCGTCCACACCGTAAGCCCCCAGGCAGAACTTCGGATAACCCGAGGCGATCCGCAGCTGTGCCCCCACGCTCCACTCCGGCGCCAACTGGTAATAGCCGTAGGCGCGCAGCTGATGCTTCTGGTCGTTGGCCTGCACGCCGCCCGCGTATTCCATGAGCTGGCTGAAGTCCCACTGCTCGGTCGAGGACTGCGAGCTGCCGCCCTGGCCGATGCTCGACTGCACCGGTCCCTCGGTATTGCCGTAGCTGCGCGAGAAGGTGTAATCCACCTTGCCGTACCACTTGCCGTCGAACGGGTGCTCCAGATACATGTCCAGCGCGTAGTACTTGCGCTTGAGCTTCTGGAAACCCATCTGCTCCCGCGTAATGGTCGCCTCGTCGTAGCCGCCCGCTTCGTTCGCCACGCGAATGACGTTGGTCGCGCCCGGATTGATCAGGTAGCCCCCGTTGAGATCGGAGACCTTCAAGGTCGCCGGGTTGGCGCCCTGGGCGATCAACTGGTTGTAGATGACCTGCTGGTCGCCCCAGTCGTCGATCGCACGACCCATGCGGTTGACGATGCCGGTAACGCCATAGACCCAGGACGAATTGATCTGCTGCTGCATGCCGAGGACGAACTGGTCCTGGTACTCGGGCTTGAGATTGGTGGCAGCCACGGTCTTGGGATCGATCGGGGTGCCGTCCGAGTTGTTGCTCGGCACCGCGCCGCCCGGGGCGTTGGTGGCGAGCGGATGGATATTCAGCGGCGCACCGGTTTCCGGGTCGATACCCTGGTAGGTGTAGTACTGATTCGTGTAGAGCGGCGCACCGGCGGCGCGCAAGGCAACGCTGGAGGGCATGGCGATGTAGTAGCGGCCCACGTTGCCGAACACCTTCAGGCTCGAATCGCCCAGCACATCCCAGCTGAAACCGAGCCGCGGCGCCCACTGCGGGCTGGTTTCTCTCAGGTAGGCCACGCCGGCCGGGTTGTAGTTGGTGAACTGGTCGTTGCGCAGGCCCAGGTTCAGCAGCAGATTGGGTGTGACCTGCCAGTTGTCCTGGATGTATTGCGCGCGCTGCGCCACCTTGACGGTGGCGCTGGTGACGAAGACGTACTTGGAGACGATATATCCCTGCTCGCCACCCGGCTGGGTATTGGGCGGCGCCACGTTGTAGACGCCAGAGGTTACAGGTTTGCCAGGATCGACCTTGCCGTAATCCCAGGCGAATCCCGGACCTGTCATCGCCTTGCCATCGTTGATGTCGACGTCATTGTCGTTGTCGATGCCGAACTGCAAATCGTGGTCGCCCAGCCTCCAGTCCAGGTCCAGGCGGTAATTGGTGACGCTGGATTTGTGCCTGGGGTTGCTGATGTTGGTACTGGTATTCAGGCTGGTGATGCCGGGACCGCCGTAAAGCGGGTTTTCGTTGCCCGAGCCGAGCACATTCGCAACGTCGGGAGTCAGCCCGGCGATAGGCGGCTGCTCGACGTAGTAGCTGTTGTGCATCTTGCCGACCATCGCGCTCATGGTCAGGTTGTCGGTGATGTACGAGGTGTACTTCGCGATCCAGATCTTGGCCGTGTCCTTGCTGTACTGGCCGTAGCTCTGCAGCGCGCCCAGCTTCTTGGTGCCGTAGTCGAAACCGTAGATTTCCGGCGCACTGGTCTGGTACGAATTCTGGATACCGGTCAGCGAGAGGATGTTGTTCGCGTTGATGTTCCAGTCGAGCTTGGCGTAATACTTCGGCGCCTTGGTCGTGGAGAAATCCTCTTGGCCACCGCCGGAAGTGATCGGCTGCACGTTGCTGTTGCTGGTCTTGTTCGCCTCGGCGGACAGGAACACGTACAGCTTGTCCTTGATCAGCGGGCCACCCACGTAGGCGTCGTAGACCGTGTTCCAGGTGCTGCTGGCCTGGCGATAGCGGTAGAGATCCCCGGGCTCCTGGCCCGGCGTGGTCGAGCGCGGATTCGCATAGTGGTAATTCACATAGTTTGCTTGCGCAAACGCCGGTTGCCACAGCACCTGGCCGCCGAAATGCCACTGGTTGGTACCGCTCTTGCCGACCTGGCTGATCACGCCGCCAGCGGAACGGCCGTATTTCGCGCCATAGCCGCTGGTCAATGTCTGCTGCTGATCGATGGAGCCGTAGGGCAAGGTGATGCCGCCCGTATCCGAAAGCGGATCGGTCGTATTGAACCCGTTGATGTAGTAGGCGTTTTCGACCACCGTCGAACCGCTGAAGGAGACCAGCGGATCGCCCATCGGACCGCTGCCCAGCCGCGCCGCGCCCGGGGTTGTTCCCGGGGCCAGCAGCGCAATGGAGCCTGCCGAACGCGCCACCGGCAGCCGCGCGAGTTGCTCGGAGGTGATGGTGGTGTTCTGGGTGGTCGAGGTGACGTCGATCGCCGGCAAGGCATTGGCCTGAACCGTCACCGCCGCAAAATTCTTGGCGTTGACGCCCTCGGCGCTGGCGCCGGCGCCGGTGAAGTCGGCTTCCAGCGCGCTGCCCGCCTGCGGGCTGACGTGTTCATGCGTCTGCACGACCTGGCCGCCCTGCAGCAGGTTCACCGTATACGTGCCCACCGGGACGGTAAGGGAGTAATGGCCCGACGCCCCGACCGGCACGGTGCGGCTGAAGCCCGCGCCACCCGTGACCTGGACTTCGGCGCCGGCGGTGGCCGTGCCGAAAATGGTGCCGGTCGTGGCTTGCGCGAGTACCTGCCCCGACAAGCCGAAACCCGTGGCAATGGCCAAGGCCAGTGCCGTGCGCTGCACATGTTTCCCCCCGGACATGCGCGTGACTTTTTTGATATTCATGAAATTGATCCCACCGGTTGAAGGAACACCATCCGGAACCCGGAGGCGCGATTGCGGTGTACGTCATGACAGGCCGGACAGACCGGCCATGCGTCATGGCCGCGGTACGACCTCGTACTTCCCCCGGTCGCGTGAGCGATGGAAGGCGTACGGACAGATCGATGGATCGGGCCCGTCAGGCGCCCGATGCAAATTTCAATCGATCTAATTCGAGACTAGGCCATCCCGTAACAAAATTTCAACGATACAAGTCTCGTTTTGTCACACTTCCGCGAAAACCTGCGTCTTCGACGCATCAGACGCCATTGCGGCGTCCGGAACACGGCCGGGCTTCACCCGTCACGAAAGGCCGGCGGATACCCGGCTCATTCGCCCTCGATATCTTCCTCGAAGCGCAGATGCTTCACGCTGCGCCCGTTGCGGCGCACCAGCTTCAGCGCCTCGATGCCGATGCGGATATGCGATTCGACGAACTGCGTGGTCACGCTGCGGTCGCTGGCCTCGGTCTTCACGCCTTCGGGGATCATCGGCTGGTCGGAGACCAGCAGCAGCGCGCCGCAGGGAATGCCGTTGGCAAAGCCGGCGGCGAAGATGGTGGCGGTTTCCATGTCCACCGCCATGCAGCGGGTGCGGCGCAGGTAATCCTTGAACTGGTCGTCGTGCTCCCACACGCGGCGGTTGGTGGTGTAGACGGTGCCGGTCCAGTAGTCGTGGCCGAGGTCGCGGATCATGGTGGAAACGCCGCGCTGCAGCTGGAACGCGGGCAGCGCCGGCACTTCCGGCGGCAGGTAATCGTTACTGGTGCCTTCGCCGCGGATCGCCGCGATCGGCAGCACCAGGTCGCCGATCTGGTTCTTCTTCTTCAGGCCGCCGCACTTGCCCAGGAACAAGGCCGCCTTCGGCCGGATCGCGCCGAGCAGGTCCATCACGGTGGCCGCGTTCGGGCTGCCCATGCCGAAATTGATCAGGGTGATGCCGTCGGCGGTGGCGTTGGGCATGGGGCGATCGCGCCCCTGCACTTCCACCCCGTGCCACTCGGCGAACAGGTCCACGTAATGGCCGAAGTTGGTGAGCAGGATGTGCTCGCCGAACTGTTCCAGCGGCGTGCCGGTATAACGCGGCAGCCAGTTGGAAACGATCTCTTGCTTGTCTTTCATGCGCAGGCTCTGGAGGCGACGCAACGGTCTTCCGTTGCGCGTTACCGGCGACGCCACGCCGGCGAGATGCCAAAAGATGGTACTCATCATAGGCGGTGACCCTGCGGCCTCGCCAGCCCCGGCGACAACCGTCCGGCGCGGGCACCCTTCCATTTTTCCGAGTTCCCCGCGCGACACCCCATGCTATGTTCGGCCTGCCGATCAACGGAGACCGAATCATGCGCATGGGGTTGGCGATCGACGCATCCTGCGATTTGCCGCAGGCGTTCCTGCAGAAGCACGACATCGCGATCATGCCCATCGCGGTACGCGTGGACAACGACACGTTCAAGGACGACCGCGCGCCGGCCGAGGTCCAGCGTTTTCTCGACCTCAAGCTGGGCAGCCGCAGCCACTCCGCCGAAACCGAGCCCTGTTCGGTCGAGGACGTGCAGAAGCTGTTCCTGGAGAAGCTGGTGCTGGAGCGGGACTGCGTGTTCTGCCTCACCATCACCGCCACGCGCAGCCCGATCAACGAGCACGTGAACAAGGCCAGCTTCGGGGTGTTGAAGAACTATCGCAGCGTGCGCGAACCGGCCGGCATCAGTGGCCCCTTCCTGATGCGGATCATCGACACGCGCACCATCTTCGCCGGCTCCGCCCCGGCCGTGTACGAAGCCACCCGCCTGATCGCTGCCAATGAACAACCCGCGGCGATCCGCGAGCGACTGGCCCACGTCGCCAACAATTCCTACGGCTACATGCTGCCGCGCGACCTGTACTACCTGCGCGCCCGCGCCAAGAAGAAGGGCGACAGCAGCGTGGGCCTGTTCAGCGCCGTGCTCGGCTCCACCCTGGACATCAAGCCGATCCTGCGCGGCTATCGCGGCGAAACCGGGCCGGTCGGCAAGGTCCGCGGCTTCGAGCACGGCACCGAAGTGCTGTTCGGCTACGCCGCCAAGCGCGTGCATGCCGGCCTGATGGTGCCGATGGTCTGCGTGAGCTATGGCGGCGATCTCGCCGAACTGCCGAAACTGCCCGGTTACGAACGCCTGCGCGCGGCCTGCGCGGAATGCAACGTCGAGCTGATGGAGGCTCCGATGAGCATCACCGGCATGGTCAACGTCGGCGAAGGCGCGGTGACGCTGGGTTTCGCCGCCGAGGAACACGTGGCCGAATTCTGAGTCCGGCGCCCGATTGCCCTGCAGGTTCGCCGCCGGCTTAGAATCAGCGGCATGACACGTCGTGGCCTGCTGTTCCTGCTGCTCCTGTCCGTCGCCCCGGCTGCGGCGGGCACCACGGTCTACAAGTGCACCGGCCATGACGGCAAGGTGAGTTACCAGGGCATGCCCTGCTCCGCCATGCAGCGGCAGAAGACCCTGACGCTCCGCGACCGGCAGCCCACTCCAGCGCCTGCTCCGGCGGCACCCGTGGCCGACACGCCGGCACCGGCCATCGCCGCACCGCCACCACCACCCTCTCGCCCGGCCGCGCCACTGCCGTTGATGTACCGCTGCGTGCGCGCCACCGACGGCACCACCTACCTCAGCTCCGGCCAGCCCGCGCCCTACCTCGCCCCGCTGGGCATGCTCGGCATCGTGCCCACGTCGCTGGCGCAAACCTACAGCGGCGCCAACCACATGGGCCACGGCAAGGTCACGGCAGGCCTGGTCGCCAACAACTACACCTGGGTGCAGGACCGTTGTCGCGAGCTCAGCCCAAGCGAAACCTGCCAGGCCCTGCACGACGACTGGGATGCCAACGAAGACAAGCTGCGCCGCGCCTTCAAGAGCGATCAGCCGCCCTTGCTCAAACGCGAGGCCGAACTGCGCGCGCAACTCACCAACTGCTGAAACCGGCCGCCACTTCGGCCGCCCGGCACACGCCTGGTCAATGTTTGCGCAATGCGTGGCAAGTAACCGTTCGGCAACGCCATTGGCGAGTTGTCCACAGGCTTGCCACCAGGCTTTCCCCAGCGCCTGTGGAAAACACCGCGTCCTCGTTTCTAGAAACCGAAATTGAGAAAGCCGCCATCCACCGCCAGCACCTGGCCGGTGATGTAGCTGGCCGCGGGCAGGCACAGGAAGGCAATCGCCGACGCCACTTCCTCCGGCTCGCCGATGCGCTTGAGCGGCGTGCGCTCCAGCACTTCTTCCAGGTAATCCTCGTCGGCCAGCGCGGGGTCGGTGCGCTGGGTACGGATGTACCATGGTGCCACCGCATTGACGCGAATGCCGTCCACCGCCCATTCGGCGGCGAGATTGCGGGTGAGCTGATGCAGCGCGGCCTTGGTCATGCCATACGGTGAACCGGTACGCACATGGGTGAAGCCCGATACCGAGCCCACGTTGACGATGGCTGCATTGGCATGCTGCACCAGTTGCGGATGCGCCAACCGGCACATCTCGTAGGCGGAGAACAGGTTCTGCTCGAAGATCTCGCGATAGTCGTTCGCGGCGTAATCAAGCGTCGCCATCGACCGATTGCCACCGGCATTGTTGACCAGCAGCGACAGCGGCGCGCCCAGGTCGGCCACCCAGTCGAACACCGCCAGCCGGTCTTCCGCCTCGGCCAGGTCGGCGCCGAAAGCGAAGACGTCGATGCCGGGGAAATCATCGGCCAGGTCCAGCCGCACCTGTTCGAGATAGTCCTCGTCGCGCGCCACCAGCAACAGGTTCGCGCCCAGTGCCGCCAGTTCGCGCGCGGCGGCGTAACCGATACCCTTGCTGGCACCGGTGATCAATGCGGTGTGGCCGTGCAACTGCCACGCGTTGATGCGGCTGTTCATGCGCCGAAGCTTACACGATGACTTGCCCGGTGCATCGCATGGCGCAACACTGCCGCCATCATCCAGCGGGGAGTTCATCATGAAGGTCGTGTTGCCATTGCTGTGCCTGTGCCTGCTGGCCGCCTGCTCGGACAAACCGCCCGTGCCGCAGGCTGCCACGGCCAGTCAGGCCCATGCCGCCTCCGTCGCCACACCATGGGATGCGATGAAGCAGGACGAACAGCGCGCGAAGGATGTGCAGAAGATCGTCAACAAGCAGGCCGAACAGCAGCGCAAGCAGATCGAGGCACAATCGCAGTAACGCACCATTTGGACGTCTTGACGTCCATCGTCTTGCCAGTCGGCACGTTTGCGGGCATCGTGCCGGAATGAACGCCCACCCTTCCGCACACGCCATCACCCCCGACACGCCACTGCTGGACATCGACGCAGCCAGCGTGTTGCGCGGTGAACGCCTGATCCTCGACCACCTGAGCCTGCGCATTGCCCCTGGCCAGCACACCGCGATCCTTGGTCCCAACGGCTCGGGCAAGTCCACCCTGGTCAAGCTGATCGCACGCCAGATCTATCCGCTGGCGCGCCAGGATGGCCGCGGACAGGTCCGCGTGTTCGGCCGCGAGCGCTGGAACGTGGCCGAGCTGCGCGGTTTGCTCGGCATCGTCTCGCCGGCGGTGCAGCTCGATTACACCAGCGACACGCCAGTGGAAGTGTTCGACGCGGTGGTCTCCGGCTTCTTCGCCGCGCGCGGACTGGGTCTGGACCATCGCGTCACCGAAGCCATGCGCGAGCGCGCGCATGAAGCATTGGAGCAACTCGATGCCAGCCACCTGACCGGCCGCGAGATGGCTAGCCTGTCCACCGGCGAGGCGCGCCGCGTGCTGATCGCCCGCGCACTGGTGCATCGCCCGCGCGCACTGCTGCTGGACGAACCCTGCGCCGGCCTCGACCTGGCCAGCCGCCGCCGTTTCCTGGAAAGCCTGCGCACGCTGGCCCGCGGCGGCACCACGCTGCTGCTGGTCACCCACCACATCGAGGAAATCCTGCCGGAAATCGACCATGTGGTGCTGCTGAACGACGGCCGCGCGCTGCAGCAAGGCAACAAGGCCGCCACCCTCACCGACACCGCCCTCACCGCCACCTTCGGCATGCCGGTCCACGTGCACCGTCGTGGCGACTGGCATGCCGCCACGCTCGATTGACTGTTCAGCCACTCAACGGTCAACCCACCGCTTTTGCTCGTTACTCTTGCGCGGACCGAGACATTCTTCGAAAGAAATGTCGTCTTGATTGAAGTGCCTCGGATGCATGCCGCCACCTATGGTGACGGGGTTCCGTCCGCCTGCCGGCAGCCGGGTTCATTTTCTCGCTTGTCCGAGAAAACGGAACCAAAAGAGGGACACCCTGCGTTCGCGCCCACCGGCTCTGCGAGCCGGCGGGTCCGCGCCCGGCTACGGGGGTTCGCCGACAGGGCATCCTGCCCTGGCGTCGAACTGGCTGGCATCCATGCCAGCCACCCTGCGGGCCTTGTCCTTCGCCGCGCGCCGCTTCTCGAAGGGATGGAAAACGGTGAAGCCTTGCGACAATGACATGGCAACGTTGAATCGTACGAAGCGCATGGGATCAGCCCGGCTGACGAGCCGCTTTGCAGCCACCCCCTGCCGCCACAAGCAAGTGAGCCATCCCGCAATCCCCAACCGGCACACGCCGCTTAATGCGGCGTGCAA
The DNA here is from genome assembly GCF_900114325.1 of Rhodanobacter glycinis. GTDB lineage: Bacteria > Pseudomonadota > Gammaproteobacteria > Xanthomonadales > Rhodanobacteraceae > Rhodanobacter_A > Rhodanobacter_A glycinis. Next base: position 60,215 of record NZ_FOSR01000004.1, read on the forward strand.
AAACAATACGCATACACATTCGGCTTGCCCGGCTCGGCCCGCCGCAGCAGCGCCAGGTCCGGCGCCATGGCATTCACCTGCGCCACCCATCGCGGCAGATGGATGCCATAACCCTGCAGTGTGGTCACCATCGCGTTCTGCTTCATGCTGATCAGGAAACGCTCGAACGTGCTCAGCGGCGCCTCTTCGTAACGCACCGGGTAACCCGACGCGAGCTTGGCCAGCTTGGCCGCTTCGCCAATTGCATCATCGAGACCACCGAGCTGATCGACCAGACCGCGTTGCAACGCCTGCCGACCCGTCCACACGCGGCCTTGGGCGATCGCGTCGATGGCATCGAAACTCTTGCCGCGCGCCTTGGCCACGCCGCCGACGAAATCGCGGTAGCCCTTGTTGATGATCGCCTGGATCACCGCGCCGACCTTGGGATCGAGCGGCCGGGTGATGTCGAACGCGCCGGCCATCGGACCGGTGGCGACGCCGTCGCTGGCGATGCCGAGCTTGGCCAGCGTACCGGGCACCGAGTAGTACATGCCGAAGATGCCGATCGAGCCGGTGATGGTGTTCGGCTCGGCCATGATGCGGTTGGCGTTCATCGAGATCCAGTAGCCGCCGCTGGCGGCCACGTCACCCATCGACACCACCACCGGAATGCCGGCGGCGCGGGTCAGTGCCACTTCACGGCGGATCTGCTCGGCGGCATACACCTCGCCACCGGGCGAGTCCACGCGCAGCACCAGCGCACGGGTGTGCTTGTCCTCGCGCGCGGCGCGGATCAAGGCCGCGGTGGATTCGCCGCCGATCGATCCCGGCGGACGCCGACCGGCACCGATATCGCCTTCGGCCACCACCACCGTCACGCCCGGCGCGAAGGCATTGCCCTGGTGCGGCAGGTCGGCGACGTAACGTGCCAGGCCCACCTCGCGAATGCCGAAACCCTTCTTGCCGGCGGGCACGCCCTGCTTGCGCAACATCTCGATCAGCTGAGCACGGGTGGCGGTGCCGTCGATCAGGTGTTCGTCCAGCGCAAGTTGGGCAAGGTCGCCGTTAGTGCTGGCGATCTTGGCCGGCAAGTCGTCGATGTCGGCGCGCAGCGCGGCCGGATCGATCTTGCGCAGCTTCGCCACCTCGTCGATGTACTCGTCCCACAGGCCGCCCATCCAGAAACTGTCGGCTTCCTTCGCGGCCGGTGACGCGTGGTCGAGGATGTAAGGCTCGGCCGCACTCTTGAACTGGCCGACGCGGAACAGGTGCACCTGCACGCCCAGCTTGTCGAGCAGGTCCTTGTAGAACAGCCGGTAATTCGCCAGCCCGGTGATCATCAGCTCGCCCTTCGGATCGAGCAGCACGCGGTCGGCATGCGCGGCCAGGTAATACTGGTATTGGTCGAGGCTGGGCGACCAGGCGATCACCGGCTTGCCGCTGGCACGGAAGCGATCCAGCGCCGCGCCCACTTCGCGCAAGGCGGCAAAACCGCCGCTGTGCAACTGGCTGGCGTCCAGCACGATGCGGGTGATGCGCGAGTCTTTCGCCGCCGCGTCGATCGCACCGACCAGGTCACGCAACTGCACCTGTTTCGGAGCCTCGCCGGACAGGCCGGCCAACGCCCGCTGCAACGGCTCGACGCTGTATTGCTCCACCAGTTGCCCGCGCGGTTGCAGCACCAGCACGCTGTGATCGACCACCTCCTGCCCCGCATGCCGCCCCGCATACAGGCCGAGCATCAGCAACAGCAGCAAGCCGAGCAGGCCGAAGAACACCACGTTGATGATGACCAGCCGCACCCCATTGATGCCGCGCCCGAACACGCGCAGGAAAGCCCAGAATCCATTCGGCTGGCGCGGTTGGCGCAGCGGCGGTGGTGATGTCATGCCGGTAGTCCCTGTGGTTTGCCGGCCAGCGTAGCGGTTCGTGCGGCGGCCGTCATGGGGCTGCCGGGAAACCGGCGTACCGGCGACATGCCGAGCTTCGGCTCATGCGTGGATGCGCCAGCTCAAAGGCTCGGCGCGATATACGGCAAGTCATCCAGCCGGCTCTCGCCGACGAAGTGCGGATGCCGCGAACTGCGCCAGAAGCGCACGAACAGCAACACCGCCGCCACGCTCAAGCCTGCGATCAGGCCCATCCACATGCCGCGCGCGCCCAGCCCATGGTGGAACGCCAGCCACCAGCCCGTGGGCATGCCCACCACCCAGTAGGCGAACAGGGTGATCGCCATCGGCACGCGGGTGTCTTTCAACCCGCGCAAGGCCCCGTTGGAGACCACCTGGATGCCATCGGAAAGCTGGAACAGTCCGGCCAGCACCAGCAGTTGCGCGGCCAGGCCGATCACCCTGGGGTCATGCGTGTACAGCGAGGCGATGAAATGCGGCACGCTGAGCATCACCCCGGCCGACACCAGTTGCGTAACCAGGGTCAGGCCGATGCCGCAGAAACCCGCATAGCGCACGCCGGCCGGATCGCCACGGCCCACCGCATTGCCCACCCGCACGGTGATCGCCATCGCCAGCCCCAGCGGGATCATGAAAAACAGCGAGGCCACGTTCAGCGCCACCTGATGGCTGGCCGCCACGTCTTCGCCCAGTGTGCCCATCAGCAGCGCCGCACCCACGAACAAACCGGCCTCGGCCAGCAGCGTCACCGCCATCGGCAAGCCGATGTGCAACAGGTGCCCGATGCGTTCCCACTTCGGCCATTCGAAGCCGTCCAGCAGGCCCAGCCCGTGATAGTCGGAATGTCGCAGCACATACGTGGCAAAGCCCAGCATTTCCAGCCACAGCACCGTGGCGGTGGCGATGCCGCAACCGCGCGCGCCCTGCGGCGGCAGGCCCAGCTTGCCGAACATGAACACGTAACCCAGCGGCACCAGCAGCACCAGCCCGCCGAGGCTGAAATACATCGACGGTCGCGTCAGCGACAGGCCTTCGGACAATCCCCGAAACGCGAAGTAGCAGGTCAGCGCCGGCGCGCCCCAGCTGATCGCGTGCAGGAATTCGCCCACCGAGCGATACAGGGTCGGGGTCACGCCGATCAGCTGGATCAGCGGTTCCGCATGGCGTACCGCAAACCACAGCAGCACGCCCAGGATCAACGCCAGCCACAACGACTGGCGAAACACCGCGCCGACCTCGCTGCGCCGCCCCGCACCATCAAGCTGCGACACCGACGGCGGCACCGACATCATCACGCCGATGCCGCTGACGATCGCCAGCGACCAGATGCTGGCGCCCACCGCCACCGCGGCCATCACGTGCGCGCTGTAATGCCCGGACAGCATGGTGTCGATCACGTTGCTGCCGATGGCGGCGAGCTGGGCCAGGATCAGCGGCAAGGCCAGGCGCACGGTGGCGCCGATCTCGCGCGCGATGCGGGCACGATCGGGACGGAAGGGCTTCATGGACAAGGTATACCTCGGTGGGCGGGCATTGTACCCGAGCCATCGGTCATGGCTGTCCCGCACGTCGGCTTGTGCCAAGATCCCGCGCTGAGCCGCATGGGGATGGGGAATGAAGGAACTGACGTCGTTCGAAGGCCTGCACTGCGCCAATTGCGGCGAGCCGCTGCAGGGCGAGTTCTGCCATCACTGCGGCCAGTCGGTGCACAGCGTGCTGAAGCCGATGCACCACATGGTCGAGGAAACCGTCGAGACGGTGCTGCACATCGACAGCCGCATCCTGCACACGTTGCCCGCGCTGTTCCTGAAGCCGGGCTTCCTGACACTGGAATATTTCGCCGGCCGCCGCGTGCGCTACATCGCGCCGTTCCGGCTGATGTTCGTGTTGTGCCTGCTGGTGTTCTTCGTGCTGCACCTGGCTACCACGGAATTCGTCTCGCACACGCTCGGTCAATACCAGTCCGAGGTATTGCACGACGGCAGCAAGGACTTTGCGCACGCCAACAGTGCCACCGCCGTGCGCGACAGGCTCGATGACCAGTTGAATGCCCTCAACGCCGTGCAAATCTACGGCGACAGCGACATGGCCGCCCAGGCCGTCCAAGCCAAGCAACGCCTGCGTGAGGCCGCCAACCGGCGGCTGGCCGAATTGCACGCCCCACCGTTGGCCGTGCCGTCCAGCGCGCCGAAAGCCGCGGATGAATCCGCGCGTCTCAAACCGATACAACCGATCCGGCTCGGCTGGCTGCCCGACTTCGCCAACCGGCGCCTGACGGCCATGGCGCAGCACGTCGTCGACAACTTGCATCTCTACAAGCACGTCGATGCGGTCAGCCGGGAAGCGGCCAGGCAGCGCATGCTCAATGGCATCTTCGGCAAGCTGCCGGGAGCGATGCTGGTTCTGGTGCCGATCTTCGCGTTGCTGCTGAAGCTGTTCTACGTGTTCAAGCGACGGCTCTACATGGAGCACCTGATCGTGGCCCTGCACAGCCAGGCCTTCCTGTTCCTGTGGCTGCTGCTGTGCATCTTGCTCACCGTGTTCGCCCACTGGCTGGAGCCGCACGCGCTGTGGACCACCTGGCCGCTGAACTGGCTGGGACGGATTCTGCTGCTGTGGGCGCCCGTTTACCTGTTTCTGATGCAGAAGCGCCTGTACCGGCAAGGCTGGCTGATGACATGGCTGAAATATTGGTGCATCGGGTGGTGCTACCTCTTGCTGCTGGGTCTGGTGCTGACCATGGCGGCGATACTCGGCGCGGCCCAGTGAGTGAGGCTCTTCCCAATGGCTGTCGCGCGGGGTTTTGCACAGCAGCAATGTCTTGACATCCACGCTTGTCAAGTCTTGCTGCAGCCTGAATCCATGCTCGGGCGCATTTTTCAAAGCATTGAAAATAAACACTATTTATTCGTGACTAAAACTTGTCCACGCCGTCCAAAGGTCCGTAGCCACGCGCTTCGAGGCATGCTCTCCACGTTGCATCCACAGACTTATCCACAGCAGCTGTGGATAAGCGGAAAACCTGTAAGAGGTTAGTCACTTACCCGCCTTTCCTGGAGTTTTCGGCAACAGGCCCCGGCAAGCGCCCGCCGGATCGATCTTCAGCTGCAGGATCGGGCTGCAGCCGTCAGTGGCTGTCCACGCGATACACTGGACCGCCACGAGGTTCGCATGCCAGCCGTACTCCGCGTCGCCCTGCCGGTTCCCCTGCCCAGCCTGTTCGACTACCTGCCGCCCGCCACGGGCCAGGCGGTGCCGGGCAGCCGCGTGCTGGTGCCGTTCGGGCGGGGCAAGGCGGTGGGCGTGGTGGTCGACGTGGCGGCGGACAGCGCGATCGGCAAATCGCGGCTCAAGCCTGCGATCCAGGCGCTGGACGACGCGCCACTGCTCGATGCCGAACTGATGCGCAGCCTGGCCTGGGCCGCCGACTACTGGCTCGGCGCCCCCGGCGAGGCCTACGCCAACGCGCTGCCGCTGGCCTTGCGCGAACCTCGCCCACTCCCCGATACCCGCGACGAAACCTGGGCACTGACCGTGTCCGGTCAGAGCGCACTGGACGCCGGCAGTCGCCGCGGTGGCAGTCGCGACCTGTTGCAGGCGCTGGTCGCCATGCCGCTGGCGGCCACCGAATTGAGCGAGCGCCTGCCCGGTTGGCGCACCGCCGCTCGCCGACTGGCACCGGCCGGGCTGATCGAACGCGTCGCTGCACGTTCCGTCGCCACCACCGTCACCACCGCCCCCGCCCTGAACGACGAACAGCAGGCCGCAGTCGCCGCCGTGGCCAGCATGCTCGGCCAGTTCCAGCCTTTCCTGCTCGACGGCGTCACCGGCAGCGGCAAGACCGAGGTCTATCTGGCGCTGATCGCCCAGGCATTGGCGCAAGGCCGGCAGGCGTTGCTGCTGGTGCCCGAGATCGGGCTGGCGCCGCAAACCGTGCGCCGCCTGCGCGAACGGCTGGGCGTACCGGTGGAAGTGCTGCATTCCAACCTGTCCGAGGGCGACCGCGCGCGCGCCTGGCTGCGCGCGCGCAACGGCGAAGCGCGGGTCATCCTCGGTACCCGCTCGGCGGTGTTCACGCCATTGCCGCAGGCCGGCATCCTGATCGTGGACGAGGAACACGACGGCGCCTACAAACAGCAGGACGGCTTCCGCTACCACGCGCGCGACCTCGCCGTGGTGCGCGCCCGCGCACTGGGCGTGCCGGTGCTGCTGGGCTCGGGCACGCCGTCGCTGGAATCGCTGGCCAACGTCGTCGCCGGTCGCTATCGGGGATTGCACCTGCGTGCACGCCCAGGCGCGGTCCGGCCGCCGCAGGTGCAGATCGTGGACATGCGCGCACAGCGTCTCGAACATGGCTTGTCGCCCACCCTGCTCAGCGCGGTGGCGGACACGGTGGCGCGCGGCGAACAGGTGCTGGTGTTCAAGAACCGGCGCGGTTACGCCCCGGTACTGCTGTGCTACCAGTGCAGTTGGCACGCCGACTGCCCGCGCTGCGAACGGCCGATGACTTTGCATGTCGGCCGGCGCCAGCTGATCTGCCATCACTGCGACCGCCGCGCACCGGTACCGACGGTCTGCCCGTCCTGCGGCGCGACGGAGCTGAAGCCGCAAGGCCAGGGCACCGAGCGGCTGGAAGAAGCGCTGACCACGCAATTCCCCACCGTGCCGGTGCTGCGCATCGATCGCGAAACCACCCGCCGTCGCGACACCTTCGAACAGTTGCTCGACGGCCTGCGCAACGATGCGCCCGCCATCCTGGTCGGCACCCAGATGCTGGCCAAGGGCCACGACCTGCCCAACCTCACCCTGGTCGCCATCGTCGGCGTGGACGAAGGCCTGCTCAGCGTGGATTTTCGCGCTGGCGAACGGCTGGCGCAGACCGTGGTGCAGGTGGCCGGACGCGCCGGACGCGCGGCGAAACCCGGTCGCGTGCTGTTGCAAACCCATCATCCCGATCATCCGCTGCTGCGCCAGTTGCTGGCCCAGGGCTACGCCGCCGCTGCGCAGGAACTGCTGGCCGAGCGCCGGCTGGCCCTGCTGCCGCCGTTCAGTCATCAGGCGCTGCTGCGGGCCGAGGCGCACCAGCGCGGCCACGTCGATGCGTTCCTGCATGCGGCCAACGCCGCATTGCCGGCAGGTCACCCGCTGCAGGTCGCCGGCCCGATGCCGGCGCCGATGCCGCTGCGCGCCGGTCGTCATCGCGGCCAATTGCTGCTGGAGGGCGACAGTCGCAGTGCCCTGCACGAGGTATTGCGCGCCTGGCAATCCACGTTGTTCGCGCTGCCCGCGGCGCGACGGGTCCGCTGGTCGCTGGACGTCGATCCGGTCGATCTTTACTGAGCGACGCCATCGACCCGCTTTGCACGCCAGCCCGGGCAAACTGTAACGACTGCCCTTTTTGCGAGAGGCCGATGACGATGCCTACTGACTCCACGGACCCGGCGACGTGGCCCCACGTACTCATCCTCGGCGGTGGTTTCGGTGGCATGAGTACGGCGCAAAGTCTCGCCGGCGCTCCGGTGCGGGTCACGCTGGTGGATCGGCACAACCATCATCTGTTCCAGCCGCTGCTTTACCAGGTCGCGACCGCCAGCCTCGCCGCGCCCTCGATCTCCGCCCCGTTGCGGCAGATCCTGCGACGCCAGCGCCACCTCACCGTCTTGCTGGACGAGGTGACCGGCATCGACCTGGCCGCGCGTCGGGTGACATGCGACCACGGCACGCTGGACTATGACCTGCTGGTCGTCGCCACCGGAGCCACCCATGCCTATTTCGGCCACGACGATTGGGCGCCGTTCGCGCCGGGGCTGAAGACCCTGGACGACGCCTTCCTGATTCGTCGGCGCGTGCTGATGGCATTCGAACAGGCCGAGCGCGAAGACGACCCGGCGCTGCGCCAGGCGTGGCTCAATTTCGTCGTGGTCGGTGGCGGCTCGACCGGCGTGGAACTGGCCGGCACCCTGATCGAACTGGCCCGCCACACCTTGCCGCGCGAGTTCCGCCGCAGCGACCCGCGCCAGGCCACGGTGCGCCTGATCGAATCCGGCCCACGGCTGTTGCCGGCCTTCGATCCGGTGTTGTCGGACAAGGCCCGCAAGCAACTCGAGCAACTCGGCGTGGAGGTGCGCACCGGCGATGCCGTTACCGCGATCGATGCCGAGGGGGTGAACATCGGCGAGCAACGGCTGGCCGCACGCACCGTATTGTGGGCCGCCGGCGTGGCAGCCTCGCCCATCGGCCGCCTGCTGGGCGCGCCGCTGGATCGCGCCGGACGCGTGCAGGTACAGCCCGATCTGACCCTGCCCGACCACCCGGAGGTTTTCGTCATCGGCGACCTGGCCGGTCTCAGGCAGACCCATGGCAAGCCGGTACCCGGCGTGGCCCCGGCGGCCAAGCAGATGGGCCAATACGTGGCGGCGGCGATCCGTTCCCACCTGAAAGGCAAACACGACGCCAAACCGTTTCGCTATCGTGACGACGGCTCGCTGGCGACCATCGGGCGCATGGCGGCCGTGGCGCAGTTCGGCCGGCTGAAGCTGTCCGGCCTGGCCGCCTGGACCGTGTGGCTGCTCGCCCACATGGCATTCCTGATCGGCTTCCGCAACCGGCTGGTGGTGATGCTGGACTGGGCCTGGGCTTACTGGACGCACCAGCGGCATGCGCGAATCATCGTGGGCGAGGACCAGCGCACAGACGCGGACTGATTGATTCCGGGGGCCCTCAGCGCAAGCAGCGCCACGGAATCCACACCATGAAAAGCAAACGGCCCGCACAGGCGGGCCGTTGCAGTCACTTGTGGTGATGTCGACACTCAGGCCGCGAACAAGCCACGCATCTTCTTCATCGCATTGGCCTCGACCTGACGGATGCGTTCGGCGGAAACGCCGTACTCGTCAGCCAGATCCTGCAGCGTGGCCTTGTTGTCTTCGTTCAACCAGCGTCGCTGGATGATGTCGCGCGAGCGGTCGTCCAGCTTCTGCAGCGCGTTCGACAGCGTTTCCATGCGGTTGTCGACCTGGTCGGCATCGGCCACGTTGTCGTACGGGTCGGCGCCGTCGTCGATCAGGAACGCCGCCGGCGCCGGCTTGGCGTCGTCGTCGGCATCCACCGGCGCTTCGAAGCCGATGTCACGGCCCGACAGGCGCGATTCCATCTCGCGCACGGTCGCTTCCGGCACGCCCAGATCCTTCGCCACCACGCGCACTTCCTCGGCGTTCATCCAGCCCAGGCGCTTCTTGCTCTTGCGCAGGTTGAAGAACAGCTTGCGCTGCGCCTTGGTGGTGGCCACCTTGACGATGCGCCAGTTGCGCAGGATGAATTCGTGCATCTCGGCGCGGATCCAGTGCACCGCGAAGCTGACCAGGCGCACGCCCTGATCCGGGTCGAAACGCTTCACCGCCTTCATCAGGCCAATGTTGCCTTCCTGGATCAGGTCGGCCAACTGCAGGCCGTAGCCCGAATAGCCACGTGCCACGTGGACCACGAAACGCAGGTGCGACATCACCAGCTTCTTTGCCGAAGCCAGGTCTTCGTCCTCGTTGTAGCGACGCGACAGCGACTGCTCCTCGTCCTGACTGAGCACAGGGATGCGATGGACCGCCGAAATATAGGCATCCAGACTGCCGACGACGCTGGGCACCGGCAGATTGGCGGTCACCAAGGCTTGAGACATGTTGGAACCTCCTGAATGAGGGATCAGCTTAGCACTCTGGTACTTGGAGTGCTAAAGATGCCATAGGTTCCGTGGGGAACCCGTCAAATTTAATAAACCGTATAGTACAGAAATAATCCCGGCTTGTCCATACTGGCGGGACTCCCGGCGGCCGGCATGGCCCGTTTGGCAGGGTGGCGCACCACAGGCTCGTCCTCAATCATGCAGTTCGCTGCCCCGGGCGCCGCGGTTACAGCTGACCACGGCGGAACATGCCAAGCAACGTGCCCACGTTTCCCCGTACAAGTCCGGCTGACTACAATGCCTCGACACATTTCATTCATAGCCTGAACTGCCGGGGGAATTCTCTTGATCATCTGTGTCCCCAACGTGTTGGCCGCCGACGAGCTCGGCACGATACGCAAGGAACTGGAGCACGCACCGTTCGTCGACGGCGCCACTACCGCCGGCTGGTCGGCCCGCGAGGTGAAAAGAAACCAGCAGGTCGATCCCCGCAGCGATAGCCATGGCCGGATGGCCGACATCATGCGCAACGCCTTCCTGCGCAACGGACTGCTGCAGGCAGCCCTGTTGCCGGCGGCAACCACCATGGCGATGTTCAACCGCTACGGCACGGGCATGCAGTACGGGCCGCATGTCGACACCGCCGTGATGGGTGGCATGGGCAGCGCCGTACGCAGCGACATCGCGATCACGCTGTTCCTGTCCGACCCGGAAAGCTACGACGGTGGCGAACTGGTGGTGCACACCAGCGGCATGGAATACGAGTTCAAGCTGAAAGCCGGCGAGGCCATCGCCTACCCCGCCAATACGCTGCATCACGTCAAGCCGGTGACCCGGGGCGTGCGCCAGGCCGGCATCATGTGGGTACAGAGCCTGGTGCGCGATCCGGCCCGGCGCGAACTGCTGTGGGATCTGGAAAGCGCCAAGCGCCAGATCTTCGGCAAGGAAGGCAAGACCGAGACCTTCGATGCCATCAGCCGCTCGCACGCGAACCTGCTGCGCATGTGGGCCGACGTCATCTAGTTCGCCTCGAAACGAGCTTTACCCCAACGCCGCGCGCGGCGGCAGCGACCAGTCAATGGGCGCCAGCCCGCGGCTTTCGAGGTACTGGTTGGCGGCGGAGAAATGGCCGCAGCCGATGAAGCCGCGATGGGCAGACAGCGGCGAGGGATGAACGGACGTCAGCACGCAATGGCGCTGGCGATCGATCAGCTGGCCCTTGCGCTGTGCGTAGCTGCCCCAGAGCAGGAACACGATGCCTTCGCGCTCGCGATTGAGCGCATCGATGGCGGCGTCGGTGAAACCCTCCCAGCCCTTGCCCTGGTGTGCGGCAGCGCGGCCCTGCTCCACCGTCAGCACGCTGTTGAGCAGCAGCACGCCGCGCTCGGCCCACGGCGTCAGGCAGCCATGGTCGGGCGGGGGCAGGCCGGGATCGCGGGCGATTTCCTTGAAGATGTTCTGCAGCGACGGTGGCTGCCGCACGCCCGGACGCACCGAAAAGCACAGGCCGTGGGCCTGGCCCGGGCCGTGGTACGGGTCCTGGCCCAGGATCACCACGCGCACCGCGTCGAACGGGGTGTGCGCGAAGGCCGCGAAGATTTCCGGGCCGGGTGGATAGATCACCTTGCCGGCGCGTTTCTCCGCGCGCAGGAAATCGGCCAGCGCGCGCATCTCGGGACGTTCCAGGTAAGCACCGATGCGCGCCTTCCACGACGATTCCAACTGGATGTGCTCGCCGCTCATGCCGCCGCGTCGTGACCGCGCAGGTGTTGCGCCACGCGCAACTGGAACAACAGCTTGGTGATCAGCAGTTTTTCTTCCACCGGCTTCTCCACCAGATCGTTGGCGCCCGCTCTGAGCAGAGCGGCCTGGTTGGCCGGGTTCTCGTCGCCGGTCATCACCAGCACCGGCAGCTTGCCCTTGCCATAGTGGAACTGGTTGCGTATCTGATCGAGCAGGTCGCCGCCGGTCAGCTCACCCTTCAGGCTGACATCGGTGAGCACCACGTCGGCGCCCACCTGGCCTTGCGCGCGCTCGGTTTCCAGCAGCGCCAACGCGTCTTCCACGCTGACCACGTGGCGCACGGTGAGGCCGATCTTCTCCAGCATGCGACGGGTCGCCAGCGCCACCACGCGGCTGTCCTCGACGTACAGCACGGTGCCCTCGGCGGCGCTTTCCGGACGCACGTAGCCGCGGATGAACTCGGCCAGCGCCTTGAAGCCCAGCGACTTGTCGAAATAGTCGGTGACGTCCTCACCCAGCGAACGCTGGTGCAGGCGCGCATCGACATCGCCGGATACCACCACGATCGGCACGTAGATCTGCGGCGCCGATTCGCGCACGTAATGGGCCAGCTCCAGCCCGTCCATGTCGGGCAGGCGCAGTGCAATGGTGATGAAATCGAACACCCCGCCTTCGAGCAGGCGCTGTGCCTCGGCCCCGGTGCCGCAGTCGACGACTTCGGCCTCCGGCAGCTCGGCGCGCAACACGCGTGCAATCAACTGGCGCACCACCTTGGAGCCATCGACCACCAGCACGCGCGGCGCGGCGCTGGCGAGGCGATTGCTGATACTTCCACTCATCCCCTGTCCACCTGCTTGTACGGACGTCCGTGACGGTACGTCGTGTGGCGCCCTCCCGGCGCCACGGGCCCATGGGCTGCAAACCCGGGGGCCGTGAAGATGCCGCGCGTCGATCCCACGGCGCGGCGGCTTGTGTTCATGCCGCCCGGCGCAATTGCCATGCGCTGACCAGGCGCGCACCGAGCCAACCCAGTACGGCAGCGGCCAGCGGCACGGCCAGCAGCAGCGATGGCGGCAACCCGCCAATGCGCAGTTTGCCAGCATAGGCCTGGCTCAACTGTGCCACCGGTCCGAGCAGCGACCATTCGACCAGCAACGCCAGCAGTACTGCCAGCACGCCGCTGAACAAACCGTACCAGATGCCGGCATACAGATAGGGCCGGCGCACGAAGGCGCGGCTGGCGCCGACCAGCATCAGCACGCCGATTTCCTCGGCGCGGCTGGCGATGTCCACCCGCACCGTATTGCCCACCACCAGCAGCGCGGCCAGTGCAAGCAAACCGGCCAGCAGCAGCACGATGCGATCGCCCACGCCAAGCAGGGCATCGAGCCGCTGTCGCCAGCTGCCGCTGTCCTGCACCGTGTCCACGCCATGCAGACCGCGCAGGTCGGTCGCCAGGCGGTCGATCGTGGCCGCGTCGAGGCCATCTTTCGGTTGCACCTGCAGCACGTAGGGCAGCGGATTGTCATCCAGCACATGCAGCGCGTCGGAGAAGCCCTGCATCTTGGCCAGTTCGTCCATGCCCTGCTGCGGTGTCTTCAGCGTCACCGTGGCGACGTCGTTGCGCTCGCCGACCTGTTTGGCCAGCAGCTGCGCCACGCTGCCGGGTTGCCCCGGCTGCAGGAACACACTGATCGCGGGATTGCGCCCCAACGCGTCACCAAGATGCTGCACGTTGCCCAGCAGCAGGTAGAAAGTCAGCGGCAAGGCCAGCGCCAGACCCATCACCGCCACGGTCAGCAAGGTGCCGAACGGACGCGAGCCCAATCGGCGCAGGCTGGCCACGGCGCTCCAGACATGGTGTTCGCGCCAGCTGGCGAAAGGTCGCGCACGAGTATGGTGGCTGCGCTCGACCGCCTCGGACGATTCGGCCTCGGGTTTTTCGATGGGCGCGTTCACAGCACCTCCTCGGCGGCAACGTCCGCCACCAGCCGGCCGTGATCGAGCACCACCACGCGCTTCCGGATGCGCTTGATCAGCGGCAAGTCGTGGCTGGCGACCAGCACGGTGGTGCCGACCTGCTGGAACTCGGCGAACAATTCCATGATTTCCACCGCCAGTTGCGGATCAAGGTTGCCGGTCGGCTCGTCGGCGATCAGCAATGTCGGCCGACCGACGATGGCGCGGGCAATGCCGACGCGTTGCTGTTCACCAGTGGACAGCGAATCGGGCAACTGGCGCTCGTAATCGAGCAGGCCCACCTTCTCCAGCGCGGCGCGCACGCGGCGGCGGCGCTCGACCGGCGCCACGCCGCCGATCACCAGCGGCAACTCGACATTGGCGAATACGGTGCGATCCATCAGCAGGCGATGATCCTGGAAGACCATGCCGATGCGCCGACGCAATTTCGGGATCCCGCCGCGATGGATCTTCGCCAGCGGCTGGCCATCCAGCACGATATGCCCATGCGAAGGGCGCTCGATCAACGCCAGCAGCTTGAGCAGGGTGCTCTTGCCGGCGCCGGAATGGCCGGTGACGAAGGCCATCTCGCCTTCCTTCACCTCGAAGGAAAGTTGCGACAGCGCCTCGTGGCCGTTCTCGTACCGCTTGCTTACCTGATCGAAGCGAATCACCGCGTGCCCCCGAAGCTCAGTCCACACCGGCGCCAAGGATACGGGAGCGCGCATGAAACAAGAACCGATATGCGTCGCTTCGGTCGTGTGGAGTCAGCCGGCGTGCACCTTCTTCCGGATCGGGAAGAAGGTGCCAACCGCTCAGCGGCCGGTAAACAGGCGGCTGAGGCGACGGAACAGGCTTGGCTTCTTCGGTGCTGCCGCGACGGCGGCCTGCGTGGCTACCTGCCGCGACGGACGATGGCCGGCTTCGCCATTCGTCCGCTCGCGCGGCGGCCGCTCGGTCCGGGCAGGGCGATTGCCACTGCGCTCGGTTTTGGAGGCCGACTCGCTGGTGACGGCATTCTCGGCACCATTCGCCGGTGCACCTTCGCCGTTGCGACGGCGACCGCGACCACCACGACGGCGGCGCCGCTTCGGCGCCCCTTCCGCGGCAGGCGTTTCGCCACCGGCCGGCGTCGCGGCAGCAGCGGGCGCGGCCACCGCCACTTCGGCCGCCTCGACCGATGCGACCGGGCGCGGCTTGCGTTCGGAGGACGGACGCGGACCGCGTTCGCCATTGCGGCCACCGCTGCTGCGACTGTCGCCACGACCGCCGCTGCGACGCTCGCCATGGCGCGACGGCTTCTTCTCGTCGCCACGTGCTTCCACCTTGTCGCCGAACGCGGCGCTGTCGGCCGCGGCGGCGGCGACGAACTCCGGGTCGATCGCGTGCGGCTTCGGCATCACCAGCATGTCCGGCTCGATCGTGGCGACCGGGATCTTCTGGCCGATGTATTCCTCGATCTCGGGCAGGCTCATCGCGTACAGGTCGCAGGCGAAGCTGATCGCATCACCCTCGGCGCCCAGCCGCGCGGTACGGCCGATGCGGTGCACGTAGTCTTCGGCGTCCTGCGGCAGGTCGTAGTTGAAGACATGGCTGACCGCGGGAATGTGCAGGCCGCGCGCGGCCACGTCGGTGCAGACCAGCATCTCGAGCTGGCTGTCCTGGAAGCGCTGCAGCAACTTCTGGCGCTTGAGCTGCGGCACGTCGCCGGACAGCGCGCCGGCGCGGTAGCCCTGCCGCTTGACGCGATCGGTAATGCGCTCGGCGGCGGCCTTGGTGTTGACGAAAACGATGCTGCGGCTGGGCTTTTCGCGCTCCAGCAGGTTCATCAGCAGCGGCATCTTCTCTTCCTTGGCCGGGAAGTAGACCACCTGGCGCACCTTGTCGGCGGTGACGTTGTCGGTCTCCACCACCAGCTTCTCGGCCTCGTGCATGTGCTCGTAGGCCAGTTCCAGCACGCGATGGCTCAGCGTGGCGGAGAACAGCAGCACCTGGCGCTGCTCGCGCGCCGGCAGGCGACGGAAGATGAAGCGCACGTCCTTGATGAAGCCGAGGTCGAACATGCGGTCGGCCTCGTCGACCACCATCACCTCGACGCCGTTGAAGCCGAACACGTCCTGCTTGTGGTAATCGAGCAGGCGGCCCGGGGTGGCGATGATGATGTCGCAGCCGTCCTTGAGCTGCTGGCGCTGCTTGTCGTAATCGACGCCGCCGTAGATCAGCGCGGTGCGCAGGCCGGTATGGGCGCCGATGGCACGGGCATCCTTGTCGATCTGGATGGCCAGCTCGCGGGTCGGCGCGATCACCAGCGCACGCGGATCGGAATCCCGGCGCTCGGCCACGGCCGGCGTGGTCAGCAGGCGGTTCATCAGCGCGACCAGGAAGGCGCAGGTCTTGCCGGTGCCGGTCTGGGCCTGGCCAGCGACGTCACGACCGGCCAGCGCCACCGGCAGGGTCAGTTCCTGGATGGGCGTGCAGCGGGTGAAGCCGGCTTCGTCCAGGCCTTGCTGCAGCAGCGGATGAAGGTTGAAGTTGGCGAAAAAGGTATCGGTGAGTACGGTTTGTGACATTTAAGTAGGCATGCGTAAGGCGGGGGGCCGCCAAGGCGGCCGGCCCGGTTCGCGGGTCGGATGATCCGGAACGGGTGGATGGATGCAACACGGCGCGGCGCGGGCCCCCCCGGCCCTCGAAAGGCTCTGGTGGAGGTGTCCGCTACGACCGCAGGCGGTGTCGCACGACGAAGGCAGATCCCGCGTCGGTCCCGCTGGCATTGGCGAAGGGGCTCAAGCCCAGCCGCCTCGCCAATGTCAACGGAACCTTCCGCTGCTGCCCAGGGAACTTGCCGGGTTTTGACTGGCAGGCTCCTTGAATCTCTTGAATCGCGCCCCGAGTTACGCTGGAATGGAAACCTGCCGCAAGGGCAATCCCATGTACGAGAATACGGCTCGTCCGGCGCAACTTGGGCGCCTGAGTGTAGCCGATGCCGGCCGCGCGGTCGTCATTTACCCCCTACGCCATCCACGGAGACCCCGATGAGCGACCTGATTACCCATGTGAGCGACGACGCCTTCGAGGCCGAAGTGCTGCAGTCCGACACCCCCGTGCTGCTCGATTTCTGGGCCGAATGGTGCGGCCCGTGCAAGGCCATCGCGCCGATCCTCGACGAGCTGGCCACCCAGTACCAGGGCAAGCTGCGCATCGCCAAGATCAACATCGACGACAACCAGAAGACGCCCCGCACCTACGGCGTGCGCGGCATTCCCACCCTGATGGTGTTCAAGAACGGCAAGGTCGAGGCCACCCAGATCGGTGCCGTCAGCAAGGGCCAACTGGCCCAGATGATCGACAAAACGCTCTGATCCATCCGCTGAAATAGCCGCACCTCCCCGCCGCCGCGCTTTACGGCGCCGCGCGGCGGGTGTTAGATTCGTCCAGACCGTCGGGACTGTCCTGTCCCCCGCGCGACCCGCGCGACGCTCAACACCCTCCTTCCTGTACCAACGGCGCCCCACGAGGTTTGCCCGTGTCCGATATCGAAAGCAAAGACCCGACCGACGCCAAGCGCGCCGATACCAAGCCGGCCGCCGAGCCGCGAGCCCGCGCACCACGCAAGAAAGTCGACAAGTCGGCCGACAAGCCTGTGCAGGCCAGCCTGCCGGTGGACGCACCCGCTCCCGCACCCGCCGCGCCCGCACCGACGCCGGCCCCAGCGCCGACGCCTGCACCCGCGCCAGCTCCGGCTGCCGACAGCCCGTCGCCCGCCAGTGGCGAGGCGAATGCACCGCGCCAGAGCGAAGGCAGCCCGTCCGCGCCCGCCCAGGGCAACGGCAATAACGGCAATAACGGCGGCAACGGTGGCGGCAACAACAATCGCAACGAACGTGACGGCCGCGGTCGCCGCCGCCGCCATGAGCGCGGCCAGCGCCCCGGTGGCCAAGGTGGCGGTCAGGGCAACAACCATCCGCGCAACAATCCCAACGGCTTGCCGATGGACGACGACGAGAATGCCGATGCCGGCAGCAACGATCGTCTGATCAACCTCACCGAGCTCAAGCGCATGAAGGCGCCGCAGCTGCTGGAGTTCGCCGAGTCGCTGGGTATCCGCGAAGGCGTCGCCCGCCAGCGCAAGCAGGATGTGGTGTTCAACATCCTCAAGGCGCACGCCCGCTCCGGCGGCGGCATCTGGGCCGAGGGCGTGCTGGAAATCCTGCAGGATGGCTTCGGCTTCCTGCGCTCCGCCGACGAGTCCTACCTGGCCGGCCCGGACGACATCTACGTCTCGCCCAGCCAGATTCGCCGTTTCAACCTGCGCACCGGCGACTACATCACCGGCCGCGTGCGCCATCCGAAGGAAGGCGAGCGCTACTTCGCCATGCTCCGCGTCGACGACATCAACGGCGATCCGCCGGAGGCGTCGAAGAACAAGATGCTGTTCGAGAACCTCACCCCGCTGTTCCCGCGCACGGCTTTCAAGCTGGAGCGCGGCAACGGTTCGAGCGAGGACATCACCGGCCGCATCCTCGACCTGGTCGCGCCGATCGGCCGCGGCCAGCGCGGCCTGATCGTCTCCCAGCCGAAGTCCGGCAAGACGATGATGCTGCAGAACATCGCCCAGGCGATCAGCTACAACCACCCCGACGCGCACCTGATCATGCTGTTGATCGACGAGCGCCCGGAGGAAGTGACCGAAATCGCCCGCAGCGTGCGCGCCGAGGTCATCAGTTCCACCTTCGACGAGCCGGCCGTGCGCCACGTGCAGGTCGCCGAAATGGTGATCGAGCGCGCCAAGCGCCTGGTCGAGCACAAGAAGGACGTGGTGATCCTGCTCGACTCGATCACCCGCCTGGCGCGCGCCTACAACACCGTGGTGCCCAGCTCCGGCAAGGTGCTCACCGGTGGTGTCGACGCCAACGCACTGCAGCGTCCGAAGCGCTTCTTCGGCGCCGCCCGCAACGTCGAGGAAGGCGGCAGCCTGACCATCGTCGCCACCGCGCTGACCGACACCGGCAGCAAGATGGACGAGGTGATCTACGAAGAGTTCAAGGGCACCGGCAACATGGAAGTGCACCTGAGCCGCCGCATCTCCGAGAAGCGCGTCTACCCGGCGATCGACATCAACCGCTCCGGCACCCGCCGCGAGGACCTGCTGATCGAGCCGGACATGCTGGCCAAGATCTGGATCCTGCGCAAACTGCTGCACCCGATGGACGAGCTGGCGGCGATGGAGTTCATGCTCGACAAGATGAAGAACACCAAGTCCAACGACGAGTTCTTCAATTCGATGAAGCGCTGAGCGCAAGCTCCCGTTTCGCCACACAAGGCCGGCATCCCGCCGGCCTTGTCGTTTCCGGGGCATGGAATCGTCGGCCGCAAGCCGCTGGCAGGTTGTCGGACTTTGGCTGGTTGGGCTGCTAGCATTTCCATCCCCGGCCCACGACGGTTCCCCCATGCGCATCCTGCTTGTCGAAGACGACTCACTGGTGTCCGATGCCATCACCCGCGGCCTCTCGGTCGAGGGTTACGTGGTCGACGCGGTCGCCACGGCCGAGGCGGCGCCAGCCCGACTGGCGGCGGCGCACTACGACCTGGCCATCGTCGATCTCGGTCTGCCCGGCATGGACGGTTTCGACCTGGTGCGACGCCTGCGCAGCGAGGGCAATCCGTTGCCATTGCTGATCGTCACCGCCCGCGACGGCCTGGACGATCGCGTCAGCGCGCTCGACCTCGGCGCCGACGACTACCTGACCAAACCGTTCGCCCTGCCCGAATTGGCTGCGCGTTGCCGCGCGCTGATCCGCCGCGCCGGCGTGGCCGGTTCGAACGAATTGAACGTGGGCGCGCTGCGCATCGACCTGGCCGGCAAGCGCGTGCTTGGCGCCGGCGGCAAGACCCTGGACCTGACCCGGCGCGAATGGTCGATCCTCGAATGCCTGAGCCTGCATAGCGGCCGCGTGGTGAGCAAGGATCGCCTGATGCAGGCCATCGTCGGCTGGGAAGAGGAAATCTCCGGCAACGCGATCGAGGTGCATGTCTCGCGACTGCGTTCCAAGCTCGGCGCGGATGCCACGGTGCGCAGCATCCGCGGCCTCGGCTATCGCCTTGAAGACGCCTGAGCCACGCCGCGCGCACAGCATTCGCGGCCGCCTGCTCGGCTATCTGCTGCTGCCCTTGCTGCTGCTGGTGGCGGCCGGCTTCTGGATCGACCACCACACCCTGGTGATGCCGGTCTATGCCGCGTTCGATCGTTCGCTGTCGCGCACCGCCACCGAGATCGCCGCCCACATCGAGCAACAACCGGATGGCCAGCTGAAAGTCCGTTGGCCGGAGCCGCCGGGAGCTTCACGCGGCTTCGGAAGGCACCCGCCGCCGCGACTCACTTGGCACGGTCCATCGCACCGACCACCATCTCCGGGCTTTGCCGCCCCCTCGTTCGCGCACCACGCCCCACCGCCGCACTTCCGCCCACACGAAACCTTCCTGTTCCGGGTCAGTCGTGCCGATGGCAGCACCATCGCCGGCAATGCCGACCTGGTGGCCGCCCCGATCGAACACAACAACCTCGGCTATCGCAACGCCGACTATCACGGTACGCCGGTGCGCGCAGTCAGCTTGCGCACCACGGTGGCCGGCGAGGCGCTTCTGGTCACGGCCGCCGAAACCATGCACTGGCGCGACCGCGTGGTGCATCGACTGGACACCATCATCGGCCTCGGCGACAGCCTGCAACTGCTGCTGGTGCTGGCCATTTCCATGCTCGGCATCACCGTGGCACTGCGACCGCTGCGCCGGCTGCGCGAGCAGATCGCCAGCCAGTCGCCGGAAAAACTCAAACCGCTGCCAACCGCCCCGATACCCGGCGAAGTGCGCCCGCTGGTCGACTCGCTCAACACCTTGCTGATGACGGTGCGCGACTCGGCGCAATCGCAGCAGCACTTCCTGACCAATGCCGCACACCAGCTGCGCACGCCGCTGACCGGGCTCAAGGCCCAGCTCGAAGTGCTGGCCCGCGAGAATGCCGGCGGCCCGCAACAAGCCCGCATTGCCGCACTGCAGGGCGGCATCGATCGCCTTGCGCATACCGCCAACCAGTTGCTGGCACTGGCCCGCGCCGAACCCTCCGCACACCGCGCCAGCGACTTCACACCGCTGGCGCTGCCCGAACTGGTCGGCGCCGTGGTGTCGACGTTGCTCGACCGGTCACTGGTGGCCGATGTCGATCTGGGCGCCGACTGCCAGCCGGCCGAGGTCGAGGGCATTCACTGGCTGCTGCACGAATTACTGGTGAACCTGGTCGACAATGCGATCCGGCACACGCCGCCCGGCGGCCAGGTCACGGTGCGCTGCGGCACCACCGAGGGGCTGGCCTATCTGGAAGTGGAGGACGACGGCCCCGGGATCCCGCCGGACCTGCGCCAGCGGGTGCGCGAGCGCTTCTACCACGCCGGCGGCAATGGCCAGGGCAGCGGCCTGGGACTGTCCATCGTCGAGGAGATTGCCCGCACCCATCGAGGTCGGCTGCTGATCCTGGACGGCTCGACCGGCGGCGCACGCATGCGCGTCGAATTCCCGGCCGCCGGCTGATCCCGGTCAGGGGAGACGACGGCCCGCCAGTGGTACTTTGAATCGATCCTGACCGCCCCCACAGTGTCAGCCTCCCCGACGAGGATTCCCCGTGTCCATACCCAGTGCCGTCAAGCGCACCCCGATCAGCAGCCGCCAGCAACTCGTCGACTACATCGCCGCGGGCGAGAAGCCGCGCGAGGCGTGGCGTATCGGCACCGAGCACGAAAAGTTCGGCTTCCGCACCGACGACTTGCGGCCGCCCACCTTCGAGGGCGAGCGCGGCATCAAGGTGCTGCTGGAAACACTGGCCAGCCGCTACGGCTGGGACGTGGCGCGCGAAGGCGAGAATCCGGTCGCGCTGTCGCGCAATGGCGCCTCGATCACGCTGGAACCGGCCGGCCAGTTGGAGCTGTCCGGCGCGATGCTGGAAACGATCCACCAGACCTGTTGCGAAGTGAACTCGCACCTCAGGGACGTGCGCTCGGTCGCCGATGAACTCGGCCTCGGCTTCCTCGGCATGGGCTTCCAGCCGAAATGGCGCCGCGACGAAATGCCGTGGATGCCCAAGGGCCGCTACAAGATCATGCGCGAATACATGCCCAAGGTCGGCTCGCTCGGCCTGGACATGATGACGCGCACCTGCACCGTGCAGGTGAACCTGGACTTCGAAAGCGAAGCGGACATGGTGAAGAAATTCCGCACCAGCCTCGCCTTGCAGCCGATCGCCACCGCGCTGTTCGCCGACTCGCCGTTCACCGAAGGCAAGCCCAACGGTTACCAGTCGTACCGCTCGCACATCTGGGAAGACACCGACGCCGACCGCACCGGCATGCTCGATTTCGTGTTCGACGACGGCTTCGGCTACGAGCGCTATATCGACTACATCCTCGACGTGCCGATGTACTTCAGCCTGCAGAACGGCCAGTACCTCGACCTGGCCGGACAGGATTTCAAGAAGTTCATGGCCGGCGAGTTGCCTGCCCTGCCCGGCACCCACGCCACCATGACGGATTTCGCCGATCACCTCACCACCGCGTTTCCCGAGGTGCGCCTGAAGCAGTACCTGGAAATGCGCGGTGCCGACGGCGGCCCGTGGAACCGTTTGTGCGCGTTGCCCGCGCTGTGGGTCGGCCTGCTCTACGACGACGAGGCACTGGATGCCGCCTGGAACCTGGTCAAGGACTTCACCCGCACCGAACGCCACGCCCTGCGCGACGGTGTGCCGAAACAGGCGCTGAAACTGCCGTTCCGCCACGGCAGCGTGCGCGACCTGGCCCGCGAAACATTGAAGATTGCCGCGCACGGGCTGAAGCGCCGCGCCCGCCTCAACCAGCACGGCGCCGACGAGAGCATCTTCCTCGAACCGCTGATCGAAATCGTCGAAGCCAACCAGACCCCGGCCGAACGCAAGCTGGAACTGTTCCACGGCGCCTGGGGCGGCAGCGTGGATCCGGTGTTCAAAAAGTTCGCGTACTAGCGAGCGCGCAGGAGCGCACCCTGTGCGCGATGCTCTTGGCGGCGTAACGAAGAGCATCGCGCACAGGGTGCGCTCCTACAGAAATTCCTGGCAGACCCAAGAAAAAGGCCGGCAATGCCGGCCTTCTTCTTGTCATCGGGCGGAACGCCTTATTTCTTCGGCGCAGCCTTCAAGCCACGATCGATCAGCATCGGCTGGATGCTCGGTTCCTGGCCGCGCCAGTCCTTGTACATCTTGGCCAGGTCTTCGGTGTTGCCGCGCGAGAGGACCATGTTGCGGAAGCGGTCGCCGTTGGCGCGGGTCAGGCCGCCGTTGTCCTTGAAGTCCTCGAAGGCATCGTCGGCGAGCATCTCGGTCCACAGGTAGGCGTAGTAACCGGCGGCGTAGCCGTTGCCCCAGATGTGCTGGAAATAGCTGGAGCGATAGCGCGGCGGCACGTAGCTGAGGTCCACGCCATCCTTCTTCAGCGACTCGGCCTCGAACTTGTCGGCATCCTGCTTCGGCGCGCTGGCCGGCAGCATGTGCCAGTTCATGTCCAGCAGGGCGGCCGAGACCAGCTCGGTCATGTCGTAGCCCTTGTTGAACATGCCGGCCTTCTTCATCTTCTCGACCAGTTCCTTGGGCATCGGCTTGCCGGTCTTGTAGTTCTTGGCGTAGTTGGCGAACACCTTCGGGTTGGTCGCCCAGTGCTCGTTGAACTGCGAGGGGAACTCGACGAAGTCGCGCGCCGTGTTGGTACCGGACAGGGTCGGGTATTCCTCGTCGGCGAACATGCCGTTCAGGGCGTGGCCGAACTCGTGGAACATGGTGATCACGTCATCCATCGACAGCAGCGCGGGCTGGCCCGGTGCCGGCTTGGTGAAGTTGGCGACGTTGTAGATGACCGGCTTGGTGCCGAGCAGCTTGGACTGGCCGACGAAGTTGTCCATCCAGGCGCCGCCGCCCTTGTTGTCGCGCTTGAAGTAGTCGCAATAGAACAGCGCCAGCGGCTTGCCGTCCTTGTCGTCCACCTCGAACACGCGCACGTCCGGCTGGTACACCGGGATGTCCTTGCGCTCCTTGAAGGTCAACCCGTAGAGCTGGTTGGCGGCGTAGAACACGCCGTTCTGGAGCACGTTGTTCAGCTCGAAATACGGCTTGATCTGGTTCTCGTCCAGGTCGTACTTCGCCTTGCGCACCTGCTCGGCGTAGAACTCCCAATCCCACGGCTGCAGCTTGAAGGTCGGCTGGTGCAGCTTGGCCTGGTCCTGGTCGATCTGCTTCTGGATGTCGGCCGCCTCGGTCTTGGCACGCGCCACTGCGGCGGGCGTGAGCTGGGCCATGAACTTCATCACCGTGGCGGGGTTCTTCGCCATCTGGTCGTCGAGCTTCCACGCGGCATAGTTCGGATAGCCGAGCAGTTGGGCTTCCTGCGCGCGGATCTGGGCGAGGCGCTCGATGGTGTCGCGGGTGTCGTCGGCACCGCCCTTCTCGGCACGGTTCCACGAGGCTTCGTACAACGCCTTGCGGGTGTCGCGATCGCTGAGGTCACGCAACTCCGGCTGCTGCGTGGTGTTCTGCAGCGGGATCACCCATTTGCCGTCCAGCCCGCGCGCCTTGGCGGCCTGCGCCGCGGCGTCGATCTCGGCATCGGACAGGCCGGCCAGCTTGGACTTGTCGTCCACCACCAGCGCGCCGTCCTTGGTGGCGGCCAGCAGCTTGTTGGTGAACTGGGTGCTGAGCGTGGAGGCTTCCTGGTTCATCGCCTTGAGCTTGGCCTTGTCCGCGTCGGACAGCTTGGCGCCGGCATGCACGAAGTTCTTGTAGACCACTTCGACCAGCCGCTGCGATTCCGGATCGAGCTTGAGCGAATCGCGCTCGTCGTAGACCTTCTGGATGCGCTGGAACAGCTTGTCGTTGAGGTAGATCGCGTCTTCGTGCGCGGCCAGCTTCGGCGCTTCGGTTTCCTGCACCTTCTGCAGCGCGTCGTCGGTGTTGGCGCCGGTGACGCCGTTGAACACCGCCATCACGCGAGTGAGCATCACGCCGGTCTTCTCCAGCGCCACATAGGTGTTCTCGAAGGTGGCCGGCTCGGGATTGTTGGCGATCTTGTCCACTTCGGCGAGCTGGCGCTTCATGCCTTCCTCGATCGCCGGCTGGTAGTCGCCATCCTTGATCTTGTCGAACGGCGGCGCCTGGAACGGCAGCGTGCTGGCGGTGAAGAACGGGTTGGTGGCACTCACATCGGCCACCGGCGCAGCCGCCGTGGCGGCTTTGGCCGGCGCTGTGGCGGCCGGAGCCGGCGCGGTCTTCCCGGCGTCGTTGGTCGGCTGCGAACAGGCAGCAAGGGCGATCGAAGTGGCAATTACAAGCAGGCGCATGCGCGGCATGGACATTCCCCGGAATGGATGCGGCCGCGACATGCGGCCACGTAAGTCATGGCCGCCGACTGTACCCACAGCTGCCACATCTTCCAAGGGCGATTGCGCAAAAGCACGCCGCGGCAAAGGTCAGGCGTTGCGCACGTCCCGCAGCTGCCAATTCGCTCCGATCAGCCAGTTCAGGCGTTGGCGCAACAGGCTCATCGGCAGGCTGGTGAGCACTTCCACATCCACGTGCAGATCGGCCACATTCGCGCTGACCTGGGCTTGCGCGTCGGTCGCACCCAGCGTCGGATCGACGTCGTCCGGGTCGGCCTGCAGCGCGCGCCAGTGCTCGAACAGCACCGGACTGCGCAACGCCTCCTGCAGTGCCGCGGCGAAATCGCCGGGACCGGCACCGTCATAGCTCAGCGCCGGCTCGCTGCCGCGCGCGTGCGCCAGGTCATCGATGGAAAGGTAGTAACGGTTGCGACTGGCCATGGATCCTCCTTGTGATCGCCCCAGAATGCGTATATCCCGGCATGCTCCGCGTGAAATTCACCCCGCCAACGCCGTCAGGTCCAGGCTCGATGCCGCCTGCGCCGGCGCCACGCCATGCGGCAGGATGCCCAGGCACGGCGCAGGCAGCAGTTCGCGCAAGGTGGCGATGTTTTCATCCGGCGCATCCATCGACGGATCGATACGGTTGCCGACCCAGCCCAGCAGCGGACGCCCATCGGCCACGATCGCCTCGGCCGTCAGCAACGCATGGCTGAGGCAACCCAGCCGCAAACCCACCACCAGGATCACCGGCAATTGCCATGCCCTGGCGATATCCGAGGCGAACAGCCCCGGCGCCAGCGGCACGCGCCAGCCACCGACACCTTCCACCACTACTGCATCATGCTCGGCGCACAAGGCGTCGAAGGCCGCACGCAGCGGTGGCAGCGCGATGGTCACGCCTTCGTGCGCCGCTGCCAGGTGCGGCGACAACGGATCGCGTAGCGCCATCGGATTGACCCGCGCATATGGCAGCGGCGCGCTGCCGGCCGCCAGCAACGCCAGTGCATCTTCGTTGCGCAAGCCATCGGCCGTTTCCATGCAACCACTGGCCACCGGCTTCATGCCACAGGCCACCTGGCCGGCGGCGCGCAGTGCATGCAGCAGCGTGCAGGACGCATGGGTCTTGCCGATGCCGGTGTCGGTACCGGCGATGAAAAACGCGTGGGTCATCTCAACTCATTCCATGCTTGCGCTGGAAGCGCCTGGTCAACGGACCGATCAGAAACATCAGCACATACAGCCAGCCCGGCAACGACCACCACAGCGACGGAACCGTCAATGGCAGAGCCAGCGCCAGCAGCGCCGACAGCAGGCCCAGCACCGTCGGCACCATCCAGGTCAATTGCTCGCGCTGCGCGACCAGCGGGCTCAGGCCGTCGCGTCGTTCGCAACGCGCGGCATGCCGGAACAGCAACGCCAGCGTGCCGGCCATGCAGGTGAACACCAGGCCATAGCAGACATACAGGACGCGCATCTTGGCCGACGTGTCGAGGACGAATTCGCTCGGCAGCGCACCCATGCTGAAGGCGTTGAACAAGCCCGCAAACATCATGTGCAGCGGATAGACGAAGATCAGCGCGAAGAACACCAGCAGCAGTGACAGGAACAATCCGCGTCCATCGGCTCGCAGGCAATGCTGGCGCCAGCGCACGTGACCATGCCAGAAGAACGCGATCATCGAAAAGCTCGCCGCGAACGCGGGAATGCCGCCGAGCATGTGCAGCAACTCCGCGGCACTGGCCGGAATCGAATCACGGCCGATCACCAGCAAGGTCAGGGTGAACGCGAACGCGCCATCCACGAACATGTCCAGTCGTCCCGCCTCGATGCCTTCGCGATGTTCGACCAGGCTCATGCCGCCCTCCCTCCCGTGGTGACGAGCGCATAATAAGGCCTTTGCCGCCGGACCCGAATCCATGTTCGAACTGAAACCGCACGTTCACGCCAGCAAGCGCGAGCATTACGAGGAACTCGTGCAGCAGGCGCGCGGCCTGCTGGCCGGCGAACGCAACCTGATCGCCAACGCCGCCAACTTCAGCGCGCTGGTGTTCAACAGCCTGCCCCAGCTCAACTGGTCCGGCTTCTATCTGTACGACGGCACCGAGCTGGTGGTCGGTCCGTTCCAGGGCAAACCGGCGTGCATCCGCATCGCGCTGGGCAAGGGCGTGTGCGGCACCGCCGCGCAGACGCGCCAGACGCAGATGGTGCGCGACGTCAACGCACACGCCAACCACATCGCCTGCGACGCCGCCTCGCAATCGGAGATCGTGGTGCCGCTGGTGAAAGTCGACGGTTCGCTGCTCGGCGTGTGGGATGTCGACAGCCCGGTCACCGACCGGTTCGACGACGAGGACCGCGCCGGCATGGAAGCACTGTGCGCCGTGTTCATGGATGCCGTGCGCGCCTGACCGCTTTTGCGCGTAGCAGCCCGCTCGCGGGCAATGCTCCTGCTCTGAATCTTGCCGAAGAAAAAAGCATCACCCGCAAGCGGGCTCCTGCTCACCTGCAGCCAGGCATGACTCGACTCAGCGGTCGCGTGGCGTATGCAGCAACGCCATCACCGCCGCACGCGCTTCGTCCACGCCGGTACCGGCGCTGGACGAGAACATCTGCGCCGCCTGCCCTTCGCCGAGCGTCTTGCGCACCGCCGCCCAGGCCTGTGTCGCCTGGCTGCGCGACAGTTTGTCGGCCTTGGTCAGCAGCAGGTGGCAAGGCAGGTGGGTGGCCGCGCAAAAATCCAGCATCATCCGGTCGAACTCCTTCAGCGGGTGGCGGATGTCGGCGATCAGCACCACGCCACGCAAGCTCTGGCGTCGATGCAGGTAGAGATCGATCTCTCGCTTCCAGTGCTCGCGCAGTTCCTCCGGCACCTTGGCGTAGCCGTAGCCGGGAAGGTCGATCAGGCGGGCTTCGGTGCCATCGCCCAGCGGCGGCAGCGCGAACGACACCATCTGCTGGGTCCGCCCCGGCGTCTTGGAGGTGCGTGCCAGTCCCTTATGGTTGGTCAGCGTGTTGAGCGCGCTGGACTTGCCGGCATTGGAACGGCCGGCAAATGCCACTTCGGCGCCCTGGTCGGCGGGAAGCTGGTTGATGCGATGGGCGGCCAGCGTGAACTGTGCGCCTTGGAGTGGATTGGACATGGTTTGACCGGTTGCGGTGGCACGGAGATAATCCGGGGGTTTCTGCCAGTCATGGGTGCGCGCGACATTTCGAGCGCGCCGTGCAGCCACAAGCAGTTTTCCTGGAGACAAGTGTATGAGTTTTCGGCCTGTCGGTTCTCGACCTGCTGTAGTCAGCGCAGTCGCTCTCGCCCTTGCACTGTCCGCAGGCATGGTTTCGGCACATGCTGCCACCACCCAGGCCAAGGCTCCCGCTACCGCCAGCAGCACCGCCAAACCAGCCGCTGCCAGCACCTCCACGGCGCCCGCTGCCGCCGCCAGCGCCGCCCCTGCGGCCACGCCCGTCGCCATGGCCGCGGTGAAACCCGGCGATCCCAAGGCTGGCCAGACCAAGGCGGCCGCCTGCGGCGCCTGTCACGGCATGGATGGCAATTCCACCGATCCGCAATACCCGAAGCTGGCCGGCCAGAGCGAGCAGTACATCGTCCACCAGTTGCAGAATTTCAAGAGCGGCAAGCGCCAGAACCCGATCATGCTGGGCATGGCCACCCCGCTGTCCGAGCAGGACATGCATGACATCGCCGCCTGGTTCGCCAGTCAGAAGGTCCTGCCCGGCGTGGCCGACCAGGCGCTGGTCGAAGCCGGCGAAAAGCTCTATCGCGAAGGCGATGCCAAGCGCGGCATTCCCGCCTGCATGGCGTGCCACAGCATCGACGGCAGCGGCAACCCCGGCGCGATGTATCCGCACCTCGGCGGCCAGCACGCGCAGTACATCGAGGCCCAGCTGAAGGGCTGGCACGATGGCGACAGCTGGGGTACCGATGCCCATTCGCAGATCATGCCGGCGATCGCCAAGAAGCTCGACGCGCAGGACATCAGCGCCGTGGCCAGCTACATCGAAGGCCTGCATGCGGCCGATGCCGCCGGTGCAGCCGCGCCGGCAGCCACCGCGCAATAAGGCTCCTGTTCCCGACCCCGGTGCGGGCAGCCGGGGCCGCGAGCACGCATTCCGCCCGCGACCGCCATGGCGGTCGACACTGTTGCCCCCAGAGGTCAAGTCATGCTGAAGCGTTTGCCGTTCCTTTGCGCCGCCCTGTTCGCGCTCGCTGCCTGCAGCAGTTCCAACAGTGACAACGCCGCCACGCCGGCGCCCGCCGCGCCTGCCACCACCACGACAGCCCCGGCCGCCAGCGCACCGGCGACACCGGCGCCCGCCAGTACCGCGACCGCTCCCGCAGCCAGCAGCACCGCCGCTGCCGCGTCGACGGACACCAGCACACCGCCGCCCGCTCCTGCCGCGGCACCCGCCGAACCGTTCGTGGACAACGGCAAGTGGGTCGAGGGCAAGAACTACTTCCTGATCCAGCCAGCGCAGCCGACCGACCAGCCCGGCAAGGTGGTCGTCACCGAAGTGTTCTCCTACGCCTGCCCGGCCTGCGACCACTTCCACCCGATCTGGGACCGCCTGGTGCGCAGCATGCCCGCCAACGTGGTGGTGGAATACCTGCCCGCCGCGTTCCGCCCGGACGAAAACTGGCCGCTGTTCCAGCGCGCCTACTTCGCCGCCAAGGCGCTGGGCGTGGCCGACAAGACCTACGACGCGATGTTCGATGCCGCCTGGAAGACCGGCGAACTGGCCACCTACGACCTCGCCGCCGGCCGGCCCAAGCCGAAGTCGGCCTGGCCCACCCTGGACGACGTGGCCAAGTTCTACGCCAAGTACGGCGTCGATCCGAAGCAGTTCATCGGCGTGGCCAACTCCTTCAGCGTGAACACGCAGATGAAGCGCGCCGACGATCAGCTCAAGGCCTTCGGCGTCGCCGAAACGCCGACCATCGTGGTCAACGGCAAGTACCGTCTGACCCCGATCAGCGCCGGCAAGAACTACGACGACACCATCGCGCTGACCAAGTGGCTGGTCGCCAAGGAAACCGCCGGCAAGTAAGCCGCATCCGCCACGCCCGGCCATGCCGGGCGTGGCCGTCGCTCCATTCGCAACCCAGCGGCGCGCGACTGCCGCGCCCGCGGAGAAACTCCATGTCCAAGCGATTCGTCTCGATGCGCATGCTCGCCCTGCTCGGCGGACTGGTGCTCGCCAGCGCCTGCAGCGCGGCCAGCAACAGTGCCACGGCGCCTTACACGAATGGCGACGAGTACGTGACCTTGCCCGGCCCGCACCAGCGCTACAGCAATGACGGCAAGGTGGAAGTGGTGGAGGTGTTTTCCTACGCGTGCATCCACTGCGCGGAATTCGCACCGGATGCGGAAAAGCTGCGCAAGGCGCTTCCGCCGGGTGTGAAGTTCAAGCTGTTGCCGGCACCGTTCAACCAGGCCTGGCTGCCGTACGCACGCGCCTTTTATGCCGCCAAGCAGTTGGGCGTGGTGCAGCAGACCCACCTGAAGCTGTTCGTGGAAAAGTTCGCCCAGCACTATCCGCTCAACTCGCTGGATGACCTGGCCGATTTCTACGCGCGCCAGGGCGTCAACCGCGCCAAGTTCATGCAAATCGCTACCTCGCCAGAGGCCACCACGGCACTCAAGGCCGATTTGGCGCTGATCCAGAAATGGGGCGTGGACGCCACGCCGACCATCGTGGTCGACGGCAAGTACCGCAGCAACAACATCACCAGCTACAGCCAGCTGGTCGCGCTGACCCAGTGGCTGGTCAAGCGTGAACTGGCCGAAAAGGGTGGCAAGTAAACACCCTCCGGCATGCCGGGCGTTCACGCCCGGCACCGTTTTCGCGGTGTAACGTGATCCGATGACCCGCAACGCTCCCGACACCGCCGGACGCCGCCTGCGCCTGCTGAGCTGCAACATCCTCGCCGGCGGCAGCGTGCAGCGTTACAGCGAATACGTCACCCGCAGCCTCAGCGCCGTACTGCCGGGACGCAGCAAGCTGGACAACCTCGACCGCCTCGCCGACCTGCTGCCGCAGTTCGACGTGATCGGCCTGCAGGAAGCCGACGCCGGCAGCCTGCGCTCGGGTTTCCTCAACCAGACCCGCTACCTCGCCGAAACCTCCGGCATGCCGTTCTGGAGCCACCAGCCAAACCGGCCGATGGCGCGACTGGCGCACTCGGCCAACGGGCTGATCAGCCGGCTCGAACCGCAGGCGGTGATCGACTACCCGCTGCCCAGCCGCATCCCGGGCCGTGGTGCGCTGCTGGCCCGCTTCGGCGACGGTGACGATGCATTGGCGGTGATGATTGCCCATCTCTCGCTGAGCGCACAGGCCCGCGCGCGCCAGCTCGCCTACATCGCCGAAGTGCTGCAAGACTATCGCCACGTGGTGTTGATGGGCGATCTCAACACCGATGCGCGCAGCACCGAGATGAATCACCTGTTCTCACGCAGCAACCTGCAACCACCGGTGCAACCCACGCCCACATTCCCCAGTTGGAAGCCACGCAAGGCGCTGGACCATATCCTCATTTCGCCATCGATCACGCTGGAGAAAGTCTGGACGCTGCCGCAGGCGTTCTCCGACCACCTGCCGATCGCTGCCGAAGTGCGCCTGCCCGCGCTTGCCGTCGGGAAAAAACGTTGAGCTCACGTCGACTGCTGTCGCTGGCGCTCCCTTGGCTGCTGGTCATCGTGGCGGCCCTGCTGGCAGCGTGGCTGCGTTTTGACCTGGTGCAACCGCCCGCACTGGCGCACCAGTGCAGCGCCGGCAACGGCCCGGCGTGGTGCCCGTTGCGCACGCTCGCCGTGCAGGCCTTCCTCAGCTATGCCTATGGCTACGCCGCACTGGCCGCCGCCGTGCTGGCACTGCTGTGGAAACACATCTTCCCCGCATGGCTGGCCGCTGCCTTGGGCGCATTCGCGTTGATGATGTATTGCCCCGACGCCGGTGCGCTCGCGCTGCTGGTCGGCAGCCTGCGCCTGCTACGGCTGCAGGCGACGAACACGGCGCCACTCGGCGAACACCGGCACGGCGATCGCCAGGCACAGCCCCAGCCATAGCCACGCCGCCACGTTCTGCCCGCATTCCTGCACCACGATCACCACACCGAGCAGCGGTGCCGCCACGGCGAGAAAGCGCTGTTCCAGCGACGGCATCGGCATGGCACGTTGCAGCAACGCCAATACCGCGTAGCCGATGCACGGCAGCGCAAACAGGCCCAGCGGGAAGTCGCGGTAGCGCCCGTCGAATACCTGCAGCAATCCGTACAGCGCCAGCGCAAACAGCCAGGTGAAACGCCAGCCCTGCCACGGCACCGTCGCGAACTCATCGCGATCCAGCCCGGCGGCGATCGCCCGCGCCAGGCGCAAGGCCACCCCCAACGCCAGCACGCAGGCGGCGATCGAGATCGACCAGTCCCAACCGTTCGTGCAGGCATACATCATCTGCCGCGCCTGCCACGCCAGCGCGGCACCTGCCGCCACGCCCGCCAGCGCTGCGGCGAGCCAGCCACGTGCGCCGCGGCGCCAGCCAGCCAGCAGCGCGAACAGCAAGCCGCCTGCCGCAGCTGCCAGCCAGCCCAGCCACCAGCGCGGCACTTCGGTGACCGGGCCTCGCATCGGAAACTTCGGTTTCGCGTGCGCATCGAAGATGCCCCAGTAGCCACCCACGGTGCCTTCCTGGCTCCGTTTCCACGGCTGGTCGAACGCCTCGATCACGTTGTACGGCATCTTCACCGTGGCCGCGTAGGCAAGGAATTCGCGCAGGTAGCGCGCCTCGTTCACCACGCTGGGCACGGCGGCCCGGCGCGGGCGACCTTCGCTGGGCCAGCCGGTTTCGCCGATCATCACCCGCTTGCCGGGAAATGCCCGCTGCATCTGCGCATATACCCGGGCGACATGGCGCACGGCGTGTTCAGGCGACACCGGCGCGTCTTCCCAGTACGGCAGGATATGGATGGTGAGGTAATCCACCGCCGCGGCCATGTGCGGATAACGCAGCCAGTTCTCCCAAACGTCGGCGTAACTCACCGGCACCGACGCGGGAATCGCCGCGCGCACTTGTCGTATATCGGCCGTCAGCGCCTTGGGCGAAAGCTCGCCACGCAGCAACACCTCGTTGCCCACGATCACCCCGCGCAATGCCTGCGGGTGCGCACGCGCGTTGGCGATGCCCTGCGCGATTTCGCGGGCATTCGCCCTGGCGTCGCGGTCCAGCCAGATGCCCATCAACACCTTCATGCCGTAGCGCTGCGCGATCGCCGGTACCGCCGACAGGCCCTGCCCCTGCGAATACGTGCGCACGCAATCGAAGCGCTGCGACAACGCGCGCAAGTCCTCATCGATACGGGCCGGGCTGATGAAGGCATGCGGATCGAACGGTGTCTCGCCCGACAACCGGTATGGCGCATAGGACACGCAGGCGATGCGCGTGGATGGTGCATCCGGCAGATTCACCGGTCGTCCCGCCGACCACCACCACCCCAGGCCGGCCACAGCCGCCAGCACCAACAGCAGCCAGGCCGGCCAGGTCGATCGTGATGGAAGCGCGGGCGATGATGACATGCCGTTCCTTGGTGCGATGCAGGCAGTGACGATGAAGGCGAGCCAGCTTAACAGTCCGCTTCACGCCGGCCCGATACGGCGCATGAATTACACTCGCCAAGGAATGCATGCAGGAGCTCCCATGTCCCCCCACGTCCCCGCCCCTCGCCGCTTCCGCCATCGACTGCTCACACTGCTGGGCGGCGTGTTGCTGGCCGGCTCGGCCACCGCGCAGGCGCCCGCCACCGCCACCCTGACCGCGCAACGCACCGCGTTCCGCCAGGCCTGGGCTTCCGCCACCCAGCAGGGCGGCAACGGCTGGCGCGCGCTGGCCACGAACCTGCGCGACTATCCGCTGTACCCGTACCTGCCTGCCGCCGCACTGGAACACGACATCCGGCAGGCTGACCTGCCTACCGTGCAGGCCTACCTGAAGCAGTATCCCGAGCTGATTCCGGCCCAGGACCTGCGCCGCAACTTCCTCGAAGAACTGGCGCGCCGCAAGGACTGGCAGGGTTTCCGCACGCTGTACCAGCCCGGCATCAACCTCACCCTGACCTGCGATGCCCTGCAGGCGAAACTGGCCGACGGCACGGCACTGAATTTCCAGCAGGATCTGGCCGCCCTGTGGCAGCACGCCAGCCTGCCGAACGCCTGCGATCCGGTGCTGCAGGCCGCCCACGACCAGGGATTGCTTACCGACGCACGGCTGTGGGCGCGCATCGATCGCGCTTTCGATGCCGACAAGGGCGGCACCGTCGCCGCGCTGGCGGGCTGGCTTCCCGATGACCAGAGGCAGACCGCGCTGAAACTGGCGCAAGCACTGCGCGACCCCGCCGCCGCGGCCACCGCCGCGGCCCAATGGCCCGACACCGTGCGGCTGCGCCAGGCCGCCGCCACGGCGCTGCAACGGCTGGCCCGGCGCGCACCGGACACGGCCAACACCGACTGGCAAACCCTGCAACACCATTTCCACTTCAGCAGCGCCCAGCGCAATGCCATACGCCACGCGGTGGTGCTGTTCCGCGCCACCGATTTCGAACCGGATTCGCTGAGCCAGCTGATCGCACTGCCGGCCGCGGCCCAAAGCGACGCCACCCGCGAATGGCGCGTGCGCGTGGCGCTGGCACAACAGGACTGGCGCGCAGTGCTGGCTGGCATCGAAGCGATGCCGGCCGAGCAGCAGAACGACGACGAATGGCGCTACTTCCGTGCTCGCGCCCTGACCGAACTGGGGCATGCGGATACTGCACAACCGCTGTTCCAGTCGCTGGCCGGACAAGCCACCTATTTCGGCTTCCTGGCAGCCGACCGCATCGGCGCCCCCTACGCCATCTGCCCGCTGCAGCCGACCATCGACCCGCAACGCGAGCCGGCCCTGCTGGCCATGCCCGGTCTGCAGCGTGCGTTCGAACTGTACGCGGTGGACCTGCCGCGACGGGCCCGCCGCGAATGGTCGCGCGCGCTGGCCGGTGCCGACGCGGCCACCCGTGCGCTGGCCGCCGACCTCGCCAACCGGCGCGGCTGGTACGACCGCGCGGTGTTCACCTTCAGCCACGGCGACATGCTGCACTACTACGACCTGCGCTTCCCGCTGGCGCGCCAGGACGGCCTGGTGGCGCAGGCCGACGAAGCCGGCATCGACCCGGCCTGGGCCTACGGCATCCTGCGCGCGGAAAGCGCGTGGATGACCGACGCCCACTCCGGCGCCGACGCGCGTGGCCTGATGCAATTGCTGCCCGGCACGGCCGCCAGCGTCGCCCAACGCAACGGACTGGCCTGGGGCGGCGGCGACACGCTGTACGACCCGGCCGTGAACATTGCACTGGGCACGCGCCACCTGGCCGAACTGGCCACGCGTTTCGGCGACGCGCCATGGCTGGCCAGCGCCGCCTACAACGCCGGCTCGGCCAAGGTGAAGCAGTGGCTGGACGCGCGCAGCAGCCTGCCGCCCGACGTGTTCGTTGCCACCATCCCGTACAAGGAAACCCGCGAATACGTGGCGCGGGTGATGGCCTTCAGCGTGATCTACGACTGGCGCCTGCACGGCAAGGTGCTGCCGATGAGCGCGCGCATGCCGGCCTTCGTCGATCCAGCCGCCGGACAGGCGCAGCCCGCCGCACGTCCCACTGCCCACGCCGCACGCAAGGCCGTCGACTGCCCGGCCAGCGAGACACCCGCGCCAGCTACTTCCGCGCCGGCCGGCGCGACAAGTGCGCGCCAGGAGCAGCCATGAGCGCACAAAACCTTGTCGTCCTCGGCGGTACCGGCTTCGTCGGCAGCCGCCTGCTGTCGCGACTGTCGACCGACGGCCACCGCATCGCCGTGCTGTCACGCAACCGCGAGCAGCGCCGCGCGCTGGGCGTGCTGCCCGGCGTGCACGTGCGCAGCGTCGACATCTACGACGACGAGGCCCTGCGCCGCGCACTGGATGGCGCCGACGCGGCCATCAACCTCGTCGGCATCCTCAACCCGCATGGCGCGCACACGTTCCGTCGCGCGCACGTGGAATTGACCCGTCGCCTGATCGCCGCCTGCAGCGCCGCCGGCGTACCGCGACTGCACCAGATGAGCTCGCTGAAGGCCGGCCAGGGCCTGTCGCAATACCTCAAGACGCGCGGCGACGCGGAGGCGCTGGTGAAAGCCTCGGCGCTGCACTGGACGATCTACCAGCCCAGCGTGATCTTCGGCGAAGGCGACGGCCTGGTCCGCCGCTTCGCCACCTTGCTGCGACGCCTGCCCGTGTTGCCGCTGGCCCGCGCCAACGCCCGCCTTGCGCCCACCTGGGTCGGCGACGTGGCCGAAGCCATCGCCCGCTGTGTCCACGACGACCACCCGGCCCGCGGCCGCAGCTTCGAACTGTACGGCCCCGAAGTGCTGACCCTCGGCGAGATCGTGCGCGCCATCCGCGCCACCGCCGGCCTGCGCACTCCGATCATCCCGCTACCCGACGGCCTCGGCCGCCTGCAGGCGCAACTCGCCGGCCTGCTGCCGGGCACGCCCTTCTCGCTCGACAACTTCCGCAGCCTGCGCACCGACTCCGTCGGCAAGAACGATGGCTACGCCATGCTCGGCATCGCACCGCAGCCCTTTACCCCGTGGCTGCCGACGTTGCTTCACGGCCCCGCACGACAGCGCCGGCTGGATGGGGCGCGCAAGCTGCAACGCTGAACGGCCGGACACCCGGCGACAACGCCGGGATACCGCACAAGGTGCCGCCCGTGCACGCAACACCTCGCGCGATACTCAGGCGGAAAACGTCACCGGCGTGGCGGCGGCACCGGCCGCGGCGCGGGCGGGTTGCTGGCGGGCCGCATGGTTTCATCCATCCTGGGACGCCAGTTCATGCGCGGCGGCGGCACCGGCCGAGGCCGCCACATGCGCTGACGCAATCCCGCATCGGAATCGCTGACCAGGGCCAACTGATCGCCATCCTTCCAGACCCAGTGCGCGGCCGAGCCATAGGGTGACGGCAACATCGACACATAGGCGAAATTCACGTCGTAATTGCCGTCCTTGCGCGGTTCGGCGCGCAAGGCCACGCTGACGATCACCTGGCTGCCCACGGCATGTCCCTTGGCCATCGCCGGCTTGGCAATCCACTCGTCGAGGTTTTCCGCCAGCAGCCGCTGCAACTTCGGCGAAAGCGGGGTCGAGGGCAACACCTTGGTGACATGCCCCTTGGCATTCACCGCCACCAGCACCGGCATCACCTTGGGCTTGAAGTGCGTAAGCGACATGGACGACGCCACCGCCGCGCCTCCAGACAGCGCCATGCCCACGCCAGCCAACACCATGCAAAGTCGTTTCACGGGAACCTCCTGGCTCGGGTCCGGGGAAGCCGCCTCTTCCGATGGAAACGCGCCGCCATGCGAGTGGCACGCGCCCCGGAACAGCGGGCGCCCTAAGGTCATCCTACTCCTTCTGCGATCGGCTCATGGCCAAGCCGGGCCGGGCCCGCGTGATGCCAGGCTTTCTCAGTCCAGCAACGGCACCAGGTCCGGATCGCTCCTGGCCATGGCACGGCCATAGGCAGGCCGACTGCCGATGCGTTGCAGATACGCCAGCATGCTCGGGTAGGGCGACAGGTCGACCGGCAGGAATCGACGCATCGTGGTGAGCGAAAAAACGCTCATGACGTCAGCCGCAGCGAATTCGCTGCCGGCAAGGTAGTCGCTCTGCGCCAGCCGTGCCTCGACCAGCGCCAGCAAGCTGTCCAGGCGATGCTGCACCGATTTTCGCACCGGATGATCTGCGGCCAGTTCGCAGCGCGCGATCATCATCGAGATGCCGTGCCTTCAGCGACGGTGGCGACAGACGGGTGACCGGATCACGCGTGTATTTTTCCAGCGCATAGGGAACACCAGGTTCCTCGCACAACCACACGATTCGCTCCGATTGCGAGTGGCCGAGGTGATGGATTTTCAACATGGCGATGTCCTGAAAGAGAGCGATCGACCGAACGGCACCCATCCGGCCAAAGGGCACTATCGGTGCCGGTGCCCGCGGTTCTGTCCGCGGATATCGGTAGGCAGGTAGCCGAAGCGCGCACGAAAGCGCGCGGAAAAACGCGACGCGGAGGCGTAGCCCGTGGCCAACGCGACGTGCAGCACCGGCGCATCGGTGTTCTCCAGCAGCGCCAGCGCATGCGACATGCGTACGTCGTGGACCAGCTCGCGAAAGGCCACGCCCTCCGCCGCCAGCTTCCGCCGCAAGGTCGGGACGCTGGTCGCGGTTTCGTGCGCGACCTGCGCCATCGACCACTCGGCCGACGGATCCGCCGAAAGCAGGCGGCGCACCCGCTGACCGAGCGAGCATGGCCCCGGCGGCGGAAACCGGAAACCCCGCTCGCCAAGCCACAGCAGCACTTCCTGCAGGCGGTGAATGGCGACACTCGCCGGCAGGCCCCCAGTCTCGTCCATGCCATCGAAGGCGCGATGGAACGACGCACGAAACGCCTCATCCAGCGCCGCGTGCCGCGCCACCCGCGGCTGCGACGGTTGGCGCACCACACTCATCGCCGCCAGCAGTTCGGGCTGCCAGCAAATCCACAAGGCCCGATACGCGCCACTGCGGCCCGGCGTATTGGCAAAATCCACCACCTCGCCTGCCTGCACCGACAAGGCCTCGCCGCCGCGTGCAACACACTCGCCGCCGGACCAGCGAACGCGCTTGCGCCCGTCCTCGACCAGGATCAGCGACGCCTGTTCGATCACAACGCGATGCGTGGCCAGGTCGGAACGCTGCACGACGTGCCCGGCTGCGCCCACACCGGGGCGAACCAGCATCGCGCGCGGACCGGCGTCGAGCCGGGTCGTGCGGGTATCGCTGCCTGTCATGCCGGATTCCATGTCGCCTCAAATGCCGTACGTTACCGTGAAGCTGGCCGCGCCGATCGCGTCCATGCGGGTGAAGAACCCCACCAGCGCACCACTCGCATCATCCGGTACCGGCAACGTGTCGGCCGCTACCGCGTGCAGGGTGAAGACATACCGGTGCGGTGCCCCGGGCGGCGGTGCGGCACCGGCGTAGCCATGGATGCCGAGGTCCGTGCGTGTCTGCCGTGCGCCGGCAGGAAGCGGTATCAAGCCGCTCCCTGCACCAGCCGGGAGCTCGGTGGCCTGCGGCGAGATGTCGACCACCACCCAGTGCCAGAAACCGGAGCCGGTCGGCGCATCGGGATCGTACATCGTGAGTACCAGGCTCCCAGTACCTTCGGGTACATCTTCCCAGGCCAACCGGGGCGAGCGATTCCCGCCCTGGTAGCCCGTAGCATCGGATACCTGCGCCAACGGAAGAACACCGCCCTCGTGAAGCTCGTCGCTGAACAATCGGAAAGTCATGCCTGCCTCGCACCTGTTGGAATGAGGCTTCACTGTGCCACCCGCAACACGTGCACTCGCGCCGAGAGCGCTCGATCTCCGCGCCAATTCGCTCACGCTGTTTCGACCTTCAAGGCCGGCCTCGGGAATTTGTCCACATCCTCGAAAACCATCCTGACCACCGGTGCCCGCAGCGACATCGGCGAAGCCACCTCGGCGCGCTGCACTCGCTGCAGCGCCTACCGGGGCCGCCTCACCCTCGGCGGGGAGCACATCGGATACGTCGACGACACCGGCTTCGCCGTCGACGACGATTTCGTCGACGGCGTGCTCCACCGCGACGGCATGATGTCGTACCGCGAGTGGTGACGAAAGAAAGGCGGAGATCGAGGTTTCCCCGCCTCACTCCCCCCACCCGGTTTTCCGGGACCGGACGCGCGAACCGGTTCACACCTGCGGCGTGCTCGGCTTGGGCAGGTCCACCCGCACCAGCAAGCCATGCGGCACGACGGGCAACAGGCGGATCTTGCCGCCGTGGCCATGGACCACATCGCGCGCAATCGCCAGGCCCAGGCC
The DNA here is from genome assembly GCF_900114325.1 of Rhodanobacter glycinis. Taxonomy (GTDB): domain Bacteria; phylum Pseudomonadota; class Gammaproteobacteria; order Xanthomonadales; family Rhodanobacteraceae; genus Rhodanobacter_A; species Rhodanobacter_A glycinis. The sequence continues at coordinate 99,891 of NZ_FOSR01000004.1, forward strand.
GGTACCGCCAGTCGTGCGGTTGCGCGATCCCTCCAGCCGCTGGAAGGGAGCAAAGGCGCGCTCGACCTGCTCGGGAGCAATGCCCGGCCCGTCGTCGCTGATGGCGATGACGACGGCGTCGACGTCGTCGCTCAACGCAACCGTGACATGCCCGGCATACTTGCAGCCATTCTCGATGAGATTGGCAAGCGCCCGGCGCATGGCCACCGGCTGGCAGGGAAGCGGCGCGTGGTCGGGCCCGTGATAGTCGACCCACCCTCCCGCATCGCAGGCGTTGTCGCACAGGCTGATCAGCAACGCGGCCATGTCCACCCGGCTGTGCGGCTCCGACTTGGCCTCGCCACTGGCGAAGGCCAGGGTGCTGTTGATCATCGCTTCCATCTCGGCGACGTCGGAAAGCAGCTGCCGCTGCTGCGCCTTGTCGCCCACGTATTCGGCAAACAGGCGCAGCCGCGTGAGCGGCGTGCGCAGGTCGTGCGCGATCGCCGCCAGCATGTGGGTGCGCTCGTCGACGAACTGCTTCAGGCGCAGCTGCATTTCGTTGAAAGTCCGCGCAATCGCGGCGTACTCGGGGATCGCGATCTCGGCGATCAGGGTGGGTTCCCGCTCGCGCCCCAGACGTTCGGCGGCCTCGCTCAACCGCGTCAGCGGTCGCACCAGCCGACGCGCCACCCACAGCGAGAGGCTGCCGATGAACAGCAGGGACACCAGGATGATCGCGATGTTGCGGAAGCGGCGGGTGGTCCCTTTCTCGTCCAGGTTCTGCGAGACCACCAGCCAGCGCGACCCGCCCAGGCCGATCGCAATGCGGAAACTTCGCAGTATCGCGATGTCCGACTGCATGCGGTTGCGCGCCACGTTGACCAGGCGCGTCGGCAGGCTGGCCGCCAGCACGACCAGGGTGCCGGTCTCGAGATCGATGTCGGTGGACGTGGTTTCCGCGCTTGCCCGGATGTCGGCCGGATCGACCCCGAGCTGCTGCGCGATGCTCCGCGCGACCGACGTCAGCAGTTGCGACGGCCTTCCGGGCATCGGCACCGAGACATGCCGGCGCGTCAACGAGAACATGGTGTCGGCACCTCCATGCACGATGGCGGGCGTTTCCGTGGCGGGACGCGACTCGATGCGAAAGCTCAACCACCTCGACGACGCCAGCGAGTCGAGTTTCTGCTGTTGTTCTTCGGCCGGCGTGGCGCGCGCCGCGCGAACGGCCTCCACCGTGCGCTCGGACAACCAGCCCTGGTCGATGAGAATGAAGCTGGGCGGCGGCACCAGCCGCGTCAGCATGCCCTGGAACAATTCGATCGACACCTGGGACAGCACGATCACGATCACGATGCGCGATGCCAGCCCGAACCTGCGACGCCAGCGGAACCTCATGCCGTCTGACGATGGTCTTCGGCGCAAACATCGGCGGCAAAGAAATAGCCGCCGTTGCGAACCGTCTTGATCAGCACCGGGTCGAGCGGACGGGCTTCGATCTTCCGGCGCAACCGGCTGATCTGCACGTCGATGCTGCGATCGAACGGGTTGCTGTTGCGTCCGCGCGCCAGGTCCAGCAGCCGGTCGCGGCTCAGTATTTCCTGCGGATGCTCGACGAAGGCCAGCAGCAGATCGAACTCGCCGCTGGTCAGGTCGGTAAGCATGCCGGTGGGCGAAGTCAGGCTGCGATGGCTGACATTGAGCATCCAGCCGGCGAACCGGTACACCGGCCGCTTGCCCTGCGCCTGGTCCGGCTTGACATAGGTCCGGCGCAACACCGCGCGGATACGGGCGATCAGCTCGCTCGGATTGAACGGCTTGACGATGTAGTCGTCGGCACCCAGCTCCAGGCCGACCACGCGGTCGGCCTCCCCGTCCATGGCCGTCAGCAGGATGACCGGAACCGGCCGCTCCGCATCCTGCAATTGCCGGCACAGGGACAAGCCGCTTTCGCCGGGCAGCATCACGTCCAGCACGATGAGGTCGACGGGCATGCGGCCCAGGGCATCGCGCATTTGCACGCCATTGCCGGCGGTGGTGACGCACAGGCCGTGGTCATTGAGGAAGCGGGCCAGCATGGCACGTATCTGCTGGTCGTCGTCGACGATCAGTACATGCGGCTGGCGCGTGGATGGCGTGCTGAATTTCATGGCCGGACGATAACCCAGTCCAGCGGCCCGCGGCACGGCTGAAACAAACTGAAACGATCTGCAAGACCCATGCAATCGCCCATGGCCGGCGACCTCCTAGAGTCCGTGGCTCCCCTACCCAGGATGCCCGCCCGTGATGAAGCTGATGACCTTGTTCCCGCGCGCAACCCCCAGGATCGGTGCCATGGCAGTGACGATGCTGATGATGACCACCCCGACGCTGGCCCAGTCGGCCGCGCAAGCCACGCAGGAAAGCGACTGGAAAGTGGCCGCCGGGCTCGGCGTCCTGCGCACGCCGATTTTCCCGGGCGCGCGCAAGAGTGAAGCCTTTGCCGCTCCGTACTTTTCCGCCAGCTATCGCGACCGTTTCTTCGTGCGCGGCCCCGCCGTCGGAGTGAACCTGCTCCGTTTCGGCGAACATGACCGCTTTCGGCTGGGCGTGGTGGCACGCTACACGCTGGAGGCCGAATGGGACGAGTCGGACGATCGCGCGTTGCGCCGCCTCGGCCGGATCGACGGCGGCCTCGACGCAGGCGTGTTCGGCAGCTACCGGGGCGAATCCTGGTTTGCCGAGCTGGCGGCAACCCGCGGCGCCGTGCTCAGGAAGGAGCACGGTGAAAAGAGCACGCGCGGCAGCGGTACGGCAATCCAGTTCGGATTCGGCTACACCACGCGCCTTGCCACCCACCTCCGCTGGACGACGCAAGCCAGCACCCAGTGGTCGGACGCCACCCGCGCGCGTACCTATTTCGGCATCTCCGATGCGCAATCGCTGGCCACGGGGTTGCGGCCCCATCAGCCCAAGGCCGGCATCACCAGCTACGGCATCACGACGACGCTGGACTATGCCTTCGCCAGGCACTGGACGCTGATTGGCCTGGTCAAGTTCGAGCGGCTGGCCGGCGACGCCAAGAGCAGCCCCATCGTCACGGCCAACGGCAAGGCGAACCAGCTTTCCACTGGCCTATTCCTCGGGTACCGCTTCTGATGCCGGGCCCGAAGCGGAGAGGCGGCGGACACCCGGGCTGGATGCAACGGCTGAAATGGCTGCATGCAAGTCGCGCCAGGCTACCCGGCAGGCAGGCCCCGGAAAGAACCATGGCCGAATGGGATGACCTGGCATCGTTCATGCTGCTGGCAAAACTCACCCTTGACAGTCGCGCCACGGAACCGACCCGCATCATGTGCGAGGAACGCATCCTGCGTGATGCGCGGCGGCTTGCCGCCATCGGATTCTTCGAGCTGTTTGCGGTACGCCCCACGCCCTTGCGCACCATGCTCGAAGGCGAAGGCGTGATCGACCGACGATGACCCGGGTCGACACGCCATCGCCGGGGAGCGGACAGACACCACCGGGCCAACCATCCCGGGCGCCGGACGCCGCCTGCATGGCAGAATCCGCCCATGCGCATCTATCTCGTCGGCGGCGCGGTCCGCGACAACTTGCTGGGTCGGCCAGTGGTCGATCGCGACCACGTAATCGTCGGCGCGCGGCCGGAGGAGTTGCTGGCACAGGGCTACAAGCCGGTCGGCAAGGATTTCCCGGTGTTCCTGCACCCTGACACCGGCGAGGAATACGCGCTGGCGCGCACCGAGCGCAAGACCGGGCACGGTTACCATGGCTTCGCCTTCCACGCCGATCCGACGGTGACGCTGGAACAGGATCTGGCCCGGCGCGACCTCACCATCAATGCGATTGCCGCCGATGAACACGGCAACCTGATCGACCCTTACGGCGGCGTGCACGACATCGAGGCGCGCGTGCTGCGCCATGTGTCACCCGCGTTCGTGGAAGACCCGGTCCGACTGTTGCGGGTGGCGCGCTTCGCCGCGCGCTTCGCGCCACTGGGTTTCACCGTGGCGGACGAAACCATGGCATTGCTGCAGCAGATGGTGCACGACGGCGAGGTGGATCATCTCGTGCCGGAGCGGGTCTGGGCAGAAACACGCAAGGCACTGGGCGAGGCACAGCCATCGGCATTCCTGCGCGTGCTGCGCGCATGCGGTGCGCTGGCCGTGCTGTTTCCTGAAGTGGATGCGTTGTACGGCGTCCCGCAACGCGCGGAATTCCATCCCGAGATCGACACCGGCATCCACGTGGAAATGGTGCTGGACGCGGCCGCGGCGATAGCGCCGGGCGACGACCTGGTCGGCTTCTGCGCGTTGGCCCACGATCTCGGCAAGGCGTTGACGCCGCCCGACATGCTGCCGCGCCACATCGGCCACGAGCAGCGCGGTGTGGCTGCAGTGCAGGCGCTGGCCACCCGATTGAAGGTGCCGACCGAACATGCCGCGCTGGCCGAACTGGTGTGCCGCGAACACCTCAACGCACACCGTGCGTTCGAGCTGAAGCCTGCCACCGTGCTGAAGCTGCTGGTCGCGCTGGATGGGTTGCGCCGGCCCGAACGGCTGGACGTTTTCCTGGCGGCCTGTGTTGCCGACAAGCGCGGCCGGCCGGGCCACGAACACGACGACTACCCGCAAGCCGACTGGCTACGCCGCGCCCGCGACGCCGCGGCGGCCGTCGTGGCCGCACCGTTCGTGACGCAAGGCCTGCAGGGTCCCGCCATTGGCGCGGCGATGGAGCGCGCGCGGATCGATGCGATTGCGGTGGCCAAGGCCGCGCTCTGAACCTTTGCTGTCGTCCGCCGATTCAATGCCACAATGACACGTTGCAATTCATCGCCCAGACCTTGCGACGGTTGAGTCGCCCCCTCTCCGGAATACGCCTCATGCAGGTTCAAGGAAGACTGACCGCATTGCGCCGCAAACACCCGTTTCTCGCCCTGTCCGTTGTCCTTGTTGCACTGTGGCTGCTGCTCTATGCGCCATTGCTGCTCGGCTCCCATGTACTGCCATGGGATGCGATCGACGAGTTCTATCCCACCGCATATTTCAACGCGCACAGTCTTCGCATGGGACTTGCCCCTTGGTGGAATCCCTATATCTATTCAGGCTTTCCGCAGATTGCGGACCCTCAGGGCATGCTGTTCTCGCCACTGTTGATGGCCTGGATGCTGCTGCGGCAAGCGCCTGGCGCTCACTGGTTCGCGTGGGCCGTACTTTTGCATCTGCTGATGGGCGGCATCGCCATGTTGGCCCTGCTGCGTCGAAGCAGCGCACGCGACTTCGGTGCTCTGATCGGGGCTCTGGTGTTCATGGCTGGCGGTGTCGCCGCATCGCGCCTCGAACACGTTCCCATCGTGCTCGCTTACGCCTACGCACCCGTGGTGCTGCTTGCGCTGCGCCACTTCCTCACCGGGCCGGGCCTGCTGCGGGGGCTGCTGCTTGGGCTGGCCGCCGGTGCATTGGCTACGAACCTGGTGCAGGTTGCCTATCTGTTCGCGTTGATGATCATCGGCTATGCGGTCATCGCAACCGGGTGGCATTGGCGTCACTACGATAGCCGGACCCGATGGCGTTACGGCTTCGGTGTGGTTGCAGCCGTGCTGCTGGCCACCTGCATTGCCCTGCCGCAATTACTGTTCAGTTGGGCCTTCATCAGCCTGTCCAACCGCACCGCCATGTCTCTGGCGGATTCAGCGACTGCATCCCTGCCCTTGCGAAGCCTCGTCAGCCTGCTTGATCCCAATGCATGGCATGCACTGAGCGGTTCTTACACGGGACCAGCTTCCAGGGTCGAGGCCTACTTCTACATTGGCATCATGCCGCTGCTGATGCTGTGTGGATTGGGCGCCGCGTGGCGATGCCCCATACAACGACGACAGGTGCTGTTTTTCGGCGTCGTGGCCGGCGTAGCGATTCTCTACATGCTCGGCCTGCATGCACCGCTATATGGCTGGCTGTACGGCTGGATGCCCGGCATCCAGCACTTCCGCAGACCATCGGATGCGGCCTATCTCCTGAACTTTGCCCTGGCGATATTCACTGGCCTGTCGGCCAGTCATTTCAGGCTGGATTCGAAGCGGCACATCAGCATCCTGCTGATCGCCACCGCCGTCGGGCTTGCATGGGCCAGCTCGCAACTGCATGGTGTCGAATCGCCGTGGCGAGTACGTTCACTGGTGGCGGCACTCTTTGCCGTACTCGCCTTATGGCGACTGCAACGCCCCGGAAGCCGCGCACGTACGGCGACATGGATGCTGCTGTTGCTGGTCGCCGACTACAGCTGTTTCAACCTCAATGGCAGTTTCGATCGCGGCCACGACATGGCCCGCTGGTTCATGCACGACAATACGGCAACCTTCCTGGCGCACCAATTGCACGATGGCCACGGCGCCCTGAAGCCCCGCATCGAGACCATCGACGCTCATGTCTCTTGGGACAATAACGTCGTATTGCGTGACATCCCTTCCACGCAAGGCTACAACCCGCTTCGCTATGCCCTGTACAACCAATGGTACGGCGCCCGCGACAACGGCAACCTGCCTCGCGTCGACACAACCTACAACCCTTCCCCCGCCAGCACGCTCAGCGATCTGTTGAGCGTGACCTATCTGGTCAGGGGCAACACAACATATCAGACTGCAGCCTGGTCGCCTCCACCCGGTTACGTGCCGGCTTTCTCGGGGAAAACCACCGACGTGTGGCGCAATACCCGTGCCTATCCGCGGCTGCTCACACCGACCCAGGCTCTGCTCGTTTCTCCGGGCAAGGTACCGCCGCCCCAGGTCTTCGCCGACACGAACTTCCACGACAGCCTGTGGCTTACACCCCGTGATCGCATGGACGCCCAAACCGCCCGCGTGGCGGCAACCATTTGCACGGGCCGTACACGAGTGATCTCCGTGCAAACCGTGCCCACCCGCACCATCATCCGAACGCAAGGCGACGCCCCCGGCTGGCTCGTGCTGAGCGACCTTGATTTTCCCGGATGGCAGGCTGATGTCGATGGCGCCACGATCCCGATCCACCGCGCCAACATCATGTTCCGGGCCTTATGCATTCCGGCGGGAAATCATGTGGTCACCGTTGCATTCCACCCTTGGAGCATGGTCGCCACAGCGATGCGCCAATCTCGCCATCGGGGCAGCCAGCCCGAATAACCAGCAGGTTCAGGGCTGTCGCTTGCCCAGTGTGCGCTCCACCCATGCCAACACATCCGCCAATGGCGTCTTCAACAGCAGCCATGCCAACGCGATGCCCACGCTGTCGGCCAGTACGTCGAGCGCATCGGCATAGCGCGGTGGGTCCAGCCACTGCGCGAACTCGATGAAGATGCCGAAGCCGAGGCACAGCAGCGCGCTGCCGATGCGGCCGCGGCGGGAGTGGTGGATGTTGCCCCACCAGCCCATCAGGCAGGTGAAGGTGAAGGCGTGCAGCAGCTTGTCGCCTTGGGGGAAGTCGAGCGCAATGTCGGGATCGGGCGTCAATGCCATCCACAGCGTCCATGCCATCACCAGCACGCCGATAACCGTCCAGGCGCGATGCCAGCGCAACCGCACCGGCGTTTCCCTCACAAGCGGCCGCCCTGGTCGGCGTCGAGCAGTTCGGCGGGCAGCGGCAGGGCGTCGAGGCCACGCGCCAGCAGCATGGCCTGGAAGCTTTCACCCATCTGCTCCGGCAGGGTCAGCCGCTTCACCTGCTGCGCCAGGCGATAGCGCGTGGCCTCGTCGGCAGCCTGCAAATAGGCATCTTCGAACACCTGCTGCAAGCCGCTGCCGATCAGGAATTGCGCCTGCGGCAGGTAGGCAGCCACGCCGAAGCCGGCCTGGTTGCAGGCCTCGGCCAGCGCGGTGAAATCGACCGAAGCGGTAAGGTCGTTCAACCCGGGCCACCACAGCGGATCGGCGTGCGCGTGGTGGCGGTAATGCGCCATCAGCGTGCCGTCACTGCGCTCGGGCAAGTAGAACTCGCGGCGCACGTAGCCGTAGTCGACGAACAGCATCACGCCGGCGTCGAGCGTGCCGGCCACGGCCTGCATCCAGTACGGCAACTGCGGCAGGACTTCCGAACGATAGCCATCCGCGAAGGCCTCGCCGAGATCGCGCTCGACATGTCGCACCGCGCCGGCCACCAGGGCATCGGCGGGACGATCGGTGCGCGCGAGGCGGCCCTCGCCATCCAGCGCCACGTGTTCCTCATACACCTCGCCTTCGCGTATCGCGAAGCGCGTGGTGGGCAGTGCATCGATCACCTCGTTGGCGAACAGCACGCCACGCCATGCCTGCTCGGGTGGGCGGTCAAGCCATTGCACGCGCGCGGCCAGCGCCGCCGGCAACGCCGCGGCGAGGCGCTCGTGCTGGCGCTCGCGCAGGTCGGCGCTGGGTTCAAGGATGAGATAATGCCGCGGCACCGTACCGCTCTCGGCAAAGGCTTTCAGCGCTACTTCAGCGAAGGCGCCACTGCCGCCGCCCAGCTCCAGGAAATCCGCCTCGTCACCCAGCTCGGCCAGCACCGGTCGCACCGTGTTCACCACGCAACGCGCAAACAATTCGCCCAGCTCGGGCGCGGTGATGAAATCGCCGGCTTCGCCGAACTTGGCCTTGCCGGCGCTGTAATAACCCAGCCCCGGTGCGTACAGGCAGCGCTCCATGTACTGCGAGAACGGCAACGGCCCCTGCGCGACAATCAATTCGCGCAGATGCTGCAGCAGTTGATCGGAATGCGCGCGCTCATCGGCGCCAGGTTCGGGGAGACGGGAAGACATGCGGGCGACTGGTTCGGCAAAGGGGTAAGGATAGCCGATGCGCCAGCCGGGGCCGTTCGTCTTCCCCCACTCCGTTCACCCTCAACGTAGGCCCGCAAGAGCCGGAGTCGAAGGGCGTTTCGACTTCCTCGCTCCTCAAAGCCGTGGCCATCCATGGCCACTCTCCGCGTGCGCTCGCTGGCGCGAGCTACGCTCAACGCGAACGGTTGAGGTTGGATCAGGTTTTCGCCAGATTGCCCCTCACCCCACCCCTCTCCCCGGCGGGGAGGGGGAGAAACGGCACGGCCTCCCCGGCGGGGAGAGGGAGCAAAGCCGCGATCAGAAGTCCTTCTGCAGGCTCAGGTACACGCCGCGGCGCGGGCCGAACTGCGGCGCGCCGACGCCGATGCCGCTGCCGTCGCGCAGCTCGTACGTGCGATCCAGCGCATTGATCAGCGCCAGTTGCGTGTGCAGCTTGCCGGTGCTCTGGAAATTGAAATCGTGTGACAGGCTCAGGTTGAGCTGGAAGTAGGACGGCATCGAAGCGCCGTTCGGTACCGCGCCATCCTTGCGCAAACCGCTGCCGAACAGGTAGTCCGCGCCGATGCGGGTGGCGTCGGCAAAGCTGTAGCTGATGCCGCCCGACGAGGAATAGGCCTGGTCGTGGTCGAGGAAGATGTAGTGATCGGCGATGTAGGCCAGGTCGTCCGGGCTGAAGTTGTACTGGCTGGTGATCACCTGGCTGCCCATGGCGCGGCTGGCAGCGAGGTTGAAGTAGGCGTTGAACGGTCCGTCGTTGTAGTTGGCGGTGAATTCCACGCCCTTGATGCGGCCCTTGGCGTAGTTGAAGGTGGAATACACCAGCGCGGCGCCGAACTGGCCTTCGTCCTGCAAACGCTGCACCTTGCGATAGTAGGTATCCAGGCCCAGCGTGAGGTGGGGACCCACGTTCTGCTGGATGCCGGCGTCGAAGTAGTCCGAGCGCTCGGACAACGGCGTGTTGTTGCCGTTGTCCGGCAGCGCATTGGTGGTGCCGTTGAACTTGGCGATGTTCGCGGCGGTAATCGCTTCGGTGGCTGGCGGCGTGAAGTAGCGCGAGTACCCTGCGTGCAGCGTGGCGCTGCTGCCGGCCTGGTAGACCAGACCCAGGCGCGGGCTGAGCTGGCTCTCGGTACGGAATGCCTTGTACACGTCGCCACGCAGGCCGTAGTTCACGGTCAGGTTCTGGCCGATGCTCCACTCGTCCTGCACGTAGGCCGACCAGGTCCTGGCGGTGACACGGTTGGCGTCGATGATGTCGATCGGCGTGGTGCTGCTCTGGTTGCCGTTGGCATCGGCCGGGAATACCCAGGCATTGTTCGTGCTCGGCGCGCTTTCATAACTGCCGTAGAGGCCGTAGCGCAGGGTGTGGTCGTCACCCAGCGGGGTGGCGAAATCGGCCTGCAACGTGCTGGCGCGGTTGCTGCGCGAAATGCCGGACGCCACGCCGTTGAACATCAGGTCGCCGATCCTGTCCGGGGTGAAATCGAGGCTGGAATAACGCTGGCCAAGCGATACCTGGTAATCGGTGCTGCCGAGCTTGCCCTGCAGCGAAAGCACGCCGAAACGGGTCTGTTCGCGCTGCTGCTCGTTGAGGTCGGCCGAGTTGAAATCGGTCTGGTCGAGATAACCGAACGCGGGCTGCTGGTTCGGGTTGTTCGGGATCTGGAAGCGGCTGTTGGCCGCGCCGAACATGAAGCTCAGGCGCGTATCGTTGTTGATCAGGTAGGAGATGTCGCCGAACGCCTTCACCTGATTGGTGTGATCGTGGATCGGCTTGCGGCTGGAGGTGGGATTCTCGACACCCACGTCGTTCTCCAGGTAGTTCGCCGTGAGGAAGTAGCTCCAGCGATCGTTGCTGCCCCAGATCGAGGCATTGGGGTTGATCGAGCCGAACGAACCGCCGGTGATTCCCACGCTGCCGCCGTTGCCCAGGTCGTGGCCGCTCTTGGTGGTGATGTCCACCACGGCCGCGGTGCGCAGGCCGTATTGCGCCGGCAACGCGCCGTCGAGCAGCTTCACGTTCTGGATGGTGCGCGAGTCCAGCGTCTGGCCGAAGCCGGAGATCGATTCGGGAATGATCACGCCATTGATGCGGTATTGCAGATTGGCATGGTCGCCGCGCACATGCAGGCCGCCGTACGAATCCTGCACCACGCCCGGCGCCTGCAGCAGCACCTGGTTCACCGGCGTGGCGGCGCCCAGCGGCAGTTGCGCGATCGCCTTCTGGTCGATCACGTACTGGCTGGAGCCGGTGTCCGGCGACAACGCGTTGCGCGCCTGATCCAGCGCGGCCGACACATGCACCGCATCGAGCTGCTTCACCGACAGCGGCGGAGAAGCCGGCGCGAGATCGTCCGTGGCGGAAGCCGCTGTCGATGACACAGCGGCCGCACTGACGGGGCCCGCAACCAGGGCAAAGGCGAGGCTCAGGGCAAGTGGGGTGAACTTCACGGGCAACTCCAGAAGGGGGATGAGCTTGAAATGTAATGTTATAACGTTACCATCACTTCATCCAAGTGCTCTGGCCCAGAAGTCATGCCCGCGGTTTCGTGCAGGCGAATCGTCAGCGCCAGCGGCGGATCCGATGCCGGAACCGGAATGTCCCGAGCCGTCGCCCAAGGCGTGTCGAACTGGCGCATGCGGCTTGCGCCCCGATCGCCGCGACCCGGGTGTGCGTGGCCGCTGGCTCGTATCAGGGTGATCCCGCTCCCCGTTCGACCGTTCTTCACGCAACAGGCCCTAGCATCGGCACCTGTCTTTCACCCGCAACGGTGATGCGCCATGAGCAAATCCAGGCCAACCGGCTCCGGCGACGCACTGCCGGCCGTGATCGATCCGGACGACGCCGGCGGCAGGGTTTCGCGCGCCATCCTCGATTTCGTCAGCCACATCCCGGCCAGCCGCGTGGACAACCACGCGCAGCCGGAAGCCGAGGCGCGTCGGCTGGCCAACCGTGCCGCGCAACGCGCCGCGCTCACCGCCGGTTCGCTGGCGTTGCCGCCGGGTCCGTTGGGCTGGCTCACGGTGCTGCCGGAGCTGTTGGCGATCTGGAAAATCCAGGCGCAGCTGGTTAGCGACATCGCCGCCGCCTACGGCCGCCATGCCGAACTCGGCCGCGAGCAGATGCTGTGGTGCCTGTTCCGCCACACCACCGCACAGGCATTCCGCGACGTGGCGATACGCATGGGCGACCGGCTGCTGTTCCGCCGCTTGTCGCACGGCATGATCGAACGCATCGCCAAGCAGGTGGGCGTCAAGCTCAGCCGCCGCGCGCTGGGCGAAGGCTTGTCGCGCTGGATGCCGGTGATCGGCGCACTCGGCGTGGGCGCCTACGCCTATTACGACACCGGCCAGGTGGCCGCCACCACCATCGCCATGATGGAGCAGGGTTTCGGCACCGCCGATGAGGGCGACGCCGCCGAACCGGCCGCCACGCCACGCAAGCCATCGACGACGAAACATGTCGTCGCCCGACTTGTGCGTCGACGCGGCAAATCCGATACCGAGTGAGTGCCACGGATGACGCCCCGGCCGCTTTGCGGCAAGCTGGCCGCATGAATCGATGCCGCGCAGGAGCCCCCGCATGAAAGCACGCCACGAGCGCCCCATCGTCCTTGTCACCGGCGGTGCGCGACGCGTCGGCGCGGTGATCGCCCGCACGCTGCACGCGGCCGGTTACGATCTGGCCCTGCACTGTCGCCATTCGGTGGCTGAAGCCGAGACGCTGGCCGCCGAACTGGAACAATTACGCGCCGACAGCACGCTGGTGCTGCAGGCCGATCTGGCTGACCCGGAGGCACCGGCGGCGCTGATCGACACCTTGCTGGCGCAGACCGGCCGCCTCGATGCACTGGTCAACAACGCCTCGGCGTTCTTTCCCACGCCGGTAGGCAGCGCCACGCTGGCGCAGTGGGATGACTTGTTCGCATCGAACGCGCGCGCGCCATTCTTCCTGGCCCAGGCCGCCACGCCCGCCCTGCGTGCGGCACGCGGTGCGATCGTGAACCTGGTGGACATCTACGCCGAGCGTCCGCTCGCCGACCACCCGCTGTACTGCATGGCCAAGGCCGCACTGGCGACGATGACGCGCTCGCTGGCACTGGACCTGGCCCCGGAAGTCCGCGTCAACGGCGTGGCGCCAGGCGCGGTGCTGTGGCCGAACAACGGCATGGCTTATACCGACCAGCAGGCGTTGCTGGCGCGCACGCCGCTGGAGCGCGCCGGCTCGCCCGAGGACGTGGCCGGCGCCGTGCGCTGGCTGTTGCATGACGCGCCGTTCGTCACCGGCCAGATCATCGCGGTGGACGGCGGCCGCACCTTGTCGGTGTAAGCGCCGGGCCCGATTCGCGGTTGCGACGCGGCTACTTGTCGTTCGCCTTGGCGACGTCGTGCACATCGTCGACCAGCGCCACGATTCCGCGATGCGCATCGCTGTCGACATCGTCATCGAACAACACGCTGTCGATGGTGCGTTTGGCCGTATGCACGCTCAACGTCACACGTCTGGCCGCGATGACTTGGCGCAACACGTCCAGCGAGGTCTGGAATCCGCGCGTGGACGTTTCGCCAGCCAGTTGCCTGGCCACGCTGTAGTCGCGGTGATCCTGGTGAGCCATTTCGCTGTAGCGCGTCGGCAGCGGCGCTTCGGTCAGCGGCACCTGGCGGCCATCGATATCCAGCACGGCATCATGGATCGCCGCGTAACCACCCCGGGTCTGCACCACCAGCACGGCATGCTCCGGCGCGTTGGAGGTCCAGCCTCCGCCCAGCGCACTGCAGATCGCGCTCTTGCCGCAATTCGTCATGCGGGGAGTGATCCACACCTGCTGCATGCCATCGGCATGGCTGGTTTGCGCACGGATCTTCGGGTGGTGATGGAAAACGGCGCAGCCGTTCAGCAACAGGGCGATTCCCAGGGCGACGACAAGCTTGCTATGCATGGTTCCTCCTTGATGATTTCGGTCGCAATGCTGGACCCATCCGGGTTCCGGCAGCCGCGGCGACCCTGTCGCCCGGCAGGTGAATCAGGTCATGTCGGCGGGGGTTTCCAGCGACACGACCTCGAGCGGCTCGCGCTCATGCGGAAACGCGGCCCACATGGCCGCCATCGTGCGGCCATCGCGTGGATGGCGCAAGTCGGGTGCGATGTCCGCCAGCGGCTTCAGCACGAAGGCGTACTTCAATTCCTTGCGCGGTATCTGCAAATGTCCGGGGCCATCGATCACGCGGTCGTCGTACAGCACGATGTCCACGTCCAATGTGCGGCTGGCATAGCGCGGTTGGTCGCGACGACGGCCATGCCGATCTTCCAGCGCATGCAGCCAGTCGTTCAGCGCTTGCGGTTCGAGATCGGTCTCCAGCGCCACCGCCAGGTTGACGAAGTCGGGACCGTCGAAACCCACCGCCTTGCTGCGGTAGGCCGGCGACACGTCCAGCGCACCGAAGCGCGCGCGCAGTTCGTCCAGCGCGACGGGAAGGTAACGGTAGGGCTCCAGGTTGGAGCCCAGGCTGAGGTAGGCGCGAGCCATCATTGCCCTGGGGAAGAGGGAGACCGTGATTCTGCCTGCCTGTCGCCCACGTGCGCCAGTCCGGCTTGCATGTCGTATCCGGTGGGCTGCTGGTACAGGCGCAGACCGAATTCCGGCAGGATAGCGAGCAGGTGGTCGAAAATATCCGACTGCACGTTCTCGTGCGGCACGAAATCGGTGACGGACGTATAGCAGTAGATTTGCAACGGAATGCCCGCAGCACCCGGCTCGAGCTGGCGCACGGCGCACAACATGTCGTGATTGATCTGCGGATGCGCGTCGATGTAGGCCTGCATGTAGGCACGCAGGCTGCCCAGGTTGCTGAGGCGGCGCTGGTTGACGGCCAGCTTGCCCTGCTCGCCCAGCGCCTCGTTCCATTCACCCACTTCCTTCTGCTTGCGCGCGAAGTAGTCGCCCAGCAGCCGGAACTGGCGCAAGTGATCGATCTCGTCGCCCGCCAGGAAACGCACGCTGGTGACATCGATGTTGATCGCGCGGCAGATGCGCCGCCCGCCACTTTCGTACATGCCGCGCCAGTTGCGGTAGGACTGCGAAATGAGGTGCCAGGTGGGAATGGTGCTGACGGTCTTGTCCCAGTTCTGCACCTTGACGGTATGCAGGGCCACGTCGATCACGAAACCGTCGGCGCCGTCATCGGGCATCGAGATCCAGTCGCCCACGCGCAGCATGTCGTTGGAGCCCAGCTGCACGCTGGCCACCACCGACAGGATAGTGTCCTTGAAGATCAGCAGCAGCACCGCCGAAATCGCCCCGAGGCCGGCCAGCAGCGACAGCGGCGAACTGCCGATCAGGCAGGCGATGATGATGATGGCGCCAACCATCCAGACGAGGATCTTGCCCAGCTGCACGTAGCCCTTGATCGAGCGTTCGCGCCCCCGCGGCGTGGCCACGTACAAGTCTTCCAGCGCTGACAGCGCGGCATTTGCCGCCATCACCGCGAACAACGCGATCAGCGACAACACGATGCCCGACACCACGCTCTCGACGCCGGCCGGCACCCCCGGCACCGCCTTGATGCCGTATTTCACGATCAGCATCGGCACCATCCGCGCCAGCCACAGGAAGGTGCGCCGCTTGAACAGGGCGTCGTCCCACTGCCACGCGGTACGCCGGGTGACGCTGCTGACCACGCGTAACAGGATGCGGCGCACCAGTTGGCCGGCCAGCCAGGCCAGCGCCAGCAGGGCCAGCACGCCCAGCAGCGTGCGCATCCAGGGCATGTCCAGCAGGTGTTGCAAGGTAGCCATCCGATTGCTCCTGTGTCGGCTCGGGACCCGCGCGACGAAACACGGCGGATCGGGGCGGCAAGGGCCGCGGAGAGGCCACGCGGGCCTCGCGTACAAATCTGGCGATGCCGGGGGCGTCAACCCAGCCCGTGCCGGCGTACTACTGCGGTCGCGTACCGCGCTCGATGCGCACGCCCACCGATTTCGCCCCGCGCACCGCGCCGGGCTTGGACAGCTTCAGCCGCACCCAGCCCACGCCGAACTCCTCGCGGATGATCGCGGCGCAGCGCTCGGCCAGGGTTTCCACCAGGCCGAAACTGGAGCCGCCCACGTAGTCGATCAGGCGCTTGGACACATCCTTGTAGTTCAGCGTCAGCGCGATGTCGTCGCTGGCGGCCGGTTTAGTGTTGTCGAACGCCATCTCGATATCGAACGACAAGGTCTGGCGCACGCGCCGTTCCCAGTCGTAGATGCCGATCACGGCCTCGATGCGCAAGTCTTCGATGAAAACGATATCCATCGCTACAGGGTCGATGATGACGGCACGGGGATCAAGCCGCCGGCGGCAAGGTTTCCAGATTCCAGCGCGGAAACACCTGCACGGTTTCGTCCTGCTGCTGCCCGGCGGCGAGGCGGATGGCCCCGGCCAGCGCGATCATCGCGCCGTTGTCGGTGCAGAACTGCAGGCGCGGGAAATAGGTGCGGAAACCGTCGCGTTCGCCAGCCGCCGCCAGTTCCGCGCGCAGGCGTCGGTTGGCGCCCACGCCGCCGGCGATCACCAGCCGCTCGGCACCGGCCGCGTCCAGCGCACGCCGGCACTTGACCACCAGCGTGTCCACGATCGCTTCCTCGAAGCCGCGGGCGATATCGGCCCGGGTCTGCTCGGACTGGTCGGATTTCTGCCAGGCCAGCAACACCTGGGTCTTCAGCCCGGAAAAGCTGAAATCCAGCCCCGGTCGGTCGGTCATCGGGCGCGAGAACCGGTAGGCCCCGGAGGTGCCCTGCTCGGCCAGCTTGGCCAGCGCCGGACCGCCGGGATAGGGCAGACCCATCAGCTTGGCGGTCTTGTCGAAGGCTTCGCCGGCGGCATCGTCCAGGGTGTCGCCAAGGATGTGGTATTGCCCGATCGCCTTCACCTCGACCAGCATCGAATGCCCGCCGGAGACCAGCAGCGCCACGAAAGGCGGCTTCGGCGGGTCGTCTTCCAGCAACGGCGCCAGCAGGTGGCCTTCCATGTGGTGCACGGCGATCGCCGGCACACCCAGCGCCCAGGCCATTGCCCGGGCCGCGGAAGCCCCGACCAGCAAGGCGCCGACCAGCCCCGGCCCGGCCGTATAGGCCACGCCGCCCAGGTCGGCCGGGGTCAGTCCGGCCTCGGTCAGCGCCTCGCGCACCAGCGGCAGCAGCTTGCGCACGTGGTCGCGGCTGGCCAGTTCGGGCACCACGCCCCCGTAGTTGGCGTGCAGCTTGACCTGGCTGTACAGCGCGTGTGCCAGCAGGCCGCGACCGGGCGCGTCGGGCTCCCAGCGCAACACCGCCACGCCGGTTTCGTCACAGGAGGATTCGATGCCCAGCACGGGCTTTGAAAAAGTCTTGGTATCCACGTTATACTTCGCGGCTCGCCCTATTCCACAGGCTCGTAATGTACGGGCCAGTCTAACACCGGAGTCTCCATGCCCAGCGTAAAAGTCCGCGAGAACGAGCCGTTCGAGCTTGCCCTGCGCCGCTTCAAGCGCACTTGCGAAAAGGCCGGCGTCCTCGCCGAAACCCGCAAGCGCGAGTTCTACGAGAAGCCGACCCAGGAGCGCAAGCGCAAGCGCGCCGCCGCGGTGAAGCGCCACATGCGCCGCCTCTCGCGTGACGTCACGCGCAAGACGCGCCTGTACTGAGCCTTGCCGTCCGCCTTGTGCGGACACCGGTTTCGCGACCGGGCTGGCCCAGGCTGATGGCGCGTCCAATCGCAGCCACTGCCACAAAGCCTCTAGCACTGGCCGGCGTTGCCCACGGGTGACGCCGGCTTTGTGCGTTTGCGGAGAAAAACCATGACGCTCAAGCAGCAACTCACCGATGACATGAAGGCTGCCATGCGCAGCGGCGACAAGCACAAGCTCGGCGTGGTCCGGCTGATGCTGGCCGCGATCAAGCAGCGCGAGGTGGACGAGCGGATCGAGCTGGATGATGCCCAGGTCCTCGCCGTGCTGGAAAAGATGCTCAAGCAGCGCAAGGATTCGATCAGCCAGTACGACGCTGCCAACCGCAAGGACCTGGCCGACGTCGAGCGCGCCGAAATGACGGTGATCGAGGTCTACCTGCCGGCCAAGCTGAACGAGGCCGAGCTGGACGCGCTGATCGCCGCCGCCATCGCCGACACCGGCGCCAGCAGCCCGCGCGACATGGGCAAGGTGGTCGCCGCGGTGAAGGAAAAGGCCGCCGGCCGCGCCGACATGGGCGTGGTTTCCGGCAAGATCAAGGCGCGCCTCGCCGGCTGAACCGCGGGCTGTGTGAAGACGGCCCTCATTGCGCAGTCTTCACGCCGCCCGCCCGACACTGCCCCGTACCGCCGCGCCCGCGGCTTTTAGGGAAACGGGAGCCGTCATGCTCAAGTGGGCCATCATCTTCGCCATCATTTCACTGGTCACCGGCCTGCTCGGTTTCCGCGGCATCTCCGGCGTCGCCGGCACCATCGCCAAGATCTTCTTCGCGATCTTCCTGATCCTGTTCCTGATCGCCATCCTGGCGGTAATCGGCGTGTTCCACATTCTGTAGACGCCCGAAGCACCACAGCCCCCAAGCTCGCCACAGCACTCACCGCGCGAACCCGCACGGCACCTTCGCCTCCTCTCCCCTCCGGGGAGAGGATTGAGGTGAGGGGTGGGTGCTCGCGACGGCCCCGCCCTGAAACAAGGCTTCCGCGAGCCTGGCCCCTCACCCCGTCCCTCTCTCCCCGGAGGGGAGAGTGAGAAAAGCTCAAATCACTACGCGCTCCATCCGTCGATGCCCCGGCACCACGCCCTGCGCGTTCGTCAGCGAAGATGCACGCTCCCGAGTCACCTCGAACCCCAGCCGCTCATACAGCGCCTGCGCCCGCGGGTTGCTGGTGGCCACGTCCAGCACCATGCGTCGGCGGCCAGCCTGTACGCCACGCCGAACCAGTTCGTCGATCAAGGCCCGCCCGATGCCTTCTCCACGCAACACCGGCGTCACGCCCAGGTGGGCGAGGTAGTGCATGCCGCGGGCCGGCGGCGGAATCACCCGCTCCACGCGCAATCCGCGCACGATCACCCCCGGCGCATGACGTGGCCCGTAGTGCGCAAGGATCTGCCGCGCTGCCGCCAACGTGAATGCCAGTGACGATTCACCGCCAAAGCCGGCGCCCACAGCCACCACCGCACCCTCCAGCTCGCCGACCAGGTGATTGCGCCAGCCGAATTCGCCGGCACCGTCGATGAAGGCCCGACGCAGGAAAGCCTGCGCGTCACTGCGCCCCGGTACCGCGAACACGTAATCGAACGCGGCCGGACCGGAACTGTGGATCAGTGAAACGACGGCCTCCACATCCCCTGCAGTGGCTTGGCGAAAGCGTGGAACGGCGGACTTCGCGTCAGGCATCAGCTCTCTCGCCGGGATCGGGATCGATGCGTGCATGCTAGCCGGCTGTGCGCGTGGATCGGCGCCAGCGCCACGAATCTGGCCGGAACGCCCACCCGGGATGGCCGGACCCACCCCGCACCCGCGCGGAACCCGCCTGACGGCGGGTGGCCTGCGCCCGAATCGTAGCCAACAGGCTCTAAACTAGGGTGCTTATGCGTGGCCTGATCCCCGACAGCTTCATCGATGAACTGCTTGCCCGCGTCGACATCGTCGACGTGATCGAGCGGCGCGTGCCGCTGAAGAAAGCCGGGCGCGAATGGACCGCCTGCTGCCCGTTCCACGACGAGCGCACGCCTTCGTTCTACGTCAGCCCGGTCAAGCAGTTCTTCCACTGCTTCGGCTGCGGCGCGCACGGCAGCGCAATCAAGTTCCTGATGGACTACGAGCGGCTGGAATTTCCCGACGCAGTGGAGGAACTGGCGCAATCGGTGGGCCTGACCGTGCCACGCGAAGGCGGCCGCGACGAGCGCCCGCGCGAGGACAAGACCGACCTTTACGCCCTGCTCGATGCCAGCGCGCGCTGGTATCAGGAGCAGTTGCCGAAAAGCGCCGAGGCGCAGGCCTATTGCGGCAAGCGCGGACTGCACGCGGAGACCGTCGCACGCTTTCGCCTCGGCTGGGCGCCTGCCGGCTTCGATGGCGTGATCAAGGCCCTGGGCAACAACGAACGACGGCTGCAATTGCTCACCGAAGCGGGCATGGTGGCCAGCAACGAGCGCGGCAACAAATACGACCGCTTCCGCGAACGGTTGATGTTCCCCATCCTCGACCGTCGCGGCCGCGTGATCGCTTTTGGCGGAAGAATCATCCAGAAACCGGCCGAGGGGACGCCGGCCGACGCCCGCAAGGGCGACGGCCCGAAATACCTCAATTCCCCCGAAACCACGCTGTTCCACAAGGGCCGCGAGCTGTTCGCGTTGTGGCAGGTGAAGCAGGCCAACGCAAACCTGCAACGCATCGTGGTGGTGGAGGGCTACATGGACGTGATCGCGCTGCACCAGGCCGGGCTGCCGATCGCGGTGGCCACGCTGGGTACCGCGACCACGCCCGAACATACCGAAGTGTTGTTCCGCGCCGCGCCCGACGTGGTGTTCTGCTTCGACGGCGACCGCGCCGGCCGCGCCGCCGCGTGGAAGGCGCTGGATGCCGCGCTGCCGCGGCTGCGCGACGGTCGGCAGGCCTATTTCCTGTTCCTGCCCGACGGCGAGGACCCGGACACGCTGGTACGCAAGGAAGGCAGGGAAGGCTTCGAGCAACGGCTGAAGAACGCCACGCCGCTATCCGAATACTTCTTTACCGAGCTGTCGCATGAAGTGGACATGGCCAGCCTCGATGGCCGCGCGCGCCTGGCCGAGCGCGCCCGCCCGCTGATCGGCCGGCTGCCCGACGGCGCGTTCCGCGACCTGATGGCCGACGAGCTCGAAAAGCGCACCGGCGCGCGCGCCATGCTGCAGCCACAGGCTTCCGCCCATCGCACCGTGCAGCGTCCGACCACCGTGCAGCGCTCGCTGGTACGCAGCGCCATCGCCCTGCTGCTGGCACAGCCGGGACTGGCCGACGAAGTGGAGAAGCCTTATCGCTTCCTGCGCCTGGACAAGCCCGGCATCGACCTGCTCGCCGAGCTGCTCGACACAGCCCGGGCACGTCCCGGCATCAACCCCGCCAGCCTGGTGGAACATTTCGCCGAACGGCCGGAATATGCCGCCCTGCAAAAGCTGATCGCCGCCGTCGTGGTCGGCGAGCCGGAACTGCAGCGCGTCGAATTCCACGACGCCTTGCTGCGCATGGAGCAGCAGGCCGTGGCACTGCGTCGCACCGCACTGCAGGCGAAGATGCGGGAAGGCACACTGGACCATGCCGAAAAAGGCGAACTGCGCGAATTGCTGGCCGCGCGCGTGCCCCCCGCGGCGGCGCCATGAAGCCGCTCGCCCTCATCATGCGAGCCGGTGCCATCGCGCCCCCGGCCGCCCATCCGACAACCTGGAGCGTCGATGGACCTGCTTGAACGACTCATCACGATCTTCGCCCAGAACGGCTATCTCGCCGTATTCACCGCGCTGATGATCTGCGGCGCCGGGCTGCCGCTGCCCGAGGACGTGACCCTGGTCGCCGGAGGCGTGATCGCCGGGCTGGGCTACGCCAACGTGCACGCGATGTTCGGCCTGTGCATGTTCGGCGTGCTGCTGGGCGACAGCGCGATCTTCCTGCTCGGCCACCATTACGGCGCACGCATGATGCGCTGGCGGCTGGTGGCCAAGGTGCTGACCCCGAAGCGCTACGCCATGGTGCAGGAAAAGTTCGACCGTTACGGCAACCGCATGCTGTTCTTCGCGCGCTTCCTGCCCGGCATGCGCACCACCGTCTATGTCACCGCCGGCGCCACCCATCGCGTATCCACCGTGCGCTTCCTGCTGATCGACACGCTGGCCGCATTGATCAGCGTGCCCTTCTGGGTCTACCTGGGCTATCTGGGCGCGAACAACCACCAGTGGCTGATGAAGTGGATGCATCGCGGCCAGAACAGCCTGTGGCTGCTGGTGGCCCTGGTGTTGCTGGTCCTGCTGGTGCTGTGGTGGCGGCAGCGACGCCAACGTACCAACGACTGCTGAACTTCCCGCAAGCAAGACTCAACCATCGTCGCCCGGCGACCAGTTGAAGCCCAGCGTCACCCAGTGGCCATGGCGATCGCCCCCGCCCAGCAGATCCATGCTGACGGCATTGGGCAGGCGCAAACGAAGACCGCCCTGCGCTGCGCGATAGCCATCGCCCTCGACGTACGCCTCGGCCAGCCATGACCAGTGCGCTGCCGCCCGGTATTCCAGACCCACGCCGCCGGTCAGCCATCCATGCGCGAGATGTGGCGCGTGCCAGCCCAGGTCGACCTGCAGCGTCAAACGGGGCTCAAGCGGCACACTGGCGGCCAGGTTCGCCGTAGCGGCGTCGAAACCACCGGCGCCGTGATGCCAGTCACCACCCAGCGCCAGGGCCAGGCCCGGCGTGTGCTCGCCCATGTCGACCAGCGTGTGCTTGATTCCGGCATACAGCGTCGGCCCAGGGGAGGCTGCCAGGTTCTCGCTGGCACCCACGCTGTACTCCAGCCCGCCCACTGCGCAGGCTGGCATGGCCGTGATTCCAGACGCACCCGGGCGCGCGCTCAGCCATGACTCGAGCTGGCAGTGCCCATCCGCCGTGGTGCCGGCATCGTCTACCAGCAGGCTGGCGCCAGCCCGCACCCCACACGGAGCCAGCACCAGCGCCGCCAGCAAGGCAGCACTGAACTTGTGCATGACACGCCCTCCATGGCTACAGCCAGCGCCCGCTGTAGCGACGCATGTACAGCACCTTCACCACCTGGGTAAGCGCGCAATACGCAAGCACCGTCAACACCAGCCAGCCGAAATAGGCCAGCGGCAATTCCACCATGCCCAGCTTGGTGCCGATCACGGTGTAGGGGATCACCATGCCGATCGCGATGATCGCCGTGGTCAACCCGAGCACGGGAGCTGCGGCGATGCTTTGCAGGAACGGAATCTTGCGGGTGCGGATCATGTGCACCACCAGCGTCTGCGTGAGCAGGCTTTCGACGAACCAGCCGGACTGGAAGAATGCCTGGTGTTCCGGGCTGTTGGCGCCGAACACGAACCACAGCAACGCGAACGTGGTGATGTCGAACACCGAGCTGGACGGCCCGATGCAAAGCATGAAGCGCCCGATATCGCTGGCATTCCATTTGCGCGGCTTGCGCAGGTAATCGTCATCCATGCGATCGAACGGAATCGACAGCTGCGAGATGTCGTACAGGAGGTTCAACACCAGGATCTGCAACGGCAGCAACGGCACGAATGGCAGGAACAGGCTGGCGATCAGCATGCTGAGCACGTTGCCGAAGTTGGAGCTGGCCGTCATCTTGATGTACTTGATGATGTTGCCGAAGGTGATGCGCCCCTCGATGACGCCCTCCTCCAGCACCATCAGGTTCTTTTCCAGCAGGATGATGTCGGCCGACTCCTTGGCGATATCGGTGGCGGTATCCACCGAGATGCCCACGTCGGCCTCGCGCAACGCCGGCGCGTCATTGATGCCGTCGCCGAGGAAGCCGACGGTATGGCCCTGGCGTTGCAGCGACTTCACCACGCGCGCCTTCTGCAACGGCGACATCTTGGCGAACACCGTGGTGCGTGCCACCAGCGCATCCAGTTCGGCATCATCCAGCGACTCGACGTCACGCCCCTGCGCGGAGTGCTCGACATCCAGACCCACCTCGCGGCAGATCTTGCGGGTCACGGCCTCGTTGTCGCCGGTGATGACCTTCACCGCAACCCCGTGATGATGCAGCGCCGCGATGGCGGTGCCGGCGCTGTCCTTCGGCGGATCGAGGAAGGCCAGGCAGCCCACCGCGACCAATTCGGACTCGTCGGCAATACCGTAGGCACGATCCGACGGCGCTTGCCGCTTCACCGCCACCACCAGCACGCGCAGGCCATCCTCGTTGAGCCGGTGCGTCATCGTGCGGATCTGGGCGCGCAACTCGTCGGTCATCGACAAGGTCTGCTCGCCGATGCGCACGGACGCGCAGATCGCCAGCATTTCCTCGACCGCGCCCTTGCACACCAGCAGATGCTGACCTTCGTGGTCGCCCAGCACCACCGACATGCGCCGGCGCTGGAAGTCGAACGGAATCTCGTCCACCACGCGGTAGCTCGCGGCCATGGGTTCGAGATCGCGATGGGCCAGCACGGCCTTGTCCATCAGGTTTTTCAGGCCGGTCTGGAAGTGGCTGTTGAGATAGCCGTACTCCAGCGCGTCATCGGACTCTTCGCCGGCCAGGTCGAGATGACGCTCCAGCACGATCTTGTCCAGTGTCAGCGTGCCGGTCTTGTCGGTGCACAGCACGTCCATCGCACCGAAGTTCTGGATCGCGTTGAGCCGCTTCACCACCACCTTGCGCTTGGACATCGCCATCGCGCCCTTGCCCAGGTTGGCGGTGACGATCAGCGGCAGCATCTCCGGCGTCAGGCCGACGGCCACCGATAGCGCGAACAGCAACGCCTCCCAGAAGCCCTGCTTGTACCACTGGATGCCCAGCACGATCGGCACCATCACCAGCATGAAGCGGATCAGCAGCCAGCTCACGCTCTTCACGCCACGATCGAAGCTGGTCTGCACGCGTTCGCCGGCCAGGCTGCGTGCCAGCGAACCCAGGTAGGTCCGCGCACCCGTCGCCACCACCACGGCAGTGGCGGTACCGCTGACCACGTTGGTCCCCATGTAACAAACGGAACCCAGGTCGAGCGGATTGGAAGGCAACGATGCCTCGTCGTCGTGCAGGACTGGCGCGGCCTTCTCCACCGGCAGCGATTCGCCGGTGAGAATCGCCTGGCTGATGAACAGGTCCTTGGCATGCAGCAGGCGCAGGTCGGCGGGCACCATGTCACCCGCAGCCAGGTGCACGATGTCACCGACCACCAGTTCGCCCACCGGCACTTCGATGCGTTCGCTGTGGCCATCGGAGGCACGCCGCGTGGCGGTGGCGGTGTTGCGCACCATCGCCTTCAACTGCTCCGCTGCGCGCGTGGAGCGGTACTCCTGGGTAAAGCTCAGCACGGCGCTGATACCCACCATCACCATGATGATCAGCGGTCCGGCCAGGTCTTCCGGATCGGTGGCCAGCTGCACCCCGACCAGCACCAGCAACACGATGATGAAAGGGTTCTTGAACGCATGCAGCAGCTGCGCCGACCAATGCGGCGGCTTCTCGTGCGATACCTCGTTGACGCCGTCGCGGTCCAGCCGCTCGCCAATCTCCGTCTCGTCAAGGCCGCTCAGGCGGGTATCCAGCGCCTCAAGCAATTCATCGTTGTGGCGATAGGCCGCCTGTGCCGCCAGCACCTGTGCCGCCGCACTCTTGCTGACCGCCTTGGCAGCCGCATTCTGGAGGGTTTTCCTGATCATGCCCGCTTCCGTCTGTCACTCGTTTCCGTCACCGGCGCGGGCGGCGGAATCAGTCCGCCAGCCACCCGCCCATGGGTGTGTTCGGCCGTCTGGACGGCCGTTTGAGGGGCGCGGATGGCGGAGGCCATCCCTTGCGTGGAGCGGCAAACATCACTGATTCGCCGCCATCGCGTATCGCGGAGGCTCGTCGCTGGCACGCGCCAGCGGCTGCATTTCCGTCTCGACACGGCGCAGTTCGACCACATTGCCGGCATGCGCCAGCGGGGCGGGGACAGTGACCGTGCGACGCACGGTCTCGCGACGACCGGACAGGGACAGACGCCCTGCGGCACGCAGATGAAAAAGTTCGCGAAGGAGCTTCATGGCCCATCTCCTCGTAACGGTGTCACGGCACCGTCAGGAGGTAGGCCGGACTTCCCTAGTCGAGGAAAGCGCCGGCCGACCGCAGGCGGTCGCCGCAGACGATCAGCTTGTTATGCAATGCCGGCATCCGATGCTCGCGGATGTCGACGTTGCGACTAGGGTAAACGTCCATATGCCTTGTTCAGTAAGGACTGGAAAGCCGCTGGCAAACGCGCCAGCGGGCGCGCGCATTGTCGTGCTGCAGTGCGAAAGTGTCAAGCCTTGGAAGCCCGCATACGGAAGTTCGCTCAGCGAGATGCTGCAAGGCGTCATCTGATTCCCCTTGCGCATCCGAAGGTTGAAAGCAGCAGCAAAGTGTCGGGGTTCAAGGGCGATGAGAATCAGGCGCGGGACAAGCGCGTCCAGATCGAAGCGGCGATTGAAGCGATTGGATAAAAGCGTTGCAGGTACTTCGGACCAAGGGCGGAATATGTACCGTGGAGGGCGCTCTTGACGCTTTCCAGCAAGGCATTGACCCACCAGAAGATGAGATACCCCTCACTGGGAGGGGGCCCTCGCCGATGACAAGGGGAGTGTAGGCACTTTCGACGAGCACGCCCGGGAAGCCGTTTAAGCCGTCGGGTACCACCGCCATGACGTTCGCCCCAATAGACGTCATCCACCTGCACAATGGTCCCAGCACCAGTCGCTGCGGTACTCGGCCATGGCATGCACCAACCCGCGCTTGAGCAGCCAGGCCACGACACCTGCGCCGCTCTACCGTTTCGGGTGGCGCTCTTCAGAATTGAATTCCCCTTCACCACCGCCAAGTCTGCGAAGCGCCTTTGTAAAGGCCAGCTTATTTATTTGAAACCTCTCCCCACCATGTCGAACCACGCCATTGTAATCAACGTAATATATGTCTTTCACCGATAGACATACCTTGGCTCGCACGTTACCTCCCATATAGAACGTTGCAGGGGGCATGGGTGTAAGCAAAGAAAAAAACTTTTTCCGATCTATCGTATATTTGCAATATTTTCCATTTCCTATATCGGCCTCGCTTTTCCCTACTACCAACCCTATTCGGAAATCAACGAAGCATACGATAGCTTCCTTGGCAAGAAGATTTCTTCCTTTGACTACATGAGTCGCTCTCACTTGACCAAAAGCGACAACAGAGAACATTACAACAGCCATGCAAGTCATTTTTTTCACGGCACCCCCCCGCTGCTAGTAGCGCGTTCGCAGTGGCAACCCCAGTTCCTTGCGAATTGGGTTTTCGACCATCCTCACGTTATCGCCCAAGGGGTCAGTCGCGGTGACGTTGTCCTCGTAACCCCATGCATGCCCGAGTTCATGGCCAATTAAAACTGGCAAAGTGATTGGCTGTGAACCATCCGTTGTAGGTATCGGCGGAAAGTCGCAAGTATCGACAAATACCGTATGGTCATGCCCCTCACAGCCAAGATAGTCGGACGAGGGACAGTACTCATCATCCCCCATATCATTCGTCGGTTCTATTTTGTAAACCGTCGATGAGTTTTCCAAATCAGCATCGATACCACGCGCGGTTTGGGAATGGGTATTCAAATATGCGTAAGCATTCATCAGCTTTCGAGCAACCGCCGGGTCGCTTGCCACAACCACCACTTTTAACCCATCCAAATCGATGTTATCAACTGGGTCGTTGCCACCATAGCCATAGAGATTCTCACCTCCAAGCTCCCCCAGTGGATCTCGGCTAAGCCAGCGTCCGACCATCGGATCGTAGGCGCGGAACAGCGTCAGCGACAGCGGCGAACCCGGGTCCTGCAGCATCCCCGCGTAGCCGAAAGCCGGCTGCAAACCACGTGATGCCTCCACCGCGCCATAGGCGCCGTAGCGGATGGCACCAAGCACCTTGCCGGCGGCGTCTGTCACGCCGATCACACTGCCCAACTGGTCACGTACGTAATACAGGGCGGTGGTTCCACGCATCTCACCTTGGTTGAAGTAGTCAACCGTTACCGTATCACTGCCATCATGCGCCTGGCAGACCGTCGACCCGCACCAAAGGTATCGCGTGTCCATCGAGGCGCCGCTCGTACCCTGACGCGTAATCTCCAGACGTCGGCCAAGACCGTCGTATCGGTAGGCTGTGACTTGCCCCGTGGCGATATCGGTGCGGCTGATCAAGCGGCCCGCAGCATCCCAGGCGTACTGATGTGTACCATCGTCGAGCAACTGACCGTTGGCATCGTAGGACCAGGCCTTTCCATTGACCGTGGCGAGCTGGTTCAGGGCGTTGGCCGTGGCACTGAAGGACGCACGCGTACCGGACGTCTTCACCAAGTTATCGGCCGCATCGTAGTCGAAACGAGTCGTGCCCTTGCCGTTGCCGAGTACCGCTATGAGACGATCGGCCGAGTCGTAGCGATACCATTGGTAGTCGCCGCGACCCCAGTCATTGGGGTCGTGACCGCGATCGCCACGGTCGCCCCGATCACCGTCAGGCGCATCCCGTTCCTCAGTCCACCATCCATGGCCGGTATAGGGCCCACCGCCCCGGTAATCGCTATCGTGCCGCCGCTCTGCCGGCATCCAGGGTGCCACTGTCACTGCTGATGACAGCTGGTGCTCGGGCGAATGAGTGTAGGCCAGCAGGCCCGCCAGGCGTCGTCCACCAACGAAATAGGTCAGCCACTGCAGCTGTCGATCGCCACGGTTACCGTCGTACTCCGCGCGAAGTGTAAGGCCCGGGCGACCGGTCGATGTGACCGCCCATCGTGTCGTGAGTTGTGCCGTGTCCCCGAGATAGCCGAAGTGGAAAGTTCCGAGCGGGTTGCTTTCCTGGCTCAGACGACCGAGGGAGTCATATGCGTAGTCCGTTGTCGCGTCGGTCGTGCGCTGGATGATCCGGCCCAACGCGTCGTAAGCGTAGTGTACGTTGTCGTTCGCACTGAAGGGCCCGGTATCGGACGCCGGTTTGAGTGCACCGGATTGACCTACCGACACATAGCTGAAACCGGTGGTCCCAAGCCCGTCGGTCATGCTGACCCGACGCGGATAGTACGGATCGTACGCGTAGGCGACGGTGGCGGTGGGGTGGATGGCGTGTTCGTACTGAATGCCGGTGAGCAAGTCAGATTTGTCGTAGCTATACGCCGTGGTCTGCCCCAAGGCATCCGTCACGCTGGCCAGACGACTGCTGTCGTCATACGTCGACGTCGTTCCCTTGTCGTCGGCATAGGTCTTGGCAATCACCCGGCCCTCGAGGTCACGCGTCCACGTGGTGACGTTCCCGGCCGGATCGGTCATCGTGTGACGTTTCCCATTCGGGTAATACCCGTAGCTTGTGGTGTGGCCGAGCGAATCGGTAACAGCGATAAGGCTGCGCTCGGCATTGTAGTCGTAACGAGTCGTATGGCCTTGGCGATCGGTGACCGAAGCCAGATCGAGGCGATTCCACGCATAGTGGGTGGATGTGCGGTCCGGATACCTGATCGACACCACGCGGTCGAGCGCATCGTAGCGGAATCGTCGCGTGTAACCGGCCTCATCCGTGCTGGTGGCGACACGACCGTAGGCATCGTAGGTGAAGCTGCGCGCGGCGTGCCCCAACGGATTTATCACTGCCAGCAGGTAACCATTGTCATCATATTGGTAGTGGGTCGTTTCACCCAGCGCGTCGGTAACCGCAGTACGCTGGCCGCGCGCGTTGTAGGTATAGCTGGTGGTGGCCCCTGCCGCATCGGTAGTGGTCAGCGGTTCGTGCTGGCTGTTGTAGGTGGCGCCGGCAAGGGTGTCGAAACCAGTGGCAGTTTTCTGCTGCACCTGGACTAGGTCGATGCCGTTGGATGCGTAGGTGTAGACGGTTTCGCGACCGTCGGGATCCGTTCTGGACGTCACCCGGCCATAGGTGTTGTAGGTGTAGTGCGTGACCTGGCTGCTGCCGTCATCCAGAACCCTACCAACATCACTGGGCAGGTTGAGCGTGCCCGGATAATACGGCGAGGGCTGTCCCGCATAGTCGTACCAAATCATGCCCTCCAGCGGGTACTTGACGTTCTCCAGGATGCGCGAGGTGTAGTAACAGCACGGGTAGGCGTGCAGGAAGTGCTTCATCCGTGCCTTGCTGTAATCACAACTCGTGGCGCTGTTGGCCACCGTGCAGGCTGCCGCAAAGGCGTTCTTGTCCCAGTAGTACGAGTCGCGGTAGTTCAGGTACGAGTTGAAGGTATTCATGCCGCCGGGAGCCTGCGCGACACTGAAAGGCATGCCCGGTGCTGCCGGCAGGTATTCGGTGCGCTCGGTATGGCCGTCCGGATCCGTGGCCTGGATCGACAGCTCTGTGGTGTTCCCGTTGGCGCCTTCGGTATGCGCGAAGGTCGTGGTGCCATAGGGTGTGGTCATCGCCTTGACGAACGTAGCACTGTCGTAGGTGAAAGTTGATGTCATACCCATCACGTCGGTGATCGAGTTCAGGCGCCCCTGCTCGTCGTAGGCCAGCGTCGCGTGCCGGCCGAATGGGTCCGTGATACCTGTGACCCGCAGCGGAGCGGTGCTGTTGCCATACTGGAAGCTGGTCTGCTGACCGATCGCATCGGCCACGGCAATAAGGCGATACTGGTTGTCATAGCTCAGCGTGAGGGCGTTGCCTTGCGCATCGACAATCCGGGTGAGCAGCACCTTGCGCGGATACCCGGCCGCTCCGTCCGGGGTGGCAAAGACATCCTTGCGCCCGTCGGCGTAGCGCAGCTCATAAGCAACGGGGCTTCGTGAGGTCATGACCAGCACCGCGCCATTGTCCGGCTCTGGCGAAAAAGCTCCCGTCGCCGCGTTGTACCCGCTGTAGGTCCATCCGCCGCCACCGGCAACGTAGCGCAACACCTGATTGCCCGGAGCGGAAGGATCGTCCTGGATCCAGGAGATCCAGTTGAGCGTCCATTTCTGCCCGACATTGAAGCTATCGAACATCGCGGGCTGGTCGGCCTCGCGCTCGTTGTACGTGACTGTGGTGTTCACCGCCGGCCCCGCCGGCGGGGTGTAACCGATCGGCGTATCGCGGATATTCAGGCCCGCGAGCAGCGACTTGAATGAATAGACCGGCATCCCCCTGGACGTCCCACACCCGCATCCGTCGCTGCTGTCATGTGGGGCATTCGCATGGGGATCGTTCGCCTGCGTGCTACCGGCCCAGGCGAACATCGTGGCGAACGTCAGGAGTACGGCCAGTAGAAGTTTGCCCAGTGTTTTCATAAGGTTCTCTCTATCCATGTGAGCGACGTGCGGTGGGCCGCAGCCGGTGAATCAGTGAAGGGGGAGGAGCGAAATCGGATCAATGCGAGGCCCGCCAGCGGTTGGCTGCCCCGTGGCGAGACTGACCTGCCTGCCTTGCGCAGTGGTGAACGCGCCTTGCCGATATCGCGCGAAACAAGCGCCGTCACCCTTCTGGCACAAGATCGCCACGCAGCCGGTCAGGCCGTGAAAGAGGGCAAGATCGTCCGCGGTACCGGTGGCGGCTTCATCATGCGCGGCATCGTGGGGGGCGTAACGCACAAGATCACCGACGTGATAAGGCGCGGCGGTGTATTCGGTGCGCAACATGAACAGCGTCACCGGCTGGCTGGTCATACCCTTGGGCACCTCGATGGTCACCAACTGCACGTCGCGCAGATAGGGAGCCATCGAGTCGGGCAGTGCTTTCCAGTCCCCGTGTGCCTTGGCCCAGTGGAAGACCTGACGCATGTCGGCCGGCGAGCCGGCATGCTCGAGCCGTCCAATGACCAGATTCGGATAGGCGCCATCCACGAGCAACCCACAGTGGTCGGCGCTGCAAGGAAGATGTGACGCTTCACCGCCGGCTGTGCTGGCGGAGGGGTTGAACAAGAGGAAGGTGAGCGCCAGTAATGCGACAGCCCATCGTCCACCGACCAAGCGCGACATGAATCCCATCACGACGACCGGGGTGTGCGGCCACTTCGTTACTCCTGTCTTCCCTGACATTAGCGCCCCTCAGTCCCGATCCTGGTAGCGTTGTCGCAAACCGCAAGGCAACGGTGCGCGATACCGTCCTGCTCGCGCTCCGATGCCAACCAGCAAAATATCGCGATGGCATCAGTTGAGCCCGCGTGTTTGAAATGCCCCTTTCCTTTGGATGATCCTGGCAAAGGAGCGTAATGGCTGTGATGCCAGTCTCATCTCCATCAATGCTGCCGCGTGTGCCGTTGGATCAACCCCGGTCGCATGACAGCCGCAAAATGCTATCCGGCAGATTCCTTAAGCGGAGGCGCGCACGGCGCTCGCCCATGATGCACCGGCGCAGGCTGCCGGGATGTCACAAACTGGCTCCTAGCCCGCAGGCCGCAACGCCAATCCCGTCTGCAACGCCGGCGCCATCAGCCAATGGTCGGCCAGCAGGAAGGCGAACAGCGCCATCAGGTAGATCACCGAGTACTTGAACACGCGCATCGCGAAATATTCGTCCGGCGGATTCATCAGGCGGATCGCGTAGTACAGGAAGCCCGCGCCCAGCACCAGCGCGCCGCCCAGGTACAGCAGGCCACTGCAGCGGGTGATCGCCGGCAGCATCGTCACCAGCACCAGCAGCACGGTGTAGAACAGTACCTGCCAGCGCGTGTAGGCCACGCCATGCGTGACCGGCAGCATCGGCACGCCGGCACGGGCGTAGTCGTCACGGCGGAAGATCGCCAGCGCCCAGAAATGCGGCGGCGTCCACACGAAGATGATCAGGCACAGCTGCATCGCGAACGGGTGCAACGCACCGGTGGCGGCAGTCCAGCCCAGCACCGGCGGGATCGCCCCAGCGAGGCCGCCGATCACGATGTTCTGCGGCGTGGCGCGCTTGAGGTAGGCGGTGTAGACCAGCGCGTAGCCGATCAAGCCGCCGAAAGTGAGCACGGCGGTCAGCACGTTCACCAGCAAGGCCAGCACCAGCATCGAGATGATGCCCAGCACGATGGCGAACACCAGCACCTGGCGTGGCTTGAGATGGCCGGTGGCCAGCGGACGCCGCGCGGTACGCGCCATCAGCTTGTCGATGCGCTCGTCGATCAGATGATTGAACGCCGCCGCCGAACCGGAGGCCATCCAGATGCCCAGCGTGCCGAACACCAGCGCGCGCCACGGCGGGATGCCCGGCACGGCAAGGAACATGCCGATCACCGCGCAGAACACCAGCAGCGCCACCACGCGTGGCTTGGTCAGCTGGAAGTATTCGCCCATCACGTTCATGCGCGTGCCTCCAGCTTGCCGAACATCCGGTCGCCGCGGCGTGGCTGCGTGCGCGCCAGGTTCGCCACCAGGGTGAACAGCAACAGCGCGGCACAGCCGTTATGCATGGTGGCCACCGCCAGCGGCAGTCCGAAGTACACATTGCTGATGCCCAGCGACACCTGCGCCACCAGCACCACCGCCACCGCGATGCCGCCGAATCGCAGGCCACGCTTCACCAGCCGGTACGCCAAGCCAAGCAGGTAGCAGAACACCACCAGCGCGCCGAGCCGGTGCACCATCTGGATCGCGGTGCGCGCCGATTGATCGAGGATGCCACCTTCGAAATTCACGCCGATGCCGCGCCACAGGATGAAACCCTGGTGGTAATCGGCCGGCGGCATCCACTGCCCCAGGCATTCGGGGAAGGAACCGGGACCATAGCCGCAAGCCAGCGCCGCATAGTTGGAAGACGTCCAGCCGCCCAGCGCAATCTGGCAACCCAGCAGCACCAACCCCACGATTACGCCCTTGCGCAGGCCGGCCATGCGATCGTCTTCCGCGCCCACGCCGGCATAGCGCAAGGCCGCCCAGGCCAACAACGCAAAGGTGGTCATGCCGCCGAGCAGATGACCGAGCACCACGATCGGCTTCAGCAGCAGCGTGACCGTCCACATGCCGAGCATCGCCTGGAAGATGATCACCGCCAGCGCCAGCACGCTGATGCGCCAGGCGCCGGGGCGTCTCAACCCGATCGCCGCGAGCAGGGGCAAGGCGATTGCCAGCACCGCCAGGCCCGACGACCACACATGCTCGCCGCGCATGTACATCGTCACCCCGGCAGCCGCGAATACCGCGCTGACGATCACCAGCACGCGCGTCCAGCGCTGTCGCCACGCGGCCAGCAAGGCCATCACCAGCACCGCCACGCCCAGCGTGCCGGCCAGCATGCGGTGTACTTGCTCGCGCCACGCCTTGTGCGCCTCGTACGGGCGCCCGGGGAATTCGGCATCGGCCTTCGCCACGGCATGGGCGTGTTCGGGCCAGGTCACCTGGCCGTAACAGGTCGGCCAGTCCGGGCACGACAAACCGGCGTTGGACAGCCGCACGAACGCGCCGAACATCACCAGCCCGAACGCGAACACCGCGGCGAACAGCGACAAGCCGCGCAAAATCCTGGTTGAACGGTCGGACATCAGCGGATCACCTTGCGCATGTCTTGGAGCAGGCCGGACACATCGAATCCGACAGGATAACGCGACAGCACCGTGCCGTCGGATTCCACCAGCAAGGCGCTGACGCTGTCAGGCGTGGCCGGACGGTAGGCATCGAGCTTGTGATCGACATCGGTCCCGAGCCGCCAGTAGTTCTTCATGGCAGCCAGTGCCGTGGCATCCGCCGGCGGTGCGCCCACGTAGAGCAGGCGCAGGCGCGACTCGTTCTTGTTGAGCATCACCCGCGCCTTGGCCATCCCGGTCAGCGCCGCGAAGCAATGGCTGGCGCAATCGGGGCCAGGCAATGCGATCAGGGTGAGGCGCGGCGTGCTGGCACGCCATGGCCACGCGCTGCCATCGTCGAGCTTCACCTGCAAATGCTCCTGCTGGAAATTGCGCTGCGGCAACACCGGCTCGCCGTGACTCTTCACGCCCGGCTGCCAGCCGCTCTTCGTCAACACCAGCGCCACCAGGAACGGTGCCGCAAAAATCGAGGCCACCAGCAACAGCTTCAGGCGACTCGCGCGCACGCGTTTCGGATCGACGTGGCCGGGGACGGATGGGCTCATGGCTTGGGGCTCTTTGACTTGGGGCGACGCTTCTTGCGATGCAGGACCAGGAAAATCACCACCGCGGCCAGCGCGAAGGTGAACCACTGGAAGGCATAGGCCCGATGTCGGGCCGGCGGCATGGAACCGAAATCGAGGGTGTGCTCGCGCACGTAGATCGCCGCGGGATCGGCGTCCAGCGTCAGAATGCGCGGGTAGAGCGTGCGGCCCAGATCGCCGGCCACCTGCTTCATGTCCAGATAAATCGTGGTTTTGGGCCAGTGCGCCTGTCGGCCCAGCGCATCGCCGCCCATCTCGAAACCGTGACCCGGCGGAGGCTGATACAAGCCCTGCAGCGTCACCAGCCCGGTCGGCAACGGCGGCACTTGCGGCTGCTGGTCGGTGCCGTTGCCAGGCAGGAAACCCAGGTCGACCAGCAGCAGGCGGTCATGTCCCTGCGGCCGGAAGGGCACGTACACCTCGATCCCGCCACGGCCGTCGTGCTTCGGGTTGTCCAGCAGGTAGACGCGATCGACCAGGTAATGGCCCTGCGCGCGCACGCGCGGATAGGCAGTGGCCGGCGGTTCGGCGGACACGCTGTCGAAGTCCTGCAGTGGCGCGCTGGCGGCCGCGGCATACAGTCGCAGAAGACCGTCCTTGTAGTCCGCGCGATGCAGTTGCCAGACGCCCAAGCGCACGAACAGCAAGGCGCCAGCCACGGTCAGCAGCACCCACCACCACTTCGGACGCCGCAGCCAGCTCACGCGGACACCCTGTTCGCGCGGGCTATACTGCGGCTGTCGAAGGCGTTCGGGCGATACACGTGGAAACCATCTCAAAGATTGCGCTGGTGATCATGTTCCTGGTGGTGGTGTTCAACCTCGGCCAGGCGCTGTATTTCATGATGACCGACAAGGACGACGACCGCCGCACGGTATGGGCGCTGACCCGGCGCATCGGTCTCTCGCTGGTGCTGATCGCCATGATCGTCATCGGTCACAAGCTCGGCTGGATCCACCTGCACGGCGTGGGCCAGTAAACCCCGATTGGTCATTCTAGCCGGCCCCTCGCGCGGGCCGAAGTGCCTGCGTCACCACGTCCGGCGCCTTTCCCGTCCCTGCAAACGAATCGCCCGCCTTGCGGCGGGCTTTTCGTGATGCAACCTCGCAGATACCAATTGCGTCTCGTCAGAGCACGTAGACGAACATGAACAGGCCCAGCCACACCACGTCGACGAAGTGCCAGTACCACGCGACGGCCTCGAAGCCGAAGTGGTGCTCCTTGTTGAAATGCCCCGCCAGCACACGCAGCCAGATGATCGCCAGCATGATCGTGCCCAGCGTCACGTGCAGGCCGTGGAAACCGGTGAGCATGAAGAAGGTCGCGCCGTAGACGCCGGAATGCAGCGTCAGGTTCAGTTCGCGATAGGCCTCCATGTACTCGTTGGCCTGGCTGAAGATGAAGCAGGCGCCCAGCAACACGGTAACCCCGAGGAAGATCAGCACCTTGCCCCGGTGACCGGCACGCAGCGCGTGATGCGCGATCGTCACCGTCACGCTGGAAGTCAGCAGGATCAGCGTATTCAGCAGCGGCAGGCCCCAGGGCTCGACGGTGCCGAAAGTGCCACCCACGTGTTCCGGCCCGTTGCCGCCGCCGGCACCCCACGATGCCGCGTAGTGGTTCCACAGGAACTGGTGGGTCAACACGCCATGGCCGTCACCGCCGAGCCACGGCACCGAGTAGTTGCGCAGGTAGAACAGCGCGCCGAAGAACGCGCCGAAGAACATCACCTCGGAGAAGATGAACCACATCATGCCCATGCGGAACGAGGTGTCGACCTGGTGGTTGTAGCGGCCGGCCAGCGACTCGCGGATCACCGAGCGGAACCAGCCGAAGAACATGCACAGGATGCCGATCGCACCGATCGTGATCACCGTCTTGCCGAAACCGCTGTCGCCCGGCTCGGCGTTGAGCCAGTGGGCGGCGCCGAACACGGTGAGGAACAGCACCACTGCGGCCACGATCGGCCAGTGGCTCCTGCTCGGTACGTAATAGATGTCTTGCTGCTGACCCATGGTGATTTCCCGTGGATTTTCCTGATGACTTCCGATCCGGCGAGGGCGGCGGTTCAGGCCCGCCCGGCACGGCGATCCGATGCGACTAGCGCAGCCCCATGTGCTGGACCCACAGCAACTGCGCTATCGAGAACACGAAGAATGACACGGCCACCGCCCCGGCGATCATGGCGGTGCGGCGGGCGCGTCGCAGCCGACGGCTCTGCTCCGGGTCCAGCGCCTGCTGGTCCAGCACCATCCGGTTGCCGGAAATGTTCGCTTGGGAAGAACCATCCATCATTCAGTCCTCCACATGGCCGTGCGCCAGCTCTTCGTCACGAACGATCGGCGCAATGGCGAAGGTGTGGTGCGGCGCCGGCGAAGGCACCGTCCATTCCAGCCCCTTGGCGCCTTCCCAGACGCGATCGGTGGCTTTCTTCTTCGAGAAGAACACGCAATGGATCAGCACGCCGATGAAGATCAACTGCGAGGCGCCGAACAGGAAGCCGCCGATCGAGCTGATCATGTTGAAGTTGGCGAACGCCACGTTGTAGTCGGGAATGCGTCGCGGCATGCCGGCCAGGCCGAGGAAATGCTGCGGGAAGAACAGCACGTTCACCCACACCACGCTGTTCCAGAAGTGGATCTTGCCCCACGTCTCGCTGTACATGTGGCCGGTCCACTTCGGCAACCAGTAGTACGCCGCCGCGATGATCGCGAACAGCGCACCGGTCACCAGCACGTAGTGGAAGTGCGCCACGATGAAGTAGGTGTCGTGATACTGGAAGTCGGCCGGCACCAGCGCCATCATCAGGCCGGAGAAGCCGCCGAGCGTGAACAGGATGATGAACGCGATGGCGAACAGCATCGGTGTCTCGAACGTCATCGAACCGCCCCACATCGTCGCCACCCAGTTGAACACCTTGATGCCGGTCGGCACCGCGATGAGCATGGTGGCGTACATGAAGAAGATCTCGGCGCCCATCGGCAGGCCGACCGCGAACATGTGGTGCGCCCACACGATGAACGACAGGAAGGCGATCGCCGCGATCGCGAGCACCATTGCCTTGTAGCCGAAGATCGGCTTGCGCGCGAAGGTCGGCACGATCTCCGAGATGATCCCGAACGCCGGCAGGATCATGATGTACACCTCGGGATGCCCGAAGAACCAGAAGATGTGCTGGTACAGCACCGGGTCGCCGCCGCCAGCGGCATTGAAGAAGTTGGTGCCGAAATACTTGTCGGTGAGCAGCATGGTCACTGCCCCCGCCAGCACCGGCATCACCGCGATCAGCAGGAACGCGGTGATCAGCCAGCTCCACACGAAGATCGGCATCTTCAGCAGATCCATGCCCGGCGCGCGCATGTTGAGGATGGTGGCGATGATGTTGATCGCACCCATGATCGAGCTGATGCCCATCAGGTGGATGGCGAACACCACGTAGGCCAGCGAACTGCTCTGCAGCGACAGCGGCGGATACATCGTCCAGCCGCCCGACGGGCCACCGCCCGGCAGGAACAGGGTGGACAGCATCAGCAGGAAGGCGAACGGCAGGATCCAGAACGACAGGTTGTTCATGCGCGGCAGCGCCATGTCCGGCGCGCCGATCATCAGCGGGATCATCCAGTTGCCCAGGCCCACGAAGGCCGGCATGATCGCGCCGAAGATCATCACCAGCGCATGCATGGTGGTCATCTGGTTGAAGAAGTACGGCTGCACCAGCTGCAGGCCCGGCTTGAACAGCTCGGCGCGAATCACCATCGCGAAGCTGCCGCCGATGAAGAACATGGTCAGCGCGAACACCAGGTACAGCGTGCCGATGTCCTTGTGGTTGGTGGACATCACCCAGCGCCGGAAGAAACCCTTCGGCGCGCTGTGGTGATCGTCGTGGTGATCCTGGGTGGCTGCGTGGGCCATGACCTTGCACCTCTACCTTTTGAACAGTGCAACCTCGTGAGGCTGCTTCATGATCTGCGCGATCGGGATGATCGCTACACGTTCGACGCGGGCCGCGCGGGCAGCCCGAACATCAACCCTTGGCGCTGCCGACTGCCGGTGCCACCACCTGTGCGGTCTGCGGCGCCGCTGCACTGGCGGCGGGCGCCGGCGCGGACGCCTTCTCCTGCGCGGCCAGCCACTTGGCAAAATCGGCCTTGGACACCGCCTTCACCACGATCGGCATGTAGCCGTGGTCCTGGCCGCACAACTCGGCGCACTGGCCGCGGTACACGCCCGGCTTCTCGATGTTGGTCCAGGCCGCGTTGATCACGCCCGGGATCGCATCCATCTTCCAGCCGAACGCCGGCACGAACCACGAGTGGATCACGTCGCCAGCGGTAATCACGAAGCGGATCTTGGTGTGGATCGGCAGCACCAGCGGCTTGTCCACATTCAGCAGATAGGTGTTGTAGCCGTCGGTCTTGACCGCGTACGGGTCAAGGCCCGAATGGAGCTGGCGCGTCTCGTTGCTGAGGTCGTCGAGCTTGGACATGAAACCGACCTTGCTGATCGGCTTGCCTTCGTAGTCGACGTAGTCGTAACGCCACTTCCACTGGTAGCCCGTGATCTTCACGGTCATCTGCGAACCGGTGGTGTCGTAGAATTTGCGCATGCCGTTGGTGGCCATCCAGGCAAGGCTGGCCAGGATGATCACCGGGATCGTGGTCCAGATGATCTCCACCACGGTGTTGTGCGACCACTTCTCCGCCACCGCGCCGCGCGACTTGCGGAAGCGGAACATGGCGATGAACATCGCGCCGTACACCAGGATGCCGATGACCACGCATACCAGCAGGGAGACCATGTTGAGGTCATAAGGCACATGCGAATAGGTGGTGGCACCCTTCGTCATGTCCATCTGCCAGGGAACCGGATTCGCCCGGGCCACGCCGCAGAGCAATGCGAAAGCCCCCGTGGCCACTACCGTGGCCATTCGCCGGATGCCGTGATGCCTGATGCCGCCAGATGTCATGTCTTGCACCTTTGTTGAACCTACCTGCGCGGCTGATCATTCAGACGATCCAGCAGCACCTTGAGTTTCCGGGACAGCTCGACACGTTCCTCATCGGTGAGGAAAGCACCGATTTCCAGCTCGCGTCCGTGCGATGACAACAACAGGTGGTGATGCCCCCCACCCGGTTTCAGCAACACGCGGACCCAGTATGTCTGGAATCGCGCGCTGCGTTTCGCCGGTAGCGAT
Source organism: Rhodanobacter glycinis (assembly GCF_900114325.1). Lineage (GTDB taxonomy): Bacteria > Pseudomonadota > Gammaproteobacteria > Xanthomonadales > Rhodanobacteraceae > Rhodanobacter_A > Rhodanobacter_A glycinis. The sequence continues at coordinate 139,605 of NZ_FOSR01000004.1, forward strand.
TGCACCTCCAGTGACGTGGCATCGAGCACGATTCGCTCGCTGCGGTCACCTGCCCGCCAGGCCACGCTCAAGGCGAGAGCCACAGCGGAGGCCTCGACGAGGGCAAACAGCGGAGCAAACACGTTCCCCTGCCAGGCCCCCAAACCCGCCGTTGTCAGCACCAGCGCTGCCAGCACCACGATCAAGCGACGCAAGCCGCGTCGGCTCAGTGCGCGATTGGGCCTAAGCCACAACGTCACGCAGGGCAAGCCGGTTACGGCTGGTCGAAGCACGATCATGAGAGTCCGGCGTGCCTGGAACGGATCGATAATAGGGTGCCGCGACGCAACGGGCAAGAATGTCGCAGGGGCTTGATCCAGATCAGACCGACGCCATGGCACAGATCGTCGATCGGCGCAGCACTCCATGCGGATGCGTCCGGGCATTTCCGGGGCGTACAATCTCGCGTTTCACCCCCACCCATCCCTGCTTTTTGGCACGCCCGTGACCCATCCCATCCTCAGCCCTGAACTTCCCTCCAGCATCGCACCGGCCCGTGCGCGCATCACCGCCGCCTGGCTGCGCGACGAAACCGAGGCGGTCAACGACCTGCTGGCCCAGGCCGACCTGCCCGAGGCGGAGCGCGAGCTCGTCGTGGAGCGTGCCGCCGCGCTGGTTTCGCGGGTACGCGCGCGCGCGAAGGACCAGAGCGTGGTCGAATCCTTCATGCGCCAGTACGACCTGTCCAGCGAGGAAGGCGTGCTGTTGATGTGCGTGGCCGAGGCGCTGCTGCGCATCCCCGACACCACCACCGCCGACAAGCTGATCCACGACAAGCTGGGCGATGCCGACTGGCGCAAGCACCTGGGCCGCAGCGAATCGCTGCTGGTCAACGCCTCCACCTGGGGTCTGCTGCTGACCGGTCGACTGATCAACATCGCCGACGGCACACGCGGCGACTTCAATGGCGCGTTGCGCCGGCTGGTTACCCGCGTCGGCGGCCCGACCATTCGCGTGGCGGTGCGCCAGGCCATGCGCATCATGGGCTACCAGTTCGTGATGGGGCGCAGCATCGAGGAGGCGCTGGAACGCGCGGCGAAGAAGGAAAACAAGGCCTACCGCTACTCCTTCGACATGCTGGGCGAATCCGCGCTTACCGCGCATGATGCCGAGCGCTACCAGCAGGCCTACCGCGACGCGATCGCCGCGCTCGGTGCCCATGGCCCCTACGCCAACCACACCGACGCCCCGTCGATCTCGGTGAAGCTGTCGGCGCTGTTCCCGCGCTACGAACTGGCCCAGCGCGAACGCGCCCGCACCACGCTCACCGAACGCCTGCTGGAGCTGTCGCAGCTTTCCATGAAGCATGGCATCGCGCTGTCGGTCGACGCCGAGGAAGCGGACCGCCTCGAACTTTCGCTGGACATCATCGGCGACGTGTTCGCCCATCCCTCGCTGGAAGGCTGGAACGGCCTGGGCATCGTGGTGCAGGCCTATGCCAAGCGCACCCCGTTCGTGATCGACTGGCTGGTCGAGACCGCCATGCACGCCAAGCGTCGCTGGTATGTCCGCCTGGTCAAGGGCGCGTACTGGGACGCGGAGATCAAGAAAGCGCAGGAACAGGGCCTCGGCGGCTACCCGGTCTACACCCGCAAGCCGAATACCGACGTGTCCTACCTGGCTTGCGCGCGGCGCCTGTTCAATGCGGGCAGCGATCTCATCTATCCGCAGTTCGCCACCCACAACGCGCACACCATCGCCGCCGTGCACCACATCGCGCAGGGTCGCCCGTTCGAATTCCAGCGTCTGCACGGCATGGGCGTCGAACTGTATGCCGACGTGATCAGCGAGAAGACCTACCACGTGCCGTGCCGCGTCTACGCACCGGTCGGCTCGCACCAGGACCTGCTGCCGTACCTGGTGCGCCGCCTGCTCGAGAACGGGGCCAATACCAGCTTCGTCAACCGCATCGTCGACGAAAGCCTGTCGCCGCGCGAGCTGGTTGCCGACCCGTGCCAGACGGTCCGCGCGTTCGACTCCATCCCGCATCCGCGCATCCCGCTGCCGGCCACTCTTTACGGTGAACTTCGGAAGAATTCCATGGGCGTCAATTTTGCCAACGACAATGAACTGAACGACCTGGCCGAGGCGATCAATGCCCAGACCGGTCCGTGGACCGCCGGCCCGCTGGTGCCTGGCGCAAAAAGCACCGGCGCCTCGGTCGACGTCACCAACCCCGCCGATCGGCGCAACAAGATCGGCAGCTACGTCACCGCCGACGAAGCCACGGTGGAAAAGGCCATGGCCAATGCCGCCGCCGCCAAGGACGGCTGGAACAACTTCCCGGTCACCAACCGCGCCGCCATCCTCGATCACGCCGCCGACCAGCTCGAAGCGCGTCGCGCCGAGTTCATCGCGCTGTGCGTGCGCGAGGCCGGCAAGAGCCTGCCCGACGCGATCGCCGAGATCCGCGAGGCCGCCGACTTCCTGCGCTACTACGCCACCATGGCGCGGCGCCTGTTCACCGAGCCCGAACTGCTGCCCGGCCCCACCGGCGAAACCAACCAGCTGTTCCTCGAAGGCCGCGGCGTGTTCGTCGGCATCAGCCCGTGGAACTTCCCGCTGGCGATCTTCATCGGCCAGGTTGCCGCCGCGCTCGCCGCCGGCAACACGGTCATCGCCAAGCCGGCCGAGCAGACCAGCCTGATCGGTCATCTGGCCACCCAGTTGCTGCACGAGGCCGGGATTCCCAAGGACGTGCTGCAATTCGTGCCGGGCGACGGCGCCACCGTCGGCGCCGCGCTGACCCGCGACCCGCGCGTGGCCGGTGTGGTGTTCACCGGTTCCACCGACACTGCCTGGGCGATCAACCGTGCGCTGGCCGCACGCAATTCGCAGATCGCCGTGCTGATCGCCGAGACCGGTGGCCAGAACGCGATGATCGCCGACTCCTCTGCCTTGCCCGAGCAGATCGTCAAGGACGTGATCGCCTCGGCGTTCCAGTCTGCCGGCCAGCGTTGCTCGGCCGCGCGCGTGCTGTACATCCAGGACGACATTGCCGACAAGGTGATCGAGATGCTGGCCGGCGCGATGGCCGAACTGAAAATCGGCGACCCGGGCCTGCTTTCCACCGATGTCGGCCCGGTCATCGACGAGGACGCCAAGGCCATCCTGGTCGAGCACGCCGCGCGCATGGACAAGGTGGCGAAGAAAATCGGCGAAGCACCGATGGATCCGGAGCACACCGCGCACGGCACCTTCTTCGCCCCGCGCGCGTATGAAATCCCCTCGCTCGATACGCTGACCCGCGAGATCTTCGGCCCGGTGCTGCACGTGATCCGCTGGAACGCCAAGGATCTCAACCAGGTCATCGACGCCATCAACGCCACCGGCTACGGCCTGACCCTGGGCATCCACAGCCGTATCGACGCCACCGTCGACTACATCAGCCGGCACGCCCGCGTCGGCAACTGCTACGTCAACCGCAACCAGATCGGCGCGGTGGTCGGCGTGCAGCCGTTCGGCGGCGAAGGCCTGTCCGGCACCGGCCCGAAGGCCGGCGGCCCGCACTACCTGCTGCGTTTCGCCGGCGAGCGCACGCTGACCATCAACACCACCGCCTCCGGCGGCAACGCCTCGCTGCTGACCATCGGCGAGTAGGCGGCATCGAGGGCTTTCTTCGGCGCACGAGGAAAGCCCGTTCGCTTTCGTGGGCGTCGGCAGCGACCACCTGCCGACGGCACGTTCAACGTTTCCCGGCCTTCTTCGCCGCGACCTTGCGTCGTGGCGTGCCCGGTGGCGGCGTGTCGCCAGCCTGCACCTGATGTGCACGGAGGATGGCGGGAATCAGGCCGGGAAAGCGCTGCTCGATCTCCTCGCAGCGCGTGGTATTGCGCATTTCCACCCCGCAACGTTCGCTACGGACCAGGCCGGCCTCGCGCAACGCACGGAAGTGCTGCGACAGCGTTGATTTCGGAATCGTGCGGTCGCTGACCTGCTGGAATGCCGTGCAGGTCGCCCCGCCGCGACAGGCCAGCCCGGCATAAATGGACGCACGCACGGGGTCCGACAAGGCATGGAGAATGCCTTCCACGGTGATGTCGTCAATCGAAGGGTGGATCAAGGGGCGCATGCGTGCAGTTTACCCCTTGACGGCAGGTTCTATAGTTCATATATCCTGAACTACGGTAATTAAGAACTAACCCTCCCCCACCCCGCAAGGATCCACCCCCATGAGCAAGCTTGAAGGCAAGACCGCCCTCGTTACCGGCGCTTCCAAAGGCATTGGTGCCGCCATCGCCAAGGCGCTCGCCGCCGAAGGTGCCGCCGTCGTCGTGAACTACGCCTCCAGCAAGGCTGGCGCCGATGCCGTGGTAGCCGAAATCACCCAGGCCGGCGGCAAGGCAATCGCCGTGCAAGGCAACATCGCCGATGCCGCCGATGCGCAGTCCGTCGTCACGCAGACGGTCGAGAAATTCGGTCGCCTGGACATCCTCGTCAACAACTCCGGCGTCTACGAGTTCGCCCCGATCGAGGACATCAGCGAGCCGCACTACCGCAAGCAATTCGACGTCAACGTGCTGGGCCTGCTGCTGGTTACCCAGGCGGCAGCGAAGCATCTGCGCACGGGTGCCAGCATCATCAATATCGGCTCGGTGGTCTCCCGCGTCACCCCACCCGGTTCGGCGGTGTATACGGCCACCAAGGCCGCCGTGGAAGGCATTACCGGCGCGCTCGCGCGCGAGCTGGGTCCGCGTGGCATCCGCGTCAATGCATTGAACCCCGGCATGGTGGAGACGGAAGGCGCTCGCGCCGCCGGCTTCATCGGTTCCGACTTCCAGGCCCAGATCGTCGCCCAGACGCCGCTGGGCCGCATTGGCCAGCCGCAGGACATCGCCGCCATCGCCGTGTTCCTGGCCTCCGATGATGCCGGTTGGCTGAGCGGCGAAAAGCTTTACGCCAGTGGCGGCATGCGCTGAGCGTTGGTGAACCATTGAAACGCCCGGCGCGACCATGGAGGGCCGAACGCGAAGCAGCCCCACCAGTGACTGTTTCGCGCCGGCGCGTACGGACATGCCCCGGGCGCGCCGATGGAGATGCCACGAGAGGTGGGATTGCCACAGGCCCGGGTAACTGTCAGAGCTGCCGCCATGGGCTGCCGCACGACACTTCGCGGCCCGCTTGTGCAATGCGCAAGCGGTTCGCGGCGCATGCGTGGTAGAAAAGGGGGGAACGCCGGCCACGCCCGGCCCGCCTGTGTCGGAGCAATCGCACCATGGCACGTCCCGCCGCTCTGCTCGATCCGTCCCGTGCCAGTGCCGCCGCGCTGGTGGCGGATGATCCGCGCTTCACCGCCGCCGAGTTTCCCTCGAACAAGCTGCTCTACCTGAGCCAGCTGGCAGACGAACGTGGCATCGACTGTCGCGCGTGGTTCGCCGGGTTGTCGCTGAATCGCGCGCAATTGGCCGATCCGGCACTGCGCGTGTCCTATCGCCAGGCCAGCAGTTTCGTGCGGCGCGCACTGGCAGCGCTGGCCAATGCCGGCGTGCCGGATGCCGGCCTGCGCATCGGCCGCCAGGGTACGGTGGGCGGTTTCGGCCTGCTCGGGCTGGCGATGATGACCTCGCGCACCTTCGGCGAGGCGATGCAGTCGGGCATCCAGTACCACAAGATCTGCGGCTGCCTGCTCGACCTCGCCTTCGAAGTGGTCGACGAAGGTACGGTGGCGCTGGTCGCCACGCCGCAGTTCGGTGACGTCGAGTTGCTGCCGTTCTTCTGCGAGGAGCTGTTTGCCAGTTCCACCATGATCGCGCGCGAGCTGGTCGGTTCCGAGCTGGCGCCGCTACGCGTGGAGCTGGGCTATCCGCGTCCCGCCTATGCCGACGCCTATGCCGAACTGTTCCGCTGCGAACTGCGCTTCGGCGCGCCGCAATGCCGCTTGCTGATCGAGACAAGCTGGCTGGCCCGACCGTTGCCCGGCTACAACCCGCTCACCGCGAAACAGGCGCTGGCGCTGTGTGCACAGCAACGCACGCCGGACGGTGGCGAACCGCACCAGGAAATCGTCGCAGCGGTGGAACGCCTGTTGCGCAACCAGTTGCGCGAGCAACCGAAGCTCAACGACGTGGCGCACACGCTCAACCTCAGCGAACGCTCGTTGCGCCGCAAGCTGGCCGAGAGCGGCCGCATCTTCCGCGAGATCCACGACCGCGTGCGCGCCGAGCGCGCGCTGCAACTGCTGCAGGCCGGCAGCCTGAGCGTCGCCGCCATCGGCAGCGAAGTCGGCTTCAGCGACCCGCGCGAATTCCGCCGCGCGTTCAAGCGCTGGACCGGCATGGCGCCGCGGGAAGCACGCCGCACTACCGCTTGAGATGCTGTAGGAGCGCACCCTGTGCGCGATGCCCTTTAATCGAGGTGAAAAGCATCGCGCACAGGGTGCGCTCCTGCAGAAACTCTTCCACACTGGCCGCTTTACCCCCCTCCCATCGACCGCTTTGCCCTCCCATCACGCATCAGATTGCGTGACAGTGGCAGCATCTGACGATGCCGTTCGAATGGGGAGTTCAACGATCATGCGCAAGACACTCATCACGATTGCCCTGGCCACCGCGCTGGCCGGTTGCGGCAGCGACCACGCGCCGGCTCCGCAAAACCAGACCGATGCCAGCTTCGAGGCGAAGCTGCAGGAGCAGCTGCTGGATGCCAAGCCCGGCAGCGTGATCGACATTCCCGCCGGCCATTATTCGCTCAAGCGCGGTCTCAGCCTGCGCACCGACGGCGTCACCATCAAGGGTGCCGGCATGGACAAGACGGTGCTGTCGTTCAAGGGCCAGGTGGTGGGGCCGGAAGGCCTGCTGGTGAACGCCAACGACTTCACCATCGAGAACCTGGCGATCGAAGACACCAAGGGCGACGGGCTGAAGATCAACCACGGCAAGAACATCACCATCCACGGCGTGCGCGTGGAGTGGACCGGCCACACCAAGACCAGCAATGGCCCGTACGGCATCTACCCGGTGAAGACGCAGAACGTGCTGATCGAGGACTCGGTGGCGATCGGCGCATCCGATTCGGGCATCTACGTGGGCCAGTCCAACAACATCATCGTGCGCAACAACCGCGTCGAGCGGAACCCGGCCGGCATCGAGATCGAGAACTCGGTGGACGCCGACGTCTACGGCAACACCGCCACCAACAACTCCGGCGGCATCCTGGTGTTCAACATGCCGGACCTGCTGATGGAAGGCCATTCCACCCGCGTGTTCAAGAACAAGGTGATCGGCAACAACCACGACAATTTCGCGGCGAACGGTTCGGCCGTCGCCAGCGTGCCGCCCGGTTCCGGCGTGGTGGTGAACTCCAACGACAAGGTGGAGATCTTCGACAACGACATTGCCGACAACAAGACGGCCAACATCATCATCTCCAGCTTCTACTCCACCAATTACTCCAGCCGCCTAGGCGTGGCGGCCGACTACAACCCGTATCCGAAGGGCATCTTCGTCTACGGCAACCGCCTGAAGGGTGGCGGCGATTCGCCCAGCGGGCTGGAATTCAAGACGCTGAAGACCATGGTCTACGGCATCACCGGCCACTTCCCCGACGTATTGTGGGATGGCTATGCCGACCCGAAGGGCAAGGTAAACGGCCAGGTGCCGGCGGACGATCGCATCTGCATCCAGGACGTCAGCGGCGTGCTCGATGCCGACGGGCCGGACGGCTACAAGCACCCCAGCACCGACATGAAGCCGTTCCAGTGCACGCTGCCGAAGCTGCCGGCGGTGGTCCTCAATCCCGAACCGAAAATCTGAGCGCATGCTGGTGAAATTCGCAAAATACTCTGCATTGTTGGCGCTGGCACTGCTGGCCGGCTGCCATCGCGGCATGCCGGCGGTGGCGTTCCATGCCGACGGCCAGCCGGCGAAACTGAGCGACTGGCATATCGTCGAAGCTCGTGACGGCAAGCTCGAACTCAACACCGGCGTGGTGCCGTACGGACTCAACACGCACCTGTTCACCGACTACGTGCACAAGCTGCGCACGATCTGGATGCCCAAGGGCACCACGGCGAAGTACACCAAGGACGGTCCGTTCGACTTTCCGGTCGGCACCGTGGTCAGCAAGACCTTCTATTACCCGCGCGCCGGGGACGGCAAGTTCACCGACGTGGCGCGCACCTTGCGCTATGACGGCGACTCCGCCGGGCTGGGCCTGAACTTGGCCACCGTACACCTGATCGAGACCCGCCTGCTGGTACGTCGCAAGGACGGCTGGGCGCCACTCACCTACGTGTGGAACGACGCGCAGACCGAAGCCACCCTCGCCCGCACCGGCGCAGTGGAACCACTGACCCTGGTCGATGCCCAGGGCGGCCGCGAGGATTTCAACTACGTGGTGCCCGACGAGGGGCAATGCGTGACCTGCCACGAGGCCAACATGATCAGCCGCAAGATCCAGCTGATCGGCCCGCAGGCGCGCCACATGAACCGGGATTACGACTACGGCAAGGGTCCGCAGAACCAGCTGACCTACCTGGCTTCCATCGGCTACCTCAGCGATCTGCCGAAGATGGCCGACATTCCGCACGATGCCAACTGGCGCGACCCGAGTGCCTCGCTCGACGCGCGCGCCCGGGCCTACCTCGATATCAACTGTGCGATGTGCCACAACCCGAATGGCGTGGCCAACGTCACTGGCCTGTCGCTCGGCTACAACACGCCGGAAACCCATCACATGGGCATCTGCAAGTCGCCCGAGGCGGCGGGCCCGGGTACCGGTGGGCGCTTGTTCGACATCGTACCGGGCAAGCCTGACGACTCGATCCTGATGCACCGCATGGCCTCGACCCGGCCGGGCGTGATGATGCCGGAAATCGGCCGCAGTACGGTGGATCGCGAGGGCACGGCATTGATCCGCTCGTGGATCCTGTCGCTGAAAGGGGATTGCACCATCGTGCACTGAGCCGCGCCACGCCAAGGCCTGTCGCAGCAAAGCCACGAAATGATCCGTCGCGTGTCGGCATGGCCACCACGCGACACGATGCCAAGGGGAGAACTTCGGATGATGATGCGCCAACGACCACTGTCCGCCAGCCTGCGCCACCTGCTTTCCGGCGGCGCCGCCCTGTTGCTGTGTGCACCACTGCCGGCCCTCGCCGACCAGGCGGCCACGACGACGCCACCCAAACAGGCCAGCAAGCCCGATACGCACGAGATCAAGCAACTCGGCGCGATCACCGTCACCGCGCAAAGCCGCGCGCAGGAAATGCAGGACGTGCCGATCGCGCTGCAGATCGTCACCGCCAAGCAGGTCGACACGCTGGCTGCCACCGACATCAGCAAGATGGACATCTTCGTGCCCGGGCTGGTGGTCAGCGCCGGCCAGCCGACCCAGCCATCCTATGCACTGCGCGGCATCGGCGGCAGCGGCTTCGGCATCGGCACGGAACCGGCCGTGGGTGTCTATGTCGACGGCGTCTATGCCGCGCGTTCCGGCGGTGCCCTGCTCGCGTTCAACGACATCAAGCGGATCGAAGTGCTGAAGGGCCCGCAAGGCACCTTGTTCGGCCGCAATTCCGCTGCCGGCGCGATATCGATCATCACCAACGAACCGGGCGACACCTTCGAGGCCAAGGGAACCTTCCGCTACGGCGCGTACGGCGAGCGCTACGGCGATGTACTCCTGAATGTCCCGTTGAACCAGGACATGGCACTGCGTTTCAGCGTGCTGGACAACCAGAGCGATGGCTGGGCCAGGGACAGTGCCAACGGCAAGCACTACGGTGGCAACCACGACTGGGGCACGCGCGCCCAGTACCGCTGGAACATCACGCCGAATACGCGCGTGCTGCTGGCGTGGGACCACGAGCAGCTCAAGCAGGCGCCCCAGGCGGCCTACAGCGTGGTGCCGCTGTCCAGCTATGTGCCGCGGCCGTCACCTCTCACCGGCACGGTGCCGCCCTTCCCGGCCGATCCGAAGACTTGGATGAACCCGCTGCACGCTCCGCTGTACGGTGACGCCGTGGGCGCGGCCGAAACACGCCGCTTCAATGGCGTCACCCTGACGGTGGACCACTCCTTCGGCTGGGGCAGTTTCACCTCCACCACGGCGTGGCGCAATTTCGACACTTACAACCTCGGCGACTACGACGGCACCAACCAGCGCGACACCTATCTCGATACCGCCAATATCGAGCACAACAACAGCTGGTACCAGGAATTCAAACTGACCGGCAATACCGATCTGATCGACTGGGTCGCCGGCACCAGTTTCTACCACGAGCAGGCGCGCCAGATCAGCCGGGTCGACACCTATACCGACAGTCTCGACACGCTCGGCTTGAACAGCGGCTCACTGGGGCCGACGGATACCTTCGCGTTCTACAACTCGCTGCTGCCGCTGGTGGGCTATGGCCAGTACACCTTGCTTGGCGATCCGTGGCGCGAGGAAGTCCGCAACGACGAAAACATCAATTCCTACGCCGTCTATGGCGACGTGATCTGGCACCTCACCGACAGGCTCAACCTCACCACCGGTGCGCGTTACACCCTCGACCAGAAGCAATTCAGCTGGTTCAACCCGCCGCGCTACGCACCGCAGCTGGATACCACCCTGACCGGGCTGGCGCCGTTGCTGCAACTCGTCGGCATCGATCCCAGCGTGTTCCAGCAGAACCAGGTCTTCAACACCGCCACTGGCGCCCCGGTCAACGTGCTGGCGCAAGCGCGCAACAACTGGCGCGACTTCAGTCCGCGCGTGGTGCTGGACTACCACTTCACGCCGAACATCATGGCCTACGGCTCCGTCACCCGGGGTTACAAGGCCGGCGGCTACAACATGCTTGAGTTCAACTCCCACTACTCGCCCGAGCACGTGGTCAACTACGAAGGCGGCATCAAGACCGTGTTCCCCGAGCAGAATCTGCTGCTCAACGTGACCGCTTACTACTACACCTACAAGAACCTGCAGGCGCTGGTGCTGAAGCCGGCCACGGCAGGCACCAACGGCATTCCGGAATACGTGACCAGCACCAGCGACCAGCATGCCCGCGGCCTGGAAGTCGAGCTGCAATGGGCGCCGACGGACGGCCTGCGACTGGGCCTGAATGGCGCCTTCATCAATTCGACCTACACCCGTTACATCGCACCCGACGGCAACAACCTGGCGGGCCAGCCGACCGGCACACCGATCTTCTCGGGTGCCGCCAGCCTCAGCTATACCTTGCCGCACGTGTTCAACGGCAGCCTGGTCTACGACGCGTCGTACGGGTATCGCGGCAAATCCCGTTGCAACAGCGATTCGCAACTGCAAGGCAACTGTCAGGTCAGCCCCAACTTCACCGTCGGCTCGGCGCGGCAGAGCGTCGACATGCGACTGGACTGGAATGCACCCGGCTCGCGTTGGGGCGTCGGCGTCTTCGTCACCAACCTGCTCAACAAGCGTTACGTCACCGGCGTGGACAATACGGCGGCGCCGTTCGGCCTGGCGGTGGCGCACATCACCCCGCCCCGCATGTGGGGCGTCGAGTTGCGCGCGAAGCTCTGAGGCAAAACGCTCACGCCATCACACGGTCGAGGCGTGCACGATATGGACACCTGCCGCATGGAGCGCATGCGGCATCCTTCACGGCACATGGAACACATGAACGACTCCACCTCCAACCTAGCGACAAGCCTGCAGCGGTTGCGCGCCGCCCAGCAGCACCAGCCGATGCCTGACTGGGCCACCCGGGCAACCCGGCTGCGCACCCTGGAGAAGATGCTGCTCGACCATCGCGACAGCATCGTCGAAGCCATCCATGCGGATTTCGGCTGCCGTCCCGCCGAGGAAACCGACTTGCTGGAGATCTTCCCCAGCCTGTCCGCGATCCGCCACGCGCTGAGCCACGGCAAGCGCTGGATGAAGCCGCGCCGGCATCTCGCCGACTGGCTGTTCCTGCCCGCGCGCACCGAGCTGCGCCCGCAACCACGCGGGGTGATCGGCATCATCGTGCCGTGGAACTATCCGCTGTACCTGGCCGTGGGTCCGCTGGTGGACGCGCTCGCCGCCGGCAATCGCGCGATGGTGAAGATGAGCGAATTCACCCCGCGCTTCTCCGCGCTGTTCGCGGAACTGGTGGCGGATCATTTCAAGCCCGACGAGGTACTGGCGATCACCGGCAATGCCGAGGTGGCCCAGGCCTTCTCCGCGCTGCCGTTCGACCACCTGCTGTTCACCGGTTCCACCTCGGTCGGCCACCACGTGATGCGCGCCGCCGCGGCCAATCTCACGCCGGTGACGCTGGAGCTGGGCGGCAAGTCGCCGGCCATCATCGGTCCCGGCGCACGTTTCGAGCATGCGGTGGAACGCATCGTGTTCGGCAAGCTGGTCAATGCGGGACAAACCTGCATCGCGCCGGACTACGTGCTGCTGCCGCGCACGCAAGTCGATGCATTCATCGCCGCCGCACGCAAGGTCGCCGCGAAGCTGTACCCGGACCTGTCGCACAACACGCAATACGCCAGCATCGCCACCGACCACCACTACGAACGCCTGCTGGCCTTGCGTGATGCCGCCGTGGCCGCTGGCGCCCGTGCCGAATCGCTGGCCGATGTCGCGCCGGAAGCCAGCCGTCGCCTGTTGCCGCCCACCCTGCTTACCGGCGTGCGCGACGACATGCGCGTGATGCGCGAGGAAATCTTCGGCCCGTTGCTGCCGCTGGTGCCCTACGACACGCTGGACGAGGCGATCGCTTACATCACCGCCCGTGCCCATCCGCTGGCGCTGTACCTGTTCGAAACGGACAAGGCGACGACCGATCGCGTACTGGCACAAACCCATGCCGGCGGCGTCAGCGTCAACGACACGCTCTATCACATCGCCCAGCACCACCTGCCGTTCGGCGGCGTCGGCGCCTCGGGCATGGGTGGCTACCACGGCGAGGCCGGCTTCCGCACGTTCTCGCACCTGAAACCGGTGTTCCGCCAGGCCCGCTTCAACGGTGCCGGCCTGCTCAACCCGCCCTATGGCGAACGTTTCCGCCGAATGCTGGGACTGCTGCGACGACGCGGCTGAAACCGCGGCCGTCACAACGTCACCCACAAAAAAACCTCCCCGCGAACGGGGAGGTTTTTTCATGCATCCACGGCGCGTCAGGCGCTTAGAAGTGGTACTGCGCCGACAGGCTCAGCAGGTTGCCGTAGTCGTCGAACTGACCGGTGACGACGTCGCCGGTGGGGCTGACCGAGCCGTCGAGATGTGCCTGGTTGACGAAGATGTGCGCGTACGAGGCGTTGATCTCGAAACGGTCGGTCGGCTTGTAGCCGATGCCGAAGGAAACCATCTTGCGGGTCGAATCCGGCACGCGCACGTCGCGGGTCCGCGCAGAGGTCGGCGTGGTGTCCACGGCGATACCGGCGCGCAGGGTCACCTGCTCGTTGAGGTAGTAGTCGCCACCGATCGACGCATACCAGGTATTGCGCCAGTTGAATGCTTCCACCGTGGGCGGCTGGTACGGGTTGCCGTAGTTCACCGTGAGGTTCTTGAACACATCCCACTTGGTCCAGGCCAGGTCGATGCCGACGCCGAACTTCTCGGCCTGGTGCCAGTAGCTGGCATTGGCCACCGCCGGCGTGGTGAAGTCGGCCGTGCCCGTGGTGTGCTGGAACGGCAGGCTGTTCGCGTTCAGACCCAGCAACGGCGCCAGGCTGGTGACCAGCGAGGTCACGTTGTCCGGCACGTTGAAGTTGGCCGTGCCGTGCAGCTTGTGGCTGATCTTGGAGCGATAGTTGAGCGAGAAGCGATCGTTCGGGCTCAGCTTCCAGTAACCACCCAGCTGCCAGCCCCAACCCCAGTCGTCGCCCTTGATGCTGGCCATGCCGTCGGTGCCCGGCGGGATCAGGCCATCCACCAGCGCAGGCGGCAGACCGGCCTGGCCGGCCAGCTCATAGCCCACGCCATTGAAATTGACCGCACTGGTCAGCGTCGCGCTGGTTTTCTGCGCAATGGCGCTGGCGCCCACGCTGAAAGTGTCGGTGACCGCATACGAGGCCGACAGCGTGGCGTCCAGCGACTGGAACTTGGACTTGATGCCGTTGTAACGGCCAACCCAGTTCTTGTCGTACTCGGTCTGGAAACCGAACGGCACGGTGAAGCTGGCGCCCACGTGCCAGCGATCGCTGAGCTGGGTTTCGAAGAACAACGCCGGCACTGGCAACGTGGTGCCGCCGTCGCCGCCATTGCCGCCGCTGATCGGCCGGCCTTCGCCATCGACTGCGCTGCCGCTGAACTTCGCGCTGAAGTTGATCGCGGTGACGTCGGCCTGGAAATAGGTGCCCTTCAAGTCGCTCATCGCGGCAGGGCTGTTGGCCACGACCGACACGTCGCCACCCGCCGTCGCCGAACCGGCGTAGGCGCGGCCCATCGCCTTGGCGCTGTCTTCCTTGAGCTGGAACGCACTGGCGTGCGCATTCATCGGCAACGCCAGACCCGCCGCGACGGCCAGGCTCAACGCGGCAAGCGCAAGCGGGGTGGCCGCGCCGGGAATATGACGGAAGGACTTGAACATCGCTTGCTCCTGCTTGTTGTTGGCAACTCGGGTGGTAGCGGGGCAAGTGCGCGGCGACTGATTCATACGTGCGTTTGATACCCCTGCACGGCACTCTGCCCACTCCGGCAAAGGCATGCAAGTGCAGATGCAGCAAACAACGGCGATGCGGACTGTTACCCTTTCCCTTCCTTTGCCGATTTGCGGACGTCGCCATGCACAGTTACGTCTACGCCAGCCTGCGCAAGCCCGACGCCTACCTGTGGCTGGCCAGCCGCGACCAGTTCGACGTACTTCCGCCTTCGCTGGCACTGATGCTGGGCGAATTGCGCTTTGCACTGGAAGTGGAACTGAGCGGCGAACGCCGCCTGCCGCAGGAAGACGCACAGCTGGTGGTCGAGCATCTGCGCACGCAGGGATGGCACCCGCAGCTGCCGCCGAAGTCCACCATGGCCACCTGCAACCATCTGCCCTACCAGAGTGATCCAGCCGATCGCAGGGGCGAGTGATGTCGCCTCGTTAACAAAGGATTACCGCCAGCACTTGCCACGCTTTCTATACTCGCCGCCATGGCTTATTCCAAATCGCACCGGCGCCCGGCGCCCCTGTTGTCGTCCATCGCGTGGTTCGTACCCGGCCTCCTCGCCGTCGCGATCGCCACCATCGGCGCCCATCCGCTCACCCTGATCCCGTTGTTGCTGGCCAACACGCTGACCATGGCGGCGGTCTGCCACGCCATCGGCTTCGACCCCGAACCCAGCTTCAGCCGCACCGTGTTGCGCCGGGGCGCGGCCCATCTGGTGATGTTCACCACCTACGCCGCACTGGTGTTCCTGCTGGTCGCCGGGCCGATGCTGTGGCTGAGCCAGCAGCATGGACTGGGCGCCACCGTGCTGCTCGCGGCGGTGCTGGTGGTGGCGCTGGCCGTGTTGTGGCGGCTGTGGCCGGCCTTTGGCCTGGTCTTCGTGTGGGACGATGCCTACCCCGCCCAGGGCCAGCATGAAGGCTCGTGGATCTTCACCGCCACCGCGCGCAGCATCGCGTTCGGTCGGCACCTGTCGCGTGAGGAACGCTTCTTCACCCACTTCCTGCCGGCCGCGCTCGCACTGCTGGTGCTGGCCTTCGCCGCCATTGCGCTCAGCGGGCTGTACGGCGTGCTGCCTACGGAAATGCGCACGGCCGCGCTGGCGATTTATGCCGTGGTGCTGATGCCGCTGGGCTGCCTGGTGATCGCCAACCGCACCTTGCGCGCATTGCTCTGCGAAGGTCGCCACGTCCCTCGCAGCCAGGTTCTTCCTGGTGACGATCTGATCGCGGTCACGCCACCTGCCCCCGTCGCGTTGAGCGAAGAGGAGCGGACCGCCGGCACGCCCGAACAAGCCACCGCCCTGCTCGACGCCACCCGTGACGGCGACATCGAGCGTGCGCTGGCGCTGATCGATGCCGGCGCCGACCCGGATACCGCGCCGACCGCCGACGACCGCGACCAGCGCCCGGTGCTGATGCTCGCCGCGCTGCTGCCGGACACGCGCCTGCTGCGCGCACTGATCGCCAAGGGCGCCGACGTCAATCGCGCCAGTGGTGGCCTCACCCCGTTGCTGGCCGCCACCCGTGACAGCCGCGCCGGCCGCGCCGATGCCGTGATGACCCTGCTCGCCAACGGCGCCAGCCCGCTGGCCACCGACGCCGAAGGCAACACGCCGTTGCACGGCGCGGTGCTCAGCGAGGAACCGATCGTCGCCGCCATGCTGCTGGACGCCGCCGCCCCGGTGAATGCACTCAACAAGGCCGGCCTCGGGCCACTCGCCGTTGCCTGCCGCGCGGCCAACTGGACGCTGGCGAAATTCCTGCTGGAACGCGGCGCCAAGTCGGCCCCCGCCGATGGCGAGCCGGCCCTGGTCGCCGCCGCCGGCGTCCGCGACGACGATGCCGAAGGCGTGAAACTGCTGCTCAAGCACCGCGCCGCGGTCAACGTGGTCGACGCCAACCGGCGCAGCGCCCTGATGGTCGCCGCCGCCGAAGGCCATGAGCAGATCGCCCGTGCGCTGCGTGCCGCCAATGCCGACGTGGCACTGGCCGACCGCCACGGCAGCACCGCGCTGATGGAAGCCGCGCGAGCCGGTGCCGTCGGCATCGTGCAACTGCTGGCCGAGGCGCAGCCCGATGCCCGCGTACGCGACAGCCACGGCCGCGATGCACTCACCCTCGCCTGCCAGTCGGCGCACGCCCACGCCGACACCGTGCGTGCGCTGCTCACGCTGGGCGCCGAGGCGAAGACACCCGGCAGCGACGGCCGCAGCGCGCTCGATCATGCAGCCGCCGCGGGCCGCTGGGACCTGGTCGCCCTGCTCGATCCGGACACCCCGTTACCGGCCAGCCTCGAACCCGATGCCGTGCTCGCCGAGGGCGCCGACACGCCGGCCCACCTGCTTGATGCATTGCGCTTTGGTCACTGGGCGATCGTTTCCGGCTTTGCCGCGCGCGTACGCGAATGGCCGCAAGCGCAGCTTGCCCAGCTTTACCTGGACCTTGCCGCTCCCGGCCTCGGTACCGCGCGGCGCTGGTTGCTCGACCACGGCCTGGATCCCGAAGCCCGCTTCGAAACCACCGCCCCGACGCCCGCCGACGATGCCACGGCGGCCGCACTGCCGCCCCCTGGCCGGCGCCTGTTCGACGCCTTGCTGTTGCAGTTGCCCACGGCCGTCGAAGCGGTCGACGACCTGCTCGTCGCCGGTGCCACGCCGGCCGGCGCCGGCCTGCTCGCCCAGGCGCTGGACCGGTTGCAGGGCTCGGTCCAGGGCACGGCATTGCCACTGGTGATGCTCGAACGCGGCGCCGATCCCTTCGGTTCCGACACCCAAGGGCGCACGCCACTGCACCTGGCTACCGAACTCAACCATGTCGCGCTGTTGCACGCCCTGCTGGCACGCGGCTGCGATCCCAACGCGCGCGATGCCAGCGGCCGCACGCCGCTGTTTGCCGCGCTGGAGCACGGCGCGCAAGCGCTGCCGCTGGTCCGCGAACTGGTCGCCCATGGCGCCGACGCGGAAGCCGCCGACGCGAACGGCGAAACCCCGCTGGGCCTGGCCCTGGAGCACGCGGAGATCGAGCGCTGGCTGGACTGGGGCGGATGGGTGCGCCCGCGTCGCCCGCTGCGTGCAGACGATCTTCCCGGCGCCGCCAAGGCCGGCGCCGCCGTCGCCGTGGAGCGCCTGCTCGAACTCGGTTTCGCCGTGGATACCCGCGACGCGCACGGCGCCAGCGCGGTGTTGCATGCCTGCGGCGCGGGCCATCGCGATATCGCCGCCCACCTGCTCGATGCCGGTGCCGACGCCACGCTGGCCGCGAACAACGGCGTGACCCCGCTGGCCGCCGCCGTCGGCGCGCACCGCGAGGCACTGGTTTCGCTGCTGATCGAACGCGACGTGCCGGTCGACCAGCGTCTTCCCGACGACGCCACCGCGTTGATGATCGCCGCCGCCATGGGCCATGCCGATACCGTCGAGCGGCTGCTCGACGCCGGCGCCGACATCGCCGCGGTGGACGCGCGCGGCCATGGCGCGCTGCACGCCGCCGCGCAGTTCGGCTTCGAACACAACGACAGCCTGCGCGCGCGCCGCCTGTTCGACGTGTTGCTCAAACGCAACGCCGACACGAATCTCGCCGACAAGGAAGGCAAGACCCCGCTGCTGCTGTTGCTGGGTGCCCAGTTGCGCCCCGGCAGCGATTGCGACGCCACCCACTTGGGTGCGTTGTTGCCGGTATTGCTCGACGCTGGCGCGAAGCTGGAACACGCCGACCAGCGCGGCGTCACCGCGCTGCACGCCTGCGCCATGCACGCCCTGCTGCCACCCGCGCGCGTGCTGCTGTCGCGCGGCGCCGACCGCAACGCCGCCGATGCCTTCGGTCGCACCGCCGCCGACGTCGCCCGCCAGCTCGGCTACGTCGACATCGCCCACGAACTGGCCGCGCGCGGTGCTGGCGCGATCCCCAGCGTGCGGCAAACCTTGCGCC
Source organism: Rhodanobacter glycinis (assembly GCF_900114325.1). GTDB lineage: Bacteria > Pseudomonadota > Gammaproteobacteria > Xanthomonadales > Rhodanobacteraceae > Rhodanobacter_A > Rhodanobacter_A glycinis. The sequence goes on from NZ_FOSR01000004.1 coordinate 158,122, forward strand.
AACCAGCGCAACCGACCGACTGACGGCCGCGCACCGCATGCAACTGGCTCACGCGTCCGACGCGGAAATCATGGCGGTGGTCGAGCCCATCATGGACAACCTGATGGATGCGTCCACCGCCATCGATTACCCGCGGCACATCCGCGACTTCACCGCACGCCTCAAGGGCATGCTTTCCGAGGACGCCTTGCGCTCGATCTGCGTGGACTACCAGGCCCGCCGCGGCTTCTTCGCCGGGCGTGAATTCGTCGCGCTGTTCCGGCGCCCGGACTCCATCGCCGTGGTCTGGCGACAGCGCTTCACCAAGGCAGCGGGCGATTTCGTGGCCGAACTGGTACTGGTGGAACAGGACGGTGCGTACCGGGTCGATCACGTGATGGTGTTCTAGAAGCACCACCCCCGATGCAGGGACGGCTCAACCCTCGTCGGTCAACGGTGTCCCCGCGTCGCGCTCGCGCGCCTTCTCCGCCTGCGGCGAGGCATCGGCTTCGAACAATCGCTCCAGGTCGGCCAGCGCCTCGCGGGTGGTCTGCACCAGCTTGGTCTCGTCGTCGTAGACCAGGTATTGCGCCTTGATCAGCTCGGCATCCTGGCGGCGGAAGCGCTCCACCCGGTCCATGGCGCGCTCCGGTGTCAGGCCCAGCGCCACCAGCGCCTGCTTGGTCATCTTCAGGCTGGAATACAGCGTCTCGCGCACCGGCTCGTCGATGCCCATGTCCATCAGCCGCCACACGTGCTGGCGGTTGCGCGCACGCGCCACGATCTTCAGGTGCGGGTACTGTCGGCGCACCACGCGCGCCACGCGCAGGCTGGATTCCGGATCGTCGCTGGCCAGCACGAACACCTCGGCCTTGTCGGCCTGTGCCGCGCGCAGCAATTCCGGCCGCGCCGGGTCGCCGTAGAAGATGTCGTTCCAGTTGCCGAAGCGGCGCACCATGTCCATCTGTTCGATGGAATGGTCCAGCGCCACGAACGGGATGCCTTCGGCACGCAGGATGCGTCCCACCACCTGGCCCATGCGGCCGAAGCCGGCGATGATCACGCGCGGCGTGCCGGCCTCGATGGTGTCGTAGGCGCGCGCCGGCTTCTTCGCCTTGTCGTTGCCCAGCAGTTTGGCCAGCAGCGCCACCAGCAAGGGGGTCAGCGCCATCGACAAGGTGATCGCCAGCACCAGCGCGCCGCCCTGGCGGGCGCCGATCAACCCCTGCTCCTGCGACTGCTTCAACACCACGAAGGCGAACTCGCCACCGCTGGCCAGCAGCACCGCCAGCCGCAAGGCATCGCGCCGCTCCAGTCCGCCCAGCATGCGCCCCAGCGGCCACAGCAGCACACCTTTCACCAGCAACAGCGCGGCGGTCAGACCCAGCACCAGCAGCGGCACCTGCAACAGCAGGCCCACCTGCATCGACATGCCCACGCTGACGAAGAACAAGCCCAGCAGCAGGCCCTTGAACGGCTCGATATGCGATTCCAGGTCGTGCCGGTATTCCGAATCGGCCAGCAGCACGCCGGCGAGGAAGGCTCCCAGCGTCACCGACACGCCGGTCAACTCCATCAGCAATGCCACGCCGGTCACCACCAGCAGCGCGGTGGCGGTGGAGACTTCCAGTGAGTCGGCTTTCGCCACGAAACGGAACACCGGGCGCAGCAGATAGCGGCCTCCCACCATCACCGCCACGATCACACCGATGGTGCGCAGCGCCCCCACCAGATCAAAACCGTGATGCGTCGACGGGCCACCGGCCAGCAGCGGCACCGCGGCAATCAGCGGGATTGCCGCCAGATCCTGGAACAGCAGGATCGCGAACGCCTGCCGCCCATAGGCCGAGCCGGTCTCCTTGCGTTCGCCGAGGATCTGCAAGCCGAACGCAGTGGACGACAACGCCAGGCTGCCGCCGACGATCGCCGCCGTGCGCACAGGCAACCCGAACAGCGCCCAGGCGATCACGCCGATCACCACGCTGCTGGCCAGCACCTGCAGCAGGCCGGTACCGAACACCGAGCGCCGCATCACCCACAGTCGTTGCGGCGACAGCTCCAGGCCGATCACGAACAGCATCAGCACGATGCCGAACTCGGAAATCGTGGCGATGCCATCCACGTTGCCGACCAATCGCAGCACCGACGGCCCGATCACCACGCCCGCCAGCAGATAGCCCAGCACCGAGCCCAACCGGAAACGCTTGGTCAACGGCACCGCGATCACGGCTGCCAGCAGCAGCACGACGGCCGTCTCAAGGAAATGATGACTGTCCATGGGCACACGCCTTGTCGGGGATGGCCCGATTATTCCACGCGCGGCCGGCATAAAGGGCCCTCACATCCGAGCCCGGGACGTGGGATCATCCGAACCATGAAACGTCTCATCTTCTGCGTTGCCGCACTCGCCCTGTCCTGCCTCGCCCTTCCGGCCTGCGCCGCCGGTGACGGCATCCCGGTCTACGGCTACTCCGTGGTGCATGCCTATCCGCACGACACGGGTGCCTATACCGAAGGCCTGTTCTATCTGGACGGCTATCTGTACGAGAGCACCGGCCAGGTCGGCCAGTCCTCGGTGCGCAAGGTCGACCTGCACAGCGGCAAGGTGCTGCAGCAGACCAGCACGCCCTGGCCCGACTACGGCGAAGGCATCGTGGCGTGGAAGGACAAGCTGATCCAGCTCACCTGGCGCAGCCACCAGGGCTTCATCTACGACCTGGCCACGCTCAAGCCGCAGGCGCGCTTCCCCTATCCCGGCGAAGGCTGGGCGCTGACCACCGACGGCAAACAGTTGTACATGAGCGACGGCACGCCAACGATCCGCATACTCGATCCGGACACGCTGAAGCAGGTCGGCAAGATCGACGTCACCGCCGATGGCAAGCCGCTGGAATACATCAACGAACTGGAATGGGTGAAGGGCCAGATCTTCGCCAACGTGTGGCTGACCCACCGCATCGCGCGGATCGATCCGACCAGCGGCAAGGTGGTGGGCTGGATCGACCTCGGCGGCCTGGTGCCCAAGCCCGAGACCCTCGCCGACCCGGTCAACGACGTGCTCAACGGCATCGCCTACGACGCCAGGCATGATCGCCTCTACGTCACCGGCAAATGCTGGCCGAAGCTTTACCAGATCCGCCTGACCGGGCCGAAGCGGAAACACTGATCTCGCCCACGCTCGCCGGCCGAAAAGCGGGCAGCCTGGTGCAGCAGCAAGCGTTTACTCCCGCATGACGGGAAAACTCGCCGCCCTGCGACCTGAAGACGCCTCCGTCCGCTTGCCGGAAAGGCGAGTCGCTGGGTAACGGCACGGCTCCATGCGCACGGTCTCGATTGCCGCGCTCAATCCACCACTTGGTTTTCCAGTCGCGCCATCACCGCGTCGGTGACGCGCGCGCAGCGCTCGCCCATGAACGGGAAGGCTTCGCTCATGCTGGCGGCAAGCGAGCCCTGCAACGAGCTGCGCAGCAGGCGCCGTGCCCGATACAGGCGCGTCTTCACCGTTTCCGGCTTGATCTCCAGCGCGACCGCGGTTTCCTCCACGGTGCACTCTTCGACTTCGCGCATCATGTAGACCGTGCGAAATGCGTCGGGCAAGGTGTCGATCGCGTCTTCAAGCAAATGGCGAACCTGCGCACGGGCGGCGGACACAGCGGGGTCCTCGCTGCCAAAACGGGAAGGAAACCGGATGACCTGATGGGTATCGTCCGGCGCGGCATCGACCTGCTCCAGATCGACCATGGTGTGTCGTTTGCGCAGGCGACCGCGCGCCTCGTTCAGCACGATGCTGGTCAGCCAGGTCAGCAGGGTCGAATCGCCACGAAACATGTCGAGTTTGCTGTAAGCGCGCATATACGATTCCTGCAACACGTCTTCCGCTTCCGAGTCTTCGCCGATCACGCTGCGCGCGATGCGGAACAAGCGCTGGTTGCAGCGTTGCATGATGTGGCGGAAGGCTTCGCGCTGGCCACCACGAACCAGTTCGACCAGGGCGTTGTCGTCCAACGCCGCGTAATCGACAGACGCTGCATGGGCATGTGCTGACATGATTTCTCCTTGTACACCCCATCTGATGCGCTGACACGGGCCAAGGTTCCCGTTTGCCCGATTCACCTGCTAGCCACGACAGGTGCGCGCGACACAGGCCGGCGCTCTCCGCCGGCAGCAGCCAGCGGCGCTGGCCATCCCACCTACGGGAACCTGTGCGGCATGTGCTGCATCCCATGCACGCGCGGCAAGAGGCCCTGGCAGAGCGAACGCCTCGACGGCTTCCTGGCGACAGCGGTCTGGTGTCTTGCAGACGACTGGCGTCGAACCAGGGCCTCCCGCACACATGTACGCATCCGGTGGTGCGATCTGCCACCAAGGATACGTCGCACTTTCGCCCAAAGGAGATTCGACATGATGAACATGCGGAAAAACGTACTGGTAGCCGCACTGACGGTGGCCGGCCTGGCGTTTGTCGGCGTCACCGCGGCCGCCGAAGCACCGGCCGCCGCGCCGATGACGCAGATGAATGCGTCGGCCATGAACTGGTTCGGCGGCGTGACCTACAGCGGCGCGCCTGCACTGACTGTCACGGCGGCGCTGGTCAAGGCCGGCGGTGGGGCGCATGACTTCAGCTTCTCCAAGGCGCTGGTGTCGATGCTGGGCGAAAAAACCGTCAATGCCGAGGTCGCCAAGCTCACCAAGCAGTACGGCGAAAAAGATGCCACCAACTTCATCAACGGCATGACCTTCGCCGTCAACGACGGCCTGAAGCGCGCCACCGAAGCCGGCGTCAAGCTGCCGGCCGCACCGGCCCACCTGAAGGGCGTCAAGCTGGCGCAGACCCTGGTGACGGCAGGAACCACGCCCGATGGCACCTGGTGGTCCGGCTACCTGTTCGACAAGGCCTTGTCGCATGACCTCCACGTCAAGGTGATGCAGGACATCGACGCCAAATTCGGTCACGGCGCCGACGAAAATACCCACAAGATCCTCAACCAGGCGATGTACGACGTGGCCCAGGCACTGAAGGTGAAGGGTGTGAAGCTGGCCTCGCTGCACTGAGGCCCGCGACGCGTCGAATCGGCCGAAGGTGACCGGAGCGCCGGCGGCCACACTGCACATGCAGTGCGACATGACATGACCGTGCAGGGACTCCGAATCCGTTTCGGAGATTGCGGCGCCGCGCCCCATGCGGCGCCGCAATGCTGTCGGGGGAAGTGAAAACGCGGAACGACGCGACAAGCGCAAAGTTCAGGCCCGGCCGCCAGCCGCCTTCACCAAGAACCACGCGTTTCCGTGCGAGCGCAGGCCTTGCCCGATCAAACCCGCGCGATCACGCCTCGACCAGCGACCACGCGACCGACTCGCCCGCGCGCAGTGGCTTGCAAGTGGCACCAGCCAGCGGATAATCCTCCGGCACCGTCCACGGCGTGCGTTCGAGCACGATGCGCTCCGCGTTGCGCGGCAGGCGATAGAAGTCCGGGCCGTGGAAGCTGGCGAACGCTTCGAGTTGGTCCAGCCGGCCCGCCTGCTCGAACGCCTCGGCGTACAGCTCGATCGCCGCATGCGCGGTGTAGACCCCGGCGCAACCGCAATCGGATTCCTTGGCGGCGCGAATATGCGGCGCGCTGTCCGTGCCGAGGAAGAAATGCGTGTCGCCGCTGGTCGCTGCCTGCAACAGGGCCGCACGATGCGTCTCGCGCTTGAGGATGGGCGCGCAATAATTGTGCGGGCGGATGCCGCCCACGAACAGCGCATTGCGATTCAGCAACAGGTGATGCGCGGTGATCGTGGCGCCCACGTTGGCCGGCGCATTGCGGACGAAGTCCACCGCGTCACTGGTGGTGATGTGCTCCAGCACCATGCGCAAGGCCGGGAAGCGCTCGCGCAGCGGCATCAGATGGCGTTCGATGAAAACCCGCTCGCGATCGAAGATATCGATCTCCGCGTCGGTGACCTCGCCATGCAGCAGCAATGGCAACCCGTGTTTCTCCATGGCCTCCAGCACATGATGCACCCGCGACAATTCACGCACCCCGGAGTCGGAGTTGGTGGTGGCGCCGGCCGGGTAGTACTTCACCGCGAAGACGCTGTCGCTCGCCTTGGCGCGGGCGATTTCCTCGGGCGACGTATTCTCGGTGAGATACAGTGTCATCAGCGGCTGGAAGTTCGAACCCGCCGGCAGGCAGGCCAGGATGCGGCGACGATAATCCTCCGCCTGCGCCACCGTGGTCACCGGCGGCTTCAGGTTGGGCATCACGATGGCGCGCGCGAACTGCCTCGCACTGTGGCCAACCACCGAAGCCAATGCCTCGCCATCACGAAGATGCAGGTGCCAGTCGTCGGGGCGGGTGATTTCAAGGCGCGTGGGGGTCATGGTTGGCAGGCTCGTTGCGATCAGATGCGCCAATGATATCGCGCGAGCGCATTTCGATCGTTCAGCGTGATGGGGTGCCATCACCCGCAGGGTTTTCGCTCTCCGCAACAAAACGAAAGCCCTTGCCTGTGCCAGGCGCGAGATGCCTGCCCATGCCCGCCATTACTGCAGAAAGCGGACCTGTCCCCGATAGCTGACAGCTCACGATGTAACCCATCCGCACGTGCGACGAAGAACAACCAGCGGCCGTGCGATGACCATCGGCCGCTGTCGACGGCCACCACTTCGCACCCACACGAGGATTCCGACATGTTTGACATGAAGCATCTGAGCCGCCTGAAAAAACTCGACGAAAATGCCCCTGCCTCTATGAAGGCCTTCTGGGCCTTCGACAAGGCTGCCTTCGCAGAGGGCGCCCTCGACGTCCGCCAGAAACAGCTGATCGCCGTGGCCGTGGCGCTGACCACGCAGTGCCCGTATTGCATTGAAATCCACACCAAGGCGGCGCGTGATGCGGGAGCCGACGATGCGCAACTGAGCGAGACCGCCGTGGTTGCCGCTGCGATTCGCGCCGGTGGCGCCATCACCCATGCCACCCATCTGTTGCACGACTGACCTCCGCAGCGGCGGCGAGCCCGGTCCGCCGTCGCAACCTGCGCCATCGAACATCCCACACGAACGCGGATGCACGCCATGACTGTTCCGTCACCCGAACCCTCGATGCCTCATCGTTTTGCCCGCTGGGCACCGATTCCAATACGCCTGATCGTGGGCTACGGATTCATGGAACACGGCTTTGCCAAACTCGGCCGCGGCGCTGGCGCTTTCGCCGCCATCCTGCATTCCATCGGCGTGCCGTTGCCCCATTTGATGGCATGGATGACCATCCTGACGGAAGTGTTCGGCGGCCTGGCCATCCTGTTGGGCGCCTTCGTGACTCTCGCAACAGTACCGATGGCCATCGTGCTGCTGGTCGCCATCTTCACCGTACATCTGCCCTACGGCTTCAGCTCGATCAAGTTGATGAGCGTCACGGCCGCGGGTGCCCATTTCGGGCAACCAGGATATGAATGCGACCTGCTCTATCTGGCCGGCCTGGCCGCGCTTGTATTGGGTGGCGCGGGACCATGGGCACTGGATAATCTGCTGCTCCGACGCAAGGGAAAGCACTCATTGACCGCAAACGACCGCTGAAGCCTGCCCGGGACAACGGCACTATGACCCGCGCAACCACCGCGCCGCGTCCACCGCGTAGTAGGTCAAAATCGCATCCGCTCCCGCGCGCTTGAACGCGGTAAGCGCTTCCAGCACCACCGCCTTCTCGTCCAGCCAGCCATTCTGTGACGCGGCCTTGAGCATCGCGTATTCGCCGCTGACCTGGTAGACGAAGGTGGGCATGCCAAAAGCGTCCTTCACCCGGCGCAGCACGTCGAGGTAGGGCAGGCCCGGCTTCACCATCACGGCGTCGGCGCCTTCGGCGATGTCCAGCTCGATTTCGCGCAAGGCCTCGTCGGAGTTGCCCACGTCCATCTGGTAGGTGTGCTTGTTGCCCTTGCCGAGATTGGCCGAGGAACCCACCGCATCGCGGAACGGGCCGTAAAACGCGGAGGCGTATTTCGCCGAGTAGGCAAGAATGCGGGTGTGGATGTGGCCGGCGGCTTCCAGCGCCTCGCGGATGGTGCCGATGCGGCCGTCCATCATGTCCGACGGCGCCACGAAATCCATGCCGGCCTCGGCCTGCGCCAGCGACATCTTCACCAGCGCCTCGACGGTGGGCTCGTTCATCACGTAGCCGGTCTCGTCGATCAGCCCGTCCTGGCCATGCGTGGTGTATGGATCCAGCGCCACATCGCCGATCAGGCCCAGCTCGGGATATTTCGCCTTCAACGCCCGCGTGGCGCGCTGCATCAGGCCATCGGGATTCCACGCCTCGCGCGCATCCTCGCTCTTCACGTTCGCGCCGGGCGAGGGAAACAGCGCCAGCGCCGGAATGCCGAGTTCCACGCATTCGCCGGCCAGCTTCAGCAACTCGTCGACGGACAGACGATCCACGCCCGGCATCGACGGCACGCTCTCGCGCTGGCCTTCGCCCTCGATCACGAACGCGACCATGATCAGGTCGCTCGACAGCAAGGTGTGCTCGCGCATCAGGGCGCGGGAGAAGGCGTCGCGACGCATGCGACGCATGCGGATGGCGGGAAAATTCATGGCGGGATCTCGTGGCGCGATATCCGCCCATTCTAGCGCCACGCCTCGTGCATGCCGCCGGCAGTGGACACTTTGCCGCGCGCGACGAATGTCCAACACCGCGCATACGTCATCGATACACCGGCAGGCGCATCGTCCCGCCACGGACTCCGCACAAAGACGGAAACACGCCATGACCACCCACGCTCCCCACCCGTCCCATCCACGCTGGCACGCTCCGGCGAAGGCCCGTTACCTCGGCGCCCACGACGACAACACGCCGCTGGAGATCACCCTGGTCATGCGCCGCCGCGGCGAGACACCGCCCACCGCCACATGGCCGCATACGGCGCCCCTGCAACACGCAGACTTCGACAAACACGGCGGGGCCGACCCTGCCGACGTGACGCGCCTGCGCGATTTCGCGCACACGCACGGGCTGGAAGAAACCGGCTGCCAGCCGCATCGCCGCGTGCTGCATTTGCGCGGTTCCGCGGCAAGCATGCAGCGCGCCTTCGGCGTGACGCTGGGACGTTACCAGCCGGAGGATGGCGGCGAGGCCTTTGTCGGTTGCGCCGAGGCACCGGCACTGCCCGAGGGCGTGATCGCCGTACTCGGACTGGATCGCCGCCCGGTCGCACGCCCACACTTCCGCAAGCCACTGGCCCAACCCAGCCAGACCTATACGCCGATTCAGCTCGGCCAGCTCTACGCCTTTCCCGATGGCGACGGCAGCGGCCAGAGCGTGGCCATCATCGAGCTCGGCGGCGGTTACGTGGCCAGCGACCTCAGCACCTACTTCAAGTCGCTAGGCCTTGCGAAAACGCCCTCGGTCACGGCCGTGTCCGTTGCCGGCGGCAAGAACCAGCCGGGCAGTGATGCCGATGCGGAAGTGATGCTGGATATCGAAGTTGTCGGCGCACTGGCGCCCGCCGCAGCGCTCGTCGTGTATTTCGCGCCGAACACCGACCAGGGTTTCTACGAAGCGATCTCGCAGGCCGCACACGACACTACCCACAAGCCGTCGATCATCTCGATCAGTTGGGGCGGCCCGGAGGACAGCTGGAGCAGCGCCTCGCGCGAAGCGATGCAGACCGCGCTGCTGGACGCCGCCGCACTTGGCGTCACGGTGACCGTGGCCGCCGGCGACAGCGGCTCCTCGGACGGCGAAAGCGACGGACTTTCCCACGTCGACTTCCCGGCCTCCAGCCCGTACGCGCTGGCCTGCGGCGGCACGAAGCTGGTCGCCAGCGCCAGCCAGATCAGCAGTGAAACGGTGTGGAACGAGACGGCCGCCAGCGAAGGCGCTACCGGCGGCGGCGTCAGCACGGCATTCGCCCTGCCCGCATGGCAGAAAACCGCCAAGGTGCCCGCGGCCACGGGCGGTTTCGCCGGCCGCGGCGTACCCGATGTCGCCGGCGATGCCGACCCGCTGACCGGCTATCAGGTACGCGTGGACGGGACCGATCAGGTGATCGGCGGCACCAGCGCGGTGGCACCGCTATGGGCCGCACTGGTGGCGCGGTTCAACCAGGCGCTTGGCGCACCGCTGGGCGACATGCACGCCGCCGTGTACCAGATCGGCAGCGCCGCATTCCGCGACATCACCCAAGGCAACAATGGCGCCTACCAGGCCGGCAAGGGCTGGGACGCGTGCACCGGCTGGGGCAGCCCCGACGGAAAGACCCTGCTCGATGCGCTGACGGCGCTGCGGAAAAGCACGAAAAAGCACGCGCAGTAATCTCCTGGCGCGTTGATCGATGCCGGCCGCAAACCTCGTTGATCACGGCCATTCATCGCAGCAACCTGCCGCGCATCCTTACGGCGGCGGGCGCGCTTGCGTAGCCGCGGGTTGCGCAAGGCGGTCCAGCCGCCGTGGGCGGGATGCAAACCCTTGCAGGAGAGCCTTCAGGCAATGAGTGACTGATCCGGGCGGTATCCATCGCCTCATCCGATCCGATCTCGGGAAGCCTTCAAATGGACGTCTATCCGGCTCTCCGGAAGGCTTCCGCGGCACTGGCAGCACTTCGACAACCTCTCCCATGCGCCCGCGCATGTTCGCCGGACTGGACGAACGCGCCGCCAAGCGGCAGGCTGTAGAGCTTTCCCCGTCAGGATCGTCGATGAGTTCCCCGAACGCCGCCCCCACCCTGCTTGCCGACCTGGGCGGCACCAACGTCCGCTTCGCACTGGCCGATACCGGCCGGGTGGATCCCCTGCTGATGGACAGCGTGCGACGTTACCGCGTGCGGGATTTCGACACGCTCGCCGACGCGATCCAGCAATATTTCGCCGACACCGGCCACACCGCGCGCCGCGCCACCATTGCCGCCGCCGGCCGCATCGCCGATGGCGAGACGGTGCAGATCACCAACAACCCCTGGGCAGTGGTCGCGCATGCGCTGCAAGCCAAGCTGGGGCTGGACTCGGTATCGCTGGTCAACGACTTCGCCGCGCAGGGCATGGCGGTGCCGCTGTTGAGTGCGCCGTACCTGGCATCGGTCGGCTCGCAGTCGTTGCCGCAACTGAATGGCAACCCCACGCAGACCTACGTGGTGATGGGCCCGGGTACCGGCCTTGGCGTGGCCGGCCTGTTGCTGCGCGACGGCCGCTGGACCGTGCTGGAAACCGAAGGCGGCCACGCCGGCTTCGCCGCGCACACCAGCGAAGACGTGGAGATCCTGCATCGCCTCAACGCGCGCTTCGGCCGCGTGTCCAACGAACGCATGATCTGCGGCAACGGCCTGGTGAACCTCTACTTGGCACTGGCCGACATCGCAGGACAGCCGCCCGAGGAATATTCGCCCGAAGACATCACCTCGCACGCAGTGGACGGCAGCGACCCGTTGTGCGTGCGCACGGTGGAAACGCTGGCCGGCATCTTCGGCAGCGTGGCCGGCGACCTGGTGCTGAGCCTGGGTGGCTGGAACGGCGTCTACCTCACCGGCGGCGTACTGCCAATCCTGTTGCCGTGGTTGCGCCATGGCGGCTTCCGCCAACGCTTCGAGGCCAAGGGCCGCTTCCGCGAGACGATGGAACAGGTGCCCACGGTCGCGGTCATCCATCCGGAACCCGGCCTGCTCGGCGCCGCCGCCCTGGCCCGCGTACAAGCCGGCCAGCCCTTGCTGCCCCCGCGCGGCTGAGCGTTCAGAACCCGAAGCGATCGAGTCGAGCCCGCTCGCGGGCGATGCTCCTGCCCTGGCGCTCATCGGGCGGAAAATCAGGAGCATCGCCCGCGAGCGGGCTCCTGCAGCGGGCCATGGCAACACGTGAGGGTGGATTTTCACAGGCACTGAGCGCTCGCGCGTCGCTCACGGGTGCACGCGCATACTCACGTCCGCCCCATCCCAGGAGATCCGCATGTCCCGCACCGCCCTGCTGTTCGACCTCGACGGTACCCTGATCGACAGCGTCTACCAGCACGTGCTGGCGTGGAAGGAAGCGCTGGACGCGGAAGGCGTGGAACTGTCGGTGTGGCGCATCCATCGCAAGGTGGGCATGAGCGGTGGCCTGTTCACCCACATCCTGTTGCGCGAGACCGGGCTGGAGATCACCGAGGAGCGGCTGGAGCGCCTTCGCATCCGCCACGCCGAGGCGTTCAACCGCTACCACGCGCAGCATGCGGTGCGCGCGTTGCCCGGCGCGCGCGAATTGCTGGCGCACCTCACCGCCCAGCGCATGCCGTGGGCCATCGCCACCAGCGGCCGCATGGAAACCGCTGCACACAATCTCGCGGCGCTCGGTGTGGACCCCGAAAAGGTGCCGGTGGTGACACGCGACATGGTCCGCCACGCCAAACCCGATCCCGACCTGTTCATTGCCGCCGCCGACCGGCTCGGCGTGGACATCCAGCACTCGCTGGTGATCGGCGACAGCGTCTGGGACATGCTGGCCGCGCAGCGAGCCCGCACACTCGGCGTCGGCCTGCTTTCCGGCGGCTATGGCCAGGACGAACTGGAACGCGCCGGTGCGTTCCGCGTGTATGAAGATCCGGCGGATTTGCTGCGGCATATCGACGAGATCGTGGCGCGCGAGTGAGATGGTGCATCACCAGCGCCCTCTCCACATCACATGATCCCGATCAGCCTGGCGCCAGCAACGCTTCCAGATCACCCTCGTCGAAACTCAGCCGTTCGCGGCTGCCGCCGCCGTCGAGTACGGCTTCGGCCAGCTCGGCCTTGCGCGCCTTCATTTCCTCGATGCGCTCCTCCACCGTGCCGGCGGTGATCAGGCGGAACACGAACACCGGCTTGTCCTGGCCGATGCGGTGGGCGCGGTCCGAGGCCTGCGCTTCGGCGGCGGGGTTCCACCACGGGTCGTAGTGGATCACGGTGTCGGCGGCGGTGAGGTTGAGGCCGACACCACCGGCTTTCAGCGAGAGCAGGAACAGCGGCACGTCGCCGTCCTGGAAGCGCTGCACGGGTTCGGCGCGATCGCGCGTTTCGCCGGTGAGGGTGACGTAGCGGATGCGGCGTCGGTCCAGTTCGCCGGCGATCAGCCGCAGCATCTCGGTGAACTGCGAGAACAGCAGCACCTTGCGCCCTTCGGCCAGCAGCGCGGGCAGCATGTCCATCAGCAATTCGAACTTGGCCGAGTCGTGCACGCCGCGCGCGGCTTCGAGTTTCACCAGCCGCGGATCGCAACAGACCTGGCGCAGCTTGAGCAGGGCATCGAGCACGACGATGCCGGAATGCGCGATGCCACGTTGGGAAATCACCTCGCGCAGTTCGTCGGCCAGGGTCAGGCGTAGGCTTTCGTACAGCTCGCGCTGACGGCCGTCGAGTACCACGCGGCGCGTGATCTCGGTCTTCGGCGGCAATTCGGACGCCACCTGCGATTTGGTACGACGCAGGATGAACGGCGCGAGCCGGCGATTGAGCCGCGCCTGGCATTCCTCGTCGCGCTGCTTCTCGATCGGCACGCGGTAATGCCGGCGGAACGCCCCCTCGTCGCCCAGCAAACCGGGCACCGCCAGATCCACCTGCGACCACAATTCGCCCAGGTGATTTTCCAGCGGCGTGCCGGTGAGGCAGATGCAACGCGGCGCGCGCAGGCTGAGCGCGGCGCGGCGCGCCTGGGTGCGCGGATTCTTCACCTGCTGGGCTTCGTCCAGCACGATCAACGCAAACGGTTGCTTGCGCAGCGTGACCACGTCGCGCGGCAGCAATGCGTAGCTGGTGAGCACGATGTCGTGCGCATCGAGCTGGCCGAAATCCTCGCTGCGCTGCGGGCCGTGCAAGGCCAGCACTTTCAGCATCGGCGCAAAGCGGGCAACCTCGGATTGCCAGTTCGGAATCAGGCTGGTCGGCACCACGATCAGCGCGGGTTGTTCCAGCGCACCGCGCTGTTTCAGCGCGAGCAGATGGGTGATCAGTTGCAGCGTCTTGCCCAGGCCCATGTCGTCGGCCAGCACACCGCCCACGCCGGCCTCGGCCAGCGCATTGAGCCAGCGCAGGCCTTCGCGCTGGTAAGGGCGCAATTCGACGGTGAGTCCATCGGGCACGACATCGCTGGCGCGTTCGGCGGCATCGCGCAGGCGCGTGGTGAATCCGCGCAAGGCCTCCGGCGCCTGCAGTTCGCCATCGCCGGGCAACGCCTCGGCCAGCTCTTCCAGCCGGCCGGCCTGCACGCGCGGCAGGTGCAGTTTCCTTTTCGGTTTTTCCAGGTATTCGGCCAGCGGCGCGAGCAGGCCGCGCAGCTCGCGCAGGCTGACCGGCACGCGGCGGCGATCATCCACCGGGGCATACCAGACGGCATCCTCGGGTTCGTTGGCGACCGGCCGCAGGTTGAGCTGATGATCGGCCAGCGCCTGCGCTACCGCAGGCAGCAGGTTGTGGCGCTTGCCTTCGACCTCGATGCCGATTTCCAGGTCGAAGGCATGGTCGTCGGCATCTTCCACCGCGTTGCCGTACCAATGCACCGGGCCATCGAGCACTTCGAACGGGAAGCTGGGCGCGTAGTCGAGCTGGAAGTTCTCGCCCTCGAGCTTCGGCCGCAAGGCCAACCAACGCGCGGGCGTATTCACTTCCAGCGCGCCGGTATGGCCCTTGCCCGGAAACAGCCAGGCATCATCCGGCAAGGTGTCGGCCAGGTCCCACGGCAGGCCTTCGGTATCCACGGCGGGAGTCAGCCCGGCGCGTTCGAGTTGCTCCATCGCGGTCAATTCTTCGGCGCGACGCCGGGTGATCTCGACCAGCTGACCGTTGCGCACGCGTCGCACCAGCGGCTCGCCGCCGCGGCTGGGCAGGCGCTCGCCGGCATAGTCGAAGGCCAGCCGGGCGTAGGCCAGCGGCGGCGTGCCCGCAGCCAGGCGGGCGTGGCGGGTCAATGCGTGCAGGGTGAGCACGGGTTTCGGCGCCAGTTCCTCGCGCTGCAGTTCACCCAGCACTTGCGGCGCGGGTACGCGATGGGCGAGCCGGCTGTGCGGCAACGTGGCGCACAGCCCCGGCGCCTCGTCGTATTTCAGCGGCGGCAGGTCGAGCCAGTGGCTTTCTTCGGCCGGGGCCTCGAGGTGGCCCAGCTCGGCGCGCTCGGCGTCGAGATACCACAGCGTGTCCAGGCGCAGCGGGCGCTGGCTGTGTCCCAGCGCCGGCAGCAGGCGCTGGCTGCCATCCTGTTCCAGTTGCCAGTGCCAGTTGAGCTGATGCGAACGCCCGCGCGACAGGCGCAGGCCACCCAGGCCGCCAAGGAAGCACGGCGCGGTATCCAGCATCTCGGCCAACAGTGCATCGCCGACATGGCCGGCCAGATGGGCGTAGCTGCGACCCTTGCGCAAGGCCTGCGGCAGTCCCAGCACGGTGGTCGCCAGGCGTTGCTCGTGGGACGGCAAGGTGGTGCGTGCCAGCAGCTTGCTGTCCAGCGGCACCGGCCGCACGAAGCGGCCGTGCTCGGCCACGCTGAGCGTCACCGGCGCCACGTCCAGCCGCCCGTACGGCGCGCCTTCGTCCGACAGCACCTCGAAGAAGAAACCGAGCACGCCCGGCTCGCGCGAAGCGGCGGCGACGGCCGGCGCGGCCAGCAGCTTGCGCCACGCCACGGGCAGCCTGTCGCTGCCGGCGCGGGGCGAGGCGGGCTCGCCGAGGTGTTTCTCGTCCGGTGGCTGCATGCGGATGCGATCCGTGGGCGATGAAACTTCCGAGCTTAGCAGGCCTGCGGGGTTTGCCCGCAAGCCCATCGTCAGGATCTCGAATCGGCGCTCAACGCGGCTCGAACAAACCCTTCGGGTACTCGGGCTTCTGCTCGCGCCCCATCAGCGCCTTCAACCCTTCGACGGGTGTCACTTCGCCATGCAGCACGGCACGCACGCCGGCGGAAATCGGCAGGTCCAGGCCATGCTTGGTGGCCAGCCGCACCACTTCGTCGGCGGTCAGCACGCTTTCGACCACCTGGCCGATCTGGCGCACTGCCTCGTCGATGGCCACGCCCTTGCCCAAGGCCAGGCCAAGCCGGCGATTGCGCGAGAGATCGCCAGTGCAGGTGAGCACCAGGTCGCCCAGGCCCGACAGGCCCATCAGGGTTTCCGGTCGCGCACCCAATGCCACGCCCAGGCGCAGCATCTCGTTCATGCCGCGGGTGATCAGGCCGGCGCGGGCATTGAGCCCGAGCTCCATGCCATCGGCCACGCCAGTGGCCACCGCCAGCACGTTCTTCATTGCGCCGCCCAGCTCGGCGCCAAGCACGTCGTTGCCCGAATAGGCGCGGAAGTCGGGCGCGTGCAGCATCGAGGCAAGATGCTGGGCAAAGCTCGCATCTTCCGAATGCACGGTGACTGCACTGGGCATCCCGGCCGCCACTTCCTTGGCGAACGACGGCCCGGTGATGACCGCGGCGGGCCGCCCCGGCAGCTTCTCGGCCACCAGTTCATGCAGGAAGCGCCCGGTACCCGGCTCGAAGCCCTTGGTCGCCCAGGCGATCGCGGTATCGGCGTCGAGCAGTGGCGCGAGCTCGTCCAGGATGGACGCGAACGCGTGGCTGGGCACCACGATCAGCACCACGCCGGCACCGCGCACGGCGGCAGCGAGGTCGCTCTCGTAGACCAGCGATTCCGGCAACGCCAGACCAGGCAGGTAACGCTGGTTGCGCCGGCTGCTGGCCATTTCGGCCAGCGCCCGCGCATCGCGGCCCCACAACCGTGTCGGCGTGCCATTGCGTGCGGCCAGCGCAGCCAGCGCCGTGCCCCACGAGCCGGCGCCGAGGACGGCCAGGGTCGATGCTTCAGCCATGGTCCGGACTCAGCTGTTGAGCGTCGGCGCCTCGCCGCCGCCCGCCGCCCGGCGCTGCTGCTCGGCGAACAGGGCGTCGAAATTGATCGGCTGCAGCAGGAACGGCGGGAAACCGCCTTCCAGCACCAGCGAGGAGATCACCTGGCGCGCGTACGGGAACAGCAGGTTCGGGCAGTAGCTGCCGATGACGCCGTCACGATCGGCCGCATCGAAGCCGGCAATGCCGAACACGCCGGCCTGCTGCACTTCGGCCAGGTAAGCGGTGCGCTCGCCCAGCGTGCAGGTCAGGGTGAGGCTGAGCACCACTTCGTACAGGTCGCCGCCGAGATCGGTGGCGCTCTGGCCCAGGTTCAGCTGTACCTGCGGCTGGGCCTGCTCGTTCTCGCCGATCTCCTGGAAGATCTGCGGCGCATTCGGCGCCTCGAAGGACACGTCCTTCACGTAGATCTTCTGCAGCACCAGCTGCGGCTGGCCGGCCTGGCCGTTGGCCTGGTCCAGGGTGGTGACTTCTGCCATCGGAAAAACCCCTCGTCTTGTACGTTGCGGATACGCGAAAGAGGTCGATTGTTCCATACATCCCCCGCCACCGCCACGCTGCGGAACGGCAAAGATTGCGCAGCGCCCTGTTTTTGCGGGACAATAGGCGGCTCGACCTCTGCCAGCCCGGCCTTCCGGGTGTGTCCGCGACGCGATGCGGCTTCAGGTGATGGCGAATGCAACACCCACCAGCATCGCGTGGCGCAAGGCGCCGCTGGGCCGATGTCGCCCTGGCCAACGGGCGTTACACCACTCAATACGGAGGTCATCATGGCCCGTGTATGCCAAGTCACCGGAAAGGGTGTGCAGACCGGCAACAACGTCTCGCATGCCAACAACAAGACCCGTCGCCGCTGGTTGCCCAACCTGCACGAGCGTCGCTTCTGGGTCGCCAGCGAGAACCGCTGGATCAAGCTGCGCGTTTCCAACCACGCGCTGCGCACCATCGACAAGAAGGGCATCGAGGCCGTGATCGCCGACCTGCGTGCCCGCGGCGAAAAGGTCTGAGGAGCTAAGTCATGGCCAACAGCAAGCAAGACAAGATCCGCCTGATCTCCTCGGCCGGTACCGGTCACTTCTACACCACGCAGAAGAACAAGAAGAACACGCCGGAAAAGTTCGAATTCAAGAAGTACGATCCCGTCGTGCGCAAGCACGTGATCTACAAGGAAGGCAAGATCAAGTGACGTGACGGCGCGTTCGCGCATCGCGCGAACGCCTTTGCCGGAACGTCATCCCAGCGAAAGCTGGGATCCAGTAAAATATGCAAAACCCGTCTTTATGGCGGGTTTTTCTTTACCCACGTTCTGACCCGCTCGCGCTACGCGCGGGCGGCTTTGCCGGAACGTCATCCCAGCGAAAGCCGGGATCCAGTAAAACATGCAAAACCCGTCTTTATGGCGGGTTTTTCTTTAGCCCGATCAACACGCCACCGATTCTGGTGCGCGCAAGCCCCGGAACAACCTTCATCTCAGTGGGTGAAGTAGTACAGCGCCTTTCCCAGGCTCTCTCCAGCATCCATGGCCAGCATCGCCGTGACCGCCGTCGCGAGCACCACCAGGCAGACGCGCACAACAAGCGGGCTCTTCGCCAATGCAGTTTCGATACCGTTTTGAATCGATTCCATTGCCATTCCTTTTGTCCCAGGAGACTCTCGGGCATCCGCACGAGCGGGCATGCATTGAGTCAATTGCCCGCCCGCTTATTCAAACCAGCAAGTACTTTTACCAAATTCCGGTAACGCTTGCCGGACTATCTTGCGCCGGAATGACAGCCTGACCTGGATCACCCGCCGGCACTGCCACGGCGCAAACTCGCGCCACGTTAGCATTCCATCCTGTAACGTGGCACCCATACCCGGCATCCGGAAGCGCGCCATGTCCATTCCCCGTATTCGCCCAGTCATTGCCCTGGCCCTGGTCGTATTCGCCGCCGCCGCCACCGCCGCCACCCACGGCACGGCCAGCGTGCGCTATGACCACCCGGAAAACTTCACCGAGACCAAGGAGGTGCAGGCCTTCGCGCCCATGCGGGCCGACCCCGGCTACCTGGCCACCCTCAAGGCCTATATCGAAAAGCAGGCGGCGGCCATGTTGCCGGCAGGCGAGCGACTGGACATCGTCATCACCGACGTCGACCGCGCCGGCTCCTACCTGCCTTCGGTCGGGCGGGCGAATCCGGTACGCATCGTCAAGGACACCTACCCGCCACGCATCAACCTGCATTTCCGGCTGATCGACAGCCAGGGACGGACGATCCGCGAAGGCGATCGCCGCCTGGTCGGCCTGGGCTTCATGTACGACAGCGCGGGCGGGCTCACCGACAGTGACCCGCTGCGCCATGAAAAGCGCCTGATCGATCGCTGGCTGAGAAAGGGACCGGCGAAACTCTGAGAGGCTGCCCACGGCCTCCGATGTTCCTGCTTGACCAGCCCTTTGGCTGTTGAAAAGCGCCTCGCAGGAATGACGGGAAAGAGGTACCGGGCCAACGAGAGGATCGTGAACAGGCTCCGAGAGGCCTTGGTCGCCGCCAACAAAAAGGCCCGCCATGAAGGCGGGCCTCGTCGTTCCTGCCGCGACAGGATCAGGCCGTGGCGACGCTGTAGCCCTTCAAGCGCTGCGCGAATTCCTGCAGCACCCGTATGCCGCTTTCCTCGGCTTCGTGGATCCACTGCTGCAGGCCCTTCAGCGCCTGCTCGGCGCCACGCTGCTCCATCAGGGCGGCGAGGCGGTTGCGGAAGTCGCAGACGGTCTTCAGCGTGGGGCGCTTGGCCAGCACGGCCTGCAGCCGCGCACTGCCTTCGTTGTCCAGCCAGCGGCCGCCGTCGGCCAGTGCCAGGCGCATGCGTCGCGGCATCGACTTGATGCTTTCGCCGGCGTGCTGTGCCTCGTCGCCGATGGTCGGCAGGATCACGCCGCGATAGAAATCGGTCATCGCCTGGAAGCGATGGGTGAGCACCGCCTTCAAGGTGTCGGCGTCGGGCAGGCGCACATTCGGACGCACGTCCAGCGACGGCGCCACGCGCAGCACCTTGGCCAGGCCCACCGCGCGCAGACCGCAGATCACCGCCCAGCCGATGTCGAACTCCCACTTGCGCAGCGCGAACTTGGCCGAGCTGGGGAAGGCGTGGTGATTGTTGTGCAGCTCTTCACCTCCGATCCAGAAGCCCCACGGGATCAGGTTGCGCGCGGTGTCGGCGCTTTCGAAATTGCGGTAGCCGGCCCAGTGGCCGATGCCGTTGACGAAACCGGCGGCCCAGAACGGGATCCAGATCATCTGCACCGCCCACAGCGCCGCGCCGATCACGCCGAACAGCGCCAGATTGATCAGCAGCATCAGGGTCGGGCCCCAATACGGATGGCCGCCATAGACCTTGTGCTCGACCCAGTCGTCCGGGGTGCCGCGGCCGTACTGCTCCATGTCCTGCTTCGATTCGCAGGCGTCGCGGTACAGCGAAACGCCGTCCCAGAACACTTTCTTGATGCCGTAGATCATCGGGCTGTGCGGATCGTCCGCGGTCTCGACCTTGGCGTGGTGCTTGCGATGCACCGCCACCCACTCGCGCGTGACCATGCCGGTGGTGAGCCAGCCCCAGAAGCGGAAGAAATGCGCCAGCACCGGGTGGAAATCCACGCCGCGGTGGGTCTGGCTGCGATGCAGGTACAGCGTCACCGTGAAGATGGTGAGCTGGGTCATCACCAACAGGTAGACCAGCATGCTGATCCAACTCGCGTGGGTCACGCCGTTGGACAGGAAATTGAGTACGGCATCAAGCATTTGGAAATCACTCGGGTGCGGTGAGAAGGCAGTCTAAAGCGAGGGTTTCCGTACCCGCCAGCATGGATTGACATTCCATGGTAAGGCACACGCACTTGCTCTTTCGTTAAATGCGTGCCCTGTGACCGTTGACTGTTGTTAAACCATGGGGTCGCCATGACAATCAGGCAATGATCGCGCCAACCCCTGATTCATCTCCCGTATTGCAGCTTGAACACGTCTCGCGCCGGCGTGGCGGGCGGCCCGCCGTGCGTGAACTCGACCTTTCGCTGGCAGGCGGCCAGGTGCTTGGTCTGCTGGGCGTCAACGGTGCCGGCAAGTCCACCACGCTGTCGATGATTGCCGGTGCATTGCGGCCTGACGGCGGCACGATCCGCCTGGACAGCCGGGATTTCGCCGAATATCCCGAACTGGCCCGGCAACGCCTGGGTTGGCTGCCCGAACGTGCCCCGTTGTGGCCGGAACTGACCTCGAGCGAACACCTGGATGCCCATGGCCGCCTGCGTGGCCTGCGTGGCACGGCCCTGCGGCAGGCGCGCGAGCGCATCATCGAACGGCTGGAGCTGCAACCGCTGCTGCGCCGGCTGGCCGGCGCCCTGTCGCAGGGCCAGCGCCAGCGTTTGGGCCTGGCCTGCGCGCTGCTGCACGAACCGGCCCTGCTGGTGCTCGATGAACCCGGCAATGCGCTCGATCCGGTGCAGACAGCGACACTGCGGACCTTGATCCGTGAACAGGCCGCCGCCGGGACCGCGGTGATCCTGTCCACCCATCTGCTGGCCGAAGTAATCGCGGTATGCAGCCGCGTGGCGATCCTGCATGAAGGCGTGCTGCACCACGACGGTCCGGTGGCCGCGGATGACCACGCCACACTGGAGCGCCGTTTCTTCGACATCGCGATGGCCGGCGGAGCGCAAGCCGCATGAGTACATTTGCCGTGATGCGGCTGGAATTGCGCCGCCTGTTCGTGCGCCCGTTGGGCTGGGTGCTGGGCGCGCTGACACTGGCCGAGCTGGCCTGGCGCTTCATATTGCTGCTGGGCAATTTCCTGGCCATGCAGGTGCGGCTGGCCGCGTTGCCCAGCGCGCCCGGCTTCACCGACATGGCCGGGGTACCGCTGCTCAGCAGCCTGCTCACCGGCGGCTTCATCCCGTTCGGCTTCACCGAGTTGGCGTTGATCGTGGTGCCGCTGCTGGCGATGTCCACGCTGGCCGGCGAGCGCGGCAACGGCACCTTGCCGCTGCTGTTCGGTACCGGGCAATCGGCCACGGCCATCGTGCTCGGCAAATACCTTGCGTTGATGGCCTGGCTGCTGCTGTGGCTGGCATTGACCCTGGCCATGCCGTTGTCGCTGGCGCATGCCACCCATATCGACTGGGGCAAACTGGCCGCCGCCACCTTGGGCATGGTGCTGTTGCTGGCCGCGCTGGCCGCCATCGGCGTGGCCTGCTCGGCCTTCGCCTCGCATCCGGCCATTGCCGCCACCGCCGGCATCCTGCTGGTGCTGGCGCTGTGCTCGATCCAGCTTGGCGCGCAGAGCGCGGGCGTGAACAACGGCCTGATCAACTGGCTGGCCCTGCCGACCCACCTTGAGCCGCTGTTGCGCGGACTGGTATCGACCGCCGACATCGTCTGGTTCGTGTTGCTCACCGCGCTGGCACTGGCGTTGGCCGTGCGCCGCGTGGCGGCCGAAAAGGAGCGCGGCTGATGCGCAACGACTTGTTTCGACGGCTCGACGGCTGGCTGTTCGCGTTGCTGCTGCTGATCGGCGTGGGCGCACTGGGCTTCCTGGGCACACATTACCAGCACACCGCGGATTGGACCGCCGGTGGCCGCGCCAGCCTGTCGGCGGAAAGCCGCGCGGTACTGGGCAAGCTCAAGGGCCCGGTGGAAATCGTCAGCTACGCCAACCCGCAAGGCGACCTGCGCCAGACCATCGCCGCCTTCGTCCAGCGCTATCAGTTGGCGAAGCCCGATCTCACGCTGCGCTTCGTCGATCCGGAGCAGGACCCGGCGAAGATGCGCCAGCTCGGCATCACCGTGAACGGCGCACTGATCGTGCACTACCACGGCCGCGAGGAACGCCTGGACGAGCTGTCCGAAGACAGTCTCACCAACGCGCTGGAACGACTCACGCGCAGCGGCGAGCACCTGGTCGCCTTCGTCACCGGTGATGGCGAACGGCTCGCCGACGGCAAGGGCAACACCGACCTCGGCACATTCATGGGGCAGTTGGAGCAGCGCGGCATGCGCGCGGTGCCGCTGAACTTCTCGCAGGTCACCGCGGTGCCGCAGGGCACCAGCCTGGTGGTGCTGGCCAGCCCGGCGCTGCCATTGCCCGGCGGCGCGGTGAAGGCCCTCACCGACTACCTCGCCAACGGCGGCAACCTGCTCTGGCTGACCGAGCCCAACTCCGCGGATCCGACGCTGAAACCGCTGGCCGACGCGCTTGGCATTCACGTGCTGCCCGGCGTGCTGGTCGACGGCGCGGGCGCCGCACTGGGCCTCAAGGACCCGCGCATGATCGCGGTAGGCCTCTATCCGCCGCAGGCGATCACCCGTGGCTTCGCGCTGACCACGCTGTTCCCGCAGGTGGCCGCGCTGGCCGAAACCAGCGACAGCCAGTGGAAGATCCAGCCGCTGCTGCGCTCGGGCCCACAGAGCTGGACCGAGCTCAAGCCGATCGACGACGCCCATCCCTCCACCATCCGTTACGACGCGGCAAGCGGCGACCTGAAGGGCCCGCTGGACTTCGGTTTCAGCATGAGCCGGCTGTCGCCCAACCCGGACAAGACGCAGCAACGCGCGGTGGTGATCGGCGATGGCGACTTCCTGTCCAACACCTTCCTCGGCAACGGCGGCAATCGCGCGCTGGGCGAACGCATCTTCGACTGGCTGCTGGGCGATGACGTGCTGGTCGACCTGCCACCACGCGGCGCACCCGATCGCGTATTGAACGTGTCGCAGACCGGCCTGGATGCCCTGAGCATCGGCTGCATCGTCGGCGTGCCGCTGTTGTTGCTGGTGATCGGCGGTCTCGTCGCCTGGCGCCGACGCCGGCGATGACGCGCGCCGCCCGCCAACGTCTGTGGCTGCTGCTTGGCGTGGCCGCCCTGCTGGCACTGGCGCTTTGGCAGTGGCGCAGCGATCGCGCCCACGCACCGGGTACTTTGCTCGGCCTCGACCCGGCCAGCATCACGCAGATCCAACTGCAATTCGGCCACGCAGCCGCGATGAACTACCGGCGCAACCATGGCCACTGGCAAGCCGCCGATGGCACACCGGCCCAGATCGACGATGCCCGCCTGGACGCACTGGCCGCGATTGCCGCCGCGCCGGTCGAGCACTGGCGCCCGTTGACGGATTTCGATCCGGCGAAGATCGGCCTGGCCGCGCCGCGCGCCGTGCTGCAACTGGACGGTCACACGCTGCGCTTCGGCGCCGTCGCCGCGATCGGTCATCGCTGCTACGTGCAACGCGGCACGCAGGTGGCGCTGGTCTCGCTGCGCTACATGCCGCAGGCGCCGACAAGCCAGACCGTCGAGCTGCCCTGATGCCCGAGCTGCCCGAAGTCGAAACCACCCGGCGCGGCATCGCCCCGCACGTGATCGGTCGCCGCGTGACAGCCGTGACGCTGCGCCGCGCCGACCTGCGCTGGCCGATCCCGCCCGAAATCAGCGAGCTGTTGCCCGGCCAGCGCATCGACGCGGTGGAACGTCGCGCGAAATACCTGCTGCTGCACACCGCCGTCGGCAGCGCGCTACTGCATCTGGGCATGAGCGGCATGCTGCGCGTGCTGCCGCCCGATGCGCCGCTGGGCAAGCACGATCATGTCGACATCGCACTGGAACGCCGTGCCGGCGAAGGCCCGCGCGTGCTGCGCTTCACCGACCCGCGTCGCTTCGGCTGCCTGCTGTGGCAACCGCCCGGCGAAACCCACGAACTGCTCGCCCGCCTCGGCCCCGAGCCACTCACGGACGCCTTCGACGGCGACCGCCTGTGGCAGCTCTCGCGTGGCCGCAGTGCCGCGGTGAAGTTGTTCCTGATGGACAACGCCATCGTCGTCGGCGTGGGCAACATCTACGCCAGCGAAGCACTGTTCGCCGCCGGCATCGATCCACGCCGCCCCGCCGGCAGCGTGTCGCGCGCCCGCTACGCGCGCCTGGCCAGCGAGGTGAAACGCATCCTCGCCTGGGCCATCGAACGCGGCGGCACCACGCTGCGCGACTTCCTCAACCCGGATGGCGCACCGGGCTATTTCTTCCGTGAGCTGATGGTCTACGGACGCGTCGGCGAGCCGTGCAAGACCTGCGGTACGGCCATCCGCCAGGTCGTGCTGGGACAACGCTCGACGTTCTGGTGCCCGCGCTGCCAGCGCTGAAAATCGCGAAAGGTCCAGAGTGGCGCTGCAGGAGCGCACCCTGTGCGCGAGGCTCTTTGTCACGTGACGGAAAACCTCGCGCACAGGGTGCGCTCCTACAGTGGACGTCATGCGGCCATGGCAGCGGGAGAGTGGATTTTCCACGGCCCCGAAGCTTCACGCCAATCGTTTCCAAAACGAAACGGTGTAACCACGGATCAGCGGCTACCCAAGCCCGTTTTCGCGCCTAACATATTCCCGTGAATCGCCATGGCACGGGATTTGACGACAGGTCATCAGACTCTGTCCGTACCACCGGACAGGAACCAGCCTGATAAAGACTGTTTCCCGGATGGGTTTATTTCCGTGCCGAGGCTCCCATGCACTGATCTTTCACCATGCCCGAGGAATCTCCATGAACAGCAGCCTGATCGAATCGCTCAAGAAGCGCCGTACCCAGTACGCGCTGGGCAAGAACGTGTCGCTGGGCAAGGATGCCCTCACCACCCTGATAAAGGACGCGATCAAGCACACCCCGTCGTCATTCAACTCGCAGAGCTCGCGCGCCGTGATCCTGTTTGGCGCGCAGAGCGAGAAGTTCTGGTCGCTGACCAAACAGGAGTTGAGCAAGATCGTGCCGGCGGAAGCCTTCGCCCCGACCGCCGCCAAGCTGGACAGCTTCGCCGCCGGCATCGGTACCGTGCTGTTCTACGAGGACCAGTCGGTGGTGGCGGGCCTGCAGGAGAAGTTCGCGCTGTATGCGGACAACTTCCCGGTGTGGTCCGAGCAGGCCGGGGGCATGGCCCAGTTTGCTGTGTGGCTGACCCTGACCGAAGCCGGCCTCGGCGCCAGCCTGCAGCATTACAACCCGGTGGCCGACGAGGCGACCCGGCAGGAATGGAACGTGCCGGCCTCGTGGAAACTGCGCGCACAGATGCCGTTCGGTTCGCACGAAGGCGGCTTCGGCGAAAAGGCTTTCATGGACGACGAGCAGCGCTTTATCGCCGTAGGCTGATCAGCAGCCTGGGCCAAACGCATCACGCGTTCCGGTCACGCATGAGGGCGACACCGCGGTGTCGCCCTTTTTTGCGTCGTCAGGCAGGCCAGTTGAACTCGACCCAGCTGTTGTTGAACTGCGGATCGCCGATACCGCCACCCAGTTTGGCGACGAGCCCCGGCGGAATGCCATCACCCTCGAGCGGCTGGCCATCGGTGAAGTGCGCGCCCAGGGCCTCCAGCTCGGCCAGTCGCTGGCACAACGCGCCGGCGCGGTCGACATCGCGCTCGGGTACGTGACGCAGGCTGATGTCTGGCCGACCGAACTTGCGCAGGCCGCGGGTATGCACCCAATGCCGGCCCTGCGCTTCTTCGTCGTCGCGCAGGATCAACAGATGATTGCGGATCGGCGCGCCGTCCTTCACCAGGTAACGCTGGCGCCAGTCGTCGGCATCGAACAGGCCGAGGATCTGCGGATCGAGCACCGCGACGCCACCGATGTTGAGCAGACCCGCGATCACACCCAGCGTGTCACGCAGATAGCCGGTGTCGGCGCTGTCCTTCAGCGTGCCGCGCAACACCAGCACTTCGGGCGCATCGACCGCACGCTTGTAGGCCTCCGGCGCATCCTCGCGAAACATCCGGCCCAGCGCGCCCTTCAGCGGATAGCCTTCCCACTGGCGCAACGCGGCGTGGTGGTGACTGGTCAGTTCGATGCCCTGCGGCAAGCCCGGGCTGCCGTAGCCATCGGACGGCACGCGCACCGTGTCGAACTTGCCGAACACGTAAAACTGCAGAACGATCTCCTCGTCACTGGCATGCCAGTGCGGGCGTTGCCAGGCAGGAATGGCGATGGGAGTGGTCATGGGGATTCGTTCCTTGGTGATGGGGAGGCGTCGTTGCAGGCAACCGCGAATCGTTCGGCCCAGGCGCCACGCCGCATATGCATCGTCGACGCCGGCACAGGCATGGCCTCAACTATGCCGCGGCACGGCTGGGCTCAGGATGAACGGGCCGTGGAATCGCCTTCACCCAGTGGCAGCACCGACTGCTGCAACTCGATGCGGCCACGTCCCTCGGTGATGTTCTTGAACTCGGCGCGACTCACCGAGACATAACGGTCGTTGCCGCCAATCTCAACCTGCGGCCCCTCGGTGACGGCACGCCCCTGTTCATCCACGCGCACCACCATGGTGGCCTTGCGCCCGGTATGGCAGATCGTCTTGATCTCCTCCAGGTTGTCGGCCCAGGCCAGCAGGTGGCGGCTGCCCTCGAACAGCTCGCCGCGAAAATCGGTGCGCAGGCCGTAGGCCAGCACCGGGATGTTCAACCGGTCGACCACATCGCTGATCTGCCACACCTGCGCCTTGCTCAGGAATTGCGCCTCGTCGACGAATACGCAGTGCAGCGCACCGCGTGCGGCGATATCGGCCTCGACCAGGGCGAACAGGTTCTCGTCGCCACGGAAGCGGCGCGCGTTCGCCTTCAGACCGATGCGCGAGGCCACCACGCCTTCGCCATAGCGGTTGTCCAGCGCCGGCGTGAGGATCAGCGTGCGCATGCCGCGCTCGTGATAGTTGTACGCGCTCTGCAGCAGCGTGGTGGTCTTGCCGGCGTTCATCGCCGAATAATAGAAATAGAGCTTGGCCATCGTGTGTTCCCGTCGAGGCCGACGATAGTACCGCGCCGGCCTTCATCCACTGCCATGCCCCCGAAGCGATGCCCGACCGCGCCACCCGCTCGCGCACCCGAGGCGGTGGTCGAAAGCGGCATGGCCGCGCTACTGCCATCGCCGATCGCCGCATGCCGCTGTCCCCGGCCGGGCATACCCGGGCGCTCTGCTACCATCGAGCGCCGCCTCATCCATCGCATCGATCCATGCTCAACCCGCAACAATTGGCCGCCGTCGAACACTGCGACACCCCCTTGCTGGTGCTCGCTGGCGCCGGCTCCGGCAAGACCAGCGTCATCACGCAGAAAATCGCCTACCTGATCCAGCGCAAGAAGCTGGCGGCCTCGAAGATCGCCGCGATCACCTTCACCAACAAGGCGGCGCGCGAAATGCGCGAGCGCGTGGGCAAGCTCATCAGCGCCGAGGACGCCGCCGCGCTCACCGTGAGCACCTTCCATGCGCTGGGCCTGAAGTTCCTGCAGATCGAACACGAGCGCGCCGGCCTGCGTCGCGGCTTCTCGGTACTGGATGCGGACGACAGCGGCGGCATCGTCAAGGAACTGGCGCCGAAGGGCGTCAAGAACGACGTGCTTTTCAATTTGCGCAACCTGCTCAGCCGCGCCAAGAACTCGGGGCTGTCGCCCGAGGAAGCCATGGCTGCCGCGCGCAGCCCGCGCGAGATCGAGGCAGCCACCATTTATGACCTTTACCAGCAGCGCCTGGCCGCCTTCAATGCGGTGGACTTCGACGATCTGATCCGCCTGCCGCTGCGCATCCTGGAGTCCGACGCCGAATGCCGCGACGCCTGGCGCGAACGCCTGCGCTACCTGCTGGTGGACGAATACCAGGACACCAACGACGCGCAGTACCGTCTGCTTCGCGCGCTGTCCGGCGAGCGCGGCCGCATCACCTGCGTGGGCGACGACGACCAGTCGATCTACGCCTGGCGCGGTGCCAATCCGGAGAACATCGACCAGCTCGGCCGCGACTGGCCGAATCTGCGCGTGATCAAGCTGGAACAGAACTACCGCTGCGGCAAGCGCATCCTGCGTGCGGCGAACAAGCTGATCGCGAACAACCCGCACCTGCACGAAAAGAAGCTGTGGAGCGAACACCCCGAAGGGATGCCAATCCGCGTTCTGGAATGCAAGGAAGCCGAGCACGAGGCCGAAAAAGTCGCCTCCATCGCCACCACGCTGGCCGAGAAACACAAGGCGCGCTGGGACGAGATGGCGATCCTCTACCGCGGCAACTTCCAGGCCCGCCCGCTGGAAAAGGCGCTGCGGCTGGCGCGCGTGCCCTACCACCTCACCGGCGCGCTGAGCTTCCTTGACCGCGAGGAAGTGAAGGACGTGCTGTGTTATCTGCGCCTGCTGACCAACCCCAGCGATGACGCCGCCTTCCTGCGCGTGGTGAACAAGCCCAAACGCGAGATCGGCGCCACCACGCTGGAAAAGCTCGGCCAGTTCGCCCAATCACACCACACCTCACTGCTCGACGTCACCCGCAGTGACAGCGCGCTGCGCCAGCTCAGCCCGCGCCCGGCCGCCGCGCTGGCCGGCTTCTCCAGCCTGATCGACGAACTGCGCAGCGCCTCGCTGCACGAAAGCGCGGCCGACCTGGTCGAACGCATCCTGAAGCGCACCGGCTACGCCGCACAAATCGCCGCCAGCACGCCCGACGCCAGCGTTCGCGAACGCAAGCTGGGCAACCTGAAGGAACTGGCCGACTGGTTCCGCGCCATGCAGAAAGGCAACAACAGCGCCGGCGACCTCGCATCGCAACTCGCCCTGCTCAGCCACGCCGACCGCGACGAACCCGGCAACGCCGTGCGCATGATGACCCTGCACGCCGCCAAGGGCCTGGAATTCCGCTTCGTCTTCATCGTCGGCTGCGAGGATGGCACCCTGCCCCACGAGGGCGCCATCGACGAGGGCCGCATCGACGAGGAACGCCGCCTGATGTACGTCGGCATCACCCGCGCAAAGGAGCTGCTCACCCTGTCGTGGTCGGCTCGCACCAAGCGCTACGGCGAAGTCCACACCAACCAACCCAGCCGCTTCCTGCACGAACTGCCGCAAGACGACCTGCACTGGCAAGGCAAGGACCCGGAAGCTGACAAGGAAGTGGTGCGGGAGACAGCGGAGTCGCACATGGCGAAGATTGCGGCGATGCTGGCGGGAGGGTGAAGCCACGCCAGTCGCGCTCGTCCGGGGGCACATGTGCATCACTCTGGGCGCATCCCGCAAAATGCTATGGTCGGGCTTCACCGGAACACTGCTGACCGCCGCTGCGACTGCGGAATCGCATTCATGACCGACTTCGCCCAACTCCACGCACAGGCTATCGGTGCGTTCAATCGCCACGATTGGCCGCACGTGCTGGCATTGGCGCCCTATGTGCTCTCGATGGCACCGAGCCACGCCGCCACCCATTACATGACGGGCGTCGCGTATTTGGAACAATGCAACCTGTCGCGCGCATTGCCACACCTCCAACGCGCCACGGAATTGGAACCCGCAAATATCGAATTTGCAGCGCGCCTGGCGCGAGCGCTCGCCAATGCCAGGCTCGGAAACGCGGCAAAGGCCGTAGCCGAACGCGTCATGGCGCTCGAACCACAGGATGCGGCCACGCTGGACCTTGTCGGCACCGTCTACGCTGAAACCGGCGCTCCCGATCAAGCCGTTCTGGCATTCCGCCGCGCAGCGACACTCGCGCCGAACCAACCCGTGTTTCGCTACAACCTGGCAACGGCTCTGATAACTATCGGGCAATTCGACGTAGCAGAACGCGAGATCGAAACCTGCCTCACGCAGAATCCGTTGTTCTGGCGCGCGCACCTGGCCATGGCACACCTGCACCGACAATCGCCAACCCGTCAGCATCTGGCACGGCTGCAAACGCTGCTGGAGCAGCATGATGATGACCGCGACGCACGCCTGTGCCTGAACCTTGCGCTGGCCAAGGGACATGAGGACCTCGGGGATTACCCGCAGGCCTTCAGGCACCTTGCGCAGGGCAAGCAAGCCGCCAAGGAAATGATCGATTACTCGAGCGCGCAAGACGAGGCAATCTTCGCCGCGCTGTTACGCACCTTTCCGGATGTGCAGGCACCCGGCAGTGGCTCTCCCAGTACAGAGCCGATCTTCGTGTTCGGCATGCCTCGCAGTGGCACCACTCTGGTGGAGCGCATCCTCACCAGTCATCCGGACGTGCATGGAGCGGGAGAGCTGCAGAACTTTGGCATGACGGTTGGACGTGCCTGGAACAGCCCAACACCATTCTGGCTTGACCCTGCCCCCTCCGCCCGAGTGCGCAACATTGACTGGCCACGTCTCGGCACAAACTACCTCGCCAGTACGCGACCCGACACCGGCCATACGCCACACTTCGTCGACAAGTTTCCGTTCAACTTCCTCTACGCCGGATTCATCGCCCGCGCGTTGCCGAACGCAAAAATGATCTGCTTGCGGCGTCACCCAATGGATACCTGCCTGGGTAATTTCCGTCAGATGTTCGGAGAGAAGCTGCCTTACTACCATTTTTCCTTCGACCTGCTTGATATCGGTCGTTATTACATCTTGTTCGACCGCCTGATGGCGCATTGGCGCAAGGTGCTTCCTGGGCGCATTCTGGAAGTGGACTACGAATCATTGGTCGCCACCCCGGAGTCCACCATTCGCCAGTTGCTTGCGCACTGCAATCTCCCATGGCACGACGACTGTCTGCACTTCGAGCACAACCCGGCACCGGTGATAACCGCCAGCGCGCTGCAGGTGCGCAAGCCAATGTTCCACTCCTCGGTCGGCCGCTGGAAGCGCTATGCCTCCGAGCTGGAAGGGCTGCGCAGCCTGCTGCATGACGCGGGCATCGACACCATCGATTGAACAACCCGCTGTATTGAGTTGAAACGCGGTACCGTTATCCGTCATCCACTCACATCACACAACCATGACCGACTCCTCTGCGCTATTCCTCGAACTCACTCGCGCCTTCAATCAGCGAGCATGGTCAAAGGCGCAGGCTCTGGCTGAGCGGTTGTTGCCGCTGGCGCCGCAACATGCCACCACGCACTACATCGCGGGCGTGGCCGCGCTCGAATTGCAGCAGATGCCACAAGCGCTCACCCACCTGCATGTCGCCGCCGAACTCGCCCCTGCGCGAGGTGACTTTGTCACCCAGTTTGCCAAGGCGCTGTCCCTGGTCAAGATGACGCGCGAGGCACGCGAGGCGGCCGACAAGGCCATGGCACTGAATCCGGGTGACCCCATCACACTGGACACACTGGGCGTGGTCTACACGCAAACGCACGATCATGACAAGGCGGCCGAAGCATTTCGCCGCGCAGCTGCGCTGAAGCCAGCGCACGCACCGTACCGCTTCAATCTCGCCACTGCACTGATCGCCACAGGTGCGATCAACGATGCCGAAACCGAATTGGAAGCCTGCATCCATATCGATCCATGCTGGTGGAAGGCCCATCTCACCCTGGCCCAGCTGCGCCGACAGACACCAACCCTCAATCACCTCGCACGACTGCAGTCCCTGCTTTCCGGACAAGACGACAATCTCGATGCGCAGACCTGGCTGCACATGGCGCTGGCCAAGGAGTGCGAGGACTGCGCCGATTACCCCGCTGCATTCGAGCATTACACCCGCGGCAAGACCGCAGCTGGCGCGGGCCGCGGCTACGACATCGCGCAGGATGAGGCGCTGTTCGCCGCCATCGCAGCGACATTTCCGGTGCCACAAGCTGCCACGACAGGCTGCCTGTCAGACGAGCCGATCTTCGTGATCGGCATGCCGCGCAGTGGCACCACACTGGTGGAACGTATCATCAGCAGCCATCCGGACGTCCATTCCGCTGGTGAGCTGATGCACTTCGGCCTGGCACTGAAGCGTTCCTCCGGCAGCAGTACGCCGCTGGTGATCGACCCGGATACCATCGCCCGCGCGCAAACGCCGGACTGGGGCCGCCTTGGCGCCGACTATCTGGCCAGTACCCGCCCCGCTACTGGCCATACGCCACGCTTCATCGACAAGCTGCCGCACAATTTTCTCTACGTTGGCTGGATTGCTCACGCTCTGCCAAACGCAAAGATCATCTGCCTGCGCCGCGACCCGCTGGATACCTGCCTCAGTAATTTCCGCCAACTGTTCGCGGCACAATCACCGTATTACAGCTACTCCTTCGACCTGCTCGATACCGGACGCTACTATGCGCTGTTCGATCGACTGATGGCACACTGGCAGCGCGCATTCCCCGACCGGATACTTGAAGTGCAGTATGAAAAGCTGGTCGACTCACAGGAGGCCCGCACGCGCGATTTGCTCGCGTTCTGCGGGCTGTCCTGGCATGACGACTGTCTGCATTTCGAGCACAACGCCGCGCCGGTGAACACCGCCAGCGCCGTGCAGGTACGCGCTCCCGTGTATCGCAGTGCATTGCAGCGCTGGCGGAAGTACGAGCCACAGCTGGCCGGCCTCAAGCAGGTGCTGACCGATGCAGGCATTGCGATCGACGCCTGACATTCCGTCGTCGCACAAACGAAAGCGGCCCCGCACGCGGGGCCGCTTTTTTTGATTTACGCAAAGAACGCGACGATCAGCCGCCCTTTCCGAACTTGTAGTTCGCCTCCAGATAAATCGCACGACCGAACACGTCGTAATTGTCGGTGTTGTACGGCGTCCCTGTGGTTCCGGGATAGCTGTGATCCACTGGCGGCATCTTGTCGAACAAGTTGTTCACCAGCAGCGACAGACCAAGGTTCTCCATCGGGTTGTAGGTCACGCTGGCATTCCACTTGACCCACGGAGCCAGCTTGCCGGTACCCGGCTTGGTGTAACTATCCAGTTGCGAGGCCAGATAGTTTGGCGTGCTGCCATAACGGTTCACGTACAGCGTGGTGCTCCACTTGTCCTTCATCCAGGTAAGTGACGCATTGCCCTTGGTCTTGAAGTCCGTGCTGTAGCCCGGATGACGCAACTCATCGACCGGCTTGTCCTGCGGATAATCCTGATAGGTATGCTTCAATTCGTCCGAGTACGAAGCATTCAGCGTCAAGTTGCCAAAACGACCAATGTCGAAGATGTAGGCGAAATGCGCCGTGATGGCATTGACCTGCTCCTTGCTCACGTTCACCTTCGGCGTGGTGATGTTCGTGATCTGGCCAAGCAAGCCGCCACTGCCCGGACCACGCGTGATCAGGCTAAACGCCGTCGTGCACTTCGTCGACGTGGCGTCATAAGTGCCGATATCGCACAGGTACTCGTCATTCGACAGACCATCCGAGCTCAACTGGTTGACCTCGTTGCTGATATCCCAATGCAGATAATCCACGCTGACCGACATGCGCTCGAGTGGCGCCCATACCACGCCATAACTCCACACCTTGGCTGTGATCGGCTTCAACGCCGGATTGCCATAAGTGGTACCGCTGAATTGCTCACCGTTGAACGGTGCCGGACACTTCGATGCATTGGCGCCACTGAAGCCCAACCTGCCGCAATTCAGATAGTCAAACACTGAGTTGTAGTATCCGCTGGGGCGCTGGTACTCATCGGACAGCGTAGGCACCTTGAACGCGGTGCCGTAGCGACCACGCAGCAGCAACGAATCAAACGGGCGGTATTCGATGCCCAGATTGTAGGTGCCGTGGCTGACATCCTTGCCGGATACCTTGTAGCTGTCGTAGCGACCGGAAACATCCATCGTGACCTGCTTGAGCAGCGGCAGCCTGACTTCGGTAGTCGCGGCGTAGCGTGAACGATGACCCGCGCCCGGAGTAGCACTGGTGCCCCACACGTACGGGGTCTGGTTACCATTGATGGTCACGGTCTGCAGCAGCCGTGAGTCGGGCGTGGAATCCCAGCCCTCGTTGCCGCCTTCCAGCACCACAGCGATGCCCGCATCGCCGCCAGGAAGGCTGAACAACGACGTATTGGTCAACTGGCCGCGGATCAGGTTATCCCAAGTCTTGGAGTATGAATCGGTATAACCCGTGAAGCTGCGGAAATCAGAGTTTGAAACCGGCTCGTAAAGTCCTGCGTAATTGGGCTCGAATACTGGATAGCCGGAATAGGTGCCCTGTTGCGGGCCCAGCACATGAGTTGAGAAGTATTTTTCCATTGGCAACGCAAATCGCTGGAAAGTGTGATCCAGCAGCTTGTCATCCGAATGGGTGAAACCGAGATCGTAATCCCAATTCGACTGGCCAAACGTACCCTTGGCACCAAAGGTCAGCATGTAGGAGTTTTCAACCTCCTTGTTCATGATGTGCTGGTAGCCACCCACCTCTTCAGGCGAAAAGGCGTGCTGGGCGAGCATGAGCCGTTGCAAGCCCGGGTCATAGTAATAACCACCGCCGGCGGCAGCGGCGACAACATTGCTGCCCCAGAACATGGTGCTGCTGCCGTTGGTGAAACGCTTGTCCGAATAGCTGTAAAGCAGATCCCCGTAAAGCTCCACGTTGTCACTGATATCAACCGTGTTGTGCGTATAGAAGCTGGCGCTGTGCTTGCCAGACTGGACCGTCCCGGCACCCGGCGTGTATTGCGAGCCACAGTAGTAGCCGCTGCCTTGGCGGTACTGCTTGCCTTCCGTGCCGCCCCACTGACTGGAGACATTGGCGCAATTGTCCGGATCCAGGAACTGATAGCCCGTACTTCCGGGAATCAGGTTATGCGGATCCGCAAAATTGTAGGCACTGGTAAACAGATAGTCGCGCGATGCCGTCGCCGGCGTAGTGCCTTGGGTGTAGAACTGCTTGGTCAGGTCGCGGTCCCGGGTCCAGATCGGTGAGGTGTTCTCAACCTGCACGCCCACCAGCGAGTTCCATGCGCCTACGCTGAAGCTGTCGGCAAAGCTGATGCGCCGATCGGCACCACCACCCCCCGTGTGCCAGCCGTAGCGAGCATCCACAACCGGTGCGTCGATATGCTTCTTGAGGACGATATTGATGACACCGGCAATGGCATCGGAGCCATACAGCGAAGATTGGCCACCCGGCAGAATGTCGATGTGATCGACCATGTCCATCGGGATGCCGCTGATGCTGTTGAAGGTGTCGCTGCCGTTATACAGGCCAGGGAAGTTGCCCATCGGGCGACCATCGATGAGATACTTTGTGAAGCCCACTGGCAATCCGAACATGCTCAATGTTTCGGCACCAGTCGTGAAAGAATTGGTGTCTTGCATGCCCTGCACGCTGCCCGTGGCGAACGAAGCCTGTTGCAGCGCTTGCGCCACCGTAGTGAAACCGCGAGCCTTCATGTCCGCCGCAGTGATCGTGATGATCGGTGTGGCCGTCTCGACCTGTGTCTGCGGGATCAGCGAGCCCGTCACCGTGATCGTTTGCAGCTTCTTGGCCTTGTTGGCGTCGACCTGCTGCGCAGACGCCGCATCCTGTTGCGAGCCGGTCGCCGCTTGAGCAGAAAGATCTCCTGCGTATGCCGACGAGTAACCGAACGCCAAGGCCGCCACGACGGCAACCGCAAGTTTGGATTTCAACATATTGTTCCCCTACCCTGAATTTACTGTATCCAAATTGGCGCGCCCCCCGGCGACCCACTCCCGCCAACATCTATTCGAGTCGAGCACCCACCTCTGCGGATATGACGTTGACCCGATCCCTGGCAGGAGATCTGTTACTTCCTGCCCCTCGGCGATTTAACACGTTCGTCACCAAATCCGCAATCTAAAGCATGTCGATATTACAAGCTTGGAATCAAATCGAATTAATTTACGATTTCCGTAAATTAATTCGATTTGAAGTTAATTCACGCCTCCCTCGCGGCTAGCAGCCATACGCGACAACCTGAAACTATCGTGCCAGTCTGCGAGAGAAACCAAGTCATGGCCGTCTGTGCTCGGCCACTTACCGGAACGGCCTCACGCAACAGATGCCAGCATGACCCAGTCCTCGAGATCGACCAGCACGCGGTGGCCCCTGATTGATGGTGGCGCATCCGTCTGTACGCCATGGCTGCACAGACATGCTCGCGTTCGACATGCAGAGGCCGTCTGCCAGGTAGCCAGCCAATACCTTCAGCAGTACGCGGATGTATTGCCCATCCAGCCATGCTCGCGTCTGGCCGAACGTCGCCCGGCAATCACGATATCCCTTGCATCCGCTGATCGTCGCGCGCCATTCACGTCCCGACCCAATCGACACCATAGGCCTGCACGTTGGTCGAGCACCCGAAATGCGTAGCCAAGATCATTGGGTCCCATCCACAACAAAAAAGGAGGCGACATATGTCGCCTCCTTTTCATGGTCATCGTTTCCCCGGATCAGAACTTGTAGTTCAGACGACCGAAGAACGTACGGCCATACCAGTCATACTGTGAGGCATACAGCGGCGTGTTGCCGATGGTGCTGCCTGAGGATGGCGAGATCAGGTCCGGTGCCTTGTCGAACAAGTTGCGGACACCGAACATCAGGCCCCAGTTGCCTCTTTCCCAGGTTGCCGACACGTTGTGCAGGAACTGCCAACCCGCCTTGATATCGCGCGTGGCATCGTCGTAACCCGAGTAGGTGAAGTTGCGGGTGTAGTCGTTCTGGGTGCTGCTGACGTAACGACCCTGCCAGGCATAGGTCCAGTCACCGCGCTTCAAACTGAGATCGGCAACGCCCACCGTCTTGGGACGACCGATATAGCCCACCTGATTCTCCTTGGTGAAACCACTGGCCTCTGCGCTGCTGAACAGCAGCGTGGTGTCTTCGATGGTGTACGTCACCTGCGCATCGGCCGACAACTTGCCAAACGAAAAATCATTGTCGTAGTTGATCTGCAGGTCGTAACCACGGGTACGCTCGCGGTTGATGTTGATGTACGAACCGTAGACATCCGTGATCATGTAGGGGTTGCCCGGGTCATTACCCGGTTTGCGCTTGATCTGATCGCAGAAGGCATTCGGGTACGTCGCGCTTCCATAGCAACCGGCAATCACGTCACCTGCACTGAGGTTGGTGATCTCGCCATGCACGTTATAGTCGAAGTAATCCACCGCCACGTTGAGGTTGGCGAAGCTCGGCGTCCAGACAAAACCCAAACTCTTGGCCCTGGAAGTTTCAGGCATCAAGTGACCCTTGCCGCCACCGGAATGAATCAGGGCCGAGGACCCGGCACCATTGTAATCGGCGGGAATGCCTGCTGCCGCGCAATTGGTGCGAATGCGATCATTCGTGCTGTCTCCCCACAGGATGCATGGGTCGATCGTCGTCTGCGCCTGGAACCCGGTCTGGTCGCCAAGGTATAGCTCATACAGGCCGGGTGCACGATACGAGGTGCCGATCGTGCCGCGAATACGGAACGTGGGCGTGATCTGCCAATTGAGCCCGGCCTTCCAGACTTGGTCGTGGCCATCCACGGTGCCGTATTTGAACACGCGACCGGACACATCTGCCGTCAGCGATTCAATGGCCGGGATTCCCTTGAGCAACGGCACGCTGATCTCGGCGAAGGCTTCCTTGACGTTGTCGGTACCGTAGGTCCGGTTCGCCGACGTATAGCCCCATTGCATCTTGTCCAGCGCGAGCTGACTGGGCTGGTCATCGATCTTGTAATGGCGGTATTCGACACCGAACGCAGAAGCGACGTCGCCCGCTGGCAGGGTGAACAGGTTGCCGGTAGCGATGGCGTTGACGGTAGCCTGCGTGTACACCGTGTTGCCGGTGTCCAACACGCCGATGGTGTTGACCAGCTCCTTCATGCGCGCCCCGCTCAGGAAACCCGGGTCGAAGTAGTTGACCAGGGCGTCACCGGAACCGTCGAGACTGAGGTCACCGGTCTTCGAGGTATCGATATCCAGGTGACGGTAATCACCGTCGGAACGGCTATAACCGGCGTTGACTTCCCAACCCCAGCTGTCGGTAGAGGTGAACAGACCTTCGAGCTTGGTCGTGCCGTAAATGTAGTTCACCGACTCCGTGCCGTTGTCAGGGAACGGCATGATGGGCTCATACACATTCGACAGATCGGGCGCCATCGGACCATCGGAAACGAGCGGGAAGAACTGGCGATAGGAATGGGTCTTGCTGGTGCGGTGATTGACCAACCACTGCGTCTTCCAGTTCACGCTGCCGAAGCTGAAATCGGTAGCCAGGTAGGCGCTGACGCGTTGACGCGCGCTGATGGCATCACTGTCGCCGTAAAACGGATAGTTCAGCACATCCTCGTAATAAGCCTTGCCGCCATTCGCATAGGACGGCGTGGGATACGGACGCGGGTGGTAACCCGGGAACGGCCCGATCGTGCTGCCATCCTTGGAGGGTACGTAACGGACTCGGGAATTGACGTACTTGATGATCGTGTTTGCGTACAGATTGTTGCACCCGGCCAGGCCAGACCCTTCCAGAATGGAGTGGTCTGCGCGGTCGATGCGCTGTCCGTCCTTGCCCCAGACGCGGTCCTGGTTGCAGTTGAGGAAGTCGCGGTCGCCCACTTGCAGTGCCTTGAGCTTGTCAAACTGCACGGCGGCGACGATGCTGCCGTTGCTGAAGTTCCAGCCATCGCCAAACGAGAACGTGTACTGCTCGCCGCCGCCATGTTCCGGCACGCTGGCGGCAAGGGAAAGTTCCGGGCGGTCCATGCTCTTCTTGGTAATCAGGTTGACTGCGCCGGCCAGCGCATCCGAGCCGTAGATTGAAGAGGAGCCATCCTTGACGATTTCGATACGCGAAAGGATGACCTGTGGAATCACGTTGAGGTCGAATGCTCCCACCTGGCCACGAGTTCCGGCAGGGCCGGGACGCTGACCATCAAGCAGTACCAGCGTGCGATTGGCGCCCAGGCCGCGCAGGTTGACCGTCTGCACGCCGGTGCCGCCTTCCACGACGTAGCCACCGAACTGGCCATTGATCTGCGTGGAGCCAGCCGCCGCTGTGGTGGTCTGCAGGATGCTTGCGGTGTCGAATTGACCGGCAGCAAGACTGGTCTTGATTTCGATCACCTGCACCGGCGAGGTCGTCTCGTATTCCGGGCGCTTCAGCAGCGAACCGGTGACGGTAACCGTCTCCAGGCTCTTGGCCTTGGCATTTTCCTTGGTGTTGTCGCTATTGCTGCTCGACTGACTGGTCGCCGCCGTGGACGACTGCTCCTGCGCGAAAGCAGGCATGACCTGAAGCGCCGCCACGACAGCGATGGCCAGCGGCAGGCGGCGAAGCCCGCGTTGCACGTACTTGTTCATGGATCTCTCCCTCCCCAAATGATGCGCAAGAAATTACGCATTCGTTACACAAACGTTCAGCGAATGTAGCCACATTGTGACTTGAAACGCAATATCACACGATTTACGCAGAAATATTCTTACAAGCCACCGGGGCCGCAATCATTTGCGAGATAGTCGGCGATCAGCTTCAGCGTTTCGCGCTGTTGTCGTGGGTACCACGGCATGCTGTGGGGCATGTCGGCTATCACGTGGTACTGCGCAGGGACCGTACCCTTGACGGCCTTGTAGAAATCGCGCGGATGGAATGGCGGCACGCGCACGTCGCGATCGCCGCCGAACAGCATGATCGGCAGGTGCGCCTTGGCCGTGTTCTGCATGGGATCCATGCCCTTGACCGTTCGCCCCTGCAGAATGCGTTGCAGGCGGTTGTCGCTCCAGGATGTGCCGAGCCGGCCGAGGTTGGCCACCGGCGCGCCGGCAATTGCGCACTGGAATGGCGAAGGCGCGCGCACATCGGCAGCAATCGCGGCAAAGCCTCCGTAGGAGTAGCCGAAGATGGCGATCCGGTCCTTTGCAGCAAAGTGTTGCGACACCAACCAGGCAGCACCGTCGTCCAGGTCATCGGACATCTTCAGGCCCCATTGCTTGTCGCCGGCCAGCCACAGACTGCGCCCCAGCCCCTCGGAGCCACGGTACTGCGGGCGAAGCACGGCATAGCCGCGTGAAACCAGCAGCGGCACCCAGCCCGAGACGTCCCAACCGGTATAGTCACGGGCCCATGGGCCGCCGTGGGGCAACACGATGGCCGGTGCCGGCGCATCGCCCTGCTTCCAGCCGATCGGCAAGTCCAGGATCGCGGGAATCTCGCGCCCGTCACGCGCCGTGTAGGTCACCCAGCGCTCGTCCACGTCCAGGCCCTTGCCCAGCCACGGGCGCTGACTCCCCAGGTTCGCGACTTCCTTGTTCCGTATCAGGTGATAGGCAATGGGCGTACCCGGGCCTTGCGTGCTGAACAGCACCGTGGAAAAGTCGTCCGTGTAGTCGGATATCGCGACCTGCTGGTTCGGGAATGCCTTGCGGATGCTTGCCTGGATCGCCTTCAGCGTGGGATCGACGTACACCGTCTGCCGATACGGTCCATCCACCACGAAACCGACGATCTGATTGAAATTGGCGCGCCGGGCGCTGAACAACAACCCGCCGATGGAATAGTCCTTGTCGGCAACCACCGGTTCCGTGTCGTAAGCATGCAGCGCGGGGTCGTACAGGCGCGCCTGGATCTTGTCCGAGAACTGGTCGGTCAGGATGTAGTACTTGCCGGTCGTGTCGTCGATGCCTGCAACGTTCACTGAATGCCGATCCGAAAGCTTCGTTGTCAGTGGCGCCTGCAGCTCGAATTGTCCGGTCTTGGCATTCAGCAAGAGCACGTGCTGCTCATAATCGCCACTGATCGGGACGATCTCGGTCTTGGCCAGCACCTTGCCCGTGCGCGAATCGAACAGCGATGGCGTAGCACGCGTGCCACCCCGGAACAGCAACTCCATCTCCCGCGTTTTCAGGTTGTAGAGGTAGTAACTGGACGTCAGGCTGATTTCGCTGAGCTGGCGGATGATTACCCGATCAGGATCCAGCGGCAGCATGTTGACCAGCGACGCGGTACCACCCAATTCCAGACAGCGTTGGGTTCTCTGGCTGATGCCAAGCTTGTGCGTATCGCTGGCGAAAGCCTCGTCGAATGTCTTTTGATCGTTCCCGGTGAGGTAAGGCTTGGTCATGAAAGTGCGAGTCGCGCCGGTGACCTTGCCCTCGCCGCAGCCACCCAGCTCGCCGGTCCATTCCTGACGACCCACCGCAAGAATCTTGCCTGCCTTCAATGCGACCGCGGCAATGAATTTCATGTGGTCACCGGAAGGCGTTACCACCTTGGGTCCGGAGGACAGCGAGTCCGTGTCCCAAGTGGCCAGCGCCGTCTCGTCAGGGTTCTTCGGCGAGGGAATGAGACCTACCAGGCGCTTGCCGTCGGGACTGAGTGTTACCGACTGCAGCGCCGGCAAGCGTGCCAAGTCCTCGATTGCCACGGGCTTGGACGGCAATGCCTGGACTTGCGTCGTGGCAGCCGTCAGGACACCCGCGAGCAGGGCTCGCAAGAACGTGTGTTGCATATCGATTTTCTCCCCTTGAATTCGTGGCCCCCGCCACAGTGCTGGAACTTGCTATCGCAAATCGCAATTAATTGCGACGATAACAGAATCGAGGGCGCCAGGAAGAGTTGGCAGCAGACGGGCCCATTGCCTCGAACTACCGCAGGACAGGTGGGGACGGGATCGCATGTTTGTACGGGGTAACCGCGCAGATGCGCCCGTGAAGTCGAGGCGAGGCTTGCTCCAGCCCGGCGAACCGAGCGGTGGAGTAATGCCGCCTCAGATCAAGCGCGCTGCCTCCAACTCCCGCTTCAAATACGCGTAGTAGATCGGTGCGGCGACTACGCCGGCCAGGCCGAAGGCGGCTTCCATCACCAGCATCGCCACCAGCAATTCCCAGGCGCGGGCGTGGATGCGGCTGCCGACGATGCGGGCGTTGAGGAAGTATTCCAGCTTGTGGATCACCACCAGGAAGACCAGCGCTGCCACGCCCACCCACAGCGACACCGACAGCGCGGCGATGGTCACCGCGGTATTGGAGATGAGGTTGCCGATCACCGGCAGCAGGCCGACCACGAAGGTCAGCGCCACCAGGGTCTTGGACAGCGGCACGTGGATGCCCAGCAGCGGCAGCACGCCGAGCAGGAACACGGCGGTGAACACGGCATTGATCAGGGCAATCTTGATCTGCGCGAACACGATGTCGTGGAACGCCTCGGCCAATCGCCGGCAACGTTCCGCCAGCGCGTTGGCCAGCGGACCGGAACGATGCGCCGGGCGCGCATGACTCAGCGCCACGATCGCGCCCAGCACCAGCCCGATGATGATGTGCACCAGCGCCCGCGCGGTTTCCTTGCCGGCCAGTTGCAGCCGGCCGGCATGCTTGTGGGTCAGTTCCATCGCCATCAGGCGCAGCTCGTCCACGCTGTCGGGCAGGCGCGCGGTGATCGCTGCGGGCAACTGCTGGCGCGCCTTTTCCACCAGCGGCATCAACTGTTCGCGCCAGAGCAGTTCGGGGTCGCCGATCTCGTTGCGGAAAAAGCTGACCAACCCCAGCACCAGCAGCACCAGCAAGCCCACCAGCACCACACCCAGCACCGCCACCACCAGCATCCGTGCGCGCTCGCCCGAGATGCGTCGCCCCAGCAACGGTGTGGCTGCCTGCACCAGCTCGTACACCAGGAGGCCCGCCAGCAAGGCGGGCAGCAGGCGCAACCACAGCACCAGCAGCAACGCGATACCGGCCAGCACCATGCTGGCGATGCGGGTACCGGAAAAAATGGACGAAGTGGGCTCCATGCGCACCGCCGATCATGAGGGACCATCGCAGTCTGTCAGCCCGACGCGGTGGCCGCCAGCCCGCCGGGACCCATGCCGGGCCCCTCGTTCATGCGGGGGCCGGCGGCACGTTTGCATCCGGCTGTCACGTTAAACTTTGATGATGTGCGCTTTCCGCCCTACGTCACCAAGGTCGACCATGTCCCGTTTCCTGCCGGCGCTGCTGTGCGCCTCGCTGCTGGCCGGCTGCGCCAGCGCGCCCGCCCTCCAACCCGCTGCGCCGACCACGCCTTCCGTGCCAGCACCGGCAACTGCCGCCACGCCGCCCAACGACAATCTCGACGCCGTGGCCTGGACGCAAACCGCGATCGAGCACGACCTGATCTACCTGCAAACGTATCGCGACGCCGAATCACGCCTGCTCGCCGCCTTGCACGACCCACACTGGGACGCACTGCCCAAGGACGACCGCGTCGCCCCGCTGAAAGGCCTCAAGCCCGCCGTGGTGCTGGATATCGACGAGACCGCGCTGGACAACTCGCCCTACCAGGCTCGCCTGGTCAAGAACGGCGGCGAATACAACGAAGCCAGCTGGGCCGCCTGGTGCAAGGAAGAGCGCGCCCGCGCGCTACCCGGCGCCGTGGCATTCACCCGGTTTGCCGCGAAACACGGCATCGCGGTGATCTTCATCTCCAATCGCGACAAGAGCCTGGACAACGTCACCGTGGCCAACCTGCGCAAGGTGGGCTTTCCGGTGCAGGGGCCGGACGCGTTCCTCGGCCTGGGTACCTTCGTGCCCGGCTGCGAGCAGATCGGCACCCAGAAGAGCTGCCGGCGCCAGCTCATCAGTCGCAAATACCGCGTGCTGATGCAATTCGGCGACCAGCTCGGCGACTTCGTCACCGTGATCGCCAACAGCGACGCCGGGCGTGCCAAGGCCGTGGCGCCTTACATGCAGTGGATCGGCCGGCGCTGGTTCGTGTTGCCCAACCCCACCTATGGCGACTGGCAGCCGGCCCTGTTCGGCAACAATTGGAGCGCGCCACCACAG
Organism: Rhodanobacter glycinis; assembly: GCF_900114325.1. GTDB lineage: Bacteria > Pseudomonadota > Gammaproteobacteria > Xanthomonadales > Rhodanobacteraceae > Rhodanobacter_A > Rhodanobacter_A glycinis. The sequence continues at coordinate 202,360 of NZ_FOSR01000004.1, forward strand.
GAACGCCGGCGCGACATGATTCACGCACTTCGCGAACAATGATTTCCTTTCAAATCAATACATTTCTGCATGATATGCAAAGTATTGCCTTAAGTTTCACAACTGGGTAACATTTGCCTTGCCCGACCCTGTTGGTCGCCATCCGGCGTCGCAGGCAAGGCCATTTCCCTTCCGGCTCTGCCGGCACGAGCCCCGCGAGACCTCAACGTCCGTGGGGTTTTTCTTGGCCGATCACTTCGTTCGCCGACCTCGTGCCGGGCGCTCCCCATGGAATGGTCGCGCGGAGTGCGACGGGCATCCGGAGACCGTGGGCGGGCTCTCGGCTATCATCCCTCCCCTTGCATTTGTCACGGCATCCGACCGGATGCCCCATCCCGCCGGCGCCTCAGGCGCCCTCAGCCGCGAGATATTCCATGCGCTTTCCTGCCTTGCACCGCCTTTTCCTGCCGCTTGTCGCCACCGTGGCGCTGGCTGCCTGCCATCACCAGAACGCTGCCGACGTCTCCGGTGGCAGCACCCCTGAAGCGGCCGTGCAGGAATCGGTACAGCTGATCAAGGACGGCGACTTCGGCGGCTTCTGGAAGCACGCACTGCCGCCGGCCGACTACACCCAGATGCGCGCCGACTGGAGCCAGCTGCATCTTGACCAGCGACCGATCACGGCCGCCCAGCGCGCCCGCTTCACCGAAGCCATGCAGAAGCTCACCGCGCCCAACGCCGAAACCGAGCTGTATACGGAGCTGCAGCCCAAGCTGACGCAGATGCAGAAGCAGTACCAGGACCAGATCCCGGTGCTGATCGGCGTGGGCCAGGCCATTGCCAGCACCGGCATTGCCCAGTCCAAGACCCTCACCGAGGCGCAGAAGAAGCAGGCCAATGACGTGCTCGCCGCGATGCTGCCGTGGGCCCAGAAGGCACCCTGGTTCGACCAGGCCAAGGCCAAGCAGGCCGTGGGTGTGGTCGTGGCCACCGCCCGCCAGCTCGACCTGAAGAGTCCGGACGAACTGCGCACGCTGGATTTCGACACCGCCATGAAGAAGTACGCCGAGGTGTTCGGCGGCTTCAAGCAGTTGCTGGCGATCTACGGGCTGTCCATCGACGACACCCTGAACTCGGTCAAGGCCACCACCGTGAACATCACCCACGGCCACGCCCACGTGCAGGTCAGCTACACCCTGCTGGGCAAGCCGTTGAGCACCGATACCCAGATGATGCTGGTCAACGGCCGCTGGTACAACGAAGCCCTGGTGGACAGCGTGCGCAAGGCCCACCAGCAAGTGGTGGAGCGCAAGGCCGCCGCTGCAGCCAGCGCTGCCGCCCCGGCAAAGGCCGCCAGCGTGCCCCCGGCGCCAGCAGCCACCGCGGCGCGCGCCCCCAGCGCGCCAACAAAGCCTTAACCCCGGCCAGTACGGTCCACCCGGTACAATTCACCGATGCCGATGCCGAACATGATGACCGCGGACAGCCCCGCGCGTAGCCGCACGCCCTGGTGGTTCCGGGTCGGCGGCCAACTGCTCGAACCCTGGGTGCGCATTCGCCGCGAACCAGCCGAACCGACCAGCTTGCTGCAGGCCGGCACGCCGGTCTGCTACGTGATCGAGCGCGACGGTTTCTCCGACATGCAAATCCTGGAGCGGGCCTGCCGCGAGGCCGGCTTGCCCAGCCCGATGCAGCCGCTGGCCGGCACGCGTCGGCGGCGCTCGGTATTCGCGCTGGCCCATCGCGACGGGCGTCTGCTCGGCCGCAATCGCCACCGTTCGCCGAACGAACCGCTGGGCCAGCTCACCCGTGCGCTGGAGGCCGATCCCGAACGCGACATCCAGATCGTGCCGGTGTCGATCTACGTGGGTCGCGCACCAACCCGCGAATCGGGCTGGTTCAGCGTGCTGTTCTCGGAGAACTGGGTGGTGGTGGGCCGCTTCCGCCGCCTGCTTGCCCTGCTGCTCAACGGTCGCGACACGGTGGTGCAATTCTCCGCGCCGGTGTCGATGCGGGCGGTACTGAACGAAGGCGGCGACGTCCGCCCGGAACGCTTCGCGCGCAAGATCGCCCGTGTGCTGCGCACGCACTTCCGACGCATCCGTGCGGCGGTGATCGGGCCGGATCTCTCGCACAAGCGCACCGTGGTCGACGCGGTGCTCAATGCCGAACCGGTACGCGCGGCGATCGCCGCCACCGCGGCCAAGGAAAAGATCAGCCAGGCCAAGGCGTGGCGGCGTGCCCAGAAGATCATGCTGGAGATCGCCGCCGACTATTCGCACCCGGTGGTGCGCTCGGCCTCGCTGCTGCTCAGCAACTTCTGGAACAAGCTGTACGACGGCATCACCATGCACCACTTCGACAAGGCCCGCGCCGCCGCGCCCGGCCACGAAGTGATCTACGTGCCCAGCCATCGCAGCCACGCCGACTACCTGCTGATGAGCTACCAACTGCACATGTCCGGCGTGGTGGTGCCGCACATCGCCGCGGGCGTGAACCTGAACCTGCCGGTGATCGGGCCGATCCTGCGCCGCGGCGGCGCGTTCTTCCTGCGCCGCACGTTCAAGGGCAACGCGCTGTACTCGGTGATCTTCAACGAATACGTGGCGCAGCTGATCGACCGCGGCGTGCCGATGGAATACTTCATCGAAGGCGGCCGCTCGCGCACCGGGCGCCTGCTGGCCCCGCGCGCCGGCATGCTGGTGATGACGGTGCGCGCCTTCCTGCGTGCGCCGCGCCGACCGGTGCTGTTCCAGCCGGTCTACATCGGCTACGAGAAGCTGATGGAGGGCAAGTCCTACGCTGGCGAACTGTCGGGCAAGCCGAAGGAAAAGGAATCCCTGCTCGGCCTGCTCAAGGGCCTGAAGGTGCTGCGCCAGCGCTACGGTCATGTGGCACTGAATTTCGGCGAGCCGATCGAACTGAACCCGCTGCTGGATGCGATCAGTCCCGACTGGCGCAAAAGCGTCGACGATCCGGAGACCAAGCCGGAGTGGATCAACGGCGTGGTGGACAAGCTCGCCGAGCAGATCCACATCAACATCAACCGCGCCGCCGACGTCAATCCGATCAACCTGCTGGCCCTGGCGCTGCTGTCCACGCCCAAGCACGCGATGGCCGAGAACGACCTGCTCGCCCAGCTGGAGCTGATGAAGGCGTTGCTGGAAGAGCTGCCCTACTCCGACCGCATCACGCTGACCTCGCTGGCGCCAGCCGCGATCATCGCCTACGGCGAGCAGATGGGCTGGATCCGTCGCATCGCGCATCCGCTCGGCGACGTGCTCACCGCCGACGACGAGCAGGCGGTGCTGCTGAGCTATTTCCGCAACAACGTGCTGCATCTGGTGGCCACAGCCGCGTGGGTGTCGTGCTGCTTCCTCAACAACCGCCGCATGACGCGCAATTCGATCCTGCGCCTGGGCAAGATCATCTACCCGTTCATCCAGGGCGAACTGTTCCTGCCCTGGGACGAGGACGGCTTCGCCGCGCAATTGCAGGCCACCATCGACTTCTTCGTGCGCCGAGGTCTGCTCGAAACCACCAGCGACGGCCGCGTGCTCGAGCGCGGCCCGGGCCAGGACGATGCCGCGTTCCAGCTCAAGACCATCGCGCGCAGCCTGATCCAGGCGTTCGAACGCTACTACATCGCCATCGCCGCGCTGGCCAAGCACGGCCCGCACGCGATTTCCGCGGCGGAGCTGGAAAAAGCCTGCACGCTGGCCGCGCAGCGCCTCAGCCTGCTCAACGAATTGTCCGCGCCGGAGTTCTTCGACAAGGCGTTGTTCCGCGGCTTCATCCAGAAGCTGCGCGAACGCCGCGTGGTGTGGACCGACGACGACGGCAAGCTGGATTACAACAGCGCGCTGGAAGACATGGTGCGCGACGCACGCGTGATCCTGGCGCGCGAGATGCGCCACTCGATCCTGAAGATCACCGGCGGCGACGACAAGGAAAGTCCGCGCGCCGCCGCCGTGCCGAATGATCCCGTCGCCCCCCCCGCTGCACCGGATATTTCGCCCACAGACATCGGCGCCGAGTTGCACGAACGCCACGTGGAAAGCGAGCAACAGGAACACGCGGCCGACGCCACCGACAAGCGTTGATGCCGATCAGGCTAGCCCCTCTCCCCGCGGGAGAGGGGTTGGGGTGAGGGTTCGTGAAGCCTCACGCCTCGCTCCGCCCGTACCCTCTCCCGACTGCCGCCACCCTCTCCCGAAGGGAGAGGGATTCACTCGACCATGTTTGCGCGACATGAGAGCGCCAGCTTCAGTGCGCCGTGCCCCGCCCCAGTAGCTTGCCGTTGACCACGGTGCCGTACAGCGACTGCGGCGTGTCGTGGTACTTGGCCCGCGTGGCCTGGATCGAACCGGCATAACGCGGGTCCTGCGGGCGTTCGTGGGCGTCCATGAAATAGGCCACGTCCCACGCATCCTGATCGCTCAGAGTGTTGCCGCGACCCAACGGCATGTTCGCCTTGATGAAACCCGAGGCGTTGTTCAACTGATGCATGCCCGCGCCCCAGTTGAACGATTGCGGCCCCCACAGCGGCGGGAACACCACGTGTCCGGCCACTTGCTGGCCCTGGCCGTCGTCGCCGTGACAGAACGCGCAATCGCGCTTGAACACCGTCTCGCCGCGTGCGTAGTCAGGCGCCTGCGCGGGCTTGGGCAGTTTCGGATAGCCCCGCCCCGGCAAGGCCTTGCCCACCGGCGCGCCTTCCGACAACCAGTAGGCATAGCTTTCCAGCGCCACCAGCACCGGATCGCCGCCCGGCGGCGCCTTGCCATTCATGCTGAAGCGGAAGCAGCCTTGCAGCCGCTCGGCGAAGGTGTTCACGTGGTGGTTCTTGCTGCGATAGGCCGGATACATCGGCCACGCGCCCCACAGCGGCGCGGCATTCGCCAGCCTGCCCGCGTCGAGATGACAGTTGGCGCAGCTGAGGTGGTTGCCCACATACGCGGCGGCGTATTTGTCCGGCTGCAGGAAAATCTGCCGCCCCAGCGCCACTTCCTTGCCAAAGTCGTTGTCGGGGATCGCGTTGTCCGCGGGCGGCACGAAGGCAGCGGGTGAAGCCTTGGCCACCGTCGTCATGGCATGTGCCGGTGGCGTGGCCGTAGCGGCCGTGGAAACGGCAGCGTGCTCGTGCTGCCCGTTGCCATGGCCGCAGCCCGCCAGCAACAAGGCCAGCCCCAGAACCGGATATCGAAGCGTGCTCATGGCTGCTGTGCTCCTGCTGGCGTCGCGGCCGGTTGCGCGGCATACCATGCGCTGACCGCCGCGATGTCCGACTCGCTCAATTTGCCGGCGACCGTCTGCATCAACTGCAGGGGATCGTTGTGCCGCGTACCCTTCTGCCACGCGTGCAACTGGTTGCTGATGTAGACGGACGATTGCCCGATCAGCGGTGGAAAGTGATCGCCCACACCCACGCCGTCCGGACCATGGCACTGCGCGCAGCCCGGCAGCCCCTTCGACCAGCGGCCGCGCGTGGCCAGCGTTTCGCCAAGCGCTTTCTGCTGCGCGTCCAGCGGCGCGGCCGGTGCCGCTGCCGGCGGTATCGGCAACCGGCTGTAGTACGCGGCCAGTGCCACGCGCTCGGCTTCGCTCAGACCTGCCGCCACCGGTTGCATGGTGGCATTGCTGCGTGCACCACTGGCGAAGTCGTCGAGCTGCTTGTGCAGGTAGGCGGCCGGCAAGCCGGCCAGACGCGGAAAACCCGCCGCCGGCTGACCGCCACCATTGGCGTTGTGGCAGGCCGCACACGGCGCGACGCCACGGCCGTTGCCCTGTTGCGCGATGGCGGCCGCATCCGGCTTGGTGGCCGGCGGTGTGGCCGCCAGCGCGGCACCAGCCAGCAACAGGCCAACGGCCGTGGCGAGAACCGGCACCGCTCTCATGGCTGCGGCGGCTGGAAGCCGTACTTGTGATACACCGCCTGCGCCGCCGGCGACTGCATGAAGGCGAAGAAGTCCTTCGCCGCCTGCGGATGCGGTGCCGCCTTCATGCGCGCAGCGGTATAGGTGGCGGTGGCGTTCTGTGCCGCCGGAATCGCGATGGTCTCCACCGGGTGATGCAGGATCTGCTGCTGGAAATACGCCTCGGTCGACCACACCGGCGCCGCATCGGACTCGCCCTGCAGCACGCGCAGCGGCGACTGCCGATGGTGGATGTGGGTGAGGAAGGTGCTGCCATCCTTCACCTTGGTCACCATCACGGCGTGGTCCAGCGCCTCACCACCGGCCTTGCGGTAACTCACCTCGATCTGTTTGGCGATGCCTTCCCACGCCGGGTTCGGCATGCTGACACGCACGTCCGGACGCGCCAGATCCTTCAAGCCTTCGATGTGCTTGGGATTGCCCTTGGCCACCAGGATCGCCAGCGGATTGCGCGCGTAGTCGGCAGTGGCGGCAAACCAGTGATGCTCTTTCTGCCGTGCCTCGATGGCGCCCTTGCCGGCGGTGTAGATGTCCGGCTTCAGCGCGATACGCAGGTTGCCCATCACCAGCGAACCGGTCTCGATCTGCTTGGCCAGGATGCCCGGCGGCAGCGTTTCCACGTAGATGCGCTGGTATTTCGGATAGGCCTTCTTGAAGGCCGCCATCAGGTCATGCACCACCATGAACTGGTTGCCGGCGAAGAACACCGTGAGCTGCGGGTCGACCACGTCGCCATGCAAGTCGGCGATGGCGTCCACCGGCGGCACGCTGAAGTGCTCGCCACCGGCCGGCGGCGGATTCCACGGCGGCAGGAAATCGGTCTGGCTGGCGAACGCGCCGGTGCAGGCCAGCGCCAGTGCGCCGGCCAGCAGTGCGCGAGTCCAGCGGGCAGGATGCAAGCTCATCGCGGCCTCCTTACAGCGGCATCAGGGCATAGCCCTGCTGCTGCAGTTCGGTGATCGTGGTCAGTGCCGACAGCGCCACTTCGGCATCCTTCGCCACCCAGGCGTTCTGGTAGTGGTGCTCGGCCACCGCCTGCCCGCACACCGCCACCGTGATGCCGGCCTTGTGCAGCTGCGCGATCACCGGCAGGTTGGGATTGTCCACGCCGAACTGTGCGTGATAGTGCGCGTTGTCCAGCACCAGCGCGGTGGCCGGGCCATAAGCAATGGCCACGAACTTCAGATGATCGAGCGGCACACCCGCCGAGACGTACAGGTTGACCGTGCGCGCCACGCGCTCCAGCGCGGGATTCACCTGGTCGGGCTTGGCGCTGGCCTTGGTCATGCCGAACACCACCTTGTAGGTGGCCGTCTTGCTGGGCTGGAACGCGGCGTGCGGCAGCGGATGGAAGTTGCCGGAGGCGGTGATCGCCTGGGACGGTGCAGCAGCAGCGCCAACGCTCAACAGCAGGCCGAGCGTGCCGGCGAGGATCAGATGGGAACGATTCATGGCAACTTCCTCCGGTGAAGATTCGGGATGTAGCCGCAACGCTACGCCCGATCGGTCGATCAGGCCATTTCATGTTCCCTATGGAGCACATAAGCCACTCTTATGCCCTTTGTGAATCCTGTAGCATTTGCCCCATGAGCGAACAGCAAACCACCCATTTCGGCTTCCGTGACGTCCCGGTTGGCGAGAAGCAGAAGCTGGTCGGCCAGGTCTTCACCTCGGTCGCCCGCAGCTACGACCTGATGAACGACCTGATGTCGTTCGGCACCCATCGACTGTGGAAGCGCCACTTCGTTGCCACCAGCGGCGTGCGTCGCGGCGACCGCGTGCTCGACCTGGCCGGCGGCACCGGCGACATCGCCGCGCTGCTCAAACCCGTCGTGGGCACGGACGGCGAAGTGGTGGTGGGCGACATCAACGCCGCCATGCTCGGCGTGGGGCGTGACCGCATGACCGACCGCGGCCTGGTCAGCGGCCTGCGCTGGGCCCAGCTCAACGCCGAATGCCTGCCCTTCCCCGACGCCAGTTTCGACGCCGTGACCATGGCCTTCGGCCTGCGCAACGTCACCGACAAGGACAAGGCGCTGGCCGATATCTGCCGCGTGCTCAAGCCCGGCGGCCGCCTGCTGGTGCTGGAGTTTTCCAAGGTGCAGAGCGAGCTGTTCGGCAAGCTCTACGACTTCCACTCGTTCAAGGTGCTGCCCAAGCTCGGCCAGCTGTTCGCCGGCGACGCCGACAGCTACCAGTACCTGGCCGAATCCATCCGCAAGCACCCGGACCAGCAAACGCTGAAAGGCATGATGGAACGCGCCGGCTTTGGCCGGGTGGAAGTGCGCAACCTGACCAACGGCGTCGTGGCGATCCATAGGGCCTACAAGCTCTAAGCCATCAGGCACCGGCCTGCGCCCATCCGGGGATGGACGTGGCCGACACGCCCGTGCGGCGTGGAACAACCCCGATCCCAAGATACACAGCAGGAAACAAAAACCGCATGTTCGAGAACGCGTTCAACAACATGGACCGCGTCATGCGGAACGACGAAGGCCTGGCTTCCGAGCTGGACTATGCCGAACAGACCTCGTGGCTGCTGTTCCTGAAGTACCTCGACGACATGGAGAAGGAGTGGGAAGACGAGGCCGGACTGGAAGGCCGCGGCTACACCCCCATCCTGGACGAGCCCTATCGCTGGCAAGCCTGGGCCGCACCAAAGGCGACCGACGGCACGCCCGACCTCAACGCCCGCACCGGCAAGGACCTGATCGACTTCGTCAACGGCGAGCTGTTCCCCTACCTGCAGACCTTCCGCGACACCGCGGATGATCCGGACACGCTGGAATACAAGATCGGCGAGATCTTCGCCGAGATCGCCAACCGCTTCCGCTCCGGCTACTCGCTGCGCGACGCACTGGAGATCGTCGACGGCCTCAACTTCGGCAGCCAGCAGGCCAAGTACGAGCTGTCCGACCTGTACGAGACGCGCATCAAGCGCATGGGCAACGCCGGCCGCAACGGCGGCGAGTACTACACGCCGCGGCCGCTGATCCGCGCCATGATCAAAGTGGTGAAGCCCGAGATCGGCGAAACCATCTACGACGGCGCCTGCGGCTCGGCAGGCTTCCTGTGCGAGGCCTGGAGCAGCCTGCGGCGTGACGACCTGTCCGCCGCCGACTGGGACACCTTGCAGCGCAAGACGTTTTACGGCCAGGAGAAGAAATCGCTGGCCTACGTGCTCGGCGTGATGAACCTGATCCTGCACGGCATCGACGCGCCCAATATCCGCCACGCCAACACGCTCAGCGAAAACGTGATGGACATCCAGCAGAAGGATCGTCACGACATCGTGCTGGCCAACCCGCCGTTCGGCGGCGGCGAGCGCAAGGAAGTGCAGCAGAACTTCCCGATCAAGTCCGGCGAAACCGCCTACCTGTTCCTGCAGCACTTCATCCGCAAGCTCAAGGCCGGCGGGCGCGGCGCCGTGGTGATCAAGAACACCTTCCTCAGCAACACCGACAACGCCAGCGTCGCCCTGCGCAAGGAGCTGCTGGAAAGCTGCAACCTGCACACCGTGCTCGACTGCCCCAGCGGCACCTTCCAGGGCGCGGGCGTGAAGACCGTGGTGCTGTTCTTCGACAAGGGCGCGCCGACAAGAAAGGTCTGGTACTACCAGCTCGATCCGGGCCGCAGCCTGGGTAAGACCAATCCGATCAACGACGACGATCTGGCCGAGTTCGTGGCCTTGCAGGCGAGTAAGGCCGACAGCGACAAGAGCTGGTCGGTAGCGGTCGCCGATGTAGACAAGGCGACGTGGGATTTGTCGGTGAAAAATCCGAACGCGCCGCAAGCGGAGGCGTTGCGCAGTCCTGAGCAGATCATTGCGGACATGCTGGCTCGGGATGAAGGGACGGCGCAGATTCTGGAAGAGATTCGGGGGATGTTGTGAGCGTTGACTGGGATCGTGTATCCATTTCCTCCATAGCGGAAGTTGCCAGAGGCGGATCGCCACGCCCAATCAAGAATTTCATCACCGATAGCCCCGATGGAGTGAGCTGGATCAAGATCGGTGATACGGAAAAGGGTGGACGATACATAGATTCCACCAGCGAGAAAATTCGGCGCGAAGGCATAAAAGGGTCACGATGGGTGGAAGAAGGCGACTTTCTTCTTTCAAACTCAATGAGCTTTGGACGTCCGTATATTCTCAGAATATCCGGGTGCATTCACGATGGTTGGTTGGTCCTGAAGCCAGATTATTCTCGCCTTGACCAGGCTTTCCTGTACTACGTCCTAAGCTCCCCGAATACGTTTCGGCAGTTCGATAGTCTTGCGGCGGGATCGACCGTTCGGAATCTTAATATCGATCTCGTGTCCGGCGTGATGATCCCACTTCCGCCGCTGGACGAGCAGAAGCGGATCGTTGCGGTGCTCGATCAGGCCTTCGCCGCCCTCGACCGCGCCCGCGCCCATGTCGAGGCCAATCTGGCGGATGCGGAGGGGCTGCTGGAGAATGCGTTGGACGAAGTTTTTCGAGACCTTGCGTCAAGCAGCCCCGTGGTTAGGCTCGAAGATGCGGTCCACCCCGAGTGCAAACTTTCTTACGGCATCGTTCAACCTGGCGATCTTGTTCAAGGCGGCCTGCCGATTGTTCGACCCGTTGACCTGAAACAACGGGTCATAACCTTGGCCGGTTTGAAGTCAATCGCGCCGGAGTTGGCGGACGGCTACGCGCGAACAAAACTCTTCGGCGGCGAGCTTCTGCTGTGTGTTCGTGGAAGCACCGGCGAGATATCCATAGCCGCACCGGAACTGGCCGGAGGAAACGTCACTCGCGGCATCGTTCCGATTCGGTTTGAGATGGACAAGGTGCTTCCCGAGTTCGCGTATTTCCAGTTTCTGTCTCGGTACGCGCGTGATCAGATTGCTGCGAAGACATACGGCGCCGCGCTCATGCAGATCAACATCAAAGATCTCCGGCAACTCAACTTTGTTTTGCCGCATATTTCCCTGCAAAGCGATATCGTCGTTCGAGCAGAGGAGCTGTATGAGCGCGCAAAGAAATTGAAGGCTGCGTATGTCCAAAAGCTCGCCGACCTCGCCAACCTCCGCCAATCCCTCCTGCAAAAAGCCTTCTCCGGAGAGCTGACATGAAGCAAACTGGAAAAATCTCGACGGCGTCATCGGTAGGAGCGCACCCTGTGCGCGAAATTCCTTTGCGACGTCATAGGCCATTCGCGCACAGGGTGCGCTCCTACAGAAAGCCGGGTTATTCGAACTTCCCATGAGCGAGCAAACTCCCGTCAAGCTGGGTGACCTCGAAGACGCGCTGATGTTCGTGGATGCGGGGAGCGGCTTTGACACTGCCGCCTGGGTATGTCGGGAAACGGGCGCCGTGCTGTGGCACAGCGACGACTCCGACGAGCTCGAACCGTTGCCGGAGGATATCGACGACACAGAGCGCTATGTGCCGGTGCCGGACAAGCGCGAATTCGGGCTGGGCAAGCCGCTGGCGCTGGAGTTTGCCCGCACGCAGCTGCCGGCATGCTACGAGCAGGTTTGCGGGATCTTCGCGCACCGCGGCGCCTATGCCCGCTTCAAGGATCTGCTGGAGCGCCACCAGAGCCTCGACGCCTGGCATCAGTGGGAGTCGGAGCAGACCCGCCAGGCGCTGCGCGCATGGTGCGCGGACAACGGCCTCACCCCGGCCGACTGATTTGGCTCGCGCAGACGAAGCCGCATCGCTGCCGGGTCCGGGCTTGATCAGTCGTTCGGCGGTTGAACGCCATCAGGTTGACGAGCACGAAGCGCGATGATTCAGCTGGTTTCGAGGGGCCGGCGTCACATGGGTGCCCGAGGTGGGCTGATCGACTCGCGACCACGGTCCCATTCGTCCTGAAGTCGCCGGAAGAAAGTGTCATCCACCCGGTCCCGGTTGGCCGAGAGCGAATCCGTCATGGCCTCGCAGACGCGATCAATCACTTTTTCAGGCGAGCGCACAAGACAAAACGTTTTCCCGAATTCGACCAGCTGCTCTCGGTTGGGGTAGCGCGTGCTCTTGTTGAGTTTCAATGCCAGCGTGCGGTCCGTCTGCATTTGTCCCGTCCTGACGTTGATGTCGTCGTAGGCTGCCGTGGTCACCACGTCATAGAGGGGTGACAGGCGCGGCGCGGCGGCGGCCGGGTGTTCGTACAAGAGTCCGAAGTTTTTCAGGTGTGCGTCGCCGTTTCGAACAGCGACACAGAGCACGAAGCACGCATAGAATCGCTGCAGGCTTTCAAGGGCATTCTCGCGGCAGAAGGCTCGAATGAAGCGCGTAACCGCCTCATAACTCTGGGTGTACTTGTAGTGGCCGGTCGGCTCGCGAGGCAGGTTCATGAGCACGGTCATGTCTTCGAAACCCATGGGCTTGTCGCCATCGAGATCGAAGCGCTTCATGACGAAGAGCGAGCTGTCGTCGGACAGCCAGAATTCCGGGACACTGATGCCGGCGCGCCGCGCGGCATCCATGCACAGGAATTCGTTGGCCGACAGGTGGGGGTAGTCCTCGCCACCGGACTTCACGATCAGATCGGAATGCAGCATGGTGGCCCGATCGCTCATCGGCTTGTCGGCGTCCGGCAGCATGACTTTGGGCTGCGCGCCCGAGATGCCCGAGTCGAAATACATGTCCACCAGGTGCTCGAACATCTCGTTGCTCGCCCGTTCGGACAGGAGGCGCCTGAGTCCGATTTCCGCCGGTTTTCCGGTGCTGGTCTGCCCCGGGATGGTGTACGTCAGCCGACCAATGGTTTGCTGCCCGGTGATGCCCAGCAGGCGCATGTCGTCGATCTTCTCGAACTTGGCCAGGCGCCGAATGATCCGCTCATGCAGGAACCCTTCGGGGAGCGACATCGAAAACACGGGGGGCAGCTGGTTGCCGCTGTAGCTCGCGGCCCGCAGCGGCATCAGCAAGGAGACCGCGGCCGAAGGATCCTTGGTGCTGTAATTGAAGGCGTACTGCGACTGGCGATAGATGTCGCCGGCCTCGCCTTGGGGGGTGGCGACGCTGAGCTGCTTAATCTTCATCGGCTGGATCCAGCAGAGAGCTGATCTGATCGATATCCGGACGGGCGTCGATGATGGCAAGACCCTTTCCAAGCGCGGCCAGGGTGGCCATCAGGGTGTTGAGCGAAACGTTTTTGCCCGCCTCCAGGTCCAGGATGGTCTGACGACGGCAGTCCGCGCCGAGAGCCAGATCATGCTGACTCCGACCCAACGCCTTGCGCTCTGCCCGAAGGGCCTGACCAAGCTCGCGTGCATTCAAAATGATGGCAGTCATGTTCGTTCAATCGCACATATATGAATTTATGTTATAAAATGTACGCTTTAACGAACTTCAAATCAATAGAGCTGATCATGCCTCGTTGACCAACGAGTGCGGCGAAACTGTCGCCGCCGTGAGCTTCGGCCCCGGAAATATCAAGGCGGTTGCGACCAGTGGCGTTGCCGGCATCCTGTGACACAGACGTGCTACATTTGCGCAAGATACCTCCGCCTGAGCGTTTCCATGAGCACCACGACCATCCGCCTGCCCGATGAGCTGAAGGCCCGCGTTGCCGAGGCGGCAGCGCAGGCGGGCACGACGTCGCACAATTTCATCCTGGAGGCGATCGCGGAAAAGGCGGACGCGGCTGAGCGCCGAGCCGACTTCCACACCGAAGCGGACCGACGCTATGCGGAATTCCTGAAAACCGGCGAAAGCATCCCGTGGGACGACATGCGCCGGTATCTGGAGGATCGCCTTGCCGGCAAGCCGGCCACGCGCCCTTCGGCACGCAAGCTGGATCGACACGGGTGACACGCATCGAGCTGCTGCCCGGCGTGTTCGACGACCTGAAGCGCATCGTCGACCAACTGCTGCAGCACGACGTCGAGCAGGCGCTAGCACGGGGCCACGAAATCGTCAGCGCGATTCAGGTGTTGGCGAACAATCCACTGATCGGTCGCCCGATGGGCAGCGACAAATGCGAATTGGTGGTGGGCCGGGGTTTGAACGGTTACGTGGCGCTGTACCGCTACGTGCCGCCGATCGATACTGTATTTGTACTGGCCATACGTGCGCAACGCGAAGGGGGCTACGCACGGCATGAATGAAACCGAAGCCGATACCCGCGCCAACCGCATCGACCCGGTGCTGCGTGACGCCGGCTGGGGCGTGGTCGAGGGATCGAAGGTCAATCGCGAGATGATCTGCCCAGGCCGGATTACCGGTGGCGGCGGGCGCGCCAACCCGCTCTCGGCCGACTACGTGCTGAGTTACCGCGACCGCAAGCTGGCGGTGATCGAGGCGAAGCGTGCCGGCCTTGGCCATACCGCGGGCGTGGGTCAGGCCAAGGATTACGCCACGCGGCTGCAGGCGCGCTTTGCCTACGCCAGCAACGGCGTCGGCTGGTACGGCATCGACATGCAGACCGGCAAGGAAGGCGATATCGCCTTGCCGTTTCCCACGCCGCAGGAGCTGTGGGCGCGCTGTTTCCCCGAAGGCAACGACTGGCGCGACCGCTTCGGCGCGGTGCCGTTCGAGACCGGCGGCGGCAAGTGGCAGCCGCGCTACTACCAGCACAACGCGATCACCGCGGTGCTGGAGGCGATCGCCAAGGGCGAGCAGCGCATCCTGCTGACGCTGGCGACGGGCACCGGCAAGACTTCCATCGCGTTCCAGATCGCGTGGAAGCTGTTCGAATCCAGCTGGAACCTGAGTCGCGATCCGGTACGGCGTCCGCGCATCCTGTTCCTGGCCGACCGCAACATCCTGGCCGACCAGGCCTATAACGCGTTCAGCGCGTTTGCGCCCGATGCGCTGTGCCGCATCAGCCCGGACGAGATCCGCAAGCAGGGCCGGATTCCGAAGAACGCCAGCGTGTTCTTCACCATCTTCCAGACCTTCATGACCGGCACGGACCAGGACGGCGAACCGCAGTTCACCTTCGAAGGCTATCCGCCGGACTTCTTCGACTTCATCGTCATCGACGAATGCCATCGCGGCGGCGCCCGGGACGAAAGCAGCTGGCGCGGCATCCTCGAATACTTCGCGCCCGCCGTGCAACTGGGCATGACCGCCACGCCCAAGCGCGACGCCAATACCGACACGTACCGCTATTTCGGCGACCCGGTCTACAGCTACGCGCTGAAGGAAGGTATCGGCGACGGCTTCCTCACCCCGTTCAAGGTGCGCCAGACGGCCAGCACGCTGGACAGCTACACGTACTCCGATGAGGACGAGGTGATCGGCGGCGAAATCGACCCGGACAAGGAATACACCGAGGCCGACTTCAACACGAAGATCATCATCGACGCACGCGAGGAAAGCCGCGTGCACGAGTTCATGGACCAGATCGACCAGCGCCAGAAGACCCTGGTGTTCTGCGCCACGCAGGACCACGCCGCGCGCGTGCGCAATGCCATCAACCAGATCAAGGACAACCCCGACCCGCACTACTGCGAACGGGTGACCGCCGACGACGGCAAGCTGGGCGAACTGCACCTGCGCGAGTTCCAGGACAACGAGAAGACGCTGCCGACGATCCTCACCACGTCGAAGAAGCTCTCCACCGGCGTCGATGCGCGCAACGTGCGCAACATCGTGCTGCTGCGCCCGATCAAGTCGATGATCGAGTTCAAGCAGATCATCGGCCGTGGCACGCGCACCTTCGACGGCAAGGACTTCTTCACCATCTACGATTTCGTGAAGGGCTACGAGCACTTCAACGATCCGGAGTGGGATGGCGAGCCGTTGCCGCCGGACGAACCGCGCCGTCCGAAGGATTCCGGGAGTACCGGTGAAGTCCCGCCGCAGCCCGGCGAGGTAAAGGAAACGCCAGAGCCCGTGGCGAAGATCGTGGTGAAGCTGGCCGACGGCAAGGAACGCTCGATCCGCTACCTCGCCGCCACCACCTACTGGCACGAGGGCCGGCAGATCACCGCGCAGGAATTCATGCAGCAACTGTTCGGCGACCTTGGCAACCTGGTCGCCTCGGAAGATGAGCTGCGCGCCGTATGGAGCGACCCCGACCGGCGCGAGGCCTTCCGGCAGCGCCTGGCGGAACTCGGCTACGACGCCGACCGGCTGGACGACATGCGGCGACTGATCGACGCGCCCGACAGCGACATCTTCGACGTGCTGGCCTATGTCCGCTTCACGCTGGCGCCGCTGTCGCGCACCGAGCGTGCCGGTGCCGCACGCGCGACCGGGCTGGGCGGCTACCAACGCGAGATGCGGGCGTTCCTCGACTACGTGCTCGACGCCTACGAAAGGCATGGTGCGGACGAACTGGCCTCACGCAAGATCGCCGACTTCCTGCGCATCCGCTATGGCGGCACCAATGACGCAAAACGCGCGCTGGGCCCGGTACCCGCGATACGCGAGGCCTTCGTCGCGATCCAGGCACATCTTTATCGATAAGGGGCCGAAGATCCCGGGTGTACGCGGCGGTTCCGCCAGAACAAGTGGGCGCGGTGCACTGGCGCGCGCCTGCCCTGTCCACGGCGGCCACCACGGCGACGCTGGCCGCCATCGGGCGTCGTCGCCGCGCGCTGCGGCGCCTCAGGCCGTGCGCAGGTCCTGCAGCCAGGTACCGACTCGGCGCGCCTCGTCCTCGTGGTCCGGATCGCGCCAGGTTTCGGCCAGTGCCGCGGCGTACCAGTCGCGCATCGCGGGCCGTTCGAGCAGGCGTTGCGCGTAAGCCATCGAGTCCGCATCCAGCGACAAGCCGTAGCTCTGGATGCGAAACGCCACGGGTGCGTAGAACGCATCGACCGCACCGAACGTGGCGCCAGCAAGGAACGGACCGCCGAAACGCGTCAGCCCCTCGTTCCACAACTCGCCAAGCCGCGCGATGTCCTTGCGCAGCGCTTCGTCCGGTGCATCGATGCGCACGCGGATGCCGCAATTCATCGTGCACACAGTGCGCAACGCGGGAAACCCGGAGTGCATCTCGGCCGTGGTCGAGCGCGCCCACGCCCGCGCCACCGGATCGGCCGGCCACACGTCCGGATGCCGCTCGGCCAGGTATTCGGCGATGGCCAGCGAATCCCATACCGTGGTGTCGGCGTCACGCAGGCACGGCACCTTGCCGGTGGGCGAAAATGCCCGGAACGCACTCCAGCTCGACGAGGTGCCGGGCGCGAACGGCACCAATTCCTCCTCGAACGGAATGTCCAGCTCGCGCATCAGCACCCACGGCCGCAGCGACCACGAGGAGTAATTCTTGTTGGCGATGTAAAGCGTGTACATGGCATGCTCCAGTGCAGGAAACGATGTCAGGCTTGTTCGCAGACCTCGACGGCAGGTGCCGGCACGACTCGCCGCCGCGCATTCGCCAGCACCACACCGGCGATGACGATGACGCCGCCGACCAGCACCATCGGCCCCGGAATCTCATGCAGCCACAGCCAGCCGATGACGATGGCAATCGGTGGCGACAGGTAGATGAAGCTGGACACGCGCGAGGCACTGGCGCGGTGTATCGCGAAACTCCACGCCAGGTAACCAAGGAAGCTGGGCGCGATGCCCAGCCACAGCAGCGAAGCCATGTGCGGCCACGGTGCCGCGGCCAGCGCCCACGGCAGGTGCCAGCCAAATGGCAGCGCGCCCAGCGTGCCGGCGAAGAAAGTGGACGCGGTGACGCTGAGCGTGCCGTGGCGCGCGAACAGCGGCTTTTGCCCCACGAAGAAGATCGCCGACACCAGCACGCAGACCAGCACCAGCAACGCCTTCGGATCGGCCTCCACGCGCTGCCCGCTGGCCAGCACCACCAGCACCGTCCCCACCAGCGCCACGGCCAGACCCAGCCAGGTGCGCAAGCTCAAACGCTCGCGTAGCCAGAAGGCCGAGACCACGGCCGTCGCCGCCGGCACCAGCGAAATGATGATCGACGCGGTACCGCTGGCAATGCGTGTTTCCGCGTAGTTGAGGCAGACGTGGTAGGTGGTCAGGCCGATCACGCCCAGCAGCGCCAGTTGCGGCCAGTCGCGCACGGGCGGCAGCGGCTGGCGCCGGATCACCAGCAATGCTGCAAAGCACAGCGAGGCGATCAGCAACCGCGCCAGCGCCACCTCGCCAGGTGTGAACGAAGGCAAGGCATAGGCGATCGCGGCATACGCCGACGACCAGGTGAACAAGGCAACGGCAATCGCGAACAGCGCGCCGCCACCGAGACGTTCGGAGGTACTCATGAATCCGGTTTCCACAGGGGTGGGGAAGTGCGCATCCTAGTCCTGCCGCGGCCACTGCGGAATAATGGATCGATACGTCGACGCCTTGTTTCACCGTCGATCGAAACATCATCGAGGATTCCGACCTTGGCTTCGAAACCCGAACTCGACCACAAGGACTGGCAACTGCTGGAAGCGCTGCAACGCGATGCCCGGCAGGGCTATGCCGAACTGGGCCGCGCGGTGCGACTGTCCGCGCCGGCGGTGGCCGAGCGCGTGAAACGGCTGGAGGAAGCCGGCGTGATCAGCGGCTATCGCGCGGTGGTCGTGCCGAAGCGATTGGGCTACAGCATCGACGCGATGATCCGGCTGCGCTGCGACGGCGGCATCTGCGCGCGCATCGGCCAGCACGTGGCGGACATCCACGAAGTGCTCGACTGCCGCCGCCTTGCCGGCGAGGACTCGGCCCTGCTGCACGTGGTGGCGATGTCCGTGGCGCATCTGGAAACCGTGCTTGATCGCTTGCTGAAGATCCATCCCAGCGTCAGCACCACCACGCTGGTGGTGTTGCAGACGCCACATGCCGACCGCCCCATCACGCGCGCGATGTGGGATGCGGCGTGTGCGTTGTCGCATGACTGAATGCATGCCGAAACGACATGCGTGACCTTTGCCGGGCACGCCATTCGCCCTTGCGGCGCATACTCGTTCACTGACTGTCTCCTACCGCCATCGCCAACGGTTCGCCATGACTCACAAGAACACACCTGACAAGAGCAGGCCCGACAAAAGCAGGCCTGACAAGAGCACGATCGACAAGCAACCGTCCGTTCCCACCGTCGAATCCGCCGACGCCCCCGCCGATCCCGGCCGCCGACGCCTGCTGGGTGGCATGGCGCTGGCTGGTGCGGCGCTGGCCGCCACCGGCTGCCAGCCACAAAGCAGCACGAAGCCCGCTGCCGGCAAGCCAGCCGCGGTGGCAGGCTCCGGCCCGCGCGATGCCGCCGCCCTTGACGCCGCGCTGCGCGAACACATCCGGCACGTGGTGGTGATCTACGCCGAGAATCGCGCCTTCAACAATCTGTTTGCTGACTTCCCCGGATTACAGAATCCACTCGCCGCACTGAAGCCCGAGCAGTACCGCCAGCGCGACCGCGACGGCAGTGAGCTGGCCACGCTGCCGCCGATCTGGCACGGTCTGGTCAAGCACGAGCAGGTGGTGAACCACCGCACGTGGAAGATCGACGAGGACGCCATCACCGGCTTGCCCAACGCGCCGTTCGCACTGGCTGCGCCCGATGGCACGCCGCTGCCGCATGGCGTGGTCACGCGTGATCTGATCCACGCCTTTTACCAGAACCAGCAGCAGATCAACGGCGGCAAGAACGACGGCTTCGTGGCCTGGGGCGACAGCGGCGCACTGGTAATGGGCCACTACGCCGACAGCGCCAGCAACCTGCGCCTGTGGCGGCTGGCCGAGCAGTACACCTTGTGCGACAACTTCTTCATGGGCGCCTTTGGCGGCTCCTTCCTCAACCACCAGTACCTGGTCGCCGCCCAACCGCCCTACTACCCGCACGCCGACACCAGCCCGGCGAAGCTGCAGATCGCGCGCATCGAAGGCGACGACCCCACGGGCCTGGTGCTGAAGCTCACGCCCGATTCTCCCGCCAGCGCCATGCAGGGCCGCGCCAAGCCGCTGGGACCCAACGCGCTCACGCCTGACTTCTGGGCGGTGAACACCATGGGCCCACCCTACCAGCCGGCATGGACGAAAGACCCGGCCCATCCGCTGCTGGCCGATCCGAATGACTACGGCACCCTGCCACCGCAAGTACACGCGAACATCGGCGACCGGCTCAGCGCCGGCGGCGTGGACTGGGCCTGGTATGCCGGCGCATGGCAGATGGCGCTGGACGGCAACGGCGACCACGGCATCCGCGCCAGCTTCCCGGAAAGTCCCAACTTCCAGAACCACCACCAGCCGCTGAACTACTTCAAGAACCTCGCCCCCGGCACCGCCGCGCGTGGCGAACACCTGCGCGACGGCGGCACCGGCGAAACACCGAAAACCAACCGCCTGCTCGCTGCCATCGAAGCCGGCGAACTGCCCACGGTCACCTTCTACAAGCCGCAGGGCAACCTCAACATGCACGCCGGCTATTCCGACGTGGAAGCCGGCGATCGCCACATCACGCAGGTCGTCGCCGCGCTGCAGAAAAGCCCGCTATGGCAGCACGCCATGGTGATCATCACCGTCGACGAAAACGGCGGCTGGTGGGATCACGTGGCCCCGCCCAAGGGCGACCGCTGGGGACCGGGCACGCGCATCCCCGCCCTGGTCGTCTCGCCACACGCGAAGAAGGGCCACGTCGAGCACACCATTTACGACACCGGTTCGATCCAGCGCTTCCTCAACCGCCGCTTCAACCTGGAACCGCTGCCCGGCATCGTGATGCGCGACAAGGCGATGATCGCCGCCGGCGGCAAGGCCCCCGGCGACCTGACCGAAACATTGCAGTTCGGCTGACCACCCGTCCATCAAAACCCGTAGGAGCGCACCCTGTGCGCGATGGCATCACGCCCAGAGCGTTCGCGCACAGGGTGCGCTCCTACAAGAATCCGTGGAGTTCCCATGCGCGAGCTGTACCCCGAGATCGAACCCTTTCGCACCCACCGCCTCGCCGTGAGCGACCGCCACACGCTCTACATCGAGGAATGCGGCAACCCGGCCGGCGTGCCGGTGGTGTTCCTGCATGGCGGGCCGGGCGCGGGCATATCGCCGAATTACCGGCGCTACTTCGATCCGGCGCGCTACCACATCGTGCTGTTCGACCAGCGTGGCGCGGGCCAGTCCACGCCCTTCGCCGACCTCACCGACAACACCACCGCGCACCTGGTCGCCGATATCGAGGCCATTCGCGAATTGGTGCAGGTCGAACGCTGGGTGGTGTTCGGTGGTTCGTGGGGATCGACGCTGGCGCTGGCCTACGCCGAGGCCCATCCCGAGCGCACACTCGGCCTGGTGTTGCGCGGCATCTTCCTCGCCCGCGACGAAGAACTGCGCTGGTTCAACGAGATGGACGGCGGCG
Organism: Rhodanobacter glycinis; assembly: GCF_900114325.1. Lineage (GTDB taxonomy): Bacteria > Pseudomonadota > Gammaproteobacteria > Xanthomonadales > Rhodanobacteraceae > Rhodanobacter_A > Rhodanobacter_A glycinis. The sequence continues at coordinate 223,505 of NZ_FOSR01000004.1, forward strand.
CGCAGTACATCTTCCCCGAACGCTGGGCACGCTTTCGCGATTTCATCCCCGCAGCCGAACGCGACAACATGACCGAGGCGTACTGGCGCCGGCTCGATGGCGATGACGAGGCCACGCGGCTCGCCGCCGCACAGGCCTGGAGCGCCTACGAAGGCGGCAGCACCACGCTGGTCCACGATCCCGATGCCCCCGGCGACTTCGACGAGCCGCACCGGGCGGTGAGCCTGGCCCGGCTGGAAGCGCACTACTTCCGCCACGGCATGTTCCTGCAGCCGGACCAGCTGCTGCGCGATGCGGGCAAGCTGCGCCACATTCCCACCACCATCGTGCACGGTCGCTACGACATCATCTGCCCGGTGAAAACCGCGCTCGACCTGCACCGAGCCCTGCCCGAAGCGGAACTGCACATCGTGCTGGCCGGCCACAGCTCCGCCGATCCGGCGATCGTCGACGCACTGGTGCAGGCCACCGACAAGCTGGCCGATCGGTACACCTGAACGCCCACCGCAGCTCGTAGGAACCCGCTCGCGGGCGATGCTTCTGTTCTGGCGCTCCCGCAAGCGGGAAGCAAAAACATCGCCCGCCAGCGGGCTCCTGCCTGTGCCGCGCAAAAAGCGGATGGCGCCCCGGTGAACGCACATCGACACTGCCCGCACCTAGCCGCGGAGTCCGCCATGCTCACCCTGTTCGATTACCTGCCCTCGCAGAACGCATGGAAAGTGCGCCTGCTGCTCAACCATCTCGACCGCCCGTACCGCACGGAATACGTAAGCATCTTCGAAGGCGAGGGACAGCACGCGGATTACCTGCGCATCAGCCCCACCGGCACGGTGCCGGCGATCTGTCTCGACGACGGCCGCACGCTGGCCGAATCGAACGCGATCCTCGCCTATCTCGCCGATGGCACGCCCTACCTGCCCGCCGATCCGTTCGGCCGCGCCAAGGTGCAGCAATGGCTGCACTTCGAGCAGGAGCGCGTGGAGTCGGTGATCGGTACGCTGCGCCACTGGACGCTTACCGGCAAACTGGCGCGCCGCGCGCCCGCATTGGTCGAGATGAAACGCGCCGCCGCCGGGCGCACGCTGGCCATCCTCGAACGCGAGCTGGCTACCCGATCGTTCCTCGCCGGCGACCGCTACAGCATCGCCGACATGGCGGTGTTCGCCTACGGCAGTCGCGTCGAAGAGGCCGGACTTTCATTGACATCCTCTCCGCATGTCCGCGCATGGATCGCCCGGGTGCAAGCGCAGCCCGGCTTCCTCGCCGAGATGCATCCGTACAGCGAAGATCCGTTCAGCGGCAACGAGCTGCCCTGAGGGAAACTCCGATTTTGCTCGTCATCCCGGCGAAAGCTCACTGCTGTCCGGAATAATTTCGAATACCCGCAGTCGTGCGGTGGCATATGCCGAAATCGGTTTTTGCCCGTCATTCCGGCGAAGGCCGGAATCCAGTGACTGTGTGGCTTGAGCAAGCGTGGTCGTCACTGGATCCCGGCCTTCGCCGGGATGACGAGCACGATAGGTCATCGCCAGCCGATGTGGAGTCACCTCTTTGCCGCATCCCGGGCAAACATCGCCACGCCTTCGTTTCTCGGAGCCATGCCCGGGTTATTCCGGACAGCAGTGGGCGAAAGCTGGGATCCAGTGCCTGTATCTCCTCGAAAGCAAAGGCACTGGATTCCGGCTTTCGCCGGAATGACGAGCAGAAAGCCGGTTATTCAGACCTTCCTGAGCGTGGATGGCGCCGCAGCGCGCGATCAAGGCGTGGCCGTGGCCTGCGGCGGAATCAGGTCGGGCTGCGATTGATACCACTCGCGTGCATGCAGCAGGTGGAAATGGCGCTTGCCGTCGGCCAGTGCCACGCCCAGGCCGAAGATGCCCCAGCGCGCGTAGAGGTCGCCGGCCGGCTGGCCGTCACGAATACGCAGATGCGCGAACAGGTCGATGCGCTTGTTGTGGGCCACCAGGTGGTCGAGCACAAAGTCGCCCTTCTGCACTTCCACCTGCGCCGTGGCGGTGGCCTGGCCGGAGTCGATCACGCTGGCGATCCATTTCGGGAACGCGCTGCGATCGGCGTACAGCGACAGCAGCAGGCTGGCATCCTTCATGGTCATGCCCACGCTGCCGCGCAGGCGCATCGGTCGCTTCCAGTCCAGTTGCCCCTGCTTGACGGTGAAGCGCCCCCACCACGGCGGGTCGCTTCGGCCCTCGACGCGCACGCCGTTCAGGCCCAGCGTGAACTCGTCCAGGTCGTAACTATGCCCATCGCCCCGCTGCGCCAGCGCCAGGTCGGTGTTCATGTCGATCTGGCCGCTCAGGCGCGACACGCCCAGCGCCAACCGCGCGTCCTGGCTGCGCATCCTGAGCTTGCCGTTGCTGATGTCGCCATGGCCATTCACGTGCAGATCCGCATCCAGCGTGCCGCTGCCGCCGAGGAATTCCAGACTCTTGCCGGGCAGGTAATGGTTGTAGGCGCGCAGGTCGGGCACCTTCGCATCGGCAAAGCGCAGGTGCGCATCCAGCGTGTCGCGCTGCCGGGTCAGGTCGATCGCGGACTGCGTGGTCACCTTCAGCTTGCGGCCGCGCAGATAGACCTGGGCCGCCGACGTCGCCGGCATTACCGTGAAGCGGTCGACGTCCAGCACCGTCTCGATGTGCGCGGCTTGGCCGTTGCCGGCAACCTCGGCATGCGCATGGGCATCGCCGGCGAACACGTTGTCGAGCACATGGGCGCGCAAGGCCACGTGTGGTATGTCGAGCGTGCTGCCAGGGGCGACGCGGCCCGCGTCGAGTTTCAGCGCGGCGTCGATATCGCCGGCGCCATCCAGGTGCAGCCACGGCTTCGAGGCGAGCAACGGGGCCAGCCATTGCAGCGAGGCGAAGTGCCAGCGCGCCTCGACATTCCCGGAAAACCGGCGCAACTGCGCAGCATAGGGAGGGCCGGGAATCACTTCACGGCCGGCTACGCGCAAATTCGCCTGGAGCTGGTTCTTCGTCCCGCGGGCATCCGCGCCGACAGGCGGCGGTACCCGCACGTGCACGTTCATCCGCTGTGGCTGCACGTCCAGGTCGAACTGCCCGCGTCGGCGCTGCTGGGTGCCGTCGGCGTCGGTGATCGCCACCGGCGCGTTCCATTGCAAGGTTCCGCCGGGCAGCAGGCTGCCACCGTCGAAACCGAGGTCGGCACTCACATGGCCCGCCAGCGTCGACGTGTCCAGGGCCTTCGTGCCCTTGGGGCTCGCCCCCAGTGCCAGTGCCATCGTGGCCGACTCGATCGTCAGGTGGCCATGCGCTCGCGCGGCCTTGCGCCAGCCCGGCGGATGTTCATGGGTAAACGCATCGAAGGCGAAGCGTATCGAGAATTTCGCGTCATGCAGCAACGGCCAGTGGCCATAGTCCAGCCGCGCCGCGGGCATCTCGATGTGCGAAGGAAAGACTTGTGTCGCGCCCCCGCGCAACTGGTGGGTGAAGCCGGCTTCGCCCGAGCCATCGCCATCGAGCACCAGCCGCCCCCAGCGGATTTGCCGCAAGGACGAGGTATGCACGCCTTCCGCCGTGATGCGCCAGGCATCGCTGCGAAACGGCGGCGGCTGGTGATCGACCGGGGTCGGTTGCACATCGATGCTGATGTCGGCCACGCGTACCGAGACAAAGCGCAGCTCGCGCTGCAACAGTGGCCAGACCGCGATGCGCCCGCCGGCCGATGTGCCGTGCGCACTCCACAACAGGCGATGCACGTGGCCGCTGAGGGTAAGGTCGTGCACATGCAGTTGACCCGGCCATGCCGTCCAGGCCCACGCCCACTGCGCCTTGAATGCTTCCGGCTTGCGATTGACCTGCCCCAGCGCCGCCGTGTTGAGAAACACGTTGCCGGCGACCAGATACAGCACGTAGAGCACGCCGAACAGCCACAGCAGGCGCCGCAGGCTGGGGGGGAGGTTACGCATGCGGGGCCGGTTCACGAGGGTCACGGCCCAGCATGGCGGCATCCGCGTGATAACTCGGTGCAGCCGCCTCCACGGCTTTCGCCACAGGCCGGCGTGGTGGCGGCGATGGCATACTCGGCGTTTTCCGGTCCGAGAGTGTCTTCATGCGACTCCTTCCTGCCCTCGCCTTCGGTACGCTGATGCTGCCGCTGGCGGCCCAAGCCAACGAACCGCATTCCTACGCGCAGCCCGATCAGGTGGTGGTGACCCATCTCGACCTGAACCTGAAGGTCGATTTCCCGCACCGCCAGCTCGATGGCCAAGCCACGCTGACGCTGGACTGGAAGAACCCGAAAGCCACCACGCTGGTGCTGGATACGCGCGACCTGAAGATCGCCAGCATCGAGGCCGTGGATGCGAAGGGCAAGACCCGCGCACTGACCTACGTATTGGCGCCCGCCGACAAGCAGCTCGGCAGCAAGCTCACCATCCAGACGCCGAAGCGACCGCACGAAGTGCGCATCGCCTACGTCACCTCGCCCGACGCCTCGGGCCTGCAGTGGCTACCGCCCGCGCAGACGGCGGACAAGAAGCAGCCCTTCATGTTCTCGCAGTCCGAGTCGATCCACGCGCGCTCGTGGGTGCCGCTGCAGGATTCGCCGGCGATCCGCTTCACCTGGGACGCCCACGTCACCGCACCGAAAAACCTGCGCGTGCTGATGAGCGCGCCGAACAACCCGCAGCATCCGCTCGACGGCACGTTCGACTTCAAGCAGACGCATCCGGTGCCGTCCTATCTGCTAGCGATCGCCGCCGGCGACATCGACGTGAAGGAAACCGGCCCGCGTTCGGCGGTGTACGCCGAACCGTCGGTGGTCGGCAAGGCCGCGCACGAGTTCGAAGACACCGAGAAGATGATCGCCACCGCCGAGAAGCTGTACGGCCCGTACCGCTGGGGCCGCTACGACATCCTCGTGCTGCCGCCATCGTTCCCCTACGGCGGCATGGAAAACCCGAACATGACCTTCGCCACGCCGACCGTGCTGGTGGGCGACAAGAGCCTGGTCTCGCTGGTGGCGCACGAGCTGGCGCACTCGTGGTCGGGCAACCTGGTGACCGCCGCCAGCTGGCGCGACATCTGGCTCAACGAAGGCATCACCACCTACGTGCAGGGCCGCATTACCGAAGCGCTGTACGGCAAGCGCCAGGCCGACGAGGAAACCCTGCTGTCGATCCACGCACTGCAGAAATCCATCGGCTCGATGTCCGCCAACTCGCAGCGGCTGGCGCCCCAGCCGCGTGACATCAGCGCCGACGATTCGCTGTCCGACGTGGCCTATGACAAGGGTTCGTGGTTCATGCGCACGCTGGAGCAGAAGTTCGGCCGCAAGGACTTCGACACTTACCTGAAGAGCTACTTCAACCACTTCGCGTGGCACAGCATCACCACCGAACAGATGCTGGCCTTCCTCAAGCCCAACCTGATCGACAAGTACCCGGGCAAGATGCGCTGGGCCGAAGTGAAGGACTGGGTCTACGGCACCGGCATTCCGAAGGACGCGCCGATTCCGGACTCGCCGCGCTTCGACGCGATCGACAAGGAACGCACGGCCTTTCTCGCCGGTACCCTGCCCGCCACCAAACTCGACGCGAAGAGCTGGAACACCCAGGAATGGATGTACTTCCTGGACCGCCTGCCCGACGCGCCGCCGCTGGCGAAGATGCAGCAGCTTGATGCTGCCTGGCACCTCACCGGCACGCCGAACGCCGAGATCGGCATGCGCTGGTACAGCCATGCCATCGCCGCGGGCGACAAGGCCGCGTGGCCGGCCGCCGCCGAACACATGACCCGTATCGGCCGGCTCTATCTGACCATGCCGCTGTACGCCGCCTTCGCCAAGACCCCGGACGGCCTGGCCTACGCCGAGCAGGTCTACGCCAAGGCCAAGGCCGGTTATCACCCGCTGACCCAGCAGGCGGTGGAAGCACTGTTTGCCAAAGCAAAGGCCAAGCAGTCCGGCGCAAAATAACGGTCTTCTCCTCCCCCTGCTGGCAGGGGGAGGAGTTTTTGCCACGCCACTGATCTGGAACACGTTTATGCCCGCCACCAACCCATCCGCCCCTCCGCTCTGGAAACGCCTGCTGTTCCGGCGCCTGAAATTCCTCGCCGTGGTGGCGGTGCTGCTGGCAGTGGTGCTGGGCGGCAGCTACCTGTTCGCGCCGCAGTGGCTGATGCGCGCAGACGTGGCGCGCAAGGCGATGGCCGCGCACCTGGAGAAGAAATCGATCCAGGCCGGCGACACGCGCTGGGTGTATTACGAGGGCGGCGAAGGGCCGACCATCGTGCTGCTGCACGGCTTCGATTCGCGCAAGGAAGTGTGGCTGCCGGTGGCGAAACTGCTGACGCCGCATTTCCACGTGGTGATTCCCGACCTGCCCGGCTGGGGCGAGTCCTCGCAGGTGGCCGGCGGCAATTACGACATCGATGCGCAGGCCGCGCGGCTGCAGGATTTCATGCAGGCGCTGGGGCTGGGCAAGGTGCTGCTGGTCGGCCATTCGATGGGCGGCGCGATTGCCGGGGTGTACGCCGCCGAGCACCCCGAGCACGTGGGCGAACTGGCCCTGCTCGACAGCTTCGGCCTGAAGTTCAAGGAAAATGCCTTCGCCAAGGCCGCGCTGGCCGGCAAGGATCCCTTCCTCTACAACGACCGCGCCGGTTTCGAGCGCGTGCTGGCGCTGGCGTTCGACAAGCCGCCGCATCTGCCCGGCCGCTTCGTCGACGTGCTGGTGAAGTGGAACGTGGAGCACCGGGCCTTCATCGAACGCACCTTCGATGCGCTGCGCCAGCCGTCGCAGGTGCTGTCGGTGCAGAACCGGCTGGGGCAGCTGGACATGCCGGTGCTGGGCCTGTGGTGCCATGACGACCGCATCATCGACATCTCCGCGATGGATTCCCTGCGCAACGGCCTCACCCATGCCGCGGCAATCAGCGCCACCACGCTGAACGGCTGCGGCCACATGCCGATGCTGGAGAAGCCGGAGGCGACCGCGCAGGTGCTTACCGCGTTCGCGCTTTCGCATTGAGTCGACGGAAGCCGTGATATTCTGACCACCGCAGACGCGGGCGGTGGAAGCCCGGTCATGCGGGAGTCAGCCACCCGCAGTGCATCATGGCGGTTTCAGGGACGACGGCACCGAGGGCATCCACGCACGATCCCGACGGTTGGCGCGCTTCAGAGGCGATAAAGACGGGACTATGCAGCAATCGCAATCGACCAAGCCCCATTTTCTGCGCAGTGGCGTGGACGCCATTGTCCGGATGTCCTCGACCCGCACGAACTACTGGTTCGAGGTCGTCCTGGATGTCGCGTTGGGCATCGTCCTGCTGGCCGCTGGCTGGCAACACCGCACCAGTGCGGCAAGCACCGTGCTGGCCGTTGCGATAGGCCTGTTCGCCTTCAGCTTCATCGAATACTTCTTCCACCGCTGGATGTTCCATACCCGCATCCCGCTGTTCACCCAGGGTCACGACAAGCACCACCGGGAACCGCTGGGTTACGACTCGCTGCCGTTCTTCCTGCCCGCCGCGACGCTGCTGATGCTGACCGGCCTGTGCATGCTGGTGCTGCCCGACGGCTTTGCCCTGTTGATGGCCGGTACCGCCACCTTCGGCTACGTGGCCTACGGGCTCAGCCACTTCGTGATCCACCACGTGCGCTTCAAGCGGCCGCTGCTGCGCCGCTGGGCCGGCGCCCACCACGTGCACCATTACCACCCGGGCACCAACTTCGGCGTCACCACGCCGCTGTGGGACTACATCCTGGGCACCCGCTACGTGCGCCAGCCGCGCAAGCCCGCCGCCTGATTTCCGAGCTTTTGTATTTCTGAGCTTTTGTAGGAGCGCACCCTGTGCGCGAATGCTTTTGGCAGGGTATCGCGAAAAGCCTTTCGCGCACAGGGTGCGCTCCTACAGCGAAGTCGCGACCGGTTTCACAGCACGCCGGGCACCAGCGCCTTCACCCGCCGCATGTAATCGACGTAGGCCGTGCCGAACTGTTCGCGCATCCAGCGTTCCTCGTGGCGCAGCTTGTACCAGAAGCCGCCGCCGACCAGCGCCAGCGCGAGCAACCCCAGCCAGCTGCCCGCGGCCAGAATGGTGCCGAGCATGGCCAGCAGCATGCCGGTGTAGATGGGATGACGCACCCAGCGGTACGGGCCCGCCATGATCAATTCATGGTCCTGCTTGAGCTGCACGGCACCACTCCAGTTACGTCCCAGCGTGCGCCGCGCCCAGCAGGCGAAGCCCAGACCCGGCAACACCAGCAGCCAGCCCAACGGGGGCGCCCACGCTGCGGCCGACGGCACGTGCCGGTACAGCCACGGATGCCCCACGCCCTGCCCCAGCGCGATCAGCAGCGCGAAACCCAGCATCACCGGGATCCGGTAGGCCAGCAATCGAGTCCAGTCATCCTCGCGTGCGGCGGCCTTGACGCCACGTGCGCCCCACGCCCAGTACAGCGCCCAGAGCAGCCAGGTGGCTTCGATCAGCAGGCCGAAAGACAGATGCATGGCATGGTCACCGCAGCGAAAAGGTGCGCCGAGGATGCGGCAACGCCCCTGGCTCCGCCCAGTTACAACTGTCAGCCGTCGCACATGCACCCGCGCCGAGGCGACATCAATCCGCCACGTCGGCGACCAGCCGGTCCAGCTCGGCTTTCAGCGTGGCGCCGTTGACGCGCAGCCAGTCGCGTTGCTCGTGCCAGTCCGGGTAGAGGCTTTCGACCAGCGCCCAGAAACGCGGGGCATGACTGCGTACCTTGAGGTGACACAACTCGTGCACCAGCACGTAGCGCAGCGCGGCCGGCGGGGCCAGCGCCAGCGCCAGATCGAGGTTGATGCGGTCGCGCGTATCCAGGCTGCCCCACAGGCTTTTCAGCGGGCGGATCTTCAGCGCGGTAGGCGCCAGACCCAGCTTCGGCACGTAGCCGGCCAGCCAGCGCGAGACGTCGCGGCGCATCTGCGCCTCGAAGTGCGAGGCAAGCAGGCCGCGCGCCACCGGCACGGCGCGCGAATGCGGGCGCGGGATCACCAGGGTCAGGCCGCCGTCGAATGGTTCGATGCGCGGGTACGGCCCTTCGGCCCAGTCCAGCGTGGCGGTTTCACCACGCAACGGGAATTCGGCGGTATAGCCCACGCGCAGCGGCGGCAGCGGCTTGACGATCAGGTTCAGCTCGTCGAGCTTCTGCTCCAGCCACTCCGCGTGACTGCGCAGGAAGGCGCTGATCTGCGCCGGATGGGTGCCATGCGGGTAGGACACGCGCGCGCCCTTGGGCGTCACCGTGAGGCGCAGGCGCCGTGCGCGCGGGTGCGCGGCCTTCAACACCCGGATGGTGTTGCCGCCTGCCGTCGCCAGTTCCAGCCAGTCGCCTTCGAGATGCTGCGCCATGATCCTGCTCTACCCGTCTTTCCGGTGCGCAGCGATGCCGGCGGCGCATCCGGACAGACAGTATGTGGGGAAGCGACTACCCCTGCGCAAGGGTCGCCGCAGACGGCCCTTGCCAAGCCTTGTCCAGCAACGATCTCAGCCGTCGCTGGGACGCGGCAGGCCGAACCATTCCTCCAGCTTGGCCAGCAGCCGCTCCAGTTCGCCGGTAAGCAGGGCGAAGCTGGCGTCGGCCTCGGCGCTGGCGTCTTCGTGGCTGTCGCCCAGCTCGTCCATCACCACGTCGAGGAATTTCAGCTTGCGCACCACCAGGTCCTCGCCCAGCACGAAGCTGAGGCGATCATCGAAGACCAGGCCAAGCTGGAACACCTGCTTGCCGTTGCGCAAATGCTCCTTCACCTCGTCAGCGTCCAGGTCCTGCCGGCGGCAGCGCGCGATGGCACCGGTGGCGGTGGCCGGATCGCGCAGTTCGCATTCGTCGCCCAGCGCCAGGCCGCCCGGCAGGTTGCCGTTGGCCAGCCAGTCGGTCATCAGCACGCGCGGACCTTCTTCCGGCGCCAACGGCACCGCAGGGAAACTGCCCAGCGCTTCGCGCACCTGGCTCAGGGCGTTCTCGGCCGACTTGCGGCTGGAGGTATCCAGCACCAGCCAGCCATGCCTGGCGTCGACGTAGGCAGACATGCGCGAGCTGCGCACGAACGCACGCGGCAGCAGCTCGGTGAGCAGGTCTTCCTTCATCCGCTTGCGCTCGCGACCACCGACCTTGCGGCCTTCCTCGTCGGCGATCTTGCGCACCTTGCGCTGCAACTCGTCGTTGATCACCGCCGCCGGCAGGATCTTGTCCTCGCCGCCCACGGTGAGCCAGGTGCAGTGCTTCACGGCGTGGGTGAGCGGCGCGTCGTCGCCCCGCCCGACCGGCGGCACGAAGCCCTTGGTGAACATTTCCAGCGGCCCGCACGAGCGCAGGCGATGCTCGCCCAGCGCCTCATCGAGGCGCTTCAGGTCATCGGCAACGGCGGGAGAAAAACGGAACAGCGTGAGATTGCGAAAGAACATGCGTAGCCCGATGCAATAAACGAAAAGTCAGGCCAGCACGCTGACCGCGAAGCCATGCCCGGCGTGGCCCGGAATCCCGCGCGGCACACGAACGCCCCGAAAGCCGGCATGGCCCCGCGGTACGGGGCCATGCCGGGTCAGGGGCATCCAGACCAAAGGCGCTGGATTCCGGCCTGCGCCGGAATGACGAACGTGAAGCGTAACGCCGCCGGGGCGGAAATGACGAGGGGCACGCCGCTTTAGCGACAAACCTCGGCGACAGCGCGTGCCACGTAGTCCAGGTTGCCCGTGGTCAGCGCGGCCACGCAGATGCGCCCGCTGGACAGCGCGTAGATGGCATGTTCCTCGCGCAGCCGGTCCACCTGTTCCTTGCTCAGGCCCGAATACGAGAACATGCCGGCCTGCTGGTTGATGAAGCCGAAATCCGGCGCACCCAGCGCGGCCAGCTTGTCCACGAAACCCGCGCGCATCGCGTGGATGCGTTCGCGCATCTCGCGCAGCTCCTGTTCCCACAGCGTGCGCAACTCCGGGCTGCCGAGCACGCCGGCGACCAGCTTGGCGCCATGCGCGGCCGGGCTGGAATAATTGGCGCGGATGGTCTGCTTGATCTTCGAGCGCAGCCGCGCGGCTTCGTCGCGATCGGCGCCCACGAAGGACAGCGCGCCCACGCGCTCGCCATACAGCGAGAACGACTTGGAGTACGAGTTAGCCACCACGAAGTTCTCGATGCCCGAGTCCGCCAGCAGGCGCACCGCAGTGGCATCGGCGTCGATGCCCTTGTCGAAACCCTGGTAGGCCATGTCGACGAACGGCAGCAGGTTGCGCTCCTTCAGCAACGCCACGACCTGCGCCCACTGCGTGGCATCCAGGTCCACGCCGGTGGGGTTGTGACAGCACGCATGCAGCAGCACCACGGTCCCCGGCTCCAGCTTGCCGAGGTCTTCCAGCATGCCGGCGAAGTCGAGGCCGCGCGTCGGCGCGTCGTAGTAGCGATAGTCGATCAGCTTGAAACCGGCGGTGCGGAACACCGCATGATGGTTGCCCCAGCTCGGGTTGCTGATCGCCAGCGTGGCCTTGTCGCCCAGCACCTGCTTGAGCATGTCGGCGCCGACGCGCAGCGCACCGCTGCCGCCGATGGTCTGCACGGTAGCCGCGCGACCGGCTTCCAGCACGGCCGAGCCGGCACCGAACAGCAGCTTCTGGGTAGCTGCGGTGTAGGCCGGCAGGCCATCGATCGGCAAATAGCCACGCGGCGACTGATCGCGCACCAGCGCCTGTTCCACCTGCTGCACGGCCTTGAGCACCGGCAGCCGGCCCTGGTCGTCGCTGTAGACGCCAACGCCAAGGTTGACCTTGTTCGAACGCGGGTCGGCCAGGTACTTCTCGGTCAGGCCAAGGATCGGGTCACCAGGGGCCATTTCAACGGATGCAAAAAGGGACACGGCTTCTACTCACTTTCGAATGAATGGATGGATGGACGTATGGACGTCCGATTATCGCCGGGTTCGGCATGCTTGGGCCACTCCTTTTCCACGTCTTCCCTGCTGAGCCCGGCAAAGTCGAACAACTTGCGATCCGCCAGGTGCGATGGCGATACATTGCCGAGCGCGCGGAAAATGTTCTCGCAACGCCCGGGATGCTGATCGTCCCACTCGGCCAGCATGCGCGACACGGCCTTGCGCTGCAGGTTGTCCTGCGAGCCGCACAGGTTGCACGGGATGATCGGGAAACCGCGCTGCGCGGCGTATTCGGCGATATCGGCCTCGCGGCAATAGGCCAGCGGGCGGATCACGATGTGCCGACCGTCATCCGAACGCAGTTTCGGCGGCATCGCCTTCAGATTGGCCTGGTGGAACAGGTTGAGGAAGAAGGTGGCGAGGATGTCGTCGCGGTGGTGGCCCAGCGCAATCTTCGTCACGCCGTTGTCGGCGGCCCATTCGTACAGCGCGCCACGACGCAGGCGCGAACACAGGCTGCACATCGTGCGTCCTTGCGGAATCACCCGCGTCACCGTGCTGTAGGTGTCCTGCTCGATCACGTGGAACGGCACGCCGCGCTCGCGCAGGTACTGCGGCAACACGTGCGCCGGGAAACCCGGCTGTTTCTGGTCCAGGTTCACCGCCACCAGCTCGAAACGCACCGGCGCGCGAGCCTGCAGCGCCAGCAACATGTCCAGCAAGGTGTAGGAATCCTTGCCGCCGGACAGGCATACCATCACCTTGTCGCCCTCCGCGATCATGCGGAAATCGCCCACCGCCTGCCCCACCTGCCGACGCAGGCGCGCGGCCAGCCGGTCATCGACGGCGCGAATCGGCGCGGAAGGGGCGAAGGAAGGGGCGGACATGGTTCACGGCAGCGCTGGGAGGGCCCATTGTAGCCCGCTCGCCCGCCGCGTTCCGGCAGCGCTACACTTGACCGTCTTCACTGCCGCAGCGATTCGCCATGCAGGTTCAGGATTCCGCCCAACTCGCCCACCTGCTGGCCGACCTGCGCGTGGAACACCGGGACCTGGACCTGGCCATCGACCAGCTGGCCACCGCCATCGGCCGCGACGAGCTGGCACTCACCCGGCTGAAGAAACGCCGCCTGCTGCTGAAGGACGCCATCGCGCGGATCGAGAGCAAGTTGATTCCCGATCTGGATGCCTAAGCGGCGACCGGCGTTCTCGCGCTCCTTTCAAGGGACGGAGTCTTGTGACCCGTAACCCGCCCGCGCACCCGAAGGGCGATCGGGGCGGCCTCTCTTTGGGCCACCTTTCTCTGTCCACACAGAGAAAGGTGGCTTGGCTGCCGGCAGGCGGGCGAAACGGCTCTGTCAATTGCGACAAAAGCAAGTACAAAGCCGAATCCATGAAGTCTATGGCGAGCACCCGCCCCTCACCCCAACCCTCTCTCCGAAGGGGAGAGGGCGCCAAACAGCACTCTCGCTCGAATAGACGGGCGAAATCGCTCTGCTCATTACGATCGGAGGGGGAAACTCTGATGCTCCTCGTCAGAGCAAACGATTCACCAGCCGGTCCAGTCGCACCCGGCTCAGCCGGCGCAGCAGCTTGCGCACTTCCGGCGGATAGCTGCGCGGGCTTTCCAGCGCGTGGAAATCGTCCACCTTCTGCGCATGCCGGCACAGCTCCGCCCATTCGGCATGGCGTTGAGCCAACAATTTCCGGTCGGGGTCGCGCAGCAGCAGGCCGTTTTCCAGGTCCAGTGCCCACGCCCGCGGGTTGAGGTTGTGCCCGGTGAGCAAGGTCACCTCGTCGTCGACGAACAGGCCCTTCAGGTGATAGCTGTTGCCGTCGTCGCGCCACAACCGCAGGGTGAGCTGGCCACTGGCCAGTTGCCGGCGATGTGCACGCGCGTAGCGACGCAGGTTGTTTTCGTACAGATACGGCAGCAGGCCGATGGTACGGAACGGCTGCGATGGCGGAATGTAGAAATCGTTGGCGGTCTTGTCGCCCACCATGATCTCGATGGTGCAACCACGCCGCAGTAACTGGCCCAGCACCACGCGCACCGGCCGCGGCAGGTTGAAGTATGGCGTCAGCAGCACGACCTTGCGCTTCGCGCCGCGCAGCAACGTCAGCACCGCTTCGTTGAGCTGGTTGTCGGTGCGGCCGAAGCCGAGCAGCGGCGTGATGGCCACCTCGCCCTTCGCCAGCGTCACCGCCGGCACCGCATAGCGGGCCTGCTGCAATTGCTGCCGAAAGCCGCGGATCGCCGGCAGCAGGCTGCGCGTGCTCGGCACTTCGGCCGCGTCCAGGCGTTGCACCGCGTCGCTACCCTGGAAATACTGCTGCACGAAGCCAGCCATGCTGTCAGCCAGCGCGCGATCACGAACCAGGTGATAGCGATCGAGCCGGTAGCGGCCGCCTGTTCCGAGATACACCTCGTTGAGGCTGGCGCCGCTGTACAACACGGTGTCGTCGAATACGAAACCCTTCAGGTGCAACACGCCGAACAACTCGCGGTTTTGCACCGGCACACCCCACACGCGCACGCCATCGCCGAAACGTTCGGCGTATTCGCGGTACATCGCCGCGTTGCCCGGGCTCTTGTGCTTGCCGATCAGGCCGCGCTGGGCGCGATGCCAATCCACGTAGACATCGATTTCCAGCTGCGGGCGCTGCGCCTGCGCTGCGTACAGCGCATCCATCACCGCGCGACCGGCCTCATCGTCCTGCAGATACAGCGCCACGATCACGATGCGCCGCGTGGCCTGCGCAATGCCGTCCAGCAACGCCTGCCGGAACGCCGGCGCGCCGTGCAGTGCCTCGATCGCGTCGGCCGGCACGGCAAACCCGGGCTGCGACTCCAGCCAGACTTCGGCCTGCGGGCGGCGCAATGGCGAAACGAGACGACGCGCGAGGCGGCGCGGGGCTTGGATCAACTTGTTCATGGTTTACAGGATACGCAAAGACGGCCTGGCAAGCCGTCAAGCATGCGGGTTTGACTCCACATCGGCAATCCGTGCCGGTTCATCTTCACCGGATCAATCCGCATACTCCCGCAGCAAGGCCTCCACCTCGCGCAAACGCCGTCGCTGCCGCCGGATATAGGCAACAAAAAAGACCAGCAAGGCACCGATCACCACGCCATTGATCACCAACTGGAAGAGCAACACGCGCTGGAGCACGGGATCGTGCCGCCAGCGCGACGGCGCCAGCCAGGGCGCGGCAATCGGCAACGAGATGGCCAGCAGTACCGGCACGCTGAGGATGTTCATCCACGCCAGCCGGATGCCGGCGCGCGCACGTTCCGCCGTCAGTCGCAGCAGGCCGGGGATGTCCTCGGTGGCCGAACGCCAGGTACCCCGGCGCGCGCGCAGCGCGAGGTACACCGTGGCCGCCATCAGCAGAAACGCCAGCCCCGCCCAGATCTTCCAGCGTTCGGTCACACCGGGCATCAGCAGCAGGCGCACGAGCTGGCCCACGGCAAACAGCGCGAGCGCCATCTCGATGCCGACCATCACCCGCATCTGCCGCCGTTTGCGTTGCACCCGGCGACGCAGGCGCTCCACATCCACCGTCGGCTGTTGCTGCCAGTCATCGCCCCATCGACCCCAGTCGTCCTGCGGATTCATGCGGGTTCTCCCAATACCGTCTTGAGTGCCTTGCGTGCCCGATTCAGGCGCACCGCCACGTTGTTGGCGCTGATGCCCAGCGCCGCGGCGATGTCCTGCTGACTGAAGCCTTCCAGCGCCAGCGTCACCGTCTGGCGCAGATTCAGCGGCAAGGCGCGCACCGCATCCTGCAGGCGCAGGCGTTTCTGTTCGAGTTGCGCATGCGATTCCGGACCACGCGTCGGATCCGCCAGCGCCTCGTCCAGCGCCTGTGCCCGCGGATGCCGCGTGCGGCCAATCACGTGACTGGCGCCACGGTTGTGCGCCACGCGTGCCACGAAGGTCTTCAACGAGGCGTCGCCTCGCCACGCTGGCAGTGCCTTCCACAAGGCCAGTGCCACATCCTGCAGCAAGTCGTCGCGCAGTGACGGATCGGCCTCGTAACTGGCCGCGATACGCGACAACAAGCCGGCATGCTCGTGCAGCAACGCGGCGAATTCCCCCTCGCGCACGGCCTCGTCAGTCCATCGCCATCGGTGCGGGCACCATGGCTCGCACCTCACGCCACACCGCGTACGTGCACGCCACCGACCACGGCCCGATCAACAGCACCAGCGCGAACGCCCAGTGCACGGACAGCATCAACGCGAATACCGCCAGATTCACCAGCAGGAACACCCCGAATGGCGCAGCG
This sequence comes from Rhodanobacter glycinis, assembly GCF_900114325.1. Lineage (GTDB taxonomy): Bacteria > Pseudomonadota > Gammaproteobacteria > Xanthomonadales > Rhodanobacteraceae > Rhodanobacter_A > Rhodanobacter_A glycinis. The sequence goes on from NZ_FOSR01000004.1 coordinate 239,678, forward strand.
AAGCGCAACACCGTGCGCACGCTGGCGCAAACCGACTGCCATGGCGACAAACCATCCAGCACGAACAGGCACGGCGCCAACCACAGCAGCACCGACGGCAGGATGCCCGACATCAGCAGCACGCGTTCGAATGTCATCGTCATCAGCCCGCGATGGGCCATGACATGCCCCAGCCCTACTGCATCCAGCGCCGGCCAGCCGTACACGGCCCACGCCACGCCCTGCTGCACCGCGAACACGCCCATGCCCCACATCGCCGCCAGTACCAGCAGCGGCAGGAAGCGCCGCCGATGCAACGCATCCAGCAGGCACGACCAGCGCAACCGTCCGCCCCGGGCCAGCTCATCCAGCCCGAGCAGAATGCCCATCAGCACGATCGGCACCACCAGCTTGGACAAGGTCACACCCATCCACGGGATCAGCTGCAACACGCTCTCCACCAGCAATGGCACGAAGCACAGCAGCAACAGCGTGATCGGCGCGCGCCACCACAAGTGCAGCCCATCGACACACCAGCGCAAGCCGCGACTGGCAGGCAATGACATGGCAACAGGCAGACTTTGGGGTACGGCGGACATGATGGCGACCTCGCGTTTCGATGACGAGCTTCCTCTGGGAGCCCGTCGGGCGTGGCTGATCGAGACAACAACCCGGCATGTGGGAGGCATCTTCGTCGGTTCGGCGTCCCACGGCGGTTCCACGGGGCAGGAAACAGCGGAAAGATGGATCACACACCGGCATTGCAGCCCGGCCGACCACAGTTCGACTGACTAGTCCACCCGCTTCGCCAAAACCTTACAGTCGTCCCACCTCGCGCCACAGCATCAGCAGCGCCACCGTGGCGATCACCACGGCAAGCAAGCGATTGAGCACGCCGCGCCGTCGCGCCAGTCGATGCGCCCCCATCGCGCCCAGCCACCCGCCGACAAGGCCTCCGCCGATGAACTCGACGGCAATGCGCCAATCGATCAGGCCGGAAGCGGCGTAGTTGATCGCGGTGGTGGCGCCGAACGCGCCCACCGCCAACAGCGCCGAACCAATCGCCTCGACGATATCCAGGCCGCCGGCGAACATCAGTCCCGGCACGACCAGGAAGCCGCCACCGATGCCGAAGAAACCGGCCAGCCCGCCAGTGAGTGCCCCCACGCTGCCGAGGCGCGAGAAGCGACGTGCCGGCGGCGGCAAGGCGACGACGGGGCGCCGACGCCACATCAGCGCCGCCACCACCAGCATCAACGCCGCAAACAGCACCAGCAGGCGCTGGCCATCCAGCCATTTGCCGAGGCTGGAACCGGCCAGCGCGCCGAGCACGCCGGCCAGCGCGAATGCCGCCGCCTCGCGCCAACGCACATGCCCCGCCCGCGCATGCGGAATCAGGTTGGCGAACGCATTGATCGATACCACCAGCGCGCTGGTGCCAATGGCCAGGTGCGGATCACGCAAGCCGACGACATAAAGCAGCAGGGGCAACGCCAGAATGGAACCGCCGCCACCGATCAGCGCCAGCGAGGCGCCCACCAGCGAGCCACAGAGGATGGCGAGCAGTTGGTGCGTGGCGTCGAGGGCAAGCATGCCGCGTAGCCTACAGGGCGACGCGGAAAGTCTGGAGCGGGGAGCACCACCGGCCGTTGCCTCTCCCCCGGTGCACGGGAAGGGCTCCGCCCTCAGTGCGCCGCGTGCGGCTTCACCTGGATGGTTGCGGTCATGCCGGCGGCGAGCACCATGCCCTTGGGCAGCGAGGAGGCGTCGATGGCGATGCGCACCGGCACGCGCTGCGCCAAGCGCACCCAGTTGAAGGTGGGATTGACGTTGGCCAGCAGGTTGCTGCCGGCGGGATTGTCGCTGTCGGTGATGCCGCGCGCGATGCCGGTAATGGTGCCTTTCAGACGCACGCCACCGGCCATCAGACGGATGTCCACCGGATCGCCCACGCGCAACTGCGGCAGCTTGGTTTCCTCGAAGTAGCCGTAGATGTAATAGCTGTGGCTGTCGATCAGCGCCATGCTTGCGGTGCCGGTGTTGGCATAGTCGCCCACGCGCACGTCGAGGTTGGTGATGTAGCCGTCTGCCGGCGCACGCACCGCGGTGCGCTTGAGGTTGAGCTTGGCCACGTCCACCGAGACCTGCGCCTGCTGCACCGCCGCCAGCGCCTGTTGCGCGGCGGCACTGGCCTGCTTGCTGGAGGCCTGCGCCGCGCGCAGGTCGGCTTGCGCGTTGCGCGCGGTGGCCACGGCGTTCTGTCGCGCCTCTTCGGAAATCACGCTCTTCTCGGGCATCTGCAGGCGGCGGCGCGCCTGCGCCTGGTACATCTCGTACTCGGTCTTGCGGCCGGCGATCGCCGCGTTCGCCGCCGCCGTGCCGGCACCTGCCGCGCGGGCGCTGGCCTCGGCGGCAGCAAGGTTGGCCTCGGCCTGCTGCAACGCGAGGATGTAGCGATCCTGGTCGATCACCATCAGCACGTCGCCCTTGTGCACGAACTGGTTGTCCTTGACCGGCACTTCGGTCACCAGGCCGGCCACGTCGGGCGCCACCTGCACCACGTCGGCGCGCACGCGGCCATCGCGCGTCCACGGCGAATACAGGTAGTGCTTCCACAACGCGTGGCCAAGCACGATGGCGATCACCACCACGATGGCGGTGAGCAGGAAACGCAGCAATGAGGTCTTGTTCATGATGGGCATTCGGTGAAGCGAAAGGGGATGTTCAGTGGAGCAGCAACAGCCCGGCGAGGCCGAACAGACAAGCAAACAGGGCGAGGCGGAATAGCGGCGGGTGCCACACGAAGCGGTACAGGCCGTAACGGCCGATCAGGCTGTCAAGCAACCACAGCAACAGCAGGCAGCCGACGAAAATCGGCAGCAGCCCGGGCAACAGCACATCGGAAAGGGCGATTTCACGTGGCACGATGTCAAGCAACATGCGCAGGCTCCAGCGGATCGGGCGGCAGGTAGGCGGCCATCGGGGATTCGTCGTCGTGCAATGCACCGCGCAACTGGTGCAGGTACGGCCTGATCGACACGGCGCCGACACCGGCCTGCGCGCACGCATCGAGCGCCTGCTGCACGGCGTGGTCCGCGCTTTGCCAGCGCGCCATGTCGGGATGGCGGAAGAGCCGCGCCGTGCGATGCACTGCCGCTTCCACCGCCTGCTGCAGCGCCGGAGAGGCTGCGCTGTCCAGCAACTCGCGACGCAGTTCGATCAGGGCGCGCCCGCATTCATGCACCGCCAGGGCCCAAGCCAGCAGGCTGCGCGACTCGGCGCTGTCCGGGCCGGCATGCGCCGCCACCTGCTGGAACAGATCGCGGCTGACGCTTTCGAAGCGCCATGCCAGCCCACGCAACGGGGCGGTGGCGGCCAATACCACCTGTTCGCGCAGTCGGCGCATCTGCCGCGCGCGCTGCCAGCCGCTGCCGGCCACTGCCGGCACGAAGATGAAGGCCACGCCGGTCAGACCCACGCCAATCATCTGCGCGATGCTGTCGTTGAGCGCATGCACCGGGTCGTACACCATCGGATTCTTCAGCGCGAGCAGATAGACGAAACCGATCGCAAAGCCCGGCCCCATCCCGGCCAGGCGCGGACGCGTGCCGAGCCACGGACCAATCATCAGGAACGGGGCGATCACCGCCACCAGCATCACGAATCCATCGCTGCCCGGCAGCAACCAGAACTCCACCACCAAGGCCATGGCCATGCCTGCGGCGTAACCGATCAGCATGTCGAAAACGATCGCGAACGGTCGCGGCGCGGCCGCGAACAGGCCACTGAAAATGGTGGCCAGCAGCATCGCACTGGCGCCGAACGGCCAGCCGCTGACCACCCAGAACGCACTCAGCGTGATCATGGTGAGGAAAGTGCGCAGCACCGCGACTGCCGCACCGGCATGGTCGTTGCCGCGGCGGAAATGCACGCGTTCCACGCTGCCGTGCAAGGTGCCGGCGCGCAACGCATGCTCCACCGTGGTGAAGTCGCGCAGCTCGGTGGCAAAGCGCCGCAGCAGCGTGGCACCGGTGTCGAATTCCAGCCGGGACTGCTCATCCACCAGACCGGCGCGCAGCGCTTCGGCCTGCGTGGGCAACGCGTCGACGCAGGTGCGCAGGCGCGGCATCAATACCACCGGATCATGCTGTTGCGCGGGCGGCGGCGTCAGCGCCACGCCCAGCGGGCGATACAGTGCGATCAAGGCATCCGCCACCGCGTCGCGCCCACGTCGCTGCAGCCGGTTGATCAGGTGATGCAGCGACTGGAAGCTGGTGGATGCCGCCATGTAGTGCTGGTTGAGCAGGCGCATGCGGGTACTGCGGGCGCGCGCTTCCGGATCCTCGAAGATCACCGAGGCACGCAGGTCCTCCAGTTGCACCGCGGCACGCACGAATTCCAGATGCGCCTGCTCCATCGCCGCGCGCGGGATCGCGCCGCCGGTGCTGCCGCGTGCGAAGTCGATGAAGCGTGCGAACTGCGCCCGCGCATTCTTGCGCAGCACCATGCGCAGACGCTCGGGCAGCACCACGTCGCTGACCACGCCGGCCACCACGATGCCCAGCAGCACTTCGCTGACGCGCATCAGGGCCGAATCGAACACATCCAGTGGATTCCCCACCACCGGCAGTGCCACGATCGCCGCGGTATAGCCGGCCAGCACGAAACCGTAGGACATGAAATTGCGGTACAGCATGGCGCCGCCGGCACACAGCGCCACCCACAGCGACAGGCTGAGCAGGAACAGTTCGCGTTGCTGCGGGAAGCTGCACATCAGCGCCAGCCCGCACACGCTGCCGGCCAGCGTGCCGATGCCACGGTAGAAACTCTTGGCCAGCACCATGCCGCTGTGCGGATGCATCACGATGGCTACCGTGATCATGGTGGTCGACGGCTGCTCCAGTCGCAGCCACATCGCCAGCCACGCGGCCACGCAGGAGGCCAGCACCGACTTGCCGATGAAGATCCACGCGCGGCCCTCGCCGGCAAAGACCTCGGCCAGCCGCGGCCAGCGCGGCAACACCTGCGTGTTCTGGTTGAGCGAAGCGGACATCTCAGGATTGCTCGAGCTGGTCCAGGAACTTCTTCAACAATTTTTCCATCTGCGCCATCTCGGCGACCTTCAACGTCGCGGTCTGCCGTTCCAGCAGCGCGCAGATCGCCGGCAGGAATTCACCGATCATCGCCAGCCCGGCCTTGCTCAGGGTCAGGGTGACCTTGCGCCGGTCCTCGTCGCTGGCGGTGCGTTCGATCAGGCCCTTGTCGCACAGCTGATTGCTAAGCCGCGTGATGTTGGCCGACTTCTCGCCCGCCGCGTCGGCCAGCTGCGAGGGGTTCAGCGTGTAACCCTCGGTGCCGTACATCATCATCAGGATGTTGTACTCGGGATGGCTGATGCCCCACGGCTTGAGCACGGCATTGGCATCGTCATGCACGCGCTTGTAGATGTGCTTGACCAGCCGCACCAGGATCGCCGGCTCGCGCGGAAACGCGGGATAGTGCCGCAGGGTGACGGCAAGGCGCTGTTCGGTAGGCTGGAAGCTGTTCATGGGCGGATGACCGGGCTTGATTGTCGTGTATTTATTTCATAAATGTAATATCAACATGTGAATTGTATGCCTGTGTGCTGCGGTGCGCAAGAGGATGCCGGATCACATCCTCGGCCACGCCGCGCCACGTCCACGAAAAAGGGCGCCACAAGGGCGCCCTGTCGATGACTTGCGTGACGGCGATCAGCCGCCGATCGGATACGTTTTCGTTCCGCCGGTTTCCGACGAGGCATCGGGCGGATTGCCAGCCGGCGCGTGACCGGCCGCCGGCGCCAGTGCGCGCGTTCCGCACTGATAGGCGCCCCAGGCCTGCTCGCCATTGCTGGGCTCGCCGAGCGGCTTGATGGTGTCGGCGTGCATGGTGGCGGCCTGGTTGCGCGCCATCACCTGCAATTCGTCGCGCACCTTGATGTCGTTGCGATCCACCGGGCCCACATGGTTCAACACCGACACGGTGACCTTGCCCAAGTCGCGGCAGGCGGAAACATCGCTGTTCCATGCGGTGCGCACGTTCTGCGACGCCGGGGTCGGGGTAATGCCCCAGGTGCAGCCACTCAGCAGCACGGCGGGGACGAGCAGCAACAAGGTCTTGCGCATGGAAAAGCTCCGCGATGGAGGGACATGGAAAAGGCCGGACCGTCACCGGCCCGGCCTCTATCGTAGCTTGCGAACGCAAACACGTCCTGTACGCGGGCTTACTTTTCGTTCGTGGCGCCGCCATCCTTTGCCGCCACCGGCTTGCCGTCCGTGTCGAGCACCTGCACCGAGCCCAGCTGCAGTGCGCGCACCGACGGTCCGATCTTCTTCAGGTCGCCAACGATCACCCAGGTCAGCTCATCCGGCTTGATCACCTCATCGGCCGCCGCCTGCACCGCCTTGTCGCTCTGCGATTCGATGCGCGACTTCAGCGTCTGCACGTAGTCATCCGGACGGTGGTAAAGCGCGATGCCCTGCATTGCGCCGAGTACCGCGCTGACGGTCTGGTATTCGCCGGGCATGGCGCGCACGTCGTTGTCCTTGATCTTCTGGATCTCGGCATCGGTGAGCGGCTTCGGCCCGACGATGGCTTTCGCCTCTTTCAACGCCTCGCTGATCGACGGCGCGGTCTTGTCGGTCTGCACCGGCGCGTAAATCATGAATGGACGTTGTCCCACCGCGTTCTGCAGGAAACTGAAGGCGCCGTAGGCCCAGTGCTTGCCCTCGCGCAGGTTCATGTTGAGGCGTGAGGTGAAGCTGCCGCCGAAGGCGCCGTTCATGGTGCCGATTTCGAGATTGTTCGGTGCCTCGGTGGACGGCGCCACTTCACCGGCCAGGATCACCGACTGCAACGAACCGGGCCGATCCATCAGGAACACGCGCACGTGGCCGGGGTAGTTCACCTTGGCGACGTTCTTCTTCGGCACGGCGTTAGCAGGCGCCTTCCAGTTGCCGAATACGGCGTTGAGCTCCGGCACCAGCTTGGCCAGCGTGGTGTCACCGGCGACCAGGATCTTCACGTTGTCCGGCCGGATGTAATCGCCCATGAACGTGCGCATGTCGGCGGCGGTCAGCGACTTGATCGAGGCGGTGGTGCCCGAACCGGTGAACGGGATCGCGTAGGCGTGGCCCTTGCCATATAGCAGCGGCGGCAGCACGCGCAGGGCCATCGTGATCGGCCGTGCTTTCTCCTGCTCGATGCCGGCCAGCCACTGGCCGCGCAGGCGCGCAATATCGCTGGCGCGGAAGGCGGGATTGCGCGCGACGTCGGCCACCAGCTTCAACGACGGCACCACCTTGTCGGTCAGCGCGTTCATGGAGATGTTGCAGTAGTCCAGCCCGCAACCGGTGTTGATGTAGCTGCCCAGGCGCTGCTTGCGCTTGGCGATCTGGACCGAATCCAGGTCTTCGGTGCCCTCGTTGAGCATGTACATGGTGAAGCTGGAAGTGCCCAGCTTGCGGCCCTGGTCGGCGGCGTAGCCGGCGTCGAACAGCAGCTCCATCTGCACCAGCGGCACATCGTGGCGCTCGGCCAGGGTCACTTCGATGCCGTTGTCCAGCTTGGCATGCTCGAGGGTCGGGAACTTCAGGTCGGGGAACGTGGTGACGCTGGGCACGCCCTTGCTGCGGTCCACATCGCTCTTGACCGTATGCCAGTCGTGCTTCGCCGCCGGCACCGGCTTGGGCGCGCCCGGCGCCGTGCCAAGGCCACCGGTTTCGGCCACGTCGGCGGTGGAGGCCTGCTGGCCCTTGGCCAGCGGCAACACGGTGAGCGTGTAATCGCCCTTGCTGATCCACTTGCGCGCCGCCTCGCGCACCTGCGCGGGCGTAGCCGCCATCATTGCGGCCAGATCCTTGCGCCAGGCGCCGGGATCATCGTGATAAACCTGTCCGGCCGCCAGCAAGGTGGCCTTGCCGGAGAAGCCGCCGACCTTTTCCAGCCGACGCACGTAGCCGGCACGGAAGCCGGTCTTGGCACGCGCCAGTTCGTCGGCAGTGGGGCCGTCCTTGAGGAAGGTCTTCCACACGTCGGCGACCGCCGCCTCGACCTTGGCCGGGTCGACGCCATTCTTCACGTCCACTTCCAGCTCGAACTGCGAAGCCAGCTCGCCGCTGTTCTGGCTCACCGACACGTCGTCGGCCAGCTTGTCCTGGTAGACCAGCCGCTGGTACAGGCGCGAGGTCTTGCCATCACCCAGCACGGTGGCCGCCAGGCTGAGCAGGTTGTCGGCCTCGGTGCCGCCGTGCGGGGTGTTCCATTCGCGATAGACGTGCACCTGCGGTACGTCCATGTGCATGGTGCCGCGGGTGGAGGTGCTGCGCGGGAAAGTCCACGGCTGCAGCTTCGCCACCGGCGGGCCGGAGGGAATCTCGCCGAAGTACTTCAGCGCCTTGGCCTTCGCTTCGGCCGGGGTGATGTCGCCCACCATCACCAGCGTGGCATTGGCGGCGCCGTAATAGGTGCGGAACCAGGTCTTGAAGTCGTCGATCGAGGCGGCGTTCAAGTCCTTCATCGAGCCGATCGTGTCGTGGTGATACGGATGGTTCAGCGGATAGGCGTTGGCCTCGATGTTCTCCTGCACGCGCAGGCCGTAGGGCTGGTTCTCGTCCTGGCGCTTCTCGTTCTGCACCACGCCGCGCTGCTGGTTCACCTCGTCCTGGCCCAGGCCGTCGAGCAGCCAGCCCATGCGGTCCGATTCCATCCACAGCGCCATGTCCAGCGCGGTGGTGGGCACGGTCTCGAAATAATTGGTGCGGTCGTTGGCGGTGGTGCCGTTCATGCCGGTGGCACCCACCTTCTCGAACGGCTGGAAGTAGTTGCCATCGTGATGGCCGGAGCGCTCGAACATCAGGTGCTCGAACAGGTGCGCGTAACCGCTCTTGCCGTTGGGCTCGCGCGCCGAGCCGACGTGGTACCACATCGCCACCGCCACCACGGGCGCCTTGTGGTCTTCGCTGACCACCACGGTCAGGCCATTGGGCAGCACGAAGCGGGTGTACGGAATATCGGGGAGCGCCGCCTGGGCAGCATCGCCAGCGGCGGCGGCCGGTGCGGCCATCACGGGCAGCGCGCCGGCGCCCAGGGTCAGCATGCCTGCAATAAGCAGGGCGAGCGGTTTTCTAGCCATGGTCAACCTCCTGTTCACGAATGGTCCAGCGAGACTAGTGGCGCACCGCATTCGTGACAATCTGCCCGCAACGGACACGCCAGGATGTCCGCCGCACTGTCCGATGCCGGGCGGGCACTGTCCGCGGACAAGCCAGTACCGGGCGAACGCATTTTTGAAATCACGTACAATCAATGACTTGACTGCCAATTCGCGGTTGGCACGCCCCTTGCCATATCTCTCGTGCAGGCCCTTTCGGCCCCCTACCGGAGATACGGACATGAAATTCGAAAACATGATGCTTCGCGGACTGTTCTTCGCCACCGTGCTGGCCAGCGGCCTGGCCTTGCTGGCCATGATCCACCCGATGCCGCAGGGCGTGCAGTTGGCCGGGACCACGCCGGTCGGCACCTTGCTGTCGGCAGCCCCGGCGGTCTGCCCGCTGCCGGCCGATGGCGTGCTGTGCCCGCTGCAGCCGGCAGGTTGAGCGCTTTGCCGCAGCATCAGGCGATAATGGCCGGATGCTGCATGTCATCCTGTTCAATCCCGAAATCCCGCCGAACACCGGCAACGCGATCCGCCTGTGTGCCAACACCGGCGCGGCGCTGCACCTGATTCGCCCGCTCGGCTTCGAGCTCGACGATGCACGCCTGCGCCGTGCCGGCCTGGACTATCACGAGTACGCCCGCGTAGCGGTGCACGACAGCCTCGACGAGTGTCTTGCCGCGATCGGCCAGCCACGCGTGTTCGCGTTTTCCACCCGCGGCCGCGTGGCGCACGTGGACGTGAGCTACGCCGACGGCGACGCGCTGCTGTTCGGCTGCGAAACCGCCGGCCTGCCCGCGGCGGTATTCGATGCGATTCCTCCCGCACAGCGGCTGCGCCTGCCGATGCAGCCGGACAGTCGCAGCCTGAACCTGTCGAACACCGTCGCCGTGGCGGTGTACGAGGCGTGGCGGCAGCTGGGTTTCGCTGGCGCTGCCTCGTAGGAGCGCACCCTGTGCGCGAGGCTCCTCGTCACGTGGCGGAAAGGCATCGCGCACAGGGTGCGCTCCTACAGGCAAGTGCGGCACCGCTACAATCGACGAATGAACGCTCCCGCCCCCAACGCCTGGCTCCCGCAGCCGCTGCGCAAACTTGCCGGCCACGCGCTCGAAACCGCGCTGAACCACACGCTGTCGCTGGACCCCGATACGCAACGCGCGCTCGGCGCACTCGACGGCCGCCACATCCAGTTGCATCTGCGCGGACCGGAGATCGCACTGGCGGTCACGGTGGACGGCGAGCGTCTGCGCGTCGGGCCGCCCGAAGGCGCCGACGCGACGACCGGTCACACCCTGCGCGTGGCGGCCACGCCTGGCAGCCTGCTGGCGATGGCGTTGCGCCGCGACGATGACGGCGTGGCCCCGGGCAAGGTGGAGATCGCCGGCGATGCCGATCTCGCACGCCGGCTGCAGAAACTGGCCAGCCGCTTCGCCCCGGATTTCGAGGAAGCCTTCGCACGCACCTTCGGCGACGTGCTCGGCGTGCCGCTGGCCAAGGCCATGCGCAAGGCGCTGGTCCACGCCAAGGACAGCGCCGGGCACCTGGTCGACGACGGCGCCGCCTGGCTGCGCGATGAAACCCGCGTGGCGCTGGCGCCCGGTGAAGTGGAAGGATTCCTCGACGGCGTGGATCATCTGCGCGAACGCAGTGAGCGGCTGGAAGCGCGGCTGGCCCGCCTGGAACGCCGGCTGAAAGGATCCGCCGCATGACACCGCTTTCCATCGTGCCGCGCCTGCTGCGGGTTGCCGCCGTGCTGTTGCGGTACCGGCTCGACGAGCTGGTCGACGCCACCCACCTGTTCCGCCCGCTGAAACTGTTGCGTCCGTTGCTGGGGCGTTCATCGGTGGATGTACGTCCGTTGTCGCGCGGCGCGCGGCTGCGGCTGGCGCTGGTCGAGCTCGGGCCGATCTTCGTCAAGGCCGGCCAGGTGCTGTCCACCCGCCGCGACCTGGTACCGCAAGACATCGCCGACGAACTGGCCCTGTTGCAGGATCAGGTTCCACCGTTTCCCGGCGCCGCCGCCAAGGCCATCATCGAAGCCGAACTGAAGGCACCGATCGATCGTCTGTACGCCCAATTCGACGAGACACCGCTGGCCTCCGCCTCGATCGCGCAAGTCCACGCCGCGACCCTGCACGATGGCCGCGAGGTGGTGGTGAAGGTGCTGCGTCCGCGCATCGACATGCAGATCGCGCGCGACGTGAAGCTGCTGCACTCGCTGGGCGAACTGGCCCAGCGCTGGCATCCGAGCGCCGACAAGATCCGCCCGCTCGACGTGGTCGGCGAAGTCGAGAAGATGCTGGAAAACGAGCTGGACCTGCAGCGCGAAGGCGCCAGCGCCAGCCTGCTCAAGCGCAATTTCGCCAGCGGCGTCGACCTGTACGTGCCCGAAGTGCACTGGGAACTGACCGGCGCCCGCGTACTCACGCTGGAACGCGTGCACGGCGTGAGCAGCGACGACATCGCCGCCATCGACGCCGCCGGCATCGACCGCAAGCGGCTCGCGGCGAAGGGCGTGCGGATCTTCTACGAGCAGGTGTTCCGCGACAATTTCTTCCACGCCGACGCGCACCCCGGCAACATCTGGGTCGACCCGCTGGAGCTGGCCGAACCGCGCTTCATCGCACTGGATTTCGGCATCATGGGCTCGCTGCCCGAAGCCGACCAGTACTGGCTGGCGCAGAACTTCATCGCCCTGTTCGAACGCGACTACGCGCGCATCGCCAAGCTGCACGTGGATGCCGGCTGGATGCCGTCAACGGTGCGCCTGGACGAACTGGAAGCGGCGGTGCGCACGGTGTGCGAGCCCTACTTCACCCGCCCGTTGTCGCAAATCTCGCTGGCCGAACTGGTGGTGAAACTGTTCCAGACCGCGCGCCGTTTCGAATTGACCCTGCAGCCGCAACTGATCCTGCTGCAGAAGACCCTGCTCAACATCGAAGGCGTCGGTCGCCTGCTCGATCCGGACATCGACATCTGGGCGGTGGCGCATCCGGTACTCAAACGCATCCTGCGCGAACGCTACAGCCCGCTGCGCACGCTGGGCGAAGTGCGCAAGCGGCTGCCGGAGTGGTTCCACATGGCGCCGAAGTTGCCCGGCCTGGTGCACGACGCCCTGCAAAGTGCCGCACGCGGCGAACAGCGCCTGCTGGCCGATGCCGACTCATTGAGCCACCAAACCAAACTCGTACATCGCATGCTGCACATGATGGGCAGCGGCCTGCTCGGCGCAGCCCTGATCATCAGCGCCACGCTGTTGTGGGCGCTGGCCCCGCAGCACGGCCTGTGGCCACCGCTGTGCATGGGCGTGGCTGGCCTGCTGGCGTTCGGCTGGGGCTGGTCGCGAGGACGGACATGATAGGAGTGAGTTGAGAGGAGTGAGAAGTGAGAGAAAGCGGGCTGCGATGGCTTGCCCTCTCTCACTTCTCACTCCTCTTCACTCACTTCTCGCCCCCCCATGCCCATCGATATTCTCTACCAGGACGACGCCCTGATCGCGGTGAACAAGCCCGCGGACCTGCCCGTGCACCGCTCGAAAATGGTCAACGACGCCGAGCACTACCTGGTCGACGTCTTGCGCGAACAGGTCGGCGGCAACGTCTACCTGGCGCATCGGCTGGATCGCGCCACCAGCGGCGTGCTGCTGGTCGCCCGGTCCAGTGAAGTGGCCGCGGCGCTGGGCGAGCAATTCATGGGTCGCGACGTGCACAAGCAGTACCTCGTCGTGGTGCGTGGTTGGCCCGAGCCGACCGAGGACGTCATCGACTACCCGCTGCCCGGCTCGCGCGAAACCGGCCCGCGGCGCGAGGCGCGCACGCGCTACCGCCGACTCGCCACGGTCGAGGTGCCAATCGAACTCGGCCGCTATCCGCAACAGCGTTACGCCCTGCTGCTGGCCGAGCCGGAAAGCGGCCGCTTCCGCCAGATCCGCAAACATCTGGCACACATCCACCACCCGGTCATCGGCGACTGCCAGCACGGCCGCGGCGACCACAACCGCCTGTACAAGCAGCACTTCGGCTGCCACCGCATGCTGCTGCACGCGTGGCGGATCGATTTCAGGCATCCGGTGAGCGGTGAGCCGATGACGCTGGAAGCGCCGTTGGACGAAGCGTACGCAAACCTGCTGGAACGCTTCGGCTGGACCGTGTCAGGAGTGAGTGGAGAGAAGTGAGGAGTGAGAGAAAGCGAGGGGCAGGCTTGGTTCTCTCTCACTCCTCACTCATCTTCACTCACTTCTCGCTTACCATTCCCGCATGCTGACGATCAGCCGCACCCTGTCCCTGCCCGAATCCGAGCTGGTCGAGCGCTTCCTGCGCGCCGATGGCCCGGGCGGGCAGCATGTGAATCGTACCGAGAGTGCGGTGGAACTGCGCTTCGACGTGGCGCATTCGCCGACGTTGCCGGAGGCGGTGCGCGAACGACTGCTGGCGCGCCGCGACCGCCGCCTCACCGACGACGGCGTGCTGGTGATCCAGGGCCGCCGCTTCCGCGACCAGGCGCGCAATCGCGATGACGTGCGCGAGCGCTTGGCGGAAATCATCCGCGGCGTGCTGGTACCGCCGAAGAAGCGCGTGGCGACCAAGCCCACGCGCGCCTCGAAGGAACGCCGTCTTGCCGGCAAGCAGCAACGTGGCAAGATCAAGCAGACCCGCTCACGCAAACCGGATTTCGAATGAACGGACGCCTGCCGTCGCCCGACACGCTGCCACCCCACATGCCGCATCTGCGTGACGGACTGCGTCGCCGCCTGTGCCGCAGCGTGCTGCATTTGTGCGGCTGGAGCCTGGTGGGTGAATTTCCCGACACCTCGAAACTGGTGTTGATCGTGGCACCCCACTCCTCGTGGTGGGATGGCATCTGGGGGCTGCTGATGAAGACTGCCATCGGCGCCGACGTGCATTTCATGGGCAAGCGCGAGCTGTTCCGCGGCCCGCTTGGGGCACTGCTGCGCAAGCTTGGCGGCATCCCCATCGACCGCAGCGCGGCCATGGGCGTGGTGGAACAGATGACCGCTCGTTTCGATCAGCCGCAAGCCTTGTGGCTTGGCATCGCGCCGGAAGGCACGCGCCGCCACGTGCCGCAATGGAAAAGCGGCTTCTGGCGTATCGCCCATGATGCCGGTGTGCCGATCTTCCCGGCAGCCTTCAACTACCCCGACAAGACCATTCGCCTAGGCCCACTGCTGCACACTACCAACGACATGGCCGCTGATACGGCGCGGCTGCGCGCCTTCTATGCGCCATTTCAGGGCAAGTACCACGGGGTGTGACCTCACGGCGATGTGGCACACCTCCACATTCAGCGCACGATGGCTCCATGGTTGGCAGATGGGTCAAAAACCTCATCACCGAGCAAACGGGCAAAACCTGATGTAACCATTACCGCCCCGAGTGCCCCGGTTCGTCGTAATCCCGGCTCAGCAGCCCGGGCCGGATCAGGTCGATGAAAGCACGCGCCTCGGCGCTGAGAAACTTGCCCTTGCGCATCACCACGCCGTAGCTGCGCTGCGGGAAGTACTGCTTCATGTTGTGCACGGCCAGCCGCGCGCGATCGACTTCGGTGATGCAGATGCCGGTGACGATGGAAATGCCCATGCCCATCGCCACGTATTCCTTGATCACGTCCCAGCCGCCCACCTCGATCGCCACGTGGTACGGCACCTGTTGCTGCTGGAACACCAGGTCCACCAGCCGGTAGGTGGACAGGCGCTGCGGCGGCAGGATCAGGCCGTACGGCGACAGGTCCTGCAAGGTGATCGATGATTTCTGCGCCAGCGGATGGTCCAGCGGTGCGATCAACATCGGGTCGTAGTGCCGCACCGGCGCCCAGGCGATGTCGTTGGGCACGTCCAGCATCGAGCCGACGGCGAAGTCGGCCTTGTCTTCGCGCAGCATGGCCAGGCCGTCCTTGCCGGTGACGTTGGCCAGTTGCAACTGCACCGCGGGATAGCGCTGGCGATAACGGCGCACCAGCTCGGGCAGCAGGTACTGGATGGTGGAGGTGCCGGCGGCCACCACCAGCCGGCCGGCCTGCAAGCCCTTGGCCTTGGCCTGGAAGTCGCGATCCAGGTTCTCCCAGCCTTCCACCAGCGGGCGCGCCAGTTCGTACAGCGCCTCGCCCGCGTCGGTGAGGTTGATGCGGCGACGCCGGCGTTCGAGCAGGGTGGCGCCCAGCTCCCGTTCCAGCGCCTGCAACTGCAGGCTAATGGTGGGCTGGGACAGGTACAGCGACTCGGCGGCGCGGCTCAGCGTGCCCAGTTTCACCGTGGCGACGAAGGCGCGCAGCTGCTTGTGACGGTTGCCCTTGTAGTAGTAACGGGCCGATTCCGCCGTTGCCGGCTCCTGCCCCGCACGCTTTTTCGACGCTTTTCGGGGTGCCTTTTTGGGCTTGCGTGGCGTCATATTCAGGTTTTTCCGGGCTATTTTTTCAATATGTTGGAGTATGTATTTATATTTTCAATATAAAAGATTGAAACATTCACTTTGTCAAATAGTCGATTCATGGCCTAGCTTCGTTCCCACACCGAATCACGGAGAAGCTCATGGCCGTCCCCCAGGAACACCTCGCTGCCGCCACCGCCCGGGTCGAAACCGGCGCGACCGGCTACGAGGCCATCCTCACCCCGGAAGCACTGGCCTTTCTGGGCCGGCTGCATCGCCTGGCCGAGCCGCGCCGGCAGCAGTTGCTGGCCGCACGCCGGCAGCGCCAGGCCCGTTATGACGCCGGCGAGCTGCCGGACTTCCGCGCTGATACCGCGGCGATCCGCGAGGGCGACTGGACGGTGGCGCCGATTCCGGCCGCACTGCAGGACCGCCGCGTCGAGATCACCGGCCCGGTCGAGCGCAAGATGATCATCAACGCGCTCAATTCCGGCGCCAAGGTGTTCATGGCCGACTTCGAGGATTCCTCGACGCCGAGCTTCGCCAACCAGCTCGACGGCCAGATCAACCTGCGCGACGCCGTGAATGGCCGCATCGAATTCACTTCGCCGGAGGGCAAGCGTTACCAGGTCGGCCCGAACCCGGCGGTGCTGGTGGTGCGCCCGCGCGGCTGGCATCTGCCGGAGCGCCATTTCAGCGTGGACGGCGAGCCGATGGCCGGCGCCCTGGTGGACTTCGGCCTGTACGTGTTCCACAACGCCCGGACGCTGCAGCAGCGCGACCTCGGCCCCTACTTCTACCTGCCCAAGCTGGAGGCGATGGAAGAGGCCGCGCTGTGGGACGAGGTGATGGCATTCGCCGAGGATGAGCTGGACCTGCCCAACGGCTGCATGAAGGCCACCGTGCTGATCGAGACGCTGCCTGCGGCGTTCCAGATGCACGAGATCCTGCATGCGTTGCGCGGCCGCGCCGCCGGCCTCAACTGCGGCCGCTGGGACTACATCTTCTCGTACCTGAAGACCTTGCGCGGCCACCGTGACCGCCTGCTGCCCGAACGCGGCCAGGTGCAGATGACGGTGCCGTTCCTGAAGGCCTATTCGGAACTGCTGATCCAGACCTGCCATCGCCGCAACGCCTTCGCCATGGGCGGCATGGCGGCGCAGATCCCGATCAAGGGCGACCAGGCCGCCAACGACGCCGCGCTGGCCAAGGTCCGCGCCGACAAACTGCGCGAAGTGAAGGCCGGCCACGACGGCACCTGGGTGGCGCATCCGGCGCTGGTCGCCGTGGCGCAGGCGGTATTCGACGAACACATGCCCACGCCGAACCAGCTCGACGTGAAGCGCGAGGATGTGCGTGTCAGTCGTGAGCAACTGCTTGCGCCCTGCCCCGGCACCATCACCCGCGCCGGCTTCGACAACAACGTGGAGGTGGGCCTGCGCTACACCGCCGCATGGCTGGACGGGCTGGGCTGCGTGCCGATCCATCACCTGATGGAAGACGCCGCCACCGCCGAGATCGCCCGCTCGCAGATCTGGCAGTGGCTGCATCACGGTGGCGTGGAATTTCCCGATCACGCGCCGATCGACTTCGCGCTGTTCGACCACGCCCTGGCCGCCCATGCCCACCGCCTGCGCGACAGCGACGTACCCGGCGCCTCGCGCGTGGACGATGCCGCCGCGCTGCTCGCCACGATGACCCACGCCGACACGCTGGGGGATTTCCTCACTTTGCCGGCTTACGAACAACTTTGACGACACCGATCCTTCTCCCTCCGGGAGAAGGTGCCCGAAGGGCGGATGAGGGTCCGGACGAAGCAACACGCCACGCGACCACCGAACCCTCACCCCAACCCCTCTCCCGACGGGAGAGGGGCTCATACCACGGAGCCATGCCATGAAGACCGCAATGCCCACCGCCGAACAGATCAGCCTGGACTGGAGCAACAACCCGCGCTGGACCGGCATCCGCCGCAACTACACCGCCGAGGACGTGGTGCGCCTGCGCGGCACCGTGCCGGTCGAGCATTCGCTGGCCAAACGCGGCGCCGAGCGCCTGTGGAAGTCGCTGCACAAGGAAGATTTCGTCAACGCGCTGGGCGCACTCACCGGCAACCAGGCGATGCAGCAGGTCAAGGCCGGGCTGCAGGCGATCTACCTGAGCGGCTGGCAGGTCGCCGCCGACGCCAATGTCGCCGGCGAGATGTACCCCGACCAGTCGCTGTATCCGGCCAACTCGGTGCCGCTGGTGGTCAAGCGCATCAACAACACGCTGCTGCGCGCCGATCAATTGCACCACGCCGAAGGCAAGGACGAGATCGACTGGCTGGCACCGATCGTGGCCGACGCCGAGGCCGGCTTCGGTGGCGTGCTGAACGCGTTCGAGCTGATGAAGGCGATGATCGAGGCTGGTGCCGCCGGCGTGCACTTCGAGGACCAGCTGGCCTCGGTGAAGAAGTGCGGCCACATGGGCGGCAAGGTGCTGGTGCCGACCCGTGAAGCAGTCGACAAGTTGAACGCCGCGCGCCTGGCCGCCGACGTGGCCGGCGTGCCGACCCTGATCGTGGCGCGCACCGACGCCGACGCGGCCGACCTGCTCACCTCGGACATCGACGACAACGACAAGCCGTTCATCACCGGTGAGCGCACCGTCGAAGGCTTCTTCCGGGTCAAGCCCGGCCTGGACCAGGCGATCAGCCGCGGCCTGGCCTACGCGCCCTACGCCGACCTGATCTGGTGCGAGACCAGCAAGCCGAACCTGGAAGATGCGCGCCGTTTCGCCGAGGCGATCCACGCCAAGTTCCCGTGCAAGATGCTGGCCTACAACTGCTCGCCCAGCTTCAACTGGAAGAAGAACCTGGACGACACCACCATCGCCAACTTCCAGAAGGAACTGGGCGCGATGGGCTACAAGTTCCAGTTCATCACCCTGGCCGGTTTCCACAGCCTGAACTACGGCATGTTCGACCTGGCGCACAACTACGCGCGTCGCCAGATGAGTGCCTTCGTCGACCTGCAGGAAAAGGAATTCGGCGCCGCCGATCGTGGCTTCACCGCAGTGAAGCATCAGCGCGAAGTGGGCACCGGCTACTTCGACGCGGTGACCCAGGCGATCCAGCAGGGCCAGTCGTCCACGACCGCACTGACCGGCTCGACCGAAGAAGCGCAGTTCAAGCAGGCCTCGGCGGCGTAGGCAAATAGCCGTCCATTCCCGCTGGCCTGGATTGCGATCAATCGATCCCGCCCTTGTACGGCGTTTCACGAAAGAAGCGTCGTGCAAGGGCGGGATTTCACGAAGGCTGAAACCCGGTGTCGTTACCGCCACCAAGGCGGACACACCGTACCCGAGCTTCATCGTGGTGCTGGCCCCTGCGGGCACGCCATCAGCCCACCCCGTGCTCGACATGCATCACGCATTACACGTGAGCTGCGCATCCTCCGGATCTTCCGGCAGCAAGTCAGCCCGCGTATCCACGGCCACCTGGTTGCGCCCCCCGTCCTTGGCGCGATAAAGCGCGGCATCGGCATCGATCAGCAAATCCCGCAAGCTGCGGCCAGAGTCCGCACTCCAGGCAACACCGAAACTGGCGGACACCGTGATGGTGATGCCGGCCTTCACCACCATCGGCTCCGCCGCCAATGCGCAGCGGATGCGCGAGGCGATCTCGACACCCTGTTCGCGCGAAGCCACCGGCATCAGGATGCCAAACTCCTCGCCACCCAAGCGCCCGAACATGTCCGACTTGCGCAACTCCCGCAGGCATACCGCCACGGTCTGTCGCAGGACCACGTCACCGGCCACGTGTCCGTAGCTGTCATTGACCCGCTTGAAGTGGTCGAGATCCAGTATCACCAGACAGGCTCCCGCCTTCGCCCGGTGCAACCGTCGCAACGCGTGTCCCGCCTCTTCGAAAAAGTGTTCCCGGTTGAACACACCGGTCAGCCCGTCATACCGGGCCATCTTGCGGAAACGCAACTGGGAACGCCGCAGCCAGAACATCGCCATCGCGATGAAAGCAATCACCACCAACAACAACGCGATATACAGTCGACTGGCCTTTTGCGACTGAACCGCCAGCGCATGGCGCAATTGAAGAATCCGGTTCTGCTTGTCCAGCGCATCCAGCTTCAGCTTCTTGGACTGCACTTGCTGCTTGACCATCTGGTAGGCCAGTGCGCGCGCCTTGGCATGATCCACGGCAGCCTTGTCCAGCGCCACATACTTCTCGTAATAGGCCAGCGCGGCGGCAGCATGACCACTCATCTTTTCCGCCTTGTAGAGAACTTCATAGGCAGCCTGCAGTATCCACAACGTGCTGTTCGCACCGCTCATGGCAGTGGTGGTCAACGCGAATTTCCGCGCATTGGCGGCATCGCCGAGGCTCAGATACGCCTGCGCCAGCGTGACCTGCAACGAGGCAAGATACGGCGGATAGCGGTTCTTCCGGATCGCCGGGGCAATGCGATGCAAGAAGGCAATCGCCCGCTTCGCACGGCCCTCGTCGATCATGGCGCTGGCCTGGTTCAGGCGCAGCGCGTCGGCGCTCAACGGATGCTTGGCGGCAAGGCACGTATCGATCGCCTGCCGAAACCTCGGATTGGTCGAAAGAAGTTTGCCCTCATACAGCAGCGAGTTCGTCTCCCCCATCTCGGCGATGCACTGTGCTGCCGCCGAAGGAAGCGTGGCCTTCATCTCCCGGGCATATTGCAGCGCCAGCTCATATTGCCCCACCGCCGCGCCGTTCAACATGATGATGACCCGATCCATGCCCTCCAGCCGTGCCGTCGGATCGGCAACCTTGGGCAGCTCGGCCATCAAGGTGTTGGCCAGCGTATAAGCGTCCACATAGTGATGACTGTTGAATTTGTTCTGGACCAGTCTCGCCATGGCACGAATCGACAGCGCCTGGTCGCCGGAATGAGCGACGATGTCGTACAGCAAGGGATCCGCCTTGCCGTAGTTGCCATCAAACGAAAGCTGCTGCGCGTCCAGCAGTCGCAGGTGCCACCGTTGCGCGACGCTCAGGCTGGCGCTGCGCTCGTGAAGCTGCACCAGGATGCTTCGATAGCGGTCCTGATCGTTCGACTTGGCACCTTCGGCCCGAGCCAGCAACACCGCAACCGATGGCGCTGCAATCGCCGGAGCAGCCGAGTGCGCACGCACATTCGGCGCAACAGTGGCCAGGATCATTCCGGCCAGGCAAATCAGCGTGCCGTGCTCCATTGCATGACTGTCCGGTTGGACTAACGCGCCGGGTTATCCGGAGTATCCATTTCGTCGCCGTCCTGATCCGGCACGTTTTCCGCATCGTCATCGCCGGGGTCACAACCACCGTCGTGGCCGTTGTGATTGACCACGTTGTTCTTGTTGCCGAGCTCCTGCGCCAGGTAACTCCTGTCGCCCGTGGCCGCCGCCAACTTGAGGTTATCGACGGCACCCATCTCGTCCAATGCCCGGGACAGGCTTTCCGGGGAAGCTCGGCGCAGCGAAGCATTCCGCCCGATGCTTTCCAGCAGTTCGATCGTGTTGGACATGTTTTCCCCTGTTTCCTTGCGGATGAGTTGCTCACCCAGCCGGGGAGGACGGTGCCTTGCCCGGATGAATGACACCACTTGCCAGCGGGCGCATCCTCCGTGCCTTCATCACATCGGCGCCCCCAACGCCAATCCGCAGCCTAGCACTCCTCGCGAACGGGTGCGCGTCATGCACGGAGGCCATGGACCGGGATTCAAGGCATCATCAGCGCCCGGTCCAATGCCGCCAATCGCCGCCTTGCCGAGGCATTGACGCGTAATGGCGACGCCGGCGACAAGACCACGGTTTCATCGGCACCGACGTCCGTGGCTGGCAGATCTCGCAAGAGCACACGGCGAATGCGCGGCTGCTCGATCGGCAAAGTCGCGCCGCGATAAATGATCAGCTCGTGGTCCAGCGGATAATCCTGACTCAGTACATCCACCAGCACCTGGCGATATTCGGGACCGGTGGCAAAGCGTTTCATCGAACGGTCGCCGACCAGGCCGACCTGCCACAGCACCAGACAGGCGCCGGTATTGATCGGAGTTTCGTAGAACAACAGTTGGCTGGCTTCGTAGTGCTGGCAACCGTAGCGGCCGGGATCGATACCCAAGTCGGCATACAGGCAATCCTCGGCAGAGATGCCAGGCTCCATATGCGCATGGAAACCTTCCGCACGCGCCACCTTGATCACTTCGTGCGGCGACCACGCGAAGATACCGGGATGGCCATAGAACACCGCGCAGACTTTCTTGCCGGCGCGCACCTCGGCCATCATCACCTCGACCCACTCGCGGTAGGTGATCGCCCGGGATTTGTCGCCCTTGCCGTAATAAGGCTGCAGGCTGCGCACGTCCGGATGCATCTGTTCCAGCCACAGCTCGACGATGGCGTCGGAAAGCGCGGCGAAAACCACATCGGACTGCTCGATGTGGCTGCGCGCCAATGGCGAGAGATGCGAGCCCAGGGTCATGCCCAAGCCCACGCAGGCGATGCAGCCGCGCTGTTCGGAAATGGCAGGGGGCGGCATCGACAAGGCGCTCATGAGAAATATCCGATGACCAGGGTGGTGTGATCTGCCGCCACGTGCTGTTGCGATCAGCCGCCGCAAGCCGACATCCATCCAATATACCCGGCAAGCCGGTCGGCCGATGGCTTCGCCCCACCACGCCCCAACGGGTTACTTGCCCGCCGGCGGCACCAGCACGATCACCGTCCAACCGGGGCGCGGTTCCAGTTCGCGCTTGGCCGAGGCGACGCGCAACGTGCCTTTCTCCTCCACGCCAAACAGCAACACGCTGTCCGAGCCGTACTGCTCGATGAAGTTCGGCCAGTCGAAGGTGCTGCTCAGCGTGGTGGACTTGATCCGCCAGCCGCGCGCCAGCAGCTCGGCGAAACGTGCATGGGTCATCTGCTCGTCGAACAACGGCGGCGCCAGCAGGTTGTCGGCCAGCGCGACGCGCTCGGTATTCTCGTCCGGCGACAGGTTGCGCAGGCGGTAGACCTTCTCGCGGCCGAACTCCTGCCGGTAGTGCACGCACGCCAGGGTATTGCGTTCGCGATGGGTGGACATCGCCAGCAGACGTCCCAGGCCAGTGAGATCGAGATGACGCTCGGCATGCGGTGAGGCCGGATTGCCGTAGAAGGTGGGCAGTCCCTCCATGCGCGCACGCCGGATTCCGTCCCAGTCGTCGTCGGCCAGCATCACGCGCACGTCCTCCTCTTTCAGCGCCTGGCCCACCGCACGCGCCACCGCGTCGGAGCCGAACACCAGCACGCCACGCGGCTCGGGTTCGGCCACCTTCAGCCAGATCGCCAATGGTCGCGCGGTGGCGCTCTGCAGCACCACGGTGCCGATGATCAGGATGAAGACCAGCGGCACCAGCGCCTCGGCACCTTCCAGGCCCAATTCACCCAGACGCAGCGCAAACAAGGCCGACACCGAGGCCGCCACGATGCCGCGCGGCGCCACCCAGGCGATCAGCGCCCGTTCGCGCCAGGTCAAGCCGCTGCCCATCGTGGCCAGCATCGCCGTGAATGGCCGAATCGCAAACTGCGCCACCAGGAACACGACGATGCCCGCCCACAACATGCCGTGCGGCAACGGCCATGGCAGCCGTGCCGCCAGCAGGATGAACAAACCCGACACCAGCAGCGTGGTGAGGTTTTCCTTGAAATCGAGAATGTCGTCCATGTGCACGTTGCGCATGTTGCCCAGCGCGATGCCCATGATGGTTACCGCCAGCAGGCCCGACTCGTGCGTCAGCGTGTTGGACAGGCTGAAGGCGAACAGCACCATCGCCAGGGTGGCGTAATTCTGCAGGTATTCCGGCACCAGTTGGCGACGCAGCAGGAAGCCCAGCAGCAGCGCCGCCAGCGTGCCGATCAGCGCGCCGCACAGCACCGTGACCACGAAGACCCCGATGGTGTGCCCCTCCTGGCGCGACACGATCGCCTCGAAGATCAGCACCGCGAACAGCGCGCCCAGCGGGTCGATGATGATGCCTTCCCAGCGCAACGTGTTGGCGATGCGCTCGGTGGGCCGAAGCGTGCGCAGCATCGGCGCGATCACCGTGGGCCCGGTCACGCAGGTCAACGCGCCGAACAGCCACGCAATCTCCCAGCGCACGCCGGCGATCCAGTGCACGCAAAGCGCCAGCAGCAGCAGCGCGACCACCGCGCCATAGCTGACCAAGCCGCGTACGGCACCGCCGATGCCGCGCAATTCGTGGAAACGCAGGGTAAGGCTGCCCTCGAACAGGATCACCGCCACCGCCAGCGACACCAGCGGGAACAGCAGCTCGCCCAGCATCTTGTCCGGCTGCAGCAATCCGGTCACCGGACCCAGCACGATGCCGGCCAGCAGCAGGAACAGGATCGCGGGCAACTTCACCCGCCACGCCAGCCATTGCGAGAGGAAACCGACCACCAGCATGCCGGTGAGCATCAGGCCCAGTTCGATGGTCATCCGCAATCCTTGTCGAGGTGCCGGGGGAGCGCTTATCGGAGCATGCATGCCCCGGCACGTCCAGCCACGCGTACGCAGCCGATGCCACCCGGCGGACCTGGATGGCGCCGTACACGGAACTCCCGCCCACCCCGGACGACCCGACGCCCGGCGGCAGCAACATCTGCATCAAGGGGAAAAGGCCAGGCCCCGGTATCGGTGCGGGGGGGAGGGGAACCGATACCGGGGCGGCAGGGCGGGTTCAATTAAATGAACTGGCCGGTGCAAATAATACCCTCGCCCACGGCGAAGTCAATACTCTTCGGTTCAATAATTATCAGACCATGGTCGAAGGCTTCCGCAGGTGCGCGTTCGGCGTGCGCCACGCCCCACATCGCCGATCGCGTACCCACGCGTGGGCTACGGCGCGAGACATTTGGGCGGTGACCCCCGCAGCTCAGAAGCGACGGTATTGCAGCGCTTCGGCCAGGTGCGAGCGCTCCAGCGCGGCGGCGCCACCATCAAGGTCGGCGATCGTGCGTGCAACCCGCAGGACGCGGTGATAAGCGCGCGCGGACAACCCCAGCCGCTCAAGCGCGGCTTCGAACCACTGCCGCTCGGCGGCCCCGAGCGCGCAATCGCGCTCCAGTTCGCGGGTGCTGATCTCCCCGTTCGGCCGCCCGGCCCGCATCAAGGCATGGGTGCGCGCCTTGATCACCCGCGCCCGCACCGTGGCCGAGTCCTCGTCATAGATGCTGCGCGGCGCGCCCAGGTCGGCCAGCGGCACGCGCGGCACCTCCACGCACAGGTCGATGCGGTCCAGCAACGGGCCGGAAATGCGGCTGCGGTAGCGCGCGATCTGGTCCGGCGTGCAATGGCAACGCGGGCGCGGGTCGCCGGCATAGCCGCAGGGGCACGGATTCATCGCCGCCACCAGCTGGAACTGCGCCGGGAACGTGCACTGCCGCGCCGCGCGCGAGATCACGATGCTGCCGGACTCCAGCGGTTCGCGCAGCACGTCGAGCACGTGGCGGCTGAACTCGGGCAGTTCGTCGAGGAACAGCACGCCGTTGTGGGCCAGCGAAATTTCGCCGGGGCGCGGCTGCGAGCCACCACCGACCAGCGCCACCGCCGAGGCAGTGTGGTGCGGCGCGCGAAACGGACGCCGCCGCCACAGGGCCGGATCGACCGCATGCCCCGCCACCGAACGTACCGCGCAGGTTTCCAGCGCTTCCGATTCGGTCAGGGGCGGCAGGATACCCGGCAGGCGCTCGGCCAGCATGGTCTTGCCGGTACCGGGCGGCCCGGACATCAACAGGTGATGACCGCCAGTGGCGGCGATCTCCAGTGCCCGTCGCGCCTGCAACTGGCCACGCACGTCGATCAGGTCGGGACCGAAGGTGCTGTCGCCACCGGCACTGGCCGTTTCCGGAGTGTCCAGGTCCTGGCCGCCGCGCAACCAGCCGCAGACTTCGGCCAGGGTATCGGCCACGCGCACGTCGGCATCGGAGACCAGCGCCGCCTCGGCCGCATTGGCACGCGGGACCACCACGCGCCGACGGCGAGCTCGCGCGCGAAGCAGCGCCGGCAGCACGCCGGAGACGCCACGCAGATCGCCCGATAGCGCCAGCTCGCCGAGGAACTCGCATTCGTCCAGCCGCTCGCGCGGTACCTGGTTGCCGGCGGCGAGGATGCCCAGCGCAATGGCCAGGTCAAAGCGGCCGCCGTCCTTCGGCAGTTCGGCCGGCGCCAGGTTCACGGTGACCTTGCGGTTGGGGTATTCGAAGGCGGTGTTCTGGATCGCCACGCGCACGCGATCGCGTGCTTCGCGCACGGCCGCTTCGGGCAGGCCAACGATGCTGGTGCCCGGCAGGCCGCCGGAAAGATGCACCTCCACCATCACCTGCGGCGCGGCCACGCCCTCCTGGGCGCGGCTGAGGGTAACAGCGAGACTCATGCCCGGTGGTGACGGGGTCCAAGGGCGTCGCTGATCAATGTATCCATCATGCGACTCCATCGGACTGCTGAGGAAAAATGACCGCCCCCGATCGTTCTCGGGGTGAGGGTGACGGATCGGGGGCGGCTGCTACGACTCGCGGGAATGCGCGACAGCCTCAAGTTCGGCGACACGCTTTTCGAGTTCGTCGACCTTGGCGCGGGTGCGCGCCAGCAGCTGGCTCTGAACGTCGAATTCCTCACGGGTAACCAGCTCAAGGCGGCGCAATCCCTGTGCCAGGACATCACGAAAATTGGCGCTCAGATCCTTCTGGGCGTCTGCCAATCCTGGCGGTACCAACGAAGCAAGTCGCAGGGCAATTTGGTCGATGTCCAGCCGTTCCATCATGGAAGGCACCTCGAACTCGTCAGGGCAAAGTGTAGGGAGGGGGTACGGGCGGTCGCCATCGGCATGCTCCACTGAAGTGTGTAGGTATTTTCCTACATCATGCCCCGCCCATGGCGACAGCCCGGCGCGCGAAGGGCACAATGGGCCTTACGGCGTCGCCGGGCGCGCGACCTGACGAGGAAGATGCATGAAACTGGTGGTGGCGATCATCAAGCCATTCAAGCTGGACGATGTGCGCGAAGCGCTGGCGGAAGTCGGCGTGCAGGGCATCACGGTGACCGAGGTCAAGGGTTTCGGCCGCCAGAAAGGCCATACCGAGCTGTACCGCGGCGCGGAATACGTGGTCGACTTTCTGCCGAAGATCAAGCTGGAAGTGGCGGTGGCCGACGACCAGCTGGATCGCGTGCTGGAAGCGATCTCGCAATCGGCCCGCACCGGCAAGATCGGTGACGGCAAGATTTTCGTCAGCGCGCTGGACCAGGTGATCCGCATCCGCACAGGCGAGCTGGACGGCGACGCGCTGTAGGCATCTTCTCCCTCTCCCCTGCGGGGTGAGGGTCGGGGTGAGGGGGCAACCTCGCGACGACCGTACATTCGAAGCGCGCTTTTGATGGGACGTCCCCGCGAGCACCCGCCCCTCACCTCAATCCTCTCCCCAAAGGGGAGAGGAAGCGAAAACGGCACTACCGCAAGACTCAGGTCTTGTTCCTTTGTTTTCAGCGCGCCTGCGCGCGCTGAAAACGCCGGTGGTGAACCAGCAGGCCGGCGTAATAGGCGATGTAGTAGCCAATCAGCAAACCGAAAACCAGCAAGGTGAGCGGGCTGTATTGATAGCCCATCGTCATGCTTGTTCCAGGGGCTTGGGCTGCGGCCAGTGATTCGGCGTGCTGCATCTGCGGCCACAGCACCAGGAAGCGCCACACCAGCCGTCCCAGCAGCAGGGCCACCAGTACGGCGCCGATCCACGGATTGGGCACGTAGCAGTCGCCGCGCTCCGGGTCGGTCTCGAAGCGGGTCAGGCGCAGGCCGAGCAGCCCCAGCCCCGCGCCCAGCACGATCCCTCCGGCCAATCCTTCAGCCAGGCGCACGTCACGTAGCCCGCTCAGCAACAGCACGCAGCCGATCACGGCGAATATCGCAACTCGCACGATCATCCGCTTGCGCCGGATTGGCTGGCGCCCGAACTGGCGGCTGATCCGACGCCACAGGATCAGCAGCACCAGCGGGACCATGATGGCGTAGCTCATCAGGTGGGGCGACATCGGCGCAGCCTCGCGATGGATATGGGAAGTATCGCCAGCCTAACCGCATGGCACGCGCGCGGCGACTGACGACACGCAGGCCGTGCACATGACGTCTGTCAGGCCGGGTGACCCGGCCCGTGACGACTTACTTCGCCTTGCCCTGGTTCGCCACCGCCGCCGCCTTGGCCGCGATTGCCTCGGCATCGCCCAGGTAGTAGTGGCGCAACACCTTCAACTGGTCGTCGAACTCGTAGACCAGCGGCACGCCATTGGGAATGTTGAGCTCGACGATGGCCTCGTCGGACATGCCGTCGAGGTACTTCACCAGTGCGCGGATGGAGTTGCCGTGCGCCACCGCCAGCACGCGCTGGCCGGCGCTGATCGCCGGCGCCAGCACCTCGTTCCAGTACGGCAGCACGCGGGCCACGGTGTCCTTCAGGCATTCCGTGTCAGGAATGTCGCCCGGGTTCAGCGCGGCGTAGCGCGGGTCGTGCACCGCCTCGTTGGCGCTGCGCTCCAGTGCCGGCGGCGGTACATCGTAGCTGCGACGCCAGACCTTGACCTGCGCGTCGCCGTATTTCTCGGCGGTCTCGGCCTTGTTGAGCCCGGTCAGCGCGCCGTAGTGACGCTCGTTGAGGCGCCAGTCGGTATGCACCGGCAGCCACATCATCTCCATCGCGTCGAGGGCACCCCACAGGGTGCGCACCGCACGCTTGAGCACCGAGGTATGCGCCACGTCGAACGCATAGCCCTCGCGCTTGAGCAATTCGCCGGCCTCGCGAGCCTCGGTCATGCCCTGCTCGGTGATGTCGACGTCGGCCCATCCGCTGAAGCGGTTGTCGAGGTTCCACTGTGACTGGCCGTGGCGGATCAGGACGAGCTTGTGCATGGCGATGCGGTTCCGGGTGGGCGAACCCTGAATGGTGAGGCCGGGCCCGGGCCTCGTCAAATACGCCCCTGCCGAAGGTCACGTAAACCCCGGGCGTCGCTGCCGCATCCCATGAGGGTCATCCCATCCCGAACGGAGATATCTCCATGCGCCGCATCCTGCTCGCTCTCGCACTCCTCCTGCCGCTGGCCGCCATGGCCTCGGACAACGACACCGACAAGGTCAACGGCGACGTGCATGTCACTGCCGGCCAGCATGTCGGCAAGGCCAGCTCGGTCAACGGCGACGTCGACGTCGCCGACCACGCCGTGGTCGAGAAGGCCAGCACCGTCAACGGCGAGGTGAAACTGGGCCAGCAGGCGCAGGCCGGCGAAGTCGACACCGTCAATGGCGATATCGAGATGGCCGCCGGCGCCCGCGTGCAGGGCAAGGTCGAGGCGGTGAACGGCGCCATCCACCTGGCCCGGGGTGCCGAGGTGGATGGCCACCTGTCCAACGTCAACGGCACCATCACCCTGGAAGATGCGCATGCCGCTGCCGGTATCGAAACCGTGGCCGGCGACATCACCATCGGCGCCAACTCGCGCGTCGAAGGCGGCATCCTGGTCGACAAGCCGAACAACGGCTGGTTCCACTCGGGCAGCACGCGCAAGCCGGTGATCGTGATCGGCCCGCACGCCGTGGTGCAGGGCACGCTGGAGTTCCGCCGCGAGGTGGTGCTGAAGGTCAGCGACAGCGCGCAGATCGGTCCGGTCAAGGGCGCCACGGTGGAGAAGTTCAGCGGCGCCACGCCGTAATCGCGGTTTGCCCCGGCACGAGGGACGCGGTCTACACTCGGGCCACCATCGTTGCCGGGGAACCTCTATGCGTCGCTGCCTGCCGACCTGCTCTGCCACCGTGTTCGCCATCGGCATCGCGCTTGCGATGCCGACCTTCGCGGCCACGCCCGCGCCGACAACCCATCATTTCAGCGCAGCCATCGATGCCGGTGACTTCTCGGCCTATCTGAAGGCCGTTTCCTCGGATGCGTTCGAGGGCCGCAAGCCGGGCACCGAAGGGGCCCGGCGCACCGTCGACTATCTGGTGGCGCAGTTCAAGCGCATGGGCCTGCAACCGGGCAACCACGGCCAGTGGTTCCAGACCGTGCCGGCGGTATCGACCACCTTGCAGCACCCGGAACAGCTGCGCCTGGACGTCACCGAAAACGGTCGCACCCTGCCGCTCGCCTACGGCAGCGACATGGTCGCCGTGACCCTGCAGGCCAAGCCGAAGGTGACGCTCAAGCGGTCCGACATCGTCTTCGTCGGCTACGGCATCGATGCGCCCGAATACCAGTGGAACGACTACGCCGGCATCGACGTGAAGGGCAAGACGGTAATCGTGCTGGTGAACGATCCCGGCTATGCCACGCAGGATCCGAAGCTGTTCCGTGGCCGCACGATGACCTACTACGGCCGCTGGACCTACAAGTACGAGCAAGCCGCGCGCGAAGGTGCCGCTGCCTGCTTCATCGTGCACGCCACCGGACCGGCCGGCTACCCGTGGAGCGTGGTGCACAACAGCTGGTCAGGCCCGCAACTCAGCCTGCCCGCGGGCGAGCATGCCGCGCCACGGCTGCCCGTGGCCGGCTGGCTCAGCGGCGACGCCGCGCGCCACCTGTTCGCCGCCTCCGGGCTGGACTTCGACACGCTTGAAGCCGCGGCTGCCCGTCGCGGCTTCAAGCCGGTTTCGCTGAAAGCCCAGGCCTCGATCACGCTGGACAGCACCATCAGGCACACGCATTCGCGCAACGTGCTGGCCCTGCTCAAGGGCAGCGAGCATCCGGATCAGGCGGTGATCTACAGCGCGCACTGGGATCACTTCGGCCGCGATCCCAAGCTGAAGGGCGACCAGATCTACAACGGCGCCATCGACAACGGCACCGGTGTGGCCGCACTGCTGGAAATCGCCGAAGCCTTCGCGCACCAGCAGCCGAGGCCGAAGCGCTCGCTGCTGTTCGCCGCGGTGACGATGGAAGAGTCCGGCCTGCTCGGCTCGCAGTACTACGTGGAACACCCGGTGTTTCCGCTGAACCGGACCGTGGCCGACATCAACATGGATGCGCTGGACATCATCGGCCCCACGAAGAACATGATCGTGGTCGGCTACGGCCAGTCGCAGCTGGAAGACAGGCTCAAGGGCGTACTGGCGAAACAGGGCCGCACGCTCAGCCCCGAGCCCACGCCGGAGAATGGCTTCTACTTCCGCTCGGATCATTTCAGCTTTGCCAAGGCCGGCGTGCCCGCAATGGACACGCTGACCGGCGACGACCTGGTCGACGGCGGCACCCGCAAGGGCCGCGCCCTGCTCGCCGACTACACCGCCCACCGCTACCACACGCCGCAGGACAACTACGATCCGCACTGGGACTTCCGCGGCGTGATCAGGGACATCCAGGCCCTGCACGACGTCGGCCAGCAACTCGCCGATGGCAGCGACTGGCCGCAGTGGAATGCCGGCAGCGAATTCCGCGCGCGGCGGCAGGCGATGATGCAGGCGAACGACCCGCATTGACGCCGGCAATGCGTGGAATTCAGACCCAGTCGCGCGGCTGCAGGTACGCCGCCAGCCGCGCTTCCGGCGAGTCCGGCTCGGGCTGATAGGCGTATTCGAAACGCACCCGTGGCGGCAGGCTCATCAGGATCGACTCGGTGCGCCCGCCCGACTGCAGTCCGAACAGCGTGCCGCGGTCGTAGACCAGGTTGAACTCCACGTAACGGCCACGCCGGTACAACTGGAACTCGCGCTCACGCTCGCCCCACGGCGTGGCCTGGCGACGTTGCACGATCGGCACGTAGGCATCGAGGAAGCCCTGCCCCACCGCCTTGGTGAAATCGAGGCAGCGTGCGAAGCCGCCTTCATTGAGATCGTCGTAGAACAGGCCGCCGACGCCACGCGTCTCGCCGCGATGCTTCAGGTGGAAATACTCGTCGCACCAGCGCTTGTAGCGCGGATAGACATCCGTGCCGAACGGCGCGCACAGGTCGCGCGCCACCGTGTGCCAGTGCACCACGTCTTCGTCGAACGGATAGAACGGGGTGAGATCGAAGCCGCCACCGAACCACCACACCGACTCCACTCCCGGCTTGCTCGCCTCGAAATAGCGCACGTTGGCGTGCGTGGTGGGCACGTAGGGGTTCTTCGGGTGCAACACCAGCGACACGCCGGTGGCAACGAAACTGCCGCCGACCAGGTCCGGGCGATGCGCGGTGGCGCTGGGCGGCAGCTTGTTGCCGTACACACGCGAGAAATTCACCCCGGCCTGCTCGAACAACGCCCCATCGCGCAGCACGCGGGTACGCCCGCCGCCACCGGCCGGACGGGTCCAGGCGTCTTCGACAAAGCGGGCCTTGCCGTCGAGCTTTTCCACGGCGGCACAGATGCGATCCTGCAATTCGCGCAGGAAGGTTTCGGCCTGGTCGGCCTGCGGGCTATGGGTCGGTTGTGCGGTCGTATTCATCGGCGGCAGCTTAGCAAGAGGCTGTCCGCTTGCCGATGCGGTGCGCCGTCACGCCGGCTTGACGACGATCAAGCCCGCATGAACGCACGTGCAACTTTCGCGGCGATTGTCTAGGCAATCCGCATGCGGCTGGCTAGGCTCGTGCGATGACCACACCCATGCCCTCCCTCGCGGTCTCTGCCTGCACGGCCACCTCGGCGCTTGGCCATGGGCTCGACACCCACCGGCAGGCGCTTGAGCAGGGCCGCAGCGGGCTGCGTCCGAATGACATCAGCCAGGCACCGCTGCCGTGCTGGATCGGTCGCGTCGACGGCGTGGAAGACGAACCACTGCCCGCCGCGCTGGCCGACTGGGATTGCCGCAACAACCGACTGGCTTGGCTGGGCCTGCGCCAGGACGGTTTCCTCGACCGCGTGCACGCCGCCCGCACGCGCTACGGCGCCGACCGCATCGCGCTGCTGCTGGGCACCTCCACCGCCAGCATCGGCGCCACCGAGGAAGGTTATCGCCGACTCGATGCATCCGGCCATCTGCCCGACGACTTGCGCCGCCGAGCGATCCATTCGCCGCACTCGCTGACCGACTTCGTCGCTGCTGCGCTGGCGCTGGAAGGGCCCTGCCTCACTGTCTCCACCGCCTGCTCGTCCAGCGCCAAGGTATTCGCCAGCGCGGAGCGGATGATCCGGCTCGGCCTGGTCGATGCGGCCGTGGTCGGCGGGGTGGATACGTTGTGCGACAGCGTGCTGTTCGGTTTCGGTTCGCTGGAACTGATTTCAGCCGAACCGTGCCGCCCGTTCGACGAGGCGCGCAATGGCATCTCGATCGGCGAGGCCGCCGGTTTCGCCTTGCTGGAACGCGCCGACGCCGCGCCGCAGGCGCCGCGCCTGCTTGGCTGGGGCGAATCCAGCGACGCCCAC
The DNA here is from genome assembly GCF_900114325.1 of Rhodanobacter glycinis. Classification (GTDB taxonomy): domain Bacteria; phylum Pseudomonadota; class Gammaproteobacteria; order Xanthomonadales; family Rhodanobacteraceae; genus Rhodanobacter_A; species Rhodanobacter_A glycinis. The sequence continues at coordinate 272,575 of NZ_FOSR01000004.1, forward strand.
CACATGTCCACGCCACATCCGGAGGGCCTGGGCGCCGAACTGGCGATCCGTGAGGCACTGGCCCGGGCCGGACTGGAGCCGACGCAGGTCGATTACATCAACCTGCACGGCACCGCCAGCCACAAGAACGACACGATGGAAGCCAACCTGCTTGCGCGGTTGTTCCCGACGACCACGCGCGCCAGTTCCACCAAGGGCTTCACCGGCCACACCCTGGGCGCGGCCGGGATTATCGAGGCCGTCATCGCGCTGCTGGCGATCGAGGGCGGGCTGATCCCCGGTAATCTCGGTGCCCGCGCCCCGGACCCCGCCTGCAGTGCCTCGTTTGCCTGGCACGCCGCGCATCAGCGCGTCGCGGTGGCGATGAGCAACTCGTTCGGTTTCGGCGGCAACAATGCCTGCCTGGTGTTCGGCCAGGCGCAGGTTTCCCGATGAATGCGCTGAGCGTTTATGTCGAAGGTCTCGGCGTGTGGTCGTCGACGCTGGCCGATATCGACGCATTGCGTGCGCGTCGCGCCGGCGCACCGCCGGCCACGCCCGTCGAGCGTCCACCCGCCTCCCGCCTGTCCGCCGGCGAACGACGACGCGCCTCGGCCAGCGTGTTGCTGGCAGTGGAAGTGGCCGGGCAAGCCGTCGCGATGAGCGGCCGCGCCGCCGACACGCTGGCCTGCGTTTTCGCCTCCGCCTACGGCGACCTGGCGATCACGGATTACCTGTGCGCCACTTTGGCACGTACGCCCGACGAGCTGTCGCCGACGCGCTTCCACCATTCCGTACACAACGCGCCTGCCGGTTACTGGACCATCGCCACCGACTGTCACGCACCATCGAGCGCCATCTGCGCCGGCCACGCCACGGCAGGCGCAGGACTGCTGGAAGCGGCCACGCTGGCCTGCGCCGGACAGCAACCAGTGCTGCTGGTGTGCAGCGACATCGCCGGCCACGGCCCGCTGGGCGAGGTCGTCGCCTGCCATCACGATTTCGGTGGTGGCCTGGTGTTGTCGCCCATCCTCGGTCCGGGCAGTCGCGCGCGGCTGGCATTGACGCTTGCACGCACGTCCTGCACTCCGTCTTCACCCCCGATCGATTGCACTAGTGGCATGTCCGACAACCCTTCCGCCGCCTTGCTCCCCCTGCTCGAGTCGCTGCTTGATGCCACTGGCCATGTCACGCTGGCGGCCGCGCGCGGGCTCGCGTTGCATGCGCGCGTGGAGCCCATGGCATGAACGAGACGCCGCGCTGGTGCGTGCTGATTCCCTGCCTCAACGAGGCGTCGGCGATCCATGGCGTGGTGCAGTCGGTGCTGGCACTGGGCGTACCCGTGATCGTGGTGGATGACGGCTCGGACGACGACACGCCCCATATCGTCGATGCACTGCCGGTGACCCTGGTACGCCACACCGAACGCCGCGGCAAGGGCGAGGCCCTGCGCAGCGGTTTCCGCGAAGCGTTGCGGCAAGGCTATGAGGCGGTGCTGACGATGGACGGCGATGGCCAGCATCGCGCCGACGACATCCCCCGCATCGTGGCCGCCGCACGCCGCTGGCCCGGCCGGCTGGTGATCGGTGCACGCCTGCGCGACCGTGACCAGCAGCCCAAGGCGCGACGCTTCGCCAATGCCTTTGCCGACTGGGGCATCTCCTGGGCCTGCGCCCAGCCGGTTGCCGACACCCAGAGCGGCCAGCGCTGGTATCCACGGGCCGCCTTGAGCCTGGTCGACCTGCCCGCCGAAGGTTTCGTATTCGAGGCCGCGCTGCTGATCACCGCCTCGCGCGAGCTGGACATGTCGGTGGTCTCGGTGCCGATTGCCTCGCGCTACCAGGGCAACTTCCGGCTCAGCCACTTCCGCCCCGTGCGCGACGTCACGCGCATCACGCTCTACACGATAGGCCGGATCATCCATTACGGCGAAGCCCGTGCCAGCTACCGGCGCTCGCGCAGCTCACCGCAGGTGGCCGATTCCGCCGAGCCATCCGCGGCGCGAATCTGCTGAGGCAGTCTCCGGATCAGCCGTATATGGCCGCGGCGCGGCCACTGGCCAGCAGGTGGCCGGCCTGTTGGACGCGAAACGCGTACTGAGTCCCCGCCGCATCGGCGTAAAGGCGTTCGGCGTGAACGTCCAGTCGACCACCCTGTGCATCGACGAGGCCCACTTCAAGTCGCACGTCACGCAGGCTGACCAGCATGCCCGGGCGCACCGCCGCATCGCCCGCGGCACGCGCCAGCAGCGCACCGTGCAAGGCCATCGCCTGCGCCCCGTATTCGGCCAGATGCACCGCATGCAATCCGGCATCGCCACGCAATGGATGATCGGGCCGCGCATAGCTGGTACTGCAGGCGTCAATCGTCTTCGCGTCCCAACTATCCACCACATCGAGCAGGCACATCGCGCCGACGTGGGGCAGCAACTGCGCCCAGTCGTCCCGCTCAAGCCGGTTCATGCGCATCCTCCGGCGCCTGCCAGAAATCGTGGAAATTGAACCAGTTGTACGGATAGGCCTGCGCGTAGTGCTCCAACCGTTCGGCATAGCGTGCGATCAAGCCTTTCAACGCTGCGGCGCGCGCCTGTCGCGACACTTCGACGCGATCGGCGAAGGGCTCGAACACCAACCGGTAACGGTTGCCGCCCAGATACAGGCCGAAGCAAAGCAGCACCGGCACCTGCAACGCGTTCGCCAACAGCCATGGCCCGGTCGGCAAGGGCGCCGGCCGGCCGAGGAAATCGACGCGGCAAAGCTGCTCATGCTCGCGCGCACGATCGGCCAGCAGCGCCACCATCGCGCCTTGCCGGCACGCCTCGGCCACCGCGAGGGTGATCGCCACGCCGCCCTGGGCGGTATCGATCACGGCAGTGCCCACTTCCGGTGCCAGCGCCTCCAGCATTTCGGTCATCGCCGGGGTTTTCTGCTTGTCCAGCAACACCCGCAGCGGCACGTCCGGCCGCCGCGCGCTGAGTGCGCGCAGGGCCTCGAAACTGCCTTGGTGGGAGCCGACCAGCAGCACGCCACGCCCCTCGGCAATGGCTGCCTCCAGCGCGGGCAGTCCCTCGATGTCGATGTCGAAATCGCGCTCACCGCTGGTCAGCAGGTAGATGCGGTCGAACGAGGTGACGGCGTAGGCGTGCAGGTGACGGAACACCTGCCACCAGTGCACCCGGCCGCCCAGCACGCGCTGCAGGTATTGGCGAGAGGCGCGCCGCTCCTCGCCCCGGCGCAGCATGAAGTACAGCGTGGCGGGATACAGGCACAGCCGGCCCAGCCGGCGCCCACCATGCAACGCGACGACGCGAATCAGCCCATACGCGACGCGACCGCCGCCTTCGGGACGTTCGCGCCAGTGCCCACTCACGGCGCACCCTCGATCACGCCACGTGCCAGCAGAACGCCATCGCGGCTGATCTCGAAGCGCAGTCGCCCGACGCGTTCGGTCAATGCCAGCTCGGCCGTTTCGGCCGGCCGCAACGGCGCCAGGAATTTCGCCTCGACGATGCGTGCCAGCCGCTCACCGCGCCATGCCTGCAATGCCTGCGCCACCTGCTCCAGCAGCCACACGCCGGGCACCAACGGGCGCCCGGGGAAATGACCGGGCAGGCACGGGTGATCTTCAGGCATGCGCAGCGGGGTGCGCCACAACGGCTCGCTCATGGCGCGAACAGGCGCGCCATCACGCCGCGCGCTGCTGCTCGACGTAATCGGACAGGCTGCGCAGGCTGGCGAACACGCGCTGGTTGTCCGGATTGTCCGAACGCAACGCGAAGCCGTAGCGCTTGGAAACCGCCAACGCGATTTCCAGGGCGTCGATTGAATCCAGCCCCAGTTCGCCACTGCCGAACAACGGCGCATCCGGGTCGATTCCGGCCGGGTCGACGCCTTCCAGATTGAGACAATCCACGATCAGGGCAGCCAATTCGTGCTGCGCGGCAGTCTGCTCGGCCATGCGTATTTCGGGACTCCGGATTCATGCAACCGTCCCGTCGGGAACGGGCGCGGAGTGTACCATAGAGGCCTTGTCGTTCCCGGTTAGAAGCAATGGTTCAGGGATGTGAAGACCTGCAGGCTGAGCCCGGCCTGCCCCACGCGCCGCGCGTGTCCTATCGCATGACAGAGGCTGCCGTCGTGCTGGCCGAACCCGGCACGCTGGCCGTGTTCGGTTTCGGTGCCGGCGCACCCTCGGTCGACGATCCGCGCTGGCTGCGCGTGGAACAGGAGCCGTTCGACGCGCCCACGCCGCTGGAACTGTGGCAGGTCGAGGCGGACGTGATCCACGGCCGCGACGGCGACCTGAACTGGTCGTCCGGTGGCGGCTGGCTGTTCGCCGCGATCGAGCCGGACGAGCGCGAACACGGGGGACCGGTGGGTGCCGCACGCTACGCCTATGAGCGCCTGCGCCATTTCGTCGGCGGCCGGGCCGAACACCAGGTACTGCGCATCTGGAACTACATCGGCGCGATCAACCACGGCGACGGCGACCAGGAACGCTACAAGCAGTTCTGCGAGGGTCGCGCACATGGCCAGGGCGACTTCTTCGCCGAGGGCTATCCTGCCGCCACGGCGATCGGCCACCACGGCGCCGAACATCACCTGCAGGTTTACCTGCTGGCTTGCACCCATGCCGGCGAACGGGTGGAAAATCCCCGCCAGGTCAGCGCATGGCACTACCCGCGCCAGTACGGCCGCACCTCGCCCGGCTTCGCCCGCGCGATGACGCTGCCGGCGCAGGACGTGCTGGCGATCTCCGGCACCGCAGCCGTGGTCGGGCATGCCTCCGCCCACGTCGGCGACCTGGAAGCCCAGCTCAATGAAACCCTGACCAACCTCGCCGCCCTGCTCGCCAGCGCCGACATGCCGGCCGGCTTCGACACGCACTCCCCGCTGAAAGCCTATGTGCGCCACCCTGCCGACGCGCCACGCGTGCGCGAGATCCTGCAACAGCGCCTGCCCGGCGTACCCGTGCTGATGCTGCACGGCGACGTCTGCCGCAGCGAGCTGCTGGTGGAACTGGACGGCTGGCGTTACGCCTGAACAAGCGACAAGAAGTGCGCCGAGAAACGAGGAGTGAGGAGTGAGGAGTGAGAGAAGGCAGGTCGCCTCTCACTCCTCACTCCTCTGCACTTACTTCTGCCTTCACCGGCCGATGCCAGCCACGCACGGTGGCCTGGCCGCCGCGCGCCAGGGTGAGTTCGCCGGCGGGCGCATCCTTGGTGATGACCGAACCGGCACCGATGGTGGCTTGCATACCGATCGTCACCGGCGCCACCAAGGCACTGTTGGAGCCGATGAAGGCACCGTCTTCGATGCGGGTGACGAACTTGTTCACGCCGTCGTAGTTGCAGGTGATGGTGCCGGCACCGACGTTGACCCCGCGACCGATCTCGGCATCGCCCAGGTAGGTGAGGTGGTTGGCCTTGCTGTCGCGACCGATGCGGGTCTTCTTGGTCTCGACGAAGTTGCCCACGTGCACGCCGGCGGCCAGTTCGGTGCCCGGACGCAAGCGCGAGAACGGACCGATGGTGCACGGACCATGGGTGACCACGCCTTCCAGATCGCAATGCGCCAGCACCCGGGTGCCCGCGGCCAAGTGCACGTCACACAGGCGGGTGAACGGACCTACGCAAACGTCCTCGCCCAGCACCACGCTGCCTTCCAGGATCACGTCCACGTCCAGCTCCACGTCGCGCCCGGCCTCGACCGAGCCGCGCACGTCCACGCGCGCCGGATCGGCCAGGCGCACGCCGGCTTCCATCAGCTCGCGGGCGGCGCGCTGACGGTAGGCCGCTTCCAGCTCGGCCAGTTGCAATGGATTGTTGGCGCCCGCCGCCTCGGTTGCATCGTCGCTCTCGACACACAACGCCGCCCGGTGTTCGGCCGCAGCCATGCCGAAGACGTCGGTGAGGTAGTACTCGCCCTGCGCGTTGTCGCAACCAAGCCGCTCGATCCAGCGCTTCAGCACCACGGCGTCGGCCGCCAGGATGCCGGTGTTGACCAGGTTCACCGCGCGCTGGCTGTCATCGGCATCCTTCTCTTCCACCACCGCCCGCACGTGGCCATTGCCATCGCGCAGCACCCGGCCATAGCCGTGCGGGTTGTCGACGCGCGTGGCCAGCAAGCTCAGCACCGCATCGGCCTGTACCAGTTGCTGCAGGGTCGGTGCGCGAATCAGCGGCACGTCGCCGTACAGCACCAGCACGCGCGCATCATCGGGGACGCCGCGCAGCGCCTGGCCTACCGCGTGACCGGTGCCGAGCCGTTCGGCCTGCAGCACCCATTGCAGCCCGGGCTGACCATCAAACGCCGCCAGCACCTGGTCGCCGCCGTGGCCATAGACCAGATGGATCAGCGCCGGCTGCAGCGCCCGCACTGCATCGAGTACGTGCGCCAGCAACGGGCGGCCGGCCAACGGCATCAGCACCTTGGCCTTCTTCGATTTCATCCGCTTGCCTTCGCCGGCGGCGAGAACAATGACGTGCAACGGGGCGTGCTTCATGGGTGTCTGCCTTGACCAATTTCAGCCGTTGAGCATAGCAGGCCGATCAGCTGCAGCCAGATGCGCAAGAGGCGCTCAGGAGGCGCTGGTGCTGGTTTGCGGCTTGCCGTCGTGGCAGCTGAAGCGGAATTCGTAAGGCAGGCTGAACGGCTTGAGCACGGTTTCAACCCGGTGCGAATGGCCGTTGGCATCGGCCGCCCAGCGGCTGATGCTCAGCGGCACGAAACGCCATTGCCCGGCTGCGGCGCGCACAGCGGCAGCGAAGGCCGGCGCGACTCCGGCCGCCTTGTCCACGCGTACGTCATCGACCTTGCCGTCGGTACCCACGATCAGCAGCGCGCGCAACCGGATCTCCGGAGGACAAGCGGCCAGCTGTGTCGACGGATAGATCGGGGCCGGATGATCCAGCGGCACGGCTCCGCCGGACACGGCACCCAGCGCCAGCTGGTAGTGCGTCATGTCCGTACCCGGCAGGGCCCGATACGACGATTCGCCCTCATGCGAGGGAGGCGCTACGACCCGCTGACTGGCACAGCCCGCCAACAAGGCAACCAGCACCCCCAACGAACCCATACGCGCCAACCGGATCATGCCAGCCCCTTCAGCCGTGGTGATGCCGGGAGATTATCAAATTACAAATGTAATCTAAAGACCTTTGCGAGACACTCGACCGTCGGACACGAATGGCGCTTCGCTGGGGGTGGTTCGTTCTGGGTGCAGGCCACGGACCGCACCGGGGGGTCATGGACGACTACAGGTTTGAGGAGCGGGGAAGTCGAAGGGCCGCCTGTCCACGCCTGGCGGCGCTTCGAGGGCTACGCTCAGTGCGAACGACTGGGAGAGTACGCACCACTTCCGCCAGACACAGGAACGCCGGCATGACGCCGGCGTTCCGTGGATACCTGACCGCGTGGGAAACCTCAGTGCTTGAGGTTCCGGCGCATGCGCTCCAGCGCCTGCAACTGGGCCAGTGCCTGGGCCAGCTTGGCCTGGGCCTCGCTGACATCGACGGCATCGGTGCGGCTGGAAAGCGCCTCTTCGGCTTCCTTCTTGGCCTTCTGCGCCGAGGCTTCATCGAGCTCGGAGGCACGCGCGGCGGTGTCGGCCAGCACGGTCACCACCTGCGGCTGCACTTCCAGAATGCCGCCGGAAACGTAGAACTGCTGGCGCTCGCCGTTTTCCTGCAGCACGTCCACGTGGCCGGGCTTCAGGCGGGTGATCAGCGGAGCGTGGCGGGGCGTGATGCCCAGCTCGCCCACCTCGCCGGTGGCGATCACCATCGTCGCGTCGCCGTGGAAGATCTCGGCTTCGGCGCTGACGATATCGACGCGAATGGTTTGGGTCATGTCATGTCTCGCTTTGCTCGACGGGGTTCGGGACGGGTGCTTCGGGATGCGCGGGATGACGGCTCTCGCATCCCGTCATCCCGGTTCCCGCTGGGTCAGGCCGCCTTCTTGGCGCCCATCTCCTCGCCCTTCTTGATCGCCTCGTCGATGCCGCCGACCATGTAGAACGCCTGCTCCGGCAGATGATCCACGTCGCCTTCCACGATCATCTTGAAGCCGCGGATGGTTTCCTTCAGCGACACGTACTTGCCCGGCGCACCGGTGAACACTTCGGCCACGTGGAACGGCTGGCTGAAGAAGCGCTCGCACTTGCGCGCACGCGCCACGACCTGCTTGTCCTCTTCGGACAGCTCGTCCATGCCCAGGATCGCGATGATGTCCTTGAGCTCCTTGTAGCGCTGCAGCATGCCCTGCACCGTGCGCGCCACTTCGTAATGCTCCTGGCCGACGACCTGCGGATCGAGCTGACGGCTGGTGGAATCGAGCGGATCGACCGCGGGGTAGATACCCAGCGAGGCGATGTTGCGCGACAGCGTCACCGTGGAATCCAGATGCGCGAAGGTGGTGGCCGGCGACGGGTCGGTCAAGTCATCCGCGGGCACGTACACGGCCTGGATCGAGGTGATCGAACCGGTCTTGGTGGAGGTGATGCGCTCCTGCAGCACGCCCATTTCCTCGGCCAGGGTCGGCTGGTAACCCACCGCCGACGGCATGCGGCCGAGCAGCGCGGACACTTCGGTACCGGCCAGCGTGTAGCGGTAGATGTTGTCGACGAAGAACAGCACGTCCTTGCCCTTGCCGCTCTCGTCCTTCTGGTCGCGGAAGTATTCGGCCATGGTCAGGCCGGTCAGCGCCACGCGCAGGCGGTTGCCCGGCGGCTCGTTCATCTGGCCGTAGACCATCGCCACCTTGGACTCGGGCAGGTTGTCGATCTTCACGACGCCTGCTTCCTGCATCTCGTGGTAGAAGTCGTTGCCTTCGCGGGTACGCTCACCCACGCCGGCGAACACCGACAGACCGGCATGCTGGGTCGCGATGTTGTTGATCAGCTCGAGCATGTTCACGGTCTTGCCCACGCCGGCGCCGCCGAACAGGCCGACCTTGCCGCCCTTGGCGAACGGGCAGACCAGATCGATCACCTTGATGCCGGTTTCCAGCAGGTCGTTGGTCGCGGCCTGCTCGTCGTAGGACGGGGCTTCGCGATGGATCACCCAGCGATCCTTGGCGTCGATCGGACCGACTTCGTCGATCGGGTTGCCGAGCACGTCCATGATGCGGCCGAGCGTGGCGTCGCCCACCGGCACCTTGATGCCTTCGCCGGTGTTGCGCGCAGCCAGACCGCGCTTCAGGCCCTCGGTGGAACCCAGCGCGATGGTGCGCACGATGCCGTCGCCCAGCACCTGCTGCACTTCCAGCGTGATCTCGGTGCCGTCGATCTTCAACGCGTCATATACCTGCGGCACCTGATCGCGCGCGAACTCGACGTCGATGACCGCGCCGATGATCTGAACAACTTTGCCCTGACTCATGGATGTGCTCCGGATGGATCTTTAGTGTCTGTTGCGGCGCCGCTTCGCGTCGCCAAAATTTTTTCAGAAGCTGCTGCGGTTACACCGCAGCAGCGCCTCCCACGATCTCACTGATTTCCTGCGTGATCGCTGCCTGGCGCGCCTTGTTGTAGACCAGCGTCAGTGTGTCGATCACCTTGTTCGCGTTGTCCGACGCGCTCTTCATCGCCACCATGCGCGCGGCATGCTCGCTGGCGAGATTCTCCAGCACGCCCTGGTACACCACCGATTCGACGTAGCGACCCAGCACGTGTTCCAGCACGGTCTCAGCGTCGGGCTCGTACAGGTAATCCCACTCGTGCTTCTGTTCCAGCTTCACACCGGCATAAGCGGATTCGCCGGCCGACTCGTGCGCCTCCAGCTCGGCCGCAACCAGCGGCAGCGGCAGCAGCGCGTCGACGGTGGCCTTCTGCGTCATGGTGTTGACGAAGTCGTTGTAGGCCAGGAACACGCGATCCAGGCCGTTCGCCTGGTACGCATCCACCATCACCTTGATCACGCCGACCAGCTGCTCGACCTTCGGTTTCTCACCCAGGTGAGTGACGCTGCCGACCAGGTTGACGCCCTTGATGCGACGGAAGAACTGCGTGGCCTTCTGGCCCACCGCCACCACGTCGACCTGCACGCCCTGACCCTGCCACTCGCGCACCTGGTTCAGCAGGTTGCGGAACAGGTTGGAGTTCAGGCCGCCGCACAGGCCGCGATCGGTGGAAACCACGATGTAGCCCACCCGCGCCACGTTCGGGCGCTCGACCAGGAACGGATGGCTGAATTCGGTGTTGGCCTGCGCCACGTGCGCGATCACCTTGCGCATGTGCCGCGCATAGGGACGCGAAGCCTTCATCAGATCCTGCGCCTTGCGGATCTTCGAGGCCGAGACCATTTCGAGCGCGCGCGTCACCTTGCGCATGTTCTGCGTGCTCTTGATCTTGGTTTTGATTTCGCGTCCGCTTGCCATCTGTCTCGCTCGCTTTGCTTGCTCGGTTCATCGGGAGTCGCCGCGGGATCGTCGTCGATGACGCGCCCTTGGCCGGTCGGCTCCCGAATCCCTGATCCGGGTTACTGGCGACTTACCAGCTGCCGGTCTTCTTGTACTCGTCCAGCGACGCCTTGAAGGTGGCCTCGATGTCCTTGTCCCAGTTGCCGGTGGCGACGATGGTCTTCATCAGCTCGCCGTGGTTCTGGTGCATGAACGCATGCAGGCCGGCCTCGAACGCCAGCACCTTGTTCACCGGCAGGTCGTCGAGATAGCCCTTCTCGGCGGCGTACACCGACAGCGCCAGCTCGGCGATCGACAGCGGCGCGTACTGCTTCTGCTTCATCAGCTCGGTCACGCGCTGGCCACGATCCAGCTGGGCGCGGGTGGCCGGGTCCAGGTCCGAGGCGAACTGCGCGAACGCAGCCAGCTCGCGGAACTGGGCCAGCGACAGCTTCACGCCGCCGGACAGCTTCTTGACGATCTTGGTCTGCGCCGAGCCACCCACGCGCGACACCGAGATACCGGCGTTCACGGCCGGACGGATGCCAGCGTTGAACAGGTCGGTTTCCAGGAAGATCTGGCCGTCCGTGATCGAGATCACGTTGGTCGGCACGAAGGCGGACACGTCGCCGGCCTGGGTTTCGATGATCGGCAGCGCGGTCAGCGAGCCGGTCTTGCCCTTCACTTCGCCGTGGGTGAACTTCTCGACGTACTCCTCGGACACGCGCGCGGCGCGCTCAAGCAGGCGGGAGTGGAGATAGAAGACGTCGCCCGGGTAGGCTTCGCGACCCGGCGGGCGCTTCAGCAGCAGCGAGATCTGGCGGTAGGCCACGGCCTGCTTGGAAAGGTCGTCATAGACGATCAGCGCGTCCATGCCGCGGTCGCGGAAGTACTCGCCCATGGCGCAACCGGCGTACGGCGCGATGTACTGCAGCGCGGCCGACTCGGACGCCGAAGCCACCACCACGATGGTGTTGGCCAGCGCGCCGTTGTCTTCCAGCTTGCGCACCACGTTGGCAATCGACGAGCGCTTCTGCCCGATCGCCACGTAGATGCAGAAGATGCCCGAATCCTTCTGGTTGATGATCGCGTCGATCGCCAGCGCGGTCTTGCCGGTCTGGCGGTCGCCGATGACCAGCTCACGCTGGCCGCGGCCGATCGGGATCATCGAGTCGACCGACTTGTAGCCGGTCTGCACCGGCTGGTCGACGCTCTTGCGCCAGATCACGCCCGGCGCGACCTTCTCGACCGGCGCGTTGAGCTTCGCGCCCAGCGGACCCTTGCCGTCGATCGGGTTGCCCAGCGCATCGACCACGCGGCCGAGCAGCTCCGGACCCACCGGCACTTCCAGCACGCGGCCGGTGGTCTTGGCGGTGTCGCCTTCGCGCAGGTGCTGGTATTCGCCCAGCACCACGGCGCCGACCGAGTCGCGCTCAAGGTTCAGGGCCAGCGCGAACGCGTTGCCCGGCAGCTCGATCATTTCGCCCTGCATCACGTCGGCCAGACCGTGGATGCGCACGATGCCGTCGGACACGCTGATGATGGTGCCTTCGTTGCGGGCCTCCGCGCCGAGCTTGAACTGCTCGATGCGGTTCTTGATCAGTTCACTGATCTCGGACGGATTCAGGGTGGTGCTGGACATGGTGGCTTATCCCGAAAATTTTATTTTCTCAAGAGTCCGACCATGGATGGCCGGTTTTTGCTCTTCGCGAAATGGACTTCGCGTAATACTAAACAGAGAGGAGCGAGTGGCGAGTTGGAGCGGTGGCGTGGATGCAGGCTTTCCACTCGACTCTCACTGCTGCGCACTCTTCATCTGTCTTAATTCATCAATGCGTGGGCCAGGCGTTCCAGACGGCCACGTGCGGAACCATCGATCACTTCGTCGCCGGTATCGACCACCACGCCGCCAAGCAGCTCGGGGTCGACTGAGGTTTCCAGCTCGATCTCGCGCTTGAAGCGACGCTTCAGCGAGGCCTTCAGTTGCTCGGCCTGCGCGGCATCCAGGGCCAGCGCGCTGGTCACCTTGACCAGCAGCTGCGACTCGGATTCGCGCTTGTACTGCTCGAACAACTCCGCCACTTCCGGCAGCAGCGCCATGCGCCGATGCTCGGCCAGCTCGCCCAGGAAACAGGCGAACGGCGCATCGGCGGCCTGGCCTTCCGGCAGGTGCAGCGCAACCAGCTGGCTCGGCTGCACGCGCGGATCGGTGCACAGCCCGGCCACGCGCGAATCGCCCGCCACCGCCGCGGCGAAGGCCAAGGCCTGCGACCACGACGCCAGCGAAGCGCTGTCGTGCGCTGCCTCGAAGGCAGCGCGGGCGTACGGACGAGCGAGGGTGATTGCCTGGGCCATCGTCTCAGATCTCGGTCGCGAGCTGGTCGAGCAGCGCCTTGTGCGCCGCCGGGTCGATCTCGCGCTGCACGATCTTGCTGGCACCCTGCATCGCCAGCGCGCCTACGCGCTCACGCAGTTCCGCGCGGGCACGTTGCGCCATCGAGGCAATCTCGTCCTGCGCCAGCGCTTTCTGGCGATCGACTTCGGCCACCGCGTCGGCACGTGCCTTGTCGATGATCTGATTGGCCTGCTGCTGCGCCTTGTCGATGATCTCGGCGGCCTGCTTGCGTGCCTGGCGGATCTCGCCGGCCACCTTGGCGTCGGCATCCTTCAGCTCGGCATGCGCGCGCTCGGCGGCACCGAGACCTTCGGCGATCTTCAGCTGGCGCTCTTCGATGGCCTTGTTGATGTGCGGCCAAATGAAGTGGACGCTGAACCAGATCAGAAAGGCGAACACAATCATTTCGCCAATCAGGGTCGCGTTGAATTCCATCGCTGCGTTACCTGTGCATGCGGATTACAAAGGACGCGGGCGCACATGCGCCCACGCCGGTACGTTGCAACGGGTCGATCAATGACCGGCCGCGGCCTTGCCTGCGGTCTGCAGCACGGTGATCAGCGGGTTGCCGACGGCGAAGTACATGGCCAGCGCCACGCCGATCAGGAACGCGGCGTCGATCAGGCCGGCGAGCAGGAACATGCGGCCCTGCAGCAGCGGCATCAGTTCCGGCTGGCGGGCAGCGGCTTCGAGGAACTTCGAACCCATGACGCCGATACCGATACAGGCGCCAAGGGCGCCGAGGCCGATGATCAGGCCGATCGCGATGGCGGTGAGGCCCTGAACTTGAGCGAGATGAGCGATAAGGTCCACGGTGATCTCCTAGGGAAAATGAAAGCGGTTGTAATGGGGTGTTGTTGGGTGAAATCAGTGGTGATCGTGTGCCATCGAGATGTACACGACGGTCAGCACCATGAAGATGAACGCCTGGATCGAGATGATCAGGATGTGGAAGATGCTCCACACGGCATAACCGACCAGACCGAGACTGTACAGGGCAATGCCGCCCGCGCTGAACAGGCCCGCGATCAGGATGAAGACCAGCTCGCCGGCGTACATGTTGCCGAACAGTCGCATCGCCAAGCTGACCGGCTTGGACAACATCTCGACGAGATTCAGCGCGAAGTTGGGGAGCCACAGCAGCGGATGCTTGCCGAACGGCGCGGTGAACAGCTCATGCATGTAACCGCCGAAGCCCTTCGCCTTGAAGCTGTAGAAGATCATCAACAGGAAGACGGTGATCGACATGGCGAAGGTCATGTTCAGGTCGGCCGTCGGCACCGCGCGGAAGTGGCTCAGGCCGCACTTCTCGGCGATCAGCGGGATCAGGTCGACCGGCAGCAGATCCATGAAGTTCATCAGGAACACCCAGACGAACACGGTCAGCGCCAGCGGGCCGAGCACGCGGCGATCGCCATGGAACACGTCCTTGACCTGGCCATCGACGAATTCCAGCACCAGCTCCACGAAAGCCTGGCCCTTGCCCGGCACGCCGGCCGTCGCCTTGCGCGCCTTCAACCAGAACCACAGGGAAAACAGCACGCCCAGCGCCAGCGACACGGTGATCGAATCGACATGGACCGTCCACGACCAGAAACCGCCGTGGCTGACATGAGGCAGCGTCAGGAAGGTCAGGTGGTGCTGGATGTATGCGGTAAAACCGCCAGGCTCGCTTGCCATCTTTCAACCCTTGAATCTGAACGCCAGCAGATTGACCGCGTAGGCTGCCACCAGCCCCGTGATGGCGGCCAGCGGCGGCAACTTGTATTGAACCAGGATCATGATCAGCCCTCCGAGGACCACGATCCACTTGAGAATCATGCCGGTCAGCAGATGCGCAAGCGCAATCCCGCCACCGCCAAGCCCGCTGAAGGTTCGCGCCGACATCAGCGCGGTACCCACCGCCACGATCAACGCACCCGCCGCAGCGGCCACGGCCTCTCGACGCCCCCACGCCAGAAAGACCAGACCAGCCAGCAATGCCATGCCCAACTGCCAAAGCAGCATGCGCAACGCGAGACGACGACCGGAAGCTAGACTATTGAGCACGTGAGGTTTCCGCGCGGTTTCGCACCAGGCAGTTTCAACCGGGCCACGGGCTTTGATTCAATCCCGAGAAGTATATCAGCGCGTCATTTCTTGCGGCAAGCTGGCTGTGCTGCGTCAACGCGCCCCACGCCGCCCTCCGACCCCGCAACACATAAAAAACGGGCCGAACAAGGCGTTCGGCCCGGAGATCATCGCGAGGGGGAGAGACGCGATCGATAAATCAATTACTTCGCGGCAGCCTTCTTGCCGGCAGCCGGAGCGGCCACGGCATCGTTGGCAGCCTGCTGCTGTGCCTGCGCCAACGCGCCCAGCGACTCGGCAGTCTTCTGGCTCACCGCGATGATGTCGCGACCCACGGCAGCGGCCTGCTCGGCATGGTCACGGCTCAGGTTGGCGCCTTTCTCCCACAGGCCGCGCAGGGCCTCGAGATCACGCACTTCGGTCGCCTGCGCGACGAAGTCGGCGGCGCCGCGCGCCTGCTGTTCGAACGCCTTGAGCTGAAGCTCGGTCACCTGTTCCAGGGCCTTCAGGGCCACCGACTGCGCCTTGAACGCGCTATCGGCAAACTGCTTGGCGTAAGCGAAAACCTGGGTATTCAGTTGCTGTGTCATGGCTAGTCCCCCGCAAGGGCGATTGGGTAGTGGGACAAAGCCTAACAAGGGTTTTTGTGCAATGCAATATATTTTTGCTGAACGAACGAAGAAATTTTCAAAAACCTTTTATTTCAAGCACGTTACGCGCCGCCCGGAAACTTCCGCGACGCGTCAAAAACTGTCACGCGAACAGCTCGCGCCTGAGGTGCAGGTCTCGTGCACCACCACCTTGTCCAGCCCCGGCAGGCGCGGCGCCAGGCGTTGCCAGATCCAGCGCGCCAGCATCTCGCTGGTGGGGTTCTCCAGCCCCTCGATGTCATTGAGATAGTGATGGTCGAGCTGGTCGTACAACGGCGCAAAGGCCGCCTTCACGTCACCGAAGTCCATCACCCAGCCCATCTGCGGGTCCGGCTCGCCGGCCAGGTGGATTTCGATGCGGAACGAATGCCCGTGCAGCCGCGCGCACTTGTGCCCTTCCGGCACGTGAGGCAGGCGATGCGCCGCCTCGATCTGGAAAATCTTGAAGATATGCATGCGCCCATTGTAAGCGGTTGCCGCGCCATGGGCGGCACAGGGGCGCGCCTGCCTACAGCGGTCGTGGTGCCGGGGCGCCCACGCGTTGCGCCAGGTCGGCCAGCACGTTCATGTAATTGATGCAGGCGTCGTAGGGCGATTCAAACGGGCTGAAATACTGGTGCACGTCACCATCCGCCCAGTGCTTGGTGGACATGTAATAGGCATGGTCGCTGGTGAGCAGGCGACGCCAGTCCTCCAGCACGCGCGCGGCATCGGCCGCATGACGCGCATGGTGGCGACGAACGAAGGGCTCCAGCGCGAACGCCTCGGCCAGGGCCGCACGCTGGATCGCGTTGCCGTCCCATGCCGAGGTATCGCGCTCCAGATCGGCCCAGGACACCGGGCGCGGCAAATCCAGCGTGGCCGCTTCCACCGGCACGCGAGCGGCGGCCTCGGACGGCGTGACGAAACGGAAGCCACCCCGCTTCAGCAATTCGCCCGGCAACGCGCGCATGAAGTCGAAGATGCCGGTATCGGCCCACTGGTGCTCGCCGAAGGTCTCGTAATCCATGAACAGGCCAAGGAAGCCGCGCCCTTCGGCTTCGGCCGGCAGCGCCCCGGCCTCGCCCTGCAGCCAGTCGGCATAGCGCTCCACGCTCAGCGGCCACGCCGCCCACTGGCGGTCGGAAAAACGGAAGGCGATGTCGTCGCTGAGCCGGTAATGCCGCGGCAGCGCGGCCAGCGCCGGCGCGGCGGCAAAGCGATACGGCGCGCTGACGTTGCGCCAGCCGAACAAGCCATCGGCGCCTTCCAGGCACAAGCCGGCGAAACCCAGCGCTGCCACCTGTTCGGCCACCGCATTGCTGACGATCAATTCGGTATTGCGGAACACCGGACCGGGCGCGCCCAGCAGGCGCCGGCACACGGCGCGATGGTGGCGTACCTGCGCGGCGAACTCGCGCGGACTGTAGAGCGCGGCAAGGCTGTGATGCGAGGTTTCCGACAGCAACTCCACCGCACCGGTGGCGAGCAACCGGCGAAACGAAACCAGCACCTCCGGCGCGAACGCGGCCATCTGCTCCAGCGCGGTGGCACTGATCGAGAAACTCACCCGGAAATGCGGCTGGTGTTTCCGAATCAATTCCAGCAACAACGCATTCATCGGCAGATAGCACTTCTGTGCCACGCGCCGCAGGATCTCGGCGTTGACCTGGTCGTCGAAGTAATCGTGCTGGCGCCCGACCTCGCGGAACGGGTAGCGCCGCAGCCGCCACGGCTGGTGCACCTGGAAATAGAAACACAGGTCCAGGCTCATCTCGCGGCGGCACCGGCAACATCGAGACCGGCGACGCTGGCGTAGGCGTCGACGATGCGCTGCGCCGATTCGTCCCACGACAACCGCGCCAGTTGCGCCCGCCCCTCTTCCACCAGTTGCCGCGCCAGCACCGGCAGGCGCAGCACGGCCAGAATCTGGTCAGCCAGTTTTTCGTGGTCCCAGAAATCCACCTGCAGGCTGTGTCCCAGTACCTCGCGTACCCCGGACTGCCGTGACAGGACCACCGGCGTGCCCGCGCGCAACGCTTCCAGCGCCACCAGTCCGAACGGCTCGGACACGCTGGGCATCACCAGCAGGCTCGATTGCGCCAGCAAGCGATCCACCGCACCCGGGGTGAGAAAGCCGCGGAACTCCACGCGCTCGGCAATGCCCAGCGCCTGCGCCTGTTGCTTCAGCGCATCGAGCATGTCGCCACTGCCGCAGATCAGGAAGCGCGCAGCGGGATCGAGTTGCGCCACCTCGGCCGCAGTGCGCAGAAAGTGATCCGGCCCCTTCTGGAAGGTGAGACGACCGAGGAACACCACCCACGGCTGCCGCGCGCCCGATTCGGGTGCGGTCGCCGGTGGCAACTCGTCCGCATCGGGCGCGTTGTAGACCACGCTGACCTTGACCGGATCGATGCCGTAGCGCGAAACCAGGATGCCGCGCGTGTAGTCGCTCACCGCGAACACGTGGCTGGCGCGCTCGCAGGCCATGCGCTCGATCGCCACGATGCCCGGATTCGCGCCATCGCCGCTGCGGTCGTATTCGGTGGAATGCACGTGCAGGAACAGCGGCAGCTGGTGGCGATCGGCCACGGCGATCGCCGCC
The DNA here is from genome assembly GCF_900114325.1 of Rhodanobacter glycinis. Taxonomy (GTDB): domain Bacteria; phylum Pseudomonadota; class Gammaproteobacteria; order Xanthomonadales; family Rhodanobacteraceae; genus Rhodanobacter_A; species Rhodanobacter_A glycinis. The sequence goes on from NZ_FOSR01000004.1 coordinate 290,650, forward strand.
GGGAACGTCATCCAGTCGTGCGCATGAACCAGATCGACATCGGCACGATCGGACACTGCCGCCACCCGTTCGGCGAAGCGCGCCACCTCGCGCCCCAGGTCGCTGCCGTACAGCGCCGCGGCATCGCCCGGCGTGCCGGCGCCCACACCACGTATCGGTTCGACGGAGGGGCGCGCATACGGTTGCAACTGCGCCGCCACGCCGAGCCAGCGCGGCCGACGCGTGCCTTCCGCCACGCGCGGGTTGCCGCCGTGCTCAAGCAGCCATTCGCGTGCACCGCTGACCTGCAGCCGCGCACCCTCGCTGCGCGACTCGAAGCGCGGCAGCACGAACAGCACTTCGGCGCCGAGGTCGGCCAGTCCGCAGGCAATGCCCTGGCTGGCCTTGCCCAGTCCACCGACGAAACGGGGCGGGTATTCCCAGCCAAGCATCAGCACGCGCACGGGATCGCTACGGGTCACCGCATGTCTCCAACGACCGAGCGCAGACTCTGCCTTGGCCTTCTCTCCCCGGCGGGGAGAAGGAGAAAAGCGCGTGCCTCGAACATCGTCGTCACGCGTCCGGCAACTGCGCCGCCGCGGCACGGTCCAGCCACCATTCGTAATCGCCGCCGTGCGGCGCCACGTACTGGATCGGCCACACGTCGGGCTGATACGCGCCGCCGAATACATCCGCCAGTATCCCGGCCTTGCCCGCGCCGTCGGCCAGCAACCATACCGCGGCGGCGGCATTGATCAGCGGCCGGGTGAAGGTGAGCCGCCATTCGTGCTGGCTTTCCACGTATTGCGCGCAGACCAGTCGCTCGCTTTCGCGCAGGCAGGCGCAACCGGGAAACAGCGACGCGGTGTGGCCGTTGTCGCCGATGCCGAGCAGGATCAGGTCGAAGCGCGGCTGCTCGCGACGAAACGCGGCTCGCAGCAGCTGTTCGTAGGCCAACGCGGCCCGTGCCGGATCAACCTCGCCGTGCAGGCGATGCACGTTCGCGGCCGGGATCGGCAGTTTCGACAACAGCGCTTCGTTCGCCATGCGGTAGTTGCTGCGCGGCGAATCCGGCGGCACGCAGCGCTCGTCGCCGAAGAACACGTCCACGCGCAACCAGTCCACCGCATCGCGCAGCGGCGCCGTCGCCAGCAATTCGTACAGCGGCTTTGGCGTCCCGCCGCCGGCCAGTGCCACGCTGAAGCGACCATGCGCGTCCATCGCCGCCTGCGCCCGCGCCACGAACGCGGCGGCAGCAGCCTGGATCATCGCCTCGGCGTCGGCATGGATCTGCAGACGGGGAGCGGAAGAAAGTCGGGAAATCATGCGTACGGATTCCGTTCGTCCATGGAAAGGGTAGAGATCAATCGTTGCCGCCCGATGTCGCCAACGGCAGCAGCAGGAGCGGCCAGTCGCGGCCTTCCCAGCCACGCTCGCCGAGGAAGCGGCGGGTGAATTCCAGCGTGCGCTGCGCGCCCAGCTTCGCCACGTCCAGACGCACGCCGTGCAGACCGAAGCCGAGCGGCTCACTGACGTGGTCGTCGACATGCTTCCAGCCGTCGCGCCCCAGATGCAGCACGAACGGCGATGCCGCTTCGACCAGCAGGACGCCGCTGCGGTTCACCGTGCGACACGGTGCCTGTTCGCGCCAGTGGGTGACGGCCGGCACACGCGGCGTGCGATAGCGATCGACCACCGCGCGCAGGCGTTCCACCGGTTGGCCACGATGGATCGCCGCGACCAGCTTGATCAGCTCGGCGTGCGCCCACACCAGTGGCATTGCACTGCCACTGGGCCGTCCGGGGTTGAGGCCCCGCTCGGGAATCGGCGTGGTATCCCACACCTGCTCGGGCAGCATGCCGCCTTCGCTGGCCGAAGCCAGCATCGCGGCGAGATACGGTTGCGGGTCCTCGCCCGCCAGCAGCGCCTGATGGCCGCGTTCGCCACTGAGCAAGGGCCACGCGCGACCCACACCGGTGCCATCGAAGGCGCTGCCGTCCTCGTGCTCGCCATAGCCGTCCTCGTTGTAGCGGCGGTAATACGGGCCGGCCGGCAGATCGACGCGCAACTCGGCATCGATCAACCTGGTGGTATCGCGAATGCGCGGATCGTCCGCCGCACGCAGGCCGAGGCGGGCCAGGTAGAGGTATTCCAGGCCAAGCAGGTTCTGTGCGGACACGCGTTCACGGCCGCGATTGCGCAGCGCCACTTCGCCGTCCTGCGCGGTCTGCCCCGGTGGCGCGATGCGTACGTAGTGACCGCGCGTGCCGTGGGTGCGATCCAGCTCGGTGTCGCGCGCATACACCCACGATTCGATGCGCGCGTTCCAGTCGTCGGCCAGCGACAACGCGTGCGTGGCATCGGCCTTTTCAAGAAAGCCGTGTGCGGCGCCGGCCACCAGCGCGGCGATCGCCACGCCCAGGGTGAACGGGTTGATGCCGGCGTTTTCTTCCCAACGATCCTGCGGGCTGAACGGACCGGTGCGCGCCACGAAGCGCAGCGCACGACGCGCCATGGTCGTGGCTTGCGGACGCAGGTCGCCCAGCTCGCCGTACTCGTCCAGCCGCGCCGCCAGCAGCACCGGCAACGCGGCTTCGTCCAGTTGCACGCCGCCCCAGTAAGGGCGGCCGTCGGTGTAGAAGTTCTGCAGCCAGTGACCGTCCGGCTGCTGGGTGGCAATCAGGTAGGCGAGCATCGCGCGGGCTTCGTCGTGATGCTCGCAGGCCAGCATGGCGAAACCGGACTCGACCGCATCGCGCGGCCACACCAGGTGATAGCCGCCCGGATCGTCGCGGGTGTCGCCCCACGGCACGCTGAGGCTGGCCACCATGGCGCCGGGGAAATCGCGATCGTTGTGGGTCTTCAGCACCATCGCGGCGCGGCGCACGGCCTGCTGCAGGGAGGGTTCCAGTCCCTCGCACTTGAGATGCCCGGCCCAGCGCTGCCAGCCTTCGACAAACGGCGCGCGCGCCGCCTCGAAGCCGCAGGCCAGCGAGGACAGCGCCAGTGTCTGCGCGCCTTCCACGGTGTTGGCCAAACCCAGCGCGAGCACGCCTGCATTGCCGGCCAGCTCGCCCATCAGTGCCACGTTGCCGTTCGGCGCGCAGTCGTATTGCCAGGTCATCGCGCCGTGGTCGTGGAAATCCCGCCAACCGTCGGAGCTGCCCACGTAGCCGGCGCTGGCGCGAGTGAAACCGCAGTCCGCCGCCAGCATCAGCGCGGTACCGCCTTTCATCGCGGCCAGGCCTTGCGGCGTCACCTGCGCAGTGTTGTCGTGACCGGAGCCTTCCAGGTGCGGCGCCAGCAACGCGTACAGCTTCAGCCCCTTGCCTTCAAGGCGATAGCGCAGCAGCACTACGTCGCGCAACGGATCGGCCAGCACTTCCAGCTCCAGCCGATAACGCTCGTGCTGATGCACGATCTTCGGCAGCGGTACATCGGGTGCAGGCGTGGTCAACTCGTAATGGCTTTCGCGCTTCACCTCGGACCAGAAGCCGTCGCCGGCGACAATGAAGCCGAGATCGCGGATCTGCGGCGTGCTGCACGAGGGCCAGTACACCTCGTCGAGGATGCCGTGGCCCAGGGTGTACCAGACGCGGCTCGGGCCCAGCGCGGTGCCGACGATGTCCTTGTCGCTGCTCGCCCAGGTCGGCGACAGTCCCGGCCCGCCCGGCGCGTTCACGCGTCGTCTCCGTCCGCGATGGCCACCGGCCGCCAGTGCTGGCCCGAGTCAAGCAGGCGATCCTGCGTGGATGGACCATCGGAACCGGCGGCGTAGAAATCCGGCGCGCCTTTCTGCCAGCGCTTCAGCACCGGCTCGAGCAGGCGCCAGGCCCACTCCACCTCGTCGAAGCGCAGGAAGTGCGAACGGTCGCCCTCGATCGCATCCATCAGCAATTGCTCGTAAGCGGAGAATTCATTCTCGCCGGCCTTGACGTAGGGCGCGCTGAGCGTGACCTGGTGACCGTCCAGTTCCAGCCCGGGAAGCTTGGCATTGGCGATCAAGTCCATGCCCTGCTCCGGCTTCATGCGGAACACCATCCAGTTGTTCTCGGCCTTCACGCCGCCGGGCAGCGGGCCGGGCACGTCGCGGAACTGCACCGCGATCTCCGAACAGTTGCTGGCCAGTCGCTTGCCGCTGCGCAGGTAGAACGGCACGCCCTGCCAGCGCCAGTTGTCGATTTCCAGTCGCAGCGCGGCGAAGGTTTCGGTGTTCGAGCCTTTCGGGATGCCGGGCTCGCTGCGATAGCCGGCCAGCTTCTTGCGCCCGGCCTTGCCGGCGCGGTACTGGCCGCGCACGGCGTGCTTGTCCACGTTGCGCGCGGTGATCGGCTTGACCGAGCGCAGCACTTCCACCTTGTGGTCACGCAACACGTCGGCATCCCAGCATGACAGCGGCTCGATCGCGGCCAGGCTGAACAACTGCATCAGGTGGTTCTGCAGCATGTCGCGCAAGGCGCCGGCGTGGTCGTAATAGCCAGCGCGCTTTTCCACGCCCAGCGTTTCGGCGTAGGTGATCTGCACTTGGGCGATGTGCTGCGCGTTCCACACCGGCTCCAGGAAGCGGTTGGCGAAGCGGAACACCATCAGGTTCTGAGTGGCCTCCTTGCCGAGGAAGTGGTCGATGCGCAGGATCTGGTTTTCTTCCCAGTGCGCGTGCATCTGCGCGCGCAACTGCTTGGCCGAGGCCAGGTCGGTGCCGAATGGCTTTTCCACTACCAGCCGGCGCCAGCCACCGCGCGGCGCACTGGCCAGACCGGCTTCGCCCAGCGCCTGCGAGGCGGGACCGAACAACGGCGGCGGCAGCGCCATGTAGAACAGCGTGGAGGGCGTGAGCTTGTCCTTGATCCTGCCCAGATCATCCGGATCGAGCTGGCCGCCGACGTAGTCCAGCTGCTTACTGAAACGCTTCCACTGGGCTTCGGTGTAATCCGGCGCGAACGACTTCAGCGCCTTGTGGATGTGGTTCTCGAAGCGCTCGCGACTCCATTTCTCCATCGCGTAGCCGAGGATGCGCAGGTCCTTGGTGAGACCGAGCCGATGCAACCGGTACAAGGCCGGCATCAGCAGACGCTGGGTAAGGTCGCCGGTGGCGCCGAGGATGACCAGGGTGGTGTCGCTCATCGCTTGCTCCTTGGAAAAAATGCCGGCATCGCCGGATCGGCGCGCCTGGCATGCAAGCGCGCCTGCTCGAATCGAACACCGGGTGCCCGCACGCAGGCCTGGCACCCCGTCGCCGAATGGACGGCTAGCTGCCCTTGGCGGCCTTCTCGTCGTGACCGCCGAAGGCATGGCGCATGGCCGACATCACCTGGTCGGCGAACATGTCGTTGCCGCGCGAGGCGAAACGACCGAACAATGCCGCGGTCAGCACCGGTGCGGGCACGCCTTCCTCGATCGCCGCCAGCGCGGTCCAGCGACCTTCGCCGGAATCGGATACGCGACCGGCGTAATGCTTGAGCGTCGGGTCCTTGTTCATCTCGATCGCGGTGAGGTCGAGCAGCCACGAACCGATCACGCTGCCGCGACGCCATACCTCGACCACGTCGTGCAGCGGCAGGTCGTACTGGTAACGATCGGGATGTTCCAGCGGCGAAGTCTCGGCATCCACCTCCTGCTTTTCACGCCCCACATTGGCGTGGTGCAGGATGTTCAGGCCCTCGGCATAAGCGGCCATCAAGCCGTACTCGATGCCGTTGTGGACCATCTTCACGAAGTGGCCGGCACCGTTCGGGCCACAGTAGAGATAACCCTGCTCGGCTGGTCCGGGCTTGCCCATGCGACCGGGCGAACGCGGCGCGGTATCCACGCCCGGTGCCAAGGCGGCGAACGCCGGCTGCAGATGCTTGTAGGCCGTCTCGGGACCGCCGATCATCTGGCAATAACCGCGCTCGCGACCCCACACGCCACCGCTGACACCGACGTCCACGTAGTGGATGTTCTTTTCGCCAAGCCGCTTGGCGCGACGCAGGTCTTCCACGTAATGCGAGTTGCCGCCGTCGATCACCATGTCGCCGGCTTCGAGCAGCGGCACCAGCGTATCGAGCACCGTGTCGACCACGGCGGTCGGCAGCATCAGCCACACCGCACGCGGGCTGGACAGCTTGCCGACCATCGCCTCCAGCGAGTCGGCGGCTTCCGCGCCGACCTTGGCCACGGCCTCGCGCGCCTCGGCCTTGGTGTCGAACGCCACGCACTGCACGCCGGCATCCTGCATCCGGTGCACCATGTTCAGGCCCATCCGGCCGAGGCCGACGAAACCCAGTTGCAGGCCGTGGCCCGAATCCTTCGATGTCGTGCTCATGTCACGTTCTCCCACAGTCGGAAACCGCCGATGAAAGCGTTGGCGTTGTCGCCGCGGCGCACGCCATCAGGCAGCTTGTTGAGGTGTTTCACATTGCCGCCGCCGAGTACCACGTAGTCGGGCTCCAGCGCGGCACGCAGGGTGTCGATTTCCTCGAACACGTGCGCGTGCCACTTCTTGCCGTGGCGTTCGCGCGCCTGCTCGCTGACGTAGTACTCGTAGGTGTGCTTCTTGTACGGCATGTGCGCCAGTTCCATCGGCTCGAGCTTGCCATCGGCGATCATCGCCGAACCCAGGCCGGTGCCCAGGCCGAGGAACAGCATGCGGCCGCCCTCGTAGCTGCCCAGCGCCTGCATCGCGGCATCGTTGACCAGCTTCACCGGGCAACCGAAAGCCTTGGCAAAATCGAAGCCGACCCAGCCTTGGCCCAGGTTGTGCGGCTCGTGCACGATGCGTCCGTGCACCACCGGTGCGGGGAAGCCGATGCTCACCGCGTCGTACTTCCAGCCGCGCAGGCGCTTGTGCAGGGCGGCCATCATCAGGTCCGGCGTCAGCGCTGGGCCGGAATCGATCTTCACCTCCTGCTTCTTGCCGGTGAGCAGAGCCTTGACGTGGGTACCGCCCACGTCGAGCACCAGCACGCGGCGCCCCTGCGGCGCCGGCTCGCTGGCGGCCTTGCGGCGCGCCTTGCGGTACCAGCGGATCGCGGCATTGGTCGACGCGTCGTGGGCCAGCGACTTGCGCGGTGCCTCGATCTCGCCGGCCACGCGCACGGCCAGCTGCTTGCCCAGTTCCACGCCCCACTGGTCGAACGCATTGATGTCCCAGATCGCCGCCTGGGTGAACACGCTGTGCTCGTACAACGCGATCAGCGCGCCCAGCGCAGCCGGCGTAAGCCGCTCGGCCAGCAACAGGCTGGAAGGCCGGTTGCCTTCGAACACCTTGTGCGGTGCCAGCGCCGCCGGCGCGCCCTCGGCCTTCACCTGCTTCAGCGTCTTGCCCATCGCCAGTGCCTCGGCCTGCGCGATGACGTTGGCTAGCAGTAGGTCATGATGGCGACCGAGCGGATTCAGCGCCTCGCCGAAGGCCACGAAATCGCACGGGATCAGATGCGTGCCCTGGTGGATCAGCTGATAGAACGAGTGCTGCCCGTTGGTGCCCGGTTCGCCCCAGAAAATCGGTCCGGTGGCGTAATCCACCGTCTTGCCTTCCAGCGTGACGTGCTTGCCGTTGGACTCCATGGTCAACTGCTGCAGGTAGGCCGGGAAGCGCTTGAGGTACTGCTCGTAAGGCAGCACCGCCACCGTGGCGGCGTCGAAGAAATCGGCGTACCACACGCTGAGCAGGCCCATGATCGCGGGCAGGTTGCGCTCCAGCGGGGTGGTGCGGAAATGCGTGTCCATGGCGTGGAAGCCGGCCAGCATTTCGCCGAAGGCTTCCGCACCGATGGCGATCATGGTGGACAGGCCGATCGCGGAATCCATCGAATAGCGGCCGCCGACCCAGTCCCAGAAACCGAACATTTGCGCACTGGGAATGCCGAACTCGTTGACCGCCTCTTCGTTGGTGGACAGCGCCAGGAAATGCCGGCCCACCGCCTTCTTGTCCTTGCCCGCCGCGGCCTGCAACCAGTCACGCGCGGTGTGCGCGTTGGTCATGGTTTCCAGCGTGGTGAAGGTCTTGGAGGCGACGATGAACAGCGTTTCCTCCGGGCGCAGGCCATGTACGGCCTCGGCGAAATCGGTGCCGTCCACATTCGAGACGAAGCGCAATTGCAGGCCGCGGTCGGTGTAGTGGCGCAGCGCCTCGTAGGCCATCACCGGGCCCAGGTCGGAGCCGCCGATGCCGATGTTGACGATGTTGCGGATCGGCCGTCCGCTGTAGCCCTTCCATTCGCCCGCGCGGATCTTCGTGGCGCAATCGGCCATGCGCTTGAGCACCGCCTGCACTTCCGGCACCACGTTCACGCCATCGACCAGGATCACGCTGTCGGCCGGCGCGCGCAGCGCCGTGTGCAGCACCGCGCGGTGTTCGGTGGAGTTGATCTTCTCGCCGGCGAACATGGCGTCTCGCCGCGCTTCCACCCCACGCTCGCGAGCCAACGCAAACAACCGCTTCAGCGTTTCATCGGTGATGCGGTGCTTGGAATAGTCCAGCCGCCAGCCGGCGGCCTCGGCGGTGAAGCGTTCCGCGCGGGTCTCGTCCTTGGCGAACATATCGCGCAGATGCAGTTTCTGCACTGACTTGTGGTGCGTCTCCAGCGCGTTCCAGGCCGGGCTCTCGCGCAGTGTGCTCATGCAGCCTTCTCCATGCGTTGACGGATCGTGTCGAGCAGGTCGTTCCACGATTTCACGAACGACGCGGCACCTTCGTCCTGCAGCGTTTCGGCCAGTGGGTCGACCTCCAGCCCGCGCTCGGCGAAGCTGGCTTGCACCGCTCGGGCGGCGCTGTCATCGGCACTCATCAGTGCGCCGGGCTGGCCATGGTCGACCACCGCCAGCAAGGTCTTCTCGGGAATCGTGTTGACGGTGAATGGCGCAGCCAGGCTGTCCACGTACAAGGTGTCGCTGGCGGCCGGGTCCTTGGTGCCGGTACTCGCCCACAGCAGGCGCTGCGGTCGCGCGCCCTCGTTCATCAGGCGCTGCATGCGCGGCGAGGCAAGCACCTCGCGGTAGCGAGCATAGATGCTGCCAGCCACGGCCAGGCCGAGCTGGTTGTGCATTTCCTCGGGCACCGCCTTGGCCACCTTCACATCCCAGCGGCTGATGAAAACCGACGCCACCGAGGCCACGTCCAGCGACAGGCCTTCCGCCAGCCGCCGCTCCAGGCCTTTCATGTAGGCATCGGCCACTGCCTGGTACTGCTTCGGCGAGAACAGCAGGGTGACGTTGATCGGCACGCCGCGGTAGATAAGCTCCTCGATCGCACCCGCGCCGGCGGTGGTACCTGGCACCTTGATATAGAGGTTGGCGATACCCGCGCGCTCGTGCAGCGCCACGGCCTGCTCGATGGTATGCGCGGTGTCGTCGGCCAGCAGCGGCGAGACTTCCAGCGAGACCCAGCCGTCCACGCCGGAGGTGCGTTGGTGGATCGGCTCGAACACCTTCGCCGCGTTGCGCAGGTCATCGATCGCCAGATCGAAGAACACCGCCTCGGGATCGGTGCTGGCAGCGGCGCGAATGGCCGCGTCGTAGTCGTCGCCACCCTTGATGGCGTGCTCGAAGATGGTGGGGTTGGAGGTGAGTCCGGTGACCGCACAGCGATCACGGTAATCCTCCAGCGTGCCGGCGCGGAGCATGCCGCGCGTGATGTTGTCCAGCCAGAGGCTCTGGCCGAGCCCGTTCAGTGTGCGGGCCGAATCATGCATTGCGAAACTCCTTGGTTTGCCTGGTGAGGCGAAGACTCGGGTGGTCGGCCTCGCCGACGTCGGCAGGATCTTCGCGGAATGGGGGAACATGCAGGGGGATCTGCATTCGCCCTAGGGTAGGCCGCACGGACCGGCCATCGCAAGGCAATTTGGGCGCCGGAAGACCGCCTTGCAGCGCCATTTCGACGTATGATCTTGCGAACGGGGGCGGACGCAGGGGGCTGTCCACGTCCCTCATCGATCGCATGTCTGTCGTCATCGGCGGAACCTTAGCTTCGCCGACGTCAATCCCGAATGAAGCAGGTCGCCGTCACCTTGCGCGATGAGCGCGAACCGGAAGGCCCGACCCGCTGTCGAAAGCAGGACATACCGCTCACCGGCAGCGATTGGGGTATAGCATATTGGGCATGGGTCCCATGGATCGTCTTGCCGGGGAGCAAGTGATCAAGGCGTCCGGACCGCACGTACGGTTCGAGCGGCGGCGACAAGGGTCCCCAAGGGGGAAGAATGCAAAAGGATGCATGGGCGAACGCCTGGTTCCGACATATCGCTGTAGCCGTGGCTTTTGCCGCCGGCACCTCGTTGTTTCGCGCGATGATCATTCCGCACTGGGTGCTGCTGTGCGGGTTTCATCTGAGCGTATTGCTGCTGGTGCGCTATCGCTACTGGCCGGCGTTGCTGGTGGGTGAGGCGGCGTCGTTGGCGCATCTTAGTTATGCGCACGCTGACTTGGGCATAGCGTGGGCGCTCCTTAATCTTGTTCCAGCTTCCTTGCTGGTTATGCCTATCGCATACCTCTGTCGCGAAAAATGGCGTCTGTTTCCGACTCGGGATGCGATCAACATAGGTACCTTGCTTGCAGGCTCATTGTTGGCAGCCTGCACCATGACCCTTAATAATTTACTGCTGTTGCTGGCAGTCAAGCTGCCAGCAAACTATGCCCCTATCCATTACGGGCAAGTTCTGTCGCATTGGGTGCTCGGCAACTATCTCGGCATCCTGACAATCGTCCCCATCGTGCTGGCCGTGAACCAATCGGCGCGGCGGTATGGCTGGCATGCCCTGCCGATCAAGACCATCGAAAGCCGTCTCGTGCTGGAGGGCACGTTCCTGTTGATACCGGCGATGCTGCTGCTGATCTGGGCCGGTCATGCGATTCCCCAGGCACGTGAGATTGCCCAGATGGCGATGTTCATGCCGATGGTCTGGCTGGCCTTGCGTCATGGCTGGATGGGCGCGGCCATCGGCGGCACCGCGGCCAGTTTCGCGGTGATTGCGCTGATGCCGGCACGCAGCGATGTGAGCACGCTGCAGGCCGAAGTGGTGATCGCCTTCGCCGTCACGGCCATGCTGCTGATGGGTGCGCGGATTGCCTCGCTCAACCAGCGGGCAGACAAGGAGCGCAGCGACCTGCGCCTGGCCCTGGCCCTGGCCCAACGCAACGTGCACATGGGCGAGATGCAATTGCGGGTAACTGCGCAGGTGCTGGACCAGATCCGCGAAACCGTCCATTCCGGTTACGCCATGATGATGGGCCGGTTGAAGACGCTGCAGCCGGCCATCAATGATCGCAGCTACCGCCTGCAGGCGCTGATTGCGCAGGACCAGCTCTACCGCCTGGCCGACAGCCTGTATCCCACCGCGTTGCGTGAGCATGGCCTGCCGGCCACGCTGAACGAAGGCGCCCTGTCACGCGTATTGAATGACAGCGGGATTACCTACCACTCCGAGATCCAGGGCCCGCTAAGCGAGCTGTCTGCAGCCATCCACCTGGCCATCTACCGCATCACCTGCGAAGCCGTGGCCGATGCCTGCATCCGCCGGGATATCAGCGCGATTGCCGTGCTGGTGCGCTGCGGCCGCAGCCAGGGGCGCGCCTGGGTGATGATCCGCATCGACTGCCACACGCAACCGCAACAGGCCGAGCAGGTCCGCTGGAACGAATTGATTCCGAAGGTGGTGCTGCGCACCACCAGTGGCCTGGGCCGACAGGCCATCGAGGACCGGGCCGCCACGTTCGAGGGCAAGGCGCGCGAACGCGCCTTGCCTGATGGACGCAGAATCAGTGTCATTCTGTTCGATCCGATTCTGCCCGGCGGCTAACACCACTGTATAACGGCTGGAATAGCTACTAATTACCGGACGTAATGCCATGCGTACTACAAACAATCGGATCGCATGACAGACCACCACCACCCGTATCCACCGCCTGCAGCATCACCGTCCCATTGCTCATCGGCGTGGCCGTGATCTGTGTGGTGTCATCCTTGTAAACCGTGGTCGGCGCCGCTGCCGGCGCCGCCGCAGCGACAGCCTGAGTGTTGGCCGCCGGCTGCTGCGGCGTCGACACCAACTGCGAGAAGGCACCTATCGGCAGCGTGATGAACTGGCCGTTGGCCGTACCGATCGCACCGAGCACGTTGCCATTGAGATCATTTACCTGGATGTACTTCACACCACCCAGGGTGAATACATAGGCATGCCAGAGCGGGCTGGCACTCACGTCCGCCGCATTCGGCCACGCCTGGCCAAGGCCGCTGGAGGGCGGATTGGCAGCCATCGCCACCCCCGTCGCTCCAATCATGGACAAGCCGACAACCGCGGCCACGCGAAACAGGATCTTCGACATGATCAATCCCCTTTATCCATTGATGGTAGTGGCGCCCCATGGGGGCTGACACGCAACATCCCGCCGACAAATGATGATGTGACAAGCATTTGCCGTCTCAAGACACGCAGGCCGATGACACGCCCCGCCGCCCGATAATGCGCGTTTTATCCCGCCGCGTCTCGCCTGGCAACCCCGATGGGGCTGGAACGGCATCTCTTTTCCGCCCCGCAGGCGCCTGTCTACACCAAGGAACCGAGCCATTCGCCCCGCTCGGCGAATAACGCCGCTGCGCCCTGGCTTGTCCCGGAACGGCCTGCCCTAGCGGCAGGCCGTTCACGTTTCCGCTTTTACAGTGCGAACAGGCCGAGGAACTGCTGAATCGGCATGGCATCCAACTTGGCTGGATCGGCGGTGGCCGCCAGGATGGCCTGGACCTGATGCGCCGGCAGGTGGCCGCGCATGGCCGCCTCGAACTTCTTCAGCAGCACCGGAATGCCCTCGGCGCGGCGCTTGCGGTGGCCGATCGGGTAATCGATCGAAACCTTTTCGCTGTGGCTGCCGTCCTTGTAGAACACCTGCACCGAATTGCCGATGTAGCGTTTGTCCGGGTCGAAATAGTCCTTGGTGAACTGCGGGTTCTCGACCACGCTCATCTTGTCGCGCAGCGCGTCGATGCGCGGATCGGCAGCGATGTCGTCGTTGTAGTCGCTGGCCACCAGCCGGCCGAAGATCAGCGGCACCGCCACCATGTACTGGATGCAGTGGTCACGGTCGGCGTAATTGGCCAGCGGGCCGGTCTTGTCGATGATGCGGCAGCCGGCTTCCTGCGTTTCGATGACGATCTTCTCGATCTGGTCGAGCTTGCCGGCCACTTCGCCGTGCAGCTTCATCGCGCATTCCACCGCGGTCTGCGCATGGAATTCGGCCGGGTAGCTGATCTTGAACAGCACGTTTTCCATCACGTAGCTGCCGAACGGGCGCTCGAACTCGAACGCGTTGCCTTTGAAGGCCACGTCATAAAAGCCCCAGGTCTTGGCGCTCAGTGCCGACGGGTAGCCGACCACGCCGCGATAGACCGCGTTGATGGCGTGGGTGACGGCGCGGCGGCAGGCATCGCCGGCGGCCCAGCTCTTGCGCGGCCCGGTGTTCGGCGCGTGGCGGTAGGTGCGCAGCGCGCCGTTGTCGATCCAGCTATGCGACACCGCCGTGGTGATCTGCTCCTTGTCGCCGCCGAGCATGTGCGTGGCCACGGCGGTGGAGGCCAGCCGCACCAGGATCACGTGGTCCTGGCCGACGCGGTTGAAGCTGTTCTTCAGCGCGTAGCAGCCCTGGATCTCGTGCGCCTTGATCGCGTAGCCGAGCACGTCGCGCACGGTCAGCGCTTCGCCGCCCTCG
>NZ_FOSR01000019.1 GCF_900114325.1 Rhodanobacter glycinis
CGAGTCACTTTCTCTCGCTTGCCCGAGAGAAAGTAACCCAAGAGAGGGGCACCCTGCGTTCGCGCCCACCGGCTCTGCGAGCCGGCGGGTCCGCGCCCGGCTACGGGGGTTCGCCGACAGGGCTCCTGCCCTGGCGTCGAACTGGCCGGCATCCATGCCGACCACCCTGCGGGCCTGATCCTCCGCCGCGCGCCGCTTCTCGAAGGGTTGGAAGAGCCGCGCACCGCAGCGTCGAATTCAATCACGCGAGCTTGCCCTTCCTAGCCCTCGGTTATCGGTGACGGCGCGGTGTGGCCGCGCGTGTAACAGGAAGAGCCACCTCTATTCCAAAAAGCCTCGACCGATCAGGCTTGTAGGGTCGGCGGGTCCCACAGGCCCTTTCTCTGGGTTACGTCTCTTTGGGCCAGCAAAGAGAGGTAACTCGGGCGCCGGCAGGCGTCCGAAAGCCCGCCGCAGGCGAGCCAGCCATCGACTACGCAGGTACGAGCGAGAGCCCGCCGCAGGCGAGCCACCCATCGATCACGTCAGAACGAGCAAAAGCCCGCCGCAGACGACGCATCGGGCGATCACCCAAAGACAAAACGAGCCCGCCCCGCCCAAAGGCGAAGCGGGCCCGCGAGCATCCTCGATCAACCGTACTGGCGCTCTTCGCGCACTTCCTTCTGGTGCTTGTCGCTGATCTTCTCGCGATGGCGGCGCAGCTGGCTGACCAGTTTGTCGAACAGGGTGTCGATGGAGGCGTACATGTCCGCTTCGGCGGCTTCGGCGTGGAGGGTGGCGCCGCTGGTCTTCAGGGTGCCATCGGCGCGTTGCTGGAGCTTGTCCAGCGAAAGCACGACATTGAGGCCGAGCAGGCGATCGTCGAGGCGAGTCAACCGGTCGAGCTTGGCTTCCACATGGTCGCGAAGGGCCGGGGTGACTTCGATCTGCTGGCCACTGAGTTGGAATTGCATGATGCGCCTCCTCTGGTGTGCCGCCGTAGCGGCGTGGGTCGATGCATTGCCTGGTGGCGATGCATCCTCAAACCGACACTTTCAGATATTGGGACGCCTGCACGCAGGGCAAGTTCCCGCTCGTTCATGACGGCGGGTCAGCCGGCGCGCTGGCGTTCGTTGGAACTGGGGATTCGCAGTGCCTCCCTGTATTTGGCGACGGTGCGGCGGGCCACCTGGATGCCCTTGCCGTTCAGCTCTTCGGCCAGCGACTGGTCGGACAGCGGCTTGCGCGGGTCTTCCGCGTCGACCAGCTTGCGCAGCATGGCCTGGATGGCGGTGGCCGAGGCGCTGCCGCCATCCTCGGTGGATACGCCGCTGGAAAAGAAGTGCTTCAGCTCGAAGGTGCCGCGTGGCGTGTGGATGTACTTGCGCGTGGTGACGCGCGAGATGGTGGACTCGTGCATGCCCACTTCCTCGGCCACTTCGCGCAGCACCAGCGGGTGCATCGCCTCGGGACCGTAGTCGAGGAAGGCGCTCTGCCGGCGCACGATGGCGTCGGCCACCTTGATCAGGGTTTCGGCGCGCGATTCCAGGCTCTTCAGCAGCCAGCGTGCCTCCTGCAGCTGGCCGCGCATCCAGCTGGCGTCGTTGCCGCGGGCCTGGGCGATCAGGCTGCAGTAGTGCTGGTTGAGGCCCAGCTTCGGCTGGCTGTCGGGATTCAGGCTGACCTGCCAGTAGCCATTGAGCTTGCGCGCGTAGACATCCGGTGCGATGTACTCCACCGGGGTGGTGTCCAGCGCCGCGCCGGGACGCGGGTCGAGGCTGCGGATCAGCAGGGCGGCGGCGGCGGTCTCGTCCTCGCTGGCACGCAGGCGGCGGGCCAGCCGGGCGATGTCGTTGCGGGCCAGCAGGTCCAGCTCGTCGTTGACGATGCTCAGGGCCAGCTCGCGTTGCGGCGTGGCCGGGTCGAACTGCTCCAGCTGGGCACGCAGGCAGTCGCGCAAGTCCAGACTGGCCACGCCGGTGGGATCGAAACCTTGCAGCCGGCGGCGTACCGCGTCGACGTCGTCGAGCGTGGCATCCAGTCGCGGCGGCAGCGCGGCGAGCATGGCATCCAGGCTGTCGGTGAGGTAGCCGTCGCTGTTGAGCGCATCGATGAGCACGGTGGCGATGGCCTTCTCGCGCGCATCGAACGAGCTCAGGTTGAGCTGCCACATCAGGTGTTCCTGCAGCGTCTCCGGAGCGGCATTCTGCGGCTCCAGGCCGTCGTCGTCGCGTGAGGAATTGCCTGAACTGCTGGAACTGCTGCCGCTGGAGGAGAAGTCGATCGGCTGCTCGCTGCTGCCGCTGTCGGACCATTCGGTGGCATCGGACGGGTCGCTGTCGACGGCCGGCTCGGCGGCAGCCGTCGGGGCCGTGTAGTTGGCTTCGGCGAATTCGCCTTCGTCATCCGGATCGGGTTCGGCATCCTCGGCGAACTCGAGCAGGGGATTGCTCTCGGCAATCTGGCGCAACTCGGCCTCCAGCTCCAGCTGCGAGAGCTGCAACAGGCGGATGGCCTGCTGCAACTGGGGCGTCAGGGCAAGTTGCTGATGGAGGCGAAACTGCAGACCGGTTTTCATGCCTGCCCGTGGAAATGAACTCGGCGCCATCGTACCCCGTCGTCAGCGGAGCGACCATAGTTCGGTTGGCCGATGGCCATCCCGGGTGGCGTGGACGTGACCGGGCTCTCGGCGTGGCGGCATGGCCCGGCCGAGTCTGCGACGACGGCCGCCCTCAAAGCTGGAATTCGCGGCCCAGGTAAACCTCGCGCACCTTCTCGTCGGCGAGAATGTGCGCCGGGGTGCCGCGCGACAGCACTTCGCCGTCGTTGAGGATGTAGGCACGGTCGCAGATGCCCAGTGTTTCGCGCACGTTGTGGTCGGTGATCAGCACGCCGATGCCGCGCTCCTTCAGGTGGCGCACGATGCGCTGGATCTCGCCCACCGAGATCGGATCGACGCCGGCGAACGGCTCGTCCAGCAGCATGTAGCGCGGCTGTGCGGCCAGCGCGCGGGCGATCTCCACGCGACGGCGCTCGCCGCCGGACAGGCTGACGCCTTTCTGCTCGGCGATGTGCGCGATCTTCAGCTCGTCGAGCAGGCTTTCCAGTTCGGCGGCACGCTTGCGGGCGTCCAGGCCTTCGCGCAGTTCCAGCACGGCGAGGATGTTGTCGGACACGCTGAGCCGGCGGAACACCGACGCTTCCTGCGGCAGGTAGCCGATGCCGAGCTTGGCGCGCGCGTGCATCGGCAGGCCGGTGATGTCCTGCTTGTCGAGCTTGATGGTGCCGCCATCGGCCTCGATCAGGCCTACCACCATGTAGAAGCAGGTGGTCTTGCCGGCGCCGTTGGGGCCGAGCAGGCCCACCACTTCGCCCTGGCGGATCGAGAACCCGAAATCACGCACCACCTGGCGCGACTTGAAACGCTTCTGCAAACCTTCGGCCGAGAGCATGGGTCAGTGCTGCCCTTGCGGTGTGGCGGCGGAGCCGGCGTGGGCGGGTGTGCCGGCAGGTGGATTGGCTGACGTCGGCGCCGCGGTCGATGTCATGGTTGGCTGAGTCGAGCCCTTGGCGGCCGCGGGCTTGGGCTTGGGCTTGGGTATGAAAGTCATCTGCACGCGACCATCGCCTCCGCTGACGCCCGTCATCTCGCTGGTCTGGGTGTTGTAGGTGAGCTTGTCGCCGTGCGCTTCGCCGCGGCCCTTCTGCTGGATGAACGCGTGGCCGGTGAGGACGGCTATGCCGGAGTTGTTATCGTAGTCCAGTTGGCTGGCGTGACCGAGCATCAGGTTGCCGCTGTCATCCATTTCCTGGATGTGCGCGGGTGCGCCGGTGATCAAGACGTGATCGACGTTCTGGTCGCCGTCGAAGTGCACCACCGCCTTGTCGCCGGTGACCTTCATCGTGCCCTGCGTGATGACCACGTTGCCGTAGAAGGTGGCCGTGCTGTTGGGTGCGTACTTGCCGTCGAAACGTTGCGCGTTCTCGACGTTCATGGGCTTCTGGCGGTCATCCTTCCGCGCGAGTGCCGGCTGCAGAACGAGCAGACCCAGCGCCAGTGCGCCGAGGCGCAGCAGGCCGCGGGTGCGGAACGAAGGTGCCGTGGACGTCATGGAGAAGCTCCAGATGGTTATCGGTAAGTTCGGCGCGCATGCCGACGCCGCTCATTCTACTGTCGCCCTGCGTCATCTGTGCCGGCGCCGCGGTTTCCATGCGGTTTTCCTTCGGCCATGCGGTGACATCGGAGGTATCCAGCGTGGCGGCGGCGACGTTGTCGTAGGCGGGGCGCTGCATCTGCACCGGGCCCTGCAGCTTGAGCAGGGTGCCGGCATGGTTGACCCAGCCGTACAGGGAGTGACCATGCCAGTCGGGCACGCCGGGTTTCTTCGCGGCCAGGGTGAATTGCGGGGTGATGATATAGAGCGAATCGTCGCCCTCGCGACGATCCAGCCGCGGCGAGACCATGCTGAAGCTGGGATGGCCGAGCTGGTCGTACGACCACATGTGGAAGTTGATCAGGGTATAGCCCGAACGCGGCGGGCCCACGAAGTCGTTGGTCTTCGGCGTGGGCGCTACCCACCACATGATGGTCTGCAGGGTGCCGACGACCAGCGCCAGCAGCACGATGCCGCTGGCGACCTTGCGGTCGCGCACGTATTCGCGCAAGCGCGCAAGGGGGCTCACCGCCAACGCTCCCGTTCCGCATCGGCCTTGCCCTGGGCATGCAGGATCAGGTCGGCGACTTCGCGCGCCGCACCCATGCCGCCGGACAGGCGGGTCTGCCAGTGCGCGGCTTCGGCCACCCAGGGATGGGCGTTGGCTACCGCCACGGCCAGCCCGGCGATGTGCATCGGCGGCAGGTCGGGCAGGTCGTCGCCGGTGAAGGCGGCCTGTTCCGGGCTCAGGTTCAGCGCTTCCAGCAGTTGCAGCAGGCAGCTGCGCTTGTCGCGCTGGCCCTGGTAGACGTGGGCGATGTCCAGTTCCTCGGCGCGCAAAGCCACTGGATGGCTGATCCGCGCGGTGATGAAAGCCACCTGCACGCCATTCGCCTGCAGCCGCTTCAGGCCGAGGCCGTCGTGCACGTGGAACACCTTGGTCTCGTGGCCGCCTTCGCTGTAGTGCAGGTGGCCGTCGGTGAGGGTGCCGTCCACGTCGAACGCGGCCAGCCGGATCTTGGCGGCGCGGGCGAGCAGGTCGGGTGGGAGGTTGGTGAGGTAGGGCACGTGGTTTTCGGCTTGGTGATATGAGAGCAACAGCAAGAGCGGGGTATTTGATTTGTCTGATTCGTCGAGACGAATCAGCCGGAGACGAATCAGACCACCCGCGCGCGCAGCAGGTCGTGGATGTTCAGGGCGCCGACGACGCACTGGGTTTCGTCCAGCACCAGCAGTGCGTGGATCTGGTGTTTCTCCATCAATTGGGCTGCCTCGATCGCCAGTTTGTCGGCGCCGATCGATTTCGGATGGCGGGTCATCAGATCGGCGACGCGGGCGTTGCGCAGGTCCACGCCGTCGTCGTCCAGGGCGCGGCGCAGGTCGCCATCGGTGAACACGCCGAGCAGGCGCCGCTCGGCATCGACCACCGCAGTCATGCCCAGGTGCTTGTGGGTCATTTCCATCAGCGCCTCGGTGAGGCTCGCATCAGGGCCGACGGCGGGAATGCCGTCGCCGGTGTGCATCACGTCGCCGATGTGCAGCAGCAGACGACGCCCCAGGCTACCGGCGGGGTGCGAGCGCGCGAAGTCTTCCGAGGTGAAACCGCGCGCTTCCAGCAGGGCGATCGCCAGCGCATCGCCCATCACCAGCGCGGCAGTGGTGCTGGCGGTGGGCGCCAGGCCCAGCGGGCAAGCTTCGGCCGAGATACCTGCGTCCAGGTGCACGTCGGCCTGGCCGGCCAGCGAGGATTTCGGGTTGCCGGTGATCGCGATCAGCGGAATGCCCTGGCGCTTGATCACTGGCAAGATGAACAGCACCTCGTCGGTTTCACCCGAGTTGGACAGCGCCAGCACCACGTCCTGCGGCAGGATCATGCCCAGGTCGCCGTGGCTGGCCTCGCCCGGATGCACGTAGAACGACGGCGTGCCGGTGGAGGCCAGGGTGGCGGCGATCTTGCGCCCGATGTGCCCGGATTTGCCCATGCCGGTGACCACCAGCCGCCCCTGGCAGCCCAGGATCAGCCGGCAGGCCTCCACGAATTCCGCCCCGATGCGCGGTTCCAGCGCACGGATTGCCGCCGCCTCGGTGGCGATTACCGTACGCGCGCTGCGCACGATGACGTCGGCATCCATCGGGGTGGATCGGGTCGTGGCGATGGGTGCGTTCATGCGTCCTCGTGGGGTGTCGGGGAGGGGGCGTCGGAGCCAAACCGGGCGGTGTGTCGTTTCTGCGACAGCAGATTTCCATTAACATGGCATATTCGCATTCTATCGTGATGCCTGACGCCAATGGTTTCCGCCCCGGGAGCCGGCGTTCAGGATCACTTCCAGTGGACGACCCCATGGACGCAGCCAGCATTCAGTCAATGATCGAAAACGGCATGCCCGGCGCCCGCGCGAACGTGCGCGGCGACGATGGCGTACATTTCGAGGCTGAAGTGGTGGCCGCGCAGTTTGCCGGGAAATTGCCGCTGGCCCGCCACCGGCTGGTATATGCCACGCTGGGTGACCTGATGGGCGGGGCGATCCACGCACTGGCGCTCAAGACGCTGACTCCCGAGGAAGCCGCCGCGCGCCGTTGACGGCTGCCGCGGTTCTCCCGGGCCACCTGTTTTCCAAGGACTTTTGATGGCCAAGATTCTGATCAGTGGTGGCGAGCCGCTTCGTGGTGAAGTCGGCATCTCCGGTGCCAAGAATGCCGTGTTGCCGATTCTCGCGTCCTGTCTGCTCGCCGACGAGCCGGTGACGATCAGCAACGTGCCACACCTGCACGACGTCACCACCACCATGGAACTGCTCGGCCAGATGGGCGTGCAGCTGGTGCTGGACGACCGCATGAAGATCCAGGTCGACCCGCGTCCCGCCGACCGCTACTTCGCCCCGTACGAGCTGGTGAAGACCATGCGCGCCTCGATCCTGGTACTGGGACCGCTGGTGGCGCGTTTCGGCCAGGCCGAAGTGTCGTTGCCCGGCGGCTGCCAGATCGGTTCGCGCCCGGTCGACCAGCACATCCGTGGCTTGCAGGCGCTGGGCGCCGACATCGTGGTGGAAAACGGCTACATCAAGGCCAAGGCGAAGCGGCTGAAGGGCGCGCGCATTGCCATGGACATGGTCACCGTCACCGGTACCGAAAACATCCTGATGGCCGCGGTGCTGGCCCAGGGCACCACGATCATCGAGAACGCCGCGCAGGAACCCGAGGTGGTCGACCTGGCGCATTGCCTGATGGCCATGGGCGCGCAGATCGGCGGCGCCGGCACGTCCACCATGACCATCCAGGGCGTCGAACGCCTGCATGGCGCCGAATACGAAGTACTGCCCGACCGCATCGAGACCGGTACCTTCCTGGTGGGTGCCGCGATGACCGGCGGCAAGGTGCGCGCCCGTGGCGCGCGCGCCAACACCATGGATGCCGTCCTGAGCAAACTGGAAGAAGCGGGTGGACACATCACCACCGGCGACAACTGGATCGAGCTGGACATGCGCGGCAAGCGCCCGAAGGCGGTCAACATCACTACCGCGCCGTACCCCGCATTCCCCACCGACATGCAGGCGCAGTTCACCGCGCTCAACTGCGTGGCCGAAGGCGTGGGCGTGATCACCGAGACGGTGTTCGAGAATCGCTTCATGCACGCGCACGAATTGCAGCGCCTGGGTGCGGACATCCGCCTGGAAGGCAACACCGCCGTCATCCAGGGCGTGGAGCAGATGAGCGGCGCGCCGATCATGGCCACCGACCTGCGCGCCAGCGCCTGCCTGGTGCTGGCTGGCCTGGTGGCGCAGGGCGACACCACCGTCGACCGCGTGTACCACATCGATCGCGGCTACGAGAACATCGAGGAAAAGCTCGGCGTGCTGGGCGCGAAGATTCGCCGCCTGCCGACCTGAAGCGGCGGTCACGGCTACTACCGGGCATCGAGTTGACTCTTGTACCTTGCATTCGTTCGAGCGCAGACTTGGAACTGGTGGCAGGGGGCCGAAAAAGCCCAAATTTGCGGCGGAGGCTGCATGAACTGGCAGCGTTGGTGGTACGGCCCAATCTTCAGTGTTCCCGAACTGTGTGATTTGCCGCCGCGTCGGCAGCATGCGCTTTGGAACGAGGCAGTGCGCCGTGGCGTTCGGCCAGCGCGCATGTTGGCGTTGCTGATGGTGCGCTTTGTCGTCGCGATGACGTTCGCCACCCTCGCCTTGGAGCTGGGGATGGCAGAACAGGCACTTTGGGTGGGGTTGCTGGCGCTGGTCAGCAGCGGTTTCGTGGCCGATGCGCTGATGACACGTCCCGTGGCCCGCCGCTGGCTGCGCGAACACGCACACGAGCTGAATCGCTACGCCACGTCCTGACTACGGCTGGTGATAGCCGATCAATTGCAGGGTGAGGTTGCCGCCGTCGCTCTGCGCCAGTTTCACCGGTACCGGATATTTCCGCGGGGCGTACCAGGCATCGAAAGACTTGTCCGAATCGGTGCGCTCGACGCGTTCGGCCTGGAAGTTGCCAGCGGGCACCTTCACCGTCTCCTTGCCCTTCACCTGGAACTGCTGGCTCTCGATCTGCTGCTTCACGCCGACCGGCAGGGTCACGCTGCGCTTGTTGTCCTGCAGCGCGAGGCCCAGCGCGAGCGGCAGTGTGTTGCGATCGACCATGCCGGGCGCGGTGGCATAGCTGAAATGCTTGCCGTTGTCGGTGACGCTGACCTGGTGCGTCGACCAGTCCGCCTGCAGATGGCGCTGCTTCTGCTTGATCGCCGTCTCCATCTTGTAGTCGTAGGTCAGCGTTTCCGGTACGCCGCCGGTCCAGCGGAAGCGGGTGGTTTCGCTGGAGCTGGCGCCGAGCATCGCGGCCAAGCCGGAGGTGCCCTTCACGTCGTTGCTGTACTCGTATTGCCCGTCGCCGACGGCCTTGAGCTGGATCGTGGCCTGGCCGATTGCCTCGCCATCGCGCAGCACTTGATAGGTGGCGGTGAACGGCTGGGGCGGCGTGGCGGCGAACGCGGCACTGGTGGCGAGAGCCAGCACGAGGCCAGCGACGAATGTGCGGGATGGGGAAAAAGTGGACATGCGACCCAGTCTACGCAAATTGCCTGAACGCGGCGTGGCGATGCCGGCGCATGTTCAACGGCTCAGTTGAAAGCCACTCAGGTTCAGCGGCCGGGTCAGGGGCGAGCCGTCGAGCGTGATCCCGTTCGGACCCAATGCCAGCCGTTGCGCGGCGATCAATGCGATCACCGCCGGCAGCAGGCGATGTTCCAGCGGCAACAGACGTTCGGCGAGGGTGTCCTCGTCATCGCCGCTCTCGATCGAGATGCGCGCCTGGGCAATCACCGGCCCGCCATCCAGCTCGGCGGTGACGAAGTGCACGCTGGCGCCGTGTTCGGCATCGCCGGCTTCCAGTGCGCGGCGGTGCGTATGCAGGCCACGATATTTCGGCAGCAGCGAAGGGTGGATATTGACGATGCGCCCGGCCCAAGGCTCCAAGGCCGCGCCGTCGACGATGCGCATGAAACCGGCCAGCACCAGCAGCTCGGCGCCGCTGTCGGCGATGCGTGCGAACAGGTCGAGGTCGAATGCGCGCCGGTCCGGATAGCTGCGTGGAGACAGCGCCAGCGTGGGAATGCCGGCGGCTTCGGCCAATCGCAGCGCGCCGGCACTGGCCTTGTCACTGGCGACCAGGGTGAACTCCACCGGCAAGGTGCCGGCGTCGCGCGCGGCGATCAGTGCGGCAAGGTTGCTGCCGCGGCCGGAGGCGAGGACGGCGATGCGTAGGGGAAGGGTCATGGTCCGGAAGGTGTTGGGGGCGTCATTCCGGCGAAAGCCCACTGCTGTCCGGAATGATCCGTGACAGCCGCAGCAATGCGCGGGGCATGCCGCCGCGATGCGTTTGCTCGTCATTCCGGCGCAGGCCGGAATCCAGTGGCTTTAGGGCCTGGGCAAGCGTGGTCGCTGCTGGATTCCGGCCTGCGCCGGAATGACGGTGAATCAAGCGAACAGGCGTATTTGAGCTGGCCGGCATCACCCGATCCGCACGCGCTCGTCGCCCTGTGCGGTCACCACTTCACCGATCACCGCACTGGCCAGGCCGTGCCGCGCCAGCAACGCCGAGGCGGCATCCACCGCGTCGCGCGGCAGGATCACGGTGAAGCCCACGCCGCAGTTGAACGTGCGCCACATTTCCTCTCGCGCCACGTTGCCTTCGCGCATCAGCCAGTCGAACACCGGCGGCAGCTTGATCGCGGCGGCGTCGAGCGCAAGGCCCAGGCCGTCGGGCACCACGCGGATGATGTTTTCCTTGAGGCCACCACCGGTGATGTGGGCCATGCCGTGGATGGCCGTGCGCTGCCCGGCCAGCAGTTCCAGCATCGGCTTGACGTAGATCGTGGTCGGCGCCATCAGCGCATCGACCAGCTTGACGCCGCCGAGGTCCAGGTCGAGCCCGCCGTTGTCGCGCGTGGCACCGGCGCGTTCCAGGATGCGCCGCACCAGCGAATAGCCATTCGAGTGCGGACCACTGGAGGCCACGCCCAGGACCACGTCGCCGGCGGCGATGGCGTCGCCGGTGAGCATGGCGTCCTTTTCCACCACGCCGACGGTGAAGCCGGCCAGGTCGTATTCGCCGGGCGGGTACATGTCGGGCATTTCGGCGGTTTCGCCGCCGATCAGCGCGCAACCGGCCAGTTCGCAGCCCCTGGCAATCCCGCCGACCACGGCCGCGGCCGTATCCACGTCCAGCTTGCCGGTGGCGAAGTAGTCGAGGAAGAACAGCGGCTCGGCGCCTTGCACCAGCACGTCGTTCACGCACATCCCGACCAGGTCGATGCCGATGGTGTCGTGGCGGTTCAGCATCTGCGCCAGCTTCAGCTTGGTGCCCACGCCGTCGGTACCGGACACCAGTACCGGCTCCTTGTACTTGCTGCCCAGGTTGAACAGGCCGCCGAAGCCGCCCAGCCCGCCCATCACTTCCGGGCGGAAGGTGCGCTTGACCAGCGGCTTGATGCGTTCGACGAGGGCGTTGCCAGCGTCGATATCGACCCCGGCGGCACGGTAGGTAAGGGCGTCGGACATGGCGGAAACCGGCCTTGGAAAACGCGTAATGATAGACGTTGGGGGCCGGATTGGGCAGACTTTCCCTGAGTTTCCCCCAAGGTCCACCCCGTCATGCGCCTGTCGCGTCCGCTGATCGCCTTCCTGCTGCTGGGCTTTGCCGCGCTGTCGCCGCTGCGCGCGCTGGCCCAGTCCGCCTCGCCCTACACCGTCGTGGTGCCGGTTTCCGACACCAGCGAGGCGCAACGCGACCAGGGCTTTGCCACGGCGTTGGCCCAGGTGCTGGCACGGGTTTCCGGTGGCCAGGACCTGCGCAGCAAGCCCGGTTACGCCGATGCCTTGAAGCATGCACCGGGCATGGTGCAGCAATACCAGTATCAGCGCGGCACCGGCACGCCGCCGGGCTTGCTGCTGCAGGCGACCTTCGACAGCGGGGCGGTGCGTCGGGCGATCACCCAGATGGGTGCCAGCAGTGCCGGCGTGAAGCCCCCCGTGCTGCTGGTGGTGCGCGATGCCGGCGGCAAGCTGCTGGGGCAGGGGGCCTTGGCGGCGCTGGCCTCGGCGGCCGGCCAGCGCGGTTACAGCGTGGTGTATGCCAACGCTGCGGCACTGCCCGATCCGGCCAAGCTGGCGGCGGCCGACCCGGCGGCGCTGGCGGTGGTCACCAGCCAGTATCACACCGGCCTGGTGCTGTTGGGCCAGTTGAAACAGGGTGGCGCCGACTGGACCCTGGTCAGCGGTGGCAACACGCAGCAATGGACGGACCAGGCGCCCGGCACCGATATCCTGCTGGGCAATGCCGGCAACGCGATGGCGGACCGTGTCGGTCGACAGCTCAACGTGATCGGCGGCGGCACGGTCGAAGGCAAGTTGTGGGTGTCGGGGCTGAACTCGGCAATGGATTACGCCAACATGCTGGCCACCTTGCGCGCCGATCCCTCCGTGCTCAAGGCCACCACGCTGGGCGCGCAGGATGACGGCGCCCTGCTCGACGTGAAGATCAACCTGCCGCTGTCGGCGCTGGCCGCTGACCTCACGGCCAACGGTCGCCTGCTGCAGGCGCCGGCTCACGACGGCGCGGATGTCAGCCTGCGCTGGTTGCACTGAGCCGGGACGATGTCCGCGGCATCGTGTTGGCCGTGGCGTCCACTGCCGAGGGGCGCTTCGCTGCGGTTTGCGGGTGCGATGCGGTGAACGCACTGAGTGCCGGTTCGGGCGGATGCTGACCGGGCTGATCCGGGCGCAACCCGGCTGGCTGCTCCAGGCCCGCGGCGTATCGTCGATTGTTCATGTACCGGTGGCCGGGAGTACTCCCGCCCGCGTCGCGGCTGCAGCGGGTGGCGACACGGTACGCCACGAGTCGGCCGGACGGTGCATGGCGCATGTCCGGTCCGGCACGCTGACACGCACCCGCCGCATCGGCGACACTTCGATACCGCATCTGAGAGCTTGCCCATGAACCACGATCTTTCGCCAGACGCTTCGCGTCGCTGGCAGTTGCTGGCGATCACGGCCGTCATCGTCTGGCTGATCTGGTTGCTGGCGCCGGTGATCATGCCGTTCGCGATCGCCGGGATGCTGGCCTATCTCGGCGATCCGCTGGCCGATCGACTGGAAAAGTACGGCATGGGCCGCACGCTGGCCGTGAGCATCGTGTTCATCGTGCTGGTGCTGGTGGCGGCCGGCGCACTGCTGTTGCTGGTGCCGCTGATCGCGCGCCAGATCGAGAGCGTGGTGCAGAACTTCCCGAACTACCTGGCATGGGCGCGCGACACCGCGTTGCCGTGGCTGCAGCACAAGCTGCACCTGGATCCGCATGCGCTGGACAGCGATCGCCTGATGGCGGCGCTGAAGGCGCACATCGGCTCCATCGGCAGCGTGCTTGGCAAACTGTCGCGCTCGGGCGTGGGCGCGGTGATGTGGCTCACCAACCTGGTGCTGATCCCGGTGGTGGCGTTCTACCTGCTGCGCGACTGGGACCGACTGGTGGCGTGGATCGATCGCATGCTGCCGCGCTCGGTCGAGCCGACCATCGCGCATCTGGCGCGCGAGTCCGATGCCGTGCTGGGTGCCTTCGTGCGTGGCCAGTTGCTGGTGATGCTGGCGCTGGGCATCTTCTACGGCGTGGCGTTGACCCTGGTCGGGATCTCGGTCGGTCCGCTGATCGGCATGGTCGCCGGCCTGCTCAGTTTCGTGCCGTACCTGGGTTTCATCACCGGCTTTGCCGCCGCCATCATTGCCGCGCTGGTGCAGCACGGCGACTGGAGCCATGTGCTGATGGTGGTCGGCGTGTTCGTGGTTGGCCAGTTGCTGGAGGGCTACGTGCTGGTGCCGCGGCTGGTGGGCGAGAAGATCGGCCTGCATCCGGTGGCGGTGATCTTTGCGGTGCTGGCCGGCGGCTACCTGTTCGGCTTCCTCGGCATCCTGCTGGCGCTGCCGGCGGCCTCGGTGATCCTGGTGGTGCTGCGTTACCTCAGCGAGCGCTACCGACAGAGCGAGCTGTATACCGAGTCGGGGCCGGACGATCCGGCGCTTACCGAAGTGGACGTCACCGTGACGACCGACAAAGGCAGCGTGGAGACGACAACCGTCATGGCCAAACCCGACGACAAGGGCGCCGACACCCCGACATGATTCCGCAACTCCCGCTTGCCCTGCGCTGGCCCCGTCGCCAGCGTTTCGAACATTTCCACCCTGGCGCCAATGCCGTCGCCTTGGCCGCCGTGCAGGCGCTGGCGCATGGGCCTGGTGCGCCGTGGGTGTATCTGCAAGGCCCTGCCGGCAGCGGCAAGAGCCACCTGCTGATGGCCGCCTGCCAGGCGGCCAGCGAGGCCGGGCGCATGGTGCAATACCTGCCGCTGGCGAAGCTGGGCGACAAGGTTGCCGCGCTGCGTGGCGTGGCCGGCAGTGCGCTGCTGGCGCTGGACGACCTGGGCGCCATTGCCGGCGAGCGCGAGGCGGAACACGCCTTGTTCGACCTGTACAACCAGGCGAAAGCCGAAGGCACGGCGCTGCTGTTTGCGGCCGAAGCGGTGCCGACGCAACTTGGTCTGGGCTTGCCCGACCTGCGTTCGCGCCTGGGTGCCTGCACGCAGTTCCCGCTCAAGCCGCTGGACGACGGCGAGCGGCGCGAGGTGTTGAAAAGCCAGGCGTCGACGCGTGGCATCGAGCTGGACGACACCGTGCTGGACTGGCTGTTCGCCCGCTATGCACGTGATCTCGGTGCGCTGCTCGACCTGCTCGATCAATTGGATCGGGCCTCGCTGGCGGCACAACGGCGGATCACCGTGCCGTTCCTGCGCGGCTTTCTTCGCGAGGCGGGTCAGGAGCCGGTTTGAGCCGGCTGTATCGAGCCATGGCCGGCAGACGACAAGTAAAAACGACAAGGGCGCCCATCGGCGCCCTTGTTGCGTTCAACCTGACAGCTGGGTTCAGGCCTTGAGCAATTCCGGCGTCGCGTGCTGGCCGATGGCGTCGACCATCGCCTTGGCTACGTGCAGGTTGCCGGCAATGATGTTGCCGCTGGCGGGGATGCCGTCGCGGCCGGCGAAATCGCAACAGCGGCCACCGGCTTCGCGCACCAGCAGCACGCCGGCAGCCATGTCCCAGGGCTTCAGGCCCAGCTCGAAGTAGCCGTCGTAGCGGCCGGCGGCGGTGTAGGCCAGGTCCAGCGCGGCGGAGCCGGAACGGCGGATGTCCTCGGCCTGGCCGAGCAGGGCGCGGGTCATCGCCAACTGGGCGTCCAGATGGGTGCGCTGGCGGTAGGGGAAGCCGGTGGCGATCATCGCGCCGCCCAGGTTTTCGCGCTTGCCGATGCGCATGCGGCGATCATTGAGGAAGGCACCGTCGCCCTTGCTGGCGGTGTACAGCTCGTCGCGCAGCGGGTCGAACACCACGCCGTATACCGGCACGCCCTTTTCCACCAGGGCGATGGAAACGGAAAAGTGCGGGATGCCGCGCAGGTAGTTGTGGGTGCCGTCGAGCGGGTCGATCACCCAGGTGTGCGTGCTGCTCTTGCCGATCGCACCGCTTTCCTCGGCGAGGATGGCGTGGTCGGGATAGGCGCGGCGCAGTTCCTTGACGATTTCGGCCTCGGCCAGCTTGTCGACCTCGGAGGCAAAGTCCATGCGCTGCTTCTCGACGACATGGAGGCCGTCGATGCGGTTCATGTAGCGCAGGATCACGTTGCCTGCGGCGCGCGCGGCGCGTACCGCGATGGTGACGGCGGGTCTGGTCATGGCTTCGACTTTCAAAAGAGCGGGTTGCGGCGGGGGATTCTAGCAGAGCATGGGCGCGGCGGCTTGCCACGCGTGCCCGAAGGCTTGCCGAATGCCCGACCCGGGCGATGCATCGGCTATGCTCATCGGCTGTTCCACGCCCATGCCATGCCCATGAATACCGCTACCGATCTCGCTTCGCTGTTCCGTTTCGTGCTGGTACGCACTTCGCACCCGGGCAATATCGGCAGTGCGGCGCGGGCCATCCGCACCATGGGTTTCACCCGGATGGAGCTAGTCTTGCCGCACCGCTTTCCGGATCCCGAGGCCCATGCCCTGGCGGCAGGCGCGGATGACGTGCTGGAAGCGGCCGGCGTGCATGCGGAGCTGGTCGATGGCTTGATCGGCAGCACGTTCGCGCTGGGGCTTTCGGCCCGCCGGCGCGGGGTGAACCTGCCCGAGCTTTCGCCCCGCGAAGGTGCCGAGCAGGCGCTGGCCGCCGCAGCACGCGGTGAGCAGGTGGCGCTGCTGTTCGGCAACGAGCGCACCGGTCTGGAAAACGACGAGCTGGCGCGTTGCCACGCGATGGTGCGCATCCCCAGCGTGGACGATTTCAGCTCGCTGAACCTGTCGCAGGCAGTGCAGGTGATGGCCTATGAGTTGCGCACGGTCATGCTGGGCGATGCGCCTTCCGAAGCACCCCCCGAACACGATCGCCCGCTGGCCGATGCGGCGCAGATGGAGCGCTTCTACGAGCACCTCGGCCAGACGCTGGACGACATCGATTTCCACAAGGGGCGTTCGGCCGAAACGATCATGCTGCGCCTGCGCAAACTGTTCCAGCGTGCGCAGATGGACGAGCGCGAATTGCGCGTGCTGCACGGCATCCTGGCCGATGCGCAGCGCATGGCGATGCTGGCGGGGAAGGGCGGGAAGTGAGTGGAGAGAAGTGAGGAGTGAGATGAAGAGCTGTAGGCTCTCTCGCCTTTCTCCATCGTCCCGTGGATCCTTGGGGAAGGTTTGATTGATCGGTTGCTCGTCATTCCTGCGGCTCTCAACGGCCGAAGGATCGGTCAAACAGGAATCCGGCGCCTAGGCTTTCAATGGCTTGCAGGCGCTGGATCCCAGCTTGACCGGCCCTTCGGCCGTTGAAAAGCGCCTCGCTGGGATGACGAGTAAAATCAGACCTTCCTTGGTTGAGGCTTTTCAGCAGAAGCGCAAAGCAGAGACGAGGCGTGAGGAAGCCGGGAAACCTTGCAAGCTCGCGGGCTTTCTCTCACTTCTCACTTCTCTCCACTCACTTCTCGCCCCTAGCCGGTTTCCTCGTCGCCGGTTTCTTCGCTCGTCGGTGCCGGCGTGACCAGCAGCTTGTCGATGCGGGCGCCGTCGAGGTCGACGACTTCGAAGCGGATGCCGCGCCATTCGAAGATCTCGCCAGCCAGCGGGATATGGCCCAGCGCGGTCATCACCATGCCGGCGGCGGTATGGAAATCGTGCTCGTCCTCGCCGGGCAGGCTGTCCACACGCAGCAATTCGCGCAGGTCGTCGGTGGGCAGGCTGCCGTCGACCAGCCAGCTGCCGTCCGCGCGCACCACGATCGGCGCGCTTTCCTCGCCATTGCCATGGCCAAGCTGGCTGGCGCCGACCACGGCGGCGAGCAGGTCGTTGAGCGTGACCAGGCCTTCGATGTCGCCGTATTCGTCCACCACCAGCGCCATCGGCGTCTCGGCGTCGCGGAATTCCTCCAGCAAATCCAGCGCGCGGGCGGTGGCGGGCACGAACAGCGGCTTGGCCAGGGTGCGGAACAGCTCGGGCGTGCCTTGCACGATGCCGCCGAGCAGGCTCTTCACCTCGACCACGCCGACGATGTCGCTTTCGTCGCCACGGTAGACCGGGTAACGCGAGTAGGGCGTGTCGCGCATCACTTCGACGTTCTCGCTGCGCGGTGCGGCGATGTCCAGCCACGCTACGCGCATGCGTGGCGTCATCACGCTGTCGACCGTGCGGTCGCCCAGGCGCAATACCCGGTTCACCATGGCCTGTTCGTCGATGTCGAGCACGCCTTGTTCGGTGCTTTCGGCCACCAGCAGGCGGATTTCTTCCTCGGTGACCGCGTCGCGGCCCTTGTCGCTGATCCGCAGCAGCCGCATCAGCAGGCCGCTGGAGGTGTTCAGCAACCACACGAAGGGCGCGGTGGCGCGCGACAGCACCAGCATCGGCATGGCCACGATGCCGGAGACGCGCTCCGGCGCCGCCAGCGCCAGGCGCTTGGGTACCAGTTCGCCGATCACGATCTGGATGAAGGAGATCAGCACGAAGCCGAGCACGATGCCGACGATCCGGGCGTACGGCGCCAGCCAGGCCAGGCCACGGCCGTGCAGCAAGGCGGCGATGTGGCTGCCGAGGACATCGCCGGCCACCGCACCGGTGATCAGCATCACCACGGTGATACCCACTTGCACGGTGGACAGGAAGCGCTCGGGCGCCTCGGCGTGGCGCAGGGCGACGCGGGCGCGGCGGCTGGTGCGCGCCATTTGCTTCAGGCGGCTCTTGCGCGAGGCGACCAACGCCATTTCCGACAACGCGAAGAAACCGTTGCACAGGGCCAGGACGAAGACGAGCGCGATTTCGGTCAGCATCGCGGCAGGCAGGGTGGGGGCGACATGGGGTGAGTGTAAGGCCTGTCGCGCCGGTCTTCACGTCAGGAGGGCATTTCCGCAAAACCGCCAGCCTGGCTTTCGTCGGGTGGTGAATCCGGAATGTGTTCGGAATCGTCCCGCCGGGCGGGCGCTTGCGCCGCCATCATGCCGGCTTGTCCGGCGCCGGAACGGCTCCCCACACTGCATCGGAGCGTCCCGAATGGTGCGGTGCGGGGGACCTGTCCTGTAACATCACGGTAACCACGATTCCATCCAGGCATAGCCCGCATGTTTTCATTGCAGACCATCTTCGGCAAAGGCGACAAGTTCTACAACTTGCTGGAACAGAGTGCCGCCGCGGCCCACGAGAGCGCCAAGGCCCTGCACGGGCTGGTGACCCAGGCCGATCACACGCCGGTGATGGCGGAATTCGCGGCCGCCCGTGCGCGCGAGAAGGCGCTGGCGGCGCAGATCAGCGAGGAACTGGTGAATACCTTCGTCACCGCGCTGGACCGCGAGGACATCGAGGCGCTGAATTCCGCGCTGTACAAGATTCCCAAGACGGTGGAAAAATTCGCCGAGCGCTACGAGATCGTGGCCCAGCGCCTGGCCGGGGTGGATTTCGCCCAGCGCGCGATGGTGCTGGAGCGTTCCAGTGCCGTGGTGGTGGAGATGATCGGCGAGTTGCGCCGCGGCCTGCGCATCGATCCGGTGAAGAAGCTGCAGGATCGCCTGCAGACGCTGGAATCGGAAGGCGACCGCATGCTGCTGGCGCCGTACCGCACGCTTTACGTGGAAGGCAATGACGCGATGCGCGCGATGCTGGCGAAGGATCTCTTCGAGTTGCTGGAGAAGGCCATCGACAAGTGTCGCGACGTCGGCAACATCGTCTATTCGATCGTGCTGAAGAATTCCTGAGGGTCCGCACATGCCGATGTCGAATCGCGGATTGCGCATGCTCCGGGGAGATCGTGCATGACGATCGGACTGGTTGCCGTGGTGGTGCTGATCGCACTGGTCTTCACCTACATCAACGGATTCCACGACACCGCCAACTCCATCGCCACCGTGGTGGCGACCAAGGTGCTTTCACCGGGGCAGGCGGTGCTGCTGGCGGCCGTGACCAACATGATCGGCGCGCTGTGGGGAACCGCCGTGGCGGCGACCATCGCCGCGGGCATCGTCAATACCGGGGTGATCGAGGCCGGCCCGCAGTTGCTGGTTTGTGCCTTGCTGGCGGCGATCGTGTGGAACCTGATCACCTGGTGGCTGGGCTTGCCGTCCAGTTCCAGCCACGCGCTGGTGGGGGCGCTGGTGGGCGCGGCGATTGCCGGTTCCGGCGGCCGCTTCGACTCGGTCATCTGGTCCCAGGGCGGGGTCCATTGGTGGCTGGGCAATGGCGTCATTCCGAAGGTCGTGGTGCCGATGGTGATTTCGCCATTCATGGGCTTCCTGATCGGTTTCGTGCTGATGGGGGCGCTGTATGCGCTGCTGTCGTGGTTCTCGCGCCGGCAGGGTTTCTTGCACCGCTTCGGTCGCACCCCGTTCGTCAACAGCTTCTTCGGCAAGGCGCAGATTGCCTCGGCCAGCGCCATGGGCCTGGCGCATGGCATGAACGATGCGCAGAAGAGCATGGGCATCATCGCGCTGGCGTTGGCCGGTGCCACCGCGGCGGGGCAGTTCGATCATCTGCCGGACTGGCTGCACTTCCTGCGCATCAACGAATCCGCTGCCGGTGGTTTCGTGGTGCCGGCATGGGTGGCGGTGGTGTGCGCGCTGACCATGGCTGGCGGCACGGCCGGCGGTGGCTGGCGCATCATCAAGACGCTGGGCCACAAGATGGTGAAGCTGCACCCGATCAACGGCTTCGCCGCCGAGGGCAGCTCGGCCATCGTGATCCTCGTCGCGTCGGCGTTCGGCTTGCCGGTGTCCACCACGCACGTGGTGTCTTCGTCGATCATGGGCGTGGGCACGGCAAAGCGTTCCAACGCGATTCGCTGGAGCGTGGTGCAGCGCATGGTGTGGGCGTGGATCCTGACCTTGCCGATCACGGCGCTGATCGCCTACGGCTTCGTGCGGCTGGCGCAAGGACTCATCTGAGCCGGTGACGCCGGCCAACCAGCGCCAGACAGCTTGCTAGAGCGCGTCGTGCTAGAGCGCGTCGCCGTCGTCGGCGATGGCGCGTTCGAGCTGGTCGCCGAGCAGGCCAATCTCGCCGATCAGGCGTTGCAATTCGGCTTCGTCCAGCAGTTCGTAGGGGCGGTTCTCGCACAGGTGCAGGAACGGTGAGCCATCCAGGTCGGTCACGGCCAGGAAGCCGCAGCGCTGTTCCCAGTTGAAGCGCAGGCAGCGATGCGGGTCGGTGCCTGCCAGCGGCCCGATCGGCGTGGACACGCGCAGGTAACGTCGCCCGCCCTCGTCCTCCAGTTCGGCCAGGTAAATGCCCTGGTTGCGACCTTGCGGCAGTCGCAGGTCGAAGCTGATCAGGTAGGGATCGTTCTGGCGCAGCGTGTACTGACTACCGATATGCGAACGCACGGCTTCGAAGTGACGCATGGTGCGGCTTCCTTGTTGAACTGCCTGGCCGGCGATATCCCGATGGTACCCTGTGCGCCTTCCGTCACCCAAATGATTGCCATGCAGGACAGCCACGCGCGCGTGTACGCCGCCATCGCCGCGATTCCGCCCGGTCGCGTCGCCAGCTATGGCGCCATCGCCGCGCGAGCCGGCTTGCCGGGGCGCGCCCGGCTGGTGGGCAAATTGCTCGGCGAAGTGCCTGACGGGATGGAACTGCCGTGGTTCCGCGTATTGCGCTCCAGCGGCCATATCGCGTTGCCTGCAGGCAGTCGTGGCTTCCGTGAACAATGTCGGCGATTGCGCGCGGAAGGGGTGGAGGTGAAGAATGGGCGGGTCGCGCTGAGCGCGTTCGGACTGGACGCGGATACCGACCGCGTCCTGTGGGGCATGCCCGACGCCTGACGCGGGTCCGCCCGACAGGCGCCATCGTCGCGGACCGGTCGCTGCCCGCGTGCGGTTTGCTAGCATGTGTGCAATGCAGTCCTCCCCCCTCGACATCCTCGAAAGCGTTTTCGGCTATTCCAGTTTCCGCGGCGAGCAACAGGCCATCGTCGAACACTTGGCCGAAGGCCACGATGCGCTGGTGCTCATGCCCACCGGCGGCGGCAAGTCGCTGTGCTACCAGATTCCCGCGCTGCTGCGGCAGGGCACCGGCATCGTGGTCTCGCCGCTGATCGCGTTGATGCAGGATCAGGTGGACGCCTTGCGCGCCGCCGGCGTGGCCGCGGCCTACCTCAACTCCAGCCTGGATGCCGAAAGCCAGCGTGAGGTGGAACGGCAGTTGCTGGCCGGCGAATTGAACCTGCTCTACGTGGCGCCGGAGCGCCTGCTCACGTCGCGCTTCCTGGGGTTGCTGGAACGCATGGAACCCGCGCTGTTCGCCATCGACGAAGCGCATTGCGTATCGCAATGGGGCCACGATTTCCGCCCCGAATACCGTGAGCTGACCCTGCTGCACGAGCGCTTCCCGCACGTGCCGCGCATCGCGCTCACCGCCACCGCCGACCCGCGCACGCGCGAGGAGATCGTCGAGCGGCTGGCATTGCAGGATGCGCGCCAGTTCATCTCCAGTTTTGACCGTCCGAACATCGGCTACCGGGTGATGCTGAAGCACAACCCGCGTACGCAGCTGATGCGTTTCATCGAGGGGCATCGTGGCGAGGCCGGCATCGTCTATTGCTTGAGCCGCAAGAAGGTGGACGACACCGCCGCGTGGCTGGCCGAGGCCGGGATCGAGGCGCTGCCGTACCACGCCGGGCTCGACGCGGCCACGCGCGCGCGGCATCAGCAGCGCTTCCTGCGCGAGGATGGCGTGGTGATGGTGGCCACGGTGGCGTTCGGCATGGGCATCGACAAGCCGGACGTGCGCTTCGTTGCGCACCTGGACCTGCCGCGTTCGATGGAAGGCTATTACCAGGAAACCGGCCGCGCCGGTCGCGATGGCCTGCCGGCCGAGGCGTGGATGGTCTACGGCCTGTCCGACGTGGTGACGATGAGCCAGATGATTGCGCAGTCCGAATCGGGCGACGAGCGCAAGCGCGTCGAACGGCAGAAACTGGAATCACTGCTGGCCTATGCCGAAGCCACGCGTTGCCGGCGCGAGCTGCTGCTCGGTGCCTTCGGCGAGGCATTCCATGGCCCCTGCGGCCATTGCGACAACTGCGTCGAACCGCCGAAAACCTGGGACGCCACCGTGCCCGCGCAGAAGGCGTTGTCGGCGGTGTATCGCAGCGGCCAGCGTTTCGGCGCCGGCCATGTCGTCGACATCCTGCGTGGCGTGGACAGCGAGCGCGTGGGCCAGCTCGGTCACGACAAGCTCAGCACCTTCGGCATCGGCGCCGACATGGACGAGAAGGGCTGGCGCTCGGTGTTCCGCCAGTTGCTGGCCGCCGGCCTGCTGGCCACCGACGCGGAAGGCTACGGCACGCTGCGGCTGACCAAGGCCAGTCGCGAAGTGCTGGTCGATGGACGACGGGTATTGCTGCGCGAGGATGCCAAGCCGGTGCGCTCCACGCGCCGTCGCCGCGACAGCCAGCTCGTCACCGGGGCCAGCATCGGCATCGAGGCGTACGAGCAGCCGTTGTGGGACGCCTTGCGCGCCCTGCGCACGCAACTGGCGAAGCAGCAGGGCGTGCCTCCGTACGTGGTGTTCCACGATGCCACGCTGCTGGCCATGCTGCGCGCGATGCCGGCCAACGAGGACGAGTTGGCCGAGGTCAGCGGCGTCGGCGAAGCCAAGCTCAAGCGCTATGGCCGCGATTTCCTGGCGGTGATCAACGCGAAGGAATGACTTGCGCCCGCACCGTGCGCCCGCTCAGTAAGCGGTGCACCAGCGCGGCAGGGGCGTGCATGAGGCGCGTGCGAAGGATGGCTTCGACGGACAGCGCCACGCATCCAGCGATATCGGCAGCCGGGCCTGCGGCCAGGTGTTGCGCAAGGTTGCCAGTGCGATCTCCGCCGAGTCGTGCCGGCCGCATTCGATGCGATCGTGCAGGGCGCGCCAGCGACGGCCGTGCTGCACGATGCGGAACAGCCCAAGCTTCGAGGGGAACACGTATTGCGTCAGCATGGCGGCATCCTCCGGGTGGGGTGGGGAGGCATGATGCGATCACTGCATGACGCAGCGGTTGCCGTGGCGGGACGGCGCGATGGCAGGCACGGGGCAAGTGTCTGACCAAGGGGCCTGATGCGCGAACCGGCCCGCTTCGTCAGGGCGCGTGGCAGGCCACGCCCGGCGCCGATGCGTAGGTTTCCCCCGGCTTGAGTGGTGCGAGGGAGGCATCGTGCATGCCCTTGGTCCACCACTGCCAGGTGTCGCCAACGTAGCGCGCGCCATCGGCGGATCGGGCGATGTGCAGGCGGTGGGCATGCCCGGCGAGCGTCAACACGGCGGTATCCGCGTCGGGGTAACTGGCCTGCACGCTGCGACCGTCGTCGCAGCGGTAGCTGAATGTCTTCGCTGTCACGTCAGGGGCGGGTGTCTGGCAGCCGGCAAGCAGCAGGGCTGGGATGATCAACAGGGTGCGTGGTGGCTTCATGCGGGAAACTCCTGCGAAATCCGATCGACGGCAGCATGCCTGTCGCCGCGTGACGCGGAAGTCACCTCAGGGATGCGTCGTTGCGGCCCGGAATGGCGTCATCGAATAGCTGGACGGTTTGCCGCCGGCGCCGCACAGGTGGCCGGAAAACGCGGAGGACACCGCTTCCTTGCCGATCTTCAGCGTGATGAATGCCGGCGATTCGCAGTGACCGTGGTCGTAGACGTTGCCGGAAACCCAGCGCATGTCACTCGTCACCGTTGCCCCGGGCGGCACCACGACGGGCAGCAGTACCGGTCCCGGATGCATTCCCACCGGGGCTTGCATGACGATGTCCAGCGGCTGCCGGCCGCTGTCGGTGAATTGCGGCAGCGGGCGTGCCGGCATCGTGCACGGCGCCTTGCCGTGGTTGCGCAGGACCAGCATGGTGCCGGAGTGCGACATGCCGTTGAACCGCCCGTCACCACCATCGAGGCCGAGTGCGAGTTGCGTTGCGCTGCATGGGCCGGCTTGTGCGGATACCGACACCGCCACGGGCGTCGTGGCGGTGGCGGGCGAGTGCGGCGAGCAGGCCGAAATGGCCAGCAACGGCAGGCTTGCGGCCAGAACCGTGGGGAAGCTTCGCGTGAACCTGTTCCGCAGCGCCATCGATTACGGCGCCTTGCCCGCCTGCAGTTTCTGCACGATGGCCAGCGACTTCGTCACGTGCTGGTCCGGCCGCAGGTGGTCGGCTTCCGAGGAAAGCGCAGCGACGATGTGGCCGTCGCGGGCAATCACGAAGGTGGTGCGCGGGATGAAGCCGTGGTCGATCGCCACGCCACGCACGTCCTTCATGCCGGCTTGCGACGCCATTGTCTTGAGGTCGTAGGACGCGGCGATCTTGCCGTGCGCGTCGGAAGCCACCGGGAATTTGCCGGCGCAGTATTTCGGGTCCGCCGAGAACGTGTTCAGCCGCTGGATGCTGTCCGCCGACACGCCGATGATGGTGGCGCCCGCCGCATCGAATTTGTCCTTCTCGGTGGCGAAGGTATGCGCCTCGAGGTCGCAGCCGCCGGTATAGGCCGACGGGTAGAAATACACCACCACCGGCCC
The DNA here is from genome assembly GCF_900114325.1 of Rhodanobacter glycinis. Taxonomy (GTDB): domain Bacteria; phylum Pseudomonadota; class Gammaproteobacteria; order Xanthomonadales; family Rhodanobacteraceae; genus Rhodanobacter_A; species Rhodanobacter_A glycinis. The sequence goes on from NZ_FOSR01000019.1 coordinate 24,731, forward strand.
CTTCTTCAGGGCTGCCTTGAGCGAAAAGGTGAAGTCATGGCCGGCCCGGCTGGCCTCGGCCGTGAAGTCCGGCGCCGTGGCGCCCGGTTTGAGCGCCGCCAGTGCCGGCGTCGCCAGAAGCAGTGCCATCAAAGCACCCGTTGCCATCGATCCCGCAAACCGCCTGTTCATGTGCGCAATCCTCTGGAATGGGGAAACACACGCTAGCACGCGCGAAGTGGCGTGTCAGTCGACAGGAACTGGCCGTGACCATGCGCATAACGAAAAAGCCTATCCGGAGAGGACAGGCTTTTTGCAAGAATCTATGGTGGCCGGGGACGGAATCGAACCGCCGACACGGGGATTTTCAATCCCCTGCTCTACCAACTGAGCTACCCGGCCAAGGGTGGACGACCGCGCGGGTCATCGGTGTTGCGTGGAGCCGCGCATTAAAGCGGATGTGCGGTTGGGCGTCAAGACTTGGCGTCGGGGGCGACGTAGCCCGGGACCGGGGAAAGCTCTCCGCCGAACAGGAATTTCTCCATTTCGCCGGCGAGGAATTTGCGTGACTCGGGATCGAGCGGATTGAGCCGGTTTTCGTTGATCAGCATGGTCTGGTGGGCCAGCCATTGCTGCCAGGCGGGCTTGGAGATCTCGGCGTAGATGCGCTGGCCGAGCGGGCCGGGCCAGGGGGCGAAGTCGAGGCCTTCGGCGTCGATGCCGAGCTTGGCGCAATGGACGGTGTGGCTCATGGACAACAGTTCCTCAAAGACTTTGCAGCAAGCTGCGGACGGGGGCCGGCAGGCCGAGCGAGGCCAGTTCACCAGCGCCGCACCAGCGCAGATGGGGATTATCGGCGATCGCGGGGTGTGCTGTCGCGCCGTCGAACAACAGTGGCTCGATCCGCAGCCGATAGTGACTGAAGACGTGGACGAAGGGTGTCAGCGCCTGCGCGTCGTCGATGACGGCGTGCTGTTGGGCGATGCGCCACGCGGCATCGTTGTCGCCGGCTTCGGGCAGGCTCCACAGGCCCGACCAGACGCCTTGCGGGCCGCGGCGTTCGAGCAATATCTTGCCGCGTGCGTCGCGCAGCACCAGCATCACGGTGTCGCGTTCGGGAATGGTCTTGCGCGGCTTGGGGCTGGGCAGTTGCGCGGTGAGTCCATCGCGCCGGGCCACGCAGTCCGTGGCGAGCGGACAGGCGTCGCACTGCGGCCGCGAGCGCACGCATACAGTGGCGCCCAGGTCCATGATCGCCTGCGTGTAGTCGGCTACGCGTTGGCTTGGCGTGTGGGCATCGGCATGCTGCCAGAGCTGTTTCTCCACGGCGCCCTGGCCAGGGTGGCCATGGATGCCGTGATAGCGGGTCAACACGCGTTTGACGTTGCCGTCGAGGATGGGAAAGCGCAGCCCGTACGCCTGCGCGAGGATCGCCCCGGCGGTGGAACGACCGATGCCCGGCAGCGCAACGAGCGCGTCGAAATCGCGTGGCAATTCGCCGCCATGCCGAGCCACGCATTCTTGCGCGGCGCGTTGCAGGAAGCGTGCGCGGCGGTAGTAGCCCAGTCCGGACCACAGCGCGAGCACCGTGTCTTCATCGGCCGCGGCCAGGTCGCGCAGCGTGGGCAGGGTTTCCACAAAGCGCTGGAAGTAGGGAATGACCGTGGCGACCTGGGTCTGTTGCAGCATGATTTCGGACAGCCACACGCGGTAGGCGTCGCGTGCGTTGCCGGGTCCGGCATGCTGCCAGGGCAGGTCGTGGCGGCCGTGGTGATCGAACCAGGCCAGCAGGGGAGCGGCGATATCGCTCACTTTTTCTTCGGCTTCGGCGCGTGTTTTGTCTTTGCCGGTTGAGCTGGCGTGGCGGTGCTGGATGCGGCCGCAGGCACGGCGTCGCCTGCGCGCACGCTGAGGCCTTCGATATGCATCCCGCCCACGTCAAGACTGGCCACGTCGATGCTGCCGTTGGCGGGTGGCACGGTCAGTTGCGGCGTGGAGGTCGTGCTGCCCAGTTGGGTCCACCAGTGCGCCAGTGCCAGTGGCGGCAGGCGCAGGTCGACGTGGTTGTCCGTGCCATCCAGCTTCAGTGCCAATAGCAGCGGGCTGTTCTGATCGGCCGGAGTCAGCGTGAGCGACGTGCTGTAGTCGCCGCGATCCTTGTCGGCCAGCGTGCCGTGCAGTTGCAGCGAGGCGTTTGCCGCGCCCTGCCAGCGTGCGGTGCCGGCCAGTTGCAGCGACAACGTGCTGCCATGCGCGATGTGCAAGGCGATGTCATCGAGTTGCAGCGAGTTGCCCTGCATGCGCGGTGTGGCGGACAGATGCCATTGAACCGGAGTGTCGTCGGCGGTGCGGGCGGTGACGTCGAGCAGGAACGGCTTGTTTGGAATCAGGCTGCCGGCGTTCAGGGTGACCTGGTTCAACAACAGGTGGTCGCCGCTGACCACGCTGCCCTGGGTGATGCGTACGCCGGTGTCGATGCGCGGTACTTGCAGCGGCGCGCTGGCCGGGCGTGGCGGCAGCGCGCCGAGCCAGTCCTGCAGTGCGCCGAGGTCCACGCGAGGCGAGTCGATTTCCAGCTGCGAAATGGCGGTGGGGCCGCCGAAAATGGTGCGCCAGGGCAGTGCCAGGCGCCCGCGTGCGGCAAGCAGGATCGGCGTGCTGGCGCCTTGCGCGGTCAGCGTCAGCCCTTCCAGTTCGAGCGAAGGATAGGGGAGCAGGGTCGGGTGGGCAGGGCTGGCCAGGCTGAGTTCCAGCCCGGCACCGTGCGCCTGCGATTGCAGCATGGCGGTGAAGCGATCCGGCTGCAGTAACAGATACAGCGTCACCAGCACGGCCAACACCAATACCGACACCACGCCGGCGCAGGCGATCAGTGTCAGGCGCAGCCGGCGCGACAGGGTCATGGCTGGCCGAGGCGCGGGGGCAGCAGGCCGTCGACGAAGGCCTCGGCATTGAAGGTGCGCAGGTCGGTGGCCCCCTCGCCGAGGCCGACATAGCGGATCGGCAGGCCGAACTCGCGGGCCAGCGCAAATACGACGCCGCCCTTGGCGGTGCCATCCAGCTTGGTCACCACCAGGCCGGTGACGCCGACGATCTGGCGGAACTGGCGCAACTGGCTGAGCGCGTTCTGGCCGGTGGTGCCGTCGATCACCATCAATACCTCGTGCGGCGCCTCGGGGTCGAGCTTCTTCAGCACGCGGGCGATTTTGCCCAGCTCGTCCATCAGACCGCCCTGGGTGTGCAGGCGGCCGGCGGTGTCGGCGATCAGCACGTTGGTGCCGCGCGCACGCGCAGTCTGCAGGGCATCGAAGATCACGCTGGCCGAATCGGCATCCTGGCCCTGCGAGATCACCGGCACGCTGTTGCGTGCACCCCAGGTCTTGAGCTGTTCGACGGCGGCGGCACGGAAGGTATCGCCGGCGGCCAGCAGCACTTCGCGGCCTTCGTCGCGATAGCGGCGCGCCAGCTTGCCGATGGTGGTGGTCTTGCCGACGCCATTGATGCCCACGGTGAGGATCACGAACGGCAGGCGATCGCCCACGTCCAGCGGCTTTTCGACGAGCGCCAGTCGCACCAGAAGGGCCTGGCGCAGCGCTGCCAGCAGGGCGTCTGCGTCGGCGAACTCGCGCTTGTGCATGCGTGCGCGCAGGTTTTCCACCAGCTCGGTGCTGGTTTCGATGCCGACATCGGCGGTAATCAGGATGGTTTCCAGCTCATCGAGCAGGTCGTCGTCGAGCTTGGGGTGGCGCACGAACAGCGAGCTCAATCCACGCGCGAAGCCGCTGCCGGACAGCCGGTCACGCCAGCCGCGCCGGGTCGGTTCGGCGGGTGCCGCCGGAGCCTCGGGAACCGGCTCGACGACGACCGGTTCGCTCGCAACCGGGTCCATGCCCGGCCCGGGCGCGGGCTCAACCGCCGTTATCGGCGTGACGGCAGGGGTTTCGGCAACGCTTTCGTTGTCCTCGACGGATGGCGAGGCGGGCGCGTCGGCAGGCTGCTCGGGCGTCGTGCCGGCGGGTTTTTTCTTCCAGAACTTGAGCATTGCGGCGGCGATTCAAAGACAATGGGCGGCATGCTAACACTCCCTTCCATACCGGCCGCTGAGCCGCGGCAAGAAGCCCGGGCGGCATGAACGGCAGGGCCGGACGCATCCGCATCATCGGCGGCAGCCTGCGCAACTCCCGACTGGACGTGCCCGACCTGCCGGGCTTGCGGCCCACGCCCGAGCGCGTGCGCGAAACCCTGTTCAACTGGCTTGCCCCGACCATCGCCGGCGTGCAGGCGCTGGACCTGTGCGCGGGGACGGGGGCACTGGGCATCGAGGCGTTGTCGCGCGGCGCGGCCGGCGTGCAGTTCGTGGAGCGCGACGCGGCGGCGGCGAGGGCATTGCGCGAGAACCTGGCCCGGCTCAAAGCACCGGGCGGGGCGGTTGCGGCAACTGATGCAGCCAGCTATCTGCACGGCGCGCCGCGAACCTTCGGGCTGGTGTTCATGGACCCGCCCTTTGCGCTGGAGCTGTGGGCGCCCCTGGCGCGGCAACTGGAACAGGGCGGCTGGTTGACGCCGTCGGCGCAAATTTACGTGGAATCCCCGCGCAACACGCTGCCGGCGCTGCCCGCGAACTGGCAGGCATGGCGCGAGGGGGCCGCTGGCGACGTGCGCTTTGCCCTGTATCGCCGGGCTGGTGACCTTCCGTTAAGCTAGGCGTCTCCCCCACAGGTGTTGCCCCGTTCCGTGAACAAGCCACCCGTCAACACTCGCCTGGCCGTCTATCCGGGTACGTTCGATCCGATCACCAACGGGCATGCCGACCTGGTCGCCCGTGCCGCACCGCTGTTCGAGCGCATCGTGGTGGCGGTGGCCGAGAGTCCGAACAAGGGCAAGGGGCCGGGTTTCAGCATCGGCGAACGCATTGCGCTGGCGCGACTGGCGCTGGCCGACCTGCCGAACGTCGAAGTCCGCGGGTTCGATTGCCTGCTGGCCAGCTTCGTCACCCAGATCGGCGCCGGGGTTATCATCCGGGGGCTGCGCGCCGTGTCGGATTTCGAATACGAATTCCAGCTGGCGAGCATGAATCGCCACCTGATTCCGCAGACGGAGACGCTGTTTCTCACGCCGGCGGAGCAATACAGTTTCATTTCCTCGTCGCTGGTGCGCGAGATCGGACGCCTTGGCGGCGATATTTCCGGCTTCGTGCATCCAGCGGTACAACAAGCCATGCGCCAACGCTGGCACAAGAAGTCACCCGAAACCGAAGGGGATCATCATGCGTAAATTCGCCTATCTCGCCACCGCCCTCGCGCTGACCGGTTGCCTGGCCCTGACGGCCTGCAACAACCAGGACAGCAACCAGCAGGCCACCGCGCAGGTGCAGAAGCTGACCAAGCCGACCAACCCGAACGACACCAAGGCCTGGGGCGCTTACCTGACCCAACTGGTGCGCAGCAACCTGCAGGGCATGACCGCCGCCCAGCCGTACCCGTACCTGGTGCCGGCCGGTGACGACGATGCCTCCAAGGCCGGTTACCAGCGCCAGCTGGAAAATGTGCAGGACACCGTGGCCCGCGGCGTGCTGCCGGGCAACCTGCTGGCCTTCGCCGGTCCCGATTCCAGCAAGACCGCCGACCTGATCGTCGCGGCTTTCCAGGGCGCCAAGCCGGGTTCGTTCAAGGGCGTGATCGTGCTGTTCATCGGTGACAAGGCCGATGAGCAGCGCGTCGAGACTGCCGTCAATCCGACTGGCGCTACCGTGCGCTTCGTGCAGATGTAAGCGCCAGGAGTGAGCAGTGAGAAGTGAGGAGTGAGAGAAACAGCCGGGTATGCGGCGAGTTCTTGCTTTCTCTCACTTCTCACTCTTCTTCACTCACTCCTGCCTTGATGTCATGTCCCTGAAAATCCTCGATACCTGCGTCAACTGCGACGTCTGTGAACCGGTTTGCCCGAACAAGGCGATTTCGCTGGGTGAGGAGTACTACGTCATCGATCCGGCCCTGTGCACGGAGTGCGTCGGTCATTACGACGAGCCCCAGTGCGTCGAGGTGTGCCCGGTCGAATGCATCCTCGTCGATACCGATCTTCCCGAGTCGCGTGCCGACCTCGAACTCAAGTACCGCCATCTGATGGAGAACAAGCCATGACTGTTGCGTTGCGCTGGCGCATCGTGCTGCTGGGCGCTGCCCTGGTCGCTGCCCCGGCATTCGCTGCTGCCGATCAGGCACCGGCGCAGGCCCATGCCGCCGCTGCCTCGCAGCTGGCCTTGCGTCCCGGTCACGCAGCCATTGCCAGCGCCAATTTCCTGGCGACCAATGCCGGTTTCGAAGTACTGGCCAAGGGCGGCAATGCCTTTGACGCAGCCATCGCGGTGGCTTCCACGCTGTCGGTGGTGGAGCCGGAAAGCTCCGGTCTCGGCGGTGGTTTCATGGGCACGCTGCATATCGCCAAGAGCAACCGCAATGTGTTCCTGGACGCGCGCGAAGTGGCGCCGGCGGCGGTGAACCCGAAGGACTACGTGAACCCCGACGGTTCGCCCAACCGCGATGCGTCGCTGAAAGGGCCGCTGTCCGCCGGCATTCCGGGCGAGCCGGCCGGGCTGGTCTGGCTGGCGAAGCATTACGGCAAGCTGCCGCTGAAGACCTCGCTGGCGCCAGCGATCCGCATCGCCAGCGACGGCTTCAAGCCTGATCCGCGCCTGCTGTCATCGATCAAGGGCGAGCAGAAGAACCTCGAGCGCTGGCCGGCCTCGGCGGCCAAGTACCTGCCCAATGGCAAGCCGCCGGTGGAGGGTGCAATCTGGCGCGATCCCGACCAGGCACACACGCTGGAGCTGATCGCCGCTCACGGCGACGCGGGCTTCTACCACGGTGAAGTGGCGCAAAAGCTGGTGGACGCAGTGCGTGCGGCCGGCGGCAACTGGACGCTGGCCGACCTGGCCAACTACCGCGCCAAGGAACGTACGCCGATCACCATCGACTACCGCGGCTATCACATCATCACCGCGCCGCCGCCGTCTTCCGGTGGCGTGGCAATGGCGGAGATCTTCAACATCCTGTCCGGCTATGACCTGGACAAGATGGACAAGGCCCACCGCGTGCACTACATCGTCGAGGCGATGCGTCGCGCGTTCCGCGATCACAACGATTACCTCGGTGATCCGGACTTCGTGAAGATGCCGCTGGCGATGCTGCTGTCGCCGTATTACGCCGATGGCCTGCGCCAGAGCATCCTGCCCGACAAGGCCACGCCGTCGTCGATGCTGCCACACGGGCCGACCCACGATCCGGGCATGCACACCACGCATTTCTCGATCATCGACAAGGACGGCAACATGGTGGCGATCACGTCCACCGTGAACTACATCCTCGGCTCCACCTTCGTCGCCAAGGGCACCGGCATCCTGCTCAACGACGAGATGGACGATTTCGCGCTGGTGCCGAACAAGCCCAACGTGTACGGACTGCTCGGCAGCAAGGCGAATGCGCCGGTGGGCGGCAAGCGCATGCTGTCGTCGATGTCGCCGAGCATCGTGATCGGACCGACACGCACGGCAGTGATCGGCTCGCCGGGTGGTTCCACCATCATCACCCAGGTGATGGAAGCCGTGCTGCATTTCGTCGATGGCCAGAGCGCGCAGCAGATCGTCGCGGACAAGCGTTTCCACCACCAGTTCCTGCCCGATGTGGTGGACGTGGAGGACGGCACCTTCGATCCGGCGACCAGTGCCGCGCTGGAAAAAATGGGCTACACGCTCAAGCCGCGCGAATCCTGGGGCTTCATGAACGTGGTGACCTGGGACCGCAAGAGCAACACGCTGGACGCGGCCAGCGATCCGCGTCGCCCGTCCGGGCTGGGCAAGGTGGAGTAATTTTTTCTCGTCATGCCGGCCTGCATCGGCATGAAGGGCGGCAGGGTTGGAGTCAGCATGGAATTCTGGTCGTTACTGGGTAACTCGCAGCAGCTCGATGGCGGTGCGATGTTCGGCAATGCGCCGAAGGCGCTGTGGTCGCGCTGGATCGCGCCGGATGCGCAGAACCGCATTCCGCTGGCCTGCCGCTGCCTGCTGGTGAAGCATCTCGACGGGCGCAACGTGCTGTTCGAGACCGGCATCGGCGCGTTCTTCGAGCCGTCGTTGCGCGAACGTTATGGCGTGGTCGAGTCGCATCACGTGCTGCTTGATTCGCTGGCCGAGGCGGGGCTGAGCCACGAAGACATCGACGTGGTGGTGCTCTCGCACCTGCACTTCGACCACGCCGGTGGCTTGCTTGCCGCGTGGGAGGAAGGGCAGGCGCCACGCCTGCTGTTCCCGAAGGCCAGTTTCGTGGTGGGCGCCGAGCATTGGCAGCGCGCATTGAAGCCACACCCGCGTGATCGCGCCTCGTTCATTCCCGAACTGCCGGCGCTGCTGGAACAGAGTGGTCGGCTGGAGCGGGTCGATGGCGCGCACTCGCGTACTTTGGGCGAGTCGGTGCGCTTCCATTTTTCCGATGGCCACACGCCGGGCCTGATGCTGGCCGAAGTCGGCGGCGTGGTGTTCTGCGCCGACCTGATCCCGGGGCGCTTCTGGGTGCATTTGCCGATCACGATGGGCTACGACCGTTACCCGGAGAAGCTGATCGACGAGAAGCGTGCGTTCCTCGACGACAAGCTGGCACGCGACGTGCAACTGTTTTTCACGCACGACCACGAATGTGCGCTGGCTCGGGTGCATCGCGATGAACGCGGCCGCTACGGCACCGTTGACGAACAGCGTGACCTGCGCGGGTGGCACGCCCGCTGACCACCGAAGCTGGAGATTCGATGAGCCATCGCCGCAAGCAAGCCCAGGCCCGCAAGCCGCAACTGATCCTGCTGGTGGTCGGAGCCCTGCTGGTGCTGGCAGGCGTGGCACTGGTCGCGCTCACCGAGCAGGGGCTCATCGGCTTTCGCAGCGCCGCCGAACGGCATGGCGGGCAGATTCTCGACCTTGGCAGCAACGGCCAGCCCCAAGGCGCCGATCAGGGCTACATGGTGCGGGTGAGCGGGCCGATACGCGTGGTCGAGGCGCCGCTGGACGTCCAGTTCAACCAGCAGGCGTCAACACCGGTGCTGATGCGTCACGTGGAGATGTTCCAGTGGCATGAGATACGCGCAGGCGGCCCGCCGATATACGAGCAGGACTGGGAAGATCATCCGGTCGACGCCAGCCACTTCGCTCCCGGCCACGGCAATCCCGCGCATTTTCCCCTGCAGTCGCAAGAGTTCGATGCCGGGCGAGTCAATATCGGCGCCTTCGTGTTGTCCCGGGCGATCCAGCGTGCGCTGCCCGGCAGCCAGGCGGTGGTGCCGGACATGCGTCGCCTGCCGGTCAACCTTGCTGCCAGCTTCAGCTTTCATCACGATGCGCTGGTAACCAGTTCGCGCCCGACCAGCCCGCAACTGGGCGACCTGCGGGTGAGCTGGAGCGCGGTGCCGACGGGAACGGTGACCGTGGTGGCCCGGCTCGACGGCAACCGCCTGGTGCCGGCCGCTGGTGCTGCGGACGGCAAGGGCTTCGACGTGGAAATCGGTGACCGTCCGCTGCTGGCGATCTATCCCGATTTGCCGGTGCCGCCGGAATTCGTGTGGCCGCGGCGCGTGCTGGCGCTGTTGCTGGCCATGCTCGGTGCCGGAGTGCTGTTGTATGCCAAGCCGAGGCGGATCGAGGCCGTGCTGGCAGGAGCCAGCGGTGCGGTTGCGGTCGGAGCCGTGGCTGGCGTGCTGTGGTTGGGCGATGACATGGGTACCGCCATCGCCTGGTTCGGCTTGACCGTGCTGGGCATCCTGCTGGCGGTTTGGCGATTGCGGGCGCGCAGCCTGGGTTAATTACTCGGCTTGGTCGCCAAGCCCGTGTTCCAGGAACCACAGCCCGGCGAACAGCTTCGGGTCGATCGAATAGCCTTCGGCCGCGCGGGCAAACAGCCATGCGCCGGCTTCGTTGTGGGGCACTTCGTGCACCACGATGTTTTCGGTTTCGTCGCCGCCACCGGGGCCGACCTTGACCAGGTCGAGGGCGCGCACGAAGGCGATGTTCTCGGTGCTCATGCCTGATGACGACGGGCCGGCGTGGACGAAGGTCACACGGCCACAGCGCCAACCGGTTTCCTCTTCCAGCTCGCGTTGCGCGGCAAGCAGGACGCCTTCCTGCTCCTGCCCGGCGACGTCGCCGATCAGTCCGGCCGGCATCTCGATGGTGAACTGGCGGATCGGCACGCGGTATTGCTCGACGAACAGCACGCGATCTTCGGGCGTCACCGCCACGATGATCACCGCGCCGCCCGGGTTGTTGCGTTCCACGTATTCCCAGCGACCGCGCTGGCGCAGGCTCAGCCAGCGGCCGGCGTGGAGGGTTTGCACCGGTGCGTTGGCGTCGGCGGGAATGCGGCGATCGGTGGAGTCCATGGCGGTCCGTCAGCGTGAAAGATGCCGACCATGGTGACGCGGGCCCGGCCTGGCGACAACCGGCGGGCAAGCCGGCGTTCGTCGAGGTTGGTCGATCAGCTGTCGGCCAGTGCGCCCAGCCGGCTGCGCGTGAGTGGGCCGAAGCGCAGGCGTTCGCACAAGGCTTCAAGGGCTGCGGCATCACCGCGTTGGCGGCGCAGTGCATCCGCTTCGGCAGGCACGGGCGCATCCAGCGCAATGCGGGTGAGCCGGCGGTAGAGCCGGGCGGCTTCGCCGTGTTCGCGCAGTCGGGCGGCGCAGCTGGCAGCGCCGCGCAGGCGCAGGTAGGCGACTTCATCCACCCGGTCGAGCAGGTCGTCGAGAGTGCCGAAGTGGGAAAGCAGGGCCGCCGCGGTCTTGGCACCGACGCCGGGTACGCCGGGAATGTTGTCCACCGCATCGCCGCACAGCGCCAGGTAGTCGGCGACCTGATGCGGCATCACGCCCAGCTTTTCGTGCACGCCGGCCGGCCCCCAGCGCAGGTTGCGCGCGTAGTCCCATTGTTCGTCGTGCTCGCCCAGCAACTGGCCGAAATCCTTGTCGGCCGACACGATCACGCTGGAGAGGCCGTGACCCCGCAGGCTCCACAGTGCGCTGCCGATCAGGTCGTCAGCCTCGTAGCTGTGGTCGATCAGCACCGGAATGCCGAGCGCGGCAGTGACTTCGCGGCACAGCACGAACTGGTGCTCGAGATCGGCCGGCGGCAATTCGCGGTTGGCCTTGTAGGCGGGGTAGATCGCGTTGCGGAACGAGGTGGTCAGCGAGGCGTCGAAAGCCACTGCGACATGTTCGGGGCGTGCCTTTTCCAGCAGCTCGCAGAGAAAACGCGTGAAGCCGTGCACGGCATTGACCGGGTGGCCGTCGCGGTCATGGAATTCGTCCGGCATCGAGTGCCAGGCGCGGAACACGTACAGGCTGCCGTCGACCAGGTGGGCGGCCTGGCGCGGGATGCCCGCGGTGACGTTCGCGTTCACGGCGTCCACGTGCTGAGCAGGTCGTCCAGCGCGGGGCGGTCGCGGTCGGGCACGTCGATGCGCGGCGTGCCGATATGCACGAAGCCGATCACGTGTTCGTGCGCACCCAGGCCGATGATGCGAGCGGCCTCGTCGTCGTAGGCAGCCCAGCCGGTCAGCCATTGCGCGCCATAACCCAGTGCGTGGGCGCCGAGCAGCAGGTTGCAGGCGACGTTGCCGGCGCACAGTTTCTGCTCGATTTCCGGCACCGAGCTGTCCGGGTGCAGGCAGGCCACCACCACGATCACCAGCGGGGCGAAGGTGTAACGCAGGCGTTCCTTCTCCTGCTTGGATTCGGGCAGGTCCGGATCGCGTGCGATGGCGCGTTCGGCCAGTCGTTCACCGAATTGCAGCTTGGCTTCGCCACGCAGTTTGATCAGCCGGAACGGCACCAGTTTGCCGTGGTCGGACACGCGGATGGCGGCCTGCAGCAGGGCGCGCAGGGTGGTGTCGTCCGGCGCCGGTTCGCCGAGTTGGCGCGAGGGCACGGAGTGACGCTGGTTCAGCAGGTCGAGCGGAGCGGACATGGGGAACGGGCTCAGCGGGGGAACGTGCATGTTAACGCGCGGGGAAAATCGGCATCAGCCTTGCCGGGGCTCCAGCCGGAACGCGCCGGGCAGCAGGTCGGCCACCGTGGTCTGTTGCATCTTTCCGCCGAGATTGCCCAGCCAGACCGGCATGTCGGCATCGCACAGTTCGGCCAGCACCTGGCGGCAGGCGCCGCACGGCGAGACCGGCTCGGGGGTGTCGGCGGTCACCGCCAGGGCGGCGAAATCGCCCGGTTTGCAGCCGGCGGCGATGGCGCTGAACAGGGCGGTGCGTTCGGCGCAGTTGCACAGGCCATAGGCGGCATTCTCGACGTTGCAGCCGTCGAATCGGCGCCCGTCGCGAGTGAGCAGGGCGGCGCCGACCAGGAAATGCGAATAGGGAGCGTAGGCGCGTTCGCGTGCCTGGCGGGCTTCGTGCAACAGGGTTTCGGCAGTTTCGTTCATGGGCATCCGGGTCGTCGGGGCGGTCCATCCCCCGACGCGTGCCATGCAAACCGGCCGGCGGTCCAGTCTACTCCCGCCACCATATTGACGAGCAAGCATCCGGCCAGCGTCGATGTCATAAGCGATGCGCTTGGTTTCTCGCCTGCGGACTTCTACGATGCATGGACACCTACGCAGGGGATGCACGATGTCGATCACCGTGGCTGCATTGCGCGAAACCGCCGCCGCCGAGCGGCGCGTGGCGATTACACCCGAGGCAGCGAAGAAGTGGCGCGGCAAGGGCGTACGCGTATTGCTGGAGCACGGTGCGGGCGAGGCCGCCGGTTTCCCTGACGCCAGCTATGTCGATGTGGAATTCGCCGCCGCCGATGCGGTGCTGGCCCAGGCCGACCTGTTGGCCTGCGTGTTGCCGCCGGAAGACGCCGTGTTTGGTCGGTTGCGCGACGGTAGCGTGGTGGTCGGGCAACTGCGCCCTTACGGCGCTGATGCACGCCTCGCCGCATTGTCTGCACGCAAGCTCACCGCCTTCGCGCTGGAGTTGCTGCCGCGTACCACGCGCGCGCAGGCGATGGATGTGCTCAGTTCGCAGGCTGCGGTTTCGGGCTATCGCGCGATGCTGATCGCCGCCGAGGCTTGCCCGAAATTCTTCCCGATGCTGACCACCGCGGCCGGTACCATTCGCCCGTCGAAAGTGCTGGTGATCGGTGCGGGCGTGGCGGGCCTGCAGGCCATCGCCACGGCCCGTCGGCTGGGCGCACAGATCGAGGGTTACGACGTGCGCCCGGAGACACGCGAACAGGTGGAATCGCTGGGTGCGAAATTCCTTGATCTCGGCGTTAGTGCCGCCGGCAGCGGTGGTTATGCGCGCGAGTTGTCGGCCGAGGAGCGCGCCGCCCAGCAACAGGCGCTGGCCGATCACTTGAAGCCATTCGACGTGGTGGTGTCCACCGCCGCGGTTCCCGGCCGTCCTGCGCCGAAGATTCTCAGCCAGGTGATGGTGGAAGGCATGAAGCCGGGTGCGCTGATCGTCGACATGGCCGCCGAAAGCGGTGGCAACTGCGCGCTGACCCGTCCGGGCGAGCGCGTGGTGCATGGCGGCGTGACCATCCTGGGACCGCTCAATCTGCCGGCGGGTGCGCCATTGCACGCCTCGGAAATGTATGCGCGCAACGTGCAGCATTTCGTCGAGCTGCTGGTTCACGACGATGCCTTGCAGCCGGATTTCGACGACGAACTGGTCGCGAAAAGCTGCCTGGTGCGCGCGGGCGAACGGATTTTCCAGGGCTGACGCTTGCGTCACCCGGATATCGCATCGGGTTGCGGTGTCCGGCGGGCGGATGAAGTCGGTGCGCCATTCGCGAGGTGCCGGTTTCGGCACCTGCGCTTACGGATGCCCCCGTCTTCCGAACGAGCGCATGCTGGGCGGCGGAATGGCACCGCCGGGTCCCATGTGGTGAACCCACTGCTTGCGCTCGGCGGGCGTCTTCGATTGCCACTGTTGCAGCAGTTGTTCGCGTTGCGAGGGCGGCAATTGGTGGAACCGTTCGAAGGCTGCGCGCAGTTGTTGCTGGCGTGCCGGCGGAAGTCGATGGAACCGGGCCATGGCTTGGCGCGTTTCGGCGCGTTGCTCGGGTGTCATGTTCTGCCAGCGGGCGATGCGCTCGCGGATCTCCTCGCGTTTCGCGGGCGGCAGGGTGACCCACTGCGTGGTCTTTTCCAATAGGTGATCCTGCCGATGCGCCGGCAGGGTGTTCCACTTGTCGCGCAGTGGCGACAGCAGATCCTGTTGCGCCGGCGTCAGGCTTTGCCACGGGTGCGCCGCGGCTTGCGCGCGCAGCGTGCCGGGCAGACCGAACAGCAGAGCCAGTGACAGAAGCAGGACGAGGCGGAACATGCTCATGGGTCAGTGCGTATCCGTCGTCTGGGCCTTGTTGGACGCCAGCCAGCTGTAGAAATCGAGATTCTGGTACAGCTTGGGGTCGTCATGGCCATCGAGGTCCGGCGGCAATTCGTTGCTTGCGGGCGAGCTGATGGCGGACATGGCGTCTGCCGGAGCCGACACGTTGCCGCGCTGCAGCGGCTGCCACACCATCAGTGCCGCCAGCGCCACCGCGGCCAGTGCGCCGACCGGCAGCAGCGTACGCAAGCGATGGTGTACGGGAGCTTGTGCCGCCTGCAGGGCGGTGCGGCGCGCGGCGCGCAGGCGCCCTGCGGTGGCGGGGTCGAGTTGCCGGCTGGCTTCGTGATAAAGCGCGCGGGCGCGCTGTTCGAATGCCTTGTCGGACGCGTTGTTCATCGCCAGTCCTCCAGTTGGTCGCGCAAGCTGTGCATCGCGCGCGACAGATGGGTTTTCACGCTGCCTTCCGAGCAGCCCATGGCCTGGGCGGTTTCCGCCACGTCCAGGCCTTCCAGCACGCGCAGCATGAAAGCTTCGCGTTGGCGCTGGGGCAATTGCTTCACCGCAGCAGCCATGTCGGCCCAGGATTGGGCGTCATTCAACCGGTCCAGCGGCCCGGGGCCGGTGTCGGCCGGCTCCCAGGCAGGCAATTCGTCGCCCTCGGCATCACGACCACCGCCCAGCCAGCCGATCATGATCGAGCGCACCTTGCGGCGACGCTGCAGGTCCACCACGCGCCGGCGCAGGATGCCCCAGAACAGTGGCGCCCATTCCGCGGCGGGCTTGTCGCGGTAATGCCTGACCAACCGCAACATGGCGTCCTGCACGGCATCCATCGCGTCCTCGCGATGGCCCAGATGCATCTCGGCCATGCGGAAGGCACGTCGTTCCACCTGGGCCAGGAAGGCGTCCAGCGTGGCGGGCGTGGCCTGTTCCTCGCGCGCCAGCAGCTCCGCCTCGCCCAATGCGGGGGCAAGACTGTTCACGGCGCTGTCTTCCGTTTCAGGCGGGGGCGCATGGTCGGGGTCCATCGGTCCGGTTTCCACGTTCAACGCGGCAGGCTCGTACAGGTTGACCCCGGGGTGTCCTGGCGGCCACCACGACCACGCCGGCCCTGATCACCCGTATTCGAATATCGAGGTGATGCCTTGGCGTTAAGCAGACCATCGCTTGTACCGTATGATGCGGTGACAACGGCGAAATGGCAGGGGAAGCACATGCTCGACGGGTTCCTGGCGCTGTACATTTTCATGCTGGCCGCATTTACCGGCTACGAGATCATCTCGCGGGTGCCGGTGATTTTGCACACCCCGCTCATGTCCGGTTCCAATTTCGTGCATGGCATCGTGCTGGTAGGGGCGATGATAGCGCTGGGCCATGCGCAAACGCCGCTGGGCATCGGCATCGGCTTCCTCGGCGTGCTGCTGGGCGCCGGCAATGCGGCCGGTGGCTACGTGGTCACCGAGCGCATGCTGGAGATGTTCAAGTCCAGCAAGAAGCCGGGAGACAAGGCATGAGCTGGCTGCCGACGCTGATCAAGGCGTGCTATTTCCTCGCCGCCCTGCTGTTCATCCTGGGTCTGAAGCGCATGAGCTCGCCACGCACCGCGCGTGGCGGCATCGTGTGGGCGGGCGTGGGCATGCTGCTGGCGGTGCTGGCCACCTTTGCGCTGCCGGGCATGCATAACCGCGGGCTGATTCTTGCCGCAGTGGTGATCGGCGTGAGCGCCGCCTGGTGGACCGGTCGACGCGTGGCGATGACTGCGATGCCGCAGATGGTGGCGCTGTACAACGGCATGGGCGGTGGCGCGGCGGCGGCAATCGGGGCGGTGGAGTTGCTGGGCTTTGCCGCCGCCGCCCATGTTTCCTTCGCGATGTCAGCGCAGGTGGGTGGCGGCGTGAGCGTCGGCGACACCTTCAGCTATCGGCAACTGCCGGACGCCGCGCCGTTGTGGCTGGCGCTGGTGGGGGCGCTGATCGGCGCGGTGTCGTTCTCCGGTTCAATGGTGGCTTTCGCCAAGCTGCAAGGCTGGATGGACAAGCGTTTCGTGTTTCCCGGCCAGCGGCTGCTCAACTTGGCGGTGCTGGTGCTTGCGGTGGCCTGCCTGGTGGCGATCGGCAACGACTTGCTGCTGCCCTGGCTGATCGCCGCGTTCTTCGTGCTGGCCCTGCTGTTCGGCCTGATGATGACCTTGCCGATCGGCGGCGCCGACATGCCGGTGGTGATCTCGCTGTACAACGCCTTCACCGGACTGGCCGTGGCCTTCGAGGGCTTCGTGCTGGGCAACGAGGCGATGATCATCGCCGGCATGGTGGTTGGCGCGGCCGGCACGTTGCTGACCCAGCTGATGGCCAAGGCGATGAACCGTTCGATCGGCAACGTGCTGTTCGGCAGCTTCGGCGCGGTCGCCGGTGGCGCCGCGCAAACCATCGAGGGCGCGCAGAAGCCGATCGAGGCCAGCGACGCGGCGGTGATGATGGCCTACGCCGAGCGCGTGGTGATCGTGCCGGGCTACGGCATGGCGGTCGCGCAGGCGCAGCACAAAGTATGGGAATTCGCCAAGTTGCTGATTTCGCGCGGTGTGAAGGTGAAGTTCGCCATCCATCCGGTGGCCGGCCGCATGCCCGGGCACATGAACGTGCTGCTGGCCGAGGCCGGCGTGCCGTATGACCTGATCGCCGACATGGACGACATCAATCCCGAATTCCCCAACACCGACGTGGCGCTGGTGATCGGCGCCAACGACGTGGTCAACCCGGTGGCCAAGACCGATCCGGCGTCGCCGATCTACGGCATGCCGATCCTCGACGTGTCGCTGGCAAAGAACGTCATCGTCATCAAGCGCGGCCGCGGCACCGGCTTCGCCGGTATCGAGAACGCGCTGTTCTATGCCGACAACACCCGCATGCTGTACGGCGACGGCCAGGCTGCCGCCGGCGAACTGGTGACACAGTTGAAGTCGATCGACGGCTGACAACCTGTTTAAAACCTTTCCATGTGAATACACGGATGGGTAGCCGGAGTGACCTGTAGAAGCCCGCTGGCGGGCGATGCTCTTGCTTTGATGCTGTGCAGATCCAGAACAACGGCATCGCCCGCCAGCGGGCTCTACAGGCCGTTCTTCAAGGGTCGGACAAGATTCTGAACAGGCTCTGGAACCGGCGCTCAGTCTTGCGCCGGGCGCTGCAGCGGCCGTGCGCCAAGGATGGCCGCAAGCACGATGCCGGCGAAAAACCAGAGGGCCGCCCCGCGGGAAAGCCCCAGCCGGGCCAGTTCCAGCAGCATGCCCACGCCGGCGGTGCGCAGCGCCTCGACCAGGCCGATGCCCATGCTGCCGGCGATCCGCGCGGCGGCGATCAGCACGCTGACGTAAATCGCCGCGAGCAGGGTGGCCGCGGCCGCCAGCGTGGCGGCTCCGAGCCGATGGCCGGGATAGACCCAGTGTCGCATCGCCGTGGCCAGCAACCAGCCGGCCGGCAACGCCAGCCAGGCGGCCACCTGGCCCAGGGAAACCGCGGCCAGCATCCACACCGCACCGGCCGCCAGACCGAGCATGGCTGCGCAGAACAAGGCAAAGATGGTGCCGGCAAGCGAGCGCAATCTCATGTCCGACGCGCGGCGGAAAACGGAGCGATGGTCATCTGGATTCCCTTGGAAAAGCAGCCATTTTAACCGGATTGGTCGATCCGGCCCTTGAGACAAAACGTCGCCGACCTGATCTGGAACAGGGCAGGCCGGGCGTGCGACCGGCATAATAGACAATCGGGCCGTCACCTCATGGCGGCCTGTCCCCAATGATCGGCAGGATGGCATGAGCGGTTTCAGTCTGAACAGCGAACCTTTCACTCTCACGCGTGATTGCACGGTGATCATGGTGCCGCAGGGCGAAAGCGTGACTCTTCCCGCAGGCCAGATCGGCTATATCACCCAGGCCCTGGGCGGCAGCTTCACGGTGTACGTGGAGGGCAACCTGTTCCGCGTGGCGGGCGATGATGCCGACGCGCTGGGCAAGGAACCGCCACCGCCGCTGGAACTGGCGGCCGATGCCAGCGATGCGGATGTGGAAAAGCTGGTGTGGGACCAGTTGCGCACCGTGTTCGACCCGGAGATTCCGATCAACGTGGTGGAGCTGGGACTGGTCTACGACGTCAGCCTGGGCCATCTCGACGATGGACAGCGCAAGGTCTACGTGAAACTCACGCTCACCGCACCCGGCTGCGGCATGGGCGACATCCTGGTGGATGACGCGCGCACCAAGCTCGAAATGGTGCCCACCATTTCCGAGGCGGACATCGACCTGGTGTTCGATCCGCCGTGGAACCATTCGATGATGTCCGACGCGGCCAAGCTCGAAACCGGCATGCTTTGAACGCGCGGCGCATGGGCACAGCAAACGGGCTTCGAGTGGCGTAATTTGTTGCGTGTCGGCCCGGATTCTGGGGCCACCTCCTCAACGCGGCGCGATCGCCCCGCAGGCCCATCAAACACTTGGTCATCTTGCGAAATGCCGCTGAATCCAGCGGCATTTTTGCATTGCGATCTGTGAAGCCGTACCGGATTTCCCTCGTGACACATGGATGCATCCGTGATGTCTATCACGCGTTGGAAAAAACGAATTGTCATAAGTAATCGCAAGTAATAACGTTTTTGAATCCGCCATCTGGGAGGCTGGCGGATGATCCTTTGGCGGCGTGAGCGCCGTTTTGCAGTTACGCGTCCGCGTGCTGTTCCTGCATGGAAAGCGGGGGGGAGGAAGCCGCTTATGGGCGTAGTTGGGGATCGTCGGATAGCAGACGAATAGCGCGTCGTGCCTTGCACGACATTTCTCGCATGTGGCCGTACGGCTGCATCGGGCCCGTTTGTCCCTTCGTTTTGTCCAGGAGTTTTACTGACATGGTTAATCATCTCCGCTTGAAACTACTCGTGGCCGCCATCGGCATGGCCACCGGCACGGTCGCCACGGCCGCCACCACACAAACCCTGCGCGCCCAGAACCTGGGTGCGGTGCCGGCCAGTTCGCTGGCAACCCAGCTGAATCTTGGTCCGCAGATGTCGCTGGCGCCGCAAAGTGCGGTAGCAGTGGCGAATGGGCGCCACGTGGTGCGTCAGCAGCAGATGTATCGCGGCGTGCCGGTGTACGGTCGCAGCATCGCGGTGCTGCAGGATGCGCAGGGCAATGCCTTGCGTGCCACCGGTGAGCTGATGCAGGAATCGCAGCCCGGGCTGCTGTCGGTGGTGCCGAAGTTGAGCGCGGATCGCGCCGTGGCCACACTGCGCGCGCATGCGCACACCATGCTGGTGGGTGGTGCGACGATCGAAAACCGGAAGACCGACCTGTTCGTCTACCCGCAGGAGAATGGCCCGGCGCGCCTGGTGTATCGCGTTTCCTATTTCGTCAACGGTGCCAACCCGAGCCGGCCCACCGCCATCATCGACGCCAATACCGGCGAAGTGGTCAAGAGCTGGAATGGCCTGACCGATGCGACGGCCAATGGCCCGGGCGGCAACCAGAAAACCGGCAAATACAATTACGGCACCGACTACGCGGCGCTGGACGTGACGCAGTCCGGCAGCACCTGCTATCTGCAGAACGCCAACGTGAAGACCTACAACCTCAACCATGGCAGCAGCGGTGGCTCGGTGGTCAGTTTCATCTGCCCGACCAGCAATACCGACGCGATCAACGGCGCCTATTCGCCGGTGAACGACGCCCATCATTTCGGTGGCGTGGTGCACGACATGTACCAGTCCTACACCGGTGCGCCGCCGCTGAATATCCAGCTGCTGATGAAGGTGCATTACCAGTCCAATTACGAAAATGCATTCTGGGACGGTTCGGCGATGTACTTCGGTGACGGTGCCAGCACGTTTTATCCGCTGGTTTCGCTGGACGTGACCAGCCACGAAATCAGCCACGGCTACACCGAGCAGAACTCCGGCCTGGAATACACCGGTCAGTCCGGCGGCATGAATGAAGCCTATTCGGACATCGCCGGCGAAGCCGCCGAATACTTCGACCGCGGCTCGGCCGATTTCCTGGTCGGCGCCGACATCGTCAAGGCCAGCGCGGGTATCGGCCAGGCGCTGCGCTACATGTGCAACCCGACGCAGGATGGCGGCTCGATCGACAACGCCGCGGATTACAACTCCGGCCTGGACGTGCACTATTCCAGTGGCGTCTACAACAAGTCGTTCTGCCTGCTGGCCAAGACCAGTGGCTGGAACGTGAAGAAGGCCTTCCAGGTCTACGCGCTGGCCAACAAGGCGTATTGGACGGCCAACTCGACCTTCAACTCCGGCGCCTGTGGCGTGGAGTCGGCCGCGACCGACCTGGGTTATGACAAGAATGCGGTGATCGCCGCGTTCAACGGCGTCGGCGTAACCTGCCCGGGCAGTGGCGGCGATCCGGGCAACGGTGGCACCACGGAACTGCAGAACAACGTGGGCGTAACCGGCGTGGCCGGTGGTTCGGGTGCCGACAACGATTACTTCATCACCGTGCCGGCCGGTGCCAGCAACCTGGTGATGTCGATCTCCGGCGGCAGCGGCGACGCCGACCTGTACACCAAGTTCGGCAGTGCGCCCACCACCAGTAGTTACGATTGCCGCCCATGGAAGACCGGCAACTCGGAAAGCTGCAGCGTGCCGTCGCCGTCGGCCGGCAAGTACTACATCAAGGTGCACGGCTACTCGTCGTATTCCGGCGTGACGGTAAAGGCCAGCTACAGCACCGGTGGTGGCAACGGTGGCGGCAGCACCGACACGGTGAACTTGCCGACAGTGACTTCGGGCAACTGGTCGCAGACCTACACCGAGACGGTGCAGGCCGGTCATACCGTGACCTTCGCGATTTCCGGCGGCACCGGTGACGCGGACCTGTACGTGCGGGCTGGCGCGGCGCCGACCACCAGCGCCTACAGCTGCCGTCCGTACAAGACCGGCAGCAACGAAAGCTGCACTTTCACGCCGTCGGCAAGCACCACCTATTACATCAAGGTGCGTGCGTACCAGACGTTCTCGGGCGTGACGTTGACCGAAACGCTGAACTGATGCCGGCCCGGAGCTGCGCCGGGTAACCGGTGCAGCTCCACACGGCTCCAACGAAAACCCCGGCTTCGGCCGGGGTTCTTTTTGCCGGTGATGGCAGCATCAGGGCGCCTCGCGACGGGTCAGTTGGCCTCTTCGAAGCGGTTCGCGGCGCGGTTCTTGCGTACATGTGCCGGATCCCACACGCGGCCGTTCATGGTGATGTAGACACCGTCGGGCAGGGTCTGCACCGCGGCCACGGCGCAACCGACGTTGAACACCGCGTCCGAGCCCTGGAACCGCGCCGGGTTCAACGCGCCGGTCAGCACGATCACCTTGCCAGGGATGGCGGCCAGCACCTTGGCGGTTTCCACCATGGTGTCGGTGCCGTGCGTCACCAGCACGTGGCGGTGCGGCTGTGCCTCGATAGTGGAGCGGATCAGCGCGCGGTCCTCGTCGGTGACATGCAGGCTGTCCTTGCGCAGGATCGGGATCACGTCGAACTGGAACGCCACGCCGAGCTGGCCGAGGATGTCGCCGATCTGCGGCGCACCGATCTTGTAATCCGACTTGTCGTCGAAATAGATCTTGTCGATGGTGCCGCCGGTGGTGACGATGGTCAGGTGCTGCATGTCGTTGGGCCGTGGTGGTGGGGACGCGCCATTTTAGCCCGTAGGCAGAGGCCGCGGGTCGCGCAACGGTTCATGGTGCCGTAGGAGCCCGCTGGCGGGCGATGCTCTTCGGCACGTCGCAGAAGCATCGCCCGCCAGCGGGCTCCTGCAAAACTTGTTGGCTTGGTAGCCGCGTTGAACAACGCCGTCAGCCCAGCAGCAGCGCGGTATTGCCGGCATCCGGCGCAACCAGCCGGTCGAGGCCCAGTGCGATGAAGCGCTGCAGTGCAGCGGCGGGGCGGCGGTCGCCGTGATCGGTCGACCAGGTCGCCTGCCGTGCCAGCAAGGTGGCCGCGGCGCAACGTGCCAATGTGAAGGCGAGCCCACGCGCGCCGGCTTCCAGCATGTCGCGCTGGGCGGCGTGCTGGTTGAGCCAGCGTGCCGCGGCGTCCAGCGTTTGCCGGATCGCGCTGGCGGCGTGCATGTCGTCGTTGCCTTCCAGCCAGCGCGCCGTGGCGGTGCGCAAGGCGTCGAGCCCATCGCCGGCCAGCGCACGCAGGTTGTCCAGCGAGAGCACGTTGGTGGTGCCTTCCCAGATGGCGTACACCTGCGCATCGCGCAGCAGTTGCGGCAGGCCGGTGTCCTCGATGTAGCCGGCACCGCCGAAGCATTCAATCGCCTCGGAACAGGTCTGTACCGCCAGCTTGCCGGTCCACAGCTTGGCCAGCGGCGTGAGCAGGCGCAGCAGGGCGACTTCGTGCGCAGCGGAGGCTCCGTGTTCCACGCGACCGAGCAGGTGCGCCACTTCGAAAGCCAGTGCGAATGCGCCCTCGAATTCGGCCTGCATGTCGGCCAGCGTCCGTGCATGCAGCGGCTGTTCGATCAACGGGCGGCCGAACGCCTGTCGCCGCGTGGCGAAGTCGCGTGCCAGGCTGATCGCGCGCGACATGTGCGACACCGCGCCGATGGCGTTCCAGGTGCGGGTGACGTTGAGCATCGGCGCCACCTGGCGCACGCCATGCGCCAATTCGCCCAGCGGCCAGGCGGGCAGGCCATCTAGGTGGACTTCCGCGGTGGGCAATTCCTGCGTGCCCAGCTTGTCCTTCAGGCGATCGATGATCAGCTCCGGCTTGCGCTCGGCGCCATCCATCGTCTCCACGTAGAACAGTGCCAGCGAACCGGTGCCGCTGCCCGCGCCTTCCGGTCGCGCCAGCGCCAGCGCGGCTTCGCCGACCACGGCCGAACTGAACCACTTGCGGCCGTACAGGCGCCATTGGCCGTCCGCGTCCTGTTTCGCCACGGTCTCGGTGTTGCCCACGTCGGAGCCGCCGTGGGTCTCGGTCATCCACTGGCCGCTGAGCCAGAACGTGGCCGGGTCGCGGCTGAGGAAATGCGGCAGCGCGCGCTCGATCAGTTCGCGATTGCCGGAGGCCTTCAGCGCGGTTGCCGCGCCATCGGTCATCGCCAGCGGGCAGGTGTAGAACTCGCTGGCCACGTGGTACAGGTAGACGCGCGCGAATTCTTCCAGCCGCGCGTGTTCGTGGTCTTCGTGGCCGGCAGCGAGCACGGCATGGCCGGTGGTGATGACCGGCCCTTCCTGCCATGCGGTGGTCAGCTCGATGCGGTCAACCCGGCGTCCCCACGCATCCCATTGCGTCAGCACCGGCTTGCGCCGTGTGCTGGTGCTGGCACGTTGCCAGGCCATTACGGCGTAATCGCCGAGAACGTCGAGGTCGGTATCCAGCGCGGCACGGCGCTCGGCGGGCAGGGCGCGATCGAGCAGCGCGTGCAGCAGGCGATCGCTGCGCCAGGGGTGCGGCAGTTGCGGGGCGGTCTGCAGAAATCCCATGGCTGGCTCCCGTGCAAGGAAAGCCATTATAGGAAGGATCGCGTTGCCTGTCGGTCAAGGTGCCGGCAAGACGGGACGCCACCTGGGCGGCGTCCCGTCTTGTGTCCGCTCAGAACCGCGCGGTCAGCCGTGCATACCAGAAGGCGCCGTTGAAGCCGAATGGCGAGGTGAGGGCGTACTTCGCACCGAGGAACTGCAAGGTCGCGTTCTGCTCCTTGTCCGGATAGGTGTTGAAGACGTTGTTGCCGCCCACTGCCATGGTGAAGGTGTCGTTGAAGCGGAAGCTCGCTTCCAGGTCGAGCAGCGTCTTGCCACCGTAATGCGCCACGTCGGCCGGCGGGTTGTTGCTGCCGAACACGCCGGCCGTGGTGCTCCAGCCGTCGTAATGGTTGATGCGCGCGACGGCGTGGAACCGGTGCAGCCCGTAGTCGAAGCTGAGCACCGAACGACTCCCGGGCACCTGGTGTTCGAGGTCGTAGACGAAATCGCGGTTGAGCGTGTCGGGCTTGACCCTGACCACGTCCTGCACGTTGCGGTTGTAGCGCAGGTCGACGTTCAGCGTGCCGCTGCCCAGCCGGTGCCGCGTGTCCACCACGAAGTCGATGCCATGCACGACCGAGCCGAACGCGTTGCTGAAGTAGCTGGCATCGCTGCCGAGCAACAGTTGCGCGTTCGGATAACCATCCGCGGCGAGCTGGTCGACATTGGCCTGGGTGACGGTCTTGCTGACCAGGCCGATGCGATCGTGGATGCGGATGCGATAGTAGTCGAGCGTGGCGGTCACGCTGTCGATGGGCGTCCACACCGCGCCGATGGTCAGGCTTTTCGACGTTTCCGTCTTCAGTGGTGTCGAGCCGAGTGTGCGTGCCACCGGGTTGTTCACGGGATAGGTGCCGCTGGGGATCAGCTGGCCTTGTGCGTTGGCCGTGGTGGTGACATTGAGCGTATTCGCCTGGCCCGGCGTCGGCGTGCGGAAGCCGGTGTTGTAGGTGCCGCGCAAGGCGAACTTGTCATTGAACGCATAGCGGCTGGAAAGCTTGTACAGCACCTTGGAACCGTAATTGTTCGCGTGCTCGTAGCGAACGGCCGCGGCCCCCGACCACTGGTCGGTCAGGTTGGTTTCGGCGTCGAAGTAGGCCGAGTCGCTGTCCTGGGTGAAGCGGCCTGCCGCGCTGGTCGGGAAGCCCTGGAAGGCATCCGAGCCGACACCGAAGACCGACGCCGTCGGTCCCACCTCGATCGAGCCGGCATCGCCGGGATGGATGATGTAGGTTTCCGACCGCCATTGCGCGCCGAACGCCAGCGTGAGCGGCGAGTCGTCGAACGAACGGACGAGGTCCGCGCCGGCGCCCTGTTCGCGCTGGGTCAGTTTGCCGGGATGGAAGTTCGTGGGCGACAGGCTGCCCAGGCTGGGGTTGATCGAGCCTTCGAGCCGGTAGTCGATCTCGTTGCTGCCGGTGCGGTAATGCGCATCCCACTGCAGGTTGCTTTGTGCGCCGCCACGCACGCCACCGACGATCTGGTGATCGGCAATGTCGGCGCCGAAGAGCGGGCTGTAGCCGCCGGGGAAGGCCTTGTAAACCGGATTGAGCAAGGTCCAGCCACTCGGGCTGGAAGCGCTGGAGGTCAGGTAGTTCGCGGGGTTGCCGCCACCGGCGACGATGCTGTTCACCAGCGATTGCGGCGCGTTGGCCGGCACCAGACTGCCGTTAGCATAGCTGACCAGCGTCGACCTGCCGCTGACACCGTATTGCGGCGGCAGCACCGGGTTGCGATAGAAGAAACTGGACAGGACTTTCTTGTCCATGTAGCTGGCGTGGCCATACAGCTCCACGTCGCCCTCCAGTGGTAAGCCGGCATTGACGAAAAGCTTGTTCGCCGTGGTGTCCGGATCGCCCCAGCGCTGGCCCAGACCGTGGTAGGGCACCAGGTTCGCGCCTACCGCCGCGGCGACGGTGGCGGCGTCGTGCTGGGCGACGCCGCGCGAGGTGGGGTCGGTGGTTTCACGCTCCAGGCTCACGTGGACAAAGCCCTTGGCGCCAAGCGGAAAACCCGCGTCGGCGTCGTAGCGGCGCATGTTGCCGTCGCCCTTGCTGTATTGACCCCATTGCGCGCTCACCGTGGCGCCTTCGCGGGCTTTCTTGAGGATGACATTGACCACGCCGGCGATCGCGTCCGATCCGTACAGCACCGACGCACCATCACGCAGCACTTCCACGCGGCTGATCGCGTTGGACGGAAATACCGAGAAGTCGACCGCCTGCGCACCCTGGTTGAAGGTGCCGAGCGGGTCCAGTTGCAGGTTGACCAGGGCCGAGCGGTGGAAGCGCACGCCATCCACCAGGACCAGGGTCTGGTCGGGCGACAGGTTGCGCAGCGAGACCGGCCGCACGAAGGCGGTGCCGTCGGCGATGGGAAAGCGTTGGGTGGTCAGCGACGGCACGATGTTGGTCAGCGAGTCGGTCAGGTTCGCCGAGGGCTGGTTCGCGATCTGGCTACCGCTGAAGGTGTCGATGGGCGACACCGATTCGGTCGGTGAAAGGCCGGCGCGGTGCGTGCCGGTGACCACGACTTCCTGCAGGTTGGTGGGGGTCTTGTTCTTGCCGGCGTTGGTTTGTGCCGGTGTCGACGCTGAGGTTAGGGGATGTTCCGTCGTGTCCTGTGGCCGTGCCTGGACCGACCATGCCACCAGTGCGGTGGCGGCGAGCGCCATGCGTATCGCGCGCGCAAGCATCACGTTGCAACCCGTGTGTTTCGGCATTTGCTGTTCCTTCCATGTGCCTGATGTCTTCCCCTGCACGGCCAAATTACAGTGGCGCGGCCGAACGGAATGCCGGGGTTTTCGCAAATTTGGCGATCGACATCCGCGATGTCGCAAACGGGGGCGACATGGAAATGGGTGGCGCGATGGTCAGGCTGGTGCGGGAAAGACTTTCCGTGCGGGCATGGTGCGGCGCTGGATCGATCAGGTGCGTGGGCGGCGCACGCCTGCGCCGAGTGTGCCGATCAGCAACAGGGTCAACACGATTTCCAGTGACGCGATGGCGCGCTCGTCGGGTGCGCTCCACGCTTCGGCCACGCCATGGCAGAAATAGAACAGGCTGAGGATGCCGGTCCACAGCAATGCGCGGCGTACCTTGCGCAGGGCGGACAGCGGCAGCAGCAGCGGAACCACGGTGATGGCCAGCGCCAGCCATACCGGCATCGTTTGCGGCGGAAACAGCCAGCCGTGCCAGGCGATCTGCAACAGCCCGAGTGCAGCCCATGCGCCGAGGCCGATGCGGTCGGTGTTGGTGACCGGGCTGCTGTTCATGCGTCGGCGGCCAGCTTGCGCGCGGTCACGGCAAGGCGGCGTCCCAGCGCGCGGGCCAGTTCGCGTTCGTGTTCGCTGATGGCTTGTTCGCCATTCGACCCGGCGACATGGCTGGCGCCGTAGGGCGTGCCGCCGCTGCGGGTGGCGGTGAGCGCTGCTTCGGTGAACGGAATGCCGAGCAGCAGCATGCCGTGATGAAGCAGTGGCAACGCCATGGTCAGCAAGGTGCTTTCCTGGCCGCCGTGCTGGGTGCTGGTGGAGGTGAATACCGCCGCCGGTTTTCCGCTGAGCGCGCCGCTGGCCCATTCGGCACCGGTGCTGTCGAGGAAGTATTTCAGTGGAGCGGCCATGTTGCCGAAACGGGTCGGGCTGCCCATGGCGAGGCCGACGCAGTCGTGCAGGTCCTGCTTGGTTGCGTAGGGCGCGCCGTCTTCGGGTTCGGGTGGCTGGGCGACTTCGGTCACCGGCGCCACCGGCGGCACCTGGCGCAACCGTGCGCGCATGCCGGGCACTTCCTCGATGCCGCGGGCGATCAGTCGCGCAAGCTGTGCGGTGTGGCCCGAGCGGCTGTAGTAGAGCACCAGGATATCGGACATGCGTGGCGGTTCTCGGTTCGTGTGGGTAGGCCGTTCACGGGCGAATGTGCAGCCGATTCCTCATAAGCCCGGCAGGCTGTTAGTGTACCGGTCGATCTCCGCGATGTTGCCGAGCCGTCCATGACCCAACGTTTCGACCGCGACCGCGCAGCCACTTTCAGTCGCTTCCTGTGGCAGCGCTTTGTCGACGACAAGTGCTTCGAGACCGCCGGCGCGCTTTCCTATACCACGCTGGTGTCGCTGGTGCCGCTGATGGTGGCCGGCCTGGCGATGTTCTC
The DNA here is from genome assembly GCF_900114325.1 of Rhodanobacter glycinis. GTDB lineage: Bacteria > Pseudomonadota > Gammaproteobacteria > Xanthomonadales > Rhodanobacteraceae > Rhodanobacter_A > Rhodanobacter_A glycinis. Next base: position 52,737 of record NZ_FOSR01000019.1, read on the forward strand.
GGTATTCCCGGTATTCGCCGGTGCGCGCGACACGCTGCTGGATTTCGTGTTCCGCAACTTCGTGCCCGCCGCCGGCCATCACGTGCAGGATGCGTTGCAGGAATTCTCCAGCAACGCGAGCCAGCTCACCGGCATCAGCATCCTGGTGATGCTGTTCAGCGCAATCTCGATGATGGTGAGCATCGAGGATCGGCTCAACCGCATCTGGCGCGTGCATCAGCCGCGCGGCTGGGGCTCGCGCCTGCTGCTGTACTGGGCGGCACTGACGCTGGGACCGATCCTGGTGGTGGGTGGCCTCGCTGCCAGCTCCTACATCACGGCGCTGCCGCTGCTGCATGGAACGGCAGACCAGTTCGGGCTGGGCGAGGTGGTGCTGCGCGTGCTGCCCTTCGTGGTGACGCTGGTGACGCTGTGGCTGCTTTACACGATGGTGCCGAACTGTCGCGTGTCGCGGCGCGATGCGGCGGTGGGGGCCGTGCTCGGCGCAGTGCTGTTCGAAATTGCGCGTTGGGGTTTCCGGTTGTTCGTGCATGGCGCGCACACCTATCAGCAGATCTACGGCAAGGCGCTGGCGGCGATCCCGATCTTCCTGCTGTGGATCTACCTATCGTGGATCATCGTGATCCTGGGTGCGTCGATTGCCGCGTCGATCTCGTCATTCGAATATCGCCCCGCGGCGAAGGCGATGCCAAAGGACGCCGAGTTTCTCGGCCTGCTGGTGGTGCTGCGGCACTTCGTGACGGGACAGCGAGAGGGAAAACCGGTGGATCCGGCCTCGGTGCAACTGGCCGAACCGGCCATGCACAGCACCGCCATCGCGGCTTGCTTCGATGCGCTGCAGCGCGCAGACCTGATCCAGCGCAGCGAGGCCGGGGGCTGGCTGCTGGCGCGCAGCCTGGACAGTACCGATTTGTTGCGCGTGTATGTCCACAGCGGCTATCGCCTGCCGCTGGAGCCGATGAAGGATGTCGCCGAGTTGGATGTCGAGCTTCCCGATGAATTGCTGGCCCTGCTTGACGAGATGGCGCAGACACTGGCATCGACGCTGGGAACGCGCCTCGATCAGGCTTATCCTGCTTCGACCCCACCCCCCGCTGTCGAGGAATCCGCTCCATGAAGTCGCGCAAATGGCTGGCTCCGGCCTGGGCGTCGCTGTTGCTTGCGCTGGCGGTGACGCCTGCGTTCGCCAGCATGCCCACGCATCCGACGCTGAAAGTCACCACGCTGGATGGCCAGCCGTGGAATCTGTCCGCGCAGCGCGGGCACTGGGTGATCGTGAATTTCTGGGCAACCTGGTGCGTGCCGTGCATCAAGGAAATGCCGGACATCTCGGCCTTCGTCAGCAAGCATGCGAACGTCCGCGCGATCGGACTGGCCTATGACGACAGCCCGGCAGCGGACATCCGCGCCTTCCTGAAAAAGCATCCGGTGAGCTACCCGGTGGCACAGGTGACGCTGGACAAGTCGCCGAAGGATTTCGACGAGCCGCAGGGTTTGCCGACGACTTATCTGATTGCGCCGGACGGTACCGTGGCCAAGCGTTTCATCGGCCCGATCGACGCCAGCGTGCTCGGCCATGCGATCCCGGCGGGCAAGTGATGCACGCGGCGCGCTTCCTTGTCAGCGGGCGCGTGCAGGGCGTGTTCTATCGCGCCAGCGCGCGTGAACAGGCGCACGAACTGGGCCTGGCTGGCCATGCCCGCAACCTGCCCGATGGGCGGGTCGAAGTGCTGGCCTGCGGCGACCTGGCGGCGCTCGATGCACTCGAGCGCTGGCTGTGGGATGGCCCGGTCGCGGCCACCGTGGAATCGGTGACGCGCGAGCCGGCGGAATCGCCGGGCCATACGGATTTCCTGATCAGCTGAGGCGGCGCGCGAACGCTACAGGTCGTGGTCGGCGGGTGGTCGGCCGATGCGATGGCGTGCGCTGATCCACTGCACGGCCCGCTCGAAATCGGTGGCGAAGCCCGTCATGTCGAACAGCGGGTTGCCGTCGCGCTGCTGCGCCAGATAATGGCGCAATGCCACGCGGGCCAGGCGATTGTTGCCCAGTTGCACGGCGGTGGCGATGAAGTTTTCCTCGTCGTCCACCACCAGCTCGGGCAGTCCGATGTGTTGCAACAGACTGGCGGCCACGCGCCCGGCGAAGGTGTCGCCGCACCAGCTGAGCACGGGGCAGCCGGCCCACAGCGCATCCGATGCGGTGGTGTGGGCGTTGTACGGCAGCGTGTCGAGGAACAGGTCGGCGTGGGCGTAGCAGGCCAGGTACTCGGCATGCGGCAAGTGCGGCAGGAACACCAGTCGTTCCGGCGCCACGTCCAGCGCGGCGGCCGCGGCGCGCAGGCGACCGTTCGCCCCGTCCGGCCCGGAGAGCAACCACAGCACGCTGTCCGGCACCTGCTGCAGGATCAGCATGAAGCGCGCGAACGCGGCGGGGTTGATCTTGTAACTGTTGTTGAAGCAGGCGAACACCATGCCTTCGGCAGGCAGTCCGCAGTAGGCGCGGGTCAGTGGCTCGCCGGGGACCCGGGTCGTGTCGCTGGGCTGGTAGCAACGCGGCAGGCGCAGCAGTTTCTCGCTGACGTGCGGGCGCAGGGCAGGGGGCAGCACCACGGCGTCGGCCAGCAGGTAATCCATCCACGGCGCCCCCGATGTCCCCGGGTAGGCCAGCCAGTTCACCTGCACCGGTGCGGGGCGCAGCGACATCAGTTCGGCGTTGTCCTTGCCGCAGTAGCCGTTGAGGTCGAACAGCACCTCGATGGCCGCCGCGTGGATGCGCTGCGCGGATTGCGGCGCGTTCAGTCCCGACAGGTCGTGCAGCGTGGCGGCGGTGGCGAGGCGGCGACGGATCGCGCCATCGTCGTCGGGCGTGGTCGCGAACAGGTGGATATCCAGCCCGCTGTCCGCCAGTGCCTCGATCATCGCCACCAGCAGCAGCCCGGTGGCGTGTTCGCCGAAGCCGTCGGCGACCAGGCCGAGGCGAATCGGTGCGCCGGGTGCGGGCAGGGTGTGTTTCAGGTCGAGCTGGCGGCGTATCGGCGCGGTGCGCTGGGCGATCAGTGTCGCGTAGCTGGTGGCGCACAGGTGTTGTGCGGCGGCATCGGCATCCTCGGCAAGGAAGGCGAACGGGCCGATGCCGGGGCGGCGCTCGGCGACGGCGCTACGCACGCGTTCGGCGAGCGCGTCCAGCTCGTGCCAGTCGCAACGGCGACGTTGTGCGAACAGCCATTGACCCAGCGCCGGCGTGATCTCGGGATCGATGTGCAGCGCGCGCTTCCACGCCGCGGCGGCTTCGCCAAGGCGACCGATCTCGTCCAGCATCAGGCCGGCCTCGTAGGGATAGACCGGGTTGCGCGGTGCGGCGCGCTCGGCGTGCAGCCATGCTTCGGCTGCTTCGCCGGGGCGGTTCTGCGCGCGCAGGGTATAGCCGAGCAGGGCATGCGCGGCATCGAGCTCCGGCGCCATTTGCAGCGCTTCGCGCACATGCGTTTCGGCTTGGGCGGGATGGCCCAGCTCCAGTTCCGCCGCCGCCAGGTTGAGACGCAGACCGGGATGCTCGGGTGCACCATGGGTGGCCATGGCGAACGCTTCGCGGGCCTGCTCGAAGCGGGCGGCGGCCATCAGCGAAGTGCCGAGCCCGTGCAGGATCGCCGGGTGGCCGGGCGTGCGGCGCAACGCGGCACGCAAACGCTCGATCGCGGCATCCACCTGGCCGTCTTCCAGCGCCAGCGTGGCGAGGTTGCATTGGATTTCGACACTCTGTGGCGCCAGCTCGGCGGCACGATTGAGCGCCAGGCGGGCGTCGTCGCGGCGGTTGCAGCGAAGCAGCGCAATCGCATGCAGGCGGATCAGCTCGTGCGCCACCGGGAAGTCACGCCGTGCGCGGGCGGCGAACGCCAACGCCTGGGCATCCTCGCCGCGCTGCAGCAGGTCGGTCAATTGCTGCAAGGTGTTCGGGAGGTTGGCGGGAATGGCGATGTTCATGCGGGAACGTTCGTCGGAGTCGTTGGCATCAGGTACCGGCCAGCGATTTCAGTTCGTCGGCCTGGTGTTCGCGCACCAGCGCGTCGACCAGTTCGTCGAGATCGCCGCCGATCACCTCGGGAAGCCGGTACAGCGTGAGGTTGATGCGGTGGTCGGTGATGCGTCCCTGCGGAAAGTTGTAGGTGCGGATGCGCTGGCTGCGATCGCCCGAGCCTACCTGAAGGCGGCGCTCCTGTGCTTGCGCTGCAGCCTGTTTTCCCTGTGCCTCGTCGAGCAGGCGCGCCTTCAGCAGGCTCATCGCGCGGGCGCGGTTCTTGTGCTGGCTGCGCTCGTCCTGGCATTCCACCACGGTGCCGCTGGGCAGGTGGGTGATGCGGATCGCCGAATCGGTCTTGTTGACGTGCTGGCCGCCGGCGCCGGAGGCACGGAAGGTATCGACCTTCAGGTCGGCGGGACTGATCTCGATGTCGTTGATCTCGTCGATCTCGGGCAGGATCGCCACGGTGGCGGCGGAGGTGTGGATGCGTCCCTGCGACTCGGTTTCCGGCACGCGCTGTACGCGATGCGTGCCCGACTCGAACTTCAACCGCGAGAACGCACCCTTGCCTTCCACGCGTGCCACGATTTCCTTGTAGCCGCCGTGTTCGCCGGAATTCTCGCTAAGGATTTCCACGTGCCAGCGCTTGCGTTCGGCATAGCGCGCGTACATGCGGAACAGGTCGCCGGCGAAGATCGCCGCCTCGTCGCCGCCGGTGCCGGCGCGCACTTCCAGGAACAGGTTGGCCTCGTCGCGCGGATCGGTCGGCAACAGCAGGATCTGCAGCTCGTCGTCCAGGTCGAGCAGGCGCTGCTCCAGCCGGGTGACGTCATCGGCCGCCATCTCGCGCAGTTCGGGGTCATCCAGCATCGCGCGCGCATCGACCAGCTCCCGGCCGGCCTGTTCGTGCTCGTGCAGGGCGCCGACCACCGGTTCGATCTGGGCGTATTCGCGCGACAGTTCGCGAAAGCGCGTGTTGTCGGCGAGCACGTCGGGCTGCGCCAGCAGCAGGCCGATTTCCTCGTGCCGTTCGGCAAGCGCTTCCAGTTTGCGGCGAATCGATGGGGTCATTGAAACGAGGAGTGAGTGGAGAGGAGGGAGAAGAGAGTAAAGGATGAGATGACGCTTTCTCTCATCTCACTCCTCGCCACTCGTTTCCTGATCCAGCCCATACAGCCGCTCGGCAGCGTGCAGCAGGTCCAGGTCGCCGCTCATCGTGGCCTCGCGCAGGCGTGCGCTGGGGTGGTGCAACAGCTTGTTGGTGAGCGTGTTGGCGAGGAAGGCCAGGGCTTCGTCGGCCGGCTTGCCGCGCGCGATCATCGATTGCGCCTTGGCCAGCACCTCGTCGCGGTACAGCTCGGCATGATGGCGCAGATCCAGTGCCGGGTTCTTCAGCGTGAGCGCGCGGCGCCACGCCATGTAGCGTTCCACTTGCAGATCGATGATGGCATCGGCCTCGCGCGCGGCGGCCTCGCGCGAGCGACGGTTGTCGTCGATCACCTGGCGCAGGTCGTCGATGCCGTAGAGGAACACGTCGCTCAGTTCGCCCACGCTCGGCTCGATGTCGCGCGGCATGGCGATGTCGACCAGGAACATCGGGCGGCGGCGGCGCGCGGCGATGGCCCGCTCGACCATCGCCTTGGTGAGGATGGGCTGTCGCGAGGCGGTGGAGGCGATCACGATATCCGCCTCGGCCAGGTGCTGCGGCAGGTCGGCCAGCGAAATGGCATAGCCGCCGTGGTGGCTGGCCAGTTCCTGGGCGTTTTCCAGCGTGCGGTTGGCCACGATCAGCCGGCGCACCTGCTTGTCGACCAGGTGGCGCGCGGCCAGTTCGATGGTGTCGCCCGCGCCCAGCAGCAGCACGCAGGCCTGCTTCAGATCGGTGAATACCTGTTCGGCCAGGCGCACCGCGGTGAATGCCACCGACACGGTATGCGCGCCGATGCGGGTATCGGTGCGCACGCGCTTGGCCACGGCAAAGGTGTGCTGCAGCAGCCGGTCCATCGGCGCCTTCAGTGCCTGCGCGTCGCGTGCGATCTGGTAGGCATCCTTCACCTGGCCGAGGATCTGCGGCTCGCCCAGCACCATCGAGTCCAGTCCGGTGGCGACGCGGAACATGTGCCGTACGGCGGCGTCCTCGTCGTGGCGATACAGGAACTCGTCCAGCTTGCCCGGGGTCAAGTGATGATGACGATTGAGCCAGTGTTCCGGAACCTGTTCCGCCCCCGCCGCCACGCTGACGTACAACTCGGTGCGGTTGCAGGTGGACAGGATCATCGCCTCGTCCACGCCCGGTTCGTGCGCCAGTTCACGCAGCGCCGTGCCGGCGGCGTCCGTGTCGAACGCCACTTGCTCGCGCAGGCTGACCGGCGCGGTAAGGTGATTGAGCCCGAGGGCGATCAACGGCATGGTGCGTGGCGACTCAAGGCGACGGGCATCCGGCAGCGTAGACTTCAACGAGGCCGACTGGGCCGAAACCGACGGATGGATGGGTGAATAGTGTGCTGAGCGGTGTCTTCAAGTTCAAGCAACTGCGGCATTTTGCGGCCAGTGGCGCGGTTTTCGTCGGGCTGGCCGGCTGTGCCGCCGTGCCGACCACGTCGCCATCCCGGGCGCCGATACCACCACAGCCTCTGGCGCGGCTGACCGTGGCCACGCCCGATGCCGATCATAGTCTGATGGCACAACTATTGACGGGTGAGATGGCGCTGGCGCATACCGATCTCAAGGCAGCGGCCGCGGCCTACGGCAAGGCCATGCCGCTGTCCGACGATCCTCGCGTGGCCGGGCAGGCCGCCGCGCTGGCCATTGCCGTGCATGACAACGCCGGCGCGGAGCGGGCGCTTGACCGCTGGCAGGCGCTGGGCGCCAAGCCCGCGCCGCTGGCCCAGATGCGCGCCCAGCTGGCGTTGAACGAGGGCCGCACCGACGAGGCCCGGCATCAGCTCGAATTGCTGACCAGTAGTGGCGACAAGGACGCCTGGCGCGATTTCGGCCGCGTCCTGCTGGGCAGTCGCGATCCGGCCGCGGCGGGCCATCTGCTGGAATCTCTGGCCACGCCGGCGCGCCTGCCAGCCGACCCGAAGGCCTGGCTGGCGATGAGCGAGATGGGCGAACAGCTCGGTCGACACGCCTATGCGCAAAACATCGCCGATGCCGCCCTGCAGCGCTTCCACAGCGCCGAAACCTATGCCTGGGCGGCGCAGCTGAAGTTCAAGGCCGGCGATCGCAAGGGCGCCATGGCGCTGTTCCGCCAGGCGCAGGCGAAAGATCCGAAGGACATCCACCTGCGCCTGGCCTACGCCACCTTGCTGAATCAAAGCGGCGACCCGGCCCAGGCCGCTCGCGTACTGGAAAACGGCCCGCAGGATACCGACACCTACGCCATGCGCGCGGGCCTCGCGGCGCGGACCAAGGATATGGCCCAACTGAAGCGCATCTATGCGCAACTCAGCCAGTCTCCCGACGAGCAGCGCACCGAGGGTGCCTACCTGCTCGGCCAGTTGGCCGAGACTCTGGGGCATCCGGACGATGCGCTGAAGTGGTACAGCCAGGTGAGCGACGATGATCCGCACGCCTTCGATGCCGACCTGCGCAGCGCCGTGCTGCTGCAGCAACAGGGCAAGTCGGCCCAGGCGCACGAGCAGCTCGCCCAGATGCAGGCCGATTACCTCGATCAACCCAAGCAACTTCGCCAGGCTTATGAGGTGGACGCCGACCTGTACATGCGCGAGCAGCGCTATACCGAGGCGATCGATGCCTTCAGCCATGCCTTGCAAGTCGTGCCGAACGACCCCGGTCTGTTGTATGGCCGGGGCCTGGCTTATGCCGAGGCCGGCAAGACCGATCTGGCCATTGCCGACCTGCGTCATCTGCTGAAGATCAAGCCGGGCGACGTGGATGCCAGCAATGCGCTGGGCTTCACCCTGGCCGATACCAACCGCGACCTGCCCGAGGCCGAGAAACTGATCGCCGTGGCCCGCGCGGCCAAGCCGGATGATCCGTCCATCGCCGACTCCTGGGGCTGGCTGCAATACCGGCTGGGTCACCTCGATCAGGCCGCCACCGTGTTGCGTGGTGCATGGAAGGCGGCTCGCAACGCCGACATTGGCGCTCATCTGGGCGAAGTGCTGTGGAAGCAGGGACATCGCCAGCAGGCGAAGCAGGTGTTCGCCGAGGCGCACAAGCTGGATCCGCACAACGCCACCCTGCAAAACGCACTGAAACGGCTGCACCCATGAAGAACGCTTTCCGTTTGCTGGCGGCGAGCCTGCCGCTGTTGCTGGTGGCCTGTGCGCCGCGCCAGGCCGTCCGGATCAAGGGCGATGCCGCCCTGCTCGGGCAGCAGCAGGCCCGCGAGAAGCAGTTGGCGGACGCCGACCACTGGACCCTGCAGGGCCGGCTCGGCGTCTCCGATGGTCACAATGGCGGCAGTGGCAGCCTGACCTGGACCCAGGATGGCGACCACTACGATTTCGTGTTGCGCGGTCCGGCGCTCAGCGGTGTCAGCTTCCATCTCAGTGGTGGCCCGGATGGTGCGGTGCTGGACGGGCTGCGTGGCGGCCCGCTGCGTGGTCCCGATGCCGAGGCGTTGATGCGCCGTGCGCTGGGTTGGGACGTGCCGCTGCACGACTTGCGCGCCTGGATACTCGGCCTGCGTGCCGACAGTGGCCCGGCGGTGTTGCGCTTCGGCGAGAACAAGCTGCCGTCGCTATTGCAGCAGGATGGCTGGGCGGTCGACTACCGCGCCTGGGACACCAGTCGCCAGCCGCCCTTGCCCAGTACCGTTTTCGCCGCCAAGCCGCCGTACAAGGTGCGGTTGTCGGTGGAGAGCTGGGACTTCACCCCGCCCGCCGCGAAAGAATAGGGCGGGTACGCGCGTGGCTGGCGTAGCGCCCGGTTCGCTGCGCCCGCCGCGCCTGGTTTCTGCGCTCCGACTGGCTGCTAGACTTCGCGCTCCTGCCGCAGGCTCCGCGGCACGCCGGCAGTTTCAACCCATGGCCTGTTCCATCGTTCCCGCCCGCCTCGATCAGGTCGATACGCTGCGTGACATCGAGTGTGCGGCGCTGGAGTTGTTCCGCGGCCATCCTGCGTGGCGTTCGTATGCCGCCAGCACCCCGAGCGACCCCGAGACACTGGCCGACGCGATCGGTCGCGGTCGCGTGTGGGTGGCGCTGGACGAGGCCGGTCATGCGGTGGGTTATGTCGGTGTCGGCGTCGAAGCCGGCGAGGCGACCATTGCCGAGATGGACGTGCTGCCCAGCCACGGCCGGCGCGGCATCGGTACCCGACTGTTGGAGCACGCCTGCGCCTGGGCGGCCGAGGCAGGGTATCCGTCGATCGTGCTGGGGACCTTGTCCGACGTGCCCTGGAATGCGCCGTTCTACGCGCGCCACGGCTTCGAGGTGACCGAGCCGACGCGCGACACCCCGGCCCAGGCAGCCCACCGCGAACATGACCGCGAACGCGGCTTTCCGATGCACCTGCGGGTGCACATGCGCCGCTATCTGCGGCCGTCGACCGAAGGCTGGACGCGCTGGCCGGCGCCGGCCAAGCTGAATCTGTTCCTGCGCATCACCGGCCGTCGTATGGACGGTTACCACGACTTGCAGACGGTGTTTCGCCTGCTCGACCGGGGCGACGAAGTACGCCTGCGCGTGCGTGCCGACGGGGTCATCCGTCGCCGCACCGAGGTGCCCGGCGTGGCCGAGGCGGACGATTTGCTGGTGCGCGCCGCCAGTCTGTTGCGTCGGCATTCAGGCGTCGCAGCCGGGGTCGACATCGAGGTGGCCAAGCGCATCCCGATGGGCGGCGGCCTGGGTGGCGGCAGCTCGGATGCCGCCACGATGCTGGTGGCGCTGAATCATCTCTGGGACGCCGGGCTGGACGAGGATGCGCTGGCCGCACTGGGCCGCGAACTGGGCGCCGATGTGCCGGTCTTCGTGCGCGGCCGCTCGGCCTGGGCCGAAGGCGTGGGCGAGCAGCTCACGCCGATGACCTTGCCGCGGCGCTGGTATGTGGTGCTGAATCCGCGCGAGCACGTGCCCACCGCGGCGCTTTTTCAAGCGTCTGAATTGACACGAAATGCGCCGCCAGCGACAATTTCATCCTTTGCTTCCGGCGAAACGGTAGAAAACGCCTTCGAGCCCGTCGTGCGAGCTCGCCATCCCAGTGTGGCGGCCGCTCTCGACTGGCTCGGTGCTTTCGGGCGTGCGCAGCTATCCGGCAGCGGCGGTTGCGTGTTCCTGGAAATGGTCTCGCGCGAACGCGCGGAGGCGGTGGTCAGGCGATGCCCGGCGCAATTCGATGCCTGGGTGGCCGCGGGCGTGGGGCTGTCGCCCCTGCACGAGGCACTGGCAAGGCATCGCAAAGCGGTTTGAGCCGGCACGGGTCGGAAGCGGACAAGAGTCATACTGGGGCGTCGCCAAGCGGTAAGGCACGGGGTTTTGATCCCCGCATTCGCAGGTTCGAATCCTGCCGCCCCAGCCATTCCAAGCCAAGAACCCCAAAGTTCAGAGGAAGTCACTAGTGGATACGCCAGCCCCGATGCTGTTCACCGGCAACGCCCATCGCGCCCTGGCCGAGGACGTGGCTCATCGGCTGGGCATTCCGCTGGGCAAGGCGCTCGTCGGCAAGTTCAGCGACGGCGAAGTGCAGATCGAGATCGAGGAGAACGTGCGCCGGCAGGAAGTGTTCGTGCTGCAGCCGACCGGCGCGCCGAGCGCGGAAAACATGTTCGAGATGCTGGCCCTGGTCGATGCCCTGAAGCGGGCCTCGGCGGCCAGCGTCACCGCGGTCATGCCGTATTTCGGTTACGCCCGCCAGGATCGCCGCCCGCGTTCCGCGCGCGTGCCGATCACCGCCAAGCTGGCGGCGAAGATGGTTGGGGCCGCAGGCGTCGATCGCGTGCTGACGGTGGACCTGCATGCCGACCAGATCCAGGGGTTCTTCGATATCCCGGTGGACAACGTCTACGCTTCGCCGATATTGCTGGCGGACATCTGGCGCCACCACTCGCTGGACGACCTGATCGTGGTGAGCCCGGACGTGGGCGGCGTGGTGCGCGCGCGCGCCATCGCCAAGCGGCTGGACGACGCGGACCTGGCGATCATCGACAAGCGCCGTCCGCGCGCCAACGTGGCCACGGTGATGAACATCATCGGCGATGTGGACGGCAAGACCTGCGTGATGGTGGACGACATCGTCGATACCGCCGGCACGCTTTGCGCGGCGGCGGCGGCACTGAAGGAGCGCGGTGCGCGCAAGGTCATCGCCTACTGCGTGCATCCGGTGCTGTCCGGTGCCGCGATCGGCAACATCGAGGGCTCCCAGCTTGACCAGCTGGTGGTGACCAACACGCTGCCGTTGCGGCCCGAGGCGCAGTCGTGCGCCAAGATCCGTCAGCTTTCGGTGGCCGAGCTGCTGGCCGAAACCATTCGCCGCATCGCCTTTGGCGAGTCGGTCAGCTCGCTGTACGTGGATTGAGAATTTGAAAGTCCGCTCAGGATGAGCGGTGCTTGATGTTCGGCTTTTCGCGGCATGGATGTCGCGTGGAAATGGCTTGAAAGTCCGCTCAGGACGAGCGGTTTTGATCCCTGGCTTTTCGCGGCATGGATGTCGCGTGGAAGTAACGGGCTTTCCTGGTCGCGGGAAAGTCACATGGTCGCCGCGAGGCGGCAAACATCAACCTAGGTAGTAAAGCAATGTCCCAGACACATGAAATCAAGGCGCAGAGCCGCAAGGACGAGGGGAAAGGTGCGAGCCGCCGCCTGCGTCATGCGGGCTTCGTGCCGGCCGTCGTCTACGGTGCCGAGCAGGCGCCGCAGAACATCCAGATCGAGCACAACACCATCCTGCTTGCCGCCAAGCACGAGTGGTTCTTCTCGTCCATCCTCGACCTGAACGTCGACGGCAAGGTGCAGAAGGTGCTGGTGCGCGACTGGCAGAAGCATCCGTTCAAGCAGCTGATGATGCACATGGACTTCCTGCGCATCAACGAGAAGGAAGCGCTGCGCGTGAGCGTGCCGCTGCACTTCCTGAACCAGGAAGCGTCGGCCGCCGGCAAGACCTCCGGCGTGGTGATCTCGCACAACCTCACCGAGCTGGAAATCTCCTGCCTGCCGAAGAACCTGCCGGAGTTCATCGAACTCGACCTGGCCGACCTGAAGCCGGGCGACATCATCCATATGTCGCAGATCAAGCTGCCGGCCGGCGTCGAGATCCCCGCGCTGCACCTGGGCGCCTCCCATGACTCCGCCGTGGTCACCGCCAACACGGTGAAGGCCGAGGTCGAGGAAGCTCCGGCTGCCGATGCGGCCGAGGGCGAGGCCAAGCCGGCCGCCGAGGAACCGAAGAAGTAAGCCGCGGCGACCCGCGCCCCTGCCGGGCGCGGGTCGCCTGCGGGTTTCGTCATGGCGGGACTTCGACTCATCGTCGGGCTGGGCAATCCCGGTGCCGAATACCTCCGAACCCGGCACAACGCCGGGTTCTGGCTTGTGGACGCCCTTGCGGCGAGCCAGGGCGAGCGCTGGAGTTTCGACGGCAAGCTGCACGGCGAAACCTCTCGGGTGCGGCTTGGTGGCGAGCCGGTCTGGCTGCTCAAGCCGTCCACTTTCATGAACAAGAGCGGCATCGCCGTCGTCTCGGCGCTGCGCTATTACAAGATCGAGCCGGAACAGTGCCTGGTGGCACACGACGATCTCGACCTGCCTGCCGGCACCGTGCGGCTGAAGTTCGATGGGGGTCACGGTGGCCAGAATGGCCTGCGCGACACTTTCGCCCATCTCGGCCACGGCAAGTTCCACCGCCTGCGCATCGGCATCGGTCATCCCGGGCACCGCGACAAGGTCACGGGCTGGGTGCTTGGGCGGCCATCTGCGCAGGATGAGGATGCGATCCTTGGCGGCATCGGCCGCGCACTGGATGTGCTGCCGCTGGCGACGGACGGGCAGTTCGACAAGGCGATGCAGCAGTTGCATACGAACGAGGGCGGAAGCAGGTAGCCGGGCGTTGCGTTCCGCGCCGGCACTTTCCGAACCCCGATTTTTCATTTTTCATTTCCGGAGCTCCCATGGGCATCAAATGCGGCATTGTTGGTCTGCCCAATGTCGGCAAGTCCACCCTGTTCAATGCGCTGACCAAGGCGGGCATCGCCGCGGCCAACTTCCCGTTCTGCACGATCGAGCCGAACGTTGGCGTAGTGCCGGTGCCGGACCTGCGGCTGAATGCGCTGGCGGCCATCGTCAATCCGCAGAAAGTCATCCCGACCGCGGTCGAGTTCGTCGACATTGCCGGCCTGGTGGCCGGTGCCTCCAAGGGCGAAGGGCTTGGCAACAAGTTCCTGGCGCACATCCGCGAGGTCGACGCGATCGCCCACGTGGTGCGCTGTTTCGAGGGTGACGTGATCCATGTCGCGGGCAAGGTCGATCCGATCGCCGACATCGAGACGATCGACACCGAGCTGGCGCTGGCCGACCTGGAGTCGGTGGACAAGGCCTTGAATCGCGCCGAGCGTGCGGCCAAGGCGAACGACAAGGAGGCGTTGGCGAAGAAGCCGGTGCTGCAGAAGCTGTCGGCCGGCCTCAACGAAGGCAAGTCCGCGCGCAGCCTGGGCCTGGATGAGGAAGAGCGTGCGCTGGTCCGCGACCTGTTCCTGCTCACCCTGAAGCCGCTGATGTACATCGCCAACGTTGCCGACGACGGTTTCGAGAACAACCCGCTGCTGGACGCCGTGCGCGCCCGCGCGCTTGTCGAAGGGGCCGAAGTGGTGCCGGTGTGTGCCGCCATCGAGGAAGAGATGGCGCAGCTGGATGACGCTGATCGCGACGAATTCCTGAAGGACATGGGGTTGGACGAGCCGGGGCTGAATCGGGTGATTCGCGCCGGCTACAAGCTGCTCAACCTGCAGACCTATTTCACCGCCGGCGTGAAGGAAGTGCGTGCCTGGACGGTAAAGCGTGGCTCCACCGCGCCGCAGGCTGCCGGGGTGATCCACACCGACTTCGAAAAGGGCTTCATCCGCGCCGAGACCGTGGGCTACGACGACTTCGTCCAGTACAAGGGCGAAACGGGTGCGGCAGCGGCAGGGCGCCTGCGCAAGGAAGGCAAGGATTACATCGTCAAGGATGGCGACGTGCTGCACTTCCTGTTCAACGTCTGAGCTTCGGCTTGCCGGATGAGAAAGCCCCGCCCGGCAAGGCGGGGCTTTTTTCGTGCGGGTACGACTGCCACAATCGCGCCGTCTCAAATCCAGCGAGGTCGCGCGTGCCGCCACTTGAATTGTCCCTGCGCCTGGGTCAATCGGACGACGCTCGCGCCATCGGCGTGTTGGTGCGCCGCGTGGCGCGTCGCTGGATTTTGCCTGACCAGCCGCACGATGCCGGGGTCGCCATGCTTGAGCGGATGAGTGCAAAGGTAGTTCGCGAGCGGATCGCCATTGGGTGCCGTTTCCATCTGGCTTGGCTGGGCGGCACGTTGGTGGGTGTTGCTGCGATGCGTGACGACAGTCACCTGATCCAGCTTTTCGTCGGAACCCGCTACCAGGGGCGAGGTATTGCCCGCCGCCTGTGGCTGCGGGCCATGCGCGACGCCGTCCGGCGCGCGAGCACACGGTGTTTCACACTCAACGCCTCCCGTTGCGCGGTGCCGGTGTACCGGCGGTTCGGGTTTGTCGCGACCGGGCCGGAACGCCTGTCGCCGAATGGCGTATTGAGCACGCCCATGCAACTTTTGCTTGATGCGTCGACGGTGGCGGGGTTCTGACGGGCATAATGTTGGCCCAGTCCTTGACCCCGCGACGGAATCTACATGCCAGGCCAGCAGAACGAGGTGACTTTCCGCTTTCTCGCCCAGCCCACCGACGTCAATTTCGGTGGCAAGGTGCATGGCGGCATGGCAATGAAGTGGATCGACCAGGCGGGCTATGCCTGCGCGGTGGGCTGGAGCGGGGCGTATTGCGTCACCGTCTCGGTCAGCGGCATCCAGTTCGTGGCGCCGATCCTGATCGGCGACCTGGTCACCGTGCGTGCGCGCCTGATCCATACGGGGCGATCCAGCATGCACATGGCGGTGGACGTGCTGGCACGCGCCCTGCGCAGTGGCGAGCAGCGGCTGGCGACCAGTTGCGTGATGGTGTTTGTGGCGTTGGACAGCCCGGATGGCCACCCGACCCAGGTGCCGGTCTGGGAGCCGCGCAACGAGGAGGACCAGCGCCTGCAGGCCTACGCGAAGCAGTTGATGGAGCTGTCCAAGGCCATGGAGCAGCAGGTGACGGCCCTGCGCTCGGCGCCGCTGGTGCAGTAACGACCGGTTGGCAGGTGGCGCTCGGCCAGCGTAGCGCCATGATCCGGGTCGAAATGTGCGTTGTCCGGACGTGATGCGCCGGACATGTGACGACGGCCGGGGTTCGGTGTTCGTGGGCGGATCGTTGCATGCATGGTATGCTGCGCGGCTTCGTTCAGGAGGCGCGTGTTGTTTCGGGTGGTCCGGGTGGCGTCAGATCGATATCCGTGGCAAGAAATTTCCTCGATTTCGTGCCGCAAGTATTGACAGTTTTCCGGGTGCTCACGACAATAGGCGTTCTTTGTTGGAGGGATACCCAAGCGGCCAACGGGGGCAGACTGTAAATCTGCTGGCTTACGCCTTCGGTGGTTCGAATCCACCTCCCTCCACCAGCTTGAGTGCCTTGTGTAGTCAAGTTCCGGAGATCTGACAAGCGAGCTGTGGAGGTGGATGAGATCCGCCGCCGTGGTTCGACAAAATCGCCTGGATCGATTTTGAACAGCCGGAGGCTGGCCCGGATGGGCGAGTCTCAGGATGAGACGAGTACAAAATCGCAGGAGCGATTTTGAACGCGACGCGAAAGCGGCGCGGCCCCGGAGGGGCGGAGGGCAGGATGCCCGGAGTAATCCACCTCCCTCCACCAGCATGAGTTCCGCGCTTGGCGGGAGTAGTTCAATGGTAGAACATCAGTTTTCCAAACTGATTACACGGGTTCGATTCCCGTCTTCCGCTCCATTGCGACTGCAAGTGTCGGGTGCTGTTGATTGATGCGTTGCTGCATGAGTCGACGCTTTCTTGAAGAGTCCGGCAGGACGCCGGGTTTGTCTGCGTCATCATGGAGGATGGCAACAGTTTTGCTCATGTAGCTCAGTCGGTAGAGCACTTCCTTGGTAAGGAAGAGGTCGCTGGTTCGATTCCAGTCATGAGCACCACTCGCACGATACCGGCGGGTGTCGATCCGGTGTCGATCGGATTGGTTTTTCTTTCACATCAATTCACTCCATCGGGGTTTAGCGCGTATGGCAAAGGGTAAATTCGAACGCACCAAGCCGCACGTCAACGTCGGCACGATTGGTCACGTGGACCACGGCAAGACGACGCTGACGGCAGCACT